>JAIXSE010000030.1 GCA_027484825.1 Rubrivivax sp. | reverse complement strand
GGCCATCGAGCTCGCCCCCTGGGGGGCCGCTGTCAGGCGGTAGGGGGGGACCCTTTCCACCGGGCCATCGAGCTCGCCCCCTTGGGGGGCCGCCGTCAGGCGGTAGGGGGGGTCAACGAATCTTTAGGGATTCGGGATTGACAATGTTGGTGGGCGTCCCTGCGATGTAATTGAGCACGTTGTCAAACGCCGCATCAAAGTACATCTGATAGCTGTCCAGCTCCACATAACCGATGTGGGGCGTGCAGACCGCATTCTCCAGCCGCAGCAGCGGATGCCCCTGCAGGATGGGCTCGCTCTCAAACACATCCACCGCCGCCATCCCCGGCCGTCCCCGGTTCAACCCGGACACCAGCGCCCCATCGGCCACCAGCTCCGCCCGCGAGGTGTTGACGAAGAGCGACGTCGGTTTCATCCGCGCCAGATCCTCCGCCGTCACGATGCCCTGCGTCCCTTCGGCCAACCGCAAGTGCAGGCTCAGCACATCCGACTGCTCAAAAAACGCTTCCCGGCTGTCCGCCGCCAGATGCCCGTCCGCCTGGGCCCGGAGCCGGGCGCTCTCGCTGCCCCAGACCAGCACCTGCATGCCAAAGGCCTTGCCATACCCGGCCACCATCTGGCCGATCTTGCCGTAGCCCCAGATGCCCAGCGTCTTGCCGCGCAGCACCATGCCCAGCCCGAAGTTCGGCGGCATGGAGGCCGACTTCAGCCCCGACTGCTGCCACACGCCATGCTTGAGGGTGGAGATGTACTGCGGAAGCCGCCGCATCGCGGCCATGATCAAGGCCCAGGTCAGCTCGGCCGGGGCGATCGGCGAGCCGCCGCCTTCGGCCACTGCAATCCCGAGCCGTGTGCAGGCCTCCAGGTCGATGTGCTTGCCCACCCGGCCGGTCTGCGAGATCAGCTTGAGTTTGGGCAGCTTCTCCAGCAGTTGTCGGGGGAACTGGGTCCGTTCACGGATGGTCACCAGCACTTCTGCGTCCCGCAAGCGGACCGAAAGCTGACCGATTCCCTTGACCGTATTGGTGAAGACCTTGGCGTTCAGCGCGTCCAGCTTGGCGGCGCAAGGCAGCTTGCGCACGGCGTCCTGGTAATCGTCGAGGATGATGATGTTCATAGGCGTGCGGTCTCCATCCTAACCGCGTCTGCGCCGGGTTCCCAGGGCCCATTCATCGAGGTCAATGCAACAGATGCGAACAGCGGATAGCATCCGCGCCGTTTCGGAGATTTCATAGGCGCCGCACCCCCGTTGGCGCTGCCGATTCGACAAGGAGATTGCAATGGACATGTTCACCGCCACCGTGCCGGTGTTTGATCGCATGCTGGGCAGCATGCAGGCCTGGATCGGCATCGCCCGCGAGCACGCCAAGACCAAGGGTTTCGACGAATCGGTCTACCTGACCCTGCGCCTGGCGCCGGACATGCTGCCGCTGCCGCGCCAGATCCAGATCGCCAGCGATGGTGCCAAGGGCGCGGTGGCGCGCCTGGCCGGGCAGGACGTGCCCAGCTGGGCCGACAGCGAAGTCACCCTGGACGACCTGCTGGCCCGCCTGCAAAAGACCCGCGACTATGTGAACAGCTTCAAGCCGGAACAGCTCAACGGCAGCGAGCAGCGTGAGGTGAGCGTGCCCCGCCGCCAGGGCGACCCCTTCAAGTTCAGCGGCGAGGACTTCCTGCGCTTCTTCGCCACGCCCAACCTCTACTTCCATGCCACCACGCTGTATGCGCTGCTGCGCCATGCGGGCGTGCCGCTGGGCAAGATGGACTTCCTGGGCAACCGCTGAAGCCTTGTCAGGCCTTCGCGCCTTGAGTCCAGGACCCCTTGAACGTCCGAGCGCGTGAGCGTTTCGGCGTTCTCGCCTTCCAGCGCCGGATCAGCCGCGGCCATTCCACAGCTTGAGCCGGCCGCGGCTCAGATCGAACTGCAGCGTGAGCAGCGCTACGCGCCGCTCCGCTTCCGCCTGGCTGCGGGCGCGCGCCACCTCGGTGTAGACCGACGCCCGCAGGTGCCACAGGTCCTCCGGATGGGTGCTGTGCACGATGTGACCGAACAGCCCTTCCAGCCGCAGTTGGCTGCGCACATCGCCGCAGGCCCGGGCCTCCTGGATCAGGTCGACGAGGCACCCCCGGAAGGCTGATCGCAAGCGCGCCATCGTCTGGATGCTGGCTTCCGGACGACGTCCTTCCCGCGGCCACAGCCGCATCAGGCTCTGGAAGATGGAGTCGCTGGCACGGCGGCGCAGCGGACTCGCAGCGACCGCAGCGGGCGCGGCCCCGTCGGTCGTGTCGGTCGGCCCGGCGAGATCCGAACCAGGGCCGATGAGATCCGTCCCCGGGCCAGGACCCGTCATCGGCTCCGACAGGCCCGCGTCCATCGCCCATGCCGGGCATGCCGCATGGGTCTCCTGATCATCCCAACAAGTCTTGACCTTCATGTGTCTGACCATCGGCCTGTAGGTGTGTCGCGCGTCCCCGATGTCCCCGGGCCTGGCGATGGGCCCGCTCGCGCGGCGTCCGGTCCTTGCCGGACCTGGATCGCAAATGGATTGTGTCGAGCCGGAGCTGCCAACGATTGCGCAATAAGACCGCTTCCCGGCCTGCAATTCGTGCTCAAGTTGGCATCTGGACGACCGATAAAGGATTGAATCAGCGCTTTGTGACAGCCGCTCTGACGCTTTCGACCTTCTCCTGCGGGCCGGGCGAAAGACAGTGAGTGTGTGCGACCTCACAGAATGGATGGGCGCAGGGCGCCCGGGTGACTGTTGGTGGGCGTCCGGGCGGACCTCCGGGTGGGCGATGGGGCGCGGAACGAGGCTTGGACCGGCGCGGCGGCACCGACGGATCCTCCCGGATGTGGAAGAAGTGGAATTGACCGGTCCGAGCCCGCCATTTGGCCGGTTTCAATCCTGTCACGGACGTTCACAATCCTGACAGGAGGCGGTCCGCCGTGGGGCCTACCCGTCCGGACGGTCCGTTCGTTCGTTCGTTCGCTCATTCGGCCGCGCCCGGCGCCCCCTGTTGCCGCCCCGACATTCACCGAGCCACTCATGGATTCAGCCGCCAACCGCATGCAGAACCTCAGCGTCCCCGCCGAGCTGGCCCAGGAATGGGCGCTCCTGCTTCAACGCGCCGGTGACGGCAGCCTGCCGCTGCCGGAACTGATGGACCGGGCCAACTTCCTCCAGAACCGACAGCTCGGCCAGGCCGCGGCTGCGCTGTATGAGGCCTGGTTGTCCGTGGACGGGCACCCACCCGCCAGCCGGCTGGTGGCGCTCTACAACTGGGGTACGGTGCTGGGCAACATCCAGCAGCACCAGCAGGCCGAGCAGGTCTACCAGCAGGCCCTGGCCATCAGCCCCAGCTTTGCCCAGGCGCGGCTCAATCTGGGCCATCAGCTCGAGCATCAGCAGCGGGTGGAGGAGGCGCTGGCCGCCTGGCGCAGCGTCTATGACCACGAAGGGCCGATGGAGGCGCTGGGCGCCGACCTGCTGGGCCTGCGCACCCATGCGCTGAACAATGCCGCCCGGCTGCTGGAGCTGCAGCGCCGGTATGAAGAGTCCGAAGCGCTGATGGTGCGCAGCCTCACCCTCAAGCCGGACCAGACCGATGTGATGCAGCACTATGTGCACATCCGTCAGAAGCAGTGCAAATGGCCGGTGTACCAGCCCTTCGGCGAGGTCACCCACAATGCGCTGCTGCTGGCCACGTCGCTGCTGGCCACCCTCAGCGCCACCGATGATCCCGCCTTGCAGATGGGCGCGGCCCAGCGCTTTGTCTATGAGAAGGTCACCCGTCCGAAGGAGGCCCCCTTGTGGCGGCATCCGGCCTCGGTGGCGGCGCGGCAGCAGGGCGGCAAGATCCGCATCGGCTACCTCTCCGGCGACCTGTGCATGCATGCGGTCGGCCTGCTGACTGCCGAGCTGTACGAGCTGCACGACCGCGAGAAATTCGAGATCCATGCCTTCTGCTGGAGCCGGGAAGACGGCACGCCGCTGCGTCACCGCCTGCTGAAGTCCTTCGACAAGGTCTGGCGCATCAACGCCATGGACGACACCAATGCCGCCAAGCTGATTGCGCAGACCGGCATCGACGTGCTGGTGGACCTGCAAGGCCTGACCAGCGGCGCCCGGCCCAACATCCTGGCCTACCGACCGGCGCCGGTGCAGGTGAGTTATCTGGGCTTGCCCGCCACTTCGCTGCTGCCGGGCGTGGACTGGATCCTGGCCGACCGTTTCACCATGCCGCCCGAGTACCTGCCGTATTGCAGCGAAAAGCCCATCTACCTGCCGCACTGCTACCAGGTCAGCGACCGGCAGCGCGACGTGGGCGCGCTGCCCACCCGCGCCCAGTACGAGCTGCCGGAAGACGCCTTTGTCTTTTGCTCCTTCAACAACAACCACAAGATGAATGCCGAGATGTTCGGCGCCTGGATGCGCATCTTGCTGGCGGTGCCGGGCAGTGTGCTGTGGTTGCTGGCCGACAACGACTGGGCCAAGGCCAATCTCCGCCGCGAGGCCGAAGCCGCCGGGGTTGACCCGGCGCGCCTGATCTTCGCGCCCCGGGTGGCGCCGCCGGACTATCTGGCCCGCTTCACCCTGCCGGACCTGGTGCTGGACACCTTCCCCTACAACGCCGGCACCACCGCCAGCGACTGCCTGTGGATGGGCACGCCCATCCTCACCCGCTCCGGGCGCAGCTACATCTCCCGCATGTGCGGCAGCCTGCTGACGGCGGTGGGCCTGCCCGATCTGATCACCTTCTCGCTGGAGGACTACGAGCAGCGGGCCATCCAGATCGGCCAGAACCCCGGACGGGCCCGTTCCTACAAGCGTTATCTGCGCGACGAGGGCCGCCGAAGCCAACTATTCAACATGCCGCAGATTGTTCGTGACATTGAGCGCGAATTCGAGCAATTGACACTGGCCCATCGGGCCTGATTGATCCACGATTCCGCTTATGAGCCGGCCGCACGACCCCTTCTTCGACGGTGACCAGCGCGCACGCCGCCCCGGCCTGCGCCTGGCCGCCGAGGACGGGCAGCGCGCGCCCGGCATGCCGGAGGAGCCGCAGGACCCGTTGGCGGGTCTGGCGGACCAGCCGGCCATCGACCCGCTGCTGCACTGCCTGGCCTGGCTGACCCAGCACCACGGCCGGGCCCGCTCGCCGGAGTCCCTGCGCGCTGGCGCGCCGATCGAGGGCCAGCTCAGCCCCGACCAGGGCATCCGCCTGATGCGCGAGGCTGGCTATAACGCCGGTCTGCTGCGCAAGGGCATCGACGAGATCAATGCGCTGCTGCTGCCGGCGGTGCTGCTGCTCAATGGCGGCGATGCCTGCGTGCTGGTGCGCCGCCTGGACGACGCACAAGCCGGCGGCAGTGCCCGCTATGAAGTGGTCTTCCCCGGCCCGGAGGCGGCCAGCTGCGTCGCACCGGCCTCGGAACTAGACCAGGAATACAGCGGCTTCATCCTGGCGGTCACGCCGCAGGAGCAGTCGCAGGCCAAGCCGCTGGCGGGCGAGCCACCGCTGCTGCAACCGGAAAAACATTGGCTCTGGGGCACGCTGCGGCGTTTTGTCCCGTATTACCGCTCGGCCATGCTGGCCGCCTTGCTGAGCAACGTGCTGATGCTGGTGTCGGGCCTGGTCACCTCGGTGATCTACGACAAGGTGATTCCGCACCAGGCCTATGTCACGCTCTGGACCCTGGCGGTGGGCGCCGGCCTGGCGCTGGTGTTCGACATGTTCTCGCGCCAGTTGCGCAGCCACCTCATCGACCTGGCCGGGCGCAAGACCGACCTCATCATCGGCGCCAAGCTGTTCCGCCAGACGCTGGGCGTGCGGATGGAACACAAGCCGGCCTCGGCGGGTTCCTACGCCCACTATCTGGCGCAGGTGGAAGTGGTGCGGGACTTCTTCACCTCCGCCACCATGTCGGCGCTGACCGATCTGCCGTTCATCATCCTCTTCGTGGCCATGACCTTCATCGTGGGCGGGCCGCTGGGCTGGGTGCTGATGGCGGCCATTCCGCTGATGCTGGGCATGAGCCTGGCCATCCAGGGTTATCTGCGCCGGGCCATGCGCACCAACATGACCGAGGCGGCCGACCTGCACGGCACGCTGGTGGAAGCGTTGGAGGGCCTTGAAGACCTCAAGACCTCCGGGGCGGAAGGGCGCTTCCTGCGTCGTTACGAGCAGAGCACCGCCATCGTGGCCGAGTCCGCGCTGAAGGCGCGCACCATGTCCAGCTGGAGCATGAACATCTCCATGACCATGCAGCAGCTCATCAACCTGGTGATGCTGGTGTGGGGCGTGTACCTCATCGGTGACGGCACGATCACCGCCGGGGCGCTGATCGGCGCGGTGATGTTTGCCGGGCGGGCGACCATGCCGCTGAACAGCCTGGTCAGCTTGGCCACCCGCTATCAAGGGGCCCGGGCGGCGATGCTGTCGCTCAACTCGGTGATGAGCGCGCCGACCGAGCGCGAGTCCCAGCGCAACTACGTGCCACTGACCCAGGTCACCGGGCGCATGGGGCTGACCGATGTGGGCTTCAGTTATCCCGCGCAGGGCGATGCGCAATCACCCAAAGTGCTGCGCAATGTGACGCTGCGCATCAATCCCGGGGAACGCATTGCGGTGCTGGGGCGTATTGGCAGCGGCAAGTCCACCGTGCTGCGCATGCTGGCGGGCCTCTACCAGCCGACTGAAGGCATGGTCGAGGTGGACGGCATTGATCTGCGCCAGGTGGATCCGGCGGAATTCCGCAGCAAGGTCGGCTTCGTGTCGCAGGAGCCGCGGCTGTTCCACGGCACCCTGCGCGACAACGTGCTCATGGGCCGTCATGTGGATGCGCAGCGCCTGGTCGAGGTGGCCAAGCTCACTGGCCTGGACCGGGTGGTGGCCACCCATCCGATGGGCTGGGATCTGCCCGTGGGTGAAATGGGCACGCTGCTGTCCGGCGGTCAGCGGCAGCTGGTGGCGCTGGCCCGCAGTCTGGTCACCCGGCCTCAGATTCTGCTGATGGATGAACCCACCAGCTCGATGGATGCCCAGTCCGAAATCGCCTTCCTGCGCCAGTTGCGGGATGCGGCCGGTGACTGCACCCTGGTCATGGTGACGCACCGTCCGGCGGTGCTGGAGCTGGTCTCCCGCATCCTGGTGGTGGACTCCGGCCGGCTGGTGATGGACGGCCCGCGGGACCAGGTGCTGGCCGCGCTCTCGGGCGTGCGTCCGGGCGGTGCACCCGGTCAGCCGCAGGCGCAGGGCGGGGCGGCGCATCCGGCGGCGGCGCAGGCCGCGCAGGGCGCGCAAGGCGCGCAAATGGCCCAGGTCGCCAACGGTGCCGTTCACATGCATCCGGCGGCGCAGCCGGTCAACCGTAATCCGGCGGTGTGAGCATGTCTCAGCCCCGAGCCCTGTCCCGCGAGGACAATCTTTTCATCAGCAGCGTGCAGTCCGCGCTGATCGACGAGCCGCTGCCCAAGACCGTCTGGGTGCTGTATCTGCTGGCCATCGTGCTGGTGGTGGGCATTGCCTGGTCGGCACTGGCGACGGTGGACGAGGTCACCCGCAGCGATGCCCGCATCGTGCCGGACGGCAAGGAGCAGATCGTCACCAGCTTGGAGAGCGGTGTGCTGAGCCAGCTGCTGGTGCGTGAAGGCCAGGAAGTGGAGGCCGGTCAGCCGCTGGCCGAGCTGGACCCGACCCGGGCCGAGGCCGCGCAGAACGAAAGCCAGATCAAGCGGCTGGGCCTGATGGCGCAAGTGTCCCGGCTGCGGGCCGAAGCGCTGGGGCAGGCCTTGAAGTTCCCGCCCGAAGTGCAGCAGGTGCAGCGGCTGGTGGACAGCGAGTCCGAAGTCTTCGACACCCGTCGCCGGGTGCTGGAGGAGGCGGTGTCCAGCTACAACCGCAGCATCGGACTGCTGGCCTCGGAGCTGAAGATGGCGCAGGACATGTCGGCCAAGGGCCTAATGTCCAATGTGGAGGTGATGCGGCTGAACCGGCAGGTCAATGAGCTGCAGCAGCAGCGCAACGAACGCATCAGCCGCTTCCGTCAGGAGGCCAGCACCGACCTGTCGCGGGTGCAGACCGAGCTGGCGCAGATCGACGAGCAGATGGTGGTGCGTCGGGACGCGCTGCAGCACACGGTGCTCAAGTCGCCGGTCAAGGGCTTTGTCAAGAACATCAAGATGAACACCGTGGGCAGTGCGGTGTCGTCCGGCGCGGCCATCATGGAGATCGTGCCGATGGGGGCGCGGGTGCTGGTCGAGGCCCGCATCAAGCCCAAGGACATCGGCTTCCTGCAGGTGGGCCAGACGGCTGTGGTGAAGGTCAACGGGTATGACTTCAACGTCAACGGCGGCATGCACGGCAAGATCGAATACATCAGCCCGGATGCACTGGGCGAGACCGAGAAGAATGGCGAAGGCACCTACTACCGGGTGATCGTGGCGGCCGAGCGGGTGGACATCAAGCTGCACGGCGAGCCGCTGCCGGTCATCCCCGGCATGACGGCGACGCTGGAGATCCGCACCGGGGAGCGCTCGGTGCTGAGCTACCTGCTTCGGCCGATGCTCAAGTCGCGGGAGGCACTGCGGGAGCGCTAAGCCCCGTGACCTTCTTCATGCAAACAGCCGCCTTGCGCGGCTGTTGTCACGTCTGGATGCAGCACTTACGGCGAACCCGGTTCCCGCATGGATGGCGGCTGCGGGACAGTCCGGCCCAGCGGGCGCGGGAGCCCGGAGGAGGGCTGGGCTTTGGCTGCTTATCGGAGCTTTGGACCGAACCGGACATGGTCCAGTAGAGGCATGGGAAATTGCTTGCAGTACGCGTGACCATGACTCCACTCACTCTGCGCCGGAGCCTGCGGCGCCTCACACTCACCACCCCGCTGGCCCTGCTGATGGCCACGGGTCTGGTGTCGCCCGCCTGGGCGCAGGACCCGCCGCCCAGCCGCTGCAGTGACGACGGCAGCCTGCCGCAGTCATCCGCCGCTGCGCGGGATGCTGCCTTGCTGGAAACCGGCTCGGCCGACCCGCGTGCGCAGTTGCAGGAGCTGGTGCAGAAGGCGCTGGACCGCAGCAAATCCATCGGGGCCAGCCGCTTGCTGGCGCAGGCGGCGGAGGCCGATCTGGCAGAAGCCAAGGCGCAGCGCTACCCCACGGTGAACCTCGGCCTGACGGCCTCTCATGTGGGCTCCCAGATTCCCGGGGAAGGTCCGGCGGGGCGCAGCTCCGGCCTGCAAGGGCGCGGCACGCTGAGCGTGACGGCGCCGCTGTATGACTCCGGCCGCATCACCAAGCTGACCGAGTGGCGTGCGCAACTGGCCGAGGCGGCCCGCTACAGCCAGAACAGTGCGGAAGAGCAGGTGGCTTTGCAGACGGTGTCGCTGGCGCTGGACCGGGGCCGCTACCAGCTGCAGGCGCAGGTCTACACCCAGTACACCCGCAAGATGGCCTGCCTGGTGGAGGCGCTGGAGATCATCACCAAGGCGGACCGCGGCCGCGCCAGTGAACTGGTGCAGGCGCAAAAGAGCCTGCAGCAGGCGGACCTGTCGTATGAGCAGACGGTGTCGGCCTTGCGACAGACGGAGGTGCGGCTGCGCCGGTATGTGGGGGAGGACTTGCCGCGTCCGGCCGCCATGAGCTCGGTGCTGGCGCGTCTGCCGGATCTGAATGAAGCGATGGCCGATGTGCTGGTGTCGGCAGATGTGTCGCAGGCTTCGGCCACGGCGCAGGCGCAGCGCAGTTATGCGGAGTCCGTGCGGGCTGGGCAGCAGCCCAGCGTGAGCCTGCTGGTGCAGGGCAGTGCGACGGCGGGACAGGCCAAGCAGAACGACTGGATTGGCGGCGTGCAGGTGAACATTCCGATCGTGCAGCCGGGGGCGGATTCTGCGCTGACGTCTGCCCGGCGCCGTGCACAGGCCGCGTCCATGCAGCGGGACGACACCATCGAGGCCAAGCGCTTTCGTGTGCAGGAGATGTTCGAGGCGGCGCAATCGTCGCTGGACCGTTCGCGGCGCATCGTTGACATCCTGCGCAACAGTGACCGGGTGCGCGGCTTCACGCTGCAGCAGTGGCAGCAGCTGGGCAAGCGGTCGCTGTTTGATGTGATGGCCGCCGAGGGCGACTACTACTCGATGCGGATTGCGCATGTGAATGCGCTGTATGACGCGCAGCAGGTGGTGGCCATCATCTGGTCGCAAGGGCGTGGGGTGGTGACGCCGCTGCGTTAGCTTTGGGGGGCGAGGGAGCGCGGAGGCCGCGAAGGCCGCGATGGGCCCGACAGCCGCGAAGAGCACGGGCTGGGAAGCCCCGCACGAAGTCGCTCCAGTTGCTCCCGGGCCTGCATCGTCAGGTCAGCCCGAGTGAGGCATTCCTGCGCCAGTTGGGCCGCACGTGCCCCTTCGGTGCCTTTGCACCAGAGCGCCACCGCGCTGACGGCGGTGATGCCGAAGGTGCGCAGCTTGGAAGCGTCCAATTGGCGCAGGGCCAGTTCTTCTGCCGCTGCGGCACGGCGGAACAACGCCTCGGCGTCGGCGCGACGGCCTTCGCGGAGGGCCCCATGGGCCTGCGCGGCGAAGGTCTCGCTGGTTCTGTGATGGGTGAGCCAGTTCATCATGAAGCCCTTTCTAAAAGAATCAGTCGTGTCCTGAATCCGACGACGGCTGCAATGGCGGGAACCTCGCTGCAGCCTCTTTGGGTCTGCGCTATTTTTTCTTTCAATCGCCGACGGACCTCGGCCCGGGATCCGTCGGTGCCTGAGACCTCGAGTCGGACGGCGTTCTCCAGGTCGTCGGGTTCGGAGGCGACCGGGGCCACGTAATAATCGGCGCCGGTCCCCGTCTCTGCCCGGGCGACGCCGACCATGCCGTCGAGGTCTTCCACCGCTGCCATCGCCATCACGTAGGCGCCGTCGCGTTTGGCGTCTTCGGCATTGAGGTAAGACCGTCGCAAGGACTCGTCGACCGGTGTCCAGTCCACCTCGTACAAGACTGAGACGCCGTTGGAAATGAGCTCGAAGCGCACCGGACAGGTGTGATGCGCCTCCAGGCGTACCTTCGCTGCGTTGGCGTAGCCTTGCAGCTGGTGGGGGTCGATCGGGTGCCGTTGGGCGAGGTTTTCGAAACGCAAAGGTCTGAGCATGGCAACTGAGAGGGTTGAGATCAGTGAAGGTGGCAGCCCTCCCTGAAGCCGCTCGATGATGATTCACTCTATCCCCGCTCGCTGCCGCCGTCACTTCCTTGGAACCGCTAGCTGGAAGCAGTCATCCCTTCGCCGCGGAGGCACTTGAGTCCGTCATTCCGGACCGCCATGAAAAAAGCCGCCCGAGGGCGGCTTCCATGCATCCGGCGCGCAGGCTCTGCGGCCCGCGTTCCTGATTACTTGACGCTGCGGCGACGCTGAGCGAAGCCCAGGCCGGCCAGGGCCAGACCCACCAGAGCCAGGCTGCCAGGTTCCGGCACGTTCAGCGTGACCGAACCGTCCAGACCCGATTGACGGATCAGGGCGGAACCGGAGTTCCACAGCTGCGACGGGGTCGCCACCGGGGGATCCACGTTGGTGTCCAGAATCCAGCTCACCGAAATGGTGTTGTTCAGCCAGTTGCTGTAGAGCGTACCCAGACCCTCGCCAGAATTGAAGAAGTTCTGGATGAAGGAGTCACCGCCAGCATAGCTGTAATCCACCACGCCCTTGATGTACAGGTTGGCATCGGTCACTTCCGAGTCGTCCACCACCAAACGCAGCACTTCCTTGCCATTGTTGGGATCGGTGGCAGCGCTCTGGTAGTACACGCTGAAGACGCCAGTGTTGTACTCCACGGAGTCGGACACGCCGTCACCGTTCTTGTCCACCGTCGTGCCGACGATCTGGTAGGAATAGGTCAGGCCCCAGGCGCCGCCCAGGCCACCGATCGCGCCGGCGCCGTATTGCGGGAAGCTCACGCCACCGGTGAAGCCGTTCAGGTCCGGCGATGCCGGATTGTTCAGCGTGTCGATGTTGGTCTGCGACGGGGCGTTCGGGTAGCTGAAATTCAGCGGCGTGGTGCCGTCGATCGCGGTCTTGCTGCCGGCGGTGAAGCCGTAGAAGTTCATGATCGACGGGATGTTGGTGTCCACCACCGTGGTGCCCGGCGTGGCCGGGTTGCCCAGGTAGATGGAGGTGGCCAGCGTGCCGCTGTAGCCCAGCTGGTCGAACACGGCCGTCGTCGTGGAGCCGTTGGGTTCCAGATTGAAGTCGGAACCGGTATTGATATACAGGGGCGACGCCAGGGCTGGCGCCGCGGCTGCACCCATCACCACCAGGGCGGCCAGGGCGAGCTTCGCTTGCTTGAACATGTGTCTCTCCTTTGAGATGCGTCTTGCCAGATGCACAGGGAAGCGGGGTTGCCGACTTCTTGCCGGGTTAAAAAGCGAGGACCGTGCCAGCGGTCTTTCCTCCTTCTAAATCAGCTACTTAACGTTTGGTTGCGTGAATTCTTTGGGGGAAGTGTCAAGTTCGTCGACACCGCTTCGGGGACAGCGCCACAGTCACCCGACCGTTCCACTCGAAAACCGGCGCGGCATACTTGAGCCAACTCAAACAAGTAGGAGGGGTGCCCGATGACAAGCACCGCCCGTGCCACCAGCGCCACCAGTCCCCAATCTGATGAGTCAGCCGCTGAGTCGCCCACCGAGCCCCCCGCCCAGGCGGCCGGCTACACCTTCGACTACGAGCGGGCCTTTTCCCGCAACATCGGCTGGGTCACGCCCGAGGAGCAGCAGCGCCTGCGCAAGGCCCGGGTCGCCATTGCCGGGCTCGGGGGCGTGGGCGGGGCGCACATCCTGACCTTGTCCCGCCTGGGCGTGGCCAACTTCAACATTGCCGATTTCGACGAATTCGACGTCCACAACATGAATCGCCAGGCCGGCGCCTTCATGTCCACCATGGGGGAGTCCAAGCTCAAGGTGATGGAGCGCATGGCGCTGGATGTGAATCCAGAAAGCCAGATCCGGCTGTTTCCAGAGGGCGTGCAGGACCACAACCTCGATGATTTCCTGAAGGACGTGGATGTGTATGTGGACAGCCTCGACCTGTTTGTCCTGCCCACCCGCCGCAAGGTGTTTCAGCGCTGCCGCGAACTCGGCATTCCCGCCATGACGGCCGCGCCACTGGGCATGGGGTCGGCCTTTCTGTATTTCAGCCCGACCGGCATGAGCTTTGAGGACTATTTCAAGCTGGAAGGCCGCCCGTCCACCGATCAATATGCGCGTTTCATCGCCGGGGTATCGCCGGCCATGCTCAACCGCAAATACCTGGTGGTGCCGGAATCGGTGAATTTTGCCGAGCGCCGGGGGCCCTCCACCGGCATGGCCTGCGAGCTGTGTGCCGGCATGATGGGCACCCAGGTGCTCAAGCTGCTGCTGGGCCGCGGCCCCCTGCGCGCCGCCCCCTGGGGCCTGCACCTGGACGCCTACCGCGGCATTCTCAAACACACCTGGCGGCCGCTGGGTAACGCCAATCCGATCCAGCGGCTGCTGATCAGCCTGATCAAACCCCTGCTTCGCGGGGGATGACGCTGGGAAGGAACGCCAGGAATTAGCACGGAATTCAATCACGCCCCCTGGGGATCGCCCTCAGTCCAGGGGGTTCCCTACGGGGGCGCACTGAGGTGCAATCCAGCTAGTTTCCAGAGGGGTGGACATGTTCAAGAAGACTGGATCAATGCAGGGGACGGGCCGCGGAATTCTGCGAGGCATTGTGCGAACCGTGGGGGGGCTCCTGGCAGTGTCGCTGGCCCTGACCGGCTGTTCCACCGCAGGCAAATATCCGCCGGCGCCGGTGAGCGCCAGCCAGGCTGACTACAGCTATGTGGTGGGGGCTGGTGACAACCTCAACATCATTGTCTGGCGCAACCCGGAGCTGTCCACCACCGTGCCGGTGCGCCCGGACGGCAAGATCGCCTCGCCCCTGATCGACGAATTGCCGGTGCAGGGCAAGAACTCGGTGCAGATCGCCCGGGACATCGAAAAAACCCTCTCCAAATACGTCCGTGATCCGGTCGTGACGGTGATCGTCACCACCTTCGTCGGGCCCTACAGCGAGCAGATCCGCGTGGTGGGCGAAGCCGCCAAGCCGATGTTCCTGCCCTTCAAGCAGAACATGACGCTGCTGGATGTGATGATTGCGGTCGGCGGCCTGACCGATTTTGCTGACGGCAACGGCGCCAGCATCCTGCGCACGGCCGAAGGCAACAAGCAATATTCCGTGCGGCTGAAGGACCTGATCCGCCGCGGCGACGTGTCGGCCAATGTCGAAATGCGCCCCGGCGACATCCTCATCATTCCCCAGAGCATTCTTTGATTCCTGACAACGGCCCCCGCGCAGACGCCCAACTGGACGCTGCGCGGAGTTCGTGTTTTTGCAGTACCGCTCCCCGTATTGCTCCCTAGAGAGATCGCCGCATGGATTCCCTCATTGCCCAGCTGATGGCTGTGTTCAAGCGCATGTGGCGCTACCGGTGGCCGGGGCTGATCGCTGCCTGGCTGGTGGGCATCGTCGCGGCGGTGGTGGTGTTCGTGGTGCCGGACCGCTTCGAGGCCAGCGCCCGGGTGTATGTGGACACGCAGTCCATGCTCAAGCCGCTGATGACCAACCTGGCGGTGCTCAACAACACCGAGCAGCAGGTCAGCATGCTCAGCCGCACCCTCATCAGCCGCCCCAATGTGGAGAAGCTGGTGCGCATGGCCGACCTGGATCTGCGCGCCACCAGCAAGTCGGACCAGGAAGCGCTGATCGACCGCGTCACCCGCAATCTGTCCATCCAGTCGGCGGGCGGCACGACCAACAACCTCTACATCCTCAGCTACCGGGATTCCTCGCCGGAGGTGTCCAAGAAGGTGGTGGCGTCGCTGCTCAACATTTTCATGGAATCGAGCCTGGGCGCCAGCCGCAAGGACAGCACCACCGCGGCCACCTTCCTGAATGAGCAGATCAAGAACTACGAAGCCAAGCTGGAAGAGGCCGAGACCCGCCGCAAGGAATTCCGGCTGCGCAACCTGCAGCTGACCGCCCAGGACGGCAAGGACTCCGCCGCCCGTCTGGCCGAAGCCAGCGCCCAGCTGGACGCCGCGCGGCTGCAACTGCGCGAGGCCGTCAGCGCCCGCGATGTGGCCAAGCAGCAGCTGGAGATGGACAACAAGCGAACCAACGGCGGCGGCAGCCTGCAGAGCCTGATGCAGGAAAGCTCGCAGAAGCTGGCCACGCCGGAGATCGACAGCCGTATCGAAGGCCTCAGGCGCAACCTGGACGCGCTGCAGCAGCGCTACACCGATCAGCATCCGGATGTGGTGAACACCAAGCGTCTGATCAAGGACCTGGAAGACCAGAAGAAGAAGGAAGTGGCTGAACTCCAGAAGGCGGCGCTGAACAATCCGGCAGCCGGTGGCCGCGGCGACAGCCTGGTGGCCCAGCAGCTGTCCCTGACGCTGGCCAACAAGGAACAGGAAGTGGCCACGCTGCGTACCCGGGTGGACGAACTGCAGGGCCGCTATACACAGGCCCAGGCGGCCATCAAGATGGCACCGCAGCTGGAAGCGGAGTTCTCCCAGCTCAACCGGGACTACGACGTCATCAAGAAGAACTACGAGGAAATGGTGACCCGGCGTGAGTCCGCCAGCCTGTCGACCGAGCTGGACAACACCTCCGGCGTCGCTGACTTCCGCATCATCGACCCGCCCCGGGCCTCCTCCAAGCCGGTGGCCCCCAACCGCCTGATGCTGCTGGCCGCAGGGCTGGTGGTGGCGGTGCTGGCGGGTCTGGTGACGGCCTTCGGGGCCAGCCAGGTGCGTCCGGTCTTCCATGACCTCAGCGAGCTGCGTCAACGTCTGGAGATGCCGATTCTGGGCGTCGTGTCGCGGCAGGAAACGCCGCAGGACCGGCGCCGTGCGAAGCTGGACCTGCTGCGATTCGGCGCAGCCTCGGGCGGACTGGCCGGTGTGTATGCGCTCGGGTTGATCGGCATGGCGATCTGGCTGAGCCGGCAGGTGGGGTAACGTGATGACAAGCCTGATCGAACAAGCCGCACGCCGGCTGGAGCAACTGAAGCAGGCCGGCGTGGACGTGGGGCCCACCGGGTCCCCGGCGGCCGAGCCCGGTGCGCAGACCTCGTCAAGCGCCTCCACCATCGCCCCCACCATCGCCTCCTCAGTGGCCACGCCGACGTCAAACGCCACCGACGCTGCCGCAGCCTCCGCCGCATCGACCGCCCCCCGCGCCCGCGGCCCGCAGGACGGCACCTCCAAGCGGGTGGAGCTGGACCTGGAAGCGCTCACCGCCCAGGGCTTCCTCACGCCCAATGCACCGCGCAGCTACCTGGCCGACCAGTACCGCAACATCAAGCGGCCGCTGATCCGCAATGCGATGGGCAAGGGGGCCGCGACCCTCCACAATGCCAACCTCATCATGGTCACCAGCGCCTTGCCCGGTGAGGGTAAGAGCTTCACCTCGCTGAATCTGGCCATGAGCATCGCGGCCGAATTCGACAACACCGTGATGCTGGTGGATGCCGACGTGGCCCGTCCGTCCATGCTGCGCATGCTGGGCCTGCCGCCCGGCCCTGGGCTGCTGGACGTGCTGGAGAACTCGGTCGACATGGCCGATGTGCTCATCAAGACCAATGTCGACAAGCTGACCCTGCTGCCCAGCGGCCGCCCGCATGACCGCGCCACCGAGCTGCTGGCCAGTGATGCGATGACCGGCCTGCTGGACCACATGGCCAAGCGGTATGCCGACCGGATCATCATCTTCGACTCCCCGCCGCTGCTGCTCACCACCGAGTCCCGGGTGCTGGCCACCCACATGGGCCAGATCGTGGTGGTGATCCAGGCCGAGCGCACCCCGCAAAGCGCGGTGATGCAGGCGATTGCCACCATCGAGAACTGCCCCCTGAAGATGGCGCTGCTCAACCAGGCCTCGGCCAAGGCCGACGCCGGTTACGGCTACCACTACGGCAGCTATGGCTACGGCCAGGGCTACGGCTACGGTTACCGCCAGGGCGACAACCCGGACGGCGCCGAAGGCGCCCGGCCAGCCGGCGGCAAGGCTTGAGGAGGCGGCGCATGGCAGGTCTTCTCCGTCATTCCCGCCTCGATCGTCTCCACCGCCTTCCCCGCCATCGACGGCTGCAGGCCGCCAGCCTGATCGCGTGCGGACTGATCGGCATGGCGACGGCGGTGCAGGCCCAGACCGAGCCCGTCGGCGGCGAGAGCGGCGACGGGGCCAAACGGCTGGGCCTGACGGTGGTGCCGCGCATCGGCGTGTCCGAGACCTGGACCGACAACCTCGCGCTGGCACCGGACGGCCAGCGCGACCGCGCCCTGATCACCAGCGTCTCGCCCGGTATTTCCATCACCAACCGCACCGGCTGGCTGCGCGGCGTGCTGGACTATCAGATGGACGGGCTGCTCTACCTCAAGAGCGACCGCAGCAGCCGGGTGCAGAACCAGCTGCAGGCGCGTGGCAATGCGGAGCTGGTGCCGTCCCGGCTGTTCGTGGACGCCAATGCCAACATCAGCCAGCAGACCATCTCGGCCTTCGGCCAGACCTCGCCGGGCACTGAACTGGACAATCCGAACCGCACCGAAGTCCGCACCGTGACCGTGTCCCCGTACTGGCGCGGCATGCTGAGCACCCTGGCCAGCTTCGAGCTGCGCGCCACCGGCCAGATGCGCGACTCGAGCGACGGCGGCACCGGCGTCAGCTCGGCCAGTGGCGACACCAAGGAAGGCTCGCTGAACCTGAGCCTGAGCGGACCGCAGGGCCGCGCGCTGAACTGGGGCCTGCAGGCCTACACGCGCCGCATCCACTACGAGCTGACGGGCCTGGACAACCGCAGCAGCAGCGCGGTGGCCTCCCTGGCCTGGGTGCCGGATGTTGACTGGGTGCTGGGCATCACCGGCGGCCGCGAGAAGAGCGACTATCTCGGCGACGACACCAGCAACATCTACGGTGCCAGCCTCAAGTGGACCCCGACGCCGCGCACCACGCTCAGCGGCGACTGGCAGCGCCACAGCTACGGCAACAGCCACAACGCCGTGCTGGAGCACCGCATGACCCAGCTGGTGCTGCGCCTGACCAGCACCCAGGCGGTGAGCACCGGCAGCGACCCCAGCGGCCAGATGACCAACTACCAGCTGCTGGACCTGCAATACAGCAGCATCGAGCCCGACGCCGCCAAACGCGATGCGCTGGTGCGCTCGCTGCTGGCCGCGCTGGGCCTGAACCCGAGCGCCATCAGCAGCACCGGCTTCCTGGCCAACACGGCCACGCTGCAGCGGCGCAATGAAGCGGCGCTGGCCTGGACCAGCCCGCGCATGACCCTGACCCTGGCCGCCAACGACAACAAGAGCCGGGCGCTGGGCACCACCACCAGCACGACCGACGACCTGGCCCTGGCCAGCAACATCCATCAGCGCGGGGTCACCCTCAGCGTGGCCTACCGCTTCACGCCGCTGAGCACCGGCAACCTCACCTACACCCGCCAGCACAGCAGCGGCGACGGCAGCGGCAATCTCTCCAGCGGCATGTCGTCGCTGACCGCCACCACCACCACCCGCCTGGGCCCTCGCACCGATGCGACGCTGGGCCTGCGCCACACCCGTTCCGACGACCAGTCCCTGGGCTACCGCGAAACCGCGGTCTATGCCCAGATGACGCAGCGTTTCTAGGCAGCCACCGCGATGTATGAGGCCTTCTACGGGCTGAGCAGCAAGCCGTTCCAGCTCAGTCCCGATCCGAGTTTTTATTTCGGCAGCAAGCAGCACCGCAAGGCCAAGGCCTATCTGGACTATGGGGTGCTGCGCAGCGACGGATTCATCGTCATCACCGGCGAGATCGGCGCCGGCAAGACCACGCTGGTGCGCGGTCTGCTGGACAGCCTGAACCGCAGCAATGTGGTCATCGGCAATGTGGTGACCACCCAGCTGGATGCGGAAGACACGCTGCGCCTGGTGGGCGCCGCCTTTGGCGTGCGGGTCAAGGACCTGCCCAAGAGCGAGCTGCTGATGGCGCTGGAGGCCTTCTTTGTCAGCGAGGCCAGCCGCGGCAAGCGCTGCCTGCTGATCGTGGACGAGGCGCAGAACCTGACCGCCCGCGCGGTGGAGGAACTGCGCATGCTCTCCAACTTCCAGTTCGGCAACCAGTCGCTGGTGCAGACCTTCCTGGTCGGGCAGCCCGAGTTCCGGGCCATCCTGCAGCGGCCGGAGATGGAGCAGTTCCGCCAGCGCATCGCCGCCAGTTGCCACATCGGGCCGCTGGATGAAGAGGACACGCAGCGCTACATCGAGCACCGTCTCAAGTGCGCCGGCGCCGACGGCAAACCCACCTTCGAGCCAGCCGCCTTTGCCGCGCTGCATCGCGCCAGCCACGGCATTCCGCGCCGCATCAACACGCTGTGCGACCGGCTGCTTCTGCTGGGCTGCATGGCCGAGCGGGTGCACCTGACCGAGGCCGATGTGGACGAGGTGGTGGCCGACCTCTCGCGCGAGTCGGCCTTTGCCCCGCCGCCAGCGGTGACGGTGGCGCTGAATGCGGACGGGGAACCGGTCGATGCGGCGGCGCTGGACATGAACCTGTCCCGTCTGCGCCTGCAGGCGCGCGAGTCCGGCGCCGACGTCGGCGCGCTGGCGCAGGAACTGGCCGGCCTGGGCCTGGAGGGGCAGGACGCCAGGCTTCAGCGCATCGAAGACAGCCTGATGCGCCTGGAGCGCATCAACCAACAGACCCTGGCGCTGCTGCAGAAGCTGGTGAGCGCGGTGAAGGCGCCGTGAGCGGCCGACACAGGCCCGCCCCATGCCCGACCCGGGAAGGACAGACACCATGACCACGGCCAACACCACGAGTGCTGCTCGCATCCGCAATGCCATGAGCATCGACGTGGAGGACTACTTCCAGGTCAGTGCCTTTGCGCCCTACATCCAGCGCGGCGACTGGGACCGGCGCGAATGCCGGGTGCAGCGCAATGTCGGCCGCATCCTGGACCTGCTCGACGCCCGCGGCGTCAAGGCCACCTTCTTCACCCTGGGCTGGATCGCCCAGCGCTATCCGCAACTGGTGCGGGACATCGTCGCACGCGGCCATGAGCTGGCCAGCCACGGCTACGGCCATGAACGCGCCAGCGACCTCAGCCCGCAGGCCTTCCGCCAGGACATCCTCAGCGCCAAGCAGTTGCTGGAGGACCTGGGCGGCGTGGCGGTGAACGGCTACCGCGCCCCCAGCTTCTCCATCGGTGAATCCAACCTGTGGGCGTTCGATGTGCTGGCCGAATGCGGCTACCGCTACAGCTCCAGCGTCTATCCGATCGAGCACGACCATTACGGCATGCCGGATTCGCCGCGCTTTGCCTACGAAGTGCGGCCGGGCCTGATCGAGGTGCCGGTGACGACGCTGCGTTTTCGCGGCCGCAACTATCCCAGCAGCGGCGGCGGCTGGTTCCGGCTGCTGCCCTATGGGGTGACCCGCTGGATGATCGAGCGCTTCAACCGCATCGAAGGCCGCAGCGCGGTGTTTTATTTCCACCCGTGGGAGATCGACCCCGAGCAGCCGCGCATTCCCGGCATCGATGCCAAGACGCGCTTCCGCCACTACGTGAACATCGGCCGCACCGAGGGCCGCATCGAGCAGCTGCTGGCCGACTTCGAATGGGCCCGCATGGACGAGCTGTTCCTGCCCTCGGCCGTGGACCGGCGGGAGGCCGCATGATCGTCCGGCGCCTGGCCCTGGACGATGCGCAGAACGCAAGCCGTTGGGACGCGTTTGTGCAGGCCTGCCCCGAGGCCACGTTTTTCCATTTCAGCGCCTGGCAGCGCATCCTGCGGCAGCAGTTCGGCCATGAGGGCTACTTCCTTTATGCCGAGCGGGACGGCCGTATCGAAGGCGTGCTGCCACTGGCCGAGAACAAGAGCCGCCTCTTCGGCCATGCGCTGGTGAGCCTGCCGTTTGCGGTGTATGGGGGCGTGGCCGCGAGCACGCCCGAGGCGGCCCAGGCGCTGGAAGCCGAAGCCCAGAAGACCGCACAGGGGCTGAAGGTGGAGCATCTGGAGATGCGCAACCGCATCCGGCGCCATGAAGACTGGCCCCACCAGGACCTCTACGTGACCTTCCGCAAGGAGATCCTGCCCGAGGAAGAAGCCAACATGCTGGCCATTCCGCGCAAGCAGCGGGCCATGGTGCGCAAGGGCATTAAGAACAATCTGCGGGCCGAGATCGACACCTCGGTGGACCGCTTCTTCGCGCTGTATGCCGACAACGTGCACCGCCACGGCACGCCCGCCATGCCGCGGCGCTACTTCCAGGCGCTGCTCGATGCCTTCGGCGATGCCGCCGAGGTGCTGGTGGTCAGCAGCGAGCAGGGCGAACCGCTGTCGGCGGTGCTGAGCTTTTATTTCCGCGACGAGGTGCTGCCGTACTACGCCGGAGATGCCGTTGCCGCCCGTGATCTGGCCGCCAATGACTTCAAGTATTGGGAGCTGATGCGCCGAGCCTGTGCCCGCGGTCTCAAGGTCTTCGACTACGGACGCAGCAAGCAGGACACCGGCTCCTTCGCCTTCAAGAAGAACTGGGGCTTCGAGCCGACGCCGCTGCATTACGAATACTGCCTCTACCGCCGCGAGGCCGTGCCGCAGAACAATCCCAGCAATGCCAAGTACCAGCTGATGATCAAGGCCTGGCGCCGCCTGCCCATCGGTGTGGCCAACTGGCTGGGGCCGCACATCGTGCGCAGCCTGGGGTGAGGGAGCGCTGATGGCCCGCATTCTGTATCTGGTGCATCGACTGCCGTACCCGCCCAACAAGGGCGACAAGCTGCGCTCGTACCATCTGCTCAAGCATCTGGCCGCTGGCCATGAGGTGGTGCTGGGCAGCTTCATCGACGACGCCGAGGACTGGGCCCATGTGCCGGCCCTGCGCGAGTCCTGCGCCGATGTGTTCGTGGCCGGCCTGAACCCGCTGCTGTCGCGGGTGGCGAGCCTGCGGGGGCTCGTCAGCGGCGAGGCACTGAGCCTGCCGTACTACCGCCACCGGGCCATGCGGTCCTGGATCGACGGCCTGTCCCGCGGCCCCCGCTTTGATGCCATCGTGGTGTTCTCGTCCACCATGGCGCAGTATGCCCAGCAGTTGCGCCAGACCATGGGCGACGTGCCGATGCTGGTGGACTTCGTGGATGTGGATTCTGCCAAGTGGACCGACTATGCCAAGGCCCACCGCTGGCCGATGTCCTGGCTGTACCGCCGCGAAGGCCAGGCGCTGCTGGCCTATGAGCGGCAGGTGGCCGAGCAGGCGCGCTGTTCCTTCTTCGTCACCGAAAGCGAGAAGGCCCTGTTCCAGCAGCTGTCGGCCAGCCGGGCCCAGGTGGAGGCGCTGTGCAACGGCGTGGACAGCGGCTACTTCTCACCGCTGCCCGCGCAGGACAACCCCTTTGATGCGGATGAACTGCCGCTGGTGTTTACCGGCGCGATGGACTACTGGCCCAATGTGGATGCGGTGCAGTGGTTCGCCAGCGAAGTGCTGCCCGGCCTGCGCCAGCGCTGGCCGCATCTGAAGTTCACCATCGTAGGCCGCAGCCCGACCCCGGCCGTGCAGGCGCTGGCCGGGGAGGGCGTGCGGGTGACCGGCACCGTGCCGGACGTGCGTCCGTATCTGCAGCATGCCGCCGCCGTGGTGGCGCCGCTGCGGCTGGCCCGCGGGGTGCAGAACAAGATCCTGGAAGCGATGGCGGTGGGCCGTCCGGTGGTGGCCGCGCGTAGCTGCGTGGAAGCGCTCAGCGCCAACGGCGTGCTGGCCGGCCAGGACCTGCTGTCGGCCGACACTGCGGGGGACTATCTGGAACTGCTGCACGCACTGCTGGCGGCGCCGCAGCGGGCCCAGGCCATCGGACAGCAGGCCCGTGAGCGGGTGCTGCGCCAGTTCAGCTGGCATGCCCATCTCTCCCGTCTGGACCATTACCTGCCGGTGACGGCCAAGGCGGCCGCATGAGCGTGCTCACGCCGCAGATGCTGGGGCCGCTGCGCCTGCCGCTGGCCTGGCGCCGGCCGCTGGCGCTGCTGGTGCTGCTGATGCTGGCCGTGCTGCTGCTCTACCGTCAGACCGCGCTGGGCATGGTGGGCATCTGGTGGCGCTCCGGCACCTTCACCCATGCCTTCCTGGTGCCGCCCATCGTGCTGTGGCTGGCCTGGCGTCGCCGCTCGGTGGTGGCAGGGCTGACACCCCGGCCCGTGCCCTGGCTGGTGGCCCCGCTGGCGCTGCTGGGCGCGGCCTGGCTGCTGGCGGACTTCGCCACCATCAACGCCGCCACCCAGTTCCTGCTGGTGGCCATGCTGGTGCTGCTGGTGCCGGCGGTGCTGGGCTGGACGGTCACCCGCGAGATGATCTTCCCGCTGGGCTTTCTGTTCTTCTGCGTGCCGGTGGGGGAATTCCTGCTGCCGCAGCTGATGACCTGGACCGCGCATTTCACCGTCATCGCCCTGCGGCTGAGCGGCATTCCGGTCTACCAGGAGGGCCTGCAGTTCATCATCCCCAGCGGCCAGTGGTCGGTGGTGGAGGCCTGCTCCGGCGTGCGCTACCTGATCGCGTCGCTGATGGTGGGCACGC
The DNA here is from genome assembly GCA_027484825.1 of Rubrivivax sp. Taxonomy (GTDB): domain Bacteria; phylum Pseudomonadota; class Gammaproteobacteria; order Burkholderiales; family Burkholderiaceae_C; genus Roseateles. Next base: position 52,498 of record JAIXSE010000030.1, on the reverse strand, counting down.
TCTACGCCTACCTCAGCTACCAGACCCTGCGCCGTCGCCTGGCCTTCATCGCCTTTGCGCTGGCGCTGCCGCTGGTGGCCAACTGGGCGCGGGCCTACCTGATCGTGATGATCGGCCATCTGTCCGGAAACACCCTGGCCGTCGGCGTGGACCATCTGATCTATGGCTGGGTGTTCTTCGGGCTGGTGATGCTGGCGATGTTTGTCATCGGAGGGCGCTGGGCGCAGCCGGAGGCACCGCTGCAGCCACTGACGTCCGAGCCCTCCGCCGGTGCAACGGTGTCACCGGTGATGCGGCCCGCCTCGACCTGGCTGACTGCGGGAGCGCTGGCCGCCGTGTTGGCGCTGCCCGCAGCGGCGAGTGCCTGGTTGCAGCAGGGCAGCGGAGCGGCGGTCACGGGCCTGACGGCGGTGCCGCCCGCCCAGGGCTGGGCGGTCCTTGATTCGATCGGTTCCGCGCCATCGTGGGAACCCGGCTTCACCGGCGCCAACGCCCAGGTGCAGGAGCAATTCCAGCAGGGCACGCAGCCGCTGGTGGGCCTGCATCTGCAGTACTTCCGGGACCAGGACTACGAGCGCAAGCTGGTCAGCTCCAGCAACCGCGTGGTGCCGCCGGAGAGCAAGCAATGGGCCGCGGTGGCGCAAGGGCAGACGGCGATGGAACTGCCGTCCAGCTCGGGCAGGGCCTCCGTGCCGCTGCTCACCACCCAGATCCGCGCTGCCGGCCTGGAAGCGAGCAGCTCGCAGCGCCTGCTGGCCTGGCATGTCTACTGGATCAACGGCATTCCGGAGACCCGCGAATGGCGGGCCCGTCTGCTGGGCGCCTGGCAGCGCATGACGGGGCGGGGCGACGATGCCGCGCTGGTGCTGGTCTACACCGCCCAGGACGACGCCGCGCCGCAGCGCCTGGAGCAGTTCATGCGTCAGCACTGGGCCGCCATCGATGCGGAGCTGCAGCGGGTGCGGGCACAGAAATCCACTGGGGAGCGCTCATGACCGCGAGCCTGCCCCGCGTCCAGGGCGCCGATCGCCACGGCGACCCGCGCCCGCTGGTGCTGCATGTGATGTACCGATTCGACACCGGTGGGTTGGAGAATGGTGTGGTCAACCTGATCAACCACATGCCGGCCGACCGTTATCGCCACGCCATCCTCGCGCTGACCGAGGTGACGGACTTCCGTCGCCGCGTGCAGCGGGACGATGTGGACTTCTTCGCCCTGAACAAGCCGCCCGGACAGGGCTTCTGGCTGTATCCGCAGCTCTACCGGCTGTTTCGCGAGCTGCGTCCGGCGGTGGTGCACAGCCGCAACCTGGCGGCGCTGGAAGTGCAGTTGCCGGCCTGGTTGGCCCGGGTGCCGGTGCGCATCCACGGAGAACACGGGCGCGATGTCGGCGACCTGGACGGCCGCAACCGCACCTACCAGCGCGTGCGCCGCTTCTATCGGCCCTTCGTCACGCACTACATCGCCCTGTCCCGCGACCTGGGCGACTACCTGACCGGCCCGATCGGCGTGCCGCCGGACCGGGTCAGCCAGTTTGTCAACGGCGTGGACACCGAACGCTTCCGAGGCCAGCAGGCTGACGGTAGAGAGCGCCGGCCCCAGCCCATCGACGGCTGCCCGTTCGACCCGGGTCGCCACTGGATCATCGGCACGGTGGGCCGCATGCAGGCGGTCAAGGACCAGGTGATGCTGACCCGCGCCTTCATCCTGACGGTCCACGCAGCGCCGGAGCTCCGGGAACGATTGCGCCTGGTGCTGGTGGGCGATGGCCCGCTGCGCCCGCAATGCCAGGCGCTGCTGGGCGAAGCCGGCATGAGCGATCTGGCCTGGCTGCCAGGCGAGCGCACCGATGTGCCGGCGGTGATGCGCGGCCTGCATGTGTTCGCCTTGCCGTCGCTGGCCGAGGGCATTTCCAACACCATCCTGGAGGCCATGGCCAGCGGGCTTCCTGTGGTGGCCACCGAGGTGGGCGGCAATGCCGACCTCGTGACGCCGCAGATCACCGGCCTTCTGGTGGCCGCCGGCGACCCACAGCCGATGGCCGGCGCCTTGCTGCGCCTGGTGCGCAATCCGGCGCAGGCCGCCGCCATGGGCGAGGCCGGGCGCCAGCGGGTGGAGCGGGACTTCAGCATGCGGGCCATGGTGGCCCGCTATCAGGGACTGTACGACCGCCTGCGCGGCCAGTCGCCGGCCTCCGGGCATTGACGGGAACAGCACCATGTGCGGAATCAGTGGCATCTTCGACACCCGGGGCCGGCGCGACTTTGACGCCGCCCTGATGCATCGCATCAACGACACCCTGCACCACCGCGGGCCGGACGAAGGGTCCATCCATCTGCAGCCGGGGCTGGGCTTCGGCCACCGCCGCCTGTCCATCATCGACATCGCCACCGGACAGCAGCCGCTGTTCAATGCGCAGGGCACGGTGGGCATCGTCTTCAACGGCGAGATCTACAACTACCAGTCGCTGATGGCTGAGTTGCAGGCGCTGGGCTATGTCTTCCGCACCCGCAGCGACACCGAAGTCATCGTGCATGCCTGGTCCGCCTGGGGCGAGGATTGCGTACAGAAGCTGCGCGGCATGTTCGCCTTCGTGCTATGGGACCAGGCCCGGGACCTGCTCTTCATGGCCCGCGACCGCCTGGGCGTCAAGCCGATGTATTACGGGCTGCTGGATGACGGCGCGCTGGTCTTCGGCTCGGAGCTGAAGGCCTTGATGGCGCACCCGCAGCTGCGCCGCGACATCGACCCGCAGGCGGTGGAGGAGTACTTCGCACTGGGCTATGTGGCCGAGCCGCGCACCGTCTTTCGGCAGGCGCTGAAGCTGCCGCCGGGCCACACGCTGGTGGTGCGCCGCGGCGAGCCGCTGGGCCAGCCGCGCCGCTACTGGGATGTGAGCTTCACCCTGGACGCCCGCATCGATGAAGTGCAGGCCCAGGAAGAGCTGCTGCGCCGCCTGCGTGAATCGGTGAAGCTGCGCATGATTGCCGAGGTGCCGCTGGGCGCCTTCCTCTCCGGCGGTGTCGATTCCAGCGCGGTCGTGGCCATGATGGCGGGCGAGAGCGCCAGTCCGGTCAAGACCTGCTCCATCGCCTTCGACGACCCGGCCTACAACGAATCCGAATTCGCGCGCCAGGTGGCCGAGCGCTATCACACCGACCACCATGTGGAGACGGTGCAAAGCGACGACTTCGACCTGATCGACACCCTGGCCCGTCTCTACGACGAGCCCTATGCCGACAGCTCCGCCATCCCCACCTACCGCGTCTGCCAACTGGCCCGCAAGCATGTGACGGTGGCCCTGTCGGGCGATGGCGGCGATGAAAGTTTCGGCGGCTATCGCCGTTACCGCCTGCACATGATGGAAGAGCGCATGCGCGCCAGCCTGCCGCTGGGCCTGCGCCGACCGCTGTTCGGCACGCTCGGGCGGCTGTATCCGAAGGCGGACTGGGCGCCGCGGGTGTTCCGCGCCAAGACCACCTTCCAGGCGCTGGCCCGCAATTCGGTGGAGGCCTACTTCCACACCATGTCCGTCATCCGGGACAACGAGCGCATGCCGCTCTACAGCGCCCGCTTCAAGTCGGAACTGGGTGGCTACAACGCCCGCGAGCTGTTTCTGCGGCATGCCGAGCGGGCCAATACCGACGACCCGCTGGCGATGATCCAGTACATCGACCTGCACACCTACCTGGTGGGCGACATCAACACCAAGGTGGACCGCGCCTCGATGGCGCATTCGCTGGAAGTGCGCGAGCCGCTGATGGACCATCCGCTGGTGGAATGGCTGGCCACGTTGCCCTCCCACCTCAAGCTGCGCGGCGGCGAAGGCAAGTACCTGTTCAAGAAGTCACTGGAGCCGTACCTGCCGCGCGATGTGCTCTACCGTCCCAAGATGGGCTTTGCCGTGCCGCTGGCCCGCTGGTTCCGAGGCCCGTTGCGCCAGCGGGTGCGCACCTCTCTGCTGGGCGGGCCGTTGGCCGACTCCGGCTGGTTCGACCTGCAAGCCATCGGCCAGCTGGTGGAGCAGCACGAAAACGGCAGCCGCGACCACAGCACGCCGCTGTGGACGCTGCTGATGTATGACGCCTTCCTGCGCAACGTCATGGGCATGGCGCCGATGCGTCAGGCCGCCTGACCGCCCGGGATGTGCACCGCATGAAGATCCTCTACCACCACCGCACCGCGTCCAAGGACGGGCAGGCGGTCCATATCGAAGAGATGATCGGCTCGCTGCGGGCCCTGGGCCACGAGGTCCGGGTCGTGGCGCCGGGCGGTGAATCGCCGCCGCAGGAAAAGGCCCGCATGGGCGACGACGTCGGCTGGGTGCAGCGCCTGCGCTCGCGCCTGCCCAAGTGGGTCTATGAGCTGCTGGAGCTGGGCTATTCGCTGCTGGCCTATCGCCGGCTGGCCCGCGCCGCGCGGGAGTTCAGGCCCGACGCCATCTACGAGCGCTACAACCTCTACCTGCTGGCCGGTCTGCTGCTCAAGCGCCGCACCGGGCTGCCGCTGCTGCTGGAAGTGAATGCGCCGCTCGCCGATGAGCGGGAGCGCTTTGGCGGCCTGGCGCTGCCGCGTCTGGCCCGCTGGGCGGAACGCACCGTCTGGCGCGGGGCGGACATGGTGCTGCCGGTCACCCGGGTGCTGGGCGACATGGTCGCTGCGCAGGGCGTGCCGCAGGAGCGGCTGATGGTGGTGCCCAACGGCATCAACCAGGAACACTTTGCCGAAGCGCCGTCGCCGCAGGCCGCCAAGGCGGCGCTGGGCTGGCCGGATGCGCTGGTGCTGGGCTTCACCGGCTTTGTTCGGGACTGGCATGGCATGGACCGGGTGATCCGCTGGATGGCCAGTCCGGCTGCACCGGCGAATGCGCGGCTCTTGCTGGTGGGCGATGGCCCTGCGCGGGGCGACCTGGAAGCGCTGGCGCGGGAGCTGGACCTGGGCGAGCGGGTGCGCTTCACCGGCGTGATCTCGCGCGACGACGTGCCGCGTCATGTGGCCGCCTTCGACATCGCGCTGCAGCCGGCGGTGGTGCCGTATGCATCGCCGCTCAAGCTGTTCGAGTACCTGGCGCTGGCCAAGGCCATCGTGGCGCCGCGTCAGCCCAATATCGAAGAGGTGCTGGAGGACGGCCGCAATGCCTTGCTGTTCGACCCCGCAGCGCCTCAGGCCCTGGACCTGCTGCTGGCCCGCCTGGCCAATGACCCGGGTCTGCGCCAGCAACTGGGCGAGGGCGCCGGCGCCACGATCGGTCGGCTGAACCTGACCTGGCTGGGCAATGCCGAGCGGGTGGTGGCCCTGGCCCGCTCCCTGCGCGAAGCCCCCGCGTCCACGCTGGGCGATGCGAAGGCATGAACGAAAGCCGGTCGCCATGCTGAAGATCCTCACCTTCTCCACGCTGTATCCCAGCAGCGAAATGCCCAGCCACGGCATCTTCGTCGAGACCCGGCTGCGACACCTGGTGGCCTCCGGCCAGGTGCAGGCGCGTGTGATCGCCCCGGTGCCCTGGTTTCCGTTCAAGGGCCCGCGCTTTGGCGAGTACGGCCGCTTCGCCGCCACGCCCCACAGCGAGCAGCGCCACGGCCTGTCGGTGACGCATCCGCGGTTTGTGCGCCTGCCCAAGGTCGGCATGAGCAGTGCGCCCTACACGCTGGCCTGGACGGCGCTTCGGGCGGCCCGTGCGCTGCAGCGGCAGGGCTTTGATTTCGACCTGATCGATGCCCACTACTTCTATCCGGACGGCGTGGCCGCTGCGATGGTCGCCCGGGCCCTGGACAAGCCGCTGGTGATCACCGCCCGCGGCACCGACATCAACCTGATCCCCGCCTACACCTTCCCGCGCAAGCTGATCCTGAAAGCGGCCCGGCAGGCCGATGCGATGGTGACCGTCTGCGCGGCGCTCAAGGACGAGCTGGTGCTGCTGGGCGGTGACGCCGAGAAGATCCAGGTGCTGCGCAATGGCGTGGACCTGCAACTGTTCCATCCTGGGGATCGGGACGTTTGCCGCCGCAAGCTGGCGCTGGCGCCGGGACGCTTCACCCTGGCCTCAGTCGGCCACCTGATCGAGCGCAAGGGCCATGACCTGGTCATCGGCGCGCTCAAGACATTGCCGGACATGGACCTGCTGATTGCCGGCAGCGGCCCGGAGGAGGGCGCGCTGCGCCGTCTGGCCGCCGAGCTGGGCGTGAGCGACCGCGTGCGCTTCCTCGGCGCCTTGCCTCAGGCCGGGCTGCGGGAGGTCTATGCGGGTGTGGATGCACTGGTGCTGGCGTCCAGCCGCGAAGGCTGGGCCAATGTGCTGCTGGAAGCGATGGCCTGCGGCACGCCGGTGGCCGCCTCCAATGTGTGGGGCACGCCGGAGGTGGTGTCCGGTCCGGAGGCTGGCGAGCTGATGCCCGAACGCACGGCCGCCGGTGTGGCCGCGGCGGTGCGCCGGCTGCGCGACGAGCCACGCGACCGGGCCGTGACCCGCCGTTATGCCGAGCAGTTTTCCTGGGACACCACCACCCAGGGCCAGATCGATCTGTTCCAGCGGATTCTTGCCGCTCGGGGAATGCCGGAGTTCCGACATGCGTGACCTGATCATGCTGGTCCTCTTTTCGCTGCTCATCTGGAAGACGATGAAGGAGCCGATCTGGGGCGTGCTGGGCTGGGTGTGGATGGGGGTGATGAATCCGCACCGGCTGGCGTATGGCTGGGCGCACGATGCGCCGTGGTCCATGGTGATCGCGCTGGCGCTGTTTGTGAGCCTGATCGTGCATCGGGACAAGCTCACTCGCTTCCCGGTCAACGGGGTGACGGTGCTGCTGCTGATCTGGATCTTGTGGATCGGGGTGTCGCCGCTGATCAATTCCTTCTACCCGGACCGGGAATTCGCGGCGTGGTCACGGGCCTTCAAGGTGGTGCTGATGGTGCTGGTGTCGATGCTGGTGGTGCAGCGTCGGCGCGACCTGGACTGGCTGGCGCTGGTGCTGGTGATCTCCATCGGCTATTACGGACTCAAGGGTGGGCTGTTCACCATCATGACCGGTGGGGCGGCGCGGGTGTGGGGGCCGGAAGGGTCCTTCATCGAGGACAACAACTCGCTGGCGCTGGCCACCATCATGACGGTGCCGCTGATCCGCTATCTGCAGCTGCAGGCCACCAAGCGCTGGCATCGCAACCTGGCCATCGTGGCCATGCTGCTGTGCATGGCCTCGGCGGTGGGCTCGCAGTCGCGGGGCGCTTTCCTGGCCATCCTGGCGATGTCCTTCTTCATGTGGCTCAAGAGCCGCAACAAGCTGCCGCTGGCGCTGATGGTGCTGGTGGCGCTGCCGCTGATCTTTGTCTTCATGCCGGACAGCTGGACCGACCGCATGGAGACCATCAAGACCTATGACCAGGACGGATCGGCCATGGGCCGCATCAATGCCTGGCAGACCGCATGGCGGCTGGCGGTGGACCTGTTCCCGCTGGGGGGCGGCTTCACCGTACCGGGGCCGGCGGCCTTCGCCAAATATGCACCGGACCCGACCATTCCGCTGACGGCCCACAGCATCTATTTCCAGGCGCTGGGGGAGCACGGCTTCATGGGGCTGTTCCTGTTCCTGGGCATCTTCTTCCTGACCTGGCGGCTGGCGACGCGCCTGATCCGCGCCACGAAGAACGTGCCGGAGCTGCAATGGGCACGGGACCTGGCGGCGATGTGCCAGGTCGGCCTGATCGGGTATGCCACCGGCGGCGCGTTCCTGAGCCTCGTCTATTTCGACATGCCCTACTACCTGGTGCTGATGGTGGTGGCGCTGGATCGCATCGTGGCCAGAGAGATGGACGCGCGCACCAAGGCCGAAGTGGCTGCGGGCACACGCGCGGTGAATGTGCATTCGCCCTATTGGGGAGGCACCTGATGCTGGCGTCGCTGAGCCTGCTGGGCTGGCCGGGCGGTGCGCCGGCGCTGAGTGTTCTGATCTATCACCGGGTGCTGCCGCAGCCGGATCCGCTGCGGCCCGGAGAGATCGACGCAGCGCTGTTTGAGGCGCAGACGCGCTTCCTGTCGCGGCATTTCACGCTGATGACGGTGACGGCGGCGGCAGCGGCGCTGCGGGAAGGGCGCCTGCCGCGCCGGGCGGCGTGCATCACCTTCGACGATGGCTATGCGGACAACCTGACGGTGGCGCATCCCATCCTGGCGCGGCATGGTGCCAAGGCGACGCTGTTCGTGGCCACCGGCTATCTCAATGGCGGGCGCATGTTCAGCGACACCGTCATTGAATTCGTGCGCAAGGTGCAGGGACCGACGCTGCACCTGGGGGCGGTGGGCATGGGCACGCATGCCGTCGCTACGGTGGAGGATCGGTTGAAGACGATCACCGCTTTGCAGGTGCAACTGAAGTATTTGGCGCCTGCGGAGCGTGATGCACAGGTGCAGCGCATGCTGGCGGCGCATCCGGTGGGTGCGCTGCCGGACGACCTGATGCTCAGTGACGCGCAGTTGCGGCAATGGGCCGAGGCGGGGCATGAGGTGGGGGGCCACACGGTGGACCACACGGTGCTCACGACACTGAGCCCGGAGGCGGCTCGCCATCAGGTGCAGACCGGCCGTGAGCATCTGGAGCGGCTCACCGGCGTACCGGTGCGCAGCTTTGCCTATCCGAATGGGCGACCGGAGCGGGACTACGATGCCAGCCATGCGGCGCTGCTGCGCGAGCTGGGCTTCGAAGCCGCGGTCTCCACCGCCGCCGGCGTGGCCCGGCCCGGGGCGGATCTGTTCCAGCTGCCGCGCTACACGCCGTGGGGGCGCTCCATCACGATGTTTGCGGCACGGATGATGCGCAATGCGCGGATGGGTGGGCCGGCGACGGTGGCACAAGCGCCGTCAGCTTGAAACCAATTCCGCAGGATGCACCGTCAGCCAGGGCCAGCGGGCCCGGTACGACTCGGCCTTGCGCTCGAACAGGTCGCGGTGGGGCGACAGCGGGTTCATGCGCAGTTCACCGGCATAGAGCGGGGCCAGGCCGTTGGGCGCGTAGATCTCGCCGCCGGGGCGCACGCCCACGCAGGTGGACGGCACCAGGAATCGGTCGATGCCCTCCCGGGACGATCCCAAGGGCGCGTAAGGATGGCCGAAATAGTCCTCGTACCAAAGATGCACCCGGGCCTGGTTGGTGGCTTCGATGCGCACGCCCAGATCACCCAGCACGCGGTCGACATGCGCCTGCATGCGGCGTTCGCCGTCCTCGCTGACGTCGTCGGGCTTGAAGTAGAAGAGGTCGTAGTCCTGGATGTCCGCGGTGGGCGGCCGGTCCGTCTTCAGATTCCAGACGGTCTGGAACAGGCATCCGGCCACCAGCCAGCCGTCCGGCAGGGCCAGCGCGTCCCAACGGTCCAGGATGGCGCGGTTGTGGGGATTGCGAAGGATGTCGGCGTAGAAGTGGTCGTGCATGGCGCGAGGCGACGAGTGAGCGCGCCGCAAGGGACGTGCCGCAAACGGCGTCTGCTTGGCGGATTGCGGGGCGCAATGAAGTTGGGGCCCAGTATCGCTGCATGGTCTGGCTTCATACCGCCGCTGCGCACGACCCCGCTGCGCTGCTGCACAGCGGCTGGAGTGCGGCGGTGCCCACGATCACTGCATCCGCGTGGGCGCAAGGGCTGCACTGTCGCCAGTTGACGCCGCAGGCGCCGGTGGCGCCTCCCAACCCAGGCCCAGACTCTTTTGCAGCGACACGAAGTCCTTGACCAGGGCCGCTTCCCCATCGAGCGTGCGGAGGGCGGCGGAGGCCAGGTTGCGCTGAGCGTCCAGCAAGTCCAGTTGGCTCGCGGCGCCGGCCTGTCGCCGTTGGCGGGTCAACGCCAGGGACCGGTCCGCCGACGCCTGCTGGGCCTGCAGATGCAACAGCGCCTGGCGCTGCTGGCCGTAGCGGGACAGCGCGGTGTTGGCATCCTGCAGCGCGGCGAGCACCGTGGCCTGGTACTGCGCAAGGGCCTCGTCACGCCCGGCTTCGGCCTGCTTCACCTCCGCCTGCGTGCGGCCGAAGTCCAGCACGTTCCAGCTGAGATAGGGCACACCCACCAGCGCCAGGCTCTTGCTGGTCAGCAGATGTCCCAGGTCGGTGCCGGCCAGCCCGATGTCACCCAGCAGCGTGAGCTTGGGGAAGTAGCCCGCCTCCTTCTGGCCGATCTTGGCCTGGCCGGCCGCCAGACGGCGCTCGGCCGCGCGGATGTCCGGACGACGCTGCATCAAACCGGCCGGGTCGCCCACGGCGACGGTCTCGGGCAGTGCGGGCAGCCTGGGTGCAGCCGATGAGAGCTGCGCATCCAGCGCACCCGGCGCCTGGCCGGTGAGCAGCGTGAGTTGGTCGAGCGAGGCGCTGATCTGAGCCGCCACGTCCGCGAGCGACGCTTGGGTGGTTTCGCTTTGCTGCAGCCGCTGCTCCACCTCGTCAGCCGCCGAGACGCCGCGCGACTGGCGTTGGCGGATGAGCGCCAGCAACTGGGCGTCCGCTTCTGCGGTCTCGCGCAGCAGCGCTTGCCGTTGCTGCTGGGCCCGCAGGCCGGCGTAGGCCTGCGCCACTTCGGCAGCGAGCGACACCTGCGCATCGGCCAGGTCCGCTTGAACCGCTTCGGCTTGTGCGGACGCCGCTTCCGTGGCCCGACGGGTGCCACCAAACAGGTCGGCCTCCCAAGTGGCATCAAAACCGACGCTGTAGAGGTGCAGGCGCGTTTCGCTGTCGGTCCCCGGTGCCTGCCAGACGCCGACCCCGAGCGCGGATGCCGAGCCCTTGGGCAGCTTCTGCGCCTCCTGCTGGCGCAGGGCAGCGCGCGACTGCCGCAGCCGAGCCTGAGCGGCTTGCAGCGTGGGGCTGTTGGCCAGGGCCTGATCGATCAAGGCATTGAGCGCAGGGTCGTTCAGCGACTGCCACCATGCGGCGGCACCCGGCTGGGCTGTGGTGGCGTCGCCAGTGTCGCGGGCAAAACGCGGCGCCTGAATGGCTTGACCGGCCACAGCCGGGGCGCCCGCGTAATCCGGGCCGACGGTGGTGCAGCCCACCAGGGCGAGAAGCACCGAGCCGACCAGCAGCACCGGCCCGATGGAGGGGAGACGTGAAAACATGAAAGAGGTCCGTATCAATGGGCTTCGCTGACGGCCGGAGCCTGTCCCGGGCGCGGCGTCTTCAGAAGCAAGGCCAGGGGGAAGCACAGCAGCAGGGCGACCGCCAGGGCATAGAAGGTTTCGGAGAAGGTCATGACACTGGCCTGCTGCTGGATCTGCAGCGCGATCTCCTTGAGCGCCTGCAATTGCGCATAGGCCGCGTCACCGACCTGGGTCAGATGGCTGGCGGTGCCGGCCGCCACACGCCCCTGCACAATCGGCGAATTCGCATTCAAGGCTTCATTCAGCCGGTCGACGTGCAGCGCATTGCGTCGGTCGATGAAGGTGCCCAGCACTGCCAGGCCCACTGAGCCGCCCAGGTTGCGCGCCATGTTGTACAGGCCGGCGGCGTCGCCCGATTCCTCGCGGCTGACCGCCGCCATCGACGCCTGGTTCAGCGGCATCATGCACAGCATCTGGCCGACGCCGCGCAGCAGTTGGGACAGGGTGAAGTCGTGGCCCACGCTCTGGGCGGTGAGGTTGATGTCCAGCAGGCAACTGACCGCGAAGAACAGCAGGCCGGCAATCACCATGATGCGGAAGTCCAGCCGGGTGATGAGCCGCGGCAGGATGGGCATCATCAGGAAGGCCGGAAGGCCCGACAGCAACATCACCGTGCCCGACTGCTGCGCGTTGTAGCCGGAGATCAGCGCCAGAAACTGCGGCACCAGATACGACACGCCATACAAGCCTGCACCCACTACAAACACGATGAAGATGACGCTCGCGTAGCTCTTGTTGCGCATCAGGCTCAGCCGCAGGATGGGCTTGGCCGACCAGCGCTGCGACAGCGCCACCAGCACGAGGCCGGCGGCCGAAGTCAGGCTTAGCCAGAGGATCAGCGAGGACTCAAACCATCGCTCGCGCTGACCTTCCTCGAGCACGACAGTCAAGGTCGACAGGCCCACGGCCAGGCCGATGATGCCGAGCCAGTCGGCGCGCAGGAACTGGTCCAGATGCGTGCGCTCACGCGGCAGGCCCAGCAGCAGCAGCGCCAGCAGTGCGGCGCACACCGGCACGTTGATGAAGAAGCACCAGTGCCAGCTGACGTTCTCGGTCAGCCAGCCGCCGACCACCGGACCGAGCAGCGGGCCCAGGATCACGATCAGCCCGAACATCGTCATGCCCACCGGCAATTGATGGCGGGGCAGCCGGGTGCGGATGATGGTCTGCGCCGTGGGAATCATGGCGCCGCCGGTGAACCCCTGGCCGATGCGCGCGATGATCAAGGTGGACAGGTTGCCGGACAAGCCGCACATCACCGAGAACAGCGTGAAGAGCGTGGCATTGCCGACCAGGAAGTTGCGCAGGCCGAAGACCCGGGTGAGCCAGGCTGCCAGCGGGATCATCACGATTTCCGACATCAGGTAGCCGGTGGAGATCCAGGTGCCTTCGGTGCCAGTGGCGCCGACGGCGCCCTGGATCTGAGGCAGGGCGGAGTTGGTGATGGAGATGTCCAGCGTGGCCATCAGTGCGCCCAGCGCGCCAGCGGCCACGGCGATCCAGTCCGCGGCTTTGGCATTGGGCTCTGTCGACGCGGCGGCTGGGGCTTTTGCGGGCGGCAGACCTGAAGCGGCGGTCGCCTCAGCCATGCTGGTCTCCGTCGGCGGCCTGGCGGACCGGAGCGCTGTCGCGGGTGTCCACCTCGGTGGTGACGGACAGGCCCGGCAGCAGTCGCTCGCGAAGCGCCGCATCCGCCTGCACGCGGATCCGCACCGGTACCCGCTGCACGATCTTGGTGAAGTTGCCGGTGGCGTTCTCGGAAGGCAGCAGCGCGAATTGGGCGCCGGTGCCGGGCGAGAAGCTCTCCACCTCGCCATGCAGCGCCAGATCAGGCAGGGCGTCCACATGCAGGGTGACTGGCTGCCCGGCGCGCATGCGGCCGATCTGGGTCTCCTTGAAGTTGGCCACCAGATAGACCTCCTGCACCGGCACCAGGGTCATCAGGCGCGTGCCGGGCTGCACCAACTGGCCCACCCGCACGGTGCTGTCGCCGACCCGGCCGTCGATGGCGGCGCGCACCACCGTGTCGTCCACATCCAGATGCGTCTGGCTGCGGGCGGCATCAGCCGCTTGCACCTGGGCCTTGGACTGCGCCACTTGCGCCTCGGTGGACTGGATGCGGCTGGCGGCGGCGGCTTCGGCGGCCTGGTTGGCGGCGAGCGTGGCCTTGGCCTGGTCCCGGGTGTTGCGCAGCTCGGCCAGGCGCTCTTCAGTGGTGGCGCCGGTGCTGACCAGCGGCGCGAACCGCTCGAATTCCTGCTGCGCATGGGTCAGCGCCACCTGCGCGGACTGCACTTGTGCCCGGGCCTGCGCCCACTGGGCTTTCTGCTGAAGGATGTCGGCCTGGGCCTTCTGGATGTCCGCCTTGCGGGCCTCGATGGTGGCCTGGGCCTGGGCCAGCATGGCTTCGTACTGGCGACGGTCCAGCCGCACCAGCGGATCGCCGCGCTTGACGGCCTGGTTCGGTTGGACAAATACCTCCGTCACATAGCCCACGACCTTGGGCGCGACGGTGACGCTGTCGGCCTTGAGATAGGCGTCGTCCGTGCTCTCGATGAAGCGGCTGACGCGCCACCAGTTGATGCCATAGACGGCGCCGCCAACCAGGGCGGCAATGGCCAGGACCAGGAGAACGGGACGGCGGCGGCCGTTGGATGGTGAGGGCGGGGTTGCCGGAGCGGAGGCAGGTGCGGAAGAGGGTGCAGAAGAGGGTGCAGAAGAGGGCGCGGATGAGGGCGCGGAAGAGGGGGACGGGGCGGACATGGACATCCATCAGTTGAATTTATTCCGGTCGATATCTTTTTCCACCTGGAAGAATTCTGTCAACTGATATATTTTGGGAACTGTGCACCGTGCCACATCCCGGCTGCGGCTTTACCGATCCGAAACGACGCATGACCGACCGACCCGTCCGAGCCCCGAGACATCGCCCCGAAGCGGGATACGCCCGCGGCGAAGAAACCCGCCGACGCATCATCGACGTGGCTTTGCGCCTTTTTGCCGAGCGGGGGTTCGAGGGGGCGTCAACGCGAGAGATTGCCAAGCAGGCTGGCGTCAATGCACCGGCGCTGCAGTACTACTTCGACAACAAGGAAGGCGTCTACCAGGCCTGTGCCCAGCACATCGCGGACAGCGCCCACGAGCATTTCGGGCCGGCCGTCGAGCGGGCGGAGGCGGTGCTGGAGCGGGCGGATGCGTCCAGCGAAGAACTGTTCGAGGCCTTTGGCGCCTTGCTCGACGCCATCGCGGAGCATCAACTGCTGCCGGACGACGCGGAGCACCGGCGGCTGTTCATGGCGCAGGAGCAAGTGGGGCAGGGGCCCAACCTGGTCTTCCAGATGATGGACGAGAACCTGCGCCCCCGGATGGCTCGGGTGACGACGCAGCTCGTGTCGCGCTACAGCGGCATCGACCTCAAGGATCCGACCCTGAGCATGCGCATCATGATGATGATGGGGCAGCTGATGGTGTTTTCGCTGGGACGGCGGATGCAACTGGCCAAGCTGGGATGGGAGCGCTTCGGTCCCAAGGAAGTGGCCACCATCAAGCAGGCCGCGCGGGAGCAGTGCCGGGTGCTGATGGACTTTTGGCGATTGCCAAAGAAAAGCGACGCCGGGTGAGGGCGTCGCTTGGCTTGTTGCTGTGCAGGGAGATTGCAGGCCCGGTGCGTCGTTGGTGGCATAGCGCCCGCGGGTGGAGGCGCTCGCCAAATCAAGACTGCGGGCTCGCCTGCTCAGGCTACACGCTCTCCCGTTCAGGCCGCGAGCAGTTGCCGCAGCACGTAGGGCAGGATGCCGCCGTGGCGGTAGTACTCCACCTCGATCGGGGTGTCGATGCGCAGGATCAGCGAGACCTTGCGGGTGGCCCCGTCCGCCGAGGTGATGGTCAGGAAGGCTTCCGACTGCGGCAGGATCTCTGCCCCCAGCTGGATGTCGATCCGCTCATCTCCCTTCAGGCCCAGGCTTTCCCACGAGTCGCCGGGGCGGAACTGCAGCGGCAGCACGCCCATGCCCACCAGGTTGGAGCGGTGGATGCGCTCAAAGCTCTTGGCCACCACCGCCTTGATGCCCAGCAACTGAGTGCCCTTGGCCGCCCAGTCGCGGCTGGAGCCGGTGCCGTATTCCTCGCCCGCGAAGATGACGGTGGGCACGCCGTCGGCGATGTAGCGCATGGCGGCGTCGTAGATGAACATCTTCTCGCCGCCGGGCTGGAACAGCGTGAGCCCGCCTTCTTCGCGCGAACCGTCGGCCTTCGCCGGGATCATCAGATTCTTGATGCGCACGTTGGCGAAGGTGCCGCGCATCATCACTTCATGGTTGCCGCGACGCGAGCCGTAGCTGTTGAAGTCGGCCTTCATGACGCCCTGTTCCTTCAGATAGGCACCGGCCGGTGAAGCCTCCTTGATGGCGCCTGCCGGAGAGATGTGGTCCGTGGTGATGGAGTCGCCGAACAGCGCCATGATGCGCGCCTGCTTGACGCCCACTTCCTGCGCCTGCGGCACCTGGGTGAAGCCCTCGAAGAAGGGCGGCTGCGCAATGTAGGTGCTCTTGGGCCATTCGTAGACCTGGCCCTTGCCGCCCTGGATCTTCTCCCACAGCTTGCCGGGTTCGGCCTTCACCTTGGCGTAGTTGGCGCGGTAGGCGTCGGGGTTGAGCGCCAGCTTCAGCAGGGCGTAGACCTCGTCGCTGGTGGGCCAGATGTCGCCCAGGTAGACCGGCTTGTTGTCCGTGCCGTAGCCGACCGGCTCGGTCATCAGGTCGCGGGTGACATTGCCGGCGATGGCGTAGGCCACCACCAGCGGCGGGCTGGCCAGGAAGTTGGCCTTGATGTTGGGATGGATGCGGGCCTCGAAGTTGCGGTTGCCGGACAGCACCGCCGCGCAGACCAGGTCATTGCTGACGATGGTCTCGTTGATCTCGGAGGTCAGGTCGCCCGCGTTGCCGATGCAGGTGGTGCAACCGTACGCCGCCACGGCAAAGCCCAGCTTTTCCAGGTAGGGCAGCAGGCCGGCTTTTTCCAGGTACTCGGTGACGATGCGCGAGCCGGGGGCCAGAGAGGTCTTGATGTGCGGCTGCACCTTCAAGCCGGCATACACCGCCTTCTTGGCCAGCAGACCGGCGGCCAGCATGACGCTCGGGTTGGAGGTGTTGGTGCAGGAGGTGATGGCGGCGATCAGCACGTCGCCGTTCGCGATCTCCAGGCCCTTGGGGCTGGCCACGGGGAACTTCTGCGGCAGCTTGGCGGCCGGCTGGTTGAAGCCGTTCTCGGCCACCGGCTTGCTGAACAGGCTGGCGAAGGTCTTGGCCAGGTCGGTGATGACGATGCGGTCCTGCGGGCGCTTGGGGCCGGCCAGCGACGGGGCGACGGTACCCAGGTCCAGGGACACGACCTGGCTGTACTGGATGTCTCCGCTGCGCGGCACACCAAACAGGCCCTGGGCCCGGAAGTAGGCCTCGAAGGTGTCAATCTCTTCCTGAGTGCGACCGGTGCCCTTGAAGTAGTCGATGGTGCGCTCGTCCACCGGGAAGAAGCCCATGGTGGCGCCGTATTCCGGGGCCATGTTGCCGATGGTGGCGCGGTCCGGCACCGAGAGGCTGGCTGTGCCTTCCCCAAAGAACTCGACGAACTTGCCCACCACCTTGGCCTTGCGCAGGATTTCGGTGACGGTGAGCACCAGGTCGGTGGCGGTGACGCCTTCGCGAAGGCGGCCGCTCAGCTCGAAGCCCACCACATCCGGGGTCAGGAAATAGACCGGTTGGCCCAGCATGCCGGCTTCCGCCTCGATGCCGCCCACGCCCCAGCCCACCACGCCCACGCCATTGATCATGGTGGTGTGGCTGTCCGTGCCCACCAGGGTGTCAGGGTAGTAGACGGCGTCCGGTCCGGTGCCGGTCTTGTGGACGCCGCGGGCGAGATATTCCAGATTCACCTGGTGGACGATGCCGAAGCCGGGGGGCACGACGCCGAAGGTGTCGAAGGCCTGCATGCCCCACTTCATGAATTCATAACGCTCGCGATTCCGCTGGAATTCCAGCTTCATGTTGAGATCCAGCGACTTCTTGTCGCCAAAGTGGTCGATCATCACCGAATGGTCGACCACCAGGTCCACCGGAACCAGCGGCTCGATGGTCTTGGGGTTCTTACCTTGTGCGGCCGCCACATTGCGCATGGCGGCGAGGTCGGCCAGCAGCGGCACGCCGGTGAAGTCCTGCAGCACCACGCGGGCGACCACGAACGGAATTTCCTCATTGCGCGGGGCGTTGGGCTTCCAGTGGGCCAGTTGCTCGACATGTTCTGCCGTCACCCGCTGACCGTCACAGTTGCGCAGCACGGATTCCAGCACCAGTCGGATCGAGACCGGCAACTTGGCAACGCTGGGGAACTGCTCGGCCAGGCGTGGCAGCGAGTAGTACTGGCCTTTGGCGCCGGAGGCGGTCTTGAAACTGGCGAGGGTGCTGGCAAACGCATGGGGCATGGCTCACTCCTTGGCTGAACTTGGCTGAACTTGGCTGATTCGGGTGCCTGGTTTTACTTGGATCTGGATCCCGGACAGCGGGGAAGGGATTCGTGACGGCCAGGGCCGGGTCACGCCGCCTTCTCCTCTGATTGTGGCGCTGTTCGCGAACGCTGTGATGACTCTGTTGGGTGATGTGGCGGGGGGCCTATCGCCGAAAAAAGGCAGGGCAGAAGGGCAAGAGACAGACCTGGGGGCGTGGATGGCATGCAGATCGCCCAATACGTCCGCATGCACCCCTTCAAGCCCATGCGTGCGCGCCCCTCAATGGCGGGTCTAATACCGATCACCATGCCATTCGGACGGGAGAGGTGAAGGATGGGCGAGGTGAAGATCTTGTCGGTGGCGAAGCGGCTGGGCGCTTGGTTGCGGTTGGGGATCGCGAGCGGCCTGGTGGCTGGTTCGCTGATGGTGAGCGCGCAGCCTGAGCCGTCTGTGGCGAGTGCGGCGGCTTCAGCCGCGCTGCCGCCCAGCGCCGCCGCCCGTCTGCCGATCACCCCTGCAGACATTCTGGTGCTGGCTTCTCAGGACGAGCGTTTTGTCGACCGTATCCAGCGACAGTTGAGGCGCCCGGACCCCGCCATTGAATTGCTGGAGTCCTTGGGGCTTCTGCAAGCACCGGTCGAGGAAAAGCTCCGCGCATTCGGTGCCGATACTTTGGCCGACCTGCCCATTGCGCGGCTCGAGAGTCTGGACCGCCATTGGAAGTTTGATGCCAGGCGTTTCAGCCAATGGCAGGCTCAGGCGCAGCGTAAGCTGCGCCCGCTTGACGAGGCCGCTGCGCAAGTGGCGCGCCGCCGGGATGTCTGGGAGGCCACGCGCGCGTCGGCAGTCCTGGACCAACTCCCCCCGCTCATGTTGCACCGGGTGGAGGCCCTGTTGAATGCGCTGGACCAGCTCAAGGCCGATCTGAGCGTTCCGCTGGCACGTCAGATCGAGCTCAGCCAGCGTGCCAACGCCCTGGCGAGCCAGATCGACACAGGAAGCGCCGAGGTTGAGGACGCCATCGCCTCCATTGACCGGCGATTGCTGGCACGGGATACCCCGCCGCTCTGGGCCGTGATGGGCGGTCCCTTGCATCCATTGGAGGATGACAACTTCTCGCGCGGCATGGAGATCGAATCTCAGTTTGCCAGGGCCTACGCGGCCGCAGCGCCCTTCAACCGCTCCGTCCTTCTGGTGCTTCAGCCGACCTTATTGCTGCTGATTCTGCTGGCGCGGCATCGCGCAAGGCGTCTGGGCGGCGTCGGCGCGAGGAAGGAGACCGAGGTGCTGAATCGCCCGCTCTCCGCATGGCTGCTGCTGTCCATGATGGCTGTTCTGGTGCTGGAACCCGAAGCGCCGCTGCTGGCCCACCAGGTGGCCATGCTGGTGGCTTTGGTGCCGCTGCTGCGCCTGCTGCCGACGCAGCCACTGGGCCGTTTGGGCCGCTGGCCCTACGCGGTGATCAGCCTGTATGTGCTCGATGGGCTGGGCATGGTGCCATCCACGGTCGGCACAGGCTTTCGATTGATCCATCTGGGTGTGGCGCTCGTTGCGCTGGCCCTGGTGCTGGCGGTACCGCTGCGTGCGCGGCGCCAGGCGGTGCCGCCACCGAGGTGGGCGCAGGCAGCGACTTGGGTGGCGGCGGCGCTGCTGACGTCTGCAGTGCTGCTGAACGTGGGGGGGAATACATCGCTGGCGGACGCCCTGGTGAGCGGGCTCGTCGAAAGCACCTTCTTCGGTCTCCTGCTGTTCGCGACGGTGAATGTGGCGAAGGCACTCGTGATGGCGCTGCTGGACGACGCCAGCGTGCGCCGAGTGCCCTTGCTGCAGCGCCACGGCGCTCAGATGTCCGCCCTCGTGTCGCGGCTGCTGACCTGGAGTGCGGCGGCCGGATGGGCGGTTTATGCAATGGACGCTTTCCGCATCATGCGACCGATGCTGGCCGCGGTGACGGACATCCTGACGCGCAATGTCGAAGTGGGGGAGATCTCGGTGAGTCTGGGGGATGTGCTGGTGTTCGCGCTGGCGGTTCTGATCGCCTGGTGGGTCGCGCGACTCGTTCGCCAGTTGCTGGGCGAGCAGCTCTCCGCCCGGCCGTCGCTGCCTCGCGGCGTGGCCAGCAGCGTGGCGTCGCTGAGCTACTACGTGATCCTGATGGTCGGGTTTCTCGTTGCGCTGTCCGCTGCCGGCTTCAAGGTGAGTCAGCTGGCCCTGGTGTTTGGTGCACTCGGTGTCGGCATTGGCTTTGGGCTGCAGAACATCGTCAACAACTTCGTCTCGGGCCTGGTCCTGATGTTCGAGCGGCCCTTGCGCCCGGGGGACGTTGTGGAGGTGGCCGGTGTGTCCGGACGGGTCCAGTCGATTGGCATGCGTGCCACCACGATTCGGACGTTCGACGGCGCGGAAGTCGTGGTGCCGAATGGGTCGCTGCTGTCGAACAGCCTGGTCAACTGGACGCTGGTGGATCACTCGCGACGCATCGACATCGAGGTGGGCGTGGTCTATGGGTCTGATCCGGCGCGGGTGGTGGACTTGCTGGAGTCCGCTGCGCGCGACACACCCGGTATTGCGGAGCAGCCGGCGCCGTCGGCGGTCTTGAAGGGGTATGGGGATAGCTCGCTGGATTTTGTGCTGCGCGCGTGGACGATGGACTACGACAGCTGGGTGAGTATTCGCAGCTCGATGTTGATGCGGATCGTGGCTGCGCTGGAGGCGCAGGGCATCCAGATTCCTTTCAAGCAGGTGGACTTGAATGTGCGGACGGTGTCGGAGGAGGCGGCTGAGGTGCTTCGGCCGCGTGCGCCGGCGGCTGGTCCGTGATGGGGGGGAGGGAGAGGGATGCAAGTGGGTGTGCAAGTCTGAGCATTGGTACAACCACGATCACCGCCACAGCGGAATTCACTACGTGGGCCTGGCGCATTGGCACGACGGCGCAGATATCGCGATCCTCACCACCCGGCACCAAGTGTCTCTCAAGGCCCGCCAGCGCAACCCGGCGCGCGGGTCTCGCCTCACCCGGGATTGGTCGCACGTCACGACCGTCGCGCTCAACCCGGAGCGCGAATCGGTCGTCACTACGGCCTGGCGTTCCCGAAATACTCAGCCATTGGTTGCATGGCTGAGGCGACAACTATCTTGACATTCACCGCGGTGTGTGCCCAGCCAGTTGGCTAACTCCTGCGCCCGCAGGACCATGCCTTTGCCGGAAGGACCAAAGTCGCATCGGCATCCTTTGAACGTCTTGAAGCTCACGCCACACCGTTCCATCGCTAGACCGACAAGAATTCTGAATTTGACTGATGAGACGTCAAAAGCACGGCAGTCTCACGATAGGCAGCGCGCGAGATCTGGACGAAAGTCACGTCAAAAAATGGAATTGAATCGATCGCTGCATGGCGACCGTTTCAGCAGACCCCGTCAGTGCGACGTCCCGTCCATCCCTCTGGCCGCTTCCGAGGCCGGATCCTCTCCCTCCAGGGGCTCCCCTCTGGCTGCCTCCGCTTTCGTCCCCTCCCGCACGTCCGTCCCCTTGGGCGCCTTGGCAGCATCCGGCGCAGGCGCTGGCGGCGCATCCGGCGCCACCTCGAACCCCATGCGCCGCACCCCCGCATCGATATCCGGCCTGACCTGACGCGCCGCCGCGAGATCCGCCTGGCTTGCCGCGGCATCCTTGAGTTTCAAGAGCGCCAGTCCCCGCCCATACAACGCCATGCTCAGCTTCGCGTCCCGCTCCAGTGCCGCATCAAACGCCTTGCGCGCTTGCGCCGGATCCCCGGAGCGCAGATACACCCAGCCCAGGCTGTCGCGATAGGCGGCATTCGAGCTGTCCTTGCCAATGGCCGCTTCACAGTCCTTCACCGCCATGGCCAAATCCACGCCCAGCCGCGCCCGCGACCAGCAGAGGTTGTTCATGGCGGACGGATAGTCGTGGTCGTTCTCATGCGTCGGCAGCCACAGGCTCCATTGGCGAATGGCCTCCGGCAGCCGTCCCATGACGAAATACATCGTTGCCATCTGCACCCGCTGAGCCGCAGACGGGGCCAACTGCGCATCCAGCACTTCCAGATCCGCCCGGGCGTCCGCTCCGCGCCGCTCTCGCACCCGGAACTGTGCGCGCATCACTCGCGCATCCGCCTGCGCAGGATCCAGACGCAGCGCTTCATCCAGGTCCAGCAAGGCTTCCCTGCGATGGGATTGCGCCAGCAGGACATGCGCCCGGTCCAGCCGATATCCGGCGACCGTCGGCGCCAGTTCAATGGCACGGTTCAAATCGGCCAGCGCCTTATCGTAGTCCCGATTGGCGGCAAAGGCATTGCCGCGACGGGCCAGCGCATCATGGTTGTCGGCTTGCACATCGTCGGGCCGGGCCGCGTATTTCAGGTCTTCCTCACGCATGGCCGTGCCTTTGTGCTGCGCAAAGACCGGCGCGCCATTCCATGTGGCGTAGAACTTCTGTTGCAGCTTGGAGATATAGATGCGGTGCGCCAGAAAATAGTCCAGCCCAAGCAACATGCCGTCATCGAAGACATCGTTATCGTCGATCGACATCTTGATGTTGCTGATCTTTTCGCCACCCACCTCAAAGGTGTCGACCATGCCCAGGTAGCTCTTCGCTCGCCCTTCTCCAGCGCCCCTGGAGTAACCGTTCGGGACCAGGCCGTCGACGGCAATGCCAGCGCGTTTGGCCGTCTTCAGCGTGAGCACCGTCATGGGCGCGCCGGTATCGAGTAGCGCCACGGTGGACTTGCCATTGATCGCGATCTCCATGCGGATGGCGGTGTCACGGCTGCTCCGACCGCGTTTGAGTTCCGCCATCACAACCGGCGCACCATTGGCCCAATAGGCGAGATTCGCCGACCTGCACTCCGGGCCAGGATTGGACAGCCGGATGACCCCGTGAGCCAGGTCGTATTCGGTATCCATCACGGACAGGATATTGCGGCCCAGGATGCCCATGATGCCGTTGCCCTGTTCGCTGCCGCCGACCACAAAGTCAACCTTCTTCATCTCGGCGCCGCGCAGGCCGACACGATCGACGCGGGTGAGCTGGGCTTCGACGTCGCCGGTGTAGCCCTCGATGTCCATGCCGAAAGGCAGATGGCGCAGGGGCAGGTTCAACCGCGCAGCCGTCGAAGGCGACAGGAAGCTGTGGAAGGCGCCCGAGTCCACCAACATCGGAGCCTCGACACCGTTGAGCGTGAGCATGGCAATCGGTCGGTCCCCGACGATCCGCACCGGGATCTCCATGTTCTCCATCACGCATTGCGCCCAGGCGGCGGGGGCACAGCAGATCATCAGCGCGGCGACACACCGGGTGTGCCAGTTCCTCCAAGGCGAGCGCAGTCGCCCTGCCTCTGCATCCGGCAAGCGTTGTTGTAACACCTTGTCCTCCCTGAACATTTTGTGGTGTTGATCGAAACTCCGTTTGAAGTATCGCGCTCGCTCAATGGTTCTGGGGCCCCCCTAAATGGTGTGCTTTCAGACTGCCTCGCTAACAGCTGCCATCCAATTCCACGTCCGTGCCTACGTACGTCGCTCCGGATTGGCAGTCGGCGCCACCACTTCCGCAAGATGTCCAGTTAAGTCAGAGGGGAAGGTCGCTGGAGCAATTTGGGAATCGGCCTGACTTCGCGCAGTGCGTCCATCAGCTTCTGCCACCCCAATGCCATCCCCAACCCAGAGGACACAAACCCAGCACGGAATCGCCAGTCGCCAACATACTCCCCACTGCCTCCATTGCAGACGGGTTGAGCACGCGATCGATTGCATTCGTCCGATCTTGATTCATTCCAATGGCTGTGAATGCCCATTCCACGGCATTCAGTCCACGCCCCTCAATCGCAATCCCGCCCCTGAGCCCCGCCGCAACGGACGCAAATGGACACCGGAGTGAATCCACCCCGGAGCAACAGCGCATTGTTTCCATTGGGAGTCTTGTATGTCCAAGCTCATCCGTCGTCGCACCCTGCTGGCCACTTTGGCGCTCGCCTTCGCCGTCTCCTCTCCCGTCATTGCCGCGGACGCGGTCTGCGGGAAGGAGCCCAACACGGCCAGCAACAACATCCGCTGGGTCACCTACCTCTTGAGCAAGCCTCAAGACGCCGCGCAATGCGCCATGAAGGTGGTGGACGGCAAGATCGTGGTGCAGTCGCCCACCTCCAATCCGGCCATGAGCTGCCCCGACATGTTCTCGTGGAAGCTCTTTGCCGACGCCGTCAAAGACGAATTCTGGAAGAAGTGGGCCGCCGACCAGGAAACCTGGCCCGGAGTGAATTGCCCCAATGGTGACCCCAAATGCCAGCAGACCGCACCGCTGCCGATCTGCGCCCCGGGCCAGAGCGGCAGCAATTGCTGCGACCCCGATGCAAAGAACAACCCCGGCTACAACGATCCCCGCTACCCGGCCAAGTACTGCCCCTTCTTCCCTGGCGATCGCCTCTCGCAATTCCCGTCCGGCATGCCGGAACGGCTGGGTGTGGCGCCCTCCAAGGCGCACACCGTCAGCTTTGCCGCCGATCCCTTCATGCGCACCAAGTTGATGGAAGAAACCCCGGGCCGCAAGATCCGTCAATCCATGGCCGAGATCGTGTTCCGCAACAAGCCGATGTTTGACTATGTGTTCCGCAACAACCTCTATCACCAGGAAGGTGTGATCCAGGTCTTCCGTCGAAACGCCGACAACATCTGGAACGGCAGTGGCAGCGGTGCCCCGTATCGGGTGGCCAATGGCAACAAAGCCATTACCGAGATCGATTTCCCCGCCAACGCCGTGATGATCAAGAGCGATTGGATCTCCAAGGAACGGGCCCTGCAGATGGGTCTGAGGGACGATCCGGACACGCCCTACATCAAGATGAACATCACCTCGGCCGCCACCGACAACAACGGCACCATCCTGGAGCCAGGCGAGCATTGGCTGGTGGCCGCGCACTTTTCATCGAAGGACATCCCCAACTGGGTGTGGACCACCTTCGAGCATGTGAACAACCCGGGCCGTTGTGACTACACCGGCTGCAATGACTCCTACGGTTATCGCTCCCCGGACAAGCTGCAGGTCGGCCAGGCCATGAACTACACCAGCCCGAAGCTGAAGTGCGACAACCTGCCGCTGCCGTCCTGGGTGTTCGACCTGGGCAAGAAGTACGACGGCGGCGGCATGAACCGGGACCTCGGGGAGGTGTTCCGCGCCCTGGACATCGGTCAGCGTGACAACCCGACCCTGGTGCCCAGGTCCGGCGACCGCGCCTGGCTGTCCTATCGGCTCAAGGGCTCCCAGGTGAATTTCAGTGATTCAATGGGGCGCCCGATCCATCTGGGCAATTCGGTGACCGAAGGCGGCTTTGTGACCACCTCATCCTGCATGACCTGTCATGCACGGGCGGGCACCTCGGCCAAGGGCACCCTCCCGCCCGCCCTGGGCGTCTTCGTCAACGGCCTGACCGATTCCGGGTATCTGCCCGGCACTCTCGGCCTGCCGCTGCCCGACTGGTTCCACAAGAGCGGGCAGCCGCCCGCCCTGACCGTGTTGCAGACCGACTTCGTCTGGGGCTTCCTGACCGCCAACTGCTCGACCAAGGACTGCACGCCCCCGGCGGCGCCCCCAGCGCTCACCGCCCCTCAGGAGCCCAAACCGCTGACACTCCCATCCGCCCGGGAGCGCTCCGAGCGTCGGTGAATTTTTTTTCGGGCCGCATTTAAGTCCCCGCTCCCCCCAGTCGTCCTAAGCAGGTGAGGGCAGTTCAAAGCCCCTCACCAAACAAGCGCAAGACCACTCTTTAGGAGCGAACATCATGTTGAGCCTGCACACCAATGCCGCGGCCCTGTCGACCCAGAACTCGCTGAGCTCGACGCAGAAGAACCTCTCGACCTCGATGACCCGTCTGGGTACCGGCTATCGCGTCAATTCCGCGATGGACGATGCCGCCGGCCTGCAGATCGCCACCCGCCTGGATTCCCAGACCCGCGGCATGGCGGTCGCCCAGCGCAACACCCAGAACGGCATCTCGATGCTGCAAACCGGTGAAGGCGCCCTGAATGAAGTCAGCAACATCCTGCTGCGCATGAAGGACCTGGCCACGGAAGCCTTCTCGGCCTCGTCCACGACGACCGACAAGACCGCGATGCAGAACGAGTACGACGCCCTGGGCACCGAACTGACCAACATCGTCAAGAACACCAGCTTCGGCGGCACCCAGCTGTTCTCCGACGGCACCACCATCGACGGCACCAACGGCAAGATGAGCGCCGCCATGAGCTTCCAGATCGGCGCTTCCGCCGGTGAAACCATGTCGGTGGACGTCAGCACCCAGCTGACCGCCCTGGCCACCTCGCTGGGCGCCATCTCGTCGCAATACGCCGCCGCGCCTGCCGCCGGTACCGAACTGTCGGCCACCGCCAACACGCTGCTGACCACGCTGGGCACCGCCATCGACAAGGTGGGTGAACTGCGCGCCTCCTTCGGTGCCGCTGCCAACCGTCTGGACCATGTCTACAACAACCTGCAGAACATGAGCACCAACACGACGGCTGCCAAGGGCCGCATCATGGACACCGACTTCGCTGCCGAATCGTCCACGATGACCACCAAGCAGATGCTGATGCAGTCCGGCACCGCCATGCTCAAGCAGAGCAACAGCATGTCCGGTCTGGTGATGTCCCTGCTGGGCTGATTCCCGCGTCACACCCCCCTCGGCGGTGCGCCCCCGCACCGCATTTCTCGACAGCCGGGTGTTCCCCGGCTGTTTTTTTTCGCCTGCAAGCGCACGGAGGTAGGGCGCCATGGCCACAGGATCGACCTCTCCCGTCTCGCCGGTCTCCGGCGTGGTGCGCGTCGCACCGGCTGGTCGCGACGCCCAAGGCCTGCAGGCCGGCGATCTGCTGCGGCTCAGGCCCGGTAGCGCCCCCTCAGCCGGTTGGACGCTGGAATCGCTGGAGGGCAGCCAGGTGCTGTCCCTCATCCAGCCGCCGCTTGAGGACCTCGCGCCTGGCGACGAGCTGCTCATGCGGGTGGTGAGTGTGCTGCCCCGCCTGGCGCTGGAGGTGGTGGAGCGACGCGGTGCGGGCGCGAGCGCGAGTGCCGGTGCCGGTGCCGCCTCAGGCGCCGCTCCGGAGGCGGATCGCAACGCCGACGCCGCTGACTTCAGAGCCGGCGCCAGCAGACGCACCGGTCCCGCCGACGATCCCCGTCAGGCCGACCGTCCGCTCGCCGGTGCACCGCCGCCCCTGCGCGGGGACAGCACCTGGGCCCAGCTGAGTTCACTGCGGGCGGATCTGGCCGGCTGGCGTCGGCAGATGCTGGCCGACCCCGGCATGCCGTCGCGTTCCCTCAGCACGGCACAGCTGATTCAAGGCTGGGCCGAGGCGCTCGCGCAGGGCCGCCCGCCGGTCGCGCCAGGGGGAGAGCCCTTCTGGCTGCTGCCTCAGCCGTATTGGCTGCGACCCGAACGCGATGCGCAGCATGCCCAGCGTCCACGCACCCTGGAGCCGGACACGGACGACGAGCCCGCTCTGAGCCTGCTGTTCAAGTGGAAGGACGCCGCCATCGGCATGCAGTTGCAAGGGCCGCGTCATGCGCTGAAGCTCACGCTGCTGGCCGAGTCCGAGCAGGTGCTCACCGCCTTGCGCAGCGAGCTGCCGGCCCTGGTGGCGGCCTTGGTGCGGGCCGGCGTGCGCCTGCACCGCCTGGGATGGCGTCAGCAGGCGCTGTGGGTGCCGGTGGATCCGTTCCCGGATCTGCGCGCCGATCCCGGCTTGCTCAGCGCCGCCGCCGAGCTGATGCTGGCGCTGCGCTGAGGCAACGCCGCCCGCTTCACTTCAACCCGCCGCTCAGGAAGGCCTTCAGCCGTTCACTCTGCGGCGAGCTCAGCACCTCACGCGGATTGCCCTGTTCCTCCACCCGTCCCTGGTGCAGGAACATGGTGTGGGTGGACACCTCACGCGCAAAGCCCATCTCATGGGTCACGACGATCATGGTGCGGCCCTCAGCGGCCAGGTCCCGCATGACCTTGAGCACCTCGCCGACCAGCTCCGGATCCAGCGCGGAGGTGGGTTCGTCGAACAGCATCACTTCCGGCTCGACCGCCAGCGCGCGGGCAATGGCCACGCGCTGCTGCTCGCCGCCGGACAACTGCGCCGGATAGACATCCTTGCGATGCGCCACACCCACCCGGGCCAGCAGCGCTTCCGCCTTCTCGATGGCCTGCGCCCGGGGCTGCTTGAGCACATGCACCGGCGCCTCGATCACGTTCTCCAGCACGGTGCGGTGGGCCCACAGATTGAAGTTCTGGAACACCATCGCCAGCCGGGCCCGCCAGCGCTGCAACTGCGCGGCATCGGCCGCACGCAGGCTGCCGTCGCGGTCGCGCACCAGCTTGAGTTCCTCCTCACCCAGACGCAGCGTGCCCTCGTAGGGCTGCTCCAGCAGGTTGAGGCAGCGCAGGAAGGTGCTCTTGCCGGAGCCGCTGGAGCCGATCAGCGTGATCACGTCGCCGGGCTGGGCCGACAGCGAGACGCCCTTGAGCACCTCCCGGTCGCCATAGCGCTTGTGCAGGTCAAGGACAGAAAGACTGGCGGCGGACATCAACGGGCTCCCAACAACTTGCCGGTCCGCAGCGCTTCGCGTCCGGCGACTTTTGCAACCTTGGCCCCGGCGGTCACGAGACGCAGCGTGTCGCGGGCAAACAGCAGTCCGTCCACCGGACTGGTCAGTTCGGTGACCACGGCGCTGATCGGATCAATCACATGGGCCAGCACATCCCCCTGGGCCACCACGTCGCCGACCTCCCGCACGAAGGTCAGCACACCGGGGACCGGACTCTGGATGGGCATGCAGCCGGCCAGCGGGCGCGCGTCGCCGACGGGCGCGGGCGTCGGTGGCACCGGGCCGCTGATGACGCCCCGGAAGCTCAGGAAGTCCAGCAGGGCCTGGGCGTCCTTGCTGGCCAGGTCGTGGTGGACGTCCTGCTGGCCGCGCAGCTCGACCGTCACCGACAGGCAGGCCTGCGGAATCGGGAATCGATCGCCGAAATGATCCTTCCATCGCCACCAGGGCTGCGAGCAGGCTTCGTCGAAGGGCTGGTCGCCGGAGTCCTGGGCCAGCAGGGTCACCGCAGCGCCGAGGTAGGCGGCCAGCGGCTCGCAGTCGGGCCAGCAGGGGGTCTCGGTGTAGAGATGCATCAGGGCCTGGGCATCGCAGTGCAGGTCCAGCACCACGTCCGCGTCGCAGGCCAGCCGCATCAGCGTCTTGCGCAGGGCCTGCAGCTCGGTGGCGGCGGGGGCCGCATCGATCTCGGCCAACAGCGCCCGGCGCAGCACGCTGACGTTGTGGGCTGCATCGTCGGTGAGCAGCGGCTCGGCCTTGGCCGCGGCGGCTTCGATGAAGACCGGATAGTGCCGGTTGAAGTTCTCGCCCGAGAGTGATTCGAAGCGCCCCAGGTGCGACTGCAGCCACCATTGCGACAGGCCGATCGGGTTGGCCATCGGCACCAGCACGATCTCGCCCTGAATGCGGCCGGCGCTCTCCAGCGCATCGAGCTGACGGCGCAGATGCCAGGCGGTGAGCATGCCGGGCAGCTCGTCCGCATGCAGCGACGCCTGGATGTAGACCTTGGGACCACTGCCGGGACGGCCGTAATGCAGCGAGACGAGTTCGCGCTGAGTGCCCGGCGCGGGGCTGGGCAGAAGATGTTGTCGGAGTTGCATGGAAGAAGGGGGCAGGGCCGTCAGCGCGGCATCAGCGGCTTGAGCCAGCGGGCCTCGGCCTTGTGGAACAGGCCCACGAGCACCAGGGTGAAGCTGAAGTAGAACAGAGCCGCCGTGATGAAGGCCTCGAAGGGGATGTAGTAGGTGGAGTTGATCTCGCGGGCCGCGCCGGTGAGGTCCATGATGGTGACCACACTGGCCAGCGAGGTGCCGTGCAGCAT
Organism: Rubrivivax sp.; assembly: GCA_027484825.1. GTDB lineage: Bacteria > Pseudomonadota > Gammaproteobacteria > Burkholderiales > Burkholderiaceae_C > Roseateles. The sequence continues at coordinate 22,949 of JAIXSE010000030.1, read as the reverse complement.
GAAGATCACCTCATTGCTGTAGGCGGGCAGCGAGCGGCGCAGGGCCGAGGGCAGCACGATGCGGCGCAGCATCACCCAGCGGGTCATGCCCAGCGCCTTGGCCGCCTCGATTTCGCCGTAGGGCAGGGCCCGGATGGAGCCGGCGATGATTTCGGTGGTGTAGGCGCAGGTGTTGAGCACGAAGGTCAGGCAGGCGCAGAACCAGGCGGAGCTGAACAGCGGCCACAGCACGCTTTGCTGCATCCATTCGAACTGGCCCAGCCCGTAATAGATGAGGAAGAGCTGCACCAGCATGGGGGTGCCGCGGAACACGTAGGTGTAGACCCAGATCGGGCGGGACAGCCACGGTATGGGCAGGGTGCGCAGCACGGCCAGCGGAATGGCCAGGGCCAGCCCGATCAGCAGCGATATGGCCAGCAGTTCGGCCGTGGCCTGGGCTCCCTGCAGGTAGCGGGGGAAATTCTCGAGGATGGCGTCCAGATTCATGAGCGGCAGCGCTGAAGGGGGCGGAGCAGGAAGCGGCGGTTCACAGCGACTGGCGCCGGACCCCCATGGACAGTCGCTGGTTCAGGTGGCTGAACAGCAGCTCGGACACGGTGGTGAACACCAGGTAGATGAGGGCGACGGCGCTGTAGAACACAAACGGTTCCCGGGTGCTGCCGGCCGCCTGCATGCCGCGCGTCATCAGGTCGTGCAGGCCGATGACCGAGACAATGGCCGTGCTCTTGATCAGCACCAGCCAGTTGTTGGACAGGCCGGGCAGCGCATGGCGGAACATCTGCGGGAAGGTGATGCGCCACGCAATCTGGCGCGCCGACATGCCGTAGGCCAGGCCCGCCTCCCGCTGCCCGGGCGGCACGGCCAGGAAGGCGCCGCGGAAGGCTTCGGTGAGGTAGGCGCCGAAGATGAAGCCGATGGTCAGCACACCGGCCACGAAGGGGTTGATGTCGATGTAGTCGTCATGGCCCAGGGTCGCCGCCACGCTGTTCACCAGCACTTGGCCGCCGAAGAAGATCAGCAGCATCAGCAGCAGGTCGGGCACGCCGCGGATGAGCGTGGTGTAGACCGTGGCCACCAGCCTGGCCGCCCGCCAGCGCGACAGCTTGGCCAGCGCGCCGATCAGGCCCAGCAGCATGGCCAGCGCCATGGAACTCAGCGCCACAGCCAGGGTCAGCAAGGAGCCTTCCAGCAGGCTGGGCAAAAACCCATGCAGATTCATCAACGTCTCTTCATCCATCACAGGCCTGCCGCCGCCGAGGCGGCTGCAGGCGTCACACCCCGGGCGGCACGCGCTCGGCGCACCGCCCGGTGAGGCTTACTTCACCGAGATGTCGTACTTGAAGTACTTGTCGTTCAGCTTCTTGAACTCGCCGCTGGTCTTCAGTGCGGCAATGCCGTCATTGAATTTCTTGGCCAGGGTTTTTTCGTCCTGCTTGCGCAGACCCACGCCCACACCGACGCCGAAGTACTTCGGGTCGTTGTACTCGGGGCCGACCATCTCGTAGCCCTTGCCGGCCGGGGTCTGGATGAAGCCCATGTCGGTGGCCACCATGTCGGCCAGCGTCAGGTCGACACGGCCGGACTTCAGGTCCAGGAAGGCCTGGTCTTGCGTGGCGTAGCGCACGATGTCGCTCTGCTTGAAGGTGGCATCCACGAACTTCTCATGGATGGTGGCGCGCTGCACGCCGATCTTCTTGCCCTTCAGGCCGGCCGGGCTGAAGTCGAACTTGGCGCCGGCCTTGGCCGCGAAGCGGGCCGGGACGCTGTAGTACGGGTTGGAGAAGGCGATGACCTTCTTGCGCTCATCGGTGATGGACATCGACGCGATGATGGCGTCCACCTTGCGCGACTGCAGGGCGGGGATCAGGCCGTCGAAGTCCTGCTGCACCAGGGTGCACTCGGCCTTCATCTGGGCGCACAGGGCGTTGGCCAGGTCGATCTCAAAGCCCTTGAGCTTGCCGTCCGAGCCCACTTCCGAGAAGGGAGGGTAGGCGCCTTCCACGCCAATGCGGATCTTCTTCCACTCCGGAGACTGGGCCTGGGCACCGGCCGCAGCCAGCAGGGCAGCCGCCACCAGGGTGGCGCGGGCGATCAGAAAGCGACGTTGCATGAAGTTTCCTTTGTGGGGGATTCAGAAAGGCCGATGTTGCAATGCGGCAAGACTCGCAACCATCAGGGTTATAGAGAGTGCAAAAACGTGTAGACCGGTCGGACGGTGGACAAGGGGTCCTCCTCCTGGGGGACATGGCCCAGCGCGGGGAAGATTTCGAGCCGGCTGTGCGGGATCTGCTGCTGGAAGATGCGGGCGGCTTCGGGCGGGATCAGCCGGTCCTGGCCGCCCCACAGGATCAGCGTCGGCGCCTGGATGCGGGGCAACAGGTCAGTGAAGCGTCCGGGCGTGCGCTGGCCCAGGCGACGGGCCAGGGCCTCGCGGTTGCCTTCACGCAACGTCAGCTCGAAATACCGGTCCACCAGGGCGGCCGTGACCTTGGAAGGATCCCCATAGACGCTCTTGACACTGCGCTCCACCAGTGGCCTGGGCAGGAAATTTCGGGCCAGGGCCCGGAGTACGGCGGACTGGGGAATCTGGAAACCGGCCGGGACCGACGTGCTGGCCACCGCCAGGTTGCCAGCATCCACCAGCACCAGCGCGGCCACCTGCTGCGGATGCCGTGCGGCGTAGCCCCAGGCAATGCCGCCGCCCAGGGAATTGCCGCCCAGCACCACCCGGTCCAGCTTCAGATGGGCCAGAAATGCCTGCAGAAATCGGTCATAGGCTTCGTCGCTGTAATCGCCTAGCGCCGAGGGGCCGGTGAGGCCGAAGCCCGGCAGGTCCAGGGTGATGACCCGGCGCTCGGTCTTGAGCTCGGACACCCAGCCGGCCCAGGTGTGCAGGCTGGACCCGGTGCCGTGCAGCAGCACGATCGGGGCGGCATCGTCCCTGGGGCCCTCATCGCGCAGATGCACCAGCTGCGTCCTGCCGTCCCCCACCGGCAGCTCGATGAAGTCGGAGGGGGCCTCAGCCCAGCGGCTCAGCAGGCTCTCCAGCGGCCGGTCCGGTGCATGGAAGGCCATCGCCAGCAGGGCGGTGGCCAGCACCAGGAAGCCCAGCAGCTTCATCAACCTGGCAAGGACGGTGGGGCGTTCGGTCATGCCGCTCAGTGGCGATCCAGCGCTTCATTGTCCGGCGAGGGGGCCAATTCAGGATCAACGGCCCGGCGCTCATCAAACACGAAGCAATCGCCGTGATAGTGGGCGCCGCCCACTTCCTCGAAGTACTTCAGGATGCCGCCCTCCAGCTGGTACACCGGCGCGCCGAGGTTTTGCTCGGCGAGGTACAGGGCCGCCTTCTCGCAGCGGATGCCGCCGGTGCAGTAGCTCACCACCGTCTTGCCTTCCAGCTCGGTGCGGTGGGCCTTCACCGCGTCCGGAAACTCGCTGAACTTGGTGATGCGCCAGTCGATGGCGCCGTCAAACGCGCCCACATCCACTTCAAAGCCGTTGCGGGTGTCCAGCGTCACCACCGGACGGCCGTCGTCATCATGGCCCTGGTCCAGCCAGCGCTTGAGGGTGGCGGCGGGCAGGGCCGGGGCGCGGGGGCTGCGGTCCGGCCGGATGGTGGGATGGTTCATCCGGATGATCTCCGGCTTGACCTTCACCAGCAGCTTGCGGAAGGGGACGGTGTCGCTCCAGCTTTCCTTGGGGGCCAGCGAGGCGAAGCGTTCGTCGGTCCGCAGCGCGTCCACCCAGGCTTGCACGTCGGCGGCCGGGCCGGCCAGGAACAGGTTGATGCCCTCTTCGGCGATCAGCACCGTGCCCTTGAGGCCCAGCTGCGTCGCGTGCGCATGCAACTGGTCGCGCAGGGCCTGCGGGTCGGCGATGCCGACGAAGAGATAGCAGGAGATATTGAGGATGGTCGGGCCGGATGGGTTCACGTCGGCAAACCGGGCGCAAGGCCCGTGGCTACGGTGCAAAACCGGCGATTGTAGGGGGTGGAAAACCGCTCAACGGCTGGTCTCGCGCGGTGGGGTGCGGTCCAGCTTGACGTCCGTCGGTCGGGTTCGGACCGGGGCGCTGGCGGTGCAGATCTCGGTGTGCTCCGGGCTGTGCACGAACCAGCCACCGCGATGGCGACGCGCATTGAGCAGCGCCTGCCAGGTGGGCGTGTCGGTGCGCAGCACCTGCAGCTGCGGGCGCTGGTCCGCCGGCAGCGCGGAGGCCAGCGCCACGCGGGTGATCGGCTGGCGCTGCTCGGCCTTTTCGTAGAAGCCCAGACGGCCCGTGCCGCGCGGCAGGGCGGAGAGGAATTCCATGCCCTTGAGCACGCGGCCGACGACGGTGATGTTCAGGTCCAGTCCGCGCGGCGCATGGCCGATGACCACATACAGCTCGGCGCCGGTGCTGGAGTCGACCTCGTTGCCGCGGCCCGCGCCCACGGTGGCATAGCAGTGCGCCATCCAGGCGCGTCCGGACGCCGGATTGGCGGCCACCGGAAAGCCGTCCACATGGCCGGCGCGCGGCGCCCAGCCGTCCACGTCCGGCAGCACGGTCAGCGGCAGGCCCTTGAGCGGCACATCGAATTCCGCGGGCAGGTGGGCGGCAGCGCCGGCCGGGAACGGACGCCCCTGGCCCTTCAGGCCGGTGTCCTCGTCATCGGCATTCGGGTCGCCCCATTGCGTCACATAGTTGTCCTGTACCCGCAGGATGGCCAGACCGTCCCAGTAACCGCCGCGGGCCAGGGCACGGATGTTGTCGACATGACGCGGCGCAAAACGCGGGGCGAGCTCGATGAAAGCCTCGCCTTGCGGCAGGGTCATGATCAGCAGGTTGTCCGGATCCACGTCGCGCCAGGCGGCGGACGGGGCGGTAGCGATGATGTCCGCGCTGGTGGGCAGGGTGGCCGCCGCGCCGGAGGCCGCCGCGCCGGAGGCCGCCCCGGCCGGTGTGTTGACCGGTGTGTTGGCCGATGCTTTGGCCGAAGCTTTGGCCGATGGCTTGACCGATGCGTTGGCTGCGGCGCCGGCTTTGGTCGCAGCCTGGGCCTGGGCGGGGGCCGCGCTGGTGGCCGCCAGGGCCGGGCCGGCCAGGCATAGCGCCGCCAGCACGCTGCACAGCGGCTGCCAGGTGGATTTTGGGGCGCAGACAGAAGCGCAGACAAAGGCAGAGAAGGGCACGGCGGTCGTATCAGGCATCTTCCGGGCACTCCAGGCAAGGAGCGTCAACAAAGGGTGCGGTGAGCATAGCGCCCGGGAAGGGGATGCCAGACGCCCGGAGGGTCGCCCGGCCTCCCTACAATCCCGGATATGGCTTTTGTTCACCTCCGCATTCATACCGAGTTTTCCGTGGTCGACGGCACCCTGCGCGTTGACGATGCCGCCAAGGCCGCCGCCAAGGACGGCCAGGTGGCCCTGGGCCTGACCGACCTGGCCAACATGTTTGGCGGGGTGAAGTTCTACAACGCCTGCCGCAAGAAGGGCGTCAAGCCCATCCTCGGCGCCGAGGTCTGGCTGGAGGCGGACAGCCACGACAAGCCACCCAGCCGCGTGCTGCTGCTGGTGCAGAACTTCCAGGGGTATCTCAACCTGAGCGAGCTGCTGTCGCGGGCCTGGATCCAGAACGTGCAGCGCAACCAGGCGCTGCTGAAGCTGGAGTGGATGCAGGAGCTCAACGAGGGCCTGATCTGCCTGGGCGGCATGCAGTTCGGCCCGATCGGCCAGGCGCTGGTCGCCGGCGATGCCAACCGCGCCCTGGACTGGGCCCGGCGCCTCTCCGCCATCTATCCCAACCGCTGCTACATCGAGCTGCAACGCGCCGGCCTGCCGGGCCAGGAGGCGCTGGTGCGCCAGTTGGTGCCGCTGGCAGCCCAGGCCGGGTTGCCGGTGGTGGCCACCCATCCGATCCAGTTCCTGGAAGAGGACGACTTCGGAGCCCATGAGGCCCGGGTCTGCGTGGCCGAGGGCGAGACGCTGTCCAATCCCAAGCGCATCAAGCGTTTCCTGCCCAGCCAGCATTTCAAGAAGCAGGCCGAGATGGAGGCGCTGTTCGCCGACATCCCCAGCGCCATCACCAACACGGTCGAGATTGCGCGGCGTTGCAGCCTGACCCTGGTGCTGGGCAAGCCGCAGCTGCCCAACTTCCCCACGCCCATCCGCGCCGACGGCACGCCCATGCCGATGGAGCAGTACTTCCGCCAGCTCTCCTACGAAGGCCTGGAAGACCGGCTGAACCTGCTCTATCCCGACCCCGCCAAGCGGGAAGCGGTGCGCCCGCGTTATGTGGAGCGGCTGGAGTTCGAGCTCAACACCATCATCAAGATGGGCTTCCCCGGCTACTTCCTCATCGTGGGGGACTTCATCCGCTGGGCGAAGAACAACGGCTGTCCGGTGGGCCCGGGCCGGGGCTCCGGTGCCGGCTCGCTGGTGGCCTATGTGCTGCTGATCACCGACCTGGACCCGCTGCAGTACAACCTGCTGTTCGAACGTTTCCTGAACCCCGAGCGGGTCTCGATGCCTGACTTCGACATCGACTTCTGCCAGGGCAACCGGGACCGGGTGATCGAATACGTGAAGGACAAATACGGCCGCCCCGCCGTGAGCCAGATTGCCACCTTCGGCACCATGGCCGCCAAGGGCGCGCTGCGGGACATCGGCCGGGTGCTGGGCATGGGCTTCGGCCATGTGGACTCCATCGCCAAGCTGGTGCCCGCCCCACCCGGCAAGACGGTGACGCTGGCCAAGCTGCCGCCGGACTTCGACCCCGACAAGTCCAAGATGGTCTATGCGCGGCATGAGTCGCCCGAGATCGAGGAACGCGAAAAGCAGGACGAGGAAGTGGCCGGCCTGCTGGAGATGGCCGCGCGGGTGGAGGGCACGGTGCGCTCCATCGGCATGCATGCCGGCGGCGTGCTGATCGCCCCGGGCAAGATCACCGACTTCTGCCCGCAATACCAGCAGCCGGGCTCCACCTCGGCGGTGAGCCAGTACGACAAGGACGACGTCGAAGCCATCGGTCTGGTGAAGTTCGACTTTCTGGGCCTGGCCACGCTGACCATCCTGGAGCTGGCCAAGAACTTCATCGTCCAGCAGTATCCGGAGCACCAGGACTTCGCCTTCGAAACCATCCCGCTGGACGACAAGAAGACCTACAAGCTTTTCTCCGACGGCCTGACCGAGTCGGTGTTCCAGTTTGAATCCAGCGGCATGCAGCGCATGCTCAAGGACGCCAAGCCGTCCCGCCTGGAAGACCTGATCGCCCTGAACGCGCTCTACCGCCCGGGCCCGATGGACCTGATCCCCAGCTTCGTGGCCCGCAAGCACGGCAAGGAAGTGGTGGAGTATCCGCATCCGCTGGTGGAGCCGGTGCTGTCCGAGACCTACGGCATCATGGTCTACCAGGAACAGGTGATGCAGACGGCGCAGGTGCTGGGCGGCTATTCGCTCGGCGGCGCCGACATGCTGCGCCGGGCCATGGGCAAGAAGAAGGCCGAGGAAATGGCCATGCACCGCGACCTGTTCCGCAAGGGCGCGGCAGAGAAGGGCATTGACCAAAACAAGGCCGACGAAGTCTTCGACTTGATGGAGAAGTTTGCGGGCTACGGCTTCAACAAGTCGCATGCGGCCGCCTACTCGCTGCTGGCCTATCACACCGGCTGGTTGAAGGTGCATTTCACGGCGGAGTTCTTCGCCGCGAACATGACCATCGAATCGGACGACACCGACAAGCTCAAGGTCCTGATGAAGGACGCCAAGCTGTTCGGCATCGACTTCGAGCCGCCCAACATCAACCTGGGCGTGGGCCGCTTCGAGCCGATGCCACCGGCCCCCGGCAGCGATGCGGCCGCCGACAAGCGCGGCAGCACACCGCGCTCGCGCAAGATCAACTACAGCCTGGGCGCCATCAAAGGCACCGGCGCGGGCGCCATCGAAGCCATTGTGCGGGCCCGCACCGAAGGTGGCCCGTTCAAGAGCTTCTTCGATTTCTGCGCCCGGGTGGACCGCAAGTCGGTGAACAAGCGGGTGGTGGAAGCGCTGATCAAGGCCGGCGCCTTCGATGCGCTGGAACCGGACCGCGCGCGACTGCTGGCCAGCGTGTCGCTGGGCTACACCTATGCGGACAACCTGGCCCAGAACGTCAACCAGGGCGGCCTGTTCGACTTCGACGACACCCATGGCAGTTCCACCGCCGAGCCCGAACTGGTGGAGGTGCCCAGCTGGGGCATCAAGGAGCGCCTGAGCCTGGAGAAGACGGCCATCGGCTTCTACCTCTCCGGCCACCTGTTCGACCAGTGCGAAACCGAGATCCGCAAGATGGTGCGCCGTCGCATCGTCGACCTGCAGGACAGCCGCGAGCCGGTGGTGGTGGCCGGCATCGTCAGCGACATGCGGGTCATCAACGGTCAGCGCGGCCGGGTGGGCATCTTCAAGCTGGACGACAAGACCGATGCCATCGAGGCGGTCGCCAATGAAGAGCTGCTCAACACCAACAAGGAGCTGCTGACGGAAGACGAGCTGGTGATCGCCGTGGGCAAGGTGCAGAACGACCGCTTCTCCGGCGGCCTGCGCATGAACATCCAGCAGGTCTACAGCCTGCCGGCCGCGCGCGCCAAGTTTGGCCGCTTCCTGCGCACCGCGCCCAACCTGCCGGCGGCCACGGTGCTGGAGCTGATCCGCACCTGGCCGGCCAAGCGGGTGGAGACCGAGCAGGGCGTGCTGAGCCAGGGCCTGGAGTTGCGGATTCCCATCCGCCGCGACGGTGCGGTCGCCGAACTGGGGCTGGGCGGTGCCGGCAAGTTCTGGCCGAGCGACGAGGCGCTGCAGAAGCTGGCGCCGGCAGAGATCGTGTACGACGCGGGCGGTTGAGCGTCGATCCCCCATTTGACGGATCAATTCCGGCGTTCAGGATGGGTTGTCGAGCGTAAGCTTGACCCATCATGGACGCCCCGACCAAGACCGGCCTGATCCTCACTGGAGGCGGGGCGCGTGCGGCCTATCAGGTGGGCGTGCTGGCGGCGATTGCCCAGCTGCGGCGCGATGCCTGCGCCACCGAGGGCAGCCCCTTCCAGGTGATTGCCGGCACCTCCGCCGGGGCCATCAATGCCGCCACGCTGGCCTGCCAGGCGGACGACTTCTGTTCCGCCATCGACGGCCTGATGTACATCTGGCAGAACATCCATGTGGACCAGGTGTACGCCGCCGATTCCCTGGGGGTGATCCGCAGCGGCGCCCGCTGGCTGACGATGATGAGCCTGGGCTGGGCGCTGGCCCGCTGGCGACGGACCCGGCCACGCAGCCTGCTGGACAACACGCCGCTGCGGGGACTGCTGGCCCGCTGGATCCAGCTGGACCGGCTGGACGAGATGCTGGCCCAGGGCCATCTGGATGCCCTGGCGGTGACCGGCTCCAGCTACACCTCCGGCCACCATGTCACCTTCTATCAGACCCGCGAGCTGCGGGCGCCGTGGGTGCGCAGCCAGCGGCTGGCGGTGCAGACGCAGCGGCTGAGCATTGAACATCTGATGGCCTCATCGGCCATTCCCTTCATCTTCCCGGCCGAGCCGCTGGACCTGGCCGGCCGCATGGAATGGTTCGGTGATGGCTCCATGCGCCAGACCGCGCCGATCTCGCCGGCGGTGCACCTGGGCGCGGACAAAGTGCTGATCATCGGGGCCGGGCGGATGCATGAAGCCGGCGGAGAGGGCGCGGGCAGCCCGACGCCCTCCGGCCATCCAAGCCTGGCGCAGATCGCCGGCCATGCGCTGTCCAACATCTTTCTGGATGCGCTGGCGGTGGACATCGAGCGGATGCAGCGCATCAACAAGACGCTGTCGCTGCTGCCGGCTGATGCGCTGCGCAGCACGCCGCTGCGCCCGCTGGAGGCGCTGGTGATTGCGCCCAGCCGGCCCCTGGACAGCCTGGCGTCGGAGCATGTGGGGCATCTGCCCCCGCCCATCCGGGCCTTGCTGCGCAGTGTGGGGGTGTCGGGGGAAGGGGCCAGTGCCAGCGGCTCGGCGCTGCTGAGTTATCTGCTCTTCGAGCCGGCCTATACGACCGAGCTGATCACCCTGGGCATGGCGGACACGCTGGCCCGCCGCAGTGATATTCAGCGATTTTTCGGCTGGCCGGCGCAGGCCCCTCAGTTGGACCCGGCAAGCATGCGCAAGCGCGCCGGTGGCTTTGCGCTGCAGGTGCCGCCGCAACCGCCTGGGCCGCCGCGGCTGGTGGCCTGAGGCGGTGGCGCCGCTGCAGCGGCCGCAGAAGCGCTCAGGGCAGTCTGAGCTCGGCCATCAGCCCGCCGGACGGCCGGTTGGTCAGCGTCAGCTCGCCGCCCTGGCGCTGGGTCAGCTCGCGGGCGATGTAGAGCCCAAGTCCGGCCCCGCCGGTGTGACGGTTTCGGGAATCCTCCAGCCGGTAGAAGGGCTCGAAGACCGCCTCGAGCTTGTCCGGTGGAATGCCGGGGCCGTTGTCGCACACCCGCACCCAGGCGCCGCGGCTGTCACGGCCGGCCTGGACATCCGCCTGCCCCCCATACCGCAGGGCATTGCCGATGAGGTTGCCCAGCACGCGGCGCAAGGCCATGGGCTGGCTTTTCGCCACCACCGACGCGCCCTGAAGCGCAAAGCTCGCGTTCTGCCCCTGCTCGGCCAGGTCGTCCACCAGGGACTGGGCGAGGGCGCCCACATCCACATCCTGCATGTCCTCGTTGGCGCCGGGGCCGTCCCCGCGGAACAGCTCCATCACCGCATCCACCAGCGCATTCATCTCGCGGATGTCCTCCACCGAGCGCACCCGCTGCTGTTCCTCGATGTCCAGCGTCTCCAGCCGCATGCGCAGCCGGGTGAGCGGCGTGCGCAGGTCGTGGGAGATGGCGGCCACCATCAGGCCGCGCTCATTGAATTGCCGTCGCAGTTGCCGGGCCATGGCGTTGAACACCTGGGCCGTCTCGCGGACTTCCAGTGTGCCGTGATGCTCGTCCAGCAGCGGCAGTTTGCCCTGCTGATGCAGCGAATGGCCGAGCAGGCGGGAAGCCCGCACCAGGTCCCGCATTGGCCGGGCCAGCCAGCGGGAAGCCAGCCAGGCCGCCAGCGCGGTGACCAGCAGGCGGACGCCGTAGTCCAGCATCAACCCCTTGTTGCTCAGGCCGCGGAACGGGCCTCGGTCCCGGAACGGGCCGCCACTGCTGTCTCGACCGGGGCCGCCCTCCATGCCGCGCTCAGGGCCACCCTCGACGCCGCGGTCGGGTTCGCCGCCAGGTCCCATGCGCCGGGGATCAAAACCGCGCGGCCCACCGTCGCGCGGGCCCGGCCCGTTGTCCCGGAAACCCGGACCGTGTTCCAAGAACTCCGGACCGGCCCCCGGAATGGCGGGCTCCAGATAGACCTGGCCCTGCGCATCCGTGCCGCTGGCGGAGCGCTCCAGGGGTCTGCCGATCTGGCCCATGGGCGGCAAGGTCGGTGCCACCGGCATGTGGGCGAGCGGCAGGCTCCAGCCTTCAAACCACTGCACCGCCAGAATCGCCAGCAACTGCGCCGCCACCAGGGTGATCCACAGCAGCAGGAAGATGCGGCGGGCCAGGGTGTCGCCAAGAATGCGGCCGATCCAGACCTTCAGGCCGACACGGGCGGTGGCGGGTTCACTCAAGACTGCACCTGGGCGTCAAACAGATAGCCCTCACCGCGCATGGTGCGGATCAGGCGCGGCTCCTTGGGCGAATCGCCCAGCTTCTGGCGCAGACGGGAGATGGTCAGGTCGACACTGCGGTCATTGACCTCGACGCCTGGCGCCCGGGTCAGCTCGATCAGTTGCTCGCGGGACAGCACCCGGCCCGGCCGCTCCACCAGCGCCGTCAGCATGCGGTATTCGGCGCTGGACAGCGGCACCACCACCTGCTGCGGAGAGACCAGCTGGCGCAGCAGACGGTCGAAGCTCCAGCCTTCAAAGCGGAATTCGCGGCGGGTCTGGGACTCGCTCTCTCCGCGTTTGGCCCGGCGACGGATGGCGTGAATGCGGGCCACCAGCTCGCGCGGTTCGAAGGGCTTGGCGAGGTAGTCGTCCGCGCCCATCTCTAGGCCCAGCACCCGGCTGATCGGGTCGCCATGGGCGGTGAGCATGATCACCGGCACGCTGGCATGGTGCTGCTGGATCCACTGGCACAGGCTCAGGCCGTTTTCATCCGGCAGCATCAGGTCCAGCACCACCACGTCAAACACCTGCGCGGCCATCAGGCGGCGCATCTCGCGGCCGTCCGCGGCCGCACTCACCGTGACACCAAACTTCTGCAGATAGTCCTGCAAGGACGTGCGGATCTCCGCATCGTCATCGACCACCAGACAACGGGTCATTCGCTCCTCCACCAGAGGCACCGGCCGTGACAGCGGTGCGTCGCCGCACGATACACGACCGGCAGGCAGGGCGGGAGGGGCCGGGGGCGGCGCGGTGCCGTTGTCGGCCGGCGGCCAGGCGGAGGGGAACGGAGGCTGGGTCACGCAGAGATTCCAACGGTCAGGGTGGCGGCATACCCGGCGGTGGTGCTGCCGGTGACGGTGGCCAGCTGGGTGCTGTAGCCGTCACTGAAGATGTTGTCGGTGGCGAAGCTGATCTGGTTGAAGTTGGTCAGGCTGCTGCTGTAGGTGGACAGTGCATAGACGCTGCTGCAGACATCGGTGGGAAAGGCGATCTGCGAGGTCTTGAGCTTGTTGGAATAGGAGGTCGCCGTGCTGGCGCTGCGGTAGACCTCGAAGTGCATGTGAGGCATGCGGCCGGAGTAGCAGCCCGGGAAGATGGTGGTGAAGGTGACGGTGCCGTCGCTGCCGGTGACCTGTACGCCGCGCAGGTAGTTCTCGCCGGTGATGCCGGTGCTGTAGAGCGAATAGCGGCCCAGCCGGTCGCAGTGCCACAGGTAGATGGCGTAGCCGGCCAGATCGGCACAGCTGCTGGCGGCATTGACCAGGGTCAGGGTGATGGTCAGGGGCACGCCGTCCGCGGTGCCGCTGGCAGTGCCGATGCTGCTGCGGATGTCGCTGCGCACGATGCCCGACAGGGCCAGGGCGTTGACCACGCCGCTGCTGGTGCTGTTGGAGCCGTCGCCGGGATAGGGGCCGGCGGTCTCCTCCGGAATGACGCTGCAGCTGGTGCTGCCGGTGGAGGTGGAGCCGCTGCCGGAACTGCCGGACCCGCTGGACCCGCTGGAGGAGCCGGATGAGCTGGAGGTGCTGCTGTCGTCCGAGCCGCCGCCCCCGCAACCGATCAGCGGCAAGGCGCCCAGCCCGGCCACACCCGCCAGCAGGCCGAGGGCCCGGCGGCGTTGCTGTTGCTGGCTCATCACGGCCAGGTCGTGGGCCAGGCCCAGATGGGGGTCGTCGCCGTGCGCGTCGCCATGGGCGTGCCCGCTCAGGGCGGTGAGGCCGGCGTCAGGAACGCTCGCGACCAGGGCGGAGGGGCGGAGGCGGTGTCGGCTGAGAGGCATGAGGAACTCCGTCTGTGGGAGTCCTCATTGGAGCGACGCTCAATGTCGGAGACTTAGCCAGTTTGTGTCAGCGTCGAAACATGGCGGGTGGGAGGCGTGATGCAATGCCCGCTCAGTGCTGGACCTGCACCATGCCGGCGTAGATGCCGCCGCTCGCCATCAGCTCGTCATGGTTGCCGCGCTCGATCACCTGGCCGTCGCTCATGACCTGGATGACGTCGGCACGGCGGATGGTGGAGAGCCGGTGCGCAATCACGATCAGGGTCTTGCGCCCCTGCCACTGCTCCAGGGCCTGTTGCACCGCGCGTTCGCTTTCGGTGTCCAGGGCGGAGGTCGCCTCGTCGAAGATCCAGACCGGCGCATCCTTGTACAGCGCCCGGGCAATGGCCACCCGCTGGCGCTGGCCGCCCGACAGCTTGCTGCCGTTGGCGCCGATGTTGGTGTCCAGGCCTTCCGGCAGGCCCTGAACAAAGTCCCACAGCGCAGCGGCGCGCAGCACCTGCTCGAGCTTGGCGTCGTCGCGGGGCTGGGCATAGGCGATGTTGTCCGCCACCGAGCTGTCAAACAGCACGATGTCCTGGGACACCACCGCGAACTGGCGTCGCAGGTTGGCTTTGGTCAGTTCGTCGATGGGCACGCCGTCGAACAGGATGCGGCCGCTGTCCGGATGCTCGAAGCCCAGCAGCAGGCTCACCACCGAGCTCTTGCCGGCGCCGGAGCTCCCCACCAGGGCGGTGGTGCGGCCGGCGGGAATGTCCAGGTCCAGCGCCTGCAGGGCGTCCCGGTTGGCCCCCGGGTAGCGCAGCGTGACCTGCTCCAGCTGGATGTGGCCGCGGCCGTTTTGAATCTCGCGGGTGCCGGTGTCGCGCTCGGCGGGCAGGTCCAGCATGCCCATGCAACCGCGGGCGATCACCAGCGCATTGGTGATGGGCTGCATCACGTCGCTGAGGTGGCGCAGGCGCGAGCTCATCAAGAGCAGCGCGGTGACAAAGCCAGCGAATTCACCGACGCCGGTGCCGTTCTGGCGCGCCTGCAGCAGGGCCAGGCTCACGATGATGGAGATGCCGATGCTGGCCATGAGCTGCGACAGCGGCTGCGCCAGCGCATTGGCCGCGGCGGTCTTCAGCGCACTGCGCTGCACTTCGCGGGCCCGCTGGGCGAAGCGTTCGCGCTCATGCTCGGCAGCGTCGAAGCTGCGCACCACGCGCCAGGCACGGGTGACGTCCTCGATGACCGACACCAGCCGCAACTGCGAGTCATAGGCCCAGGTGCCCATGCGGCGCACCCGGCGGTTGACCTTGCGCACCACGAAGGCCAGGCCCGGCACGGTGATCAGGGACAGCAGGGTGAGCTTCCAGTTGAGGAAGAACAAATAGCCCATCAGCGACAGTGCGGGCAGCCCGTCCCGCAGGATGGTCACCAGCGAGCCGGCCACCAGGGCGACGACCTGCTGCGGATCACTCACCACCTTGCTCACCGCGGTGGCGGGCTGCAGGTTGGTGTAGACCCGGGCGTCGGCGCGCAGCAGCACCTGCAGCAGCGCGGCGCGGATGTCCATGACGGTGCGGGAGATGGTCCAGTTCAGCAGGTACTGGCCGCAGAAGCTGAACAGCCCTCGCAGCGCAAAGAGGCCGATCAGGGTGACCGGCACCATCCAGATGGGGAAGCTGTATTGCCCGCTGCCCACCGCGCCAGTCTTGGGATTGAAGCCCTCGCCGAGCGCGAAGTTGATCAGGTTGGGGATCAGCGGTTCGGTGGCCGCCACCAGCAGATACGACAGCACCGTCAGGAACAGCCCCAGCCGGTGGGGTTTCATGAAGCGCCAGAGTCGGCTGGCCGTGGGGCCCAGCGGCTCAAGAGGGGTGGAAGCGGAAGGAGCTGCGCACATGGAGGCGGGGGCGGCGCACGCCCCAGGGGCGCGTGCGCAAAAAGGCGAAAAACGGATTGTGCCCGGAATCAGTCGCCCGCTGCCGGGCTGCCCTTCAGCAGGTCTTGGGCGGTTTTCAGCGCCGCCGCGACGATCTGGTCCATGTTGTAGTAGCGGTACTGGGCCAGTCGGCCGACGAAGGTCACGCCCTGGGCGGCATCCGCCAGGGCGGCATAGCGCTTGAAGAGGGCTTCGTTCTCGGGCCGGGGCACGGGGTAGTAGGGGTCGCCCTCGGCCTGCGGATACTCGCGCACGATGGAAGTGCCCGCATGCTGCTCACCGGTCAGGTGCTTGAATTCGGTGATGCGGGTGTAGTCGTGGTCGTTGGGATAGTTGACCGTGCCCACCGGCTGGTACTGCTCGGTGTCCGGCAGGTGCTGGTGGTCAAAGCGCAGGCTGCGGTAGGGCAGGGGGCCGTAGCAGTGGTCGAAGAAGGCGTCGATCGGGCCGGTGTAGATGACATGGCTGCCGGGGAAGTCGCCGCGCACGTCCTTGAAATCGACACCGGTGCGCACGGTGATGCCGGGGTGGTCCAGCAGGCGCTCGAACATGGCGGTGTAGCCGTCGGCGGGCATGAACTGGTAGGTGTCCGCAAAGTAGCGGTCGTCGTCGTTGCTGCGGGTGGGGATGCGGGCGGCCACGCCGGCCGACAGCTGGGACAGGTCCAGCCCCCATTGCTTGCGGGTGTAGCCGCGGAAGAACTTCTCGCACAGGTCGCGGCCGACGCTGTTGAGCACCACGTCTTCGCTGGTCTGCAGCGGGTCGCGGGGTTCGCGCACTGTCTCCAGATAGCCCTGCACTTCGTCTTCGGTGAGGGAGAGGCCGTAGAGCTGGTTGATGGTGGTGCGGTTGATGGGAATGGGCAGCAGTTGCTCGCCGACCTGGGCCAGGACGCGGTGTTCATAGAAGCGCCAGGTGGTGAAGCGCGACAGGAACTCGATCACCTTCTTCGCATTGGTGTGGAAGATGTGCGGGCCGTAGGGGTGGATGAGTACGCCTTGCGCATCCCGCTCGTCGTAGGCATTGCCGCCGATGTGCGGACGTTTGTCGATGAGGTGGACCGTCTTGCCGGCGTCGGCCAGCACACGGGCGCAGACGGAGCCGGCATAACCGGCGCCGACGATGAGGAAGTCTGTGGTCATGCAGGGTCCCATGGGTCGATGACGTTTGGGGTGATTGTGCGTCAGGCTTGCAGAGGGCTGCATCCTCAGGAGCGTGGCAGCGTTGGTGTGTTGGTGCGTTGCTGCCTTGCTGCGGTGGAGCGTGGCAGCCGGGCAAGCCTTTCCCTCCGTGTCCTCCGCCCGCTTCGCGGTCTCCCCCTTGACCTCCGGGAAAGGCTCGCCCGGCTGCCATGCCAGCGATGTGCCATGCGAGCAGTCTGCGATGCGAGCGGTCTGTGAAGCGTCCGATACACTGTTTCCATGACCGTTCCCGCTTCGGGCACGCCCGCCGGGGGGACCCGCCGCGTGCTGCATTTCGTCACTGGCGGCTTCTCCGGCGCCACCCAGGTCGCCGTGGAGCTGTGCCTGTCCCAGCGCAAGGCGGGACGGCTGCAACCCGTCCTTGTGCTGCGCCGCAAACGCAGCACCGATCCGGCCAAGGTGCAGGCCCTGCGCGATCAAGGCCTGGAGGTTCATCTGGTGCCCGGCTGGGCGCATGTCGTGACTGTGTGGGCGCTGCGGCGGCTGTGCGAGCGTCTGAAGCCGGACGTGATGCTGGCGCACGGTTTTCCTGAACATCTGCTGGGCCGTGAGGCGGCGCTGCGGGCCGGGGTGCCGGTGGTCGTGCAGGTGGAGCACAGCTCGCGGGAGCGTTATCGGTTCCGGTCGCTGCGCAAGGCCCGGCGTCTGGCGCGTCGCAGTGCCAAGCTGGTGGGCGTGTCGGAGGGCGTGCGGCGCCGACTGGTCGCGCTGGGTATGCCGGAGGCGCTGACCGTGGCCATTCCCAATGGCATTCGGCTGGAGCGGTTTGCGCAGGCCGATGCGCATCCGCATGCGCAGCGCGAGCCCGGCATCGTGATGTCGGCCCGGTTTGCGCGGCAGAAGGATCAGCTCACGCTGATCCGCGCCATCGGCCTGTTGGCCGAGCGCGGCTTGCGGCCGCCGGTCTATCTGGCCGGCAGCGGACATCCCTTCTACATGGGGCGCGCCGAGCGTCTGGTCAAGCGGCTGGGCCTGGATGGGCAGGTGCAGTTTCTGGGCTATCACAAGACCATGGCGCAGCTCCTGATGAGCCAGCGCATCTATGTGCTGAGCACCCACTGGGAAGGCATGCCGCTGGCCTTGCTGGAAGGCATGGCGGCGGGTTGCGCCTGTGTGGCATCCCTGGTGCCGGGTGTCGAGGGCGTGCTGGAACCGGGCAAGACCGGTCTGCTGACGCCGGAGGGCGATGCGAAGGCGCTGGCGGATGCGCTGGAGCAATTGCTGCGGGACGAGGCCCTGGCGCAGCGTCTGGGTCAGGCGGCGCGGCAGCGAGCCATCGAGGAGCACAGCGTGGAGCTGATGATGCAGCGGTATGAAGACCTGCTGATGAGTTTGCCGGCGAGGCAAGGCCAGCCGGGCTGACCCCTGGCTGGGGCGCTGCCGCTCGCAGGCGAGGGACGTTGCGCGGCCACCTGTTTCTGTGCGCCAAACCCGGTGCCGGTCCGAACGCGCGAGCGAGCGGTCCCCGGCTTGACGATATTGGAGCGAAGGCAGATGGCCTACGGACGCGAAGGAGCTGCCCGCGACAGCCAGCGCTCCAGCCGCCAGGCGCGCAGCCACCAGCCCCGTCGGCGGTAGCCGGACAGTAAGGCCTCCAGCGGAATCGGCAGCTGGGTTTCCATCAGGCGGCGATAGTCCTCGATCAGTGCCGGGGCTCGAGCGGGGTCGAAGCGCCACATCATGCGCGACGCGCCGATGAACTTGCGCGCCACCGTGTTGGCCCACGCAAAACAGGCGTCCTCCCCCAGCCGTTGCGGGCTGCGATCACCCGCTTCGGCCGCTTCCTTCAATCCGGTCATGGCCCAGGCCAGGTCACCGGCCTTGTCCGGATTCAAGGTGTGCATGATGGAGCCGGCCCGCTGGCGGTAAGCCACCCAGACCGCCGGCTCATACCAGAGGTCGGGCGCCCGCAGCGCGATGAAGGGCAGCAGGTGCATGTCCTCGAAATGCCGCCCCGCCGGAAACCGCAGGTCGCTGCCCCACAGTTCCCGTCGCGCGATCTTGGACCAGGGATGCATCTGGCCGCCGCGGAAGGTGCCGCTCATGATGACCGACGCATCGGTGATGCGCTGGCGCACCGGGCCCTTGAAGGTGCTCTTGCGCGGATGGCCGCGCAGCCGGTGCTTGAGCTTGGGGGCTTCGCGGATCATGCGGTAGTCACACATCACCAGCGACGGCGCATGCTGGTCGATGATGGCCCGCAGGCGCGGCACGGCGCCGGGCATCAGCCAGTCGTCCGAGTCCAGGAACCAGAAGTACTCGCCCCGCGCTTGGTCGAGCAATGTGTTGCGGGTGACCGAGACGCCTTGGTTGCGTTCGTGGAAGACGCAGCGCACGCGCGGGTCTTCCTCGGCGAGGCGGCGCATCAGCGCCGGCGTGCCGTCGGTGGAGCAGTCGTCCACGATCAGCACTTCCACCTGTGCGTCCGACTGTGCCAGCGCCGATTGCACGCTCTCGCGCAGGTAGCCCTGCACGTTGTACGCGGGAATGAGGAAGCTCAGCCAGGGGCGCTGCGCACGGCTCGGGTCCGCGGATGTGCCTGCCGCTGATGCCGAGTGCGAGCCGGCGCCCAACCGAGCGTCATTCGCGGAGACGGAGGGCAAGGCCATCGGCGCCCCGCTCACTCGTGCCAGTGATCCGCGATCCAGGGCGCCGGCAGCGGACGCCGCCAGTTGCCGTTGCTACGGCCCGCCAGCGCATCCGGCGGGTTCATCACGCCGTGGAAGATCAGGATGCGGGCGCCGTCCGGAATGCCCGGGGCCTTCCAATAGTTCAGCGGCCAGCGCGGAATGCAGTGGTACTTGAAACTGGCGCACCAGCGCGGGTCCCAGTACTGCAGTTGGCCCTTGCGGTTGATCTCGTCGGAGAGATAGGCCTGCTCATTGCGGAAGGTCGTGCGGATGGCCTCGAACTCCCGGCGGAACTTGGCCAGCACATCCGCATGGGCGCCGAGGGTGAAGCGGTAGACCGACGAATTGCCGGTGATGCGCCAGGGTCGCTTCCAGTCATGAATGATGAGGAATTCGCCGGGCACTTCGAAGAAGGGCGTGATGTCGTCCACGATCACCACGTCCAGGTCCAGGAAGAGGGCGGTGCCGCGCAGGCCGTGCAGGTCCGCCTCGAAGGTGGTGAGCTTGGTCCAGCCGCGCTCCGGGATGCCCTCGGGCAGCGCCAGCGCCGGAATGGGCAGACACTGCACTTCGGAGCGGATGCCCTCACTGCGATCGGTCAGGCAGACAAACCGGAAGTCTCCCCGCAGGTGGCGGCGCACCATGGCGTAGAGCCGGTTGACGTACTCAGGGCCGTACTTGGTGCCCCACTTCATGCAGAGGATGACGCGTTCGGCGTCGGGGGAAGCGGGGCTCGTCGACATGGTGGGTGGTGAGGCGGAAGAGGGCGGCGGAAGAGTGCGGAGGAAGTCTGTGGGGCAGGGCTGAACTCAAAGCTCTTCCACCCAGCGCGGCGGATAACTGTCCCAGCTCAGGCAGCCCGGACATTGCCAGAAATAGTGCTGCGACTCAAAGCCGCAGGCGGCGCAGCGGTAACGCTGCAGCGGACGCACGGCCCGTTGCAGGGCGCCGCCGACCAGTTGGGCTTCATCCTCGCTGAGCGGCTGCTGGCGGGCCTGGCTCTGCTGCAGCAACTGCGTAGCGGCGGACAAGGCCGGCTCCACCCGCAGATGCTCGGCCAGACGGCGCCGCTGGGCCTCTGGATCGGCTTCCAGCAGGGCGATGGCCTGCAGCATGGCCATGCTGGGATGGCGGCGGTACTGGGCTTCCAGCAGCGTCAGGGCCTGCGGCACCGACTGCGTGGCCAGGGCGGCCTGGGCGTAGTCGCGGGCCACGAGGTTGAAGGCGTCCGGATTGGCCTTGAGCAGGTCGCCGTAGATGGCCAGGGTGGCGTGCTGGTCGCCGTCGCGGGTCAGCATCTGGCCCAGCAGCACATAGGCGCGGGCCGACTGCGGGGCGCGTTGGCGGGCGCGGTCCAGCCATTGGCGGGCGGCGGGCAGGTCCTGGTTGCTCTGGGCTTCCAGGGCCAGCTCGCACCAGTAGTTGGCGATCCGGCTGGCAAAGGAACCGGTGCCGCTGGCTTCGAGGGATTCGGCCACGTCGGCGGCCTTGGCCCATTCGCGGGAGCGCTCGAAGAGGGACAGCAGGGCCAGGGCGGCTTCGCGGTCGAAGGCGGTGCCCTTGAGGGCTTCGTAGGCGGTTTCGGCGCGGTCGAAGAGGCCGGCCTTGAAGAAGTCTTGGGCCAGGGCGTACTGGGCGCGGTCGCGCTCGTCCTTGGGCAGGTCGCCGCGGGAGAGCAGGTGCTGGTGCACGCGCACGGCCCGTTCGTACTCACCGCGACGGCGGAACAGGTTGCCCAGCGCGAAGTGAAGTTCGGAGGTGTCGGGGTCGGCCTGGACGGCTTCGATGAAGGCGTCGATGGCTTTGTCCTGCTGTTCGTTGAGCAGCAGGTTGAGTCCCTTGAAATAGGCTCGGGGCGCGTCGCGCTGTTCCCGTTTCCATTGACGGGAGTCCAGCTTGGACGCCAGCCACCCGAGGCCGAAGATGACGGGGACGCCGATCAGCAGCCAGGTGAGATCAAATTCCATCGGGGAGTTTGGGGTCGGGAGAGGGAGGGGTGGGCAGGTCGGCCGGTGGGGGCAGGCTGCGGGCGGCGGCGCGTTTGTGGCGCCACCAGGCGGGCACCATGGCCAGCACGCCGAAGGCGCAGCCGACGGCGAAGACCAGCAGCACCACGATCACCAGGGGGGCGCGCCAGGCCTGGCCGAAGAACCAGTGCACGACGACCTCCTGGCTGTTGTTCAGCGCGAAGGCGAAGAGGGTGAGGAACAGGAAGGCGCGGAAAAGCCAGACCAGGATTCGCATGGGCGCGATTCTAGGCGCCGCCGGGCGGATTATTCCGAAGGGGATGTATCGGCGGGCAGCTGGGCGTCCACGGCTTCGCGCAGGGCCTTGCCGGGTTTGAAATGGGGCACGAGCTTCTCGGGGATCAGCACTTGCTCGCCACTGCGGGGGTTGCGTCCGGTGCGGGGAGGGCGGCGGTTGATGGAGAAGCTGCCGAAGCCGCGAATCTCGATGCGGTGGCCGCGGGCTAGGGCATCGGACATGGCGTCGAGGATGGTCTTGACCGCGAATTCCGTGTCACGTTGGGTGAGCTGGCTGAAGCGCTCGGACAGGTGGGCCACCAGGTCGGATCGGGTCATGGTTCTCGGAATCTGAAGAACAACAGGCCCGCACATGCGAGCCTGTCGAGGGGGTCTATAGCGTCACCAGCCTAACCCGGCCGATGCTGCTGTGCACCAGTAAAAGCCTGATTCTCTGCGAAAAATGCAACGCAAGCGCCGCACCCTCACTCAAACCAAGTCGCCCCGCTCCAACCAAAAAGGCCGGTAGCCAAGCTACCGCCTTCAGAGAAGGCCCGGTGGGCAACCCCACCGGCCGCCCCTCAAGCAACGTCCGGAGTCAGGGTCTCCCTGAATCCTGGACGGCGCCCCTTGGGGGCAGGAGCGTAAGCGACTGGGGGGCTTAGTTCTGATCCAGCTTGGCGCGCAGCAGTGCGCCCAGGCTCGTCGTACCAGCGTTCTCACGCTCGTTCGACTGCGACAGACGCTGCATGGCTTCCTGCTGGTCGGCGCTGTCCTTGGCCTTGATGGACAGCTGGATGCTGCGGGTCTTGCGATCGACGTTGATGATGATCGCGGTGACTTCGTCGCCTTCCTTCAGCACGTTGCGGGCATCTTCCACGCGGTCGCGGGCGATTTCCGAAGCGCGCAGGTAGCCGGTGACGTCTTCACCCAGGTCGATTTCAGCGCCACGGGCGTCCACCGTCTTGACCTTGCCGGTGACCGACATGCCACGGTCGTTGACCGAGACGAAGGTCGAGAACGGGTCGCCGTCCAGCTGCTTGATGCCCAGCGAGATGCGCTCGCGCTCGACGTCCACAGCCAGCACGATGGCTTCGACTTCCTGGCCCTTCTTGTAGTTGCGGACAGCCGTTTCGCCGGGCTCGTTCCACGACAGGTCGGACAGGTGCACCAGGCCGTCGATGCCCTGGGCCAGGCCCACGAACACGCCGAAGTCGGTGATCGACTTGATCGGGCCCTTGACGCGGTCGCCGCGCTTGACGTTCTCGGCGAACTCTTCCCACGGGTTGGCACGGCACTGCTTCATGCCCAGCGAGATGCGACGCTTGTCTTCGTCGATCTCCAGGACCATGACTTCCACTTCGTCACCCAGGGAGACGACCTTGGAGGGGGCCACGTTCTTGTTGGTCCAGTCCATTTCGGAGACGTGCACCAGGCCTTCGATGCCCGGCTCGATCTCGACGAAGGCGCCGTAGTCGGCGATGTT
>JAIXSE010000032.1 GCA_027484825.1 Rubrivivax sp. | reverse complement strand
TCGTAGGCCTTGGCTTCGCCGCCAAACTTCGAGGCCAGCACGGTTGCGATAGCAGCCGTCAGGGTGGTCTTGCCGTGGTCAACGTGACCAATGGTGCCCACGTTCACGTGGGGCTTGGTACGTTCAAACTTGCCTTTTGCCATCTTGCGCTCCTGGCGATCAGATCGAGGAAATCAGATTGAGAGGAAAGAGGTGGTGCCCATGACGCGGATCGAACGCGTGACCTCTCCCTTACCAAGGGAGTGCTCTACCACTGAGCCACATGGGCATCGACACAGGACTGGTGACTGATCGGTTCAATCAACAAACCTGTGCCGACACTGTCAACACAACACCTGTACTTCCAACTGTGGAGCGGGAAACGGGAATCGAACCCGTGTCATTAGCTTGGAAGGCTAAGGTTCTACCATTGAACTACTCCCGCCCGGGAGTTTTTCAAGTCTCTCACTATCGCTTCAATCACGAAGCAGATGCATCAAACTTTAGTTCTTTGCATCCACTTCGGGATCTCTGCATTAGTTTGCCTTGGTGGAGGAGGCTGGATTCGAACCAGCGTAGGCGTAAGCCAACAGATTTACAGTCTGCCCCCTTTAGCCACTCGGGCACCCCTCCGAGGCAAGCCCACGACTATAGCAGCACTTCTTTCTGGCGCAAACAATTTTTGGGAGAAAGTCTGCGAGAGTGCGCATCGCGCCCAGAGGGAAATTCTCTCTCCTGCCGTCATGGCGACGTCACGGCCTCCTGTTAGGCGAGGGCCTCTCCGTTCAAGCCAGGAGCCAAACGGCCACGGGGGGCTAAACCTCCGGCCAT
Organism: Rubrivivax sp.; assembly: GCA_027484825.1. Lineage (GTDB taxonomy): Bacteria > Pseudomonadota > Gammaproteobacteria > Burkholderiales > Burkholderiaceae_C > Roseateles. The sequence continues at coordinate 126,143 of JAIXSE010000032.1, read as the reverse complement.
CCGCCCCCATCACCACCCGCCACGCGCCACGCGCCACGCAGCGAGCCTCATCCGGCAACGCTGCCCGGACCACACGCTCTGACGTGCTTGCAATTCCCATGCTGAGCACTTTCCCGCGTCCGCCCCACTCAGATCCAGGCTTTCACTAATACCAATTAGTGACCAACCCACCGCACGGGATGCCGCCGTACGAGCCTCCCCTCCTCCCCCTGGACAAACCCTGAACATCGCCTCGCTCGCCGGTCGCGCCACCGCCACAGCAGGGAAAACACGGCCCTGAAACTGGTAGCAAAGTGGCACTACCGCTCGTTATAGTGGCATGGCATTGGTTGTATCGAAGGTGTATTCGGGGGCGCCAGCTGCATGCCACTCCGCCGATGGGTGTCGTGACTCGGGTGCCAGTGTTCATCCCGGCCGCATGGATTCACGAAGACGGATCCGAGATCAAGGCCACTCGAGGAGCAGTTCATGAAGGTCATTCAGACCCCCATCGCTGCAGCAGTCACGCTCACTTTGCTGAGCGTGGCCTGTGCAGCCCAGGCCCAAACCACAGAACAGAAGGCCGACAAGAAGGCAGACGCCACCCAGCTGGAACAGGTCGTCGTGACCGGTATCCGGGCCTCCCGCGAGTCCTCGCTCAACACGAAGCGCAATGCCGACTCCCTGGTGGAAGTGGTGACGGCCGAAGACGTGGGCAAGATGCCGGACAAGAACGTCGCTGACGCGATCCAGCGCGTCCCCGGCGTGAACATTGCCTCCAGCGCAGGCGGTGAAGGTGGCTTCTCCGAAAACGACCGCGTCAGCATTCGCGGCACCAGCCCCAGCCTGACCCAGACGCTGATCAACGGTCACGCCGTCTCGACCGGCGACTGGTTCGTGCTGAACCTCTTCGGCACCACCGTCGGTCGCAGCGCCAGCTATTCGCTGCTGCCCTCGGAGCTGGTGGGCAAGGTCACCATCAACAAGACCGCCCGCGCCGACCTGGTGGAAGGGGGCGTGGCCGGTGCGGTGGACGTGCAGACGCGTCGTCCGCTCGAGTTCAAGAAGAATCTGACGCTGGAGGCCTCGGTCGGTGCCATGCACAGCACGCTGGCCGACAAGACCGACCCGCAGCTGAGCGCCCTGGCCGCCTGGAAGAACAGCAGCAACACCTTCGGTGTCCTGCTGCAGGTGTTTGACCAGAAGCAGCATCTGCGCCGCGACGGCAATGAAGTGCTGGGCTACTTCACCATCGACAAGACCAAGTTCGCGCCCGGCACGACGGTCAATCTCAATGGCACCGTGCAGTCGATCGACGTGCTGGACGGAGTGAAGGCTCCAAGCCTGATCGGCGCCAGCCTGTTCGAGCAGGAGCGTCATCGTCAAGGCGGCGCGTTTGAAGCGCAGATCAAGCCGACGAATGACCTGACGCTGGGCCTGAGCGCATTCACCTCGAAGGTGAAGGCGTCCAACATGAACACCAACTTCATGGCCTCGCCGAAGTGGCTGTTCGATGCCGGCATCGCCCCGCTCTCCGCCACGACGAGCGCGGATGGCCGGACCCTGGTGGGGGCCAGTTTCCCGCAGACCGGCGCCGCCAATTCGATCATTGTGGACAGCGGCATCCGCCCGGGTGCTGAGCAAAAGTCCAACTACATCAACCTGGACGGCAAGTGGGTCGCCAGCGATCGTCTGACGCTGACGGGGCAGATCGGTCGCACCAAGGGCACGGGCGCCTCGCAGGAGTTCGCGTCTGAGGTAGGCAACGTGGGCAGCGCCGGCAATACGCCGCTGGCCCTGAACTACATGATGAACGGCACCAGCCGCGGTCCGACGGTGGGCTTCACCAGCGCCAACGGCGCGAACTTCCGTGACTACAGCACCATGTACTGGAACTGGAATTACGGTGCGAAGGTGAAGGTGCCGGACGAAGAAAGCTACGGCACGCTGGACGCAGAATGGCAGCTGGATGCGGGCCCGCTGGAATCGGTCAAGGCGGGTGTGCGCTTCACCGACCACAGCCGCACCAACGGCAACTGGATTTCCAGCGGTCCGAATTGGGCGAATCCCAATATCGACAAGACACTGCCGGCCTGGGGGGGCGACAAGTACCCGAGCAATTTCGGCTCTGCCTTCGGCGCGCCGATCAATGGGATGTGGCGCCTGAGCTATGCGGACATTGCGAAGTGGGCCACCATCTCGACGCAGGCGAAGCCGGATCCGAATGCGGTATTCAACTACGACCCGGCTCAGCGTCATGAGTGGACGAACGACTTCGATGTGAACGAGAAGACGGACGCCGGCTATGTGATGGGTTTCTTTGCGGGTGATCGCTGGAAGGCCAATGCAGGCGTGCGGGTGGTGCGGACGAAGGGCCACTATTCGACGCTGCGAGCCCCCAACTCGCAGGACGATGCATCGACCATCGACAACACGTCGCTGTTCGGGCCGTTTGTGCGCGAATACACGGACCGCAACTACACGGACATCCTGCCGAGCGCCAATCTGTCCTACAGGCTCAATTCAGACCTGGTGCTGCGTGGCGCTCTGGCCAAGACGATGGCGCGGGCGGACTACACGGCTCTGAGCTCGACGACGTCGCTGAACGACCAGCTCAATACCGGCAGCAGCGGCAATCCGAATCTGGATCCGGTGCGGGCGGTGAATTACGACCTGTCGCTGGAGTGGTACTTCGCGCCGCGCTCGCTGGTGTCGGCCGGGGTGTTCTATCAAGACTTCAGCTCGTTCGTGGACTACCGGGTGACGCAGGGCCGCTTCTTCAGCGATCTGCACAAGCAGGTGGAAACCTACAACATCACCCAGCCGGTGAATGTGGGCGCGAAGAACAAGGGCTTCGAGCTGGGCTATCAGCAGCCGCTGTTCGGAAACTTCGGCATCAATGCGAACTACACCTACGCCAGCGGCAAGCTGGACGGGGGTGGGGAGATGTCGGGCAATTCGAAGAACACGTACAACCTGGAAGGCTATTTTGAGAACGACGTGTTGAGCGCACGCGTGGCCTATAGCTACCGTTCGAAGTTCTACGGTAGCTATGACCGCGGCGTCAAAATGCACATGGACGACGTGGGGACGCTGGTGGCGTCGATCAACTACAAAATCAACGACTACCTGTCGCTGAGCCTGGATGGTCTGAACCTGAATAACCCGACGCTCAAATACTTCGGGGACAACAAGGACCAGCCTCGGGCGTTCTACAGCAACGGCCGTCAGTACTACGTGACGCTGCGCGCGCGGTACTGATCAACCACCTTGGCTCCTGAACGTGGGGGGCCAAAGACAAAGCCTCGCAATCGAGATTGCGGGGCTTTTTTCATTGGGGCAGTGCGAAGGTGGGCGGCGCTCAGCTATGTGGACGGCGTTCGGAATAGTGGGCCGTGCGTGCAGCTTCGAGTCCTGCGCTCGAAACAGGGAGGGGCAGGCTTCTGCTTCATGTCCCCCGCCCGCTTCGCGGTCTCCTCCTTGACTTCCGCAGAAGCCTGCCCCTCCCTGTTTCAGCACCGAGCACTGCTTCGATGTGGGGTGGGCCACGACCGCCGCAGATGACCACGCCGCAGCACGGCAAGAGTCCGACTTCAATGGCCCGGCCTCCAGAACGGACCGGCCCAGCTTGCATCCCCATTGGATGCAACAGCGCATGGCGCATGGCCCAAAGCCCAGGGCTCGGTTCAGAGCTTGATGTAGATCCTGCGGCGATCCATCACCAGCATGATCAGCCACCACACCGTCACCACCGTCACAGCAAAGCCCAACGACTGCACCTCAGGACCCCATGCACCCAACAAAGTGCCAAACACGCGGCCATACAGCCACGGCATCACAGCCGAGGCCGCCAGCACAATGCTGCCTATCCAGGCACCGGCGTAGGCGGCAATCGCGTTGACGCCAAACCGGCGCCCCAGCGGCGGAAACCCCTTCACATCGACCAGCCAATGGCTGATCGACAGCGCCATCGCCGCAAGCCCGCCCGTCCACAGCACGAAGGACGGCGTCCACAAAGCCTTGTTGATCGGCATCGCGCCCACCGCGTCCAGGCCCCAGCCCAATGCAGCCAGCCCCGTGCCGATCGCCAGGACGCGCTTCGCTTGTCCCCGGCGAAGGGAATCGCCAAGAACAAAGCCGAGCAAGGTGGTGGCCAGTGCCCCCAGCGTCGACACCAGCCCCTCGGGGTCACGACCCAGGCCTGTTTGCGCATTCCATCGATAGCCATGAGGACCGAACACCCAGGCGTCCACACGGCTGGCAATGTCCAACTCCGGATCCAGGGTGCCCCCTGACAGCAGTAGCGCCCAATATCCGGCCATCAAGGCACACAGCCATGCGACCACCCTGCTCGACCCAGTGACGATCAAACCGGTCAATGCAATGCACAAGCCAATGCGCTGCAGCACACCCGGCCAGCGCAAGGCGGGTCGGTCCAGCAACCACCAGGCCAGTGCATTCAGGGCCAAGCCCAGCAGCAGCACCCGAATCCCTCGCATCACCACACTGCGACGCAGCGCGCCCGGGTCCGTCGTGCCGCCGTCCAGGCGAGGTCCGAGGCTCAAGGCCAGCGAGGTGCCCACGATGAAGAGGAAGAACGGGAAGATGAGGTCGGTGACGGTCCAGCCATGCCAGGCGGCATGCCGCAGCGGCGCAAAGATGTGAGACCAGTCGCCCGGATTGTTGACGAGCAGCATCGCAGCCACAGTGCAGCCGCGCAGCGCGTCCACCGAGGCCATGCGGGGGACGACAACACCCTGACGGTTGACCGGCATGTCACGCTCCACGGTTGGGATGAGGGTCGGGAACCGCTTGCAGCGCTTCCTCAGAAGTCGCAGCGATTCTCCAGCGCCCGGATCGGCGGACTCACCTGGTCCACGTGGCTGGTGCCGCGGCGGCGCCACTGCGCGACCTGCGCCTCCACCTGCGCCGGGCTGAGCACGACATTGCGCGCATGCAGCACCCAGTCCACCGCCTGCTCATACACCCGCGGCTCGCCGCCCTGCGGCAACGGGCCGCCCGGCGAGAACCAGAGGTTGAAATTGATGGACATCTGCACCACCGGATAGTTGCGGCCGCCGTGCTCCGACACCTGCCGTCCATCCACGAACCAGCGTGTCCGTCCATCAGCCACCTGCATCACTAGCGTGTGCCAGTCCTTCCCCGGAGCGCCAAGCTGCGCAAATTCCTCGTGCTGCTGGTTGTAGGCCAGCCAAGGGTCCAGTCGCACCGTCTGCCAGGTGATGCCGTAAAGACGTGTCTTGTCGCTGCCCCAGCCCCCGTTGGGCAGGTATTCCCAGTCCAGCTCGCTGAACTCCGGATCGAAGTCAAAGCGCAGCGGACTGACGGCGTAGAAGGTCTGAATGACCGGATCTCCGTCCGCCCCTGACACCGGCTGGTCACTGAACCGGACCCGGGCCGCATAGGTGCCTTCCAGGTATTTGCGCTGATGGCAGACCTGCACCTGCGTCGTGCCCGGCCCCGTGCCGTCCGTCGAGGCGCGAAGCTGCAGCAGACGTTGACCGGGCTGCATCGGATCGTCGATCAGGCCGACGCCCTCGGGCGCCCAGCGTGCGCCGGGAATGCCGGGATGGCCGGCCGCGCTGCGCAGCAACCAGCCGGACTCCTGCATCGCAGCCACATCCGGATAGTTGAAATCATCGAAGAACCAGGCCGTTGAAGCTGTCGAAGCCGGTGCGGCCACACCAGCCGCAGGCGCCGCCAGGATCAGCAACGCCTGCAGGCCAGCGACCGACGCTCGCAAGCTGGCGCCGCTCATATCGCCGGCTTGGTGGGTGCCGCAGACTCGAGGCCCGGTGCGTCACCGCCAGCCCCGCCCAGATCCATCTCCGCCCGCCTCTTCCCTTCGGCATCCGATTCCCCAGACGCCGACGGATCCAGCGCGGACATGCGCACGAAGGGCAGCAGCAGGAGCACCGGCACGCCGCAGAACAGCGTCCACAGGAAGAAGTGCTCATAGCCCAGCCAGACCTGGATGTCTCCGCTGATGCTGCGCGACAGGATGAAGCCCAGCTGCATCACGCCCGACCCCAGCGCATAGTGCGCCGTCTGGAACCGACCCGGTGCCACCGCCTGCATGATGTAGAGAATCATGCCGACGAAACCGAAGCCGTAGCCAAACATCTCCACCAGCACCGCAGCCCCGATATGCCACATGTCCTGAGGCAAAGTGGACGCGAGATAGTAGAAGGTGGCGTTGGGCACCGACATCGCCAGAATCAGCACCGGCATGGCCCGCCGCAGCGTCAGCCATGCCGTGAAATAGCCGCCCAGCACGCTGCCGGTGAGGAAGGCCACCGTGCCCACCCACCCATACACATCCGCCACCTGGCTGGTGGACAAACCCAAACCGCCCTTGTCCCGAGCCTCGATCAGGAACAGCGGCCCGATGGTCTGCACCTGCCCCTCGGCGAAACGGAACAGGACAATGAACAGCACCGCCAGCAAGATGCCAGGCTTGGCCTTGAAGTCGTTCACGATCTCCGCCGTGGTCTGCCCGATGGCCGACGCCCGCAGCGGCACATGCGCCGTGCTCAGTTGCCCCGGCAGCATCCAGGCGTTGTAGCTGGCCAGCCCCACCAGCAGGATCCCCAGCCCCAGAAACACCACGCTCCAGGCGTTGAAGACGCCCAGGGGTGCCTCCAGCAAGCCGGCCACCTTGAGCACCACGCCGACCATGAAGAAGCGGGCGCCATTGAAAAACGCCCCCTGCCAGCCCGCATAACGCGCCTGGCGCTGCGCATCCAGCGAGCCCATGTAGAGGCCGTCGCAGGCGATGTCATGGGTGGCCGAGCCGTAGGCAATGAGGAACAGCACGCAGATCGTTCCGGCAAACCACCACGGCGTCTGCAGAATCATCGCCATCACCAGCAGCGCCACCGCCCCCACCGCCTGTAAGGCCACCACGATCAGCTTCTTGCTGTGCACCAGCTCCAGGAAGGGACTCCACAGTGGCTTGATGGCCCACGCCGTGCCCAGCAGGCTGGTCCAGCGCGCAATCTGCTCATTGCCCACCCCCATGTTCTTGAGCATGAAGCTGGCCAGCGCCATCACCACGAAGAACTGCATGCCCTGCACAAAGTACAGGCTGGGCACCCAGCGCATGGGTGAACGCTCCAGGTCGGCGAAAGAGAGAGACGGCTGGCGCATGCGGGCCTCCTGTCAGTTCGTTCAGTCCAGCGTCACGGGCGCTTGGCCCGAGGCGCTCAAGCGGCCACGCATCCAGTCGCCCAGTGCGGCCAGGGCCCCGTCGGCATAGCCCCAGCTGATCACCGTGGGCGCCGCCACGTCCAGCGCCTGGAACGGATTCCACAGCACCAGATGCAGGTCCGGTGCCCAAAGCCGGGCCTGCTCACCATACCGGGCCCGATGGGTGGACGCCAGCACGGTGAAGCGGCCGTCACGCGGCAAGGACTGCCAGTCCAGCGAGGAGATGTCCTGCAGCGAGACGAATTCCACCTGCGTATGGTCCCGGAACAGCGCGCGGACCTGCTCGCCCGTCGGACCCGCCTCGGAGACGCCGTCGGTCGGCACTTCATCCTGCACCAGCACCCGCAGCGGCAGGTCGCGCGCCGGCGCCTTCGCGCCGCGCAGCGCGCACAGGCCACGCGCCCAGGCCTGCCGCATCAGGGCATCGTCCGCCTCGCGCGGGGCTCCGGCGTAGTCGTCCAGCCGCACCGGATAACGGTCGGCCATGCGGTCCAGTCGCGCCTGGGCCTGCAGGGCACGGGCCGGCTCGATGTCGCCGCGGGCCAGCCCCTGGCGCAATGCATCGATGGCCTGCGCCTGCTCGGCCAGCGAGCCCTGCGCCAGGATCATGTCGGCCCCCGCCTGGATGGCCAGCACTGCCGCACGGGCATAGCCGTAGCGGTCCGCAATGGCCTTCATCATCAGCGCATCGGTGATGACCACGCCGTCGTAGCCCAGCTCCTCGCGCAAGATGCCGCCCAGAATGGTGCGGGACAAAGTCGCCGGATAGTCGGGGTCGATGGCCGGGTAGACGATATGGGCCGTCATCACCGAAGGAGCCGCCTCACGCAGCGCGCGGAAAGGCTGCAGTTCCAGCGCATCCAGCTCCGCCCGGGACTTCGCCACCGTCGGCAGGTCCAGGTGGGAATCCACATGGGTGTCGCCATGCCCAGGAAAATGCTTGATGCAGCACGCCACCCCCTCCGACAGCGAGCCCTGCATCCACGCCCCTGCCAGCCACGTCACCGTCTCTGCAGACTCCCCAAAACTGCGCTCGGCAATGACCGGATTGGCCGGGTTGTTGTTGATGTCCACCACCGGCGCAAAGTTCCAGTTGATGCCAATGCCGCGCAGCCCGCGCGCCACGGCAGCCCCCACCTGCGTGGCCAGCCCTTCGTCCCCCGCCGCGCCCAGCGCCATGGCGGACGGCGGTTGCGGCAGGAAGGTGGCGCGCACCACCGATCCGCCCTCCTGGTCCAGACCGATCAGCGCCTGCGGCCCCATCACGGCCCGCAGGTCGCGGGTGAGCTGGCGCACCTGCGCCTCGGTGCCCAGGTTCTTGCGAAAAAGGCAGACGGCGCGGATGCGCTGCTGACGCAGGAAGTCCGCCGTGGCGGCGTCCAGAGACGTCCCGGTGATGTCCACCATCACCAGACGACCCGCGTCAAAGTCCGGGGGCAAGCGTGTACTCATGGCTCTCTCTTCCGCCGGCCTTGGGGCCCGGCGCTTCCATCTGCCGACGCGCAAGGGCGTCGAAACGTCCAGACATCGAAGCCTTGGAGCATCAACGCCTCGCTGCGTCGATGCTCCAGCGCCTCGATCCTCTCCACACATCCATCCGACCTCGGGCCGTCACTGCGACCGTCGGGACGGGTGTCACTGCATCACCGCCTCGGTGCGTCACCGCGTGGGTGCATCACCGCGTGAGTGCGGCGCCTGCCCTCAGTGGGTCTTGGTGACCTTGGCCAGATGCCGCGGCTGGTCGGGGTTCAGGCCCCGCTCACGCGCCAGGGCCTCCACCATCGGATAAAAACTCTGCACGGCCGCAATCGGGTCCAGGTCCTCGCTCCCGGTACAGCTCAGCGGCAGCTCCGCGCCCGGCGTGCCTGCGGGCGCTGCCAGCAGCACCCGGGCGCCGCGCCCGCGCATCTCCTCGGCCAGGGCCAGCAGTCCCGCCTGTGCCGGTCCGCGCGGCGCAAACACCAGCAACGGATACCCCTCCTCCACCAGCGCCATCGGGCCATGCTTGACCTCGGCGCCGGAGAAGGCCTCCGCCTGAATGCCGCAGGTTTCCTTGAACTTCAGCGCAGCTTCCAGCGCAATCGGCAGCGAGGTGCCGCGGCCGATGACGAACAGCTTGTCCGCGCCCTTGAGCACATCCACCGCCACATCCCAGCGCTGCTGCGCCGCCTGCGTCAGCGCTGCCGGCAGGTCCTGCAGCGCTGCGGCCAGATCCGGATCGTCCTGCCACGCCGCCACCAGACGGGCGCCCGCCACGAGCTGCGCGATGTAGCTCTTGGTCGCCGCCACGCTCTGCTCGGCGCCGGCATGCAGCGCAAACACATGCTCCGCCGCCTCGGCCAGCGGTGAGCCGTCGGCATTCACAAAGGCCACGGTGCGCGCGCCGTTGGCGCGCAGGTATTGGGTCGGCGAGACCAGGTCCGGACTCTGCCCCGACTGCGAGAACGCCAGCGACACCAGCCCGCGGCTCTCCAGCCGGCTCTGGTAGAGCGTGATCACCGACATGGGCAGCGAGGTCACCAGCCGGCCCAGCCGCGCCATGACCAGATAGGCCAGGTAATGCGCCGCATGGTCCGAGCTGCCGCGCGCCACCGTCAGCAGTCCGCTGGGCGGCTGCTCGCGCAGCAGGCGCCCCAGCGCCAGGTAAGCCTGTTGATCGACGGCCAACTGGCGCGCCACGGCCTGCGGCGCGCTCAGCGCCTCTTCAAGCATTCGCGAGGTCAATTGATTCCCCTTCCACGACCACGCGTTGCAACTGCAAGCCACGGTCCAACACCACCACATCCGCCCAGGCGCCAGGCACCAGCCGACCCCGGTCCTCCAGGCCGAGGAAGTCCGCCGCATGGGTCGATACCCGTCGCGACGCTTCCTCCACCGTCAATCCCATCTTCAGCACCAGATTGCGCAGGGCCTGGTCCATCGTCAGCGTGGATCCGGCCAGCGTGCCGTCGGGCAGACGCACCCCCCCCAGGCATTTGGTCACCCGGTGCCGCCCCAGCCGGTACTCGCCGTCGGGCATGCCGGCCGCAGCAGTCGAGTCGGTCACGCAGAACAGGCCCGGAATGCAGCGCAGCGCCGCGCGGATCGCGCCAGGGTGCACATGCAGCAGGTCCGGAATGACTTCGGCATAGCGCGCATGAGCCAGCGCCGCCCCCACCATGCCGGGCTCGCGGTGATGCAGGCCGGACATGGCATTGAACAGATGGGTGAAGCCGCCCGCGCCGCGCGCCAGGGCGGCCACGCCGTCTTCATAAGTGCCCAGCGTGTGGCCGATCTGCACCTGGAAGCCGGCGGCACGAAACTCGCCCACCAGATCCAGATGGCCCGGCACTTCCGGCGCCAACGTCACCAGACGGATCGGCGCGATGGCATGCAGCGCCCGCACCTCGTCGATGGCGGCGGAGCGGGCGAAGTCGGGCTGCGCGCCGAGCTTGCCGGGGTTGATGTAGGGCCCCTCCAGATGCACGCCCAGCACCCGGGACATGCCGCTGCCGCGATCGGCGCACACACCGCTGAGCGCCCGCAACGCGCTGCGGATCTCGTCCATCGGCGCGGTCATGGTGGTGGCCAGCAGGGCCGTCGTGCCGTGGCGGGCATGCAGGCGCGCCATCTCGGCCACGGCCGCCCCGCCCTCCATCGTGTCGTGCCCGCCGCCACCATGCACATGCAGGTCGACGAAGCCGGGCAGGATCAGCGGCAGCGCTTGGGCGCCATGCCGCACTTCGTCTTCAGACACCGGTGTGCCGTCCATGCGGCAGATCCGGCCTTCTTGATGCTCCAGCACACCGCGGATGAATCCGGCAGGCGTCAGAATGAATCCGTCGATATGCTGTGCGTCCGTCATCCGTCGCGCCTCATCTCCGCGACGAAGTCGTAGTAATCGCTGCGGCAGTACGAATGGGTCAGCTCCACCGCCTGACCCAGGTCCAGATAACCCACACGCGTGATGAACAGCACCGCCTGACCCACTGGCACTTCCAGCAGGCCCGCCAGGCGTGAATCCGCGTTGATGGCACGAATGTGTTGAAGCGCGCGCACCGGCGCGCGGCCCATGCGGGCCAGGTGCTCGTAGAGGGAGCTGTCGACCTTCTGCGGCTCGGGCAGCACGGCCTCCGGCAGCACGCTCAGTTCATAGGCCATGACCACCTGGTCGGCCAGACGCAGACGCTCCAGACGGGCCACCCGCTGACCGGTCGTCAGGCCCAGGGAGAGTTGTTCGTCCGGCGCCGCCATCGCAAAACCACGGGTCAGCCAGCGACTGCTGGGCTTGAAGCCGCGCTGATGCAGCTCTTCCGAAAAGCTGGTCAGACGCGACAGCGGCTGCTCCAGCTTAGGCGCGATGTAGTTGCCCGAGCCCCGCTTGCGCACGATCAGGCCCTGCTCCACCAACCGGTCGATCGCCTTGCGGGCGGTCACGCGGGACAGGTCCAGCGACTCCGACAGCACCCGCTCGGACGGCAGGGCCTCGTCGGCCTGGTACTGGCCCTCGCGGATGGCCTGTGCCAGCTTGTGGGCCAGCTGCATGTACAGCGGCGAAGCGGCGGCGGGATCGGGCTTAAATTGGAAGGGCAGCTTGGTGCTCATCGGGCGGTTCTCGATCAACGTGAGTCAGAGAGCGCGCCGCGGACCAGCCGCAGCGCCCCGTCAGCCGAGTCACCCTGAGGTGACACGCAACGGGCCCGAATGTTGCCTGAGAAACGGCTGCCCAGCCGCTGTGCGATGCTGCCGGCCAGCGAGAGCGGCAGGGTCTGCGTCGGGTCCAGGGCCAGCGCAACCGATTCCAGTTCGGCCACTGCGGCATTGACCAGCGCCTGAGCAGCCGGATCGGAAGGGGCCTGATCGAACACCAGCGGCGCCAATTGCGCATAGGCATGCTGGCCGGCCTGGGCGACCCAGGCGGACACCGCGTCGCGATCCTGCGGATGCTGAGCGCCGGCGGCGGCCCAGACAGCCTGCGCCAGCGGACCGGCGGGCAGACGGCCATCCATGGCCTTTTGCGCCAGCCGCATGGCCTGCAGACCCAGCCAGGCGCCACTGCCTTCATCGCCACCGATCCAGCCCCAGCCGCTCACACACACCAGCGAGCCATCCGCACGCAGCGCCTCGCCCACGGTGCCGGTGCCTGCCGCGATCACCGCGCCGGGATGGCCTCCATGGGCGCCGATGACCGTGGTGGTGCCGTCGTTGACCAGCACCAGCTGGGCATATCCAGGCTGCCGCGCCTTGAAGGCTTCGGCCTGCGCAGCCACGCCCGCGCCGGACAGGCCCAGGCCGATGGCCGTCTCGGCCAGGGGCAGCGCCGACAGGCCCGACTGGAACGCCGCCGCCTGCACCGCTTCCTGAATGTGCCGCCAGGCTTGATCCACGCCCTGCCCCAGGGCCGACGGTCCTGCCTGCCCTTGTCCGAGCAGACGTCCCTGCAGGTCGCTCAGCCGCACCCGCGTGCCCGTGCCGCCGCCATCCACCCCGACCAGATATCGGACGGCGGCATGGCGCGTGGGCAGGGAAGCCGACCAGACGTCGGCCAAAGCGGGAACTGTCATGATTAATACCAGTTTAGTACCAAAAATCGGAGACCGTCAATTGGTAGCGCACTGGACTTAACCCTGAGTCAGCAGGTGGGCGTGGCCGGCCCTCGACCGGGGCCTGCAAAGGGCCATCGCCTCACGATGGACACGAGGAGAAACAATGCGGACACCCAGGGACGGAGCGGGGCCGCGGCTGCGTGACCACAACCGTACCAGTTGAGCGGCCCCCCGCCATGAGGATCAGCCCGTACGGGGGCGATCCTTGACCTGAGCGATCAGTCCCCGGAGGAGAGCCGGGAGGCGTCGAGCGACCAGTCCAGATCGGTGCCCTGCGTCTTCAGCCAGTCACGCGCTGCGGAGAAATGGCCGCAGCCGATGAAGGGCGTGGGGCCACGGGTCGCGGACAGAGGCGACGGATGGTTGGCCTGCAGCACCCGGTGACGGCCACCGCCTGCGGCCTCGACCAGCACCGCCTTGGCCTGGGCATGCGCCCCCCACAGCAGATAGACCTTGGGGGAGGCGTCCCGCGCCGTGGCCTCGATGAGCGCATCGGTCAGCGATTCCCAGCCTTTGCGGGCATGGCTGCCCGCCTGTCCGTCCTCGACGGTGAGGCTGGTGTTGAGCAGCAGCACGCCCCGCCGGGCCCAGTCGCCCAGATGGCCGGTCATGGCAGGCGGCTGCCCCAGGTCGCGCATCAGCTCCTTGAAGATGTTGCGCAGCGACGGCGGCAGCTTCTGCCCGGCCGGGACGGAGAAGGCCAGGCCTTCCGCCTGACCCGGGCCGTGATAGGGATCCTGACCGACGATGACCACCCGCACCGACGTCAGCGGTGTGAGCCGAAGCGCCCGCAGCGGATCTGCCGGATAGATGCAGGCGCCTGCGGCCAGCCGTTCCTCCAGCAAGGCCTGCACCCGCAGCCCATCCGCACTGCGGCGCCAGGCGTCGATGCAGGCTTGCCAGCCCCCCTCGACTTGCCAGTCGATATCTGCGCGGGTCAGAGCCATCAGCGGAACAGCGCCGCCAGCGCCGCACCCGGGTCGTCGGCCCGCATGAAGGCCTCGCCCACCAGGAAGGCATTCACCTTCGCAGCGCGCATCCGCTGCACATCGGCCGGCCCGAGGATGCCGGATTCGGTGACCAGCAGCCGGTCAGGCGGCACCTCGGCCAGCAGCCCCAGCGTCGTCTCCAGCGTCACCTCGAAGGTCTTGAGGTTGCGGTTGTTGATGCCCACCAGCGGCGTCTTCAGGCGCAGCGCACGTTCCAGTTCATCACCGTCATGCACCTCCACCAGCACGTCCAGGCCCAGGCCCAGCGCGCAGTCTTCCAGCTCGGCCATCTGACCATCGTCCAGGCTGGCGGCAATCAGCAAGATGCAGTCGGCACCCATCGCGCGGGCTTCGTAGACCTGATAGGGGTCGATCATGAAGTCCTTGCGCAGCACCGGCAGGCCGCAAGCGGCGCGGGCTTCCTGCAAATAGGCCACCCCGCCCTGGAAGAAAGAGCGGTCGGTCAGCACGCTCAGGCAGGCAGCGCCGTGCTGCTCATAGCTGCGGGCAATGGCGGCGGGCTGGAAGTCCTCGCGCAGCACGCCCTTGCTGGGGCTGGCCTTCTTGATTTCCGCAATCACCGCGCTGCGGCCAGCCTGCACCGTGCGGCGCAGCGCTTCCCCGAATCCCCGAGGGGGCGCCTCGCGCGACTCCGCCTCCGCGCGCAGCACAGCCAGCGGCTTCAGGGCCTGGGCGGCGGCGACTTCCTCGCGCTTGACCGCATTGATCCGATCCAGGATGTCAGACACGGGCGGCCTCCTGCGTGGCGGCGACAAATTGATCCAGCTTGGCGCGGGCCGCGCCGCTGCTGAGCACTTCACGCGCCTTGGTGATGCCGTCCGCAATGCTGTCCACCACATTGCCAGCATAGAGCGTGGCACCCGCATTGAGCAGCACGATGTCGCGGGCGGGGCCCGGCTCATCGGCCAGCACGTTCAGCAGGATGCGGCGGCTCTCTTCCGGGCCGCTCACCCGCAGGTTGCGGCTGGAGACCATCTGCAGGCCGAAGTCTTCCGGATGCACCTCGTACTCGCGGATCTCGCCATTGCGCAGCTCGCCCACCAGCGTGGAGGCGCCCAGCGAAATCTCGTCCATGCCGTCCTTGCCATAGACCACCAGCGCATGCTCGGCACCGAGCCGCTGCATGACGCGCACCTGGATGCCCACCAGGTCCGGATGGAAGACGCCCATCAGGATGTTGGTGGCACCGGCGGGGTTGGTCAGCGGACCCAGGATGTTGAAGAGGGTGCGCACGCCCAGCTCCTTGCGGACCGGGGCGATGTTCTTCATGGCCGGATGGTGGTTGGGCGCGAACATGAAACCGATGCCGGTCTTGTGCACGCAGTCCGCCACCGCCTGTGGCGATAGCGACAGGGCCACGCCCAGCGCTTCCAGCACATCCGCGCTGCCGGTCTTGCTGGAGACGCTGCGGTTGCCGTGCTTGGCAATCTGCGCTCCGGCCGCGGCGGCGACAAACATCGAGCAGGTGGAGATGTTGAAGGTGTGGGCCCCATCCCCGCCGGTGCCCACCACATCCACCAGATGCGGGCCGGGCTGCAGCGGCACCTTCACCGAGAACTCGCGCATGACCTGCGCGGCAGCGGTGATCTCGCCGATGGTTTCCTTCTTCACCCGCAGGCCGACCAGGATGGCGGCAGCCGTCACGGGGGACATCTCGCCGGCCATGATGCGGCGCATCAGCGACAGCATCTCGTCGTGGAAGATCTCGCGATGTTCGATGACCCGGGTGAGGGCTTCGTGGTCGGTGATCGGCATGGCCTCAGGCTCCCGTTCGCAGGCAGTGCTCGCGGATGGCGGCGATGGCGCGGTCCACGCCCTCGGCATCCACATCCAGATGAGTGACGAAGCGCAGTCGGTACAGGCCGGTGGCCAGCACGCCGCGCTGCTTGAGATGGTCCATGAGGCCGGTGCCCACGGCGGGCGTCGCATCCACAAACACGATGTTGGTCTGGGGGGCTTCGACCGACAGACCCGGCAGGCCCGACAGGCCTTCGGCCAGGCGACGCGCCAGTGCATGGTCGTCGGCCAGGCGTCGGACATGGTGGGTCAGCGCATGGTGCGCCGCAGCGGCAAGCACACCCGCCTGGCGCATGCCGCCGCCGACCATCTTGCGCCAGCGATGGGCCTGGCCAATGAAGGCGCGCGAGCCGCACAGCACCGAGCCCACCGGCGCGCCCAGGCCTTTGGAGAAGCAGACCGAGACGCTGTCGAAATGGCTGCAGATGCGGCGCGCGGCGGCGTAGGGGTCCTGCGGATCGATCGCCACGGCCGCATTGAAGAGCCGCGCACCGTCCAGATGCCGCGCCAGTCCGCGGCGCTGCGCCAGCGCGCTGGCCTCGGCCAGATAGTCCATCGGCAGCACCTTGCCGCCAATGGTGTTCTCCAGCGTCAGCAGCCGGGTGCGCGCGAAGTGCGCATCGTCGGGCTTGATGTTCGCTTCGATGTCGGCCAGGGGGAGCGACCCATCGGCGGCGTGGTTGAGTGGCTGTGGCTGGATGGACCCCAACACCGCGGCACCACCGCCTTCCCAGCGGTAGGTGTGGGCCATCTGGCCGACGATGTATTCATCCCCGCGCTGGCAGTGGCTCATCAGCGCGCACAGATTGCTCTGGGTGCCGCTGGGCATGAACAGCGCCGCCTCGAATCCCAGCTGCTCCGCCAGCGCGGCCTGCAACGCATTGACCGTCGGGTCATCCCCGAACACGTCATCGCCAACCTCGGCCACCCGCATCGCCTCGCGCATGGCGGGCGTCGGTCGGGTGACGGTGTCGCTGCGAAGGTCCACCACCGGATTGGCACGGGTCAGGTCAGCGCTCATGGGGCCAGTTCCAGAAAATTGCGCAGCATGGCATGGCCATGTTGCGACAGGATGGATTCGGGATGGAACTGCACCCCTTCCAGCGGCGTGCCGGTGCCGGCCAGACCGCGGTGGCGCACGCCCATGATTTCGCCGTCCTCGCTGCGGGCGGAGACTTCCAGGTCGTCCGGCAGCGTCGCCTGCTCAATGGCCAGCGAGTGGTAGCGGATGACGCTGAAGGCTTCGGGCAGTCCGGTGAAGACCCCCCGGCGGTCGGTCGTGATGGTGCTGGCCTTGCCATGCATCTGCACCTGCGCCCGGATGATGCGACCGCCCAGGGCCGCGCCGATGCTCTGGTGGCCCAGGCAGACGCCCAGAATAGGCAGGCGGCCCTTGAAACGCTCGATGGCAGGGACGCAGACCCCGGCCTCCTTCGGCGTGCACGGTCCGGGTGACAGCACCAGATGGCTGGGCCGCAGGGCTTCGATCTCGTCCAGCGTGATCTGGTCGTTGCGGACCACCTTCACATCGGCGCCGAGTTCGGCGAAATACTGCACCAGGTTGAAGGTGAAGCTGTCGTAGTTGTCGATCATCAGCAGCATGGCTTCGCTCCTTCGTCCGCTCAGAAACCTTCTTCGACCAGTTCCGCGGCACGCAGCAGCGCGCGGGCCTTGGCTTCGGTCTCTTTCCATTCCAGCTCCGGCACCGAGTCGGCGACGATGCCGGCGGCGGCCTGCACATACAGGGTCTGGTCCATGATCACGCCGGTGCGGATGGCGATGGCCAGGTCCATGTCGCCACCAAAGCTCAGGTAGCCGCAGGCGCCGCCGTAGATGCCGCGCTTGACCGGCTCGAGCTGGTCGATGATTTCCATGGCCCGGATCTTGGGCGCGCCGGAGAGCGTTCCGGCGGGGAAACTGGCGCGGAACACATCCATGTTGCCGACGCCGTCCTGCAGCAGGCCCTCGACATTGCTGACGATGTGCATCACATGCGAATAGCGCTCGACCGCGAACGCGTCGGTGACCTTCACCGTGCCGGTGCGGGCGATACGGCCGATATCGTTGCGGGCCAGATCGATCAGCATCAGGTGCTCGGCCCGCTCTTTAGGGTCCGCCTTGAGTTCCACTTCCAGCGCCTGGTCCAGTTCCGGGGTGCCACCGCGCGGCCGGGTGCCGGCCAGCGGACGGATGGTGACCTTGCGACCATCCGGCGTCTGCTCCTGACGCACCAGGATCTCGGGCGAGGCGCCGACGATCTGGAATTCCCCCATGTCGTAGAAGTACATGTAGGGGCTGGGATTGAGCGAGCGCAGCGCCCGGTACAGGCTCAGCGGCGATTCGGTGTAGCGCTTCTTGAGGCGCTGGCCGAAGACGATCTGCATGCAGTCGCCGGCCGCGATGAATTCCTTGGCGCGGTCCACCGCCTGGAGGAAGTCGGCCTTGGCGAACTCACGCTCCACCGGATGGGCCTGCCCGCGCAGCACGCGTGGGGCGGAGACCGAGTAGCTGAGCTTGTCGCGCAGTTCAGCCAGCCGTTTCTTGCCCCGGAAATAGGCTTCGGGCTGACCCGGGTCGGCATAGACGATGAGGTAGAGCTTGCCCGACAGGTTGTCGATGACCGCCAGCTCTTCGCACTGCAGCAGCATCACGTCCGGGGTGGGCAGACCGCCCTGCGGCGTGGAGTCGGCCAGGCGCGGTTCGATGTAGCGCACCGCGTCGTAGCCGAAGTAGCCGGCCAGACCGCCACAGAAGCGGGGAAGGCCGGGACGCAGGGCCACCTTGAAGCGCTGCTGGTAGGCCTCGATGAAGGCCAGCGGGTCGCCCTCGTGGGTCTCGACGACCTCGCCGTCCCGCAGGATCTGGGTGGTGCGGCCTTCGCTGCGCAGCACGGTGCGGGCGGGCAGGCCGATGAAGGAATAGCGGCCGAAGCGCTCACCGCCCACCACCGACTCCAGCAAGAAGCTGTTGCGGCCCTGGCCATTACCGGCGCAGAGCTTCAGGTAGAGCGAGAGGGGGGTTTCCAGGTCGGCGAAGGCTTCGCTGATCAGGGGGATGCGGTTGTAGCCGTCGGCGGCCAGGCTCTGGAACTCGAGTTCGGTGATCACGTCGTCAAACCTCATGTCAGACGCGTGGAGGACCGCCTCAGGCGGCATCCGGCACACGCGTGCGTCGTCTCAGGTCGCCTGTTGGACCTGCCCCGAGCTTGTGCGGGTGCAGAAGGGGATGACGGTAGCCTGAGGTCCGGGATCAGGGGATCCGCGAAGGAGGGACAACAGGCGGCAAGCAGCAGGCGGCTTCAGGTGAAGTCGTGCGGGCGTCGCCAGGGCCAGGCTCCCCGGTCGTTCGACCCCTTGATGTGCTTGCGCGTGATGAACATAGTGGTGGCAGTGTAGCAGGATGACTCCCGATGTGTTCGGGCTTGCCCATCCCGCATACTCTCTTGCAGAGCCGGTCCGCCATGGGTGATGTCGAGGTGCGGAGCCGGCCGATCCTCGAGGAGGAAGGAGAGAGACATGAGACTTACCAAGGTGGCCGCTTCTGCTGTTGCGGCCTTGTCCCTGCTGTCGATGTCGGCCCACGGTCAGGCACCGGCGGGGTCCAGCGCTTCGGGCACCACGTCGCCCTCGGCGTCCGGCACGGTCACGGCGCCTGCAGCCGCTGCCGCGCCGGCACCGGTGCCCCATCCCATCGAAGTGGCCGGCGTGAAGTACGACGGTCAGGCGGAGGTGGCCGGGCAGAAGCTGGTGCTCAACGGCGCGGGCATCCGCTACAAGGCGATTTTCAAGGTCTATACGGCGGGGCTGTATCTGACCTCGCGGGCCAATACGCCGGACGGGGTGCTGGCGAATGCCGGGCCCAAGCGGCTCTACATCCAGATGCTGCGGGACATTGACGGCGAAGAACTGGGCAAGCTGTTCACCAAGGGCATGGAGCAGAACGCCACGCCGGCGGAGTTCGCCAGCGCCATCAACGGCGTGCTGCGCATGTCCGAGATCTTTGTGCAGAAGAAGAAGCTCAACACCGGGGAGTCGTTCGGGGTGGACTACATCCCCGGAACCGGCACTGTGGTGTTCGTCAACGGCAAGCCGATGCCGGGCGAGGCCATCAAGGAGCCGGCGTTCTTCAACCTGCTGCTGAAGATCTGGCTGGGCAAGTCCCCGGCGGACAACGGGCTGAAGACGGCGCTGCTCGGCGGGAAGTGACGGCACAGGGACCCGGCGCAGCGCTGGGTCCCCGTTCTCAGCGTTCAGGCGTCGTCCGTCGCGAACAGCTGATCGAGCCGGTCCAGGTAGCGGTGAGCGGGAACCTCGCGAATCGGCTGGCCGTGGTTGTAGCCGTAGCTCACCAGGGCCACGGGGCATCCGGCTGCATGCGCTGCCTTCGCATCGTTGCTGGAGTCGCCCACCATCCAGGTGGTTGCGGGTGACGTGCCCAGCGCCTCACAGGTCTTGAGCAGTGGCAGAGGGTCCGGCTTTTTGCGTTCGAAGTCGTCACCGCCAAACACGCGGTCGAAATACCCATCCAGCCCTTTTCGCTTGAGCAGATCACGCGCAAAGGCAGCCGGCTTGTTGGTCAGGCAGGCCATCGGCAGGCCCAGGGCACGGATCCGCCGCAGCCCCTCTTCCACGCCCGGGAAGACGTCGGCATGCTCACCGTTGAGCACTGCGTAGTGACGCTGGTAGAGCGCCCACGCCTGCTCATACTGATCCTGCCGCCCGCCCACCTCGTGCAGCACGCTGCGGATCAGGTGTTCACTGCCCTGGCCGATGGTGTGTTCAACGAAGACCCGGGAGACACGCGGCAACGCCAGGTCGTCCAGCACCTGGGACAGCACCGCGACAAAGTCGCCCAGTGTGTCCACCATCGTGCCGTCCAGGTCGATCATGAAGCCTGTCGGGGTGGGTTCAAGCATGGTCATGGGCCATCCATCAGTGCTGCGTCACCACAATCGGATCGCCCTGCGTGATGATCATCGTGTGCTCATACTGCGCAGACAGGTTGCCCGGCACGCCGACCAGGGTCCAGCCGTCATCGGTCTCGTTGACGATGCGGCTCTTGGTGGAGAGGAAGGGCTCGATGGTGATGACCATGCCTTCCTGAAGCAGTCGCTTGTCCTTCGGGTCGAAGTAGCCGGGGATGTGTTCCGGCGCCTCATGCAGGGCGCGGCCGACGCCGTGGCTGCCCAGGTTCTCGATGATCTTGAAACCGTAGGTCTTGGCGACCCGCTCGATGGCCGCACCAATGCCACTGATCGGCTGGCCGGCCCGCGCCTGCTTCATGGCCTGCTCCAGCGCCGTGCGGGTGGCATGACACAGACGAGTCTTCTGCGGATTGGTGGGCGGGATGACACGGGTGCCGCCGGTGTCCGCGAAATATCCGCCCAGCTCGGCCGACACGTCCACGTTCAGCACGTCGCCCGCGCGGATCACCCGGCCGCCGGGAATGCCATGGGCCGCTTCCTCATTGATGCTGATGCAGGTGAAGCCGGGGAAGTCGTAGGTCAGCTTCGGCGCGGAGCGGGCGCCGTGCTGCTCCAGCAGCTGACCGCCCAGGCGGTCCAGCTCCAGCGTGGTCATGCCCGGCTCGGCGGTCTCCAGCAGTTCATGCAGCACCAGGGACACAATGCGCCCGATGCGCTTGAGGCCAACGATGTCGTCTTCGGATTCAACGGTCATGGGATCTCCAGTCGGATTGTTCGAGCGGTGGAGACCCCGTCGGAACATGAGGGGCACGCGGGACGTGCCGAGGACGCGCCACCGGACATCCAGCGGCCACGGCTCGCAGGTTACCAAAACGCCACCGAGCCAGATGTTGCAGGGTCACAGAGCCTGACCACAATCCGCCCCATGCCGTCGCTCCCGCAGATGCTGTCGATGCCGATGCCGCCTTCGTCCTCCGTCCCGCCTGTATCGTCGCTGCCGCCCAGGCCCTCTGTGCGCACCTCTTCCATGTCATCCCCTCCCGCGGCGTCAACTTCGCCTGCTCCTTCGCCTTTGACTTCACCGTCATCGCCACTGCCTCCATCGTCTCAGCGGCCCCCCGCAGGTCGCTGGCCGGAGGTGCTGTGGGCCTTCCTGGTGCTCGGCCTGAGCTCCTTCGGTGGACCCGTGGCGCACCTGGGGTATTTCAGGGCGGAGTTCGTCGACCGACGACGCTGGCTGACCGAGGCCGACTATGCCGATCTGGTCGCCCTGTGCCAGTGCCTGCCGGGTCCGACCAGCAGTCAGGTGGGCATCGGTCTGGGCCTGCAGCGGGCGGGGAGCGCCGGCGCGTTGGCGGCGTGGCTGGGGTTTACCGCGCCGTCGGCCCTGCTGCTGACGCTGGTGGCATTGGGGATTCAACGGGGCACCGCGGTATGGGCCGCGGGCGCCTTGCACGGGCTGAAGGTGCTGGCGGTGGCGGTGGTCGCGCAGGCCGTCTGGGGGATGGCGCGCAGTCTGTGTCCGGATCGGCCGCGACAGCTGCTGGCGATTGCTGCTGCGCTTCTGGTGCTGCTTCTGCCTGCGGCCATCGGCCAGCCGGGGGCTTTGGTGCTGGGAGCTGTCGCCGGGCTTTGGCTGTTGGGCGGCAGGTTCAACAGGGGCAATAAAGCCGCTGGGCTGGCCCCAGGCGCCGGCGCCGGCGCCGGTGCCGGTGCCGGTGCCGGTGCTGGTGCTGGTGTCGGCGCCAGTGCCAGTGCCAGTGCCAGTGCCAGTGCCGATGAAGATGCGGATGCGGATGCGGATGCGGATGCGGATCCAGGTTCTCGCCCACAAACGGCTCACGGCCCCGTGGTTGACACGGGCCTGGCAACCGTCAGTCGCCGCACAGGTCTTCTCGCACTGCTCGCTTTCGTGGTCCTGATGGGCGGGCTCTTCCTGGCCGCGCACGAGAGCGGCTCGCGGCTATGGGGCGCGCTCTGGGTCTGCTACCGCGCCAGCGCCATGGTGTTCGGCGGAGGCCATGTGGTGCTGCCGATGCTGGAAGCGGGTCTGGTGCAGCCCGGCTGGATGAGTCTGGAGCAGTTCCTGGCCGGCTACGGCGCTGCGCAAGCCGTACCGGGACCGCTGTTCACCTTCGCCGCCTATCTGGGTGCCACCTTGACGATGCCCGGCGTCACCAGTCCGTGGCTGGGCGCCCTGCTCCTGCTGGCAGCGATCTTTGCGCCCGCCTGGCTCACGCTGCTGGGCGCTCTGCCCTTCTGGCATGCCCTGCGTCAGCGGCCACGCGTGCGTGACGCCCTGGCGGGGATCAATGCTGCCGTCGTGGGGCTGCTGGGCGCTGCGCTGATCACACCGGTGGGCACCAGTGCCCTCCAGCACCCGCTGGACGGCCTGATGGCAGCCGTGGCTGCGCTGCTGCTGATGCGGTTTCGGTGGTCGCCGGTTCTTTTGGTGGTGCTGACGGCGGCTGCGGGCGCGGCATTGGCGGTGCTCCAACATCCTTGAGACCGGCACGGTCCGACGCCGTGAGCCAGCCTATCGCAACAGTGAACAGCGAGCCCCACGCCAGCCATCCACCGGCTGGCTTGTGCAATCCGTCAATCCACCGACTCAGATCACTCCCACCAGCGACGCCAGCAGCGCCACATTCGCCACGCTCACCGCGCCGAAGATCGTCCAAGCCGTGCCGCGCAGCCAGGGCCCGTTGGCAAAGCGCCCCATCAACGACGCATCCCCGGTCATCCGGATGAGCGGCCACATGGCAAACGGCAACTGCAGGCTCAGCACCACCTGGCTGGCCACCAGCAGCCGCCCCACGCCGCCCTCCCCCAGCCACCACACCCCCAGGAACGCCGGCACCAGCGCAATCGCGCGCGTTGCCAGCCGTCGTTGCCAGCAGGGAATCTTCAGCTTCAGAAAGCCTTCCATCAGCACCTGCCCCGCAATGGTGCCGGTGAAGGTGGAGCTCTGCCCCGCCGCCAGCAGCGCGATGCCGAACAGCAGCGACGCCAGCGTGCTCCCCACCAGCGGGTCCAGCAGGTGATAGGCGTCCTGGATCTCCGTCACCTCGGTATGCCCCTTGGCATGAAAGGCGGTGGCGGCCAGGGTGAGGATGGCGGCATTGATGAGCAGCGCGAGCGACAGCGACACCAGCGTGTCGAAGGTGCACAGCCGCAGACCGTCGCGCAGCTCCGCCGCTGATCGACCGATGCGCCGCGTCTGGACGATGGAGGAATGCAGATAGAGGTTGTGCGGCATCACCGTCGCGCCCAGGATGCCGATGGCCAGCAGCAGCGCGTGGCGGTCATGCACCGCCAGCCCATTGGGCACGAAGCCTTGCGCAACCGCCTGCCAGTCCGGCCCCACCAGCACCAGTTGCACGGCAAAGCACACGCCGATGGTCATCACCAGCCCGAGGATGATGGCCTCCACCTGACGGAAACCGCGGCCCTTGAGCCCCAGCACGATCAGCGTGTCCAGAGCCGCCAGCGCCACCCCGCTCATCAGCGACATGCCAAACAGCAGATGCAGGGCCAGCGCCGTTCCCAGCACCTCGGCCACGTCGCAGGCAATGATGGCCAGCTCGGCCATGACCCACAGGCTGAGGTTGACCGGACGGCTGTAGCGCGCCCGGCAGGCCTGGGCCAGGTCCATCTGAGTGACGATGCCCAGCCGCAGGGACAAGGTCTGCAGCACCATCGCTGCAAGACTGGAGGCCAGGACCACCCACAGCAGCGCATGGCCGAAGCGGGAGCCGGCCTCGATGTCGGTGGCCCAGTTGCCGGGGTCCATGTAGCCGACCGACACCAGCGGGCCGGGGCCGGCCACCTTCAGCAGGCGGCGCCACAGCGGGCCGTGGGTCGGCAGCGGAATCGAGCCGTGGACTTCGGAGGGGCAGAACGGCGCGGTGGCCGTGGTGGGAAGACGGAACATGGGCCCGGATTGTGCGGGGAGCTGGCCAAGTCCGCTGCTCCCGGAAGGGAAAGCCCGGCACGCCGCTCAAGACTGTGGTGACGGCACCGCACAAGCCCCGCACAACCACCGCACCAGCACCGGCACCGCACAAAGACGAAGGGCGGACCTCCGCGAGAAGTCCGCCCTATCCCTTGCCCATCACCTCAAAGTCGTCCGGCTTGCGCCTCTGCGGTTCAGCCACCATTTCCGTTCCGCATGGGTTGAAGATTACGCCCCGGTATGGGCGCGGAACAGTCCAGGATGCCGCCATGACCCCTCGGAGGATCCAGCAAAGGCGTGTCAGTCAACGTCTGACACGGACGCCGGACAGGGGCGGGCGCACGGCCCCGCTGTGGCTCAACGCAGCATCCTGTAGAGGGTGTTGCGCCCGATGCCCAGACGGCGGGCCGCCTCTGACACGTTGCCGTCGCACTCGGTCAACACCTGGCGCACATGGGCCTGCGCGTGCTGGCGGAGGGCGGCGGAGGATGGGTTGGGGTTGGCGTTGGCGGGGGCGGGGGCGGGGGCGATGGCGCTGGAGTTGGGGGCGAGGTTGGAATTGGGATCACGGTTGGAGTTGGCGCTGGACTGCATCTGTCTGCACGCCCGCGCCTGCGAGTCAGCCTGCGCCTCGAGCGCCGCTTGAAGGTCTTCAGGCAGATGCTCGGCCTGGATCTCCCGCTCCCACGGTTCCAGCATCGCTACCGCCACCCGCAGCGCCTGCTCCAGCTGCCTGATGTTGCCGGGCCACGGATATCGAAGCAGTGCCTCCATAAGTGCCGGCGCCACGCCGACGTCGCACGACACCTGCGGCGCCACTCGCGGCGCCACCCGCGGCAGCAGGCGCTGCACGAGCGCAGCCAGGTCAGTCCGCGCGCGCAGCGGCGGCACCGTCACGGTCAATCCGTTGATGCGGTAGTACAGATCCTCCCGGAAGCGTCCCTGCTCGACCATCTCGCGCAGCGGACGGTGGCTGGCGCAGATCAGCTGCACATCCACGCTCACTGCGGCGCCCCCGCCCAGCGGCTGCACCTGCCGGTCCTGCAGCACACGCAGCAGACGGGCTTGAAGCGACACAGGCATGTCGCCGATCTCATCCAGGAACAAGGTGCCGCCATGGGCCTGCCGCAGCCGCCCGGTCGCACCATCGCGGGAGGCGCCGGTGAACGCGCCACCGCGGTAGCCAAACAGTTCCGCTTCGATCAGCCCTTCCGGAAGCGCCGCGCAGTTGACCGCCACGTAGGGGCCTTTGCAGCGCGAGCCGCTGTCGTGCACGGCGCGGGCCAGCACGTCCTTGCCCACGCCGGATTCCCCTTGCAGCAGCAGCGCAATGGGCTTGTCCAGCACCTTGTGCAACCGACGCAGCAATTGATGCATCGCCGGGTCTCCCAGATGCAGCGCGGCCAGCGCGGGCGGCAGGTCGGGGTCAGGACGCACGCCGGGCATGGCTTCGTGCGCCGATTGCCATGTGGAGAGGGGTGTCAGTGGCTGCGTCCGGGCAGACACGGCTGCTGAAAGTCCACGCACGTCGAAGCCGGTGATCGGGTGGTCCGCGCGTGGGAGGGCATGGGAGGCGTCGATGAATTCGCTGTGGGCGTCGGTGTCGGCGTCGGTGTCGGTGCCAGCGTCAGCGTCAGCGTCAGCGTCAGCGTCAGCGTCAGCGTCGGTTTTGGCATTGGCATTGGCATTGGCGCCAGTGCCTGTGCCGGTGCGGGTGCCGGTGCGGGTGCTGGTGTCGTTGCTGGTGCTGGTGTCGACGTCGGATGTCGTGCTTGACGTGGCCGTAACAGCGCGGTCGGAGGCGGCGCTGGAATGGGCTTTAGCTGTGGCTGTGACGGTGACCGAGGCAAGGCCGATGGCCCCGCCACCGTGCGCTGGGCCACCGGACCCAGCAGTCCCGCTGCCAACCGAGCCGCTCCAAGCACCGCTCCCAAGGTCGTCCCCAGGGCCACCGATCCGCCCCTCCCCAAGCCCCACCACCCGCCGACGCCACGCCGCAGGCACAACCGCCCGCATCCACAAGGCCGCTGGGTCGCCGTCTCTCCGGATCAACTGCGGCGCGGCGTCGTCCATGCAGGCCCAGCCCAGCAGTGCCGGCCACTCCATGGGCAGCACCGCCTCCAGCCGCAGCGACCGGGCCGCTTCCGCGCCCAGCCAGCCCAGCGCCGTCTCATTGGCGCCGATGATCCAGCCCGCTTCGCTGACCGCCAGCAGGCCCTCTCCGGCCGTCCCCAGTCCTTCGCGATGCAGATGCACTTGCAGCCGCAGCGCGTCGGCATGCCGCGTGTGAAACAGCCGGTGTTCCACCGACCGTGCGGCCATCCTCACCAGCGCCAGCGTATGCCGATGAAAGCTGCGCTGCTCGCCAGAAATATCCAGCACCCCCAGCACCCGCCCCTGCGGATCGCGAATCGGCGCGGCGGTGCAACTGAGAAACCCATTGCGCTCCAGATAGTGCTCGCCGCCCATCACCGCCACGGGTCGCCGCTCCACCAGCGCGGTGCCGATGGCATTGGTGCCGCGCCATCGCTCATCCCAGATCGCCCCTGGCCGCAGCGCCACCCGCTGCGCACGGTCCACAAACCGGCCGTCTCCCAGGGCCTGCAAAAGCAAGCCCTGGCCGTCGGAGAGGATGACCAGCCCGTCACTGTCCCGGGTCTGGGCGAACAGGTCCTGCATCACCGGCCGCGCATGCGCCACCAGCTCATGCTGCTGCTCCAGCGCCCGCATCAGCTGCGCCGACGATGCATGCGGCGCCCCCGGCGTGCGCCCGACCGGGCTCAGCCCGGCCGCATGGCTGCGCAGCCAGCTGCGGCACAGGCCGGCGTCCGGGAGATTCAGGCGCAGCTCGCCCGTCTCCAGCAATTCCCGCCGGGCGGCGCGCAGCCGGCTCGGCGCCACGGCGGCGATCGAGGTCTTGGACATCGCTTGTCTCCTGGTGGCGGTTGATGCCCAGATGCCGCAGCGTCCAGGCCCCGCACTGTTCCATCGTGGAACACCTGTTCCGGCTGTCTGAACGCGGAACAGGTGTGCCTGCGCATCCTCTACCGTCCCGCGCCGGATGGGAAGAGGCTTTACGCAGAACCGACGCCCGCTTGAACCGGGTTCCGGCGGATTTACGCTGGAACGGGAGCGCTGGTCCCGGTCAGTCGCCGTTGGCACGGTGTCTGCAATGACACCCTCGTCCATCAACCGACCACGGAGACAGTCCATGATCTATGCCCAGCCTCATCAAGAAGGCGCCTTGGTGTCGTTCAAGCCGCGCTATGACAACTTCATCGGAGGCCGTTGGGTGGCCCCGGTGGAAGGCCAGTATTTCGATGTGATCACGCCGATCAGCGGCAAGGTCTACACCCAGGCCGCCCGCTCCAGCGCCGCGGACATCGAACTGGCCCTGGATGCCGCCCACGCCGCCGCCGCGAAGTGGGGCGCCACACCAGCCGCCGAGCGGGCCAATGTGCTGCTGCGCATCGCCGACAGGATCGAGCAGAACCTGGAACGCCTGGCCTATGCCGAAACCGTGGACAACGGCAAGCCGATGCGCGAGACGCTCAATGCCGACGTACCGCTGGCCGTGGATCATTTCCGCTACTTCGCCGGATGCCTGCGGGCGCAGGAAGGCGCGCTCAGCGAGATCGATCCGCACACCGTGGCCTATCACTTCCACGAGCCGCTGGGCGTGGTGGGCCAGATCATCCCGTGGAACTTCCCGCTACTGATGGCCGCCTGGAAGCTGGCGCCGGCCCTGGGCGCGGGCAACTGCGTGGTGCTCAAGCCGGCGGAATCGACACCGGTCAGCATCCTGTTGATGGCCGAGCTGATTGCAGACTTGCTGCCCCCCGGCGTGCTCAACATCGTCAACGGCTACGGCAAGGAAGCGGGCATGCCGCTGGCGCAGAGCAAGCGCATCGCCAAGGTGG
This sequence comes from Rubrivivax sp., assembly GCA_027484825.1. Lineage (GTDB taxonomy): Bacteria > Pseudomonadota > Gammaproteobacteria > Burkholderiales > Burkholderiaceae_C > Roseateles. The sequence continues at coordinate 97,743 of JAIXSE010000032.1, read as the reverse complement.
CCTTCACCGGCTCGACCGCCACCGGTCGCGTCATCGCCCAAGCGGCCGCGACCAACCTGATTCCGGCCACGCTCGAGCTGGGCGGCAAGAGTCCCAACATCTTCTTCGCCGACATCGCCGCCCAGGACGACGACCTGCTGGACAAGGCCATCGAAGGCCTGGTGCTGTTCGCCTTCAACCAGGGCGAGGTCTGCACCTGCCCGTCGCGTGCGCTGATTCATGAGTCGATCTACGACCAGTTCATCGCCCGCGCGATTGACCGGGTCAAGGCCATCCGCCAGGGCAACCCGCTGGACACCGACACGATGATGGGCGCGCAGGCCTCGTCCATGCAGCTGGACAAGATCCTGTCCTATCTGGAGATCGGCAAGCAGGAAGGCGCGCAGTGCCTGATCGGCGGCGGCCGGGCGCAGCTGGGCGGGGACTTGGCCGGCGGCTATTACATCCAGCCGACGCTCTTCAAGGGCAACAACCAGATGCGCGTCTTCCGGGAGGAGATCTTCGGCCCGGTGCTGGCGGTCACCACCTTCAAGACCGAGGAGGAGGCGCTGGCGATTGCCAACGACACGCCTTACGGGCTGGGCGCGGGCGTATGGTCGCGGGACATCAACACCGCCTTCCGCATGGGCCGCGCCATCCAGGCGGGCCGGGTCTGGACCAATTGCTATCACGCCTATCCGGCGCACGCCACTTTCGGCGGCTACAAGGAATCCGGCATCGGTCGCGAGACCCACAAGATGATGCTGGACCACTACCAGCAGACCAAGAACCTGCTGGTGAGCTATTCGCCGAAGAAGCTCGGCTTCTTCTGACGCCGCCGCGGCCCCTTTCCGTGCACACCCATGCGCGGGAGGGGACCGGCGGGCAAGTCACTCAGCTCAGGCGGAACACCGACACCGCCTGCACCAGCTGGGTGGCCTGCTTCTCCAGGCTGTCGCTGGCGCCGGCGGACTGCTGCACCAGTGCGGCGTTCTGCTGAGTCGTCTTGTCCAGGTCGCTGACGGCGGCGCTGACCTGCGCAATGCCGGAGGCCTGCTCACGCGTGGCATGGCCGATGGACGAGATCAGCCCGCTCACCCGCTGGATCTGCTGCACGATGTCGTTCATGGCGCGGCTGGCCTCATGCACCTGCCGCCCGCCGGCTTCGACCCGCTCCACGCTGTCGCCGATCAAGGTCTTGATCTCGCGTGCGGCCTCGGCGCTGCGCTGCGCCAGGCTGCGCACTTCCCCCGCCACCACGGCAAAGCCCCGCCCCTGCTCTCCCGCACGGGCCGCTTCCACCGCTGCATTCAGCGCCAGGATGTTGGTCTGGAAGGCGATGCCGTCGATGACGCCGATGATGTCGCCGATCCGCTTGCTGGAGGCGGTGATGCCGTCCATGGTGGTGTTGACCTCCCGCACCACATCGCCGCCCTGAGTCGCCGCTGCGGTGGCCTGCACCGCCAGTTCCTCCGCCTGCTTGGCGGCGTCGGCATTGCTCTTGACGGTGGCACTCATCTGCTCCATGGAGGCGGCTGTCTCTTCCAGGCTGGCGGCGGCCTGCTCGGTGCGGGCGCTGATCTCGTTGTTGCCGGTGACCAGATGGCCGCTGGAGGACTTCACCGTCACCACCTGGTCCGCAATGTCGTCGATGACCCAGCGGAACATCAGCCCCAGCTGATTGACCGAGCGCAGCGCCATGCCGATTTCGTCGACCCGGTCAAAATTGACACCTTCCCGCGAATCGCCCCCGGCCACCCGTCGGGCATGTTCGGCCAGGGTCTGCACCGGACCGATGACCTGCTGCTCCACAAAAGCCAGGGCGGCGATGCCGACCAGCACCAGCGCCGCAGTCCAGCCCAGCGACGCGGTGAGGCTGGCCGCACTGGCCAGTTGCGCCGCCACGGCCAGCAGCAGCAGCACCAGCATCGGCAGGCGCAGCCGCCAGCGCACCGGCAGGGTTTTGCGCCAATTGCTCAGCGCGGCCAGTCCGCTGCGCAGCACCACGCCCTGGTGGAAGCGCACGCCCTTGGCCTTGCCCTCGCGCATGTCCTTGTAGAGCGCTTCCGCGCCGGCCACTTCTTCCGCCGAGGGCTTGGTGCGCACCGACATGAAGGCGATGGGCCGGTCGTTGCGCAGGATGGGCGTGGCATTGGCCCGCACCCAGTAATGGTCCCCGTTCTTGCGGCGGTTCTTCACCAGCCCCGTCCAGCTCTGCCCCGCCTGGAGCGTGGCCCACATGTCGCGGAAGGCCTCCGGCGGCATGTCGGGATGGCGAATCATGTTGTGCGGCTGCCCCGCCAGTTCCTCCGAGCTGTAGCCGCTGGCCTCGATGAAGGCCTCGTTGGCATAGCGGATGAAGCTCTTGGTGTCCGTGGTGGACATGAGCGTGGAGTCGTCCGGAATGTCATAGGCCTGTTGGGTCACCGGCAGGTTTTGGCGCATCAGAGTTCTCCTTGTGGTGGATGCAGTCGGCTGTCCGCCCGGGGGGCCACCTGGCAGCGGGTGCCCGCAGCAGTGCTGAAACGGGAGGACGCCTACACAAAGGCTGGCATTTTTGTTTCAGCAGTTAACAAGGGTATGCCAACGCCGTGCGCAACGGAACTCAGCCTGTCCTCTGCTTTGAGAATCGACAAACTTACAGTGTCAGCAATTCACACTTTCCGGCAGCAAGGACATTTGTCTTTTGCAGCAAACAAGTGTCTAGAATCGCCGGATGAACAGTTCCAAGGACCAGCTGCTTGCCCTGGTCGAAGCCAATCCCTTCATCACCCAGCAGGCGCTGGGGGAGGCGCTGGGCCTCTCACGCTCCGCGGTGGCGGGTCATCTGGCCCAGTTGGTCAAGGAAGGCCGCATCCTGGGCCGCGCCTATGTGCTGCCCAGCCGCCAGCCGGTGGTCTGCATAGGCGGCACCAACCTGGACCGCAAGCTGCGCTCTCTGGAAGCGCCTCGCATGGGCAGCTCCAATCCGGCCCGCCAGTTCGAGTCGCCGGGTGGCGTGGCCCGCAACATCGCGGAGAACCTGGCCCGGCTGGGCCTCCCGGTCCATCTGCTGACCGCCGTTGGGCGGGATGCCGCCGGGCAGGCGCTGCTGGCGGAATTGCAGACGCTGGGCGTGGACTGTTCCGGCTGCGTCCAGGCCGCCGATGCGCCCACCGGCAGCTACACCGCCGTGCTGGACGAGCAGGGGGACCTGATGCTGGCCATGGCCGACATGGCGCTGACCGACCGGCTGGACACCGATTTCATCCGCCGCTGCGCCCCCCAGCGCGCCGCCGCACGCTGGCTGGTGGCCGACCTGAACCTGCCCGCCCCATCGCTGGCGCTGCTGCAAGAGGAAGCCAAGGCGCGCCAGCAGCATCTGGTGGTGGTGGCCGTGTCGGCCCCCAAGATGCAGCGGCTGGGACAGACGCTGGAAGGCATCGACCTGCTGGTGCTCAATCGCACTGAACTCTCGGCGCTGATGGCGCATCCGCTGGAGACCGACAGCGCGCTGCGCGATGCCTGGCTGACGCTGCGGTCCCGCGGCCTGCGGCGACTGGTGATGAGCGACGGCGCCCAGGGCGTGCGTTTCAGCGACGGGGACACGCTGCAGTCGCTGGCCGCGCCCAAGGTGCCGCGCAGCCGGATGCGCGAGGTCACCGGCGCCGGGGACGCCCTGTCAGCCGGCCTCGTGGCGGCCTTGCACGGCCAGCCGGACGACCTGCGCGCCGCCTGCAAGCTGGGACTCTCGATGGCCGCCCTGACCTTGCAGACCGATGCCACGGTCAGCCGGGACCTGAGTCCGGCTCTGCTGACCTGAACCCTGGACACCCTGAAGGCCCTGAACGCCTGCCGGGCTTTCACCCGCCTCCCACTCCTTTCACCGAAAGCGCCCCATGACTGCTTCCACGCTCCTCACCCGCCCTGACGCCCAGGCCCTGATCGCCTTCTCGCCCGAAGTGGCTGCGGCGCGTGATGCCGGTCGTCCGATCGTGGCGCTGGAATCCACCATCATTTCGCATGGCATGCCCTATCCGCAGAACGTGCAGACCGCGCGCGACGTGGAAGCCATCATTCGCGAGCATGGCGCCGTGCCCGCCACCATTGCCGTGCTGGACGGCCGCATCCGCATCGGCCTGGATGACGCACAACTGGAGCTGCTGGGCCGCTCGCCGGACGCGATGAAGCTCAGCCGCCGGGACCTGCCGTATGCCCTGAGCACCGGCCGCATCGGCGCCACCACCGTCGCGGCCACCATGATCTGCGCCCACCTGGCCGGCATCGAAGTGTTTGTCACCGGCGGCATTGGCGGCGTGCACCGCGGCGCCGAGACCTCTTTCGACATCTCCGCCGACCTGCAGGAACTGGCACGCACCCCGGTGGCCGTGGTGTGCGCCGGGGCCAAGAGCATCCTGGACCTGCCGCTGACCCTGGAATACCTGGAGACGCATGGCGTGCCGGTGCTGTCGGTCGGCCAGGACAACTTCGCCGCCTTCTACACGCGGGACAGCGGCCTGAAGGCGGACTTCCGCATGGATGATGCAGCGCAGCAGGCCGCTTTCCTGCGCACCAAATGGACCCTGGGTCTGAATGGGGGCGTGGTGATCAGCAATCCGGTGCCGGTCTCCGACGAGATGCCCGCAGTGCGCATCCAGGGCTTCATCGAGCAGGCGCTGGCGGAAGCGCAGGCCGGCGGCATCACCGGCAAGGCGGTCACGCCCTACCTGCTGGCTCGCATCAAGGACCTGAGCGGCGGCGCCAGCCTGGCCACCAACATTGCACTGGTCAAGCACAACGCCAAGGTGGGGGCGGCACTGGCCGTCGCATTGAACGCGCAGCGCTGATGGGCGCGGCAGCGCGCGTCACTGTCGCTTCATGACACCTCGGTGACACGGAGCCAGGTCGCGACGCCGCAGCGCAAACACCTTCACGCCGCTTCGGACAAGCCGCACCAACATGACGTCCGGCACCCCCGCGCCTGCGAAAACTTCCCGCTGCCGGACAACGGCTCGCTCCAATCGCACAGGTTCACCGGGACAATCCGGTCATTAACGGAACCGAAACAATGGTCAGCAAACGCTGCCCTAAGCTTTCGCGCCCTGCCAGCCGTCGTTGGAGAAAGTCTAAGCATGCGCCGCAAGCCTGTTGTCCTGTCGCTGATCATTGTTCTGCTGCTCGCCGGCGGCGCATGGGGGTGGAAATCCCGCGGCGCTCAGTCCACACAAGGCCAGGCGGGCCAGGGCTCGTCAGCAGCGCCGGGCGGGCGGGCACCGGGTGCATCGGGTGCCGCAGGCATGCAGACCGTGGGCGTGGTGACCGCTCGCCAGCAGGACGTGCCGGTGGTGGTGGAAGCCAGCGGTACGGTGGCGGCCCTGAACCAGGTCGATATCCGGCCCCAGACCACCAGCACTGTGCAGGATGTGCTGGTGAAGGACGGCCAGTCGGTGACCAAGGGCCAACTGCTGTTCCGCTTCGACGCACGGGCCGACCGCGCCAATCTCGACAAGGCCCGCGCTCAACTGGCGCGCGACAAGGCGGCCCTGGCGGATCTGCAGCGCCAATACGACCGCGCCAAGGAATTGGTGGATCAGAAATTCGTCTCGCAAAGTGCGCTGGACACGGCCCTGGCCAATCTGGAGGGGGGCCGCAGCCTGGTCACCGCCGATGAAGCCGCCGTGCAGTCCGCGCAGGTCGCGGTGAGCTACAACGAGATCCGCGCCCCCTTCAGCGGCCGCGCCGGTGCGGTCAATGTCTGGCCGGGCAGCCTGGTGCAGGCCAGTGCCACCGGCACGCCGCTGGTGAACATCGTGCAGATCGACCCGGTTGGCATCACCTTCAACCTGCCCGAGACCGAGCTGGCCCCGGTGCTGGAAGCCATGCGGCCCGGTGCCGATGGTGCCCGGCCCACACCGCCGGAGGTGCTGGTGATGCAGGCCGGCATCGACAGCGGCAAGACCGGCGCCAAGACGGAGCCGGTGGCCCGCGGCAAGCTGATCTTCGTGGACAACTTGGTGGATGCCAGCACCGGCACCATCAAGCTCAAGGCTGAATTCGAGAACAAGCAGCAAAAGCTCTGGCCCGGCCAGTATCTGCGGGTGCGCATGCTGCTGCGCAGCATCAAGAATGCGGTGGTGATTCCGCAAGCCGCCATCATCCTGCGCGGCACCGACCGCCAGGTGTACGTGGTGAGCCCGGACAAGACGGCCCAGCTCAAGACCGTGCGCCTGCGCTATGTCTTCGGCGAGATGGCGGTGGTGGACGGCGTGGAGCCGGGCGCGACCGTGGTGCTGGACGGCAAGCAGAATCTTCGCCCCGGCGTGCCGGTGCGGACCCAGCCCGCGGCCGTGGACCCCGCCGCGGCAGCCCGCCAGCAGGCAGAGGCATCCGCCGCTGCCGGCACCCGCGTGGCAGCTGCCTCCGGGGCCGGCAAGGCCGACGCCAGCGGCGAATGAGAGGCCCGGCATGAACCTCACCGAACTGTTCATCCGGCGGCCCGTCATGACGGTGCTGCTGAACATCGCGCTGATCATTGGCGGCCTGGCGGCGTGGAGCAAGATTCCCGTCGCCGCGCTGCCCAGCTACAACACGCCCATCATCAACGTGCAGGCCACGCTGGCCGGGGCGAGCCCGGACACGATGGCCTCGTCGGTGGCGCTGCCGCTGGAGAAGCAGTTCTCCACCATTGCCGGCATCACCACCATCTCGTCCACCAACACCCTGGGCAACAGTTCCCTGACGCTGGAGTTCGATCCCTCCCGGGACATCGATGCGGCCGCCGTGGACGTGCAGGCCGCGCTGTTCCGGGCGCTGCGCTCGCTGCCCACCGAGATGACCACGCCGCCGTCCTACCGCAAGGTGAATCCGGCCGATGCGCCGGTGCTGCTGGTGGCGCTGACCTCTCCATCGATCAATCTCTCCGAGCTCAACGACTATGCGGAGAACCTGATCACGCCCAGCCTATCCACCATCGACGGCGTGGCCCAGGTCTCCATCTACGGCCAGAAGCGCTATGCGGTGCGCATCAAGGCCCGCAATGAGCTGCTGCAGCAGCGCAACATCACGCTGGACGAACTGCAGGCCGCCATTCGCGGCGCCAATGCCAACACGCCGGTGGGCACGCTGGACGGCTCGCGGCAGACCCTGACCATCCAGGCCAACAAGCAACTGCGGGACGCGCAGGCCTTCGGCGGCATCGTGGTGGCCACGCGCAACGGCGCCCCCGTCTTCCTACGGGACGTGGCCGACGTGCAGGACAGCTTCGAGACGGTCAAATCCTTCTCCAACTTCAACGGCGAACGCTCCATCGTGCTGGCGGTGCAGCGTCAACCCGATGCCAACACGGTGAAGGTGGTGGATGCGGTCAAGGACATGCTGCCCCGCTTTGCGGCGCAGCTGCCGGCCTCGGTCAAGATGAGCACGCTCAATGACCGGTCGGTGTCGATCCGCGAGTCGCTGCACGACGTCTACTTCACCCTGGCGCTGACCGTCGTGCTGGTGGTGATGGTCATCTTCCTGTTCCTGCGCCGCATGGTGGCGACGCTGATTCCCACGCTGTCGCTGCCGATCTCGCTGATCGGCGCGCTGACGCTGCTCTACGCGCTGGGCTACAGCCTGGACAACATCTCCCTGCTGGGCATCACCCTGGCGGTGGGCCTGGTGGTGGACGATGCCATCGTGATGCTGGAGAACATCGTGCGGCATGTGGAGGACGGCATGGCGCCGTTCGATGCGGCCATTCGCGGTGCGCGGGAGATGTCCTTCACCATCCTGTCCATCTCCATCTCGCTGGTGGCGGTGCTGATTCCGATCTTCTTCATGCCGGGGGTGATCGGCCTGCTGTTCCATGAATTTGCGGTGGTGGTGTCACTGGCCATTCTGGTGTCGGCGGTGGTGTCGCTGACGCTGGTGCCGATGCTGTGCAGCCGCTTCCTGAAGCATCATCACGAAGCCAAGGAAAACGCCTTGGGCCGGGCCTTCGAAGCGGGTTTCACCAGCCTGGTGAACTTCTACACCCGCACGCTGGACTGGGCCCTGACCCACCGCATGCTGGTCGGCGGCGTGGCGGTGCTGAGCTTCATCGCCAGCGCCTGGCTCTACATCGCGATCCCCAAGGGCTTCTTCCCCGAGGAAGACATCGGCCAGATCCAGGCCAGCACCGAAGCCTCGGAGGACATTTCCTTCGCTGCCATGACGGTGATGCAGGAGCGTGTGGCGGAGATCGTCAAGAACAATCCGGCGGTGGCGAGCGTGTCCGCCGCGGTGGGCGGCGGGGGCGGCGGCGGGCAGGTCAACACCGGGCGGCTGTTCATCAACCTCAAGCCCCGCGGTGAACGGCCGGCGATGTCGCAGGTGCTGGAATCGCTGCGCAAGGATCTGCGTACCGTGCCTGGCATCGCCGTTTATCTGCGCCCGGTGCAGAACCTGCAGTTGGGCGGGCGGCAGTCCAAGAGCCGCTATCAGTTCACGCTGCAGTCGGTCAGCGCTGGAGAGCTCAACAGCTGGGCCGAGAAGCTGCAGGACAAGCTCAAGGCCGATCCGATCTTCCGCGACGTGACCAGCGACTCGCAACTGCGCGGCCTGCAGGCGAACCTGGTGATCGACCGGGAACGCGCCACGCTGCTGGGCGTGCAGATGCAGGACCTGCGCAATGCGCTCTACAGCGCCTTCGGTGAGCGTCAGGTCTCCAGCATTTATGCGGAGAGCAACACCTATCAGGTGATCATGGAAGCCACTGACGGCGACCGCCTCAGCGAGGACGCTTTCAGCAAAATCTATCTGAGAGGCAAGAACGACACGATGGTGCCGTTGACGGCCTTTGCCAGCGTCAAGCGCGAGCTGGGTCCGACGGCGGTGAACCACCAGGGCCAGTTGCAGGCAGTCACGCTCAGCTTCAATCTGGCGCCGGACGTGCCGCTGGGCCAAGCCACCGGCCGGTTGGACGGCTATACGCGGGACATCGGTCTGCCGCCCACCATCATCACCAGCTATGGCGGGGATGCGGCGGTGTTCAAGGACTCGCAGGGCGGGCAGTTGATGCTGATTCTGCTGGCGGTGGCCGTGATCTATGTGCTGCTGGGCGTGCTGTATGAGAGCTACATCCATCCGATCACCATCCTGGCCGGTCTGCCGTCGGCGGCGGTGGGCGCGCTGATCACGCTGGAGCTGGCCGGCATGGAGCTGACGGTGATCGCCACCATCGGCATCCTGATGCTGGTGGGGATCGTGAAGAAGAACGCCATCATGATGATCGACTTCGCGCTGGATGCGCAGCGCAATGGCGGCATGTCGCCGGCCGAGGCGATCCGTGAGGCCTGCATCCTGCGCTTCCGGCCCATCATGATGACGACGCTGGCGGCACTGATGGGCGCACTGCCGATCGCGCTGGGGTTGGGCGCGGGCGCAGAATTGCGTCAGCCGCTGGGCCTGGCGGTGGTGGGCGGGCTGATCCTGTCGCAGGCGGTGACGCTCTACATCACGCCGGTGATTTATCTGGCGCTGGACCGATTCAGCGGCACGGGGCCGGACACACGGGAAGTGGCGGCGACGCGGCTGACGGAACATCCGGTCGCGCCAGCGCATCCGGCGTCGGGGCAGGCGGACTGACCTTCGGGGTCGCGGGGGCAGTGGGGGCGGGGGCTGTCCGCTGACTGCGCTGGAAGGCGCGGGAGCTGTCCTCTGACTGCGCTGGAAGGCGCAGGGGCGGGCACCTTTTGCTACATGTCCCCCGTCGCCTTCGGCTCCTCCTCCTTGACTTCCGCAAAAGGCACCCGCCCCTGCACCTTCCGGCATCGAGCGTTGCCACCAGGCACGGCGCCACATCGTCGCGCCATGCCGCTCGCATGACCGTCCAAGACCTTGGCAGGCCTTGCCGGAGATGACAGCGTGAGGCTCAGTCCGGCGTGAAGTGACGCATCAGCGCCGCCGGCGCAGGCCAGGCCTGCGTCCGGGCCTCGATGAGGTCCAGCACACGCTCAAAACCTTCGGCCGTGCCGAAGTAAGGATCGGGCACCTCGTCTCGGCCCAGGCCGGTCATGCCCTGCAGGAACAGCGCCAGACGGGCGGGTGAGCGGGCAGGCCGCTGGGCCTCCAGGCCGCGCAGGACGTCCCGGTCCATCGCCAGCAGCAGGTCAAAGTCATCAAAGTCTTCGGTCCGCACTCGGCGCGAGCGCCAGCGGCGGTCCAGCCCGTAGCCACGCGCCTGCAGCGCCTGCACCGTACGTCGGTCGGCGTCCTGGCCGCGAGAGGACGCCCACACGCCCGCCGACGCGACCTGGCTCAGCCCCAGGCGTGCGGCATGGCCGCGCAGCACCGCCTCCGCCATGGGCGAGCGGCACAGGTTGGCCGCGCAGACGAGCAGCAGGCGCGTCAAGATCAGCGGGCCAGTTCGGCGCGCATGGCGTCGATCACGGCCTTGTAGTCGGGCTTGCCGAAGATGGCCGAGCCGGCGACGAAGGTGTCGGCACCGGCATCGGCAATCTCGCGGATGTTGTCCACCTTCACGCCGCCATCAATCTCCAGGCGGATGTCGCGGCCGCTGGCCTGGATGAGGGCCTTGGCCTGCTGCAGCTTCTTGAGGGCCGAGGGGATGAAGCTCTGACCGCCAAAGCCAGGGTTCACGCTCATGATCAGCACCAGATCGACCTTGTCGATCACCCACTCCAGCACATCCAGCGGCGTGCCAGGGTTGAAGACCAGACCCGCCTTGGCGCCCTCACCCTTGATCAGCTGCAGCGTGCGGTCCACATGCTGGCTGGCTTCCGGGTGGAAGCTGACCAGGTCGGCACCGGCGCGGCAGAAGGCCTGTGCCAGGGCGTCCACCGGCTGGACCATCAGGTGCACGTCGATGGGCGCGGGCGTGCCGTCCGGCTTGACCGCATGTTTCTTGAGGGCCTCGCAGACCATCGGGCCGAAGGTCAGGTTGGGCACGTAATGGTTGTCCATCACGTCAAAGTGGATCCAGTCCGCGCCAGCGGCCAGGACCTGCCGGACTTCCGCGCCCAGATTGGCGAAATCGGCGGACAGGATGCTGGGGGCGATGCGATGGGTGGGAGGCGTCATGACAAAGAGGCCGCAGGCGGCGTGGCACGGGAAAGTCCATGATTGTAGGAAGGCCGGCTGCGGCGGGGGCGGTCCCGGGGGACGGGGCCCCATCCGCCGCGAGGAATTGTGCAGCGCTTCGCTAGCGGTAACGATCCACGATGCGGCTCAGCTCCCCGCTGCTTTGCAACTGGCGCAGCCGTTCGGAGAGCCGCTCCACCACCGCTTCCGGCAACCGCCGCGAGACGGCCACAAGCTGGGGCTGCTCCTCGAAGGCGAAGGGGCCGAACTCGACCTCCCGCTCGTCGATGCCGGCCAGGCGCACGGCATGGCGCAGGGCCATGTCCTGGCCGTAGACGGCATCGGCGCGTCCGCGCAGCAGCATGTGCACCGCATCCACCTCCGACTTGGCGGCCTCGACGTGGTTCACGTCCGCCTGTTGCAAGGACACCGCCAACTGGCTGCCCTGCACCAGCAGCACCGGCTTGCGCCGGGCGAAGGCGCGCAGCGAGGTCCAGGACCGGGGCGTGGGGGTGCCCGCCCGCACCATCAGCACATGACGCACGCGGTAGAGCGGCACCGGCAGGAAGCGCATCATCTCCCGACGTCGCTCGGAGGGCAGCATGCACAGGAAGACATCCAGCTCATCGGTGGCCAGCATCAGTTCCAGCCGACGCAGCGGCACCAGCCGGTCCAGGCCCGCGAGATGCAACTGCGGGTCCGCCTGCTGCAGCGCCGCCGCCACCTCGGCGCAGAGGCCCGGATGCTGGGCGTCGCCCGGGGCGAATTTGATCGGCGAGCCGCTTTGGGCGGCGGTGCGCAGGGTGATCTCCGGCAGCGCGGGCTGCAGGGTGGGCTGCGCTGTGGGTTGCACTGCAGGGGGCGACGTGGGCTGGATGGGACCTGCGGCCAGCGTCCGATCCGCCGCCGCCATCAGCACCGCAGCAGGCCCCGCGAGCCCGGCCCATCGAAGCAGCACCCCACGCCGCGACACACGGTGGGGCAACGTCACATCAGCCGGACCCTGAGGTGTCTCCATAAGATCTACAGTCTTGTGGGAGTCAGCATAAACCAAGCCCACCCTAGAATCGATCCAATGGCACATCCGCACTTTCACTGCACCGTCGTCGTTGAACCGCTGGCCGAGCAGACCTTCCCTGATCGCGGCCAGTACGCCTTCAGCTACACCATCACCATCGAGAACCAGGGCGACGTCGCCGGCCAATTGATCGGCCGGCACTGGACCATCACCGATGCCAATGGCCACCACCAGCAAGTGCATGGCCTGGCAGTGGTCGGCCACCAGCCGCTGCTGCAACCCGGCGAGCGCTTCCAGTACAGCTCCTGGGCGCAGATCGCCACCAAGCAGGGCAGCATGAGCGGCCGCTTCCTGTGCGTGACTGACGCCGCGGACGTCTTCTACGCCGACGTACCCGAATTCCTGCTGGCCGAGGCCGGCTCGCTGCACTGATGCCGAAGTCGCGCGGTTGGGACCTCACGGCGCTGCTCAATGCAGCCCATCCCCAGGCACCGCTGGCTGAACGCAATCTCTGGCTGGTCCGTCTGGTGGACTGGCTGCGGCGGGCGCCGCTCAAGGATGTGCGGGCGAGTGCCACGGCGGCTGCGGGCGCTGCGGCCGGACCAGTCGCGGGACCAGTCACGGGGACAGGGACAGGGACAGGCACAGGCACAGGCACGGGCACGGGAGGGACAAGCACCGACGCCACCCCGCTGCCGCTGCGCCGCCTGCGTCATCTGCTCAGCCTGCTGGAACGCCATCCCGATCATGCCCAGGCCTTTGCCGGGGTCATGGCCAGTGTGTGGGCCGAGACCGATGCCATCAGTCTCTTCGCCGAAGTGGGCTTTGCGCCGCGCATGGCGCTGTGGGGCGAATTCCTGGGCCGCCTGCGCCGTCGCCTGCTGCCGATGACGGCCGACACCCGCGATCTGGCCGAACTGTTTGAACTGCTGTTCCACGACGAGACCGACGCCGACTGGATCAACGCCATCGACGACGAGCTGCTGGAGCGGCTGAGCCTGCTGTTTGCCGGCGCGCCGGAAGGGGACTGGCGCGATGAGATGCGCAGCGCCATCACCGTGCTGGTGAGCGCGGTGCGTTCAGCGGGACTTTCCGGGGCGCTGCGGGTGCGCATGGATCCCAAGCGCCTGGTCAGCCGTCCGTTCCGGAATCTGGCCACCGCCTGGGAACGGGTCGAACATTCGCTGGAGGACGGCGACCGGACCCACCTGCCCGCCCAGTTGCAATACCTGCGGGCGCTGATGGATGAATGCCGCGCGGCGGTGGCCTCGGTGCCGGACCATCTGGAAGAACACGGCGTCTCGGTGGACCTGATGTTCGGCGTCGAGCAGATGCAGGCACGGCTGCGTCGCATCGAGGAGCTGCTGGACTGCCTGCTGGCCGACCATCCGCGCCGCGAGCTGCTGCGCCTGGTGGCCAACCTGGTGCGGGTGGTGCATGAGCGTCGCAGCATCCGCACGCTGTTCGGTCGCCACTATTCGCTGCTGGCCCGCAAGGTGGCCGAGCGCAGCGCGGAGACCGGCGAGCACTACATCACCCGCAACCGCGAGGAATACGGCGACATGCTGCGTCGCGCCGCCGGCGGCGGCGTGGTGATCGCGGGCACGACCTTCGCCAAGTTCGCCATCATGGCGGTGGGCCTGTCGGCCTTCTGGGGCGGATTCTGGGCGGGGGTGAATTACGCCCTGAGCTTCGTGATCATCCACCTGCTGCACTGGACGGTGGCCACCAAGCAGCCGGCCATGACCGCACCGGCCCTGGCCGAGAAGCTGCGCCACATCGACAGCGAGTCCGGCCTGCAAAGTTTTGTGGACGAGGTGGTCCATCTGTTCCGCTCCCAGACCGCCGGCATCATCGGCAACCTGGCCCTGGCCGCCCCCATGGTGCTGGGCGTGCAGGTGCTGGCGCAGTGGGTGTTCGGCCGGCCGCTGGTGGGCGCCAAGGAAGCCGAGCATGTGCTGCACAGCCTCACCGTGCTGGGCCCGACCCTGGTGTTTGCCGCCTGTACCGGCGTGCTGCTGTTCCTCTCCAGCCTCATCGCCGGCTGGGTCGAAAACTGGTTCGTCTTCTTCCGCCTGGACAGCGCCATTGCCTGGAACCCGCGCATCGTGGCGGTGGTGGGCAGCAACCGGGCCAAGCACTGGGCGCAGTGGTGGCGGGAGAACATCTCCGGCCTGACGGCCAACATCAGCCTGGGCCTGATGCTGGGGCTGGTGCCCGCGCTGCTGGGGTTCTTCGGCCTGCCGCTGGAGGCGCGTCACGTCACCCTGTCCACCGGTCAGCTGGCCGCCGCCGCCGGCGCGCTGGGGACGGACGTGGTCCAGCACTGGCCCTTCTGGTCCTGCGTGATCGGTATTGTGGGCACCGGCCTGCTGAATGTGGGGGTGAGCTTCACCCTGGCCTTCCGGGTGGCCCTGCGCTCACGGGGCATCAAGCTGGCGGACCGCAGGCGGGTGCGCGCGGCCATCTGGGCCCGGATCCGGTCCCGGCCGCTCAGCTTCTTCCTGCCCCCCAGGGGCTAGGGATGACGCGTGGCGAGTCAGCGCTCGGAATCGTCCGGGCGCTCACCGCCTTTGCGGCCGGAGAACATGGTCCACCAGACAATGAAAACGAGCAGCGCCAAGGCGCCTAAAGCCTCCAGCAGAATCACGCTCATGATGTATTGCGGTCTCCTTCGCCCGGGCTCTGAGGTCCATCGAAACGTCCTGGTCGCCCCGGGTCGCATCGTCCGCCTGACAGCGGTCGGGGCGATTCTAGGCGTGCTGGTCGCTTGCGGTGCACCGCCGGTGGTGCGGGAACCCGGCAGCACGCCTGCGCTGCCGCCTGCAGGGGCTCGAGCGCCAGGCTCGGTCCTGCCGCCCACGTCCACGTCCACGGTGCCGCCTGCTCCGGCAGCCCGCGTGCCTGTGGACCCGGCTCGGCTGCTGAACGGTGACCTGGACACCACCCCGCGCCGGACGCTGGCCCGGGAGCGCTCACGCTGGGTGGAGGCGGGCTGGGACGAGTTGCCCGGCTGGGGGCAAGACCGGGCGCTGGAGTGGTGGCCGGCGCTGCTGCGCGGCTGTGAACGACCGATGCCGGGCTGGTTGTCCTTCTGCACCGAGGCGCTGCGGCTGCGGCCCAGCGATGATTGGGTCATCACCACCTGGTTGATGAAGCGGCTGCAGCCCTACCGGGTGGAATCCGCGGAGGGCGATCCGAACGGCCTGGCCACTGGCTATTACGAACCGCAGCTGGAAGCGCGCCGCCAGACCGGCGGTGACTTCCGCGTGCCGCTGCTGGCCCCGCCCCAGGATCTGGCCGCCCGGAAACCCTATGACACCCGAGCGCAGATCGAGAGCAACAACCGGCTCAACCGCTTCAGCCTGGCCTGGGTGCAGGACCCGCTGGATGCGCTGGTGATGCAGATCCAGGGCAGCGGACGCTTGCGGCTGACGGAAGCTGATGGCAGCAGCCGCTGGGTGCGCCTGTCCTTTGCGGCCCACAACGAGCAGCCTTACCGGTCGGTGGGGCAATGGCTGGTGGCGCAAGGGGAGCTGCGACCGGGCGAGGCGTCCTGGCCGCTGATCAAGGACTGGGCCCGGCGCAATCCGCAGCGGGTCAAGGACGCGCTGTGGGCCAATCCGCGCTATGTGTTCTTCCGGGAAGAGCCGCTGCTGGACCCGACCGTCGGGCCCAAGGGCGGACAGGGCGTGCCCTTGACACCGGGCCGCTCGATTGCGGTGGACAAAGCCAGCGTCCCCTATGGAACGCCGGTATGGCTGGACACGACCGAGCCGCTGTCCCCCACCCCGCTGCGCCGCCTGGTGATGGCGCAGGACACCGGCGCGGCCATCACCGGCGCAGTGCGGGCCGACTTCTTCTGGGGATGGGGCGAACAGGCCGAGGCGCAGGCCGGCCGCATGAAGCAGCCGCTGCGCATGTGGGTACTGTGGCCGCGCGACAGTTGAGTGCGACCCGGCGAGGGCTTACTCCACCACCTGCACGCCCTTCCAGAAGGCGACACGGTCCTTGATCTGCGCCGCCGCCTCGCTGGGCTCCGGGTAGTACCACACGGCATCCGGATTCATGTCGCCATTGACCAGCAGGCTAAAGTAGTGGGCCTGACCTTTCCAGGGGCAGGAGGTGCGGTGATTGCTGAAGGTGGTGTACTCACGCTTCAGGGACGCGGCGGGGAAGTAGTGATTGCCTTCCACCACCACGGTGTCATTGCTCTCGGCGATCACCACGCCGTTCCAGATTGCCTTCATCAAAGCTCCTCGTGCTCAAACGTTATTACGCCCATCGGGACAAAGATATCTTCATCACCGCCGGCTCGGCCCGCGACCTCGCGCCGGGCAGTTTCGGCGTGTGCGCCATTGGCGGCGGTGCGGAAGGCTGGTCGGTGGTGCATGTAGGTCCGGAAGGCGATGTGGCCGACCTGGGCGGGGAGTACTACTTTGCCACCGCTGAAGAAGCCCTCGCCTTCGCCCGTGAAATCATTGACCTGCTGATCGATGGTGGGGAGCCGGAAGGCCTGCATGGGGACTGAAAGCCCCGCCGCCCGCCCCTGACGCGCTGCCTGCGCCCCCTCACAGCGGACGCAGGTCCTCCCCCACCAGATTGACCAGCAGGGCCCGGCCGTCCGGCGTCAGGCGGAATTCGCCATAACGCGCTGCCACCCATCGGGCTTGTGTGCCTTCCTTGAAGTACCAGGCATTGCTGACCAGGGTCCAGCCGCCGTCGGCCGGCGTGAGTTCCACCGCCAGCATGCCTGGGGGCACCGGCTCGTTTGCGGCCAGCAGGCGGGGCGAGCGCACGATGCCGCGTTCATCCAGTTGCACCGCCACACGTCGGCGTTCGCCCCACAGCGCACCGTCGCGCTGCGCCACCAGATCGGCGCCGGAGGGTGTCCATCGACCGGTGCCGGGCAGCGCATAGGCCAGTTGCATGTAGTCGCCCTGCATGAGCGAGCGAGGGTCCACCGGTGCCAGTGGCACAAACACCGGACGGCCCTCGCGGATCAGCGTTTCCTTCTGAACAACCAGCAGGTTCACCGTGAGCAGCGCCAGCAGGGCAAACAGGCCCAGCAGGGGCTGGGCCCAAGGGAAGGCGGGGGAAGCGACGCCCGCGCTCGTCTGCGGCTGCCGGGGCGCTGAATCCTGCGTGGGACCTGCCCCCTTGTCTTGCGGCGGAGCCATCCACAGGGCCCAGACCGCGAGCACGCCCCCTGCCCCCACCATCACCAGCGCCTTCTGCTGCAAGGGCAGTGCCCAGTGGTAGTAGAAGCTGCCCAGCACCCAGACGGCAGCCAGGGCCGCCAGTGCAGCCAAACGCCAGCGGCGGGTGATGAGCATCAAGGACAGCACGGCCAGGCAGGCGCCCAGCGTTGGAAGAAACAGCGCCACGCCAGCCAGGACCCCGGCAGGCAGCGCCAACCGCCAGGACTGGGTGGGCCGCCAGGCCCGGACCAGCCCCCAGGCGCCCGCCAGTACCAGCGCCGCGGACACCAGGCGGACCACCAGATGGATGCCGCGCCAGTAGTCAGACGTCGGTACTGACGCGCTCCCACCCCATTTCGGTAGCAGGGCGCCACTGATGAGAAAACTCGAGCCCGCACTCAGCATCAGGACGCCGAGTACAACGACCCACCAGCCGCCCAGCGCAGGTTCCATCACTGCGGCCCAGCGGGCGCCGGGCGCCTGACGTCCCATCCGCTGCTGCAGCGCCATCAGGAGGCCGCCCACCACGGCTGCCACGTGGGCCTCTCGCCAGAAGGGGAGCGCATACAGGTCTGCCTGTTGCCACTTGCCGATCAGCAGCATCATGAGGACGGCTGCGGCCGCCCCCAGCAGTTGGCGGAGCCAGGCGGTCGGCAGCAGCAGGATCAGGACCACATCCAGGCCCAGCAGAACGGCCTGGACCTCCCGCTCGCTCATGTGACGGTTGAGCGCATGCGCCAGGCTCACAAGACCGGTCAACAACAGCGGCAACCCCATCTGCTCCAGGAAGATGGCCCGCCCCGTCCCGCGCAGCAGCACCAGCCCCAGGGCGATCAGCCCGATGCCCAGGATCCAGTCGCTGGGCCCCTGCCCCCAGAACGCTCCGAAGAGCGAGAGAAACGCCGCCATCAGCGGCACCACCACGATCCACGCGGCCACGCCGGACAGCGCCACTACCGGCCAGGGCCGCGCGGGGGGAAGCGGGGGCAGTGGCGGCAGCACGCCTTCAGCCTGGGCCTGCGCCAGCCATGCAGGGGTCGAACTCATGCGGCCTCCTGACGACGGATGCGGTGAAGGATCAGTTGCACGCTGCCCGCCAGCAGCACTGCCGCCAGACCGGCCACCAGCAGCAACTCTTCAAACTGGCGCAGCGAGCGGCTATGGACCCAGCCGCCGACCAGCAGCACATTCAGCGCCAGCGCCGCCACACTCATCACAAAGACCTCGCGCCGCCACCAGGCCAGTGCCAGCGTGATGCCAAACAGGGCCAGCACCAAGCCGTACTGCGGTGCGACGATCGATCGCATCAGGCTGAACACCCCCCAGACCAGCGCCTGCAGGCTGGCGGTGAGCACCGAGAGCCGCCAGGCCCACCACTGCCCACTGCGCCAGCCGTGCAGCGCCAAGGCCGTGGTGAGCAGCGCGCTCAGGCCCAGGGCGATGGCATGGATGGAGAACGTGCCAGGGCCAACGGACCAGCCGTGGCCCGCATAGGTGTAGCTCCAGAGACTGATGGCGAGGCTGGTGACGATCTGCCAGGGGGCCCATACCAGGTCGGAAGGCGTTGACATCACCAGCGGTAGCGACAGCGCCGCCCAAAGCGCGAAGAGGTTCCAGGCGTCGGCCCCGGTCTGGTAGGTCTGACCGAAGTAGGCCAGCAGCCCGCCCAGGGTCAGGAAGGCCAGCAGGCTCACCGCTGTGCGGACGGACCGGGCGGCCGTTGGCGCCCAGGCAGACGACGTCCAAGCAGCCGGCGTCCGGGTGCCTGTCGTCCAGGCCGCCCCCGCCACCGCCACCACCAGCAGGCCCTGCAACAGCGCAAAGCGCTCGAACCGCGTAAAGCTGTCCCAGTTGGCGGCGACCCACAGCATCACCCCAAAGCCCACCAGTCCGGCTGCCAAGGCCGCTGCGCCCAGCCGCAGCCGCGCCCACAGCCGGGCGGGTACCTGCCCTTGACCGCTGAGCTGCCACAAGCGCCGTGCGCTGCTCGCATCGAGACCACCCTGCGACGTGTATTGGTACAACTGCTCGTGCAGACTCACCGCTTCCTCCTCCAGGATAGGGCCCCGTTTGGGTGCTCCTTGTGGAGACAGATGATACGGACCCAAGTCCGCGTCACCGATAACAGCTCGATGGAGATTCCATGGGACACATGATTGATTTCAGCCGCCCGGATGGCGGAACAAGTCAGGCCTGGCTGGCCTCTGCCGGCGCTGGCGCCCCAGGCCTGGTGCTGATCCAGGAATGGTGGGGCCTGAAGCCCCATATCAAGGACATTGCCGACCGTCTTGCGGCCGCAGGCATCACCGCCCTGGCTCCGGACCTCTACCGTGGCCGCATCGCCGCCGATGCCGACGAAGCCAGCCATCTGATGAACAACCTGGACTTTGCAGATGCAACCCACCAGGACCTGAGCGGTGCCGTGGAGCATCTGCGCCAGCTGGGGGCGGCCAAGGTCGGGGTGATGGGCTACTGCATGGGCGGGGCGCTCACCATTGCCGCTGCGGTGCATGTGCCGACCGTCTCGGCGGCGGTCTGCTACTACGGAATCCCGCCCGCTGAGTTTGCCGACCCGGCCAAGATCCACACGCCGTTCCTGGGCCACTTCGCCTCGCGCGACGACTGGTGCACGCCGGAGAAGGTGCAGGACCTCCAGCAGCGCATGACGGCTGCCGGCTTGCATCCGGAGATCCACATGTACGAGGCCGACCACGCCTTCTCCAACGTCACACGGCCCGAGGTCTATGACGAGAAGGCCGCGCAACTCGCCTGGGAGCGCTCACTCGCTTTCCTGAAACAGCATCTGGCCTGACGGCCAATCAGCCCAAGGGCCTCACGGCCTGACCGTCCGAGGGCCCCTGGCCCTCGCCAAAGCGCTTCCCTTCCTCCAACGCCCCTTGTCCATGCGAACACATGTCCTGGCTTCGGCCGCTGCCCTGACCGTGACCCTGCTCTCCAGCGGGGCGCAAGCCCAGAATGCCACCGGCTTCAAACCGAACGGACCGGACCCGCTGGACGCGCGAGTGGCGCCGATGATGGCGGAGATCTCTCCCGCCCGCATCGAGCAGACCATCCGCAAGCTCGCGGCTTTCGGCACGCGGCACACCGCCTCGGAAACCCAGAGCGAGACCCGCGGCATTGGTGCGGCCCGCCGCTGGATCGAGCGGCAACTGCGTGACTGCAGCGCGCGCACCGGCGGCCGTCTGCAAGTGACGATGGAGGCCTTCACGGAACCGGCCGGTCGCCGCCTCAGCCAGCCGACCGAACTGGTCAATGTGGTGGCCACCCTGCCCGGCGCGTCGGCCGGCACCCCGCGTGAGCGGGTGCTGGTGGTCAGCGGCCATTACGACTCCCGCAACAGCGATGTGATGGATGCCAAGGGCGAGGCGCCCGGCGCCAATGACGATGCGTCCGGCACCGCCGCCGTGATGGAGATGGCCTGTGCCATGGCCCGCCAGAAGTTCGATGCGACGCTGGTGTTCATGGCCGTTCCGGGCGAGGAACAAGGTCTGCTGGGAGCGCAGGAATGGGCCCGGCGGGCGCGGGCGCGCAACCTGAATGTCGAGGGCATGATCACCAACGACATCATCGGCAGCTCCCATGGCGACAGCGGTCAGCATGACCCCAAGCGCCTGCGCCTGTTTGCCGACGGATTCGATCCGGTGCTGCGCCAGTTGCTCAACACCACCAGCAACCGCACGCCCAGCGACGACGAAACCAACACCAATGCCGCCATCCGGGCGCAGTTGCAGCCGGTGGCCGTGGCCGGCGGCGGGGACGATCTGCCGACGCAGCAGTTCGCCCGCCATCTGAAGGCCCAGGGCGAGCGGTATCTGCCGGGCTTCAGCATCGATCTGATCGAGCGTCGGGACCGCTATCTGCGCGGCGGCGACCATCTGCCCTTCCTGGAGCGCGGCTATGCGGCGGTGCGTTTCAGCGAGCCCTTCGAGGACTTCCGCCATCAGCACCAGGACCTGCGCACCGACGGCGGCGTGGTCTACGGGGACCTGCCCGAATTCGTGGACTTCGCCTATGTGGCGGACGTGGCCCGCGTGAATCTGGCCGGCCTGGCGACGCTGGCCTGGGCACCGTCCCCGGTGAAGGACGCCCGCATCGACGCCCGCGAGCTGACCAACGACACCACGCTGCAATGGGCCGCCAGTGCGGATCCGGAGCTGGCCGGCTACCGCGTGGTGTGGCGCCGCAGCGGCATCCAGCAGTGGGAAGGCGCGAAGGATGTGGGCCTGGCGACGCGGGTCACACTGCCACTGTCCAAGGACAACCTGATCTTCGGGGTGCAGGCGCTGTCCAAGGCCGGGCATGCCAGCCTGCCCAGCTACCCGCTGCCGCTGTCACGGTGAAGCACTGAGACCTTGAGGCGCTGAGGCGCCTTCGCCTCGGCAGAACCTCAGGCCCTCATCAGACCCTCAGGCCATCAAGCCGCGCAGCAGCAACCGGGCACTGGACACATTGGTCGCGCAAGGCACGTCATGCACGTCGCAGGCGCGCACCAGGGCATTGATGTCGGGTTCGTGCGGCTGCGGCGTCATGGGGTCGCGCAGGAACACCACCGCGTCCACACCGCCAACCGCCAGTCGGGCGCCGATCTGGAGGTCACCGCCATGCGGCCCGGACAACATGCGCTCGACCTCCAGCCCCACTTCCGCCTGCAGGCGCGAGCCGGTGGTGCCGGTGGCGACCAGCTCACATTGCTTGAGCAGGCCGGCAAATTCGGTGGCCAGCAGCACCATCTCGTCCTTCTTGCCATCGTGGGCGATCAGGGCGATGCGCAGGCGCCTGGCGGCGAGGGACGGCGCTGCGGGCTGGGTGCCGGGCTGAGCGGCGAGGGAGGAGTCGGACAAAGGTGCAGTCATGACGTGATGGTAGGCCCGCGCGGGCCGCACGGAGTTACCGGCTGGATTCTTTCTGTGACGACGCCGTCGAGGCCGTGGTGCGGTCCAAAGCGGCCGAGGCCGCGGTGCCGTCCGGAGCGGCCGACGGACGCTGCCGCGCCGGCGACCTGCCCGGCTGACGCCCCAGGCCCAGGTTCATGGCATTGAGCAGGTCGCCGTTGTCCTGACTGAGCTCCCAGGCGAAGACACCGGCCAGGCCGTGCAACTGGGCGTACTGCGCCTTGGCCCAGACCGCGCGCGGGTCGTCGTAGCCTATCCATTCCTTGCGCGTGGGGTGGAACAGCGACCAGGCGCGCGTCACCGGATCCCACACGGCCTGGTAGCCCGCTCGGCCACGTCCGCGGCGGTCCAGCAGCCGGGTCGCGATGTCGCGATAGGGCATGGCGCCCTCCTCGCCCGGATAGATGCCGGTCTTGGCCGCGCCAGTGCGGGGGTGCTGCACGCCAGTGAATCCCCGGCCGTACATCGCAACGCCGGCCACCATCTTGGCTGTCGGCACACCGGCCTCACTCAGGTTGCGGATGGAGCGGATCAGGCTGTCGTCCGCTTCAGGCGAGGAACTGGCCAGCGTGCTGTGGTGGCCGGCCGCGGGGGACCAGCCGCCGTAGAAGTCGTAGGTCATCATGAACACCAGGTCCAGGGCGCTGGCCGCCTGCTGGAAATTGATGCGCTGCACGATGGGCGACATGGTGTTGACGGCCATGGTGACGAGGTAGCGGCGCCCCGTCTCGCGGCCCAGGGCATCCAGGGACTGACGCAGGTCGGTCAGCAGATCGGCGTAGGCCTGCCCGTCCTGCGGGCTGCCCAGCTTCACGCCGTTGACGGCGCTGTTGTCTCCGGGATGCTCCCAGTCGATGTCGATGCCGTCGAAGGCCGGATGCTCGCGCAGGAAGCGCTGGGCGGAGGCGACAAACACCGCCCGTCGCGCCGGGTCCTGCGCCATGTGGAAGAACGGATCGGAGCCGCCCCAACCGCCGACCGAAGCCAGCACCTGGAGCCGCGGGGCGCGCTGCTTGTAGCGGGCGAAGACCTGATTGAAGCGGTCCTCCAGCGGGCTGACCGCCAGCTCGAAGTCGCCACGGCCCTGGCAGGCGGAGGCGTCCTTGGGCAACTGGCCGGGGCCGCAGAGCCGCAGGAAGGCGTACAGCACATGGGTGAGATTGCCGGGCGGCACCTGCTCGATCAGGGCGTCGGGCTGCCAGTTGGGCACATAGACGCCAACGACGCCTTGGGCGGGGCCGGTGAAGGGGCGATGGTGGCCGGTGAAGAGCTCACGGACCGGGGGCGTGGCGTCGTGCTTCGCGTCCGCAGGGCTCGCTCCTGCGACCGGGGCCATGGCGGCGCCCAACAGCAGCATCAGGGAGACGATCAAGGCGGACGAATGGATGCGGGGCATGCGGTCGGGCTCCGGGGACGAGGAGCCTCAGCCTAACCGATCTACGCTACCAATCCAATACCAGTTGGAGAAAACCGATCAGGGCGCCAAGTCCACCCTGACCTGCAACTCCCGCAGCCGCTGGACCTCCGCGTCGCGCGTGCTGTACTGGTGAGGCGGGCTGCCAGCGTTGTAGCTGCCGGACCGGGCAATCGTCACCCACTGCCCCAGCGGCACCTGCACCGTGCTGAGCACGCTCGCATCCTCCGTGGGCGCGCCGTATCCGGACGGATCCATCGGAGGCGCACCACCGGGACGATTGCTCTGCTCCTGGGTACGGATCTCCACCGTCACCGGCTGGCGTCCGCCGGCCCAGGTGGGTTTGACCATCACGCCCCGGCTGCGCTCGGCCACGCCTTGGCGCGGTGCCACGTAGTAGCGGTCCTCACGGCCTTGCTGGCGTTGCACACCCACATCCACCCACTGGATGGGCGTGACTTCATTCAGCGTCACCGATGCCTGCTGGCCGTTCAGCACCATCAGCCGCGGCAGCGACTGCTGCTGACTGCGGCGCTCCGTGCTCAGGGTCACGCCGCCACGGGCCGACACCGAACCACCGGTGCTCACCACCACGCTGCCGTCCCGCACACCGGCCGCCGCGGCGCCGCTGAGTTCCTGGTCCACCCAGCGCAATTCCACCCAGAGGTTCTGGCGGGGCAACTGCGCAAAGGCCGGCACCGCGGTCAGCCCGAGGGTCGCGAGCATCGAGGCGACCAGCAGCGGGCCAGCGAGTCGCCCCGTTAGGTGAGCCGTCAGGTAACCCGTGATGCGGCCCGTGATGCGGCCCAGCCATCGGCGATGTGTGTTCATGGCACCAGCATACGACGGGGCGGCTTTTGGGTCATCTGTCCGGTCCACTGGTGCGGTCGTCGGTGCGGTCGTCGGTGCGGTCGCCGGCGCGCTCATTGGTGCGCCCACTGCTGGCCCCACTCGCCCCACCGCCGTTCAGCGCCCGGCACCGCTCCAGGTCACAGGCCGTTGGCAGCATCGACCGGTACTCCACCACACTGCCCCAGGCAGAAGCGTCCCGCAAGGTGCAGCGCTGACCTTTGCCGTTGTCGTAGTAGGACATCACATCCACGCAGCGCCGGGAATGCGCCATCAGACCGTAGAAGTGCCCCATCTCGTGGGACAGCACCATCTGCAGGGTCTGCTCGGCCGGATAGCTGGGATTGCGTTCCTTCAGCAGGCGGAACAGGCCAGGTCCCAGCGACAGGGTGCGGGCCGGCACATTGGCCAGACCGAACTGGCCCCGGCTGCCGGTGTCGGTCCAGACGATCTGGATGTCCCCGTCGGCGGGGGATTGCCGCGGCGGCAAAGCCTGGACCGAGGCCGCCACGCCGCACGGCGCCCAGGCCTGGACAGATCGCTGGGCCAGCGCCAGCACCTGGGCCGCATCGAACCAGGCAGGCGCGGCCTCATGGCGATAGACAAAACGCAGCGGACGCGACACAGCGCTGCGGTCGCGTCCGTCTCCCCAGGTGGTCGCTTCACCAGGGCGGCAGGAGGCGATTTCCTGGTCGCGCAGGATTTGGGCTGCCGAGCCACGTGCAGGCGCGGGGTTGGCGGCAGGGGGTGCAGTGGGTGCAGAGGCGGCAGACGGCACGCGCTCCGTCCGATCGGGCAGACGCTGCGCAACGCTCGGTGCGCACACCCAACCGGCGGCAACGACCACCAGCGTGGCGGCCCTCAAAGCCGCGGCACCGGCCACGCCATCGCTCCTCATGCGGACCGCAAGCGCCAGGCCTGCCGCACCCGCGGCCACAGCAGGTTGATGGCCAGGCCGCTCATCACCAGGGCTGCGGCTGCGAGCTTCCAGCCGGGCAGTCCTTCGTTGAGCAGGAGGGCCGAGCAGCTCATGCCGAAGATGGGCACCAGCAAGGCCATGGGCACCACGGTGGCGGCGGGATGGCGGGACAGCAGCCAGCTCCAGACGCCATACCCGAACAAGGTGTTGCCGGCGGCCTGCCAGACCACGGCGCCCCAGGCACCCAGGCTGGCGTGGCTCACCGCGCTGGACATGCGCTGCGGCCCCTCGATCAGGAAGGACAGCGCGAACAGGGCCGGCGCTGCGAAGGCACTGCTCCACACCACATAGGCCAGCATGTTCACCCCCACGGCCTTCTTGCCGATCACATTGCCGCCGGCCCAGGACAGCGCGGCCAGCAGCACCATGGCCAGGCCCAGCACGGTGGTGGTGCCATCGGTATGGGAGGCGATGATGCCGATGCCACCGGCGGCCAGCAGCAGGGCCAGCCACTGGAAGGGCTGCACCCGCTCACCGCTGGTGTGCATGGCCAGGAAGAGCGTGAAGAAAACCTGGGTCTGGATGACCAGCGAGGCCAGCCCCGGCGAGATCTGCGAGCCCATGGCCAGATAGAGCAGGCTGAACTGCGCAACCCCCACCAGCGCTCCGTAAGCGGCCAGGTTGTAGATGCTGACCTTGGGACGGGGCAGCAGGAAGATGGCCGGAAGCGTGGCCAGGGTGAAGCGCAAGGCGGCGAACAGCAGCGGCGGGAAGGCATCCAAGCCCCAGCGGATCACCACAAAATTGCTGCCCCAGATGGCGACAACGGCGAGGGCAAGCAGGAAGTGGCGAAACGAAAGCGTCATGGCGCGCCGGGGCTTGAGGAATTGGGGAGTGGCATCCCACTATGCCAGCAAGCCGACTGGCGGGTCCGGTACAGATGGTGGAGAGGGCGGCCAGTACAGCGGGCTTGGGGGTGATCAGCGCACGGCAGAGCGTTGGCGTGCCAGACCGCTACATGCATGGGATTCGAGTAGGCTCACAGCTCTTGGTACCCCTTGATGAACCCTGATGATGGGCCTTGAATGATCTCGACCGAACTCATCCAGCAGGTGCGGGGCGCTTTCCTCGACGATCTGGCCAAGCGCCCCTTGATCACCTTCCGCGGTGGCGACCACCTGGACGATTTGCGTGAGCCACCCGCCTTCGATCCGACGCTCGACGTTGTGAGCGACGCCTACCTGGAAGCCTTCCACTGGGGCGTCGCGCATCTTGATGCCGACTCTTGGCGGCACTACCTGCCTCAGCTGGCCGACTATGTGATCCGACACGTCGACCGAGGAACACTGGTCGGAGAGGCGCTCATCGCCAGCCTGTGCGCCCCGGATCGAGATCCGCCCCGACTCACCACCTTGAACCCGCAGCAAGAACAGGCCATCACGCAGTTCCTCGAGTATCTGGCCTTCACGGATCGGTCGGCGCATCAGGAGCACGCCTGCCGCGCCATTGACGAGTGGTGGTCGCCAGAGGCGATGTTCAGGGGGGCCAACGTGCGGGCCATCCGCCCGGGGCCATGAAAAAAGGGGAAGACCGCCGAAGCGTCTTCCCCTTGTCATGAGCGGCCGGCAAAGGCCGCGCTTTCTCGCGTTCAGCGTGTCAGTGCAAGCCGCTCAGCGGACTGCACTGCGCCACCTTACTTGGCGGCCGTGAAGCGCAGCACCACGGCACGCACCTGCGTGACCTTGGAGCCGGTGGCGGCCTTGAGCGCGCTCAGCGCATAGGCGCTCAGCGTGTCGCGGCTCATGGCGGCCAGACTGTCCGGCACCAGGGCCACCAGCGTGCCGTCTTCCATCAGCGTCAGCTGCATCACGGCGCGTTCACCGCCGTCCAGCGGCAGCACGGCCTGCGTGCGGACGCTCACCGAGCCCTTCAGCGAGGGCTGACCGCCCTGCTGACCGTCCTGGCGTTGCAGCGACAGGCTGCTGCCCTGGTCCACCACACGGTACTGGCCCTGGAAGCTCAGAGCGGTCTCGCCCTCGGCCACGAAGATCGGGAGCACCGTTTCGGTGGCGGTGGAGCCGCCGCCGGTCGAGGGCTTGCCGCTGCCGCTGCCATTGCCGTTGGTGCTGGCGGTGTTGCCTGCACCGTCGGCAGTGCTGCTGTTGCCATTGTTGCTGCCGTTGGTGGTTCCGCCATTGCCAGCGTTGCTGCCGTTGCCGGCGGTGCCGCCGCCAGAAGCATTGGCTCCGTTGGCCGCATCTGCAGCGGGCAATCCGCCAGCGCTGCCATTGCCACCCACGGTGCTCACGCTCACGCCGTCAGCGGTCCGGAATTCGCCTTCGGTGCTCAGTTGAACGGAGCTGGCTGCACCCACGCTGCCTTGGCCAGTGCCGTCGCCTTGACCGGCGCCATTGCCGTCACCCTTGGCACCGGTGCCGGACGAACCATTGCCTGCGCTGCTGGTGACGCCGCTGCCGTTGCCACTGGAGCTACCGTTGCCGCTGCTGCCGCCGTTGCCGCCGGAAGCACCGGACGAAGCATCGCTGCCAGAGCCAGTGCCTGTGCCATTGGCGGAGTTACCGGACGATCCACTGGTGCCGTCTCCGCCACCATTGCTGCCACCGCTGTTGCTACCCGCGCCATTGCTATTGCTGCCGGAGCCGTTGGAGCCACTGCCATCCGCAACGCCTCCGGTCGAAACGTTGCCGTTGCCGTTGCCAGACACATCGGAACCTGTCCCAGTGCCCGTGCCCGAACCCGAGCCAGTGCCTCCCGCAAACAACTCATTCGTCCCGGCCGTCCCCGGCAGCAGGGTCGCCCCGGTTCCGCCTTGACCACCGCCGCTGCCGTTGCCGGTCGCGCCAGTGCCGTCACTGCCCTTGGTGCCATTGCTGGTGTCCACCTTCGCCACCAGCCCGTCCAGCGCGCCAGTCGCCGGATTGGGATTGATCGCGCCCACCGACGACGTCTGCGACTTGTCCAGCTGATAGTTACCGGCGTCCGCGCCATTCAGGCCCAGACCCACGGTCACCGTCTTGGACACGCCCACAGCCGCGTTGTCATAGCTGCCGTTCAGCACGGTGCCCACCTTGTCGCCTGCGACCACGCCCGACAGCTCCCCGCCGCTCACCAGCGCCACGGTGCTGCCGTCATACAGCTTGGTCGTCACGGTGACCGGGCCGGCCGAGATCACCTTGGCGGTGACGGTGCCGGTGCTGGTGACAGCGCCGGCGGGCAGCATGTAGTTGCCCGCATCGGTGCCGCTCAGTTGCAGGTCAAGATTCACCGTCTTGCCAGTGCCGGCATTCTTGTTCGCAAAACTCGCGCTGCCGTTGGCGGCCAGATCATCCCCGGCCACCACGTTGGACAGGGTCACCGAATTCAGCGTGGCCCCGGTCGTGCCGTCATAGACCTTGGTGGCCACGTCGGCGCTCACACCCACCGCACGCGGCGTGATGCTCGCAGTGGCCGAGGTGTCGAACGCGTAGTTGCCCGCATCGATGCCGTTCAGGACCACACCGTTGACGGTCACCGCCTTGCCGCTGCCGACATTCTTGTCGGAGAAGCTGGCGCTGCCCACCGAGCCCACACCCACGCTGTCACCGGCCACCACGCCGCTGAGGCTGATGGTGCCAACGGTCGCTTGGGTCGTGCCGTCGTAGACCTTGTCCTGCACGCTGCCCGCTGCAGCGCTCACGCTCTTGGGCGTGATGGCGGCGGTGGCGGAGCCGTCGAACACGTAGTTGGCCGCATCCGCACCGCTCAGACCCATGCCGGTGATGACGGCCGACTTGGCAGTGCCCGCATTCTTGTCCACAAAGCTGGCGCTGCCGGTGCCGCCGACGCTCACGCTGTCGCCCGCCACCACGCCGCTCAACGTCACCGAGCCCAGGGTGGCCGCCGTCGTGCCGTCATAGACCTTGCTCTGCACGCTGCCGGCCGCCGCACCGATCGCCTTGGGCGTGATGCTGGCGGTGGCGCTGCTGTCGAAGGCATAGTTGCCCGCGTCGGCGCCGCTCAGGGTCAGGCCGCTGATCGTCACTGACTTGCCGGTGCCGGCGTTCTTGTCCGCGAAGGTGGCGCTGCCCGCGCCGCTCACGCCGACCACGTCGCCGGCCAGCACACCGCTCAGGCTCACCGTGCCGAGCGTGCCGGTGGTGGTGCCGTCATAGACCTTGTCCAGCACGCTGCCGGTCGCCGCGCCAATGCTGCGCGGCGTGATGGCGCCGATGTTGCCGCTGGCGGTGGTGCTGCTCAGCGTGTAGCCATAGACCACCACTGCGCCGTTGCTGGCGCCCGTCAGTGACACACCGTCCACACTGACCGACTTGCTGCTGCCGACATTCTTGTCGCCATACACCCCGGCGCCGGCGACCGCATAGGTGACCGTGTCACCGTCGATGGCGCCGCTGAGGGTGGTATTGCCAGCCGTCAGCGTCGCAGCAGTGGTGCCGTCATAGATCTTGCTGGTGTTGCCGATCAGGCTCACCGTCACCGTCGGCGCCACGGTGTAGAGCAGGCCGTTGCCGGCGCCCAGCACGGTGGAGGCCGTGGTGGCCTGGTACTGCTTGAAGTCGGGCGTCAGACCGCCGCGCACGTCAGCCGACGGCGTGGTGGAGTAGACCAGCCAGCGTCCGGCATCCGACTGCAGGGCTGCAGCACCGACGTTGTTGATGAAGTTGCGACCCGAAGCGAGCAGGATGCCGGTGACGGCATTGCCGCTGTTGGCTGCATGCACGGCCTGGGACAGCGTCAGGTCCGAGGTGGCGCCGGTCAGGCGCAGGTCCACCGTCTTGTCGACCGTGATGCCATTGACGCCGTCCGCGGTTCCCACGATCAGGCTCTTGCCGTTGACCATCTCCAGCGATCCGGCCTGGGCGGCGACGGTGTTCACCTGCTGCGTGCCGCTCAGGCTGACGTCGCCGCTGCCCGCCTCGATGGCCAGCTTGTTGGCGGTCACCACGGTGCTGCCGCTGATGTTGCCCCCAGCCGTCTGCAGGATCACGGTGTTGCCAGCCGTCAGCGGCGCATTCAGCGTCAGCGCATCGGTGAGGGTATGCAGGCGCAGGCTGCCGGTATTGGCAGTGATGGCGTAGGGCAGCGTCATCGAGTCGCCCGTCAGGGTCAGCTCATGGCCCACGGTGGCGGTCAATGCACCTTCGGCGACCACCGTCGTGCCGGCGCTGCCGATCACGATGTCCTGGCTGCCGTTGAACTTGCTCAGCGACGCCTGGGTCAGCATGCTGGTGGCGCCGCCCACGGTCAGCGGCTGCGCCGGATTGACCGTGTCGAAGCTCACCGTGGCCAGCGATTGACCGCTGACGCTGGCGCCGCTGGCATCAAAGCTCAGCGCCTTGAGGTTCAGCGTTGCATCGCCGCCGCCCAGCTGGATGCCGGCATTCAGGCCCAGGCTGTTCTGCGCCACCAGGTTCACCGTGGTGGGGGTGGTGGTCGAGATCGTCAGGCCGCTCACGCCGTCCACCGTGCCCAGACCCCAGCTGCTGCTGCCGGTCTGCACCAGGGTGTTGCCGCCCACGTTCAGGGCCAGCGTGGTGAAGTCGAAGGTGCTGCTGGTCAGCGTGGCGCCGCCAGCGGCGCTCACCGCCAGGTTGGCTGCCGACACGCCGCCGTTGATGCCTTCCACCTTGCCACCGGCAATGATGTGGACCGAGCTGGCATTGGTGGTGATGTCGCCGTCGAAGATCACATCGCCACCGTTGGCGCGGCCCACCACCAGGGTGGCGGCATTCACCGCCGAGGTGGAGCTGCTGGCCAGAGTGGTGCCCAGGTGCAGGTCGGTGCCGGCGCCTTCCTGCCGCAGGGTCACGCTGCCGGCGCCGCCATTGGCGGTGACGGTACGCGCCACATTGATGTTGTCACCGCTGAGGATGACGTTGCCCGCGGTATTGGTCAGCGTACCGGCGCTGATGTCGATGGTCTTGTTCACCAGCTCCAGGGCGCCATTGGCACCGAAGCTGAAGTTGTTGGCCAAGGTGATGGTGCCGGTGCCGTCTTCACGGCCGATGGTCAGATTCTTGATGCCCTGCAGCAGGGACAGCTGGCTGACCGATGCGAAGCCGGTGGTGTCGCCCAGAACCATGCTGGTGGTCACGTCGGCCGGCTCCAGGCGGATCGATGCGGTGCTCAGGTTGTTGAGCGTGGCACCGGTGAAGTCGATGGCGCTGCCACGCAGCGTCAGCACGCCGGTGCCGGTGTTCAGGTTGACGACGCTGGACAGGCTGATGATGCCGTCAGTCAGGATGCTGGCGCCCGCGTTCATGGTGAACGGCGTGTCCACCGCCACATCGCCGCTGGCGCTGAGCACACCGCTGAGCACCCGGGTGCCGGTGGTGTAGCTGCCGTCGGCTTTGAAGTAGAGACGACCGGCGCCCAGCGTCATGCTGGAGTTCAGGTCGATCTCGCCCGTGCCGGCGGAAATGTAGAGGTTGCCGCCGTTGGTGGTGACCGGGGCCGACAGGGTCAGGCCGCCGCCGCTGGCATTGTCCGAGTCAGCCCAGATGCGCACATAACCGCCGTGGGTGGTGACCGACCCGCCGACGGTGACGCCGTCCGCGCCATACAGGGTGACCGAGCCGGCGCTTGGCGTGCCGCTGCCCACGGAGGTGACCGAGTGCGTTGGCAGTGTGCCCGGGTTGGTGCCAGAGCCCCAGGCGATGAGGTTGCCGATGTTGGTCAGGTAGCCGGTGCCGGTGGAGCCGGCCTGCAGGTAGATGCTGCCGGTGCCAAACACTTCCACCGTGTTGTTGGCGTTGACGAAATTGATCGACCCATTGCCGGTGGTGCCCGCCTCCAGCCGCAGGCTGACGTTGTTGAGCATGGTCAGGCGGCCATTGCCGCCATTGATGGCCAGGTCGGCGATGGTGATGTTGCCGGTGGCCTGAAGCGTGACGTTGGCCTGTTGGGCTTCCAGGTCGTTCTCATACACGGTGCTGCCGGACAGGTCCCCGTTGCCGCTGCCGGCGGCAATGGTGACCGTGGCCGGGTCGAGCAGCAGCTCGCCGGTGTTGCCCTTGTCGGCACGGGCGTCGGTGACGCCGCTGTAGCTGAGCGAGTGCTTGCCGGAGACTTCGGCCTTGCCGCCGTCGCCGCCATTGGCGCCGCCGCGCACCTCGATGCGACCGGCAAAGCGGGTGCTGTCGTCGGACCAGAACACGACCTGACCGCCGTTGCCGTTGTCGGTCGCGTTGGCGCTGACCTTGACGGAGCTGTCCGCCGTGACAGTGGTGGCGTTGTGCAGGCTGCTGTCCTGACCCTGGTAGCCGCCGCCCACCAGCACGGTGCCGCCGCCAGTGGCGCCGCTGGCATTGAGCGTGGCGCCGCCGTCCAGCGTGATCTGCTGACCGGTGACGGTGATGCGACCGCCCTGGGCCGCGCTGGAGCTGGCGTCCAGCGCGCCGGCCACATGCACCTCGCCCGTGCTGCCGCCGTCCAGGACGATGCGGCCGCCGCTGGTGGACAGACCGGTGGCCTCGATCACCCCTTCATTGTTCACCACCGTGGACATGGCGGTGCTGGCGCTGCGGGCGCTCAGGGTGACGTTGCTGCCCTGGATGCTGCCAGTGTTCTCAACCAGCGCTTCCAGTGCGCCTCGATCGACGGTGAAACCCAGCAGGCCGTCGCCGCTGAAGTCCAGCGTGACCTGGTCCCCGGCGGCCAGCGCGACGCTGCTGCCCTGGATGCTGCCGCTGTTGCGCACCACCGGTGCGATCAGGGCCACCACACCGCCCGCCTGCAGGCTGCCGGCATTGGTCACCGCACCGGCCTGGCCGTTGCTGGTGAAGGTGTAGTGTCCGGACAGGAAGTCGCTGTCCGACAGGTTCAGCGAGCTGGCCACCAGACCGCCCACATTGACCTGGGCCGTCTTGCCGAACACCACGCCGGCGCTGTTGAGAATCCAGACATTGCCGTTGGCGGTCAGCGAGCCCTGCACCTGCGTGGGCATGCCGCTGTTGACGCGGTTCAGCGCGATGGCGTTGCTGCTGGGCTGGCTGAAATTGACGCCGGCGGCGGAGCCGATGTCGAAGCTGTTCCAGTTGATGACCAGCTTCTGGGTCTGCTGATTGACGTTGAGCGAGTTGCCGTTTTGCGTGACGGTGGCCGAACCGGCCGCCACGGTGGCGCCGGTGGGCAAGGTACCGGTATCGAGCGCGGACGCGGCCTGACCGGCCAGGCCCATCACCAGGGCGGCTGCAGCGCAGCGGACGGCGCTGGAGGCGCGCTTGCCGCGGGCACGGGTGGTTTCTGCGACGGCCACATAGGTGCCGGTCGCCTCATTCCAGACCAGACGGTAGGCGTGATTCAGGGAATTCTTCATATCGTGCGTGTTGTTCTGGTTGTGGGGGCTCAATAAGCGACGTTCAGCTGCACCCAGGCGCGCTGACGCTCGGCGCGGCCATCGGCATCCAGGCCATTGGCGCTGCGACCGGGGTTGTGCCCCAGGGTGTGCGCCCAGGCACTGCGAACGCTCCAGCGCTCACCCGACACGTTGAAACCCAGACCGGCGCCGGCCAGGCGGTAGTGATTGGTGGACGGATCCGCCAGGGCGCCCGTCCACGGGTTCTGGTGCTGGGTGATGCCGCCCACATCCAGGAAGCCCAGGCCCTGCGCGCGCAGGCCGTAGAGGCGGAAGTCCCGACGCAGCTCCATGCTGGCCAGCCAGCCGCTGTCACCGGAGGCCTCGCCCACGGCATAGGCCCGCACACCGGCGGGGCCGCCGAGGATGAACTTCTCGGAGGAATCGAGGTTGTCGGTGGCCAGTTGGCCGTTGGCCGACACGAACAGCGTCCAACTGCCCAGACCCGGCAGGCTCTGGTTGCGGCCCAGATGCCAGTTCAGCTTGGTGAAACTGCCCTGGGTGGAGGCGCCGACCGCGTCGGCACGGGCATCGTCCGGATTCCGGGCCAGGGAGACCTGGCCGCTGGCCACGCCCACGCCCCAATCGGTCTGGCCGCCGCCAAAACGGTCGTCCCAGGCATTGGCGCTGAAGCCGGCGCTCATGCGGTCCACCCGGCGGCGGTGCAGCGACACGCCCAGCGCATCGTCGTCCAGCCGGCGCTCTTCCGCATCCAGATTCAGCCAGACATTGCTTTCGCGGGCGCGCTGCAGCGGGAAGCTCAGGCCGGCGCCCAGGCTGCGGGCGGTGCCGCGCAGCTCCAGCGGTGCCAGTTCCAGGCCCACGCTGTAGCGCAGGTAGGAGGCGTTGACGTTGGCCCGCAGTCCCTTGGGCGACAAGGCCCAGGCGTAGGACGCGGCAGCCTGGCTGGTGTCACGGGTCTTGCTCAGCGAGACAAAGGCCTGGTCTTCGCGTTCCAGCGGCCGATTGAGCACGCCGCGCACGGTGGCACGCACATCACCGGTGTAGCGGTTGGCGAAGTTGTCCACCGAGGCAGAGACACCCCAGGCGCGCTGCTCTTCCACCTGGGCTTCGAGGCGGCTGGTGCCGGGCTGGTCGCCCTTGGCCAGGGCCGAGCGCACGCTGATGCCGGGCACGTCGCGCATCAGCAGCAGCGCACGTTCCAGGTCTTCCGCCTTGGCGGGCCCCTCGGGCAGGTTGGCATCGGCAATGGCACGCAGGCGGGCCTGCAGCGCAGCATTGCCGCCGGTCAGGCCCAGGCGGCCGGGGCCGTCCTGCAGCCGGCCGGCCACCACTGCGATCTGCAGTTCGCCGCCGCTCAGGTCCTGGCGCGGCAGGTAGGCGCGAGCCAGCAGATAGCCCTTGGCTTGCAGACGGGCCGTCACGCGGGCGGCCAGGGCCTGCATCTGGGCATGGTTCAGACGTTGACCGACGCCGTCGGCCACCCAGGCCTGCAGCTCGTTCTCGGTCGCTAGACCGTCGGCGCCGGTGAAGCGCACCTGCTGCACCAGGGCGGTCAGGCCCGGCTGTCCGGCGGCCTGCGGCAGCGCGGTGGCGTCAGCCTTGGGTTCGGTGTTGGGGCGGCTGGCCGGTTGTTCGACCCGCTGTCGCTCATTGAGCAACTGGCCGGCGTCCGGCGTGGCGGCGATCGTTAACAAAGGCGACATGCTCAGCAGCGCTGCAGCCATGCGCAGATTCTTGATCTCGTGCACCTGGGTTCCCTTGGTCTTATGTGCTTGGGTCGCGTTTATCTGCGCCCCGGGGTGCACCGGGTTTTGCAAAAACGCCTCTGCCCTTTGCCAAAAGGAATGCCGCCCGACATTGAGTGCAACGATGTGAAATTTTTACGTGGTACTTGTGCGCGCTGCGCGACGTCTTGCGATGCCGGAGCCGGAAATCGCCAGGGTGGGGCCGGACAATCTCTTCCCTATGACGGAGACTGAAACCGCCGTCCCTCCCGGGGCTACGGCGCCACTGATACTGCTGATCGACGACGTGCCCGAGGACCTGCGCTGGCTCAATGAGCTGCTGCGCAAGGAATACCGCATGGCCCTGGCCCACAGCGGACAGCAGGGGCTGCAGCGGGCCCAGGCGCTGCGGCCGCAACTCATCCTGCTGGATGTGGGCCTGCCGGACATGGACGGCTTCGCCCTGTGCCGTCTGCTCAAGAGCGACCCCATCACCGCCGCGACGCCGGTGCTGTTCCTCAGCGCCCACAACCAGCCCGACGACCGGGTGAACGGACTGGGCCTGGGGGCGGTCGACTTCATCAGCAAGCCGTTCTGGCCGGAGGAAGTGCTGGCCCGCGTGCGGGTGCATCTGGCGCTGGCAGCCCAGCTTCAACACAAGGACGACGAAGGCGCGGGGGCGCCGCCCACGGCCGACGGCGCGTCCCGCAATCCGGACGGGCTGCTGGTGCAGGAAGCGGTGCGCTACATCCGCGCCCATCTGGCTGAACTGCCGCCGGTGCCGGAACTGGCCCGCCGGGTCGGCCTGCATGAGAAACGCCTGCTGGCCTTGTTCCGGGACCATCTGGGGCAGACGGTGTCGGGATTCGTCAGCGAGGAACGGATGCGCCACGGCGCCCGGCTGCTGGCGGAAACCGGCATGGCGGTGCAGCAGGTGGCGCTGGCGGTGGGCTTCAACAATCCCGGCAACTTCGCCACTGCGTTCCGCACCCGCTTCGGGCAGAGCCCGGTGGCTTACCGGCTGGCCGCGCGCGAAGGCAGCGTGCAGTGAGGCGGCCGGCCGCTGGGCCGCCGGTTGCAGCGGACTTGGGGTCGCTGTTGGCGTCGCTCTTGGCGTCGCTCTTGGCGCTCATACTTCTCTTGCTGACCACGCCGGCCCGTGCCCAAGGCGTCCTGGAGCTGCAAGCGCAGCAGCCCGTCATCGACCTGACCCCGTATATCTGGCTGCATGTGGACCCTCAGGGCACCGAGACCCTGGCGGAAGTGCTGGCCTCCAGCGACTTTGTGGCTGCCCGTCGTCATGATCTGCAGCCGGGCTACACCCCGGCGGCCTACTGGCTGCGCATCCGCCTGCACAACGGCACGCACGAGCCGATCCGTCGGCATCTGCGGGTGCCGCCTGCACGGCTGGAGCAGATCAGCCTCTATTCCCGCATCGAGAGCCTGGGCTGGAACCGTTCGGATGCGGGCCTGTCAGTGCCGTTCTCCCAGCGGGACCTTCCAGTCCGGGTGAGCACGTTCTCCGTCCAACTGGAGCCCGGCCAGCAGGTGGAGTTGCTGCTGCGCGTGGCCAGCCGCAGCTCCATCAACCTGCGGCCGCAGCTGTGGGAGTCGGCCGCATTGGCGCTGCGTCACCAGCGCGAACTGCTGGCGGACGGGCTGATGCTGGGCATGATGAGCCTGCTGCTGCTGCTGGCCCTGGCGCTGGGCGGCCTGCTGCGGGACCGCGCCTATCTCTACACCGCGCTCTACATCCTGAGCTACATGCTCTACGAGTCGGGCATGCGCGGCACCAGCTTCATGCTGCTGTGGCCGGATGCGACCGACTGGGCCCTGCGCTCACTCTCCACCTTCGCCATCTTCACCACGCTGATGCAGGTGCTGGCCCTGGTGCGCATGCTGGGACTGGCCCGCACGCAGCCGCGGCTGCAACGTGCGATGCGGGTAGTGGCCCTGACCAACTTCCTCGGCGTGGGCCTGTGCGTGTTCGGCGACTATCCGCTGGGCACCTTCATCACCGCCCAGTTCAACACCGTGCTGCTGCTGGCGATGGTGGTGGCGGCCTGGCGGGCCTGGCAACAGCGCCATCCGCTGGCCAAGCCCTGGCTGGGCATGCTGCTGGCCGGCATGATCGGCATGGCGCCCCGGTATGCGGAGCTGCTGGGCCTGGTGCCCTACAGCGCCCTGAGCGACTATGCGCCGCCGATTGCCAGCCTGCTGGGCACGCTGCTGGTGCTGGGCGGCTTGCTGCGGCGGATGCAGCGCCAGAAGGCCCGGCAGGAGCTGCGGCTGGAGATGGCGGTGAGAGAACGCACGATGGCGCTGGATGAGGCCCGCGAACGGGCGGAGCGCAGCGACAAGGCCAAGGGACGCCTGCTGGGATATCTGGGCCATGACCTGCGCGCGCCGCTGGCCTCGGTGGTGCAGGTGGCGCGGCAGTTGCGGTCCGGCGAGGATTTCGAGGCCAACCGCCATGCCATCGAACACAGCAGTCTGCTGGCGCTGGAGATGATCGACGAGATGCAGCATTTCTCGCGCGCGCCGGAATCGGAAGCGCGGCTGGAGATCCTGCCAGCGCCGCTGTATCTGCATGGCCTGCTGCAGGAGATCGTGCACCAGAGCCAGGCGCTGGCGCGCGCAGGCGGCAACTCCCTGACGCTGGTGATCGCCCATGAGCTGCCGTCCGTGGTGCAACTGGATGCGCGGCGGTTGCGGCAGGTGCTGGTCAACCTTCTGGCCAATGCCGCCAAGTTCACCCGGGGCGGCCGCATCGTGCTGCAGGCCGGCGTCACCCCGGACGGGGAACTGGCGCTGGCGGTCAAGGACAACGGGCCCGGCATTGCGGCGGAAGACCTGGCCCGGGTGTTCGAGCCCTTTGTCCGCGCGCCGACGGAAGCCTTCCGGCCCGGCATCGGGCTGGGCCTGAGCATCGTGCAGCAACTGGTGCAGGCGATGGACGGAGAAATCGCCGTTCACAGCCGTCCGGGCCAGGGGGCGCGATTCGAAGTCCGGCTGCCCTGGGTGACGGCGCAGGAGGACGAAGTTTTCTGGCCGCCGGCACGTCCCTGGCTGGCGCAGCCGATTGGCGAGGGTCATACGGCCCTTCTGCTCGACCATTGCGCGGTGGTGCGTGAAGCGCTGCGGGAGCGATTGGTGCTGGCAGGCTTCGAATGCCTGGAGGCGTCCAGTCCGCAGGAGGCTGATGCGTTGATGCGGGAGCATCCGGTGCGGCTGCTGGTGGTGGAGCCGGAGCTCACCGACGACATGCCCGCCTGGCTGGTGGCCTGGCAGCGGCGGCCGCGGACGGCCCTGCTCTATTGCAGCCAATGGCACACACCTGCGAGTGGCGGACCGCTGCGGCTGCTCAAGCCAGCGCCGGAGAGTGACTGGTGGGTGACCTTGTCAGGGCTGATGCGGCGGGAAGAGGCCCTGCAGTGACTGCGGTCGGGCGCTCAGCCAGAGTCGCCCGGCATCGAGCGCCTCAGGGGGCGCGAAGCCTTCGGCCACCAGCAGGCGGGAGATGGGGGCCTCGTCCAGCGTGATGACGCTGAACGCATGCGTCCAGGTGTCGTGGCCGATGCGGTAGCGCAGGGTCATGCGGACCTGGGTGCCTTCAGGGTCGGGACTTCGGGCGACGGCGACCACCTCCATCGACTCGTCGGCACTGCCGCTGACATCCCCGACCTGCGCCGACAGCAGCCATTGCGGCGGTTGACGCTTGAGGATCAACTGGCCTGCCGACGCGACATGCCGCGCCGCGGCCGCCACAAAGGCGCGGCGGACGGCGCCATCGGCGTGGTTGATCATGCCGCTGGGCAGTAGCACCACATCAAAGCGCTGGTGGAGCTGCAGGGTCTCGATGTCGGCCTGCACGCGATGCACGGTGTCGGAGACATGGCGGAGCATGTCGGCCGAGTTGTCGACACCGGTGACGCGGCAGCCGAATTCGACCAGCCGATGGGTGAGCCGGCCGGTGCCGCAACCGAGCTCCAGCACGCTGGTGCCGGGCGGCAGCCAGGGCCTCAGAAGCTCGATCTCGCCGGCATAGGCGGAGCGGCGATACAGCTCCACCGAACAGCCGTCAGCGGCCTGCGGGCCGGGGCCGGTGCCGCTGAACTGGATGGGCGGTGAGGCGGGGACGTTGACGGGGGGATGCGACTCCATGGACCGATGACTCCTGCGCGGCAAGCGAGCGCTGAGGGGTGCGGCCAGCATAGCGCTCAAGCATTTTCAGGTCACTCACACACATCCTTGCCATAGAGCGTCAGGCGTTCTCCTGGCAGTCTCACGACCTCACCTTCTCGAGGACCTCCCATGACGACGACTGCATTTCTCACATCAAAAACACGCGCTCAGTTGGCTGCTGTTCTGCAGTCCCCTCTTACACAGGCTCTGTTGGCAGATCCTGAGTTCAAGCGGGAATTGGCCGAGGCCGCGAGGGAAGTGTCAGAACTGGCCGAGACGCGTCGACAGGCTCGCATCATCCGCACCGACGTCGTCAGTGAGCGAGTCTCCATCTGAACCCTTGAAGCGGATCAGAGTCGCGTGACACCCTCGTAGGCTCATCGTCCCCAGACAATTCCCAGACCATGCGCCGCACATTCAGCGTGTTCGTCCCTATCGCATTGGCGAGCCGTGCGGCCTGCGACATCACGGCTTCAGATGCCCCAGCGGCAACGCCCCACCCGCCTTCACCTCGCCGAGCGAGAAGCTGGTGTGGATGTCCTTCACATTGGGCAGGTTCAGCAGCGTGTCGATGGAAAAGCGGCTGAACGCATCCAGGTCGGTCGCCATCACCTGCAACTCGAAGGTGCCCGCGCCGCTGATGTAGTGGCAGGCAATCACTTCCGGCAGCGCCCGGATAGCCTGCTCCAGTTCACGGGTGGCGGCGCCGTTGTTGCGGTCCGCATCCACCCGCACGAAGGCCAGCACGCCCAGCCCCAGCTTGCGCCGGTCGATCTCGGCCCGGTAGCCGGTGATGAAGCCCTGCTCTTCCAGCCAGCGCACCCGCCGCCAGGTCGGGGCCGCCGACAGTCCGATCCGGGACGCCAGCTCCGCGTTCGACAAGCGAGCCTCCTTTTGCAGCGCCGCCAGGATGGCGACGTGATAGCGGTCCAACCCGCTGGCGGTGGTGCCGCCGCCGTCGTCCGCATCGGTGGCCACGGCGCCATGGGAGGCACCAGGAGAGGCACCAGGAGAGGCACCAGGAGAGGCGCCGGGGGAGGCACCGGGGGAGGAGGACGCAGCGGCGTTCGAGCCCCCGGCCAAGGCGGCGTCAGCCCCTGTCCCCGACGTGACGGGGCGAGTCAGGGTTTTCCCTTGACGTTGATTTCGCGATGCCAATCGATCTCTCCGGCGTTGTCTCGAGCAAGATTCTTGCTCAACTCCACTCCGCGCGGGCATAACAAGCAAGCACTCGCCGCGCCGTATTTCCTACACTGAGGGGCTGGTCCACCTCCTGCCCCGGCAGGGCAAGTCATCCCTTGCCCCGAGCCTGAGCGGGGGAAGTGCCAACATGACAATATCGCGCTGAAGACATTCAGCGGTATCTGGCAGCACGGCCTCGCGGGCCCGCCACAAGCGGGACCTGACGGCGC
Organism: Rubrivivax sp.; assembly: GCA_027484825.1. GTDB lineage: Bacteria > Pseudomonadota > Gammaproteobacteria > Burkholderiales > Burkholderiaceae_C > Roseateles. The sequence goes on along the minus strand of JAIXSE010000032.1, from coordinate 56,751 downwards.
CGGCCACCAACAGGAGACACCCCCTCATGAATGCCCCCTTGCCCGAACACATCCTGCGAGCACTGGAAACAGTCAGCCTGGACGACAAATACGCGTTGGACGAGGGCCGCGCCTTCATGAGCGGCATCCAGGCCCTGGTGCGCCTGCCGATGTTGCAGCGCACCCGCGACGCCATCGCGGGCCTCAACACCGCCGGCTTCATTTCCGGCTACCGCGGCTCCCCACTGGGCGGCTACGACCAGGCCCTGATGGCCGCGCGCAAGCATCTGGCCAAGCAGCACATCGTCTTCCAGCCCGGTGTGAACGAGGAACTGGGCGCCACCGCCGTCTGGGGCACGCAGCAACTGGACCTCTTCCCGGAGAAGAAGAAGTTCGACGGTGTGTTTGGCATGTGGTACGGGAAGGGTCCCGGCGTGGACCGCTGCATCGACGTGTTCAAGCATGCCAACATGGCCGGCACCTCCAAGCATGGCGGCGTGATCGCCATCGCCGGGGACGACCACATCGCCAAGAGCTCCACCGCCGCCCACCAGAGCGACCACGTCTTCAAGGCCGTCGGCTTCCCGGTGTTCTTCCCGTCCAGCGTGCAGGACATCCTGGACATGGGCCTGCATGCCTTCGCCATGAGCCGCTTCTCCGGCCTGTGGTCCGGGCTCAAGACCATCCAGGAGATCGTGGAGTCCTCCAGCAGCGTGAGCGTGGACCCGGACCGGGTGCAGATCCTGCTGCCTGAGGATTTCCCGATGCCCGCCGGTGGCCTGCACATCCGCTGGCCCGATCCGCCGCTGGACCAGGAAGCGCGGATGATGGACCACAAGTGGTATGCCGCACTGGCCTATGTGCGGGCCAACCGTCTCAACCACAACGTGGTGTCCACGCCCAACGACCGCTTCGGCATCATCGCCAGCGGCAAGGCCTGGAACGACACCCGCCAGGCGCTGCATGACCTGGGACTGGACGACGACAGCTGCCGTCGCCTGGGCATCCGTCTGCACAAGGTCAACGTGGTGTGGCCGCTGGAAGCCACCATCACCCGCGACTTCGCTCAAGGCCTGCAGGAAATCCTGGTGGTCGAAGAGAAGCGCCAGATGATCGAATACCAGCTCAAGGAAGAGCTGTACAACTGGCGTCCGGACGTGCGCCCCAATGTGCTGGGCAAGTTCGACGAAGCCGAGAACGACCTGAGCGGCGGCGAATGGAGCCGCCCCAACCCCAGTAGCCATTGGTTGCTGCGCCCGCAGGCCGACCTGACGCCGGCCATCATCGCCCGCGCCATCTCCAAGCGCCTGCTCAAGCTCGGCGTGGATGCCGACACCGCCGAACGTCTGCGCGCCCGTGTGGCCCTGATCGAGGCCAAGGAGCAGTCGCTCAAGTCCGAAGAGAAGACCGCCGGCGGCGCCGACCGCACGCCCTGGTTCTGCTCCGGCTGCCCGCACAACACCAGCACCCGCGTGCCGGAAGGCTCCCGGGCCGTGGGCGGCATCGGCTGCCACTACATGGTCACCTGGATGCCGGGCCGCAACACCGCCACCTTCACCCAGATGGGCGGCGAAGGCGTGCCCTGGGTCGGCCAGGCGCCGTTCACCGATGAGAAGCACATCTTCAGCAACCTCGGCGACGGCACCTACTTCCACAGCGGCATCCTGGCCATCCGCCAGAGCATCGCCGCCGGGGTGAACATCACCTACAAGGTACTCTACAACGATGCGGTCGCCATGACCGGCGGCCAGCAGGTGGGGGAACGCCCGGAAGGCCACAGCGTTTTCCAGATCATGAACAGCCTGATCTCGGAAGGCGTGGCCAAGCTGATCATCGTCACCGACGAGCCGCAGAAGTACGACGGCAAGCCGGTCGCCCCGGGCGTCACCGTGCATCACCGCGACGAACTGGACGCGCTGCAGCGCCAGTTCCGCGAGATCCCCGGCACCACAGTCATCATCTACGACCAGACCTGCGCCACTGAAAAGCGCCGCCGCCGCAAGCGCGGCAAGCTGGTCGACCCGGCTAAGCGCACGGTCATCAATGAAGCGGTCTGCGAAGGCTGCGGCGACTGCTCGGTGCAGTCCAACTGCCTGTCGGTGGAACCGCTGGAGACGGAATTCGGCCGCAAGCGCCAGATCAACCAGAACACCTGCAACAAGGACTTCTCCTGCGTGAAGGGCTTCTGCCCCAGCTTCGTCACCATCGAAGGCGGCGAGCTGAAGAAGCCCAAGAAGGACAAGCGTCTGAATCCGTTCGACGCCAGCCTGCCGCCGGTGCCGCAGCCGCTGGTGCCCAATGCCGAGAAGGCCTGGGGCATCGTGGTAGCGGGCGTGGGCGGCACCGGGGTGATCACCATCGGCCAGTTGCTGGGCATGGCGGCCCATCTGGAAGGCAAGGGCGTGATCACGCAGGATGCGGCCGGCCTGGCGCAAAAGGGCGGCGCCACCTGGAGCCACATCCAGATTGCCAACAGCCCGTCGGCCATCTACTGCACCAAGGTCGGCACCGCCGAGGCGGACCTGGTGATCGCCTGCGACTCCATTGTGGCTGCCAACAAGAGCACGCTGGCGGTGATGCGCGAAGGCCGCAGCTATGTGGCGCTCAACACCCACGGCTCGCCCACCGCCACGCTGGTGAACAACCCGGACTGGAGCTTCCCCGGCGGCGCCTGTGAAGCGGCCATCGCCAAGGCGGTCGGCACCGAGCATCTGGGCATGTTCGATGCGGAAGAGGTGGCGGTAAAGCTGCTGGGCGACTCGCTCTACACCAACCCGCTGATGCTGGGCTACGCCTGGCAAAAGGGCCGCGTGCCGCTGAGCCATGCCGCGCTGATGCGGGCCATCGAGCTCAACGGCGTGCAGATCGACAACAACAAGGCCGCGTTTGAATGGGGCCGTCGCTGCGCCCACGACCTGGCCGCCGTGCGCTCGCTCTACGCGGCGCAGCAGGTCATCCAGGTGATCAAGCGCCAGGGTGTGGATGAACTGCTGGCCCGTCGTGTCGAGTTCCTCACCGACTATCAGAACGCCGCCTATGCCGCCGACTACCGCGCCTTCGTGGAACGCGTGCGCGCCATCGAAGCGCCGCTGGGCGGCACCCGCCTGACCGAGGCGGTGGCCCGCTATCTGTTCAAGCTGATGGCCTACAAGGACGAATACGAGGTCGCGCGTCTGCACACCGACCCCAAGTTCCTCCAGAAGATCCAGGCCCAGTTCGAAGGCGATTACAAGGTGGTCCACCACCTGGCGCCGCCGCTGTTTGCCAAGAAGGATGCGCAGGGCCAGCCGGTCAAGTCGCCCTTCGGCGGCTGGGTGCGTCCGGCGATGAAGGTGCTGGCACGGCTCAAGGGTCTGCGCGGCACGGCCTTCGATCCGTTCGGCCATACCGAGGAGCGTCGGACCGAGCGTCAGCTGATTCAGGACTACCGCGCCAGCATCGAGGCCATCCTGGCCAAGGGCCTGACTGCCGAACGCCTGCCACTGGCGCTGGACATCGCCCGCCTGCCGGAGGACATCCGCGGCTACGGGCATGTCAAGGAACGGCATCTGGCGGGCGTGCGCACGCGCTGGACGCAGTTGAGTGCGCAGTGGGCGTCGCAATAAGAGCCGCGTTGTAGCGGCACCATCGCCGTACCCCACGGCGTCGCCCCAACAGCGACGCCGCACCCTCCCGCACAGCGGCGGCGTGGCGTCCACGCCGCAACCTGTGACATTGAACCGCCGCGCCTCCCCCCACAAGGGGGACGGTGCGGAAGTTCCCGCCAGACGCCCGGTCCTGGCTGGCTAGACTCCCGCCCCACAGAAGATCCATTCGGGAGGGAATCCTATGAGCACCAGCATCTGGGCCGGCATCGTCCGCGCCTGCGGCCGCCGCATGGCGTCAGCTTTCATCGTAGCCACCAGCCTGATCGCCCCGGTCGTCCAGGCCCAGACCTCGCAGGCCCAGGCCGAAGCCAAGGCCGCCTGGGACGAAGCCAGCAAGGCGGCCGTCCACGGCCCGCACGACATCACGCTGGCCGGCCAGGCCACGCTGCATCTGGCCGACGGCAAGGTCTTCATTCCCCAGCCACACGCGGCCCGTCTGCTGCGCGCCATGGGCAACCCCGGCACCTACTCGGACCTGGAGGGCGTGGTGATGCCCAAGGGCGAGGAAGACTGGATGGCCATCGTGAAATTCGAGAAGTCCGGCTACGTCAAGGACGACGATGCCAAGAACTGGAATGCGGCCGATCTGCTCAAGAGCTACCGGGAAGGCACGGAAAACGCCAACAAGGAGCGGGAGAAGATGGGGGTGAGCGGCTTGGAGATCGTCGGCTGGGCGGAGGAGCCGCGCTACACCGCCGGCAACCACCAACTGGTGTGGGCCATGAGCACCAAGGAAAAGGGCGCCCCGGCCGACCAGCCGCAGGGCGTCAACTACAACACCTATGCGCTGGGCCGCGAGGGCTATGTGAGCCTGAACTTGGTCACCGGGCTCAAGGACCTGGCCAAGGACAAGGTGCAGGCCCAGGGCATGCTGTCCGCGCTGGAATTCAACAGCGGCAAGCGGTATGAGGACTTCAATGCCAGCACCGACCATGTGGCCGAATACGGTCTGGCGGCGCTGGTGCTGGGCGCAGGTGCGAAAAAGCTGGGCCTGTTGGCAGTTCTCGGCGCCTTCTTCGCCAAGTTCGCCAAGCTGATCCTGATCGGTGCGCTGGGTCTGGGCGGTGCCTTCATGAAGCTGTTCCGCCGGGACAAGTCGGGCAGTTGAACGCCGACACGCTGCGCTGACGCCACGAAGGGGCCCCTGGCTGCGGGGGCCCTTCAACCCAGCGCGGTCTGCCGGAGTGAACCGGCCGGATCAGCGGTTCAGCGGTTCAGCAGTTCAGCGATTCAGCGGATCAGCGCTTCAATCGCTTCACCCGGCGCCGCATGCGGGCCAGCGCGTCATTGCGCACCGGCAGCAGCCACGCCAGATCAAATCCCGCCCGGGCGGCCTCGTGCGCCTCACCCGCCGCCACCGCACGCACCAGGGCGGCACGGGCATGCAGAAGGCCGGTCTCCAGATCGTTGAGCTCGCCCAGCGGCTTTTGAACCTCCTGCACGCGGGCCATCAGCTTCAGCACCTCGCGCGGCACGGCCCGGTCGGGCTTGGGTGACGCGCCCGCGGCATGCTGCGAGTGTCCGTGGTGGGCGCCGTCCGCCTTGCCGGTCTTGTCGGCCTTGTCCGTCCGGACAGGCTTGACCGGCTTCAGCGTTCCGGTCATCTCCAGCGCCATCTTCCACCGCCTCAGACGGCGACGCAGATGGTGCCGCCCTTCCACATCCAGCTTGTCGAAGCGTCGCGCCAGGCGCAGGGCCTTGTCGCCCAGTTGCTCGACTTCCGCCACGACCGCTTCGACCGGCCCGCTCGCCGGCCAACCGCGCACCAGCCAAGCGACGATGGACAACATCCACCCCTGCCACACCGGATCAGCCAACAGCACTGATGGCGCCGGGCCTTCCAGGGCACGGGCACGGCGCGGCACATCCACGGGACGCCCGGCCACGGCCACGGCGGCCTGCTGCCAGGCTCGCTCCAGGTCCTGCCGCCAGACGGCTTGCGTCTGGGCATCGGCATCGCGGGCCTCCGCCAGCAACTGACCGAGTTGCTTGGCCCCTTCTCCCAGACTGCGCAAGGCGAGCAGGTCCTGCGCCGTCACGGACGCAGTGGCGGACACAGTAGCGGACGCGACGGTGGGCGACCGGGGAGACGATGCAGTGGACGTGACCACGGAGGCCGCCGAAGACGTGCCGGAAGAGGGCTCAGAAGGAGGCTCAGAACGGAGTTCGGAGGGTGTCGCGGGGCTCGTTGCAGCAGACGTTGCAGGGGGCGTTCCGCCGTCGGCGAGGGTCTCCTGCGCAGGTCCGCTGGCCTCCAAATCGCCGGTGCCCCGTTCGGATCGCTGCATGTCTTCCACGGGCACCGCTGCGGCAGCGGCCAGCAGATCCACGCCCACCCGCAAGCGCCGCAGTGCCACCCGCAACTGATGCAGATGCTCGGGCTGATGCAGACCGCTGACGATCTGCGAGGCATTGCCCAGCACCGGCTCCACCACCGACTTCAACAGCACCGCCAGCGCCTGCGCCTGGCTCTGCCCGGGTCGCCAGACCGCTGCGGCGCTGGCCTGTGCCGGCGCCACGGCCTCGCGGCGCGCCAGCAGGTCGCCGCGAAGCGCCTTGGTACGCAATTCCAGCGTCAGTCCGAATCGACCCAGCGCCCACTCCCGGGCGACTTCCAGCACCGCCCGCGGATCGCCCTGCTTCAGCTCGATTTCCAGTTCCGCCACCGGGGTCCGTCGCTCTGAGGCGCCCTCGCCCGCCAGCAGCGCACCGTGGTCCAGGGCCAGCTCCACCTCCCCAAAGGGCGTGGCGAAGGCGCGGCTCAGGCGCTCGATGTCCGTGCGGAACAGCGCCTGCAAGGTCGGTCCGCCCAGGCGCGCCAGCAAAGCCTGCAGGCCCTGCCCGGCCGGATGGTCGGCATGGCGTGCCAGGTCCAGGGCCGGCATCTCCCCGTCCTGCGGGGCGGGCACCGGCACGTTGTGCTCGAGCCGGGTCATGCCGTCCGGCGCTGCGCCCTTGAGCGTCTGCACCCAGGTCTGGCCCTCCAGCCGCAGCCGCAGCGCAAAACCCGCCCGCGCCAGATGACGCTCCGGCGTGTCGAAATAGCTGGCGCGCAGGCGCTCGTGATGGGCGCCGACGCCGGCCGCCTCATCCGCGCCGCTCACCCAGCGGTGGACCGCCTCCCATTGCGCGGGAGGGACCTGGAAGCGCAGTTCAATTTCGTTCATGGCGGCGGCAGTGTCGCATGCGGCCCGGAAGCCACCTCCGCCGTGCCCCGCCACCGGATGTGGCCGGCCCTCCACTCACTCGGCCAGCGAAGCGTTCAGCGAAAGGTCCGTCGAATCGTCCGGCGAGTCGCCCGGTCCCGCGTCCGGACCAGGGGCCGTCCTCACGTCGGCCCTCCCGCCAGCCCTAGCTCCATCCCCAGATCCAGCCGCGCACAAGGCGCCGGACGCTGCGCGCCCGCGCCCTGCGCATGCAGCGGCCGCTCAGCCCGGTCAAACCACAGATGCAGCTCCGATCCCACCACCGACAGGATCGCCACCCCGTCCCCCGGATGGTCCTGCCAGGCGCTGACCTCGCAGCGCAACCGCCGACCGTCGGGCCCGTCGAAGTCGAAGACCTCGGGAGCGGCCAGTTCCTCCACCGCCGTCACGGCAAACGGCCAGGGGGCATACAGCGCCGAGCTGTGGATCGAATGCACCTGCACGCCGTCCTGCGGCCCGCCGTCCACCGCGGAGATGCGCGCGCTGATCCAGCCGGACCGATGTTCGTCCCCGGAGAGGAACACCAGCCCCTGCGCCCGCTGCCGCCAGATCTCGCCCAGCAATTCATGCTGGCTGTGCGGATAACCGTCCCAGGCATCCGACCGCAGGCAGCTGGCCGGATGCTCGGCGGTGGTCCGGCGGCGCGGCAGCGGCAGGGACCCGCACAGCATGAAGCGCGGACGGCCGTGGCTGCGGGCCAGCCACTCGCTGAAGCCGTCCCGCTGGGCCTGACTCCACAGGCGCGCCCGGGACCAATTGGCCGCGCGGCGCGCCTCCCGCTCACAGCGGGCATCCGCCACGAAGAAGGCGCCGCCCTGCCATTCAAAGTCGTGCCAGAGACAGTGCGGTCCACCGGTGCGGGGGCTGGCTTCCCAGCGGTGGTCCCAGGCCGCCTGCCGGGCCGCCTCGAACCAGGGGCCGACATGACCACGGGCCTCCGGCTCCCAGTTGTCCACAATCTCATGGTCATCCACGCTGTGCACGACCCGGCGCACCGAGGGCGGCAGATGCCGCACCGGTCCCGCCTTGAACTCGCCATAGGCACGGCCATAACGCTCAACGCCGCTGCGGGAGTCCGCCAGGCCGCCGCTGGCATCGGCATAGATCTGATCCCCCGCCACCAGCAGCAGGGACAGGTCCCGGCCATCCGGGTGATGACGCGCCCAGTGATGCAGTCGCGCCATCGCGGCCAATGCGGGCGAGGCCTGGCTCGGATCGTCGTTGCAGCCCGGGCTCACATCCAGCAGCCCCGGCGGGTACTGGCAGGCCGCCAGGGCCAGGCTCAGCGTGGGCGGCGACTCGACCTGCGGACCGGGCACGAAGCCCTGCCGCCATTGCGACGGCGGCAGGTCCAGCAGCTGCAGCAGCGCATCTTCCATCTGGTCGCGAAGCACCTGGCCATCGAGCCCCTGCAGGCATCCGTGATGAAAACCTTCCAGCGCCATGACCCGCGGTTCCAGGTAGACCGCCAGCAGCAGCAGACCGGTCCACGGACGCACCGCGTCCGGGTCCTGGCCGGCCTGCACATCGTGCTGGGGCGTGGGCCGCGTCACCGCCGGGAACTGGTCGACCGGCACGCTGAACCGCCAGGGGTCGCCGGGACGTCCCCGGGACGGCGGCACCCAGTCCTCCACCTGCAGCGCGCCGGGCAGCCGTTCATAGCCATCTCCGCCATGCCAGGCCATCGGCACTCTCAGCAACCAGCGCGGCCAGCCCAGCTCGGGACGAAACGCCGTGAGCAAGGGCACGCGCCCGGCCTGCGGGGGACCCTGCTCCACTCGGTGCCACGGCGCCTCCACACTGATCAGCAGGTCGGCCATCGGCGTCTCCCGGTGGGCCATCTTCGGGCTCTGGATCTGGCTCTGGTCGGCGCTCATGCGGTCTCCTCGGACAGTGGCCGGGTCACCGCATCCGGGCGCAGCGGCATCGCGGCGGGCGCATCGGGCTCGGCGAGGAACTGCAGCACCGCAGGGAACACCCGCGTCTCGATGTCCCGCCCGATCAGGCAGTCCTGATGGCCGTGGCCGGCAATGATGCGATAACGATAGCGGTCGGGCATGGCCTGGTCGTAGTAGTCCTTGAGCAGTTCGGCGCTTTCAGCGCTGCACAGGCCGTTGTCCTCGCCGTGCAGGGACAGCACCGGGAAGGCGCTGAGCAAGGCCAGGCTCTTGGCCAGGCTGTCCAGGTAGAGGCTGGCCCCCTGCCAGTCGGTGATCTCATGGCAGCGGGCGAAGTGCACCGCCTGGGCTACCGTGTCCATGTTGAGCGGGCCGAAGTGGTCGTCGATGAAGTCCAGCACCGGCTGCCCCACGTTGCCGATGGCGAAGTCGCGGCCATACAGCAGGTCCATGCGGTGACGGGTGGCTGTCCACGGCGTGCGGCGGATGCTGGGGGGCGGTGGATTCTCGAGATCGAACTCATGCTCGGGATACGGCAGGCTGGACAGCAGCCGGTCCATCACCTGGTCCATCAGGCTGGGCGGGCCCTCCGGCCGGAAGGAGAAGTCCTTCAGCGGCAGATAGGGACGCAGATACTGCATCAGCACGCCGCGCAGGCTGTTGGTGGGCGACATGACCATCATCGGCGTCACCTGCGAGATCACCAGCTTGCTGATGCGCGCGCTGAGTTGCCGACGCAGCGGATAGAAGTGCTCCCACGGCTGCTCGCGCTCCTCCAGCATCGCCATGTGCAGCATCACCGAGCCCATGCAGTGGGCAAACATGCAGAGCTTGGGCTGGCCGGTTTCGCGCAGCACGCGGTCCACCGCCAGCGGAATGTCGTTGAAGGCGGCCTCCTCGAAGGTCCAGGGCAGCTTGGCGGTGGGCAGGCCGGCGCTGGTGCGCATGTCCGCGATCCAGACGTCATACCCGGCATCCCACAGGATCTTGGCCGGCCCGGGCTGCACCGAATGATGGGCGAAGGTGGCGCCGCTGGCGCTGTAGCCATGCAGCATCAGCACCGGGGTGCCGCCGGGCCGTGCATAACGCGTCAGGCGGACCAGCACCGGGCGGTCATCGTCGGGTCCGGGCTTGTGGCGCAGGTCTTCGCGTTGGCGGCCGGCCTCGCCCCAGCGACCGGCGGCCATCTCCAGCACCGCGGGGGTGGGCAGGCCGGGGACGGCGCCCGGCAGGCGGTCGATGGTGCGGGGCGGTGCTTCGTCCGGCTTGCGGAAGGTCCAGGCATGAAGGCCGATGGTCATCCGCGCCATGAAGGCCATGAGGGCGCCCACATCCCGGATGGCACTGGGGGAGTCCTGCGCCTGTCGGATGCGCAGCAGCGGCATGCGCTCGCGAGCGAGGTAGTGCAGGTCCAGATTGAGCACGATGTCGGACTGACCGGGCGGCGGCTGCAGACCGGCGCCGGGCGCCAGCACCAGCCGGCTCAACTGGGTCCACGGGTTGCCGCGGCGGGTGTAGCTGATGCGCTTGCGCCCTTGCAGCCGCGCGCCGGCCAGGCGCGAGGCCCAGGCCGGCAGCGACGGATCCCCGCTGGCCACGGTGAGGTCATACCGCATCAGGCGCACCTCCCCAGCATGGCCGGACAGATGCCAGGCATTGACGATGCGGGCCCAGACACCGGCCTTGGGCTCGCCAGGCCGCTTGGGGGCGCTGCGGCTGGACAGCCAGTCCAGGCTGCCCTGCACGGCATCCCGGAAGCCGCGGTTCATGAACCAGGCCCACAGGCCGCGCGCATGGCGTCGCAGCGGGCTGGAGGCCTCGCGCTGGAAGGGGATGAGCGAGCCGGATGCCAGGGGCATGCACAGCACGGCATTGCGCTCGCCCCGTTCCTCATGCCACCACAGGCGGCCGTCGCCCTGGCCGGGACCGACGATTTCATACTGGCCGGACGGCGTCTCGCGGGCCTCGTACAGACGCAGGAAGCTGCCGGGCGCAACCGTCAGTTGCCGGGCGGGACCGGGACGCAGCAGCTCGGTCAGCACCTTGGGCGCATACAGGAAGCCCAGCTCCAGATACTTCACCGGAGATCCCGGCGCACCGGGCACCTGCACAAAACCGCCCAGGCGTTCACGCACCTCCACGGTGGTGGGTGTCTCTGGCCGTCTCGGCACGCTCATGTCCCGGAACCGGGGCCGGACCGGCGTCTGGCGAGTGTCGCCGGCGCCCGCGTCCAAGCCCCACTGGGCCGTCAGGCGGTCCAGGGCGCGAAGGGCCAGGGCGGTGATGGTCAGCGCGGGATTGATGGCCAGTGAGCCGGGCACGATGGCGCCGTCCAGCACAACCAGATCGTCGAAGACGCCCTCGCCGTCGGCATGGAAGACCTGGCCGATGTCGTTCACCACACCATCACTGCCGCGGTCGCCCATGGGGCAGCCGCCCAGCGGATGCACGCTGATCATCGGGCCCTTGGCGTCGTTGAGCAGGAAGGCCATCTCCGGCGGCAGCAACTGCCACAGCGGATTGCGCAGCAGGCGCGACTGCGTCCGCGCCAGCCGACGCTCCACGTATTCATGGCGACGGGCAATGTCCGGCTCCGACTTCAGGCCAGGCCAGACCACGCCCAGCACCCCGGGCTCTTCACTGTCCTTGGGCAGCTCCAGCCGGCCGGTGCCGCTGTCCCGGCCGATGATGGCCAGGGGCAGATAGCGCTCGGTGACGGTGGGCCGCACCGCAAACGGGTCGTCGAAATCGGCCCGCTCCTCATGGTCGCCGGGATGGGCGCGTCCGAGTGCATCCAGCGTGGCGGCGAAGGCGAAGCTCTCCTCGAAGACCGTGCGCAGCGGACCGGGCACGGCCAGGTCTTCCACCACGAAGTCCGCCTCGCCCTGCATGACGGCGGTGATGGTCGGGCCGACCTTCCGCTCGGCCGGGGGCTGCTGCTCATCGGCCACCGCATGCAGCGGCGTCGGCCAGGACTGGCCGACCGCAATCACGTCCCCGTTGCCCGAGAAGCGCTGGCCCAGCAACCGCGACACCTTCAGCCCGCGGCGATGGGACTGCATCAGGATTTCCGTCGAGCCCAGGCTGCCGGCGGCCAGGATGACGCGGCGGGCGTGCACCACAAACGCCTCCCCCTGCCGGCGGCGCAGCAGTTCGTCGGTGTGCTGCACCGACACCTGCCAGCCACCGCCCGGCTGATGCGCCAGGTGCTCGACGCTGGCGCCGCAGACCATCTCGGCGCCCGCGCGCCAGGCTTGCAGCAGCAGCCCGGTGTCCAGCGATTGCTTGGCCTCATGGTTGCAGCCGGTGGCGCAGTCGCCGCAGGCCACGCAAGGCTGATGCCGCCAGGCCGCCGCCCCGATGGGCCGGTCGTCCATGGCCACCTGCAGCCGGGCCGGGCGCGTGGCTTCGCCGCCCAGCGTCTTGAGCGCGTCCAGACGCCGGGCCGCATGACCATGCAGACGAACGATGGTGTTGTCGCCGGCAGCATCGCGCACGCCCAGCAGGTGTTCGGCACGGTCAAACCAGGGGCTCAGGTCCTCGTGCAGGAAGGTGCGCGGCCAGCCCGCCTCGTGAAAGCGTTCCGGCGCCGGACGCTCCATCACTCCGGCATTGATCAGCGAGCCTCCGCCCAGGCCGTTGGCCAGAGCCACGCAGACATCCGGCCCCAGGCGCAGGTCAAACAGGCCTTCGCGGCGGCCCGTCGGTTCGGTGGCCCCCGCCATGGCCATGCGCACATGGCCGGCCAGATCGGCAAAGCGGCTGGGAAAGGCGCCGGGCAGGTATTCACGTCCACGCTCCAGCACCACCACCGACAGCGGCCGACCCTGGGCATCGCGCCGGCCCGCCAGCGCATGCGCCGCAGCCGCACCGCCATAGCCGCTGCCGACGATGAGCACATCCACGCGCGGCACCGCCCCGTCTTCACCGGAGGTCACCCAGTCTTCGAGCGGACGGGACAACCAGCGGGTGCCGAAGGGTCGGGCGGGACCGGAGGGATTCTGGGACGCAGCAGGACCCGAGGTGTTCGGAGGGCGCGAGGGCTCAGAAGGCTGAGACGGCGCACCGGCCGACAGACCGTCATGCGAATCAGACGGGGCTGGCGGCACCTCCCCGAACAGTCTGGACATCGGAACTCTCCCTGCGCTGGCCCGCCAAGGCGGCCTGCATGGCATTGATCAATTGTTCTTCGCTCACCGGCTTGTGCAGCAACGTCAGTCCCGCCTCATGGGCTTCCCTCAACCGCTCGGGGGCGGTGTCTCCACTGACGATCAAGGCCGGCAGGCCCGGAAATGCACTGCGCAGCGAGCGTACGGCGGAGATGCCATCTTCGCCACCCCTCAAACGGAAGTCCGTCAACAACAGGTCCGGTGGTAGGCCCATGCTCTTGAGCAAACCCTCCCGGGTGGAGCCCGCCACTTGCACCTGGCAACCGTGCGCAGACAGCAGCGCCTGCATGGCCACCCGCACCGGCTCTTCGTCGTCGATGACCAGCACCCGGATCGGCGGCAGGGAATTGCCGGTGCGCGGCGCCTGGCCCGGCTGAATGTCGGCCGGATCGGCGGCCGTCACATTGAGGGTGAAGCTGGAGCCCTGTCCCGGCACGGAGCGCAGCGCCAGGTGCAGGTCCAGCAGATCGACCAGGCGGGTGACGATGGACAAGCCCAGGCCCAGGCCCTTGGCGCGGTCCCGTTCCGGATTGCCCACCTGATAGAACTCTTCAAAGATGCGGGCCTGCTCATGGTCGGGGATGCCCATGCCGGTGTCGCGCACCGCCAGGCGCCACAGACCTTCGTCCTGGCTGCGGCTGACCTCCACCGCCACCTCGCCTTTTTGCGTGTACTTGATGGCGTTGTCGATCAGGTTGCGGACCACCCGCTCCAGCAGCACCGGGTCGCTTTCGACGCAGGCGTCCGGCGGGCAGTCCAGCCGCAGCACGAGCTGCTTGCGCTGCGCCGACGGCTGGAATTCCCGCTGCAGACGGGAGAGCCAGGGCTGCAGCGCAAACACCTGGTTGTTGACCGGCACGACCTGTGCGTCCAGCTTGGAGATGTCCAGCAGCGCATCCATCTGGGAGGACAGCGACTGCAGCGCCAGGTTCATCTGGCTGACGATGAGATTGCCTTCCTCGTCCATGGTGCGTTTGGCCAGGGCCGCACCGAAGAGCGACAAGGTGTGCATCGGCTGGCGCAGGTCATGGCTGGCGGATGCAAGGAAGCGGGTCTTGGCCGCCATGGCCGATTCCGCCTGCGACAAGGCCTGGCGCAGTTGCTGGTTGCTCTTGATCTGCTGCTGGCGGATGAGCACCGATTCGGCGAAGACGCGGTAGGTGTCCTTGGCCAGGCTGACCAGGATCAGGGCGAAGAAGACGATCAGCGCGGCCAGCAGAATGTCCAGCCAGCGATCTTCCCCGGCCACGCCGCCCAGGCCCCAGGCCAGTGCATTAGCCAGGGTCACCGGCCAGAGGAAGGCCTGGAACACGATTCGATGGCCGGCGGTGGTGGCCACCGCACCGGCGCACAGGCCCAGCAGCACGATGGTCTGGACCGTGCGCTGGAAGTCGGTCAGCCAGGGCGCCACGCCCAGGGACGCCGCAAACACCGTCCCGTTGAGCAGGCTCAGCCCGATGGCCCAGCGGACGCGGTAGCTCAGCGGCTCCTCATGCATCTCGGGCAACCGCCCCAGCATCCACCAGCGCAGCGCCAGCACCGCATACACCGCCAGCAGCCAGCCAAAGGCCAGACCCGCGGGCACGACGGAGGTGCTCATCAGCGCCAGCGCCAGCGCCGCCAGGCCGACCGGATAGGGCACACGCCGTCCCTGCTTGGCGATCAGGCGCAGCAGTTCCAGATCCAGGCTGGACTGCTCGGCGCTACGGTCGGCCAGCATGGCGGGAGGCGGCAGACCCTGGCGGCTGCCCTGCATGAAGTTTCATACCGACTGCAAGTTTTGGTAATGCTTGTCTAGGCCGGGCAATATATCGTGAGCTTGTGTCCGGCCCAAGGAGATACCTGACGAATCCACGCAGATGCGATCTCCTGCACGCTTGCAGTCCGTCAGCCAGGCCGTCCGCCCCCCAGCAGTCGGGCCATGGCCTCGGTCGGCATCGGTTTGTGGAAGAGATAACCCTGCGCCTGCATGTCGGCCAGGGACAACAGCCACTGCTGCTGTTCGAGGGTTTCCACCCCCTCGGCGGTGATGTCCAGGCTCAGGCCGCTGGCCAGCGCCACGATGCTGCGCACCACCGCCTGCGAGGAGCCCTGCTGCGCCTGCCCCTGGATGAAGCTGCGATCGATCTTGAGCCGGTCCATCGGCAGCGCCGTCAACTGGGCCAGCGACGAAAAGCCGGTGCCGAAGTCGTCCAGCGCCAGGCGCACCCCCAGCTCGCGCAGGCGCCGCAGGGCCAGCTCGGTGGAGACTTCCTGCGCAATCAGGGATTCGGTCAGCTCCAGCTCCAGCAGCGGCGCCGGAAACCGGTGGCGTTCCAGGACGCGGGCGATCCGCGCGGGCATGTCGTCCTGGTCGAACTGCCGCACCGACACATTCACGGCCACCCGCAGTTCGGCCAGCCCCTGCGCCCGCCAGGCGGCCGCCTGCGCCACCGCTTGGTCCAGCACCCAGGCGCCGATGTCGATGATCAGGCCGGTGTCCTCCGCCACCGGGATGAAGCGCGCCGGCGGCACCTCGCCCAGTTCCGGATGGGTCCAGCGCAGCAGCACTTCCGCCCCCTCGATCCGCCCGCTGCGCAGATCCACCACCGGCTGCCAGGCCAGCCGGAATTGCTGCTGCTCCAGCGCCACCCGCAGCCCCTGCTCCAGCTTGAGGCGGTGACTGGCGACGTCCGCCATCGCGGACTCGAACAGCACCGCGCGGCAGCGGCCGCGGGCCTTGGCCTGGTACATGGCGGCGTCCGCCGCGCGCAGCAGGGTGTGGGGGCTGTCGACATGCGCCGGGTACAGGGCCACGCCGATGCTGGCGGTGACCAGCACGGTCTGCTGCTGCGGACCGGTGGCCTTCTCGCCAGCCTTCCCGCCCGCGGCCCCGAGGCCACTGCCGCCGGTCTCCAGCAGCACCGGTCGCGCCACCGCCGACAACAGCTTCTGCGCCACCTGCAAGGCCACCTCCTCCTGATCCATCTGCCGCAGCAGGACCACGAACTCATCGCCGCCCAGCCGCACCGCGATGTCGTCCTTGCGCAGCAGGCCCCGGATGCGGAGGGCCACCTGCTTGAGCAGGTCGTCACCGGCATCGTGGCCCAGGGTGTCGTTGATGGTCTTGAAGCCGTCCAGGTCCATGAAGAACAGCGCGACCGGCCCCTCCGAAGCCTGCAGCGCCTGTTGCAGCAGGACCCGGTTGCCCAGGCCGGTCAGCGCATCATGCAGGGCCTGATGGTGCAGCGCATGCTGCGCCTGGCGGATTTCGCTGATGTCCGCAAAGCTCAGCACATGGTGGCTGGCATGGCCGTGGTCGTCCACCACGGCGGCGAAGTGCTGCAGCGCCGGGAAGCAGCTGCCGTCGCGGCGCCGGCAGGTCACCTCGCCGTGCCATTGGCGGCTGCCGGGTTCCCGGACCGCATCCCCCTGGCGACGGGCGAAGAGGAATTCATCCGGCTGGTGGCCGATGACGTCCTGCATCGACCAGCCGGTCAGCTGGGCGAATGCACTGTTGCAGCTGAGCACCCGCTGATCGCCGTCCAGGAACAGGATGGCTTCATCGGTGGCATCGAAGGCCACCGAGGCCTGGCGCAGCCGGTTTTCCCGCTCCACCCGCTCGCTGACATCGCGCACCATGCCGATGACCAGCCCCTCCGGCTCGAAGTGACGGGCATGGATCTCCAGCCAGCGGCCGGGCGCATCCTCCGGCTGCCAGGCGCAGGTCAGGTCGATGGGAGTGCCGAGTTGCAGCAGGGTCTGCAGGGCCGCCTGGCCGCGCGGCTCCAGCCCGCGGGTGAGCTGGGCCAGGGTTTCGGCCTGGGTCAGCGAGCGCAGCTCGGGCACCGACTCCTGCCCCACCCATTGCAGCCGGTGGCCGGACGGCTCCGCATGCAGCTCCAGCACCGCCAGCCGGGCCGACTCCAGCGCCAGCCGCAGGCGACGCTCGGCTTCCTCCGTCTGCCGCTCCACCGCCCGGCGCACCATGGCCATGCGCACCGTGGCATTGAGTTCACGCAGCTCGAAGGGTTTGAGCAGGTAGCCGTAGGGTGCCGCCTCCGCCGCGCGCTGCAGGGTTTCGGGCTCGCCATAGGCGCTGAGGAAGATCACCGGGACCTGCAGCAACTCCCGCAATTGGCGAGCCGCGGAAATGCCGTCGCTGCCGCGGTCCAGGTGGATGTCCATCAGCACCAGGTCCGGCTCGGCATGCCGGGCCATCTTCAGCGCATCGGGCTCATTGGCCGCAATGCCCACCACCTCGTAGCCGAGCTGCTCCAGGCCGGCACGCAGGTCGAGCGCCACGATGCGCTCGTCCTCCACGATCTGGATGCGCACCGTGCGCCCGGACACCTGCGCCAGATCAACCATGAGCATCCCCTTGGGGTTCCAGCAGCCAGCACAGCCGCGCGCAGGTGCCGTGGCCGCGCTCGAGGGTCAGTTGGGCCCCGCACTGGTCCGCCAGCAGGGGCAGCAGCTGAAAGCCCAGGCTGCGCGCGCCGGACAGGTCCAGGCCCTGCGGCAGGCCAACACCGTCATCGGCCACTTCCAGCCAGGGGCCGGGCGGTTGCGGTGTCGCATCGCTGCCGTCCACCACGCCGTCCGTGCGACCGCCCAGCCGGACACTGATCGATCCCAGCCGACCATTGGGAAAGGCATGCTTGATGGCATTGGTCACCAGCTCGGTCACCACCAGGCCGCAAGGAATGGCATGAGAGAGGTCCATGCGCCAGGGCGGCCCCGTCGGCACCTCCACCGCCAGCTGGATCTGCTCGCTGGCGCCCATGAAGGTGTGGCGCAGCAGGTGGACCAGCTGCCGCAGGTAGGGGCCCATGTCCAGGGCACTGAAGTCGCCACGCTCATACAGCAGCTGATGCAGCAAGGCCATGGAGTGCACCCGGCTCTGGCTGTCGCGCAGCGCCTCCTGCACCTGGCCGTCGGCATGCCGGGCCTGCAGGCTGAGCAGGCTGCTCACCACCTGCAGGTTGTTCTTGACCCGGTGATGGACCTCGTTGAGCAGCGCCGTCTTTTCCTTCAGCGCCCGTTCAATCTGCTCTTGCGCGGCGCGCTGCTCGCTGACGTCGTTGAGGGTGATCAGCACCTGCTGGCCCTGGGAGTCCGGCATGGGGTTCAGGCCGATCTCCACCGCAAAGGTGCTGCCGTCGCGCCGCAGGGCGAAGAGCTCCTGGCGCTGGGCCATGTAGCGCAGCGTCGGATGCCGCATGAAGTCCCGCAGGCGCTCGTGATGCGCCAGGCGGTGGCCCTGCGGCACCAGCTCATGCACCGGCAGACCGGTGAGTTCGTCCTGGGTGTAGCCAAACATGCGGGCCATGCTTTCATTGACCAGAACCAGCCGGCCCTGTGCATCCACCAGGCCCATGCCGATGGAAGCGCCCTCGAAGGCGCGCCGGAAACGGTCTTCACTGCGGGCCAGGGCGCGTTCGCTGTCGCGCCGGGCACTGATGTCCATGCCTGAGGCGATCAGGTGGGTGATGGTGCCCTCGTCGTCCACCAGCGGGGCCAGCATGAAATCGACATCCATGCGGCTGTCCCCGGCCATGCGGGCCACCACGTCGCGGCGGACGGTGTCGCCCGCAGCGACGCGCAACACGGCGTCCTCCATCCAGTGCACCAGCAGCGGGTCGTGGGTCCACCAGGGGGTCTGCCAGAAGGGCTGGCCGATGACATCGGCCTTGGTCAGGCCGCCCGCTTCCAGCGGCGCCCGGTTGGTCTCGATGACGCGGCCATCCGGCAGCAGCACCCCCACGAAGACGAACAGGTTGTCCAGGACCCGGCGCAGCGGAGAGCCGCCGTCCTGACCCGGGCCTTGCCCGTGCAGGTGCTCCAGGGCCCGCTCGAGCGCCGCCACCGACACTGCGGACCAGGCCGCCGGACTTGCTTCGCCAGACATCAGACCTCCCTGGAGGGCCGATGGCAGTGCCAGGCTGCACGTTTCATTGCAGTCATTGCAGTGCCATTGCGGGCCATTCCGGCTGATTGGGCATGATTTATATCAAGGGAGAGAAGCCACTGTCATCGATTGAATGAACGACGCGCTGGCAGGGCCGCTTCTTGATTCAGCAGGATCTCCCGATGCAGCTGATAGAAGCGATAAGCCCGGGGCCGAAGTGCAGATAAAACTATGCCGACCCCCTCGGCCCCAACGGGCTCCGGTAGGTCGGCATAGCACTCCTCCCCTTGATCACAACGCTGAGGTCCAGGCAGCGCGCGATCGGGATTGAGTATGCGCAGGCACCCGGGGCGCAACCATCCCCCTCAAGGGGGAAAACAGGCCGTGGCCTTGACGGAACTTGGCGGCCGACGAGCGAGGCCGTCCACCATTCTGGGGATCCCCGACTGGGTCGACGGGGTCAGGCCATGCCAAAGGGCTGCGACGACACTGCACGCTCACTGTTTTGGGCTGCCCAGCATACAAATCGGGACAGCGCTATGCTTCGCGCCAATTGTTCGCAGCCAGCCCGCCCCGGCCTGGGTGGACGCGTCGGCAGGCCCCAGCCGGACGCCCCAGGAGCGAGGGCGGAGGGTGGCGCTCTGAAGTCGGGGACAGCGCAGCATTCAAATCCACTGAACAATGGCCTCAGTTCCGATGAACCGATACCCGCGCTGCCAGCAGGACACTGCGGTCCATGCACCTGAGAGGTCGGGCCGCTGTCAATGACAAGCATCAAGTTCTGACCACGGCCCCCTTCCACTTGCCACTGCCTGACTGCTCCACCCTATGACCACCGCCCGCTCCTCCTACCAGCCCGCCAAGGTCCCCAACGCCCGGTATGACGGCTTCGCCATGCTGCTGCACTGGGTGCTGGCGGTGGGCATCATCGGCGCCTTCGGCGTCGGTCTGTACATGGCCGACCTGCCGTTCTCGCCCACCCGTCTCAAGCTGTACAACTGGCACAAATGGGCCGGTGTCACCATCCTGGCGCTGTCGGCCCTGCGGCTGCTGTGGCGCCTGTCGCACCGCCCGCCGGCCGACCTGCCGATGCCGGCCTGGCAGGCCCGCGCCGCGCATCTGGTGCACGGTCTGCTCTATCTGGCTTTCTTTGCGGTGCCGCTGAGCGGCTGGGCCTACAGCTCGGCCGCCGGTTTCCCGGTGGTGTGGTTCGGCGTGCTGCCGCTGCCCAACCTGGTGGCCCCCGACAAGGAACTGGCCCACACCCTCAAGGAAGCCCATGAGCTGCTGGCCTACGGCCTGGCCGCCCTGGTGCTGGCCCACCTGGGGGCGGTGGTCAAACACATGGTGCTGGACCGGGACGGCCTGCTGCAGCGCATGCTGCCCGGCCGCGGCTGACATCTTCCTTCCGACTCTTTTTCATCGAGGTCTTCCATGCAAGCACGTCTGACCCAAGGCCTGTCCTCCCGTCTGGCCACTTCCCTGTCCGTGACCGCCCTGGCCCTGGCCAGTGCCGCGCTGATGCTGTCGGCCGCGCCGGTCATGGCCCAGTCCAAGCCTGCGGCCAAGCCGGCTGCCAGCGCCCCCGCAGCCGCTCCGGCCGCAGCGCCCGCCGCCGCCGCTGCCAAGCTGGTGCCGGCCGGCAGTGACATCACCTTCACCTTCAAGCAGATGGGCGTGCCGGTGGACGGCCACTTCAAGCGCTTTGATGCGCAGCTGGCCTTCGACCCGAAGAAGCCGGAAACCGGCAAGGTGTCGCTGGCGATCGATCTGTCCGCGGCCACGCTGGGCGACCCGGCCTTCGACGCCGAGCTGCTCAAGCCGGAATGGTTCAACACGAAGAAGGTGCCGCAGGCGACCTTCCAGTCCACCACCATCAAGGCGCTGGGCGGCGGCAAGTTCGAAGCCGCCGGCAAGCTGAGCATCAAGGGCCAGGTCCGCGACGTGGTCGTGCCGGTGACCCTGACCCAGGCCGCGGGCACCACCACCGCCACCGGCGTGGTGGCCATCAAGCGGCTGGACTACAACATCGGCGACGGCGAATGGAAGGACACCTCCATGGTTGCCAACGATGTGCAGGTGAAGTTCAAGCTGGCCTTCACCGGCGTGGCGCCGCTCTGAGCGCCGGGCTGATTTCCATTTTCCCCACCAACCCGTTCAACAAAGACGCATCATGAAAAAAGCACTGATCCTTGCTTCCCTGCTGGCCCTGGGCGCTGCTGCACAGGCCGAGACCGCCACCTACAAGATCGACCCGACGCACACCAACGCGACCTTCGAGATCCTGCACTTCGGCACCTCGACCAACCGCGCCCGCTTCGACAAGAAGGAAGGCACGGTGGAATTCGACCGCGCGGGCAAGTCCGGCAAGGTGGACATCACCTTCGACATGACCGGCATCAACAGCGGCACCCCCGCTTTCGACAAGCACCTGTCGGGCAAGGACTTCTTCGACGTGGCCACCTTCCCCACCGTGAAGTTCGTCGGTGACAAGTTCAGCTTCAGCGGAGACAAGGTCACGACCGTGGCCGGCGAGCTGACCATGAAGGGCAAGACCGCCCCGGTGACCCTGACCGCCAAGAACTTCAACTGCTACCAGAACCCCATGCTCAAGCGTGAAGTCTGCGGCGGCGACTTCGAAACCGTGATCGACCGCACGCAGTGGGGCATCGACTACGGTCTGGCCTATGGCTTCTCCAAGGAAGTCAAGATCGTGATCCAGGTCGAAGCCGTCAAACAGTAAGACCGGCCTCGGAGGCGTGACCGCGCCGGGGCCGCGCCCCGCGCCGGTCCCTATGCGCCTCCTGACTCGGCAACGACGCCCCGGCAACCCCGGGGCGTCTGCTTTTGGGGGTCCGCTTTGTCGCGGATCCGCGCAGTTCATGCCGCCGCCCTCACCGTGCGTCGCCCCTTGGGGCGGACCGCCGCGGGACTTGCGTACAGTGCGAAGCCATCAGACAGGTCCGCCCATGAACGCCCCAACGCCCGCCTCCCTCACCGCCGCCCAGCGCTGGCAACAGTTCTCCCGCAGTGCCGAGCAGGGCTTCCATGCCTACGCCAGTTGGCTGGTCTCCATCACCTGGAAGCGGTTCTTCGTGATGTCGGTGCTGCTGATCATCGGCGCCAACATCCTGCAGAGCATCCCGCCCTTCTCCTTCAGCTGGCGGGTGGCGGAGGAGATGGAGCAGAGCACCAAGCGGCCGGCCAAGCCTGCCAAACCGGCCAAACCGGCCAAGCCGGTGGAGCTGGACAGCAGCCGCATTCCCCAGCCGTCCCCGTCCCCGTCCCCGTCCCCGACCCCGAGCCAGGCCCCGGCCGCGCCCGCTGCGCCGGCAGAGGCGGTCAGTGGCGTCCAGTCCGGGGGCCAGGACGCCCACCGTGAGGCCAACCGCGAAGCCAAGGGCGAAGCTAAGGGCGAAGAAGGTCTGCGGTATGAGGTCCAGATCGACAGCAAGGGCGTGCGCATCGTGCCGCGAGGCGGATCGGCGGCCGCCGAAAGTGCCTCCGGCGCGTCCGCCGCTGCCAGCAGTGCCCAGGCCAGCGCCGACCTGCCGGTGGTGGACATCCGCATTCCGAATGAAAAGCAGCGGGAGGCCGTGCGCGAGGCCGTGGAAGACGCCCGGCGCGCGTTGCAGGAGGCTGCTGAAGACGCCCGCCAGGCCCAGGCCGATGCCGAGGAAGCCCGCCGCGAGCTGGAAGCCGCCCGCGAGGGCAATGCCGATGAAAGCGGCGCAGACGCCATCGACTCGCCCAAGGTCCGCTATCGCCGGGTGCATCTGGGCGACTTCCTGGACAAGCTGGCCTTGATCATCGTGCTGGCCTCGGCCGTGATCAAGGCCACCTACAAGGGACGCATCCAGGCGGAAGCCAAGGCGGCGCAGGCGACTGAGACCGCCGAGGCGGAATCCCTGCGCCGTCAGGTGGTGGAAGCCCGCATGGCCGCCATGCAGGCCCAGGTGGAGCCGCATTTCCTGTTCAACACCCTGGCCTCCATCGACCACCTGATCGAAACCGACCCGCCCCGCGCCTCCCAGATGCAGCGCAACCTGATCGCCCTGCTGCGTGCGTCCATGCCGACCATGCGGGAAGCCAACGCCAATGGCGGCGTGCGGGAACTGGGCCGGGAGATGGCGGTGATCCGCCCCTACCTGGACATCCTGCAGATGCGCATGGAAGAGCGGCTGCAGCCCGAGATCCAGGTGCCGGACGGCCTGCTGTCCGCGGAATTCCCGCCCATGATGATCCAGGGGCTGGTGGAGAACGCCATCAAGCATGGCCTGGAACCCAAGGCGGAAGGCGGCAGTTTGAAGATCAAGGCGGAGGTGGTGCACGGCAAGCTGTCGGTCACCGTCGCCGACACCGGCCTGGGCTTCGGCCGGGCCGCCACCGCCGGCACCGGCGTGGGCCTGGCCAACATCCGGGAGCGGCTGTCGCTGCTCTACGGCAAGGCCGCCAGCCTGACCGTGGCCGAGAACCAGCCCAGCGGCACCATCGTCACCATCACGGTCCCGTACAAGACCGCCCACATCCATCAGGAACAAGGAGTGCATGCATGAAAACCTTCTTCAAGCTGTTGCTGGCCCTGGGCCTGCTCATGGTCCTGGCCTCGGTGGCCCTGGGGGTGGTGGCCTTCGGCGCCATGCAGGATGCCGACGGGCTGCACATCATCATCAACGGCCATGAATGGACCGGCGGCGAGCTGGACATGGCGGACGGCTTCTCGGTCTTCCTGGCGCTGCTGATCTGCGGGCTGGTGGTGTGCGTGGTGGTGCCGCTGGTGCTGCTGCTGGGCCTGGGTCTGCCGCTGCTGTTGCTGGGCGGCCTGCTGCTGCTGGCGGTGGCTGCGGTGCTGGGGACCGGCGCCGTGCTGAGCTCGCCGCTGCTGCTGGTGGCGCTGGTCATCTGGCTGCTGGTGCGGGACCGGTCGCCCAGGGCGCGTCGCCGGGCCCGCCGCGGCGAGACCGCCGCCGTGCAGGAGCCGACCCTGCCCGCGTGAGCGGCTCCGCTGCGCAGTGCCACTGCGGAGTGCCCCTGAAGAGTGCCCCTGCTGATCGCACCCCGCCCATGGGGCGCGGTTCAGGGTTCAGTAGTGGCCCGCTTTCGTCGTCATCCACCCTTCTCTACCATTGCGCCATGAGCACAACCAACGCCCCCCGCGCCGTCCTGGCCGATGATGAACGCCTGATGCGCGAGCAACTGCGCAGCCGCATTGCCGAAGTCTGGCCCGAGCTGCAGATCGTCGGAGAAGCCAAGAACGGCCTGGAAGCCGTGGAGCTGACCCGCGAGCTCAAGCCGGACCTGGTCTTCCTGGACATCCGCATGCCCGGCCTGACCGGTGTGGAAGCCGCGCGCCAGATTGCCCAGCTACCCGACGACGACGACTGGGCCGTGCCCGAGATCGTCTTCATCACCGCCTACGACCAGTACGCCGTCGAAGCCTTCGAGCAGGGCGTGTGCGACTACGTCCTGAAGCCAGCCGAGCGCGAGCGCCTGGCGGTGACGGTGGAACGCATCCGCAAGCGGCTGGCGCAGCGCAGCGGCGAGGCCGAGCCGGAAGGCCCGTCCCAGGGCACGCTGCAGCAGCTGCTGCACAACCTGTCGGCCCGGGTGAATCCGCAGTCGGCCCCGCGTTATCTGCAATGGATCCAGGCCTCGGTCGGCCAGACCATCCAGATGATTCCGGTCGAAGAGGTGCTGTTCTTCATCAGCGATGAGAAGTACACCCGGGTGCAGACACCGACGGTGGAAGCCCTGATCCGCAAGCCGATCAAGGAGCTGGTGGATGAGCTGGATCCGGCCGTGTTCTGGCAGATCCATCGCTCCACCCTGGTCAATGTGAAGGCCATCAACGGCATCACGCGCGACTTCCGCGGCCGCCAGCTGGTGGGCGTGCGGGGGCTGGACGAGAAGCTGGAAGTCAGCCGCAGCTACACCCACCTGTTCAAGGGCATGTGAGCGGCGGGCTGATTCAGCGCCCGGTCGTTGACCCGAACCGCGACGGCAGATACGACCGGCGCGGCGGCGAGGGCCGGCGGTCGTCATGCTCATGGTCGTCCCCCGCAAATCGGGTTTCCAGCGCTTCTTCCTCATCCGGCTGCTCGCCCTTCTTGAGACGACGTGACGGCGTGCGCAGCCCCAGGGCCAGCGCCAGCATCGCGTAGAACAGGAAGCCGATGCGTGGCGCGTCGATCAGGCTGTCAAACAGCCCCACGATCAGGAATGCCGCCAGCGCCCCCGCCGTGGCCGGGGCCAGCGGATGCCGCCGGGCCGCCCCCAGCGTGCAGCGCCACAGCGCGCTGGCCAGCAGTCCCAGCCACAACGCCAGGCCGAGCACGCCCTGCGCGAACAGCACATGCAGCGGCAGGCTCTTTTCGTGGAAGGGCATGTGGATCCGGTCGCTGGAGAAGAACCAGCGGGCCATGCCCTGGCTGAAGTCGCTATTGCGCAGCAGCGGGCCGTGCTGGCTGTCGGCCAGTTCCACCGAGCGCAGCTCCACCAGCGAGCCGCGCCAGTTCAGCGCCACCGCCGCCGTCAGCTGACGCGGTGCCCAGCGGCTGCCGCCGAAGTCGTCCGGTGCCTTGCCCAGCGGCAGACGCACCACCTGCCATGCGCCGCCCTGCGGTTCCACCTCCACCTGACGGTCCAGGCAGCGCAGCGGATAGAGCAGATGCTTCTCGCAGACCTCCACCCGCAGCTGGGTGTGCTGGCGGGTGCGCAGCACCACCGCCGCCGCCACATCCCCGCCCACCGCGCTGATCCGCTGGCTGAGGCGATACAGCTCGCCGCTGCCCATGGTGTGCAGGCCGCTAGTGAGGGTGACCGTGGGCACAGGCACGGCCGGGAAGCCGGCGCTGTCCAGCGCACCCGGCACCACATCGGTGGCCGGCGGATTCCAGCGGTGGTCGCCGACACGCTCCTCAAACGGCCCGTGGTTGGCAAAGCTGGACGGGAAGCGGCCGGTGCCTTGTCCCAGCAGCCAGGCATCCATGCCCTTGAGCAGGCTCATGCTCAGGCTCCAGTGGTCCAGCCGGCCTTCCAGGTCCTGCTGACCGGTGGACATCCGGTGGCCGATGTAACCGCCCCCGCCCAGCGACGCCACCACGCCGCACACCAGCAGACAGGCGGTCCACAACATGCCGCGCACGCGCCATCCCGCCTCGCGCACGGCATCGACCGGACGGACCGGCCACTGCACCGCCAACCAGGCCAGGGCCAGCAGCAAGAGCACGGCGGCCGTGGCGATCAGGTCCTTGCCCTCGCTCCACTGGGCCGCAACCAGCCAGGCGGCGGCCAGTGACGACAGCCAGCCGACCGCCAGCAGGAAGGACTGCCCGGCCCACACCACGCCCTGGCGCCAGAGGCCGCACAGGGTCAAGGTGAACAGCGCCACCACCAGCGCGACCCCATAGGACAGCTTGGGCACCAGGTCGATCAGCAGTACGCCCGCACCGGCCACGGCCAGCGCCACCAGCAAGGCGCCGCCCAGCAAGGTCCGGTGCTGACCCACCGGCCAGCTGCCGCGCCGCGGCGGCAGGGCCACCCACAGGCCGACGCTGACCGCCAGCGCCACGAGCGCGCGGTAGCCGCCGGCGCCGAACAGCACCCAGGCCGCCAGACCGACGCCCACCAGCACGGCCAGCGACGACCGAAGCGGCAGGGCCGCGTCGCCGGGCAACTGGCCGGGAGCGGCGGCTCCGTCCTCCGGCTTGCCATGACGGCGCTGCACCGCCCACAGCAGCGCACACAGGGCCAGCCCCACCGGCACCGCCAGATAGACACCGCGGGAGAAGGTGGTGAGGCAGGCATAAAAGCCCAGCAGCAAGACCCCCAGCGCGGCGGCAAAGCGCCAGGGGCGGCGCTCGCAGAGCATCCACAGCAGGGCCATCGGCATGCTCAGGGCCAGGCAGCCGTCCAGCGCGGCGCCGCCCACATGCATCTCCCAGAACCAGGAGGTGGTGCGGTAGTCCGAGGAGAAGTCCAGCAGCCCGGTGTAGAGGAAGCGCTCCCACACCGCCCCGACCGACGCAAAGATCAGCACCAGCACCCAGGCGCCGCGGCTGAGCCGCAGCACGGCGGCCGGTCGCAGGTCCGCCGCGCGCAACCACAGCGGCAGCAGCAGCAGCACCAGGAACAGGCTCTTGCCCAGGCGCAGGCTGTTCATCGACTCCTGGTAGCCCTGGAAGTAGCCAAATTGCAGGCCGCCCGCATGCTCCACCCCGCGCCAGATGGAGATCAGCATCGACAGCGTGAACACCGCCAGCAGCACGCCCACCGCCGAACGCCAGCGCAGGGCGCGATAACGCCAGGGCACCGGACGCCGGACGGGCTCGGTGATGGCCAGCGCCATGTAGCCGCCGGTGGCCACCGCCAGCACCAGCAGGTCCAGCTCTTCAAAGCTGATCCAGCCGGTCCAGGGCGCCAGTCCGATCAGCGGCACCGCTGCCGGCAGCAGCATCGGCAGCACCTGCCAGGCCATGAAGCTCAGGGCGGCCACCGCCGCCCACAGGGCCAGCATCAAGGGCGGATCGAGCGGATAGTGATGCACCAGGGACACGCCAACCGTGCCACAGGCCAGCGACGCCATCAGCGCCAGGATGGCCGATGGCCGCAAGGGAATCATGAAGTTCATGCAGCGCTCAATTCGGCGGGCCTGCCCACACTCTGGGCCATGCACCACTGGGCCGGCCAGTAACTCGCCAGCACCCACAGGCTGGCTTGGGAGACGGGTCCGGCAAAACGGTCAATGGCCAGCATGGCATCGGAAAACACAAACAAGGTGCCACCCCAGGCGGCCCAGCGGGCGCGCAGTTCCTGCGGATCACGGACGCTGTGGCGCCACCAGGCCCAGGCCTGCGAGGCCATCAGGGTCAGGGCCACGACGTAGACAAGCACTGGCACCTGCAACGCCCCCGGCACAAAGGCCCACAAGCGCCCCAGCACCATGGCCGCCACGATGCCGAACAGCAGGAAGGGCCAGCGTACCGCAGCAAAACGTGCCCGGCTGCAAAAGCCCAGGATGTAACAAACATGGGCGACGAGGAAGCCCAGCAGCCCCGGGACAAACCCGGAGACCGGGAACAGCAGTGCCACATCACCGACCAGCGAGAACACCAGCCCCGCCAGCAGCCATCGGGCCAGGCCCGGTTCGGCCGCACCCCGGCGCCACGCGTGCCAGACGATCAGCAAGGTGGTCAGCGGCTTGAAGACAAAGCCCCAGGCCGCCGGCAACTGGGGCGGGTGCGATAGCGCCATGATGGCCAGGGAGCCACTGATCAGGGTCAGCAGAGGCAGGCTGAAGGAAGTCCGTTGGACGGCGGCGGTCATGGCCGGCATTTTGCCGTCCGACAACCACAATCACCTCGGTGACAGTGCCGGTCCTGAAAACTCTTACATACCCGGAGCCTGGAAGCGTGGCTTCCAAGTCAACTGCGGGAGGGAGCGATCGGGTTCGGGGCTAGAGGAAGGCCTGTGGAATGTGGAAGACCAGTGCCGGGCCAGTGCCAGCCTGGGGTCAGTCGTAGCCCGGATGGGGTCAGGACTTGGCATTGGCCGCTGCAGCCGCCGCCGCCGATGCCGCCGCCTTGGCCGCCAGTTGCTCACGCATGCGCTTGAGCTTCTCGCGCGGGTCTTCCTTGATGCCGCTTTCGTGCAGCTTCATCTCCGCAATGAAGCGGCTCGGAACGCCAATCACGGTCTCGCGGTTCTTCTTGCGACGGCGCAGGGTCGAGACCGCCAGTGTCCGCCGGGCGCGGGTGATGCCCACATACATGAGCCGACGCTCTTCCTCCACCCGGCCCGGGGTCATGTCTTCATCTTCGGACTTGAAGGGCAGCAGGCCCTCGTTCACCCCCGCCAGGATCACATGCGGCCATTCCAGGCCCTTGGAGGCATGCAGCGTGGTGAGCACCACCTGGTCCTGCTCTTCCTTGCGCTCGGCCAGCGACAGGATGACGCTGATGGTCTGCGCCACTTCCAACAGCGACTGCCGCGGGCTCTCGGTGGTGATGCCGCCGTCGGTCGAGATCTCGCCGCCGCAGCGCTTGGCCACCCAGTCGACAAAGTCCAGCACATTGCCCCAGCGGGCCGCGGCGACCTTCTCGTTCTCTTCGTTGTCGAGCAGATGCTGCTCGTAGCCGATGTCCTTGAGCCATTCCAGCATCAAGGCCTTGCCCTCTTCCGCGCCCACCGTGTGGCGCGCGCGGTATTCCAGGTCCACGATGTAGCGGCCGAACTCATGCAGGCCGTGCAGGGCCTTGCTGGACAGCGTGGCCTTGAGGGACTCGGCGAACAGCGACTCGAACATCGAGAGCTTCCACTTGGCCGAGAAATCGCTCAGATGCCCCAGCGTCTGATGGCCGATGCCGCGCTTGGGCGTGGTCACCGCCCGCAGGAAGGCCGGGTCATCGTCCTGGTTGACCAGCAGGCGCAGCCAGGCGCAGAGGTCCTTGATCTCGGACTTGTCGAAGAAGCTCTGGCCGCCCGACACCTTGTAGGGAATCTCCGCCCGGCGCAGCGCCTGCTCGAACACCCGCGCCTGATGGTTGGCGCGGTAGAGGATGGCGAAGTCGGCGAACTTGGCGGTGGGATGCTGCGCCCGCAGCGACTGGATACGGGCGACCGCCCGCTCCGCTTCGTGCTCCTCGCCATCCGCCTCGATCAGCACGATCGGGTCGCCCTCGCCGAACTCGCTCCACAGCGTCTTGGGGAACAGCTTGGGATTGCTGCCGATGACGTTGTTGGCCGCCCGCAAGATGGCACTGGTGGAGCGGTAGTTCTGCTCCAGCGGAATGACCTTGAGCTGGGGGAAGTCCACCGGCAGCTTCTTCAGGTTCTCGATGGTCGCGCCGCGCCAGCCATAGATGCTCTGGTCGTCGTCGCCCACGGCGGTGAACATGGCGCGCTCGCCCACCAGGCACTTGAGCAGCTCGTACTGCACGGCATTGGTGTCCTGGTATTCGTCCACCAGCACGTACTTGAGCGTTTCCTGCCACTTGCCGCGCGCCTCGTCATTCGTCTGCAGCAGCTTGAGCGGCAGGCCGATGAGGTCGTCGAAGTCCACGGCCTGGTAGGCGGTGAGCCGCTCCTGGTAGCGCTGCATCACCACCGCCGCGGCCCGCTCCATGTCGTCCTTGGCATAGGCCAGCGCCTGCTGCGGGCTGAGGTTCTGGTTCTTCCACAGGGAGATGGTCCACTGCCAGCTCTTGGCCGTGGCCGCGTCGGTCGTGCCGCCCGCATCGCGCAGCACCGACAGCACGTCGTCCGAATCCAGAATGGAGAACTGCTCCTTCAGGCCCAGATGCCGCCCGTCCTCCCGCAGGATGCGTACCCCCAGCGAGTGGAAGGTGGAAATCACCAGCTCCTGCCCCGCCTTGTTGCCCACCATGTGGCGCGCCCGCTCCCGCATTTCCTGCGAGGCCTTGTTGGTGAAGGTGATGGCGGCGATGTTGCGGGGGCGGTAGCCCTCCGACAGCAGCTTGGCGATTTTCTGGGTGATCACCCGCGTCTTGCCCGAGCCCGCTCCGGCGATCACCAGGCAGGGACCGGCCAGATGGTGCACGGCCGCCAGCTGGGCAGGATTGAGCAGGAACTCGGACATGGTGAAAGCCTGGGGGGAAGTATCAAGGGCGGGCCAAGGATGATACCGGGGGGTAAAGTGCGGAGCATGAACGTGACCCTTCTGATTGCCAACGTCGTCACCGGTCTGGTGGCCCTGATCCATGTCTACATCCTGGTACTGGAGATGTTTCTCTGGACCCGGCCTGCCGGTCGCAAGGCCTTTGGCCTGACGCCGGAGTTCGCGCAGGCCACCCGGGTGTTGGCCGCCAACCAGGGGCTCTACAACGGCTTTCTGGCCGCGGGGCTGATCTGGGGCCTGCTGCTGGGTGGTGCCGGTCTGCCGGTGAAGCTGTTCTTCCTGGGCTGCGTGCTGGTGGCGGGGCTGTACGGTGCGGCGACGGCCAGCCGCAAGATCCTCTACATCCAGGCCCTGCCGGCACTGATCGGGCTGGCGCTGTTCGGCCTGGGCGGCGCGTTCGCGGGCTGATGCGCAAGCGGGGCGCGCCCGCCCTCCGTCAATCCGGCAGCGGCACGCCCCAGCGGGCGGCCATGCGCGCCAGTTCGCCGCTGGCGCGCAGGCGCTGCATGCCGGTGTCCACCAGCCATTGCCATTCGCCGCCGGCGGCGTCGAGGTTGAAGGCGAAGTGCCCGCGCAGCCGGGCAAACGGCGGCTGACACAACACCACCGCATCGGTCAGACCCAGCTCCTGCAGGACCGGTTCCGAATTGCGCTGGTTGGCTGCGATCAGATCCAGCCGGCCCAGTTGCAGCATGCGCAGGGCCGTGGCCAGG
Organism: Rubrivivax sp.; assembly: GCA_027484825.1. Taxonomy (GTDB): domain Bacteria; phylum Pseudomonadota; class Gammaproteobacteria; order Burkholderiales; family Burkholderiaceae_C; genus Roseateles. Next base: position 25,614 of record JAIXSE010000032.1, on the reverse strand, counting down.
TCCCGCACCTGGGTCACATTGAGCTGGCGCCGCGCCAGCTCGAAGCGGTCCCCATACACCCAGCCGTGCACCGTGCCGATCTGCAGCGGGCGCAGCGCCGAGAAGTCGTCCCGCCACAAGGCCTGTTGGCCCGCGCGGGCGTAGAACACCATCGCGTCCTCGTAGAAGGGCTGGCGCGAGAAGCGCATGCGCATCTCCCGCTCGCGGGTGCGATAGGGGCCGACCAGGATCTGCGTCGTCCCCTGCTCGAGCATGGCCTGTGCGCGCAGCCAGGGATAGAACTCGTAGGTGGGCGTGAAGCCGGCCGGCAGCAGGATCGCGTTCAGCAGATCGACGGCCAGCCCCTGGGGGCGACCGGCGCTTGCCGCACCGGAGGCGGCGGCAGCAGGGCCAGCAGCAGTACCAGCAGCAGGGCCCGCAGAAGCACTCCCAGAAGCGCCGCCCCCAGCCCCACCGGCGCCTGCGCCCTGTGCAGGCTCGAACAGCCGCGCGAAGACGGTGCCGGCCACCAGGACGGGGCGCTGGGGACGATCGCTCCTGGCCACGCCGCTGACCGAGGCCAGCAAGGGGCCTGCAGTCCACTGCAGAAGATGGCGGCGACGCATCGGCATGTGCCGCGATGATAGGCGCGCCACCCGCTTCACAGCAATGCGGGAAGCGGCGGCGGCACCAGCAGCGCGTCCTTGAGCGGGTCGCCGCGCCAGGGACTGCCGGTGGCCCCGTGCACCGCAAAGGCTTCGGCCAGCACCCCCTGCACCTGCAGCAGTTCCTCGCCGCTGAGGTCCGCCCCCACCAGGAAGACCCGCCGGTCGCCAATGCCCTGGGAGCGCAGCCCATACATCCGCGGTTTGACCCGCATGCAATACCGGTCCGCCAGCTCCTGGCCCATCAGCGCCGGCAGGCGGACCAGGTAGTGGCCGCGCCGCCGGTCCTGCGCCCACCAGCGGGGCAGCGCGCGCCCCTGGCGGGCCGCCTCGGCACAGTCGGACAGCGCCTGCAGCACCCACGGCGCGCAGCGCTCGTCCTGACGCGCATCACGGTCGAATCGGGACCAGTCCCGACCCGACATCGGTTTGATTTTGAACACCATGTTTTCTCCGTCACCACCGCTCATCACCCGGGCCGGACAGGCCTCGATCCATCATGAAAATCGTAGGTTCGAGGAAGGACCTCGCGCAATTCACTACTAAAGGTGGATCGACAACCTGTCGGCACTAACTGAGACAGGGCATCGGGGCTCGCGCGAGATTGGTGTCAGATGACGACTGGTGAGACGGACGAGGCGGGGGGCGGTCAGTTCGACCGCAACAGCAGCCAGACCAGCACGGCCGCCACCGCCAGGACCGCCAGGGCCCCGGCGATGCGCTCCACCACGGATGCGCCTGGCGGCTTGAGCGGCGTTGGTGCGGTGGCAGGAGCAGACAAGGGCATCGGTGCGGACGGTCGCGCGCCGGCGCCGGCGCTCCCTGGGTGCGCCGCAGGGGCCATACCTGACCCTGACCGGCCCGGATGTCCTCCTTGAGATCCCCCCTGAAAAGCGCCCTGGGTCTCCCCCACTTCATCCAGCCAGATGTTGACGGCCTGCGCCAGGGCGGTGCGGTCCGGGAAGGTCTGCCCATCGGTCATGGCGCGGTCCAGCAGGCGGTCCAGGCTTTCCCGGTGGGCGGCGGACAGCGACAGCCACGATTGCAGTGAAGCCACCGGCGTGGCCGAGACTTCGACCGCCACTGCATCGGCCCGTGCATCGGCTGGGCCCTCCCGACGCGGCAGACGACCGTTGATGAGCAGCCCCAGCAGCCGCCCCAGTGCATAGGCCTCGCTGGCAGCATCGGGCCGCAGGCCGGTGCGCTGGCGCGGATCCGCCAGAGGCTCGGCCGACCTCACCAGCACCGGCGGCGCCTGCGATCCGCGGGGCGCCAGGCCCTGACCCAGCCAGCACAGCTGCTGGGAAGGGCTGAGCCACAGCATGCCGGGATCGAGTTCGTGCAGCACCAGACCACGCGCCTGGGCCACATCCAGCAGGGCCACCAGCTCCAGCAGCAGCTCCATGCGCCGGCGCAGCGGCAGCGCCATGGCCACCCGCATCAGCGGCGCGCCCTCCATCGCCGGCACCACCAGGTAGGGGCTGCCGCCCGGGCTGAGCCCGCTGTCCAGCGGCGGCCCGAAGCCGGTCACGGACGCACGCGCCAGCGCTTCCGAGTCCTCGGCAAAGCGCATCAGCACCGCCTGGGCATCCGCCTCGCTGCGGTAGACGATGGCCAACGCCGTCTCTCCCGTCGCCAGCGCATGCTCCACCCGGAACCAATGGCCCGAGCCCACCTCGTACAGCCCCGCGACGATGCGCCACACCCCCAGCCGCTCGCCGACCAGCGGCAGCGGCGATGCACCGCGCGGAGTGGCGTCTGCAGGCGTGGCCCGTGAAAACGGAACGGGATCGGGGGCAGAGTGGGTCATGGGCGCCGATCCTAGCGCAGCGATACTTGCGGGCATGCCCCCGTTTCGGGGCCTGCCGCCCGCCCTCACCGGCCGGCGCCGACTGCCTTTGTCATCGACTGGTCATGCTGCTGACTCGCCCGTTCACCGTGAAGCCGTTCTCCTCTCTGAAGCGACGCCTGCCTGGGACATGGCGAGGGCTGGCCGGCAGCGCATGGCTCGGGGTCGGCCTGGGCATGAGCATGGGACTGGGGATGACGCTGGCGCTGACCCTGGGCCCGGCAGCGGCTCAGGCGGCCCCTTCGTCCTACAAGCAGCCCTCCCCCGCCATTCGCGAGCTGCTGGACGCCCCGCTGCCCACGCGCTTGCTGCCCTCTCCAGACCGCCAGAGCGTCGCCCTGATCGAGCAGCGCCGCTACACGCCGCTGGAGGAACTGGCCCGACCGGTGATGCGGCTGGCGGGCGCCCGATTCGATCCGCGCAGTGCCACGCCGCAGAACATCGTCGGCATCCTCCACCTGAAGCTGCGTCCGCTGCTGGAGCCCGACGCCACCGAGCGTGTGGTGGAGCTGCCCGCCGGCGGGCTGTGGCACAGCTTCGCCTGGGCGCCGGACGGCCAGCGCTTCGTCATCGCCCGCCGCACCGACACCGGCGACGAACTGTGGGCCGGCGCCACCAGCAACGGCCAGCTCTGGCGCATCTACAACGTCCGGCTGAACAACGCCATTGATCCGGACGACCTGGCCTGGCTCAGCGCCAAGGAGGTGGTGGTGCTGACGGTGCCCGATCAGCGCGGCAGCCCGCCCTCGCGTCAGCAGACCGGCCCGGTCATCCAGGAGAACCACGGCAAGGCGTCCCCCGAGCGCACCTATCCCGACCTGCTGCGCAACCCGGCCGATGAAAACACCTTCGAGTACTACGCCCGCTCGCAGCTGACGCTGGTGGACATTTCCACCGGCCAGAGCCGCGACCTGGACAAGCCCGATCTCTTCACCAGCATCTCCGCCGTGGGCAACGGCCAGGCGCTGCTCACCGAACGCATCACCCGGCCCTTCAGCTACAACCTGACCTTCGACGACTTCCCCACCACGGTGGAAGTGCGTCAGCGGGATGGAAAGCTCATTCGCGAGCTGGCGCGCATGCCGCTCAAGCAGGGCGTGGCCATTGACGGGGCGTTGCCGGGGCCGCGGGTGTTCTATGCCTCCCCGACCAAGGATGCGGCGGTGTACTGGGTGGAGGCGCTGGATGGCGGCAACCCCAACTCACGGGCGGCCTTCCGCGACCGGGTGATGCGCCTGGACCCGCCCTACACCGGCGAGCCCTTCGAGGTGCAGCGCATGCCCTACCGCTTCACCCGGCTGCGCTTTCTGGACGACGGCCAGCATGCGCTGCTGACGGAGGAAGACCGCAGCCGCGGCTGGACCCGCACCTACCTGCTGCCCCTGCGTGGCACGCAGAGCCGGCCGCTGTTCGAGCATTCGGTGCGCGAGCGCTATCGTCATCCCGGCGTGCCGCTGATGCGCACGCTGCCCAACGGCCAGCAGGCCGTCCAGACCCTGGGCGGGGACCCGTTGCTGGTGGGCCAAGGCGCCAGTCCACGTGGAGACCGGCCCTTCCTGGACAAGATCTCGCTGCGGGACTTGAGCACCCAGCGCCTGTTCCAGTCGGCCGATGGCGTCTACGAACTGCCGCTGGCGGTGCTGGACGACCGCCGGCTGCTCACCCAGCGCGAAGCCGAGCATGAGCCGCCCAACCTGATGCTGCGCGAGACGGGCAGCGGCAACCGCGTCACCGCCCTGACCCGGCTGAAGGACCCGTCGCCGCAGCTGCGCGCCGTGCGCCGCGAGCTGGTGACCTTCAAGCGAAGCGACGGTGTGGAGCTTTCGTTCTGGATGTACCTGCCGCCCGACCTCAAGGAGGGCGACCGTCGGCCGGCCCTGGTCTGGGCCTATCCGCTGGAATTCAATGATGCGGCGCTGGCCAGCCAGCTCAGTGGGTCGCCGGGGCGCTACATGAGCTTCAGCTCGATCAGCCCGCTCAACCTGCTGATGGATGGGTATGTGGTGCTGATGGATGCCACCATGCCGGTGGTCGGTGATGCGCGGACGATGAACGACAACTTCATCGAGCAGATCACCATGAACGCCCGGGCCATTCTGGACAAGGCCGAAGAACTGGGCGCGGTGGACCCGCGCCGCGTGGCCATCGGCGGTCACAGCTACGGCGCCTTCATGACGGCCAATCTGCTGGCCCACACCAAGCTGTTCCGCTGCGGCATTGCGCGCAGCGGCGCCTACAACCGCACGCTCACGCCCTTCGGTTTCCAGAGCGAGCGGCGCTCGTTGTGGGAGGCCAAGGAGGTCTATCTGAAGCTCTCGCCCCTGCTGTTTGCGCAGCAGATCAAGGAGCCGCTGCTGCTGATCCACGGCGAAGCCGACAACAACTCCGGCACCTTCCCAACGCAGAGCGAGCGGCTCTACCAGGCCATGGCCGGCTTGGGCGGCACGGTGCGTTACGTGCTGCTGCCCTATGAGGCCCACGGCTATGCAGCTCGGGAATCGGCCGGACAGGTGCAGTGGGAGATGAGCCAGTGGCTCAAGGGCTGCCTGGGAGATCCGCGTCCGTCCGCCGCGGGAGCCGGCAGCGCCAGTGGGGGCGCTGCGGCAGCACCGGCCGAAGACCGGGCCTCCACGGCTCGAGCGGCCGGCAGTCGGTGATCCGCGGCCACACAGAGGGCCGCCGCTGAGGCGGCCACACGACCCGCAAGGAGCACGCCCGCAGCGTCAGCACCGTCAGCACCGTCAGCACCGTCAGCACCTTCAGCACCTTCAGCACCGCCAGCCCGGCCGACCGGCCGACCGGCACCGTGGCGGCCCACGCGCCCCGCTGCTGCTTACAACGAGCGCGTCTGGAAGGTGTCGCAGTCGCGGATGCTGCCCTGCGCCAGGCCCCGCTTGAACCAGCGCTGACGCTGATCGCTGGTGCCATGGGTGAAGCTCTCCGGCACCACATCCCCGCCGGAGCGTCGCTGCAGGGTGTCGTCGCCGATCTGGGAGGCGGCATTGAGCGCCTCATCGATGTCGCCCGCTTCCAGCCAGCCCTTGGACTGCTGTGAGTGATAGGCCCACACCCCGGCCAGGCAGTCCGCCTGCAGCTCCACCCGCACGCTGGTGGCATTGGCTTCCCGCTCGGACTGGCGGCGGCGCAAGGCATCGACCTTGTCGGTCACGCCCAGCAGATGCTGCACATGGTGGCCCACCTCATGGGCGATGACGTAGGCCTGGGCAAAGTCGCCGGGCGCGCCGAGCCGGTCCCGCAGGGTGCGGTAGAAACTCAGGTCGATGTAGACCCGGCTGTCCCCGGGGCAGTAGAACGGCCCCATGGCCGAGGCGCCGCGACCGCAGGCGGTCTGCACCCGGTTGCTGAAGAGCACGAGCCGGGGCGGCTGATAGGTCTGGCCGGCCGACTGGAACACACGGGTCCAGACGTCCTCGGTGTCCGCCAGCACCACCGACACGAACTTGGCGCCCGCATCCTGCGGATGGGCGCCCGGCCCGGCCGGTGCACTGCGCGACTGCGGCGGGGCCGAGGACATGCGCCCGCCATCGGCCAGCCCGAGCAGCGTCATCGGATTGATGCCGAAGATCCAGCCCGCCACCAGGGCGATCACAACGCCGCCCAGGCTCAGCCCGCCGCCGCCGATCGAAAACCCGCCTCCGCCCCCGCCGCCGCCGTCACTGCCGCGCAGGTCGTCCACGTTGTCGCTTTCGCGCTGACCTTCCCATTTCATGAGCATCTCCTGGACCGGACTCGGCGTCCGGCGCATTGATCGTCCGACGCTGCCCGGGCACCCGTCGTGCCCGACATTGCATCACGCGCGACAGGTTCCTGGTCCGACGGCCAGGACGAAACCTCAAAGCGTGTATTCGCCCATAAAGATCGCATTTCGAACTGTTCCCGTCCAAATATCATTTTTAGCGCTTATAAATAGGAACTGTACCTCTCTACCTAGGGAGAAGATTCGGCAAAATCGACTCATGACTGCTATTGCCCGCCCCCCGGAAGAATTGCAAGAGGACTTCAGCACCCGCGAAGTGGCTCAGCGCCTGGGCATGGCGGTGAGATCCGTCCAGCTGATGGTGGACCGGGGTGAACTGCAGGCCTGGCGCACGCCGGGCGGCCACCGCCGCATTCTGCGCAGCTCGCTGGATGCCTGGCTGACCGGCCGGGGTCTGGCGCCGACCAAGGGTGGTGATACGCCCGCCGCCGCGGAATCCGCCCGCAAGCTGCGGGTGCTGCTGATCGAAGATTCGGTGCACTACCAGAATCTGGTGGCGCTGCTGATCTCGCAGCAGTTTCCGCAGTTGGAGCTGCATACCGCCAATGACGGCATCGGCGGCCTGGTGATGTATGGCCAATTGCAGCCGGACGTGCTGCTGGTGGACATTCTGCTGCCCGGCATCGACGGTGCCGCGCTGGTGACCAGCCTGCGATCGCAGCCGCTGTTTGCGCACTGCGAGCTGATCTTCATCACCGCGCTGGATGAAGATCAGCGCCAGCCCTATGCCTTTGCGCTGGCCGATCTGCCGGTGATCCACAAGCCGCGCCTGGTGGCCGACCTGCCGCCGATGCTGACGGCCGCCATGCAGCGCCTGAGCGCCAGCGCCACGACCTGACATGGCCGCGCCGGTGCGGGTACTCCTGGTGGAGGACGATGCGTCGCTTCAGCGCTTCGTGGCCCTGGCGCTGGAGGACCAGTCGGTGCGGCTGGTGGGCTGCACGTCCGTGGATGAAGCGCTGCTCACCCTGGGCAAGCACAGTTTCGACCTGATCATCACCGACCTGATGTTGCCGGCCCGAAACGGACAGGAGCTGCTGGCGACACTCCAGGCCCAGCCCGCGCTGCGGCGCGAGGCGATGCTGGCGGTGTTCAGTGCGGGGCTCAATCCGCATGTGATGCGACAACTGGAAGGTCTGGGCGTGGCGCGCTTCCTGGTGAAGCCCTGCTCCCTGGCGGACCTGCGGGCGTGCGTGGACGAAGCGCGGGCGCTGCTGAATGCGGCCGTGCCCGTTGGCAGCGAGGGCGGCCACGGAAGGGCCGCCGACCGAGCGACGCCCTCGATTGAAACGCCGCAGGCCGACGCCATCGAGACCTTCTTCGGCGGCAACACCGCCCTGCATGAGGCCTTCCTGGCGCGCTGCAAGGCGCAGTTCCCCAAGGATCTGGCACAGGGCCGGGAGGCCCTGCAACGAGACGATGCGCAAACCCTGCGCCATCTGGCCCACAGCCTCAAGAGCGTGCTGACGACACTGGGCTACCCGCAGGCCGCCGCGATCGCGCGGGCCCTGGAAGATCTGGCGCATCAGGCCAGCGCAGACCCTGCCGCTCATGCGCCCGCGCTGAGGGAGGGCTGGCAGCGCCTGGACGCCGCGGTGAGTCAGGTGCTCTGACGCGACTGACCTTGCCTCAGGCCGGGTCGGGCATCACCGTTCCGATGAAGGCCAGCACCAGCAGCCCGCCTCCCAGCACGATCGCCAACCAGTTCAGCACGCTGAACCGGTCATTGCGTGGGGTATCCGCGGCCATCGTCTCGTTGACGGTGTTCATCGTGCTTTGCACCGGCATCAGAAACAGCGGCGCCCCTAGACTCAGCCACCACAGCCATCCCGGCCCTTTCCAGAGCAGTGAGGTTGCAGCCCAGGCGCAGGCCAGCACGGTCGCGTTCAGGCCCACTCCGAACGGTCCCGCGGAGTCGCGCACCCGGTTGAACAGCTGGAACACGAAGAAGATGGCAAAGATGCCACGCATCACTGGAAAGATGGACGACTTCTCCCGCGACTTCACCATCGACCACTGCTTGTAGAACCAGTAGACGGTGTAGAACTGCATCGTGACCGTGCACATCACCACCAGCTTGAACGGCGAGACCGCAAACCAAAGAGGCTGTGCGCTTCCGCCTTGGTGTAGGACGGGCTCGACGTCGGATCCCGGCGGTGCATACCGGGCGCCGATGTCGAGATCGGCCTGGCCGGGCACGGTCGGTGCAAAGGGGGTTGGTTGAGACATGAGATCCTCCCTGAAAGTTGCAAGCCCTGCACCCGCCAGGCGTCTTTGGCTCATCGAGGGCCGGTGCAATGCGCAGCATCATGCCGCCTCCCCAGGCACGGACCAGGGTTCGGCTAGGCGCTCAAAGACTTTGCGTGATCCGTTGCACAGTCCATCGGCACCTGGTTGCAGGCGCGGTGTCGCGCGCCCTGTCCTCTCGGCGGGCGCTGGCCGGGGTCAGATCACCAGCGGATCAATGTCCACCGCCCAGCGCAGCACGCCCTTGTGGCGCTTGCGCAGCCCATGCAGGGTCGGCAGCCACTCCCGCAGGAAGCGCTGCAACTGGCCGCGATGGCCGGCTTCAATGAGCATCTGGAAGCGCTCGACATTGGCCACCCGGGCCACCGCCATCGGCACCGGTGGATAGATCAGCAGCCCCATGGACAGGGGCAGCTCCTGCGCCTGGGCCTGTGCAGCCTCCAGGAACTCACGGGCCGCTTCCGCCGTGCGCCCTTCCGCGCGCACCAGCGCCAGATGGGCAAATGGCGGCAGGCCTGCGGACATGCGCTCGGACAGTTGGCTGCCGGCAAAGGCCGCGTAGTCGTGCTTTTGCAGCGACTGGTAGAGCGCGTGGTCCGGATACCAGGTCTGCACCCAGAGCTCACTGCGAGCCGCTTGGGTCGCGTCGCGTCCTGCGCGACCGCCCACCTGCATCAGCAGCGAGAACAGCCGCTCCGGCGCCCGGAAATCATTGCTGAACAAGGCCCCGTCCGGATTCACCGCCGCCACCAGCGTGATGCGGCGGAAATCATGGCCCTTGGCCACCATCTGCGTGCCCACCAGCACATCCACATCGCCGTCATGCACGGCCCCGAGCTGCGCCTCCAGGCTGCCCTTGAGCCGCGTGGTGTCGGCATCGATGCGGGCAATGCGGGCGCCGGGAAGCGCCTCGGCCAGTTGCTCTTCCAGACGCTCGGTGCCGCGTCCCAGCGGCGCAATGTCCGGATTGCCGCAGGACGGGCAGGCCCGCGGCACCCGCTGCGAGACGCCGCAATGGTGGCAGCGCAGGGTACGGTCCTCGCGATGGAAGACCTGATGCGCGCTGCAATGCGGGCAATCGCTCTTCCAGTTGCACTGGTCGCAATGCAGCACCGGCGCATAGCCGCGGCGGTTCAGGAAGACCAGGCTCTGCTCGCCGCGCGCCAGACGCTTGCGCAGCGCATCGAGCAGCGGCACTGAGAGGGCCGTCGTCACGCCCTTCTTGCGCTCGAGCCGGTTCATGTCGAACAGGCGCACGGTGGGCAGCTCGCCGCCGCCGATGCGCTCGGTGAGGTCGATGCGGCGGTAGCGGCCCGCCAGCGCATGCTGCCAAGTCTCCAGCGACGGCGTGGCCGAGCCCAGCAGCACCGGAATGCGCTCCAGGTGACCGCGGTAGACCGCCAGGTCCCGGGCGGAGTAACGGGCACCGTCCTGCTGCTTGTAGGACGGGTCATGCTCCTCATCCACCACCAGCAGTCCCAGACGCGGCATGGAGGCGAACACCGCGAGGCGCGTGCCCAGCACCAGCTGCGCCCGGCCCAGATGGGCACTGAGCCAGTGGCGCAAGCGCTGCGCCGGCGTGAGGCCGCTGTGCAGGGAGACGATGCTGTGACCGGCAAAGCGCGCGGCGAAGCGGGCTTCGAGTTGCGGCGTCAGATTGATCTCGGGCACCAGCACCAGGACCTGCCGGCCCTGGGCCAGAGCGTCCTCGGCCGCACGCAGATAGATCTCGGTCTTGCCGCTGCCAGTCAGGCCCCACAGCAGCGCAGGCGCCGGCTGGGGTTCGGCAGCCAGCGCCTGCACGGCCGCCAGGGCCGCACTTTGCTGGGCCGTGAGGGCGGGCCGCTGCGGCGGCGTCTCGTCGGCCGCGCACGCCGCGGCGGCCTCCGCCTTGTCCAGCTTCTTGAGCCGGGCCTGAAGCTGCGTCGCGTCCAGGTCGCGGAGCTGGGGCGGCAGCACGGCCAGCGCCAGCTCACCGACGCTGCGCTGGTAGTAGGCCGCCGCGAAATCCAGCAGGCGTCGCCAGGATGCGGACAGCGGCGGCAGCGCATCCAGCGCTTCACCGACGGGCCGCAACTGGTCCTCTGGAAGAGCATCGTCGGCTGACTCGGGGGCGGGCGGATCGTCCCAGACGATGCCCAGCGTGTCGCGTCGGCCCAGGCCCACCTGCACCAACGTGCCCGGTGTCAGGTCTTGTGGGCCGAGGTAGTCCAGCGGACCGGTCAGGCCGCTGTGCTGGGGCGCGTCCACCGCCACGCTCACGCGCCGCCAGGATGCGGTGGACGCTGCGGTCGAAGAAGCCGGGGACACGGCAGTTGACGAATCCGTTACCGCTGCATGTTCAGGGGACACCGCCGCGGACGCAACGGAAGCCGGATCAGGCGCCTGTGCCTGTGCCTGCGCCGGTGTCTGCGCTTGGGTTGCCTTGCGCGTGCCGCTCATCCGCCGCGCCCTCCGCGCACCGAGGGACGGCCACCGACCGCCAGGACGATCACCGTCCGGTCATGCCAGCTTGCCTGAGAAAAACGCGCCAAGTCCATGATTTCCAAGCGTGCCCACACCCGCGGCCTCAACCTGTGGATAACTTTGTGGGAAACGGGCGCATTTCTTCCGACAACTGCGCGGCGACTTTGGGGAGGGGGAAAACGCCAAGCTCGCGGGCAAACCCCAAGACTCGTTTGAAATCAATCACTTGCGTGCCCATCCGGGAAAATCCTAGCTGCGGCCTGACCGGTGTGCTGCCTTTGAGTGACATGCACGGATTTGGGGATAACTGCTGTCCAAGGTCCGGTCAATGCTGCAGGGGCTGGGATCAGGCCGGCTGTCTCAGCGTGCGGGAATGGCGGTGCACTTCATCCACCAGTTCGGCCACATGATCCGGCGGCGTGAACTGGCTGATGCCATGGCCCAGATTGAAGATGTGCCCACCCCACTGACCGTCCGCGCGCTGCGGCCGACCGAAGCTGTCCAGCACGGCGCGGGTCTGTTCCCGCACAACGGCCGGCGGTGCGAACAGCACGTTCGGATCCAGGTTGCCCTGGAAGGCCACCCGGTCGTTCAGCCGCTGGCGCGCCTGGCCGAGGTTGACGGTCCAGTCCAGGCCCACCACGTCGGCGCCGGCATCGGCAATCTCGTCCAGCCACAGGCCGCCGCCCTTGGTGAACAGCAGCCGCGGCACACGGCGGCCTTCATGTTCGGTCTTGAGCTGCGCCAGCACGCGGCGCGAGTAGTCCAGGCTGAAGCGCTGGAATGCGCCGTCGGCCAGCACGCCGCCCCAGGAGTCGAACACCATCACGGCCTGCGCGCCGGCGTCGATCTGTGCGTTCAGGTAGGCGGCCACCGCATCGGCATTGATGGACAGGATGCGGTGCATCAGGTCCGGGCGCGCATACATCAGGCTCTTGACATGGCGGTAGTCGTCGGAGCCGCCGCCCTCCACCATGTAGCAGGCCAGGGTCCAGGGGCTGCCCGAAAAACCGATCAGCGGCACGCGACCGTTCAGCGCATGACGGATGGAGGTGACCGCATCAAACACATAACGCAGGCGCTCCATGTCCGGCACTTCCAGCGCGGCCACGGCGGCTTCGTCACGGACCTGCTTGCCGAACTTGGGGCCCTCGCCCGCCGCGAAGCTCAGGCCCAGGCCCATGGCGTCGGGCACGGTGAGGATGTCGCTGAACAGGATGGCGGCGTCCAGTGGATAGCGGTCCAGCGGCTGCAGGGTCACTTCCGTGGCGTAGTCCTTGTTGGTCGCCAGACCCATGAAACTGCCGGCACGTTCGCGGGTGTCGCGATACTCCTTCAGGTAGCGACCCGCCTGGCGCATCAGCCAGACCGGTGTGTAGTCCGTGGGCTGGCGCAGACACGCGCGCAGGAAGGTGTCGTTCTGAAGTGGGGCGCTCATGCGGCGATTATCCATGGGGTGCATGGGATACTGATTTGCGTCAGGTCACAAGCCGGACTTCCGAGGGCACTCTCTTGAAATCCGGCCACCGCCCTCGATATGCGCCGACACCAGGAGGAATGATTCATGAACCCGCAGTCCCCGCAGTCCCAGAAATCCCCGCAGGCCCAACGGTCCCCGTCTGAGGGGGCCCGCCTGCGTGGCGGAGCCGGCCGCGCCCTGGCCGGTGCCCTCGTGCTGAGCGCACCGCTGCTGCTCAGCGGATGCGGCTACAACGAATTCCAGAATCTGGACGAGCAGGTCAACGCCAGCTGGTCCGAAGTGCTGAGCCAGTATCAGCGCCGCAGCGACCTCATCCCCAATATCGTCAACACGGTCAAGGGCGAGGCCAACTTCGAACAGGAAACGCTGACCCGCGTGGTGGAAGCGCGCGCCAAGGCCACCAGCATCCAGGTCACGCCCGAGCTGGCCAAGGATCCCGAAGCCCTCAAGCGCTTCCAGGCGGCGCAGGGCGAGCTGTCCGGCGCGCTCAGCCGGTTGCTGGCCGTCAGCGAGGCCTATCCGACGCTGCAATCGAACCAGGGGTTCCGGGACCTGCGGGTGCAGTTGGAAGGCACGGAGAACCGCATCACGGTGGCCCGCAATCGCTACATCAAGTCGGTGCAGGAGTACAACGGCCTGACCCGCCGCTTCCCGACCAACCTCACCGCGAAGGTGTTCGGGTATGAGGTCAAGCCCAACTTCGCTGTGCAGAACGAAGCGGCGATCTCGGCCCCGCCGACGGTGAACTTTGACAAGCCCGGGGCGACGCCCAACACGCCGACGCCCACACCGGCACCGGCCCCCGCGCCCGGCGTTGCCCCCGCACCGAATGCTGGCGCGTCTGGTGCATCGCTGACGCTGCCGGGTCCTGGCGCGGCACCGGCCTCGCGCTGAGGCCGGGCGCATGCGCAGCCGTCTGGTTTCAGATCCATTGCTGCCGGTGCTCCGGATGTCCCAGGTTCGCTGGGTGATGAGGCTGCTGGCGTTGATCGCCGTTGCGCTGGGCTTGGGAGCAGGCCTGCCGGCCCATGCTCAGGATGTGCAGGCGGTGCCGGCGCTCAGCGGCCGCGTGATCGACCAGACGGGCACGCTGAGTGAGCCGCAGCGTCAGGCGCTGGAGCGCAAGCTGGCCGCCTTCGAGCAGGAGGCCGGTCCGCAGATGGTGGTGCTGATGGTGCCCAGCACGGCGCCGGAGGACATTGCCGCCTACGCCCAGCGCGTGGGGGATCAATGGAAGATCGGCCGGCGCGATGTGGGCGACGGGTTGTTGATCGTTGTTGCCAAGCAGGACCGGCGCATCAACATCCAGACGGCCAAGGCGCTGGAAGGTGCGGTCCCGGACCTGGCCGCGCGGCAGATCATTGAGCGGGACATCACGCCAGCGTTTCGCGCGGGAGACTATGCCGGCGGGTTGAACCGCGCGGTGGACTCGCTGCAAGCGCGAATCCGCGGGGAGCATCTGCCGGCGCCGCAGGTGCGGGAGCGGCGCACGGCGCCCTCCTCCGGCGGCGGCCTCGGCTTTGGTGGTGCCGCGATGCTGTTCTTCATTGGCGTGCCGGTTGCGGGTGCGCTGCTCACCGCGATGATGGGCCGCAAGCTTGGGAGCCTGGCCACCGGCGGTGGTGCAGGCGCGCTGGGCTGGCTCTACAGCGGCAGTGTGCTGATGGGTGTCGGGGCTGGGCTCGCCTCGCTGGTGCTCGTGGGCGTGCTGGGGATTGGCGCGGCGCGGCGTCGGTACGCCGGCGGGTCCAATCCCTACCGCAGCAGCGCCCACGGCGTGGGCGGCCGCAGCCCCGGCATCTTCATTCCTCCGGTGATCTGGGGCGGCGGGGGTGGTGGCGGTGGCGGCAGCTGGGGCGGTGGTGATGGGGGCGGCTTCTCGTCGGGTGGCGGGGGCGACTTCGGCGGCGGCGGCGCTTCGGGAGATTGGTGATGGCTCCGACTTCGACGAATACGCCCTCCGTGCCCAAGTCCTCGCGCTGGACGCGCGTGCTGCGCCACCGGCTGTGGGATGAGGCGGACGCGCATCGCGTGTTGCCGGCTCAGGCACTGGAGCGGCTGAGCGCCCGCGTCGCCGAAAGTGAGCGACGCCATGGCGGCGAGATCCGCCTGTGCGTGGAGGCCAGCCTGCCGCTGAGCTATTTGTGGCGACATGCCAGCGCCCGCGAGCGCGCGGTGACGCAGTTCGGCAAGCTGCGGGTGTGGGACACGGAGCACAACAACGGGGTGCTCATCTACCTGCTGCTGGCAGAGCACGCAATTGAGATCGTGGCGGACCGAGGGCTGAATCAGCGGGTCAGCGCGGAGCAGTGGCGCGCGGTCATCGACAGCCTGCGCGGCGCGTTGCAGGCGGGGCGGTTTGAAGAAGGCCTGATGGAGGCGGTGCAGGCGGTGGAGCAGCTGCTGGCGGCGCACTTTCCGCCGGAGGCGGCGGGGCCGCGGAATGAGCTGCCCAATGGGGTGGTGGTGCTGTAGGGCGGCGGTTCTAGCTCACAGCTCAGCTACCAAGAACAAGCTCGTATACCGGCACGCCGCCCAGCTCCACGAGTTCGAATCCCGGGGCACCCACCACTCGATGGTGCTTGGTCGCTTCGCCCCACTCGCTCGGTCAGGGTTGGGGCTGGTCAGCTGATGACCAGAGGATCGTGTACGAGGTGGACGGGCCTGATCCGTAGCGAAAGACACGGTAGCGCGACAAATCAATGCGACCCGCCAGTAGCGGCGGCAGACACCAGGTGCGGTCCCCAAGGGGGATCATTGGGAAGGGTGTCTGATTCGGGTTGGGCGTGTGAACGAAGACGGCATCGCTTGCAGAGTCGGCGGGCGTGACCGATGCGAAGACCTGGTACGGGCCGCTGAAGCTCATCAACTCCCTCTGCGCGCGTCGGAACGCATGCAGGAGTGCTGACAGATGCCGTCGCCGATCCAGCCAGCTCTTGTCCCCGAAGCCATGCCAATCGAAGTGCTGGTGGGAATAGTCGCACCAGGTCTTGCTCTCCATATCGACCCGATACCGGCGCGCCTTTCGCCACATATCCGCGTAGTAGGAGCAGTCAGGCAGACGCGGAGCGACCTGCCGCCGAGTGGGCTTTTTCATGGGAGATGACGCTACCGAACCTGACCGTGTTGCCGCACACCGTGCATTCGCGAATGGATGTACTTGACCGTTCTTTTCATCACCGCCCCACCCAGTGCCAAGCCGGCCGCTCCAGATCACTCGGCTCCATGATCGTGGTCTCCCCGAACGACTTTTCCAGCGTCAGCGCCTGGCAGTCCATCGCCTCCAGGGACGCAATCAGCCGGCGCGCATGCGACACAACGAAGATCTGAGACCGCTCCGCCGCGCGCCCGATCAATCGCCCAAGCGCAGGCAGCAAGTCCGGATGCAAGCTGGTCTCCGGCTCATTGAGCACCAGAAGCGACGGCGGCCGGGGCGACAGCAGTGCCGCGATCCACAACAGGTAGCGCAGCGTCCCGTCGGACAACTCCGCCGCCTTCAACGGCCGCAGCAACCCGTGCTGACTCATCAGGGTCTCGAAGCGGCCATCCTGATGCTCCACCATCACCTGCGCCCCGGGGAACGCATCCTCCACCGCCTCATCGAGCGCCTGGCTGTCGCCAATCTCGCGAATGGTCTGCAAGGCCGCGGCCAGATCGGCCCCGTCATGCCCCAACGCCGGCGTGTGCGTGCCCACCTGCGGCAAACGGGCCGGGGCCGCGGCGTCGGTGCGGAAGTGGTCATAGAAGCGCCAGGAACGGATCTGGTCGCGAAGGGTCAGCAGCTCCGGTGTGCTGCGCGGGTCCGCCATGCGGGCCAGCATGCTGTCGAAGTGGGACATCCGCTCCTGCGCGATCTGCCACTCCCCGCTGTCGTCTCTGGTCCGGACCAAACCGTTCTTGCGCTCGACCAGCATGGTCGACGGCCGCGCGGTCGGTCCCGCCCACACGTACTCGCCCTTGATGATCGGATCGCGCGAGAACGCCGTGGGAGCGTCCGAGGGCGGTGGAAGACCCAGGTCGATGGAGTAGCTGAACTCCGTGCCGCGAAAGCCCAGGCCCAGGCTGATCGGCTTGGTTCGCCGCGTGCCTTGCACCGGTGCGTCGCCGCGCTTCATCGCCGCGGAGATGACTTCCGGGCCGGCCCACAGCGTGGATTCCAGACCGCCTTCACGCGCCAGGGAGGCGATCACGCCGCCTTGTGCGGTTTCGGCCAGCAGGCGCAGGGCTTTGTAGACGTTGGACTTGCCGCTGCCATTGGCGCCGGTGATGACGTTGCACGGTCCGAGCGGGATGACAAAGTCGCGAAGCGTCCGGTAGTTCTGTACGGCGAGGGCCTCAAGCATGGGCACCCTCCGGGATCATTGCCCGCGCCGTCCGGGCAGAGACGTCGCAGCCCTGCCAGGGGTCCCCGGATTTTCTGAGTTTGATCATGCACCCTCCCCGAAATATCTTGGTGCGGTCTTAAAAGCCTTGTGACGCCCACTATAGGCGAGCGTCGGGATGCCCCCGTCAGGCTGGCGTGCCAGGCGTCTTCATTGGCAGAGCCTCGAAATCACCGAGCTTGGCGGCCACCAGTTCGATGAAAGCGGACACGGCCGAAGGCAGGTGCCGTCGGCTGGCATACACCAGGTGCACACCATGGCCCTTGCGATGAAACTCCGGCAGAACGGGCACCAGCAGACCGGCGCGCAGTTCCCGCCGCGTCATCGTGGACGGCAGCAGCGCAATCCCCAACCCCGCCAGCGCGGCCTTGCGCAGCACCTGCACGGTGTTGCCGCTGAGTCGGCCCGCCACCTGCACCTCAGCGTCGCTGCCGTAGCGCGCTGACAGCCGCCACGTCGCACGTCCGCTGGGGTGTGCGAACACCAGGCAGTCGTGGGTGGCGAGTTCCTCCAGAGTGGTCGGCGCACCACGCGCTGCGATGTAGGCCGGACTGGCCACCAGTCCGTCGAGTCCAGCGTCGAGCGCCCGGCGCGCAACAAGGCCGGAATCCTCCAGCACGCCGCCACGAATGGCCACATCGATGCGGTCGGCAATCAGGTCCGCTCGCGCATCACTGAGCACGAGGTCCACCCGAACCTGCGGATGCTCGGTCAGGAAGGCAACAAGCCATTCCATCGGGAAAAAGTCGAAGAAGTCAGCCGGCGCCGCCACCCGCACCAGCCCGCTGGGCGCTTCATTGCCGGACGCCAGGGCCTGGCTGGCGTCCACCAGGCCTTCCACCGCGTCGGCACAGCGGTCATGGAAGTCCTGCCCTGCACTGGTCAACGACAACTTTCGCGTGGACCGCTGCATCAACCGCGTTCCCAACTGCGCTTCGAGTTGCTGCACCCGGCGGCTCAAGGTGTTGGGCGGAATGCCCAGTCGCCGCGCCGCCTCGGCAAAGCTGCCGTAGCGCACCACATGCACAAAGACAGCAACGTCATTGAGATCGACCATGGCGCGATTAACTCCAATTTTGGACGAGTGAAATCCGATTGTGCCGTCTAGTCGCACAAAGCAGAGGTTCTTAAGCTTCCGTCATCGAATCAACACGGCAAGCCGATGTCTCCCACACCCGCCACCGAAGTCCCAGACGCACTGGCTCCAACTGGCCGCGCAGTGGTGCACCGCACCCGAGGCAGCACCCACGGTCCCGTCACGCGTCTGATGAGCCCTGGCGATCTGGGCCAGGCGCTCAAGCCTTTCATTTTTCTGGACCTGGTGAATTTCGATGAACGGCATGGCCCCACGCGTTTCGGCCTGCATCCGCACTCCGGCATCGCCACCCTGACGTTCATGGCCCAGGGCGATGTGCGCTATGCCGACAGCACGGGTCAAGCCGGTGTCCTGCTCGAGGGGGGCGTGGAATGGATGCAAGCCGGCGGCGGCGTTTGGCATACCGGTGAACCGGTGGGCGATAAGCCGGGTCAGGGCTTCCAGCTCTGGGTTGCACTGCCCGCCGCGCTCGAAAGCGCTCCTGCATTCAGCCGCTACCTGGCACCGTCCGAGGTGCCCCAGGTGGGCCCGGCACGCGTGCTGCTCGGCCAGTACGGCGCTGCGCAAAGTGTGGTTCAGGCACCGTCTGCCATGACCTATCTCGCGGTGACGCTGGCGCAGGGGGACCGTTGGCGCTACACGCCGCCTGCCGGTCACTCCGTGGCCTGGGTTGCGGTGGCCAGCGGGCGCCTGATGGCCACCGAGCCCATTGCAACCGGCGAACTCGTCAGCTTCGCGCCGGCAGAAACGGCCATCGATTTCATCGCGGAGACCGACACGCGCTTCGTGCTGGGCTCGGCAGTACCGCACCCGCACGCCTTGGTGATGGGCGCGTACTCGGTGCACACCAGCACCGACGCGCTGGCCCGTGGCGAAGCCGAGATTCGCCGCATCCGGCGGGGCCTGCCTGCTGCGGGCCAGCTCGGCTGACGCATGCACTGAACGACCCTTGAACGGTTCTCTCGACCACAAACCCAACCCTACCCAACCCACCTCAACGAAAGACCCATCATGACCATCGGCATCATCGGTTCCGGCGCCCTCGGCAGCAACGTCGCCCGGGCACTCGCCAAGAAAGGCATTGCCGCCACCCTTTCCACCCGCCGCGGACCTGAGTCTCTGGCTCCGCTGATTGCGGAACTGGGGGGCTCCATCAAGGCCGGCACCGTGGCAGAAGCGGCCTCGGCGGATATCGTGCTCATCGCCGTGCGCTGGACCGACCTGGGGACAGCACTGAAGGGCCTGCCTGCCTGGAACAACCGCATCGTCATCGACGGCACCAACCCTGTCGAGTTCCTGGACCCCGATGCGCCCGACGCCAAGGATCCGAGCAACCCGCTGGCCGCATACGGCATCAAGGCGATCGATCTGGGCGGCCGCTCCTCGAGCGAGGTGGTGCGCGACATGCTGCCGGGTGCCCGCGTCGTCAAGGCGCTCAATCATTTGGACGTGAACGTGCTGGCGCAGCCCGAAGTGTCCGGGGGGCAGCGGGTGCAGTTCTATGCCGGCGACGACCTCGAAGCCAAGCAGGCCGTTCGCCAGGTGCTTGAAGCCATCGGCTACTTCCCGGTGGATCTCGGTTCGCTGGCAACGGGGGGCCGCCTGTCGCAGTTGCCCTTCGGAAGCCTGTCCGCCACCAATTTCATCAAAATCTGAAAGCCCGCTCAGGGACATTCCGACGCTGAAGATTCATGCCGGGAAGCGAATCGGCCCTTCCGCAGGCAGCTTGTGCATGCAGGCGATGAACAAGTCGCTGGCGAGCCAGTCGTTCAGCCATGCGCTCAGTGACGGCAATGCCAGCGTCGCAAACCATGCCGGGTCCACCGCGGCGAATTGACGGACAAAGGGGAACACCGCCAGGTCGGTGGCGCAGGCTTGGTCGCCGCCCAGGAAGCGTGCGGTGCGCAGGCGGTCTTCCAGCGGTCGCAGAAGCACCTCCACGGCGCAGTCACGGTGCAGGGGCGGTGCATCTTCCGCGCCTATCGCGTGTTGCGCGCCTGGTGCATCTAGCGCGCCTGGTGCATCCAGCGCGCCTGTCGCATCCGGCTCGCCTTGCGTGGCGTTCGGGCCGGGCGCGGCGGTCTCCCTCACGTAACGCTGCGGGTACTTCCACCGGTCCAGATGGTGTTTGAACGCACCGTCATTGCGCCGCACGAGGTCGAGGTTCTCAAGGGACTGCGCACGGGCCCACCAGCCGTTCTCGTCAGGCGCTGTGAGCGCCCAGCGCATGATGTCCCAGCTCTCTTCGATCACCGCACCGCCAGGCAGCTGCAGCACCGGCACCGTCCCCTTGGGAGACAGCGCCAGCAAAGCGGCGGGCTTGTCCCGCAAGCTGACCTCCACCGCCTCGAAGTCTCGCCCGGCTTGCAGCAGCGCCATCCGGGCACGCATGGCGTAGGGACAGCGACGGAAGGTGTAGAGACGCGGCAGCGATGGCTCCACATGATTCTGTCCATCGGCGGTTCGGACGCGCGGTAAGGTCATTGACTGCATGGGCATGGTCATGGGCATCGAGCGGGAGCCTGCTGATCCTTCACGCCAGACGCGGATACGGCGGCAGCGGCTTCAACTTCGTCTTGAACGATTCCCGCAGCGGCGGATGGCTCAGCTTCGGGAACTCGAACTGCTGCTCCGGGCATTGCACATCCGGCAGGTGGTCGAGCAAGTGGCGGATCAGGGTCAGCCGCCCGCGGCGCTGGTCATTGAAATCCACCAGCGTCCACGGCGCATGCGGCGTGTGGGTCGCCTTGAACATGCGGTCCCGTGCCTGGCCGTAGGCCTCATAGTGCTCGCGGGACTCCAGGTCGATGGGCGACAGCTTCCACCGTTTGAGCGGGTCTTCCGCCCGCTCGGCAAAGCGCTCTTCCTGATGCTCCTGGTCCACCGTCAACCAATACTTGAACAGCAGCAGACCGTCGTCCACCAGCAGTTGCTCGAAGGTCGGCACCTGCGAAAGGAAGGCCTCGGTCTGCTCCGGCGTGCAAAAGCCCATCACCGATTCCACGCCCGCCCGGTTGTACCAACTGCGGTCGAACAGCACGAGCTCGCCGGGCGCCGGCAGATGGGCCACATGGCGCTGGAAGTACCACTGGCCTTGTTCCCGTTCGCTGGGCTTGGACAGCGCCACGGTGTGGCACTGACGCGGGTTCAGCGTCTCCGAGATGGCGTTGATGACCCCGCCCTTGCCGGCCGTGTCCCGCCCTTCAAAAATCACCAGCACCCGGTGCCCGGTGAGCTGCAGCCAGCGGGCCACGTTGTTCAGCTCGACCTGCAGCGCCTCCAGATGCTCGAGATAGTCGGACTTGGAGAGCTTGTGGTCGGCCAGGTCGATCCGGGCACGAGAGGCGTCGGACGCGCCGGCCTTCTTGCCCTTACCTGCCTTGTCCGCCTTGTCCGCTTTGCCCGGCTTGCCGCCCTGCCCGGCGTCTTCGTCCTTGCCCTGCTTCTTCTTACCCATGCGCGGTGACTCCCGAAGTGGATGCGCACAGGCTAACGGATTCAGCGCAGGCCGGGGGCTTATTCCAGCTGCAGGACCTGCATGGCGGCCCAGCTTTCACCCGGGGCCAGCGTCACCGGCTGCAGCACCTGGGCCGCTTCCACACACAGCATCTGGCGATAGCCGTCGGCAGGCATGTCGCTGAACTGGGCACCCTTCTCTTCGCCGGGGTTCCACACCACCACATCCGAGAAGCCTTGCTGGGCAATGCGCAGACGGCGGTCGGCATCGCGCAGGGTGAGGGTGTCTTTCAGGTCCTGATAGATACGGTCCAGTTCACTGCCATCCAGACGCAGCAGGTCTTCATGCTGGGTGCCGGCGCGCTTGTCGACTGAGTCCCAATAAGCCAGACCCGACAGACCTTGCAGCGATGCGCTCATCGCGCTGGTCAGGCGCAGGTAGGTGTGCAGGGCCGCCGCGAAGGAGAACGGGGCCTCGCCGCGGTTCTCGCAGGCCAGCTCCATCTCCAGCGTGCGGCCGCTGATGCGGATGCTGATCTCGGCCTCGAACTGATGGGGCCAGACCATGCGGGTGGCGCCGTCGTCGGTCAGGCGCAGCACGGCCAGCGCATCGTCCTTGCCGATTTCGGCGCTGACCAGTTGCCAGGGCTTGTTGCGGGCAAAACCATGCTTTTGCAGCGGACCGCGCGCGTTGAACTGCGGAAAGATCACCGGCACCCCGCCGCGGATGGCCTGGCCGGTGGCAAAGGCGCTGGTGGGGGACAGATAGAGCTGCTCCTCCCCGCCCGCTGGCACCCAGGACACCAGATGGGCGCCGTGCAGCAGCAGCGTGGCCCGTGCGCCATCCGGCGAGGCGAGTTCAAGGGCTTCAAGACCGTGGGAGCGGGTGACGGGAATGGGGCTCATGGCGACTTCTGGCTGCTTCAAAAACAAAAAACCCACCGGGGGGACCGGTGGGTTGGGGGCCGGTTGGGGCCTTATTTTCGTTCAGAGACAGGCTTGCGTGGACCTGGCAGCACGCCATTGGTCGCCTGGTCGCTCAAGAGACGCGCACTGGCGATGCCCGCCATCTGGTAGCTCTTGTCAGTCAGGTTGTTGGCGATCTGGTCCACCAGCGCCTTGACCAGCAGGCCGACGATGCCGGCGTTGTTGTTATTGTTCTGCTCGGCGGTGGAGGCCGACGCACGACCATTCCACAGCTGAGTCCCGGTGCGCAGGTCCACCAGCACGGCTTCCATTTCCACCACGGCTTCAGCGCTCAACACCTTGTAGCTGGAGCCATAGCGCTTGACCTTGACGTACAGGCCTGCGTCGGCGCCGAAGATGTCGCGCAACTTGGCGCGGTCGATGGACTGGGCATCCACCGGGTTGTCGATGCCGTTGGTGCGCAGGGTCTCGTCCACCAGCGACACCGGCAGCACGTAGTAGCCGGATTCGGCCAGCGGCTGCGTCAGCGTCGACAGCACCGCGTAGGACGCGCCAACTTCCGGCGAATCATTCACGGGCGGGAGGATGAGCACCGACGCCGGCTTGGCGGCCTTGAAGGCGGTGTAGTCGTAGGGGGTGGCGTGGTGGGCGCAGGCGGTCAGGGCTGCCAGCACGGCAGCAGCGCCGCCCAGCCGCAGCACGCGCGCGGCCGCCGGGGGCAGGAGACGGGAAAACAGGGTCGTCATGAAAGGCTCCTGGGCCGGGTCATTTCGCGGTGGCCGCAGCGGCAGCGGTCGCGGGGGTGGTGGTCGATCCGGTCGATGCGGTCGGGGCGGTCGATGTGGTCGGGGCGGAGGCGCCGCCGGCCGGCACGGTGGCGGCAGCGCGGCGCTTCAGCAGCAGGTCCACATAAGCGGCGGATTCCGGGAACAGCGCGCGTTCGGCTTCCAGGTGGGACTTGGCTGCGTTGTCGTTGCCGACCTTGGCATACAGCAGGGCCAGATGGCCGTGCAGGCCGGGGGGAGAGGCTTCGTTGGCGGCCTTGTTCTTCAGCAGCTGGGCTTCGAGCTTGTCGATCTGTTCGCCGGCGTTGGCGCTCGAGGTCTTGAAGTACTCGTACAGATTGGACTGGTAGCCGCTCCACTGATACAGGGGCTTGGGCGGCTGGGCGCAGGCGGTGAACAGGCCGCACAGGACCACCGTTGCGAGCAGGGCTCCGCGGCGGCCAGCGGTCTGGCCGTTGATCTTCAACATCATGAGGGGCCTCTTAGCGCGCTTGCGGCTTCCAGCCGCCGTTGTCGGCGCCTTGGACCAGGTTGTTCACCGCTTCGCGGATGGCCAGGTCGAGCACCTTGCCGTTGAGCGTGGCGTCGTAGCTGGCGGTGCCGCCGAAGCCGACGACTTCGCGGGTGGACAGCGTGTATTCACCGGCGCCTTGCACCGAATACACCACTTCCGAGGTCTGGCTGTTCACCACATTCAGGGTGACCTTGGCATAGGCGACTTGCGTCTTGCCGCGGCCCAGTACGCCGAACAGCTGCTGGTCGCCGACTTCCTTGCGGCCGAATTCGGTGACAGCGCCGGTGACCAGATAGTCAGCGCCCTTGATGTTCAGGGCGCCAGCCTTGAACTTGGCTTCCTGCTGGGCCTCTTCGAGGTTGTCGCGGTCCAGCACATTGAAGCGGTTGGTCTGCTGCAGGTGGGCGATCAGGATCGACTTGGACTGGCTGCCCAGGCGGTCGATGGAGTCCGCAAACATGCCACGGCCATAGCTGGAGCGGTTGTCGAACTTGCCAATGGCGATGGGGGCGCGGGGGCCTTGGTAGGCGGACGGCGCGGGCGTCGCCGGGCGCGGCACGTCGATGGTGCGCGATTGTTCAGTGGCGCAAGCGGACAAAGCGGCAACGGCCAGGGCCAGAGTGGCGCGGCGCGTCCAGGTGGTCTTCAGCATGGAACTCCCTCAAGTACAGCATGGGCCTCCCGGGAGGGAGGATGGCGCACACCCTCTATGTCTGCGCCGTGTGAACAACTGTACAGCGGTCGGTGCGCAGCGCCTAAAAGCGGCGCTCGATGTTTGACAGGCTACATGTGAACCACTGCATGAAAAACGGCAGGGTCCCCCCGAAGGGTGGAGCCTGCCGTTGGAGGTACACCACCGTGGTCGTCACCACGGGGTGGCAGTGATGGAGCGTCGGCCGGGGGACCGGCCGGGGGGCTCAGCGCTTGCCGCGGAACTTGCGCAGCGCAGCGATCTGCGCGGCCATGGCCGCGAATTCGCTTTGGGCCTTGGCGAAGTCGATATCGCTCTTGGCGTTTTTCATGGCGTCTTCGGCGGCCTTCTTGGCGGCTTCAGCGCGGGCTTCGTCGAGGTCCTTGCCACGGATGGCGGTGTCGGCGAGCACGGTCACCATGTCGGGTTGCACTTCCAGCAGGCCGCCGGCCACGAAGACGAATTCTTCTTCGTTGGTGTCAGCGCGCTGGATGCGCACGGCGCCCGGCTTGATGCGGGTGATGAGGGGGGTGTGCTTGGGCAGGATGCCCAGCTCGCCGCCTTCGCCCGGAAGCGCCACGAACTTTGCCTCGCCCGAGAAGATCTGCTCCTCGGCCGAGACCACATTCACGTGGATCGTTGCTTGGCTTGCCATAAGGTTTCCAATCTATCGGTACTCGCGAGGACCCAGCGCTGCGAATGTCGGCTTCGCCGAATTCCAGAGCGTGTCCCGCGAGGGAAAAAGATTCAGAAAGCAAGCAGACGGTGCGAGGGCTAGGCGCTGCGCGGAGCCGGACTGCATGTCCGGCGAGCACAGCAACGACGCCCTCGCGCCGTATGCGCCGCTTACTGGATCTTTTTCGCTTTTTCGAAGGCTTCGTCGATGGTCCCGACCATGTAGAAGGCCTGTTCGGGCAGGTGATCGCATTCGCCGTTGACGATCATCTTGAAGCCGCGAATGGTTTCCTTCAGGGGCACGTACTTGCCGGGAGCGCCGGTGAACACTTCGGCCACGTGGAACGGCTGCGACAGGAAACGCTGGATCTTCCGGGCGCGAGCCACGGCCAGCTTGTCTTCCGGCGACAGTTCGTCCATACCCAGAATGGCGATGATGTCGCGCAGTTCCTTGTAGCGCTGCAGCACGGACTGCACAGCGCGGGTGGTGGAGTAGTGCTCTTCGCCGATCACGTTCGGGTCGATCTGACGCGAGGTCGAGTCCAGCGGGTCCACGGCGGGGTAGATACCCAGCGACGCGATGTCACGCGACAGCACGACGGTCGCATCCAAGTGGGCGAAGGT
>JAIXSE010000020.1 GCA_027484825.1 Rubrivivax sp. | reverse complement strand
GCCCAGCAAGTACGTATAATCAATACATACTTTCAAACGCATACTGCGGAGCAGCCCATGGAAGCCACCGTCGCTGAGCGCGGGCAGATCACCCTGCCCAAGGCCGTGCGTGATGCACTGGGCCTGACCAAGGGCACCATCCTCAAGGTCGAGCTCGAAGGCGGCCGCATCATCCTGCGCAAAAACGTCGACGACGCCATCTCGCGCGCCCGTGGCAAGTTCAAGCTGGACGGCTTTGCCTCGGTCGATGAAGCCATGCGCGCCGTGCGCGGCCGCGCCCCCGGCGACCCGCTCGATCAGTAAGCCCCGCGATCTTCCCGCCGCCCAGCCAACCGCCAGCACCCCCTCATGATCGCCATCGACTCCTCCGTCCTCGTCGACCTGCTCAGCGACAGCGAGCGCGCCGACCTGGCCGAGGCTGCGCTGCGCGACGCCCTGTCCCTGGGCCCGGTGGTGGTCTGCGATGTGGTGGTGTCGGAGATCTGCTCCTCGCTGCAAGACGGCGACCAGGCCATGCAGGCCCTGGAAGACATGGGCATCAGCTTCCATGCCGTCGAGCAAAAAGCCGCCATCCGCGCTGGCGAGATGCAGCGCCGCTACCGCAGCCGCGGCGGCCTGCGCCAACGCACCGTTCCCGATTTCATCGTCGGCGCTCATGCCTTGCTGCAATGCAATGCCTTGATCACCCACGACGAGACCTTCTTCCGTGACTACTTCAAGGGCCTCAAGGTCATCACGCCCAAGGCCACCTGAAACCGTCTCACCCTCACACCCCTCGCAACACCTGGAGAGCTCATCATGCTGCAAGCCTATCGCCAACACACCGCCGAGCGCGCCGCGCTGGGCATCCCGCCCCTGCCCCTGGATGCCAAGCAGACGGCCGAGCTGATCGAGCTGATCAAGAACCCTCCGGCCGGCGAAGGCGAGTTCCTGCTGGACCTGCTGACCCACCGCGTGCCCCCGGGCGTGGACGATGCCGCCAAGGTCAAGGCCAGCTTCCTGGCCGCTGTGGCCCATGGTGACCTGGCCGTCGGCCTGATCTCCAAGACCAAGGCCACCGAGCTGCTCGGCACCATGGTCGGTGGCTACAACGTCAAGCCCCTGATCGACCTGCTGGACGACGCCAGCGTGGCCGCCACCGCCGCCGCCGCGCTGAAGAAGACGCTCTTGATGTTCGACTTCTTCCACGATGTGGCCGAAAAAGCCAAGGCCGGCAATGCCCAGGCCAAGGACGTGATCCAGAGCTGGGCCGAGGGCGAGTGGTTCACCAGCCGCCCCGAAGTCGAGAAGAAGATCACCGTCACCGTCTTCAAGGTGCCCGGCGAAACCAACACCGACGACCTGTCCCCCGCCCCTGACGCCTGGAGCCGCCCGGACATTCCGCTGCACTACCTGGCCATGCTGAAGAACACCCGTCCTGACGCGGCCTTCAAGCCGGAAGAAGACGGCAAGCGCGGCCCGATGCAGTTCATCGAGGACCTGAAGAAGAAGGGCCACCTGGTGGCCTACGTCGGCGACGTCGTCGGCACCGGTTCTTCCCGCAAGTCGGCCACCAACTCGGTGATCTGGGCCACCGGCCAGGACATCCCCTTCGTGCCCAACAAGCGCTTTGGCGGCGTCACCCTGGGCAGCAAGATCGCGCCGATCTTCTTCAACACCCAGGAAGACTCCGGCTCCCTGCCCATCGAAGTCGATGTGAGCAACCTGGAAATGGGCGATGTCATCGACGTCTACCCCTACGACGGCAAGATCGAGAAGAACGGCGCCACCGTGGCCGAGTTCTCGCTCAAGAGCGACGTGCTGCTGGATGAAGTCCGCGCCGGCGGCCGGATCAACCTGATCATCGGCCGCTCGCTGACCGGCAAGGCCCGTGAATTCCTCGGCCTGCCCGCCTCCACCCTGTTCCGTCTGCCCAAGCCCCCGGTCGATTCCGGCAAGGGCTTCACCCTGGCGCAGAAGATGGTCGGCCGCGCCTGCGGTCTGCCGGAAGGCACCGGCATCCGTCCGGGCACCTACTGCGAGCCCAAGATGACCACCGTCGGCTCCCAGGACACCACCGGCCCAATGACCCGCGACGAGCTGAAGGACCTGGCCTGCCTGGGCTTCTCGGCCGACCTGGTCATGCAGTCCTTCTGCCACACCGCCGCCTATCCCAAGGCTGTGGACGTGAAGATGCATCGCGAACTGCCGCACTTCATCAGTGACCGCGGCGGCGTCGCCCTGCGTCCGGGCGACGGCGTGATCCACAGCTGGCTGAACCGCCTGCTGCTGCCCGACACCGTCGGCACCGGCGGCGACTCGCACACCCGCTTCCCCATCGGCATCAGCTTCCCCGCCGGCTCCGGCCTCGTGGCCTTCGGCGCCGCCACCGGCGTCATGCCGCTGGACATGCCGGAATCCGTGCTGGTGCGCTTCAAGGGCCAGATGCAGCCCGGCGTCACCCTGCGTGACCTGGTGCATGCCATCCCGCTGTACGCCATCAAGGCCGGCCTGCTGACCGTCGAGAAGAAGGGCAAGAAGAACATCTTCTCCGGCCGCATCCTGGAAATCGAAGGTCTGCCCGACCTGAAGGTGGAACAGGCCTTCGAGCTGTCCGACGCCTCGGCTGAGCGCTCGGCCGCCGGCTGCACGATCAAGCTGAATCCGGAACCGATCAAGGAGTACCTGACCTCCAACATCGTCCTGATGAAGAACATGATCGCCGACGGCTATGCGGACAAGCGCACCCTGGAGCGCCGCATCAAGAATGTCGAAGCCTGGCTGGCCAACCCCAACCTGCTGGAAGCCGACAAGGACGCCGAATACGCCGCCGTCATCGAGATCGACCTGGCCGACATCCAGGAGCCGATCGTCTGCTGCCCGAACGATCCGGACGACGCCAAGTTCATGTCCGAAGTGCAAGGCACCAAGATCGATGAAGCCTTCATCGGCTCGTGCATGACCAACATCGGCCACTTCCGCGCAGCCGCCAAGCTGCTGGGCGGTGCGCGCGACATCCCGGTCAAGCTGTGGGTGGCCCCGCCCACCAAGATGGACCAGAACGAGCTGATCAAGGAAGGCCACTACGCCACCTTCGGTACGGCCGGTGCCCGCACCGAAATGCCGGGCTGCTCGCTGTGCATGGGCAACCAGGCCCAGGTGCGTGAAGGCGCAACGGTCATGTCCACCTCCACCCGCAACTTCCCCAACCGTCTGGGCAAGAACACCAACGTGTTCCTGGGCTCGGCCGAGCTGGCGGCGGTCTGCTCCAAGCTGGGTCGCATCCCGACGCTGCAGGAGTACCACGAGGCGATGGGCATCATCAACAAGGATGCCGCGAGCGTCTATCGCTACATGAACTTCGACCAGATCGAAGAGTACGCGGACACCGCGAAGTCAGTGACGGTCTGATCGGCGCCCCTCAGCGCCAAAGGCCACGCCAAAGCCCCACGGCACCCGCCCTGGGGCTTTTTAACTTTCTTGCATTTCTGTATTGACAGAAATTTCTGTACGAATAAAGTCGGCCTCATGGAACTCAGCACCACCGCTCAACGATTCGTTCTGCACTGGGGAGAAATGGGCAGCGCCTGGGGTGTCAATCGCACCGTGGCGCAGATCCATGCCCTGCTCTACTTCCACGGCCATCCGCTCAATGCTGAACAGATTGCAGAGACCTTGTCGGTCGCACGGTCCAATGTCAGCACCAGCTTGAAGGAGCTGACCAGTTGGAACCTGGTCCGGGTCACCCACCTCATGGGCGACCGGCGCGATTACTTCGAGACCTCGGTCGATGTCTGGGAGCTCTTCCGCACCGTGGTGCGGGAACGCAAGCACCGCGAATTCGACCCCACCGTGCGCATGCTGGCCGACCTGGTGGAGGACGAAGGTTTCAAGGGCGAGACCGCCGACACGCAGGAGCGCGTGCGCGAATGCCTGCGGCTGATGCAGACCCTGGGCGCGTGGTCCGAAGAAATGATGCGGCTGTCCCCGTCCACGCTTGAGAAGGTGCTCAAGCTCGGCGCCAGCGTGCAGCGATTCGTTCGTCGTGAGGAGCCTTGATCGGCGCCCTCTCCTGCGAATGCCCCCACCGTTGATCCTGGAGATTGTCATGACCCGTCAGATCCCCGCCCAGACGTCCCCGGCCCTGCAAGGCGGCCTGTCTGCCAGCGGCGTCTACCCGATCACCATCTACTTCGATGGCCAGTGTCCCATCTGCCTGGCGGAGATGACCAACCTGAAGCTGCGCAACACCGCCGGTCTGCTGCAATTTGAAGACGTGTCCAGGCCCGGATTCACCGCCTTCCCCCCTGGCACCGACATGACGGCGCTGATGGCGCTTCTGCATGTGCAGTGCGCCGATGGCCGGGTGGTGCGCGGCGCCGATGCGCTGCGTCTGGTCTATGCCGGCGCCAAGCTGCGAGGGCTGGCCTGGCTGATGAATGCGCCTGGCCTGCGGCAGTTGGCGGACTGGGCCTATCCCATCTTCGCCCGCAATCGCTACCGCATTCCTCGTCCGGTGGCCCGCCTGATGTTCGAGACCTCGCTGCGCCGCGCCGCCGAGCGACGGGCCGGGGCGTCGGCCTGCCAGGATGGCGCCTGCGACGTGTCCGCTGATCCACCGTCCGAGCTCATCCCCGCCCGGTCCAATCCTTCCCCCCATCAGGAGTGATGACATGAGTGAACCCGTCCGCGTGCCGCATGCACGACGATTGGAAGACGACCGCTGCGAATCCTCCTGCGGGGCCGCAGCATGAGTACGCCTGCCCGCTCCGTCCTGGTCTGCGGCGCCAGTGGCTTCATTGGCCGCCGAATCGTGCGCACGCTTCGCGACGCCGGCCTGTCGGTGACCGAAGCCAGCTCCGCCAGCCACAACTTCAGCCAGAACCTGCAAGCGTCCGACTGGCTGCCTCGCCTCCAAGGCTTTGATGCGGTGGTGAATGCCGTCGGCATCCTGCGCGACACCCGCGACCGCAAGCTCGAAGCGCTGCACCACCGGGCCCCGGCGGCGCTGTTCGAAGCCTGTGCTCAGGCCGGCATCCGCCGCGTGGTGCAGATCTCGGCCAACGGCGTGGCTCAGTTCAACACCCGCTATGCCACCACCAAACGGGCCGCGGATGAGGTGCTGCTGCGCCTGCGGGCTCAGGGGCAACTGGACGGCACGGTAGTGCGCCCCAGCATCGTGTATGGCCGCGGAGGCGCCAGTTCGGCGCTGTTCATGAATCTGGCGCGGCTGCCGGTGATGGTGCTGCCGGCTGCAGCGCTCAAGGCGCGCATCCAGCCGGTGGCCGTGCAGGACGTGGCCCAGGCCGTGCTGCGGGTGCTCCAGGATGGCGGCCCCGAACTGGTGACGGCGGTGGGGGCGCAGGCGCTGTCGCTGTCGGACTTCATTGCCGAGCTGCGTCGCCAGCTGGGCCACGGCAAGTCGCTGGTCGTGCCGCTGCCGGAAGCCCCCAGCCGCTGGAGCGCCCTCATCGGCGACCACTTCTCCTTCCAGCCCTGGAGCAGCGAGAGCCTGGCCATGCTGCAGTCGGACAACGTGGGAGATGCGGCCGCCTTCGCTCAGGTGCTCGGCCGCAGCCCGCTGCCGCTGGAGCGCTTCGTGGAGGCGGCATGGCGATCGGCCTGACCCCCTTCCGGCATCGCCGGACCCGGCGCCTGGCGCGCGCCAGTCTGGTCTTCCTGTGGCTACTGACGGCGCTGGTGAGCGTCGTTGAACTGCAAGGGGAAGGACGGCACCTGCTGGAAGCCGCGCAGGTGTCGGCCCCCTGGATCGTCCCAATCATCCTGGCCGGGGCCGGACTCGACCTTCTGCTGGGGCTGGCGATGTGGCGCTGGCACCGGCGCTGGGTCTATCTCATGGCCGCCCTGGCAATGCTGGGCATGACGGTGGTGGCCACCTTGCTGCTGCCCGGGCTGTGGCTGGATCCCCTGGGGCGCCTGTCCAAGAACGTGCCGATTGCGGCGCTGCTGCTGATCCTGCATGAGGATGCGCCGGCGTAACGGGTAACGGGTAACGGCCCCTCACCGACATGAACACCTATCTCGTCATCAAGTGGCTGCACATCCTCTCCAGCGTCCTGCTGGCAGGCACCGGATTCGGCACCGCCTTCTACCTGTTCTTCGCCAACCGCAGCGGCTCCATCGCCGCGCAGGCCGTCGTGGCCCGCCTGGTGGTCAAGGCCGACCTGTGGTTCACCACGCCAGCCATCATCATTCAACCGCTCAGCGGCCTGTGGCTCGCAACCATCGCGGGCTGGCCGCTGACGGCGCCGTGGTTGCTGCTGTCCATCGCGCTGTATCTGCTGGCGGGCGCCTGCTGGCTGCCGGTGGTGTGGCTGCAACTGCGCCTGTCGGCCATGGCGCAGGCCGCGGTGGCGACGCAGCAGCCGCTGCCTGCGCTCTACTGGCGATATGCCCGCTGGTGGGAGGCGCTGGGGTATCCGGCGTTCATCGCGGTCGTTGGGGTGTTCTATCTGATGGTGAACAAGCCCGCGCTGTGGGGATGAGGGATGGGGGATGTGCCCCCACCGCTTGAAGGAGCGTCGCGACTATTCCGGGTGATGGTGAGGTGATCGAGGCTTGAAGGACAATCCCTCCATGAGTTTCGAACATACGCCCCTGCTGGACATGTCCAGCCCCGAGGCCAAGCGCGCCTCCTACGACACCCTCCTCGCCCAAACCCAGGCCATCCTGCATGGCGAGCGGGACCGCATCGCCAATCTGGCGCAGTTCGCCGCGCTGGTCTACAACAGCGTGCCGCATCTGAACTGGGCCGGCTTCTACCTGGTGAACCCGTCCAACGACCGGGAACTGGTTCTGGGTCCGTTCCAGGGCAAGGTGGCCTGCGTGCGCATCCCGTTCGAGCGGGGTGTCTGCGGCGCAGCGGCCCGCACGCGTGAGGTCCAGTTGGTGGAAGACGTGCATGCCTTCCCCGGCCACATCGCATGTGATGCGGCGTCCCGCTCCGAGCTGGTCCTGCCGGTGGTCGCCAATGGCCGTCTGCAGGCGGTGTTCGACCTGGACAGCCCCGAACCGTCCCGTTTCGATGCGGACGATGCGGCGGGTTTCGGCGCCATGCTGACCGCCCTGATCGACGGCACGGACTGGGCATGAGCGGCTTGCGGCCAGGCACCCCTGTGGGGCTGAGTGAGCGGCTCGGCGGAGGGCTGCGCGCCGCGTGGGTCCTGGCCAGCGTCACGCTGGCGCTGTCGGTGTCCAGCGGGGCTCATGCATCGGAAGTCCGTCTGCGCGTGATGCAGACCAGCGACATCCACATGAACCTGCTGAACTACGACTACTACCAGGACCGTCCCGCGCAGGAGTTTGGCCTCGCCAAGACCATCACCCTCATCCACCAGGCCCGGGCCGAAGCGCCCAACAGCCTGCTGTTCGACAACGGCGACCTGCTGCAAGGCAACCCGCTGGGCGATTTGGTCGCACGCGTGCATCCGCTCAAGGCCGGTGACGTCCACCCGGCCTACAAGGTGCTGAACCTGCTGAAGGTGGATGCCGCCAACATCGGCAACCACGAATTCAACTACGGCCTGCCGTTTCTGCGGCAGGCCATTGCCGGCGCCAACTTCCCCTATCTCAACGCCAATGTGATGGAGGCCGATGGCCGTCGTCACGCCTTCGTGCCCAGCGTGATGCTGGAGCGCGTCGTCACCGACGAGCAAGGCCGCCAGCACACGCTCAAGATCGGCGTGATGGGGCTGACGCCCCCGCAGATCCTGGAATGGGACCGCCAGAACCTGACCGGCCGTGTCCAGGTGCGGGACATGGTGGAAGTGGCCCGCGAGACCGTGCCCGCGCTGCGGCGCCAGGGCGCGGACCTGGTGGTGATCATTGCCCACACCGGCATCGAAAAGGCGGAACTCCCGCGCCTGTCCGAAAACATGGCCGCACAACTGGCCCGGGTGCCGGGGGTGGATGCCTTGCTGCTGGGCCACGCCCATACCGAATTCCCCGGCCCGGGCTTTGCGGGCTATCCCGGCGCCGACCTGGAAAAAGGCCGGCTGTTCGGTGTACCTGCGGTGATGCCGGGGCGCTGGGGAGATCACCTGGGTATCGTGGACCTGCGCTTGTCCGACAAGGGTGGCCGCTGGCAGGTGATCGACAGCCGCGCGTCGTTGCGGCCCATCTTTGACCCGGCGCGTCGCCAGCCCCTGGTGGACGCCGACCCGATGCCGGGCACCGTGATCGCCGCCGAGCATCAAGCCACGTTGGACCACGTGCGCAGCCAGGTGGCCCACACCGACACTCCCATCCACAGCTACTTCGGCCAGACGGTGGACAGCCTGGCGGTACGTCTGGTGGCCCAGGCCCAGCTGCGGTATGCGCAGCGTGCGGTGCAGGGCACGGCGCTGGCACAGTGGCCCATGCTGTCAGCCGCGGCGCCCTTCAAGTCCGGCGGTCGCCAGGGCTGGACCCAGTACACCGACATCCCGGCCGGCCCAATCGCCATCAAGCATGTGGCCGATCTGTATGTCTACCCTAACACCATCAAGGTGGTGAAACTGACCGGCGCCCAGGTGCGCGACTGGCTGGAAATGTCGGCCGGCCAGTTCCGCCGCATCGACCCCGCCGGCCCGGCCGAGCAGGCCGTGCTGGACACCGGCTATCCCGGCTTCAACTTCGACATGATGTGGGGCGCGGACGACGCGCTGCGGTATGAACTGGACCTCACCCAGCCCGCCCGTTTCGACAAGGACGGCCGACCAGCGGCGGACAGCCACCGGGTGGTGAACCTGAGCTGGCGTGGCCAGCCGCTGGACGACCAGGCCACCTTCCTGGTGGTGACCAACAACTACCGGGCCTATGGCGGCGGGCACTTCCCGGCGCTGGGCGCCGACAAGGTGGTGGTGGATGCGCCGGATGAAACCCGCGAAGCCCTGGCTCGAGACCTGGCCGCGCAACCGTCGGCCGACCGGGGAGGCCTGGCACCGTCCTGGAAGATCCGGCCTGTGCCGGGTGTGAAGCTGCAATTCCTGTCCGGCGCGGGTGCCGTGGCCCGCCTGGGCGCAGGCACGCCGGTGCGACTGGTGCGGGACAACGGCGACGGGTCGGCGCTGTTTGAACTGACGGATTGAATCGGAAGGGTCAGACGAGCGCCGCGCGCGAGGACCTGCGGACCTGAACGGGGGCCCTGCTGAAACGGCGGCCGATCAGACCCGGATGATCAGACCCGGATGTCGAGCAAGGCGCCTTCCGCGCGCACTTGCGTCTGCAGCACCTTCAGGTTGGCGATGAAGGTGTAGGCGGCAGCCTGCTGGTCCACCACGTCGGTCGCCAGGTCCTGGCCCGGGGTGGGCAGCTTGGTCACCGTGGTGCTGACGCCGCCGGTGTCCGTGGTCTGCGCTTCCACCCGTTCCCGCCGATAGCCTTCCGTGTTGAGGTTGGCAATGTTGTTGGCGGACGCCCGCAGACGTTCGTTGGCGGCGGAAATGCCGGACAAGACGGTCGACAGGCTGTTGGTGGACATGGTGGCGTGGCTCGCAGTTAAGTTCGAACTCTATCCGTCGCTATCGGCCACGGCGCGTCGAACTTGAGAAAAGAATGGGATTTCCCACCCAATTTCTCGTTTCAGGCGTTCGCTGACCGCCCTCAGGCCCCTGCCAGTTCCTCGAACGAGCCGTTGGAGACAAAGACCCGCACGCTGTCCCCGCCCGCGGCCTTGGCCTCGGCGCAGGCCAGACCCGCGGCGGCCAGCACCGATTCCACCGTATCCAGCGTGGGCTGAAGCTGCACCACGCCGACGCTGGCCTTCACCCGCGTCCGGTGCAGGCCCCAGCGAAGCCGGAAGGAGGCCACGGCCGACCGTACCTTCTCCGCGACGATCTGCGCGTAGTGCTGGTCACAGTCGGGCAGCAGCACCACGAAGTGGTCCGCATCCAGACGAGCCACCACGTCGGAGGCCCGCACCTTGGTCACCAGCATCTGCCCCAGTCCGTAGAGGAAATGGTCGGCCACCTCGGTGCCCATGCCCTGGACCACGGCGCTGAACTTGTCGATATCCACCAGCAGCACCGACACCGGTTCATGCCGCCGACTGCCGACATGGTCCGCCAGGCGGCGTTCCATTTCCCGGCGGTTGGCCAGCTCGGTCACCACGTCATGTTTGGCCGCCCAGGTGGGCTGCAGGCGCTGGGCGCGGGCGGCGGACACGTCTTCCACCACCCACATCGCCTCCCCGGCCGGCTGTTCCCAGTGCACCGGAGACGCCTGCAGGCGCCCCCAGAAGCGGGAGCCGTCGCGGCGCACGAATTCCACTTCCTCGTCCACCGGACGGCCGCCCCCGAACGCGGCTCCCAGCCGGGCCTGCAGCGCCTGGTGAGCGGCTTCGGAGACCACCACGGAACTCACGTCCGCGCCGGCCAGGTCGGTGTCGTCGCCATGGCCGAACAGCTGGTTGAACGGCTCGCTGGCCACTTCGAAGCGACCGGCTGAGGTGAAGGCCACCGCCAGCGGCGCCCGCACCAGCAAGGCCCGCATGCGGGCTGCGCCACGTTCAAGATCAGCCGGCGTGCCGGCGGCGTCTGGGGTCTGCATGGTGTCTCCGTCTCTGCGCGCTGCGGCGCCCTGATGCTCAGGTGAATGTGTACCTGTTTTGGGCGAATCAGGGAAGCCCGGTGATGGGCGTGCCCCGATCAGGGGGCCGGCGGCGCAATCTGCTCGGCCCAGTCGTACAGGGCCGCCAGGATCTCTTGTGCGCGCTCGTCCTCGCTCGCCTCGGCGGCTTCCGCCAGGGTGTCGATGCGGTCGAAGAATTCGGCCAGGGTCTGAGCGCCCCCCGCGCCCAGGTGCAGGCGGTCGGCGCAGTGTTTCTCCCAGCGAGCCTGTTCGTCGCCGCTGAGCAGATCGGGCCAATTACGGGCGCGGTAGCGGAACAGCAACTCCTCCAGCCGGGCGTCCTCGAAGGCGACCTTGCCCTGGGCCACCCGTTCCGACAGCGCCTCGGGCGAGAGACCGCGCAGACGCTCCAGCGCCCGGCGGTCTTCATTGCCCAGAAAGCCGCCGTAGAGGTCTTCATCCACATCCACCTCGCCGCCTGACGCGGGACGCTGGAACACCTCCGCCCAACGACCCATCATCTCGCCCCCGCGCTGCGCCAGCAGCTCAGCATGGGCCAGGCCTTGCGTCAGGTCCAGGCCCCAGCGCTGCGCCATCTCCGGCGACAGGATCTTCAGCGACGAAATCACGATCGGCGACTTGTTGACATGCACCGTTTTGATCGGCAGCCGCGTCACGCCTTCGGGCAGCTCGTCCTGCCGGGTGTAGAGCCGCTGGCGGATGGTGTCGGCATCCAGGTCCAGCAGTTCACGCGGGTCGTGCGCCAGATCCCAGACGATCAGCTCATTCTTGTTGGTAGGGTGCGAGGCCAGCGGCCAGACCAGGGCGATGCAGCCCTTCTCCACCCCATAGATGCCGGACACATGCAGGAAGGGACGCTGGGTGCCGATTTCCTGCCACACCGCCTCCTTGCGTCGCAGCTTGAGGCAGAAGTCCCACAGCCGGGGCTGCTTCTGGCGGAGGAGACGGGCCAGCGCGATGGTGGCACGCACGTCGGACAGCGCATCGTGCGCCGCTTCGTGGGCCAGGCCGTTCGCCTTGGTCAGATGTTCCAGCTTGAAGGACGGGCGTCCGTCCTCATGGCGCGGCCATTCGATGCCCTCCGGCCGCAGCGCATAGGCACAGCGCACGACATCCAGCAGGTCCCAGCGGCCGCAGTCGTTCTGCCACTCCCGGGCATAGGGGTCGATCAGATTGCGCCAGAAGAGGAAGCGGGTCACCTCATCATCAAAACGGATGGTGTTGTAGCCCAGGCCGATGGTGCCCGGACGGGACAGCTCGGCGTGAATGGCGGCGGCGAATGCCTGCTCGCGCAGCCCCTGCTCGGCGCAGGTCTGGGGCAGGATGCCGGTCAGCAGGCAGGATTCGGGGTCGGGCAGGCTGTCGGTGGCCGGCTGGCAATACACCATCAGCGGCTCGCCGATCTCGTTGAGCTCCGCATCGGTGCGGATGCCGGCAAACTGGGCCGGACGGTCGCGGCGGGGCACGCGGCCGAAGGTCTCGTAGTCGTGCCAGTAGAAAGTCAGGTCATGCATGGGGCGGCACGATACCTCACCACAGGCCGTCACGTCCGGTGGATTGGACAGGTTCCGCACCTTGGAACAGGCCCATCCCCCTCAAGGACCTGCTCCACACAGGCCCCCTGCCGCGACGCCCCTCTCCCTGGGGATCCGCCGAAAGGGGCAAGCGCTCAGCCCCGCCCTGCCAGACCCATGCGGGCGACGGTCGCCTTCTCCGCTTCGAAGGTCTGCTGCGCATACCGGGTGTAGGCCTCGGTGCTCATATAGAGCACCGGCTGGTAGAAACGCTCCAGGGTCTCCAGCACCTTGGGGTCGTCCAGCGTGCGGCGGAAGGCATCATGCAGCACCCGCACCACCGCCGGATCGGTTCCGCGCGGAGCGCCAATGCCGAACGGGGATTCACTGACCGTGTCCCAGCCCGACTCCTTGACCGTCGGCACCTCCGGGAAGGCCTTGTTGCGCTCGCGTCCCAGGGTGGCCAGCAGACGCAACTTGCCCGCCTTCACCTGCGGCGCGAATTCCATCGTGCCGCACATCACCGGCACATGCCCGCCCAGGATGGCCTGCAGGATCTCGGCCGAGCCTTTGTAGGGCACGTCCTGGGTGCGGAAGCCCGCCTTGTGTGCGAATTCCTCGAAGGCCAGGTGCGGCGTGGTGCCGGTCCCCGTATGGCCGTAGGTCAGTTGACCCGGATGCGCCCGGGCCCAGGCGACCATCTCCTGCAGGGTCCGGAACGGTGACTCCGGCGTGCAGACGATGCCGAAGGTGTAACCGGTCAGGCCGATGACGTGTTGCAGGTCCCGCAGCGGATCGAAGGGCATCTTCTGCATGTGCGGCAGGCGGTAGACCCCCAGCGGCAATTGCGTCAGCGTGTAGCCGTCCGGCTTGGCGGTGAGCATGGCGGTCGCTCCCAAGGTGCCGCCAGCGCCGGGACGGTTCTCCACGACCACCGGGACGCCGAGCTGGCGCGACAGGCTGTCGCCGAAGGCGCGCATGACGGCATCGCTGGAGCCGCCCGCCGGCCAGGGGCAGATCAAGGTCACCGGGCGGCTGGGGAATCCGCCGGCACGACGATCTTCCGCGCGGACACCCACGGCCACGACGCCGAGCAGTGACGCCGCGGCGCGCACGAGTTCACGACGCTGCATGACGGGCTCCGGCAAGAGGGACTTCTGCACGCGACGATTCTGGACGACGCGCTTGTGCGCAACGCGCCTCTGCACAACGCGCCTCGGCATAACGCGCTTGTGCATCAAGCGCCGCTCTACACGCCACTTCGGCGCCAGCCATTCCGCCAGGGGTTCGGATCGCCAATTGCCCTTGGGGCCAACCCGCCCTTCGGCGCCAAAGGGTCGCCTGGTAGGCGGGCATCAAGGAAAAGACGCGTCCCGAACCGAGGGCCTGTCCAGGCCGTGAGGGCGCGTCGGCGGCGACCGTGGGACCATTCCCGGGTCGGCGCCAGTGCAAGAAGTCGGACATTTGTTCTGAATTTGTATGGAGTTCGTGTCCGCCTGCATCCCCGGGGGGAGATCGGGCGGGGACTGAGGATAATCCCCCGACTCTTGATTCGTGCCAGCCGCATGCAGCTTCTACAAAATATCGTTCGCAAACTGCTGGACTTCCTGCGCGCCCTCTGGGCCAAGACCGCCCCGCTGCGGCGCTCGCTGGCCCGGTTGCCTACCTGGAAACGGGTGCTGGTGTGGGGCGGCGCGGCGATGCTGTCGCTGGTGTTGATCGTGGCGGGGGCCGCCGCCGTGGTCTGGCCGGGGCTGCCCGATCTGTCCCGGCTGGTGGACTACCAGCCCAAGCAGCCGCTGCGGGTGTATTCCGCCGAGGGCGAACTGCTGGCCGAATACGGCACCGAACGGCGTCACTACCTGCCGCTGGACCAGATTCCCAAGCAGATGCAGCAAGCCCTGCTGGCGGTGGAAGACACCAACTTCTATGAGCATCAGGGCGTCTACATCCCGGGGATGATTCGCGCCTTCGGCGTCAATCTGTTCTCATCGTCGCGAAGCCAGGGCGCTTCCACCATCACCCAGCAGCTGGCCCGGGACTTCTACCTGACCAAGCGCAAGCTCTACACCCGCAAGTTTGTCGAGATCCTGCTGGCGCTGAAGATGGAAAGCCAGCTCTCCAAGGACAAGATCCTGGAGATCTACATGAACCAGATCTATCTGGGTCAGCGGGCCTACGGCTTTGAGGCGGCGGCGGAGGCCTACTTCGGCAAGCCGCTCAAGGCGCTGTCCACGGCGGAGACCGCCATGCTGGCTGGCCTGCCGCAAAACCCCTACCGCGCCAATCCGATCAGCAATTTCAAGGCGGCCAAGCGACGCCAGTTGGTGGTGCTGGGCCGCATGCAGGACATCGGCCTGCTGACAGCCGCGCAGGCACAAGCCGCGCGCGACGAGAAACTGCAGCTGCGCACCGTCCAGGAACAGCGTCTCCCCTACGGCCAGTACGCCGCGGAGATGGTGCGTCAGGTGGTGCATGCCCAGTATGGCGAGGACGCCTACAGCCGCGGCATCAGCGTCACCACCACCATTCATATGGACAACCAGGTGGCGGCCTACAAGGCCCTGCGCCGCACCTTGCTGGACTATGAACGCCGCAAACCCTGGCGCGGCCCGGAAGACACGATCGACCTGCCCACCGACCTGAGCGATACCGAGCTGGACAATGCCGTCACCCAGGCGCTCGCCGACCATCCGGACAATGACGACCTGCGCGCCGCCGTGGTGACCGAAGTGTCCAGCAACCGCATCCGCGCCACCTTGCAGGACGGTGAGGACATCGACCTCAAGGGCGACGGCATCCGCAGCGTGCTCTCCGCGCTATCGGAAAAAGCCAAGCCCACCCTGCGCATCCAGCGCGGCGCCATCATCCGGGTGCTCAAGGGCGCGCCCACCAAGGAATTCCCCAAGGGCGCCTGGGCGGTCACCCAGCCGCCGGAAGCCGAAGGCGCACTGGTGTCGGTGGAGCCGGAAACCGGCCGGGTGCTGGCGCTGGTGGGCGGGTTTGACTTTGCCCGCAACCAGTTCAACCATGCCACCCAGGCCTGGCGTCAGCCGGGCTCGAGCTTCAAGCCCTATCTGTATTCAGGCGCGATGGAAATGGGCGCCAGTCCGGCGACGCTGGTGGACGACTCGCCCATCACCATCGGCGACTGGTCCCCGCGCAATTCGGATGGGCAATATGACGGCCCCATCACCCTGCGGCAGGCGCTGGCCAAGTCCAAGAACATGGTCACCATCCGCCTGCTGGAACAGCTGACCCCGGAGCGTGGCCGCGCCTGGGCCGGCAAGTTCGGCATCGACATGGACCGGCAGCCCGCCAACCTGACCCTCGGGCTGGGCTCCGGTTCGGTGACGCCGCTGCAGATGGCCAGCGGTTATTCGGTCTTTGCCAATGGTGGCTATCTGCTCAAGCCGCTGCTGATCACCAAGATCACCGATGCCCAGAACCAGGTGCTGTTCCAGGCGGAACCGGAGAAGTTGACCGAGGACCGCCGCGCCATCAGCGAGCGCAATGCCTTCATCACCGGCACCTTGTTGCATGAAGTGGCGGTGCGGGGCACGGCGTATCGCGCCAGTGCGGCACTCAAGCGCTATGACCTCTACGGCAAGACCGGCACCACCAACGACGCGGTGGATGCCTGGTTCGCCGGCTTCCAGCGCAAGGTGGCGACGGTGGTCTGGATCGGCTATGACCAGCCGCGCAGCCTGGGCGACCGGGAAACCGGGGGCGGCATCGCCCTGCCCGCCTGGATCGACTATATGCAGGTGGCCCTGAAGGGCATTCCGACCTCCGAGATCCAGGCGCCGACCGATGGCAGCGTGGTGCAGATTGAAGGCCCGAACGGACCGGACTGGGTCTTCCAGGAATTTGCCCCGGACACCTGGCTCAAGACGCTCGGGCCGATGCCCGACATGACCAGCGACCCGGCAACCGGCGCCCTGCTGCCGGCGGTCCCGGCGTCTGGCGCGGCGTCCGGGGTGCTGCTGCCGGGCGCGGCGTCGGGCGTTCCGGTGCCAGCGGCGCGGTCGTCGTCGGGGACGCCGAATTCCTGGTTTGCGGGGGACCGAGGCGGATAAGCGGGCCTAAACGGAAGCCTTGCCTCAGCGCTTCTTGACGATGACGCTGCCCACCGAGTACCCGGCACCGAAGGAGCAGATCACGCCGAGATCGCCCGAGCGCAGGTCAGCCCGGTGCTCGTGGAAGGCGATGATGGAGCCGGCCGATGCGGTGTTGGCATAGGTGTCCAGGATCAGCGGCGCAATCTGCGCTCCTGCTTCGCCGCCCACCAGCTTCTTGATCACCAATTGGTTCATGCCCAGGTTGGCCTGGTGCAGCCAATAGCGGCTGACGTCGGCCGGCTGGATGTGCTGGGTGGCCAGATGGCTCTCAATATGGGCCGCAGCGATCGGCACCACTTCCTTGAAGACCTTGCGGCCTTCCTGGCGGAAGGTCTTGTCCCGGGCGTCCGGGTCGCTGTCTTCGGCCTTGTTGGTGAAGCCGAAGTTGTTGCGGATGTTGTTGGAGAACTGGGTGGCCAGATGGGTGCCCAGGATTTCCCACTGGTCCTGGCTGACGGCAGTGTCGGCACGCTCCACCAGCACGGCGGTGCACACGTCACCGAAGATGAAATGGCAGTCCCGGTCCTTCCACTCCAGGTGGGCGGAGGTGATTTCCGGGTTGACCACCAGCACGCACTTGGAGGCCCCCGAGCGCACCGCGTTGTAGGCCTGTTCCAGCGCGAAGGTGGCGGAAGAGCAGGCCACGTTCATGTCGAAGCCGTACCCGCCGGCGCCCAGGGCCGCCTGGATCTCCACCGCCATGGCCGGGTAGGCGCGCTGCATGTTGGAGGCGGCGCAGAACACGGCATCCACCTCTTCCGGCTTGCGACCGGCGGCGGCCAGGGCCTTGCGCGCTGCATCGACGGCGATCTCGGCCATCAGGGACAGTTGGTCGTCGGCACGTTCCTCAAAACGGGGATACATGCGGGCCGGATCCAGCACGCCCTCCTTCTCGATCACATAGCGCTGCTTGATGCCGGAGGCTTTTTCGATGAATTCAACGCTGGAATGGGCCAGCGGCTCGCGGGTGCCGGCGGCGATCGCCTCGGCATGCTGGGCGTTTTGCAGGTCCACATAGCGGTTGAAGGACTCCACCAGTTCAGCGTTGGTGATGACGTGGGGAGGCTGATAGAGGCCGGTACCGCTAATGACGACGGAGTACATGGTGACGATGGTGATGTCGGCCCTTTCGGAGCCCAAGGTCGCCGATTTTAACGAAGGTCGCTGATCGCCCCGGGCCGGTGCATGTTGCACCGCAACGAAACAAGGGCAAACCAGCATGCGTAGAATGAGTCACCGGGCCCAAATCTTGGGGTCGGTCTTCCGGTCTCAAGTCAAGCGCTCGCAGCTCAGGGCATGCACTGCATCAACGCATCCCGAATTTGCGACTTTGGACCATGGAAATCTTTGACTACGACAACATTCTGCTGCTGCCCCGCAAGTGCCGGGTAGAAAGCCGCAGCGAATGCGACCCCTCAGTGGAATTCGGCCCGCGGCGCTTCAAGCTCCCGGTGGTGCCGGCCAACATGAAAACCGTGGTGGACGAATCCATCACCGAATGGTTGGCAGCCAACGGCTACTTCTACGTGATGCACCGTTTTGATCTGGATGCGGTCGCTTATGCCCGCCAGATGCGCAGCAAGGGTCTGTTTGTCTCCATCAGTGCCGGCGTGAAGGACGCGGACTATGCTCTGATCGACCGCCTGGCGGCCGAGGGCATTGGGGCGGCCTACATCACCATCGACATCGCGCACGGGCATGCGGACAGCGTGCAGCGCATGATCGCCCACATCAAGCAGAAGCTGCCGCAGACCTTTGTGATCGCGGGCAATGTGGGCACACCGGAAGGCGTGATCGACCTGGAGAACTGGGGCGCGGATGCCACAAAGGTGGGGATCGGGCCTGGCAAGGTGTGCATCACCCGCCTGAAGACCGGGTTCGGAACGGGCGGCTGGCAGTTGTCGGCGCTGAAGTGGTGCGCGCGGGTGGCCACCAAACCCATCATTGCGGACGGCGGCATCCGCCATCACGGGGACATTGCCAAGAGCGTGCGGTTTGGCGCGTCGATGGTGATGGTGGGCTCCTTGTTCGCCGGCCATGAAGAGTCGCCAGGCCAGACGGTGGAGGTGGATGGCAAGCTGTACAAGGAGTATTACGGCTCCGCATCCGACTTCAACAAGGGCGAATACAAGCATGTGGAAGGCAAGCGCATCCTGGAGCCGGTGAAGGGCAAGCTGCCGGACACGCTGCGGGAAATGGAAGAGGACCTGCAAAGCTCCATCTCCTATTCCGGCGGCACGGCCTTGGGGGACCTGCGCAAGGTCAACTATGTGGTGC
This sequence comes from Rubrivivax sp., assembly GCA_027484825.1. Taxonomy (GTDB): domain Bacteria; phylum Pseudomonadota; class Gammaproteobacteria; order Burkholderiales; family Burkholderiaceae_C; genus Roseateles. Next base: position 66,097 of record JAIXSE010000020.1, on the reverse strand, counting down.
TGGGCGGCGAGAACGCGGGCGAGCATTTGTTCATGTGAGCGTCACCCCTGAGGGGATGCTCACCACGGCATGGGGCGCAGGTTAACCTGCGCCCCATTTTGCTGGGCGCTTCGCCGCTCAACGATGGTTGAGGAGCCAAAGGCCGATGAAGATCGCCACGCCGTCAATGGCGATCAGGACCGTCATGACGTTGAGGATCAGGTCTCGTTTGCGGAGGTCTGGATCACGCTGGACGGGAGTGGGGGACGTTGTCATGAGATCTCCTCAGTATGAAAAGTGGATGGGATGACAGAGAAGTGCAGCCAGGTGTAGGCACACGCCGATAAGCCCACCAAAAACGCGGAAATGAACAGCATCTTGAAGTGATGAATCGGCACGACGCCTTCCGGGGCCGGCAAGGCCGTGGGGAAGACGACACTCAGGAAGGCGATGAGGACCGAGAACAAAAGCAGGAAGGTGATGGCGCCTTGCAACCAATTGGCACTGCCTCGGTCCAGCATTCCTGTTGACTCGGCCAGCTCATACAAGGCCGACGCACAGAATGCGCAAGCGGGCCAGGACAGTTGCCCGTCCTTCACCTGCTGGATCAGCTTCGTTCCGGCCTCGTGCTCAACCGGCGCGAAGCAATACAAGCCCAGCAGCATCATGGGCATCAGGATCGGAACCAGGATGAAGATGCAGAACCAGCCCATGGTGCGGCCTCGTGAGGTCAGTACAACTGCGACTGACTCTATCGAAGGACCTGCCGGGCTTCACTTGCACAGATGTGCTGTCGTTTTGGCTTCCATGCCTTGATTCAGTGAGCCTGCGCCTTGCTCACCGGGCGGACAGCGTCACCGATGCCTCGAACCCCGGCGCGGCATTGCGCAGCAGCAATTCGCTGCCATGCGCCTGCGCCACCAGCCGGCACAGCGACAGGCCCAGGCCCACACCGCCCTCGGCCCGGGTCCGCGCCTCATCCGGGCGGAAGAAGGGCTCACCCAGCTGCGGCAGTGCCTCGGGCGGCACGCCTGCCCCGTGGTCCCGCACGATCAACCGCTGGGCAGCGCCGCCCGGCACCGCCGCTTCAAGCGTCACCACCACGGGTCCGCGCGTCGGTTCGTTGTGCCGCAGCGCGTTGTGCACCAGGTTGCGCAGCAGCAGCTGGATCCGCAGGCGATCCACCGGCAGCGGCGGCAACCCAGGCTCGATGTGCAGCACCACACCCGGCTGGGCCTGCTCCTGCACCAGCGCCGCCAGGTCGCAGGGCGACAGCTGCAAGGCGGTATGTCCGCTGTCCAGGCGTTCACTCTCCAGCAAGGCGGTGATCAGGTCGCGCATTTGCGCGAGTTCCTGCAGCAGGGAGGTCTTGGACGCGCCCTCCTCCACCAGCTCCGCATGCAGCCGCGCCCGCGTCAGCGGACTGCGCAGTTCATGGCTGATGGCCAGCAGCAGAGCGCGCTTGCCGTCCAGCATGGCCTGGATGTCGTCGGCCATCTGGTTGAAACGCATCGCCAGGTCGCCGATCTCGTCGCGGTGGATCACCGGCACCCGGTGGTGCAGATCGCCCCGACCGAAGGCTTCGGCGCCCACGGCCAACGCGCTGATGGGTCGCACGATATGCCGGATGACCGCATAAGCCACCCAGGTCAGCAGCACCAGCAGCAGCACCGCCGCCAGCGGCCCCATCCCCTGGCTGATGACGCCCCACACCACCAGGCTGCTCAGCAGCGCCAGCACCATGAAGACAGCAATCAGGCGAGCGCCGAGCGAATGCTTGAACCGGGCGTGATGGCGATGCCAGCGTTGATGCCAGCGGTGCCGGGCGCGCAGATGCCAGCGCCAGTTGCGGCGGGCCTCGCGGTCGCTCCAGTCGTCCAAAGCGCCCATGCGGGCCATCCAGGCGAGCTGGCGCATCCGCTCCGCACGGACTCGCCGGGCGTACTGACGCGCGTCCCGCTCCTGCCTGCGAGTCCCGCGGGCGGACATCGGTGACTGCGCGTTCGGTGCCCCGATCGGGGGGTCTGGGTCTGCGCCTTCAGGCCGCTGACGGCCTTCGCGGGGCGCCCAGGGGGTCTCTTCAGGAGCCTGCCGTCGCTTCATGGCGCCCGCTCCGGCAACGCAAAGCAATAGCCCGCATTGCGCAATGTCTTCACTGGCTCGATCGGCTCGAGCTTCTTGCGCAGACGGCTCACCAAGATGTCCACCGCACGCGTGTACAGATCGGCCTCCTGCCCGCGCAGGCGGTTCAGGATCTCGTCCCGGGTGAAGACCCGTCCCGGCTCCCGGGCCAGCAAGGTCAGCAGCTCGTATTCGGTGCTGGTCAGGTCCACCACGCCCTGGTCGGTCCGCACCTCGCGGCGCGCGGCGTCAATGTCCAGGCCGTCGAAGCGCAGCAGGCCAGGGGCAGCCGCTACAGCAGGGGCAGCAGGGGCCGCCGTCGGCCCTAGGCGCGTGCGCCGCAGGATGGTCTGCAAGCGGGCCGCCAGCTCTCGCGGCTCGAAGGGTTTGGCCAGATAGTCGTCCGCCCCCAACTCCAGCCCCACCACCCGGTCGGTCAGGTCTCCGCGGGCGGTCAGCATCAGGATGGGGATGTCGCGCCACCGGTCCTGGCTGGCGCGGATCTGGCGGCAGAACGCGAAGCCGTCCATCTCCGGCAGCATGCCGTCCAGAATGAGGGCGTCAAAGGTCTCCGACGCCAGCCGCTCAAGCGCCAGACTGGGCCGCGTGACCGCGCTCAGTGCGAAGTCAAAGCGGGCCAGGTATTGGGCCAGGGGCCCGGCCAGGGCCTCATCGTCGTCGATCAGCAGCAATCGGTGCATCGTCTGTCCATTGTGCCCGGCACGGCGGCGCGGGCGATCACCAAGACTCCCCCGCCACCCGCGGCTCGCGCCGCACCAGGGTGATGGCGCGCTCCGGGCAGGCCGTGACGCAGTGTCCGCAAGCCCTGCAGGCGTCCGCATGGGGCGTGAAGGCTTGTCGCCAGCCGTGGGCCATGCCCTTGAGCTTGCCGACCCATCGCAGCTCCGCCCGGTCCTCGCGGGGCAGCACGCCGATCTCGAAGACGTCGTGCGGGCAGACCGCCAGGCAGTCGCCCTTGCCTTCGCAGCGGTTGCGGTCGATGACCGGCACCAGACGGCCGGGCGGCTGGCGGCAGCTGTCTCCTGCCAGCAGCGCACTGACGCCGGACGGCCTGCCGGGCCGTCCATCGGATTCCATCGTGCTCATGTCAGAACGGGCCCATCGGCGAGGCGCCGTCCGCATCAGGGTGGTCCGCCTTGCGTCCAGCCCGGCGGCGCAGTCGGCGCATCATGAAGCGCAGCGCCTGCTGCTGGTCGAAGTCCAGGGCGTCGAAGAAGTCGCCGAAGGCCTGAACCAGCGCCGGTACGCCGGTGCGGAGGGCCTCGATCTGCGCGTGCAGCAACTGCTCGGCGGCGTCCCGGGCAAAGGTATCCGTCTCCACCAGACGGGCCACCTCGTGACCGCTCAGCAGACCGCGCAGGGCACGGCGACGGTTGCGCAGTTGCTCCAGCAGATGGACCAGCGCGGCCTGCTGGCTCTCGCTCAGGTCCAGGAAGGCGCTGACGCGGGCCTGCAAGCGCTCGCCGCGCCGGCCGTCGGCACCCAGCCCCAGGCCTGCACCGAAGCCGGCCCAGCCACCCGGGTGGCCGCCTCGCCCATGGCGCGCCCCAAATCCGCCTGCGTGGCCATGGCCGTGTGCAGACCAGGGGGCGAAGCCTGCGAAAGGCCAGCCGCCGGCTGACAGGGGGCCGTAGGGACCAGCGTGAGGGTAAGCGCCGAAAGGACCGAAGCGGCCATCAAAGCCGTGGTGGTGACGGTGATGTTCATGGTGACGGCTCCAGCGACGAAACAGATGCATGGTGAGATTCCTGGGTAAAGCCCGGGTGTCCGGGCGGTGAAAACATGTCTGCATCATTCCCGTCGGGGGCGCCGGGGGCATCTCAGGGCGGTATCGCTGTTTTTCGTTTTGTTTCGTCGACGGGCCTGGTGGCTCTCCGTGGGGATACGCCCACCCCTCGGGGTGCCCCAGTCGAGGTGGCTGCGCCGAGCCCGCCAATGGTGCCCTGCCCTCTACAATGGCGGTCCACCCGAATTCCTCACTTTCACGTCCGCCTGCCCCTGCTGGCAGGCGCCAGGCCTCATGACCGAACTCGCGAAGTCCTTCGAACCCGCCGCCCTGGAAGCTCATTGGGGACCCCTGTGGGAGTCCAAGGGCCTCTACAAGCCCACGCTGGACCCTGCCCGCGAATCTTTCTGTGTCCAGCTGCCGCCGCCCAACGTCACCGGCACGCTGCACATGGGCCACGCCTTCAACCAGACCATCATGGACTCGTTGACGCGCTACCACCGCATGCGCGGCCACAACACGCTGTGGGTCCCCGGCACCGACCACGCCGGCATCGCCACCCAGATCGTGGTGGAGCGTCAGCTGCAGGGCCAGGGCCAGAGCCGTCATGACCTGGGCCGCAAGAACTTCGTCGCCCGCGTGTGGGAATGGAAGCAGCAGTCCGGCAGCACCATCACCCAGCAGATGCGCCGCATGGGCGACTCGGTCTCCTGGGAGCACGAATACTTCACCATGGACGACAAGCTGTCCAAGGTGGTGGTGGACACCTTCGTCAAGCTCTACGAAGAAGGCCTGATCTACCGCGGCAAGCGCCTGGTGCCCTGGGACCCGGTGCTCAAGTCCGCCGTGTCCGACCTGGAAGTGGAAAGCGAAGAGGAAGAAGGCTGGCTCTGGCACATCCGCTACAGCGTGGTGGACAGCGATGAGTCCCTCGTCGTGGCCACCACCCGCCCGGAAACCATGCTGGGCGACACCGCCGTCATGGTGCATCCGGAGGACGAGCGCTACCGCCACCTGATCGGCCGCCAGGTCCGCCTGCCCATCACCGGCCGCCTGGTGCCGGTGATCGCCGACGACTATGTGGACAAGGTCTTCGGCACCGGCGTGGTCAAGGTCACGCCGGCCCACGACCCGAACGACTATCAGGTCGGCCTGCGCCACAAGCTGCCGATGATCACCATCTTCACGCTGGACGCGACGGTGGTGGACACGCTGCCCGAGATCCCCGCGGACCTGCGCGGCCTGGACCGCTTCGTGGCCCGCAAGCAGCTGGTGGCCCAGCTCGAGGCCGACGGTCTGCTGGTCGAGACCAAGAAGCACAAGCTGATGGTGCCGCGCTGCACCCGCACCGGCCAGGTGGTGGAGCCCATGCTGACCGACCAATGGTTCGTGGCCATGAGCAAGCCCGGCGCGGACGGCAAGAGCATTGCGCAAAAGGCCATCGACGTGGTGGCGGACGGCGAAGTCCGCTTCGTGCCCGAGAACTGGGTCAACACCTACAACCAGTGGATGAACAACATCCAGGACTGGTGCATCTCTCGCCAGCTGTGGTGGGGCCACCAGATTCCCGCCTGGTTCGGTGAGTCCGGCCAGATCTTCGTCGCCCACGACGAGGACGAAGCCCGCACCAAGGCCGCTGCCGCCGGCTACACCGGCCCGCTCAAGCGGGACGACGACGTGCTGGACACCTGGTATTCGTCCGCCCTGGTGCCCTTTTCCACCCTGGGCTGGCCGGAGCAGACTGTTGAGCAGGACCTCTTCCTGCCCTCCTCCGTGCTGGTGACCGGCTACGACATCATCTTCTTCTGGGTCGCCCGGATGATCATGATGACCAAGCACTTCACCGGCAAGGTGCCCTTCCGCCATGTCTACATCCACGGCCTGGTGCTGGATGCGCAGGGCAAGAAGATGAGCAAGTCCGAAGGCAATGTGCTGGACCCGGTCGACCTGATCGACGGCATTGCCCTGCCCGAGCTGCTGGACAAACGCACCCAGGGCCTGCGCCGCCCGGAAACCGCTCCCAAGGTCCGCAAGGCCACCGAGAAGGAATTCCCGGACGGCATTCCCGGCTACGGCGCGGACGCCCTGCGCTTCACCTTCGCGGCCATGGCCACGCTGGGTCGCAGCGTCAACTTCGACAGCAAGCGCTGCGAGGGCTATCGCAACTTCTGCAACAAGCTCTGGAACGCCACCAAATTCGTGCTGACCAACACCCAGGGTCAGGATTGCGGATTGATGGAGCACACCAAGGAGCAATGCGCTCCCGGCGGCGCCGCCCATGGTTACCTGCAATTCAGCCAGGCCGACCGCTGGATCGTCAGCGAACTGCAGAAGGTCGAGCAGGTGGTCGCCCAGGGCTTTGCGGATTACCGCCTGGACCTGGTGGCCAATGCCATCTATTCGTTTGTGTGGGACGAATACTGCGACTGGTATCTGGAAATCTCCAAGGTCCAGCTGCAGACGGCTCAAGCCGACGGCAACGAAGCCGCCCAGCGCGGCACGCGCCGCACGCTGATCCGTGTGCTGGAGACGGTGCTGCGCCTGCTGCACCCGATCGCCCCCTTCATCACCGAAGAACTGTGGCAGACGGTGGCCCCCATCGCCGGCCGCAAGCAGACCGACTATCTCGTCACCGCGGCCTATCCGGTGGCGGCGCCGGACCGCATCGATGCCAAGGCCATCGCCTGGGTGGAGCAGCTCAAGTCGGTGGTGGGCACCTGCCGCAGCCTGCGGGGCGAGATGGGCCTGAGCCCGTCCGACCGGGTGCCGCTGCTGGCCACCGGCCAGCTCGACTTCCTGCGTGAGGCCGCCCCGCTGCTGCGCGTGCTGGCCAAGCTGGAGAAGGTTGAACTGATGGACGACGAGGCCGCCTTCGACCAGGCCAGCGCCACCTCACCGGTGCTGGTGCATGGTCAGGCGCGTCTGGCGCTGAAGGTGGAGGTGGATGTGGCGGCCGAGCAGGCCCGCATCGCCAAGGAGATCGCGCGGCTGCAAGGCGAGATCACCAAGGCCGAAGGCAAGCTGAGCAACGAGAGCTTCGTCGCACGCGCCCCGGCAGCTGTGGTGGAGCAGGAACGTCAGCGCATTGCCGACTTCAGCGCCACCTTGGTTCGCCTGCAAGATCAAGCGGCGCGTCTGGCAGCGTCGGCCTGAACTCCGGCGGCTGAGTAGAAGGCACGGACAGGATCTCCGAGATCCGCCGTGCCACGCTCCAGGCCGCCCGCATGCGGGACTCCCGCGTGGTGGCCGCCAGGCGCGGCGTGACCTGCAAGCCAGGCACGCCGTGCAGCGGCCGTCCGGGCTCCAGCAGCCCCGGCTCCACCAGGTCCAGCCAGGCCGCCAGCAGGCGGCCGGCATTGAGCGCATCCGCCAGCGCCTGTTCGTCGAACAGGGCCGAGTGAGAGGTGGACACCAGCACCTGCTCCGGCTTGCAATACCCCAGCACCCGCTCACCGATCAACCCGCGGTAACGCGGGAAGTAGCCCAGCTGGACGCTCACCGCGTCCGAGGCCTGCATCAATTCCCGCAGGCCGTAGGGCTCGATGCCCCATTGCGCCCACAGCGGATCAGCATGGTGCAGGCCCGGGTCATAACCGATCACCCGCGCACCAAAGATGGGGAGCACGGTGGCCAATTGACGGGCTGACGGGCCCAAACCCACTAGGCCCACGGTCGCACAGCCGAGCTCGCGGCCCACCAGCGACCCATCAAGTGTTTCGATCGGTACGCGGCGCAACAAGGCGAGCAAGGCACCGATGATGAATTCAGCCTCGGCCGATGCCGTGGCGGTCGGCGCCCGCACCACCTCGATGTTTGCAACTCGACACGCTTCGGTGTCGATGTTCTCCGCACCCGCGTTGATGCGGCCCACGGCCCGCAGCCGCGGGGCATGCTGGATAAGCGGCAGATCCAGGGCCACGGAGGCGGGCAAGAGAATTGCCTGGGCCACCCGGACCTGATCTCTTAATGCCACCGGATCCGCTGCCAGTTCCGGGGCAATCTGGAGCGGATGGCGCTCCGCCAGCCATTCCAGGATGTCTGCTTCCAGCGGTTCCAGCACAAGCACTGACATGAGGGGTTTGGAGATCTTTGTTTGACTTTCTTGCAATGCTGCCATGCAACAATGCCAGCGCAACAACCGTGGGAGTTTACGTAAATGGCCCTGATCAACAAGGCAATCTTTCCCGTCGCAGGTTTGGGGACGCGCTTTCTGCCCGCCACCAAAGCCCAGCCCAAGGAAATGTTGCCGGTGGTGGACAAGCCGCTGATCCAGTATGCGGTGGAAGAAGCCTACGCCGCGGGCATCCGTCAGATGATCTTCGTGAACGGCCGCAACAAGCGCGCCATTCCTGATCACTTCGACACTGCCTTCGAGCTGGAAACCGAGCTTGAAAACGCCAACAAGCGTGAACTGCTGTCCCTGGTCCGGTCGATCAAGCCGGACGACATGGAATGCATCTACATCCGTCAACCCAAGGCCATGGGCCTGGGCCATGCGGTGCTCTGCGCGCAGTGCGTGGTGGTGAACGAGCCTTTCGCTGTGCTGCTGGCCGACGACCTGATGGTGGGCAAGCCGCCGGTGCTCAAGCAGATGGTGGACCAGTTTGCCGAATGGCAGGCATCCATCCTGGCGGTGCAGGAAGTGCCGGCCGAACACACCAAGCGCTACGGCATCGTGGCCGGCTCGGCCATCAGCGACCGCCTGATGGATCTCACTCACATGGTCGAGAAGCCGGCGCCGGAAGACGCACCGTCGCGCCTGGCTGTGGCGGGCCGCTACATCCTGACGCCCGGGGTCTTCCGCGAAATCGCCACGCAGCCGCGCGGCGTGGGCGGCGAGATCCAGCTGACCGATGGCATTGCCGCGCTGATGCGCCGCGAGAAGGTGTTTGCCTACCGGTATGAGGGCAAGCGCTACGACTGCGGCAGCAAGGAAGGCTTCCTGCAGGCCAACGTCGAGCTGGCGCTGGACCATCCGGAGCTGGGTGCGTCCTTCCGCGAATACCTGAAGGCGCTGGAGGTCTGAGCCCGCCCACAGAGCCGGGACCAGAACCGCACACGGACCCGCGAACTCCCGGCGGTTCCGTGACCGCGCGGTGACAAGTACAAAGGCCACGCACTGCGTGGCCTTTGTCATTCTTGCTGCAACAGTGAGGGGTCGCAGTGAGGGGTCGGCTTGCGCGAAGCGGAGTCGCTCAACGCGGGATGCGATGCACCATGCGCTACGTGATGCAGCGCATCACGCCGCCCGTCAGCGACGGCGCAGCACGTGAATGAATTCTTCCCCTTCGCTCGTCTGTTCCACCAGCTCATTACCGGTCTGACGGGCGAAGGCCTGGAAGTCGCGATTGGATCCGGGGTCGGTGGCGACCACCTTCAGCAGCTGGCCGCTTTCCATCTCGGCCAGGGCCTTCTTGGCCTTGAGGATGGGCAGCGGGCAGTTGAGCCCGCGCGTGTCGAGTTCCTTGTGGATGGTGTCCATGGCTCAGTCCTTGTCGAAGGCGAATTTTACGACCGGGGCGGCATCCAGCGCGGCTCGATGCCACGGCCTCGCAGCCAGTCTGCCAGCGCCAGCCCCGTGCCTGCGGGCCAGCACTCGAGCTGTGCCGGCGGCGTGAGGGTGTAGTCCACCAGTTCGGGGGACAGCTTCACCGTCCCACGGGCGGGGACGTGATAGGCGATGAGGACCTGATTCTTCTTCTGGAAGTCGTAGACACCGATCAACGTGCAGCCCAGTGCTTCCAGGGATGTCTCTTCCAGCACCTCGCGGCGGATGCCCTCCTCCGGGGTTTCACCGGCCTCCATGAAGCCGGTGATCAGGCCGTAGAACGGCATCGGCCAGGCGGCATTGCGAGCCAGCAGCACCTGACCGCCCTGGTCCACACACTCCACCACCGCCGCCAGCACCGGCGTCGGGTTGTTCCAGTGGGTGAAGTCGCAGGCCGGGCAGCGCAGACGGGTCTTGGGACCGCCATCTTCCGGCAGCTCGATCCACTGCAGTTCGGTGGCGCATTGAGGGCAGAACCGGAAGGTCATGGGTGGGGCGGGCAAAGCGGGTGAGGAATGCGGCGGGGCTGAATCAGGCCGGGAACACGCCGGTGGACAGATACCGGTCCCCGCGGTCGCACACCACAAACACGATGGTGGCGTTGCTCACATGGCGTGCGGTCTGCAGCGCCACCCAGCAGGCGCCAGCGGCGGAGATACCGGCGAACAGGCCTTCCTCGCGGGCGAGGCGCCGGGCCATGTCTTCCGCATCGGACTGGCTGACCAGCACCAGTTCATCCACCGTCTCGGGATGGTAGATCTTGGGCAGGTAGGCTTGGGGCCATTTGCGGATGCCGGGGATGCGGGAGCCTTCCGCGGGTTGCGCGCCGATGATGCGCACCTCGCTGTTTTGTTCCTTGAGGAAACGCGAGGTGCCGGTGATGGTGCCGGTGGTGCCCATGGCGCTGACGAAATGGGTGACGCGACCCTGCGTGTCTCGCCAGATTTCCGGGCCGGTGGTTTCGTAATGGATGCGCGGGTTGTCGCTGTTGGCGAACTGGTCGAGCACGCGGCCCTTGCCGTCGCGCTGCATCTGCTCGGCGAGGTCGCGGGCGTATTCCATGCCGCCGGAGCGTGGTGTCAGGATCAACTCGGCGCCAAAGGCCTTCATTGTCTGAGCCCGCTCGATCGACAGGTCTTCCGGCATGATCAGCACCATGCGGTAGCCGCGGATGGCGGCGGCCATGGCCAGGGCGATGCCGGTATTGCCGGAGGTGGCCTCGATCAGGGTGTCGCCGGGCTTGATCTCTCCGCGCTCCTCGGCGCGGCGGATCATGCTGATGGCGGGGCGGTCCTTCACCGAGCCGGCTGGGTTGTTGCCCTCCAGCTTGGCCAGCAGCACATTGCCGCGCGCCGCCAGTTCCGGGCCCAGCACGCGCTGAAGCCGAACCATCGGCGTGTTGCCGATCACATCCTCCAGCGTCGGATAGCTGGGTCCCTCGAAAGCAGGTGCGTCACTCATGGGCCGCATTCTCTCAGTGAGACCATGGCTTTGCATGGCATAATGGCTTTCTTTTCTGACGTCGCCCGGATGGCGAAATCGGTAGACGCAGGGGACTCAAAATCCCCCGCCGCAAGGTGTGTCGGTTCGAGTCCGACTCCGGGCACCAAGCACACAGCGGCTTGGTTCTGACCTCAGAAGATTCGTTCCGCATTTGTTCCGCGCGCCTTTCCGCATGTGCCGGTCCGCATGTGCCGGTCCGGCTGCTGACAAATCGCCCCTCCCCCTTCCGCCACTCTCTAGTTCGTTTTGCCCGACCTGTCGCTCGTAGCGCGCGGGACCTTGGTGCTGCATCCGCGAAAACGTGACGCCCACAACACGGCAACAACGAGCGGAACGACTGGTGCATGCCGTTCGCCCAGTCTTACAAGACATTACAGCGCTACCAACCTCCGTCTCCTAGCATCCGCCCAAAAGAACTGAGCGCGACGCTTACAGAATGCCGCGCCTATCGAGGGGCGGCTTCGAGCCGCGATTGCGTTGGGGCGCCGCTGGGTAAGGCGACTTCCGCGTGCATCACGTTGGCCGACTCATCAAGGGGAAAGCGCGTCATCTGGGCGTGCCTGCGTTCGGCCCCAATCTGGAATGTTCACGATGGTTTCCTTTGATCGGTGGTCGCCCGGGCTGCGCGCAGCCACGGCGCTTGTCGTTTCAGTGTCGGCTCTGCTCGGCGCATGTGGCGGCTCCAAGGATGAGAAGTCCAGCCCCAACGAGACGGGCAGTTCCCCACCTGTAAGTTCACCACCGGCGAGTTCTCCGCCGGTAAGCTCCCCGCCAGCGAGCTCACCGCCCGCTTCCCCGCAGCCAGCGCCCTCAACGCCGGCAAGTTCACCTTCCACTGATGCTTCTGCGCCCGTGGAGCACAGGTTGACGATCCAGCAGCCATCCAATGGCACCATTGCCGGGGCAAGTGCGGGTTCGAGCTACGCTGCTGGCACCACAGTCGTGCTCACTGCCGTGACAGATGGCACCTACGGCGTCGATCGATGGCTGGGCGATGCAGCCGGATGTGGATCCGCCCTCACCTGCAGCATCAAGCTTGACGCTGATAAGAGCGTGGGTCTCAAGGTCAAAACTGTGCCGGTGGGGTTCGGCGCGGGTGTCACGGGCGGCGCGGGCGGAGAAGTCGTCGACGTGTCCACACCGGCCCAGTTGAAAGCGGCTTTGTGCAACAAGTACGACGGCTCCACCTGTATCGACACCACTCCCCGAGTCATCAGAGTGTCTGGAGTGATCGACTTCATCAATACAGAGGGGTCCACCACGGGCAAGGCCTGCGCATATTCCAGCAACAGCTGCTCAGTGAATGGCAAACAGGAAAAGATCCTGGACTGGAACGGCTATTGCAGCGGTCGCCAATTGTTCGATTTAACCTACGACACCGCTGGCGGCACCCCGCTTCGTGTCGGTTCGAACAAAACCATTGTGGGGATTGGGAAGAACGCAGGCATCAAGGGGAAAGGTTTTTATCTGCGGGATGGCGCGTCGAACATCATCATTCGAAACCTCTCCCTGACCGACATCAACGATGGGGTAATCTGGGGTGGCGACGCCATCACCATCGACGGTGCAAGCGACGTCTGGATCGATCACAATTACTTCGCCCGTATTGGTCGCCAGATGATCGTGACGGGCTGGGGACCCGCAGACCGGGTGACCATTTCTAATAATGTCCTGGATGGCACTACCGATTATGGCCATTTCTGTGATGGACGCAGCTATTGGTTCATGCTGCTGATCGCCGAGGGTCAGACCATCACCATCATCGGCAACAAGATCTACAACTCCTCCGGCCGTGCGCCGGAGGTGGGGCGTAGCCAATCGACCACCGCATACGGTATGGTGCACCTGGTCAACAATCTGTACGACAACAATTTTTGGATGGGTATCGCAGCGTCTTCGGATGTGGTGACCTTGATTGAGGGCAACTACTTTACGCCCACCGACCTTTCGTTCTATCCGGTCTGGCGAGATAGTTCAAGCCTCGTCATCGCACCCCTGGACACAAATATCGGTACGGTGAATGACTCTTGCAAAACTCTGTTGTCCCGAGATTGCGCCGTCAATAGCGCCAGCAACAGCACAGTTGATTTTGTCATCAACTCATCCGCAATCCAGATGATGACGTCAACCTCCGCCTGGGCCAAAGGTGCTGCGGGAATCCGGCCAATCCCTGCATCGCAAGTGCGCAACCGCGTCATGTTGAATGCGGGCCCTCAAGCCGATCCGGATTTATAGGCGGGGTACAGTGGGGCGATCTGCCCGTCGCCGGCCGATCGCACGGAGAGGCGGCCCGGCGGCCGAGCTTACGCCCCAGGCCTTTGCGAAGCCTGCCCCTGCCTCCCCCTCACCAACATCCGGTTGACCAGCGCCCAAGCTGCCTGCGGGGTGGACAAGGTCGCGGCTACACTGTGTTTCGGATGTCCCCCGACGCAGGAGCCATTGGAACAATGCCATTCATTCCTCCGGTCACCAAGGCGCTGATGCTGCTGTGCATCGGCCTGTTCTGCTTCTTCACCCTGGTCTCCCCTCAACTGGTGCCGTTGCAAAACGCGCTGGAGCTGTGGCCATTGAACACCGGGCTCTTCAACTTCTGGCAGCCGCTCACCTACGCCTTCCTGCACGGCGACACCTTGCATCTGTTCTTCAACATGCTGGGCCTGTGGATGTTCGGGTCGGAGCTGGAAACGGTCTGGGGTCCCAAGCGTTATGTGCAGTTGCTGGTCGCCAGCATCCTGACGGCCGCCATCGCCCAGCTGGTGTTCACGCTGGTGGTCGGCACCATGGCGCCGACGGTGGGCATTTCCGGCGGGCTGTTCGGGCTGCTGCTGGCCTTTGGCTGGATGTTCCCGGACCGGGTCATCATGCCGCTCTTCCCCCCCATCCCGATGAAGGCCAAGGTGGCGGTCGCCATCTTCGGCGCGCTGGAACTGCTGCTGGGCATCACCGGCGCCACCGGCATCGCCCACTTCGCGCATCTGGGCGGCATGCTGGGCGCATGGGTCATGATCAACCACTGGCGCGGCGGTCGCGGCCGCTGACGGGGTCAGCGCGTCCTCCGGCGCCTCCTGGTCAGCGCAGCGGCGGGGTCAGCGCGTCCGCCGGCACCTCCGACAGTGCCTCCTCCAGGGCATCACGCGGTGACGGATACCGCAGCTTCAAGCCCAGCTCTCCAGTCAAGCGCCGGTTGATCAGTCGGCGCGACTCCCCCAGAAAACTCATCTGCATCGGCGAAAAGTGCGCCGCCGCCTCGTCCCGGCGAATGCGGCGCGGCACCGGCAATCCGGCCATCTCGGCCACCATCGTGTAGTAGTCGCCCATGCGCATTTCGCTGCTGTCGCTGGCATGCACCACGCGCTGAGGCCGCCCCTTCAGCAGCGCCAGCAGGCAGGCCCGCGCCAGGTCGTCGGCATGGATGTGATTGGTGTAGACATCGTCCTCGTGCTGCAGCACCGGCATGCCCCGGGCCACGCGGTCGCGGGGGTCGCCCCCTTCGCGGTTCAGTGCATAGATCCCAGGCACGCGCAGCACGGTCACCGCACAGCCGGAGCGGCGACCCCAGGCTCTGAGCTGCTGCTCCGCATCCACCCGTCGCCAGGCGCGGTCGTTGCGGGGCTTGACCGCCCGGGTCTCATCGAAGCGGGCGCCGCCGCAATCCCCGTAGACACCAGTCGTGCTGGCATAGACCAGGTGCAGCGGCACGGCCTGACGGGACAGCGCTTCGAGCAGATGGCGAGTCCGCGGGTCCTGATGGCCTTGCGAGGGCGGTGGCGCCAGATGCAACACCCGGTCCGCGAGGCCCGCCAGTCGTGCGAGCGTGGCTGGGTCATCCAGGTTGCCGACCAGCGGGATGGCGCCCATCGCACGCAACTCGGCGGCGCGGGCGGCCTGGCTGGTCAGCGCATAGACCGTCCACCGCCCCTTCAGCAGCCGCAGCACCCGTTGACCGACATCCCCGCATCCGACGATCAACAGGCGCTCGCGGCGCTGACGGGTCTGACGAGAGAGATTCGAGAACATGGGTCGATGGCCGGTATGCAATGAGCCCGGAGTGTAAGAGCGCGATCGCGGGCAGTCCCTTCACTCGTTGCCGCCGGCCGCCTTGTCGGAAGGTCTTGTCGAAAGGTCTTGCCGAAGGGTCATGTCGGGAGGTCTTGTCCGCAGGGTCGGCGCAGCGCCAATCAAGGTCACTGCCCCTGCCCGGTGAGAAGCTGCGTCCCATCAGGCAAAATGGCGGATTGGCCGAGGCTTTGGGAACCTTTGCACAGCTCCTCGCGGACGATGTGGGAGCGAGGCAGAGGTTCAGCCGCCTTGGTGTGTCTTCCTTTCTCTGTCTTCTTGCCAAGCCATCATGAGTTTCCAGGTCACCGTCCTGCCCAGCGGCCGCGTCTACTCCGTCGATGACGACGAAACCCTGCTGGGGGCTGCCATCCGCCAGGGCATTGGCCTGCCTTACGGCTGCAAGGACGGGGCCTGCGGCTCCTGCAAAAGCAAGCTGGTGGAAGGCAATGTCACGCATGGCGAGCACCAGAGCAAGGCGCTCTCGGCGGACGAAGAGGCCCAGGGTTTTGTGCTGACCTGCTGCGCCCGCCCGCATACCGACTGCACGGTGGAGGCCCGCACCGTTCCGGGCGCCGACGAGTTCCCGGTGCTGAAGCTGCCCAGCCGCGTCATCACGCTCGACAAGCCGTCGGCGGACGTGGCCGTCATCAAGCTGCAGTTGCCGGCCAACCAGCAGTTGCAATACCGCGCGGGCCAGTACGTCGAATTCATTCTGCGCGACGGGGCGCGCCGCAGCTACTCCATGGCCAACGCACCGAGCCGCCTGGGCACGCCGCCCGCCATTGAGCTGCACATCCGCCACATGCCTGGCGGCAAGTTCACCGACCATGTCTTTGGCGCGCTCAAGGAAAAAGACATCCTGCGCATGGAAGGTCCGTTCGGCAGTTTCTTCCTGCGTGAGGACAGCGACAAGCCCATCGTCCTGCTGGCCTCCGGCACTGGCTTTGCGCCCATCAAGGCCATCATCGAGCGGATGCAGGATGAAGGCATCACGCGCCCGGTGCACTTGTACTGGGGCGCCCGCGCCCGCGCCGACCTCTATCTGCACGACTGGGCGCTGCAGGCTGCGGCGGCCATGCCCACCCTGACCTATGTGCCGGTGCTCTCCGAGGCCAAGCCGGACGATGCCTGGACGGGCCGCACCGGCTTTGTCCACCAGCAGGTCATGGCGGACTTCCCGGACCTGTCGCGCCACCAGGTGTATGCCTGTGGTGCGCCGGTCATGGTCGAGTCGGCCCAGCGGGATTTTGTGGCGCAGTGTGGTCTGCCGGCGGAGGAGTTCTATGCGGACGCCTTCACCTCGGAAGCGGACAAGCATCAAGCCTGACACAGCGCACCTGCTGGCCGCACACGCACATCCCCACTGCTGTTGGGGGACGTGCCGGACGTGGCGGGCCGCGCCATACTGATGGACATGAAGCATTTCCCGCCGCCCTATTCCAGTGCAGCCCAGTTCGAGCAACAGCTCTCCGACCTGGGTCATACGGTCATCGCGCCGGAGAGTCTGACGCACTGGCTGCACTGCCAGGCCAATGACTTGCGGCACCTGCAGACGTTCTGGAACGACCTGCCGCCGGACACCTACCTGCGTGACGGTGGCCGTTACCGTTTCCGCCGCCACAGCAGCTTTGTGGTCGATGCCCAGGCCGATCCGGCGGTGCGACTGGCGCCGCACCGTGCGCACTGGCAGCCGCTGGACTACAACGCCCTGCACGGCGGCATCGAGCGCATGTTCGAGCCCATGGCCCCTGCGGCGATAGACCTGCCCATCTGGCCGCGTCTGCTGCTGGGCCTGGCGAGTGTGGCGGACCGTCTCAAGGGCACCCGTCCCTGGTTCGTCGAAGCCCACCAGTTCCGCATTGACACCGCAGGCGGCATAGGCCGCCCGACCCCCGAGGGCGCACACCGTGACGGTGTCGACCTGGTCGCCGTCTTCATGCTGAGCCGCTCCGGCATCAAGGGTGGAGAGTCCAGGGTGTTTGAAGCGGACGGTCCACGCGGACAGCGTTTCACGATGATGGAGCCCTGGACCTTGCTGTTGCTGGACGACGAGCGTGTCATCCACGAGACCACGCCCATCCAGCCCATTGACCCGCACCATGCCGGCCACCGTGACACCTTGGTCGTGACGCTCCGCGCCGACTCTTTCATGGGCCCATGACCGCCTCAGCGACCGAATCAGCAACCAGGCACTCCTCGCGCACAGCCCACGCACTGCTCGGCCACTGATCGAGGCAGTCCTCCACACCCATCGAGGCGGTCCTCCACACCGGATCAGGAAGGCGGGGAAGCCTTTCCCGGAAGTAAGAGGAGGAGCCCGCGAAGCGGGCGGGGGACATGAAGGGAAAGGCTTCCCCGCCTTCCTGATCGAGCGCCGTCAAAGAACAAGCCCCCCCGCCAAGAACAACGCCAAACCTTCTCAACCAATGCAAAAGTTGCATTGAACGCCCCCCACCCCACCCCGCCATAAAACCGGCATCTCCTACACTCCTGGAGCTGCTGAACGCCACAAGCGCCCGGCGGTCCCCCGGCTGGCTTCCCGCAAGCTACGCCATTTTTCTTCACGCATCACAAGTGCAGGTCCTCGCATGAACGCCCTCACCGACATCGCCCGCGCCCTTGCGGCCGGCGCCTCTGATTCCCTCCCCACCTCGCTGTTTGGTCTTCCCGACCAAGCCCCGCATGAGCGGGTCCTGCTGGCGGCTGATCCTGAGACCGGCCTGCGCGCCATCGTGGCCGTGCACAGCACCGCCCGTGGCCCGGCGTTCGGTGGTTGCCGCTTCTGGAGCTACGACAACGAACTGGCTGCGCTCAACGACGCCCTGCGCCTCTCGCAGGGGATGAGCCTCAAGAATGCCCTCGCCAACCTGCCCTTTGGCGGCGGCAAGGCCGTCATCATCAAGCCCGCAGGTGAGTTTGACCGTCCGGCGCTCTTCGCTGCCTTTGGCCGCGCTGTCCAATCGCTGAACGGGGCCTACATCACCGCGGAAGATGTTGGCACCACCACCGCCGACATGAAGGGCATGATGACCAGCACCCAGTATGTGTCTGGCATCCCCCGCGAAGGCGCCTTCGGTGGCGACCCCAGCCCCAAGACCGCTTTTGGTGTGTTCGTCTCCATCGACGAAGGCGTGCGCCGCGTCATGGGCCGTGACTCGCTGGAAGGCGTGCGCGTCGCGCTGCAAGGCCTCGGCGCTGTCGGCTGGCACCTGGCTGAATACCTGCACAAGGCCGGCGCCAAGCTGGTCGTCGCTGACGTCAATGCGGACAAGGTCAGCCGCGCCCAAGCCGAATTCGGCGCCACCGCCGTCAGCGTCAGCGAAATCCTCGCTGCCGATGTCGACGTCGTCGCGCCGTGCGCCCTCGGTGCTGTCCTGAACAGCACCTCCATCCCGGCCCTGCGCGCCCGCCTCATCGCCGGAGCGGCCAACAACCAGCTGGCCACCGCCACCGACGGCGACGCCCTGCAGGCCCGTGGCATCACCTACCTGCCGGACTATCTCGTCAACGCCGGCGGCATCATCAGCGTGGCCCGTGAGTATCGTGGCGAAGGCGAAGAAACCGCCGTCATGAACGAAGTGGCCCAGATCCGCGGCCGCGTCGCCGAACTGCTGGACCGCATCAAGACCAGCGGCCAGACCCCGGCCCGCGAAGCCGACGCCTGGGCCCGCTCGCTGCTGGTCAAGCCGGCCAAGGCCTGATGAATCCGCCGCAAAGACGGCGGTAGGAGACAAAGAACAAGGGGCTGCCCACTACTGCGGGCAGCCCCTTTTCATTGTCGGTAGGAACGAGGGACCGCGTCGATCACTCGCCCAATCACTCGCCCGATCACTCGCCCAGATAGGCCGCACGCACCTTCGGATCGCTCAGCAGGGTACGGCCGTCCCCCTGCATCGTCACCAGCCCCGACTCCATCACATAGCCGCGATTGGCCAGCTCCAGCGCCCGGCTCGCGTTCTGCTCCACCAGCAGCACCGTCACGCCCTGCTGGTGAATGTCGTTCACCACCTCGAAGATCTTGTCCACCATGATCGGGGACAAGCCCATCGACGGCTCGTCCAGCAGCAGCAGCTTGGGCCGGGCCATCAGCGCCCGTCCCATCGCCAGCATCTGCTGCTCACCGCCCGACATCGTGCCATCCAGCTGATTGCGACGCTCCTTCAACCGCGGGAACAGGGCAAACACCTTCTCGATGTCCGCCTGAATCTCCTTGTCCCGCCGGATGTGCGCGCCCATCTGCAGGTTCTCGGTGATGGTCATGCGGGTGAACGTACCCCGGCCTTCCGGCACCATCACCAGCCCTTGCTTGACCAGGTCCCAGGCGCCCCGCCCCTTGATCGACTGACCCAGGAACTGCACATCACCCGACTGCAGCGACTGCAGCCCGGTCACCGCCTTCAGCGTCGTCGTCTTGCCCGCGCCGTTGGCACCGATCAGGCTGACCAGCTCGCCCTCTCGCACCTCGAAATCCACGCCCTTGACGGCCTGGATGCCGCCATAAGCGACCGCCAGCCCCTTGACCTGGAGCAGGATGTTGTCTGCCATCTTGTTCGTTTCCTTGTCTGTCTGGCCGCGTCAGTGCGCCGCATGCGCCGCGTGGGCGCCCAGGTAAGCCTCGATCACCTTCTCATTGCGCTGCACCTCCGCTGGCGTGCCTTCCGCAATCTGCTTGCCGTAGTCCAGCACCGTCACCCGGTCGCACAGGCCCATCACCAGCTTCACATCGTGCTCGATCAGCAAGATGGTGCGGCCGTCGTTGCGGATGCGGTCGATCAACTCGCGCAGCACGACTTTTTCGGTGGCGTTCATGCCAGCGGCGGGCTCGTCCAGCGCGATCAGCTTCGGATCGGTGGCCAGCGCACGGGCAATCTCCAGACGACGCTGGTCCCCGTAGGACAGGGTCCGCGCCTTGAAGCGGGCATAACGCCCGATGCCGACATAGTCCAGCAGCTCCTGCGCACGGGCGGCAATGGCCGCTTCCTCGGCCTTGAAGCCCGGTGTGCGGAAGACCGCACCGAACAGGCCCGAATGGGTGCGCACATGGCGGCCCACCATCACGTTCTCCAGCGCCGTCATGTCGGCGAAGAGACGGATGTTCTGGAAGGTCCGGGCGATGCCGGTCTTGGCCACCTGATGCACCGCCTGCGGCCGATAGGGCTGGCCGCCCAGCTCGAAGCTGCCGGAGTCCGGGGTGTACAGGCCGGTGACCACCTTGAAGAAGGTGGTCTTGCCGGCGCCATTGGGGCCGATCAGGCCATAGACCTGGCCCTTCTTGATGTCCAGGCCGACTTCGGAGAGCGCCTGCAGGCCCCCGAAGCGCTTGGACACACCAGCCACTTTGAGTACGGATTCAGTCATGGGTTCTCACTCCTGCCGGTGTCACTGAGCTGCCTTGGCGGCGGCAGCAGCGGCGGCCGCCTCATCCGCCTGCGACTTGCGCAGCACCTCGCCATGGTCCTTCGCGGGCCACAGGCCACGCGGACGCACCAGCATGATGACGATCATCGCCAGCGCGATCAGCAGCTGGCGCAGGATGGCCGCGTCCAGACGGCCGTCGGTCAGTTGCTGCAGCGGGCCGGCGACATACCGCAGCGCTTCCGGCAGCGCCGCCAGCAGCAGCGCGCCGACGATCACGCCCGGGATGTGGCCGATACCGCCCAGCACCACCATCGCAACGATCATCACCGATTCCTGCAAGCTGAAGGATTCCGGCGAAACGAAGCCCTGGAAGGCGCCGAACATCGACCCGGCCACGCCGCCGAAGGTGGCGCCCATGCCGAAGGCCAGCAGCTTCATGTTGCGCGTGTTGATGCCCATGGCCTTGGCGGCGATCTCGTCTTCCCGGATGGCCATCCACGCGCGACCGATGCGCGACTGCTCCAGCCGGTAGCAGATCACCACCGAGCCGATGACCAGCGCCAGGAACAGGTAGTAGTACATCGAGACAGACTGGACGTTGAAGCCCAGGATCTCATGCGACTTGCTGAACTCGAAGCCCAGGAAGTGGATGCCGTCGATCTGGCCGATGCCGCGCGGGCCGTTGGTGACGTTCAGCGGATATTCCATATTGTTCAGGAACACCCGGATGATTTCACCGAAGCCCAGGGTCACGATGGCCAGATAGTCGCCGCGCAGCTTGAGCGTCGGGGCACCCAGCAACACGCCGAAGATGCCGGCGATCAGCGCCGCCAGCGGGATGACCACCAGCAGCGGCATGTGCAGCCCCTGCGGGAAGGACGCGGCGATGTTCTCGAAGTTGTCCGTCAGGTGCGGACTGTTGAGCAGCGCAAAGAGATAGGCGCCCACCGCATAGAAGGCCACATAGCCCAGGTCCAGCAGACCGGCATAGCCCACGACGATGTTCAGCCCCAGCGCCAGCAGCACATACAGCAGCGCCAGGTCGATGATGCGCACCGGCGCATTGCCGCCCTGCTGCGCGACCAGCGGCAAGGCCAGCAGCAGCACACCCGCAATCAGGAAAACGAACAGCTTGTTCTTTTGACTTTGCATGGAAGGCTCCTCAGGCACGGTCCGCCACGCGCTCACCCAGCAGACCGGACGGCCGCAGGGTCAGCACCAGGATCAGGGAGAGGAAGGCGAAGATGTCGGAGTAGTGGCTGCCCAGCACACCGCCGGTCAGGTCCCCGAGATAACCGGCGCCAATGGCTTCGATCAGGCCCAGCAGCACGCCGCCCAGCATGGCGCCGGAGAGGTTGCCGATGCCGCCCAGCACGGCGGCGCAGAAGGCCTTGAGGCCAGGCGTGAAGCCCATGTCGTGCTTGACGGTGCCGTAGTTGGCGGCCCACATCAGGCCGGCAACGGCCGCCAGCGCGGCGCCGATGACGAAGGTCATGGAGATCACCGCATCCGGCTTGATGCCCATCAGCGAGGCCACGCGGGGGTTCTCGGCAGTGGCGCGCATCGCGCGGCCCATGCGGGTGTGGTTCACCAGGAAGACCAGGCCCGCCAGCATCACCACCGTGACCACCAGGATGAGGATCTGCGTCATGGTGATGGTGGCGCCGAGGACCGGGATCGGGTCATTGGGCAGCAGCTGCGGGAAGGACTTGGGGTTCGGCTTCCAGATGATCATGGCCAGGGTCTGCAGCAGCAGCGACATGCCCATGGCGGTGATCAGCGGGGCCAGCCGCGGCGCATTGCGCAGGGGCCGGTAGGCGATCTTCTCGATCGCGAAATTGAGCACCGAGCACACAACCACCGCGCAGACCAGCGCGATGAGCATCAGCGCCCAGCCAGGCAGGCCGCTGTCGGCCAGCACGGTCACGACCGTCCAGCTGACGATGGCCCCCACCATCAACACCTCGCCGTGGGCGAAGTTGATCAGGCTGATGATCCCGTAAACCATCGTGTAGCCCAGTGCCACCAGCGCATACATGCTGCCCAGCACCAGACCATTGATGATCTGCTGAATAAGTATCTCCATAAGGCCCCAGCAATCTGTTTGAAGAACGCGTCTTGGAACGACCGGCGCAAAGGTGCAACCCTCGTGCCAGCCGCGACGTTTCAAGGGTATTCACCGACCGGATTCCCCCTGGGGACCCCGCTCGACGCCATGCTTGCTGTCTCAGCCACGTGAGGGTGGGCGAAAATCCACACAAACCGCCCCGACCTCTGGGCGATTCCCCGCCAGCCCCCGCCCTGAGTGCGGAAGGGCTGCACGAAGTGCGGTCTTTTCGGCACACTTGCTGCCCTGACAGCCTCCCTGCCCGAGAGCCCCATGGCGACGGCGAAGTCGCGCTTCGTCGTTCACGGAGCCCTCGGGCAGGCAGGCTGGTGTGTGGCGGTCATTCTGCCAGCGCGCATCCTTGCTTCGAGGCAGTTCGCCCCCGGGTGAACCATGCCCCCGGGTCCCTTGCTTTTCCCTTGTATTCATTGTTTTGTTGACGCCTCCGTCTTCTTCGTCCCCGGACACTGCCGCCGACAACGGCTCTGGCAGCAGTCCCGACACCGCGACCGGACTGCGCCTGCGGCAACGGCTGTCGCGGGTGGTGAGCCGGCCGAGCTTCTATCTCTACCTCACCGGGGTGCTGATGATGCTGGGCCTGGTGCTGGGCCACCGGCTGAGTGAGCGCGCCAGCCTGGACCAGCTCTCCGCCCTGGCGACGGAACGGCTGGAGCTGTATGCGGCCAACCTGTCGACCGAACTGAGCCGGCATGCCTACCTGCCCAGCCTGCTGGCCATCGACGAAGAGGTCGAGCGGCTGATGCAGCACCCGGATGATGAGCAGTTGCGGCACCGGGTGAGCCAGGCGCTGGCGCGGGTGAATGTGCGGGCCGGTACCACCCAGATCTTCGTGGCCAATGCGGACGGCTCGGTCCTGGTCGCCAGCGAGCCGCTGCTGGCCCCACCCGGCTTGGCGCTGGCCATCGCGCAGGACCGCCATCACTTCTTCGCGTCCGATGCCAGCCCGGTGGATGGGTCGGCCATCGGCAGCACCAACTTCTTCCTGCTGCAGACGGTGCGGCGCCAGCAGCGTCTGCTGGGCGTCATCGTGGTCAAGCTCAATCTGGCACCGCTGGAGGCCACCTGGGTGGATCTGGGCCTGCGCTCGCAAGGGGAGCGGATTCTGGTGGCGGATGACCAGGGCGTGGTCATCATGAGCAGCGTCCAGGCCTGGAAGTATGCGGTGCTGAGCGAGGCGGACGACGCTCAGCGCGCGCATCTGCAGGCCAGCGCCCGTTACCCGCAGGCGGTGGGCCCCAACCTGGGCCTGCCGGCCGTGCTGGAGGCCTACAACAGCCTGCTGGTGCGGGCGCCGGCACCGGCCAGCACCACCGTGCTGGCACAGGAGCGGCAACTGCTGCCGCTGGGGCTGCGGCTGCTGGCCCTGTCCGACCTGACCGAGGTGCGCAGGCAGGCGCGGCTGGCGGCCTGGAGCGGCGCGGCCTTTGGTGCGGCAGTGGGCATGCTGGCCCTGTATCTGGCGGCGCGTCGCCGGGCGGTGCGGCAGCTGTTTGTGGCCAAGACCGAGCTGCAGGATGCCCACGCGCGACTGGAACGCACCGTGGATGAACGCACGGCGGAACTGCGGCAGTCCAACGACGCGCTGAAGGAGCAGATCGCCCAGCGCGAGCAGACCGAAGGCGAATTGCTGCAGGCGAGCAAGCTGGCGGTGCTGGGGCAGATGTCGGCGGGCTTGTCCCATGAGGTCAACCAGCCGCTGACGGCGCTGCGAGCGCTGGCCCGCAATGCGCAGCGGCTGCTGCAAAACGGCCGCACGCAGGCGGTGGCGGACAATCTGCAAGCCATGGACGACATGGTGGAGCGCATGGGCCGCATCACCCGACAGCTCAAGAGTTTTGCGCGCAAGGCCGAGGGGGTGGACTCGCCCTCCCCGCTGCTGGCGAGCGTGCGCAATGCCTATCTGCTGCTGGAGCACCGCACGCGCGGACAGCCGCTGCAGTTTGAGGTGGAGGTGCCGGAAGGCCTGCGGGTGCGGGCGGAGGCCAACCGCCTGGAGCAGGTGCTGGTGAACCTGTTTGCCAATGCGCTGGACGCGATGCTGGAGGATGCGGGCGCGGCGGTGGCCTCGAATGATGAGGCAACACCGGGGCCTGTGGGTGCAGACCGAGCGATGACGCTGCGCGTGGGCGTCGAAGCGCTTGAAGGCGGCCAGCGCGTCCTGGTCAAGATTCAGGACAACGGACCGGGCCTGGACGAGGCCCTGTTGCCGCGTCTGTTTGAACCGTTTTTCACCACCAAGCCGGCTGGCGAAGGCCTGGGGCTGGGTTTGGTGATTTCATCGAAGATCGTGCATGAGTTCGGCGGCACGCTGCGTGCGCATCGGCTCGACCCGGGCATGAGCCTGGAGTTCGACCTGGCGGTCGACACCTGGACTGTGGAGGAACAAGGGCATGTTTGAAGGCTACAAGGTCGTGTTTGTGGAAGACGACCTGCCGGTGCGGGTGAGCCTGACGCAGACGCTGGAGCTCGAAGGGCTGGAGGTGCTGCCCTGCCGTAGCGCGGAGGAAGCGCTGCCGCACATCCAGCCGGGTGCGCAGGTGGTGATGGTGACGGATGTGCGTCTGCCCGGCATGGACGGGCGCGCCCTGCTGGACCATGTGCGGGCCACCGACCCCGGCATTCCGGTGATCCTGATCACCGCGCACGGGGATGTGCAGATGGCGGTGCAGGCCATGCGCACCGGCGCCTATGACTTCATCGAAAAGCCCTTTGCGCCGGAGCGGCTGCTCGAAGCCGTGATGCGGGCGCTGGACCTGCGCATGCTGCGACATTCCGCCGAAGAGCTGCGGGCGCAGTTGCAGCGGGCCAGCGGGATCGAGGCGGTGCTGCTGGGCCGGTCGGCGGCGATGCAGCAGTTGCGGCGGCAGATTCTGAATCTGGCGGGGACGTCGGCGGACGTGATGATTCTGGGGGAGACCGGCACCGGCAAGGAACTGGTGGCGCGCTGCCTGCATGACCAGAGCCCGAGGCGGGATCGTCACTTTGTGGCGATCAACTGCGGCGGTCTGCCGGAGGCGCTGTTCGAAAGTGAATTGTTCGGGCATGAGCCGGGGTCGTTCACCTCGGCGGCCAAGCGGCGCATCGGCAAGATCGAGCATGCCAACGGCGGCACACTGCTGCTGGACGAGATCGAGACGATGCCGGTGCCACTGCAGATCAAGCTGCTGCGAGTGCTGCAGGAGCGGCGGATCGAGCGGCTGGGGTCCAATGAAGAACTGCCGATCAATGTGCGTTTCATTGCCGCCAGCAAGGCCGATTTGAAGGAACTGGGAGACCGGGGGCAGTTTCGCAATGACCTCTACTACCGGCTGAACATTGCGACGCTGCAGTTGCCACCGCTGCGGGAGCGCCGGGAAGACATTCCGCTGCTGTTCGAGCACTTCGTGGCGCAGGCCTGCGCGCGGTATGAGCGCCCTGCCCCGGAACTGACGCCGGAGAAGCTGCGTGAGCTGATGGCCCATGACTGGCCCGGCAATGTGCGGGAGATCCGCAATGCCGCCGATCGGTTTGTGCTGGCGCTGGATGACCTGGACAGCCAGGCCGCGCTGCGGGATCTGCCCAGCCTGAATCTGGCGCGGCAGATGGAGCTGGTGGAGAAGGCGCTGATCGAGCAGGCGCTACGCAGGACGCAGGGCAAGGTGCCCGCCGCGATGGAGCTGCTGGGGACGCCGAGGAAGACGCTCTACGACAAGCTGCATCGGCATGGGATTCAGCTGGATGATTTCCGCTGAGGGTCGGGCTCATTCATTGAGGATGGGCCTGGGCATTTCAAGGACATCCGCGTCCAGATTTCATGCGCCTCGCCCGGATCTTCGAAGGCACTGGCCGGTGTATTCCCCCCCCCGACGAGTACTCGCCGGTCCCACTCGAAGAGTCTTGAGCCTGCTGTCATATGTTGGCTGCATGCCCCAGGAGACCATCCCACGACTGGCAGTAACCGAATCCAAACTTGAACCAGTCAAGGCTCCGAAAAAGTCTCCTCTACCCCTGTGATTTGCCTGCCGCCTCGAAAAATTTTCCCGTCACGATACACAAACTGCGCACCAGATTCAGCATCTCCACCAGAAAACCCGGAGAGCACCCAAGCCGCAGGAATAGACTTTCCTGGCGCACCTGCCTTCAAGCTGCTTTTATATGAATATTCGGAACAATCGCCAAATTCCGGAGTTAAGCGACCCATCGTCGAATTCGAAAAATCAATAATTCGGTACATAAACCGACACGAATTATCCCCCGAGTCAAAGCCAAGCAAAACAATTGAAGCCGAACCAACCGCAGGTCTCGCATCTGCGACAAACCAAAGAACATGCTTCGCATCACCATTCAGAATTCTCCTCCCCATCAAAAATATCTCATCATCATCGCCAACGCTTTTGACAATACTCAGCTCGCCAGCAACGGTATTTGCAAAATTAAAGCCGAAGCTTCTCTCCTCCGCAAATGATGAGATTGGGGTTAATAGAAGGCAGACTGCAATTGACTTTAAAGAAAATGACATTTTATTCTCAAGGAAATGCCAATTCTGAGGAAAACATCTGGTCGCGTGCCGTGGAAAATCCATAGTTTAGAGCGACGAGTTGCGTTTCCACCGTTTTGATTAAGTTGACATTCACAATCAGTTATGGGCACAGCCTGAAGGACCGATGCACTTAATCTCTACCCCTGCTGGGACTTGGTCCGACGGTTCAGCGCTGGCGCCAACAATATGGAAGGTCGGGACACGGCGCAAGTCTGCGAGAACATCTTCTTCAAGAATTCTGTCGCGTGAACTGAAGAAGCCGCCAGCATTGGCTTAGTGATTCAAGTAAGAACTTTTTCTTGTGCTCTACCAACCAGATTGAACGCGAAGATTGAATAATACAGAGCACCCCACGGTTTTAGTTGTGAGAATTCATCTCCTATGCCGCGATTTTCAACGACTCCAATAGTAGCCGCACACGCAGAAGTAACAGCTGCAATTGTGGCCACAGGTAGCCCGATCATGCCTGCCGCACGTTCTTTGCGATGAAATTGGTCTCGCACCGGCATGAGATTCAGCTGGAAGATTTCCGCTGAAGGCCGGGGTCAATCCTCGTGGATAGACCTGGGCAGCGGCGCACGCCATCCGTGATAGATGGCCATCATTCGGAGGAACATGCACAGTCCGGCGCCCGCAAGCACCGGATACACCGGGGGCAGTTCGAGATAGTGCCCCAACGCGACCACGGCGCCGGCCATCAGCGCCGCCAGCGCATAAAGGTCCGCACGCAGGACGAAGGGGATCTCCCCGCTGAGCACGTCGCGGATCATGCCGCCGCCGATGCCGGTGATCATGCCCATCAGGGCGCTCATGACCGGGTGAATGCCGAACTGGATGGCCTTCTGGGTGCCCACCACCGCGAACAAAGCCAGCCCGAGCGCGTCCAGGAACTGCATCAGCCGCTGGTAGTGGACGATGTAGGCGGACCAGAAGAACGTCGCCAAACCCGACAGCACGGCGATGACGAAGTAGTGGATCTCGACCATGGCGGCCGGAGGTATGGCGCCGATCAGCACGTCGCGAATCATGCCGCCGGCGACGGACACCACGAAGGCCAGGAACAGCACCCCGAACAGGTCGAAGCGCTTGCGCACACCCACCAGGGCGCCGCTGACGGCGAAGGCGATGGTGCCGAGCCAGTCGAGCAGTTCAAGGATGAGGGCGGGGATGTCGTAACTCATGGACGCGCATGATGCCTCAGTGAATGAGGCCTCGACTGGCGACTGGTCGCAGATGGCCGGTGGCAGAGGCTCGATCTCAGGTCGTTGTTTCGAGCAGCTTGGCCGCTTGCGCCGAAGTGGCGGCGTCAAACTTGCGCGCGAAGAGGATAGGTCCCCGGCCGTAGACGCTGTCGAAGTCGTCGGTGGCCATGGCCGGCAGTGCTCAATCTGCCAGAACTGCACTCCATTGGAATACTTCCCGGGAGATCGCACTATTGGAAATCACCCGAAAGGCGTTGCGCGACAATGGCTTGGGCGATTTGCAGGGGCGACTAACGACCTGACCCCGGCCATTCACCCCCATCCACGCGCCGGCTCTGAACCATTACGGCTGCAGCGCCGCCGGATCAACGTCGTTGCGTAACCGGAAGCTCATCGTGATCTCGTAGCGCATCGTGCGCCGCTGTTCCTCGGTGAGGTTATTGCCGCCGAAGTTGGCGCTCTTAGATATGCCAATCTGGAACAGTGCCTTCTTGCCTGCGTAAATCGCAACGTTGGCAAGGCTGTTCTTCCAACGCCCGCTTATGATTTCTTCGTGACCTCCAGCGGCCTCCTTTGCAAACTTGGCCCTGGCTTGCTGTGGCGTCAGTAGCGCGAATAGGTCCTGCTCAGACTTGCGCCAAGTCTTGCCACCTATCGCCTGCAACTCAGGCTCAGTGGCCGAGAGGTAGAACGCGCGCAGGTCAGTTGCTTGCGGATTCTGTTTCTCGAAGCGACTCATGATCTCCGCCGCCTTGGCGACGGCAGCCTCCCAGTCGTTCAGTGGCGGCTCACACAACGTCAGTCCAACCAATGTCACGCCCTGTGGGAGGCGCTTGTTGCCATCAACATTTGCGCTCATCACGCAATCCACGTCGAACTTGATATCCCCATCGTCGTAATGTGGTTCAAGCGTGGTTTCCAGTGACAGCCGAAGTTCCTGCCCTTCATTCACGCTGAGTTGATTCAGAAACGCATTGCGCTGTGCCAACTTCGTCAGGCTGTCGCCCACCCCGACCGTCAGGCGCTGCCCGGGCCTTTTGTCATTGCCAATCAACATACCGTTGACATCTTTCCTCAAGATCAGACTGCGTACGCCCGAGGGCTGGCACAGAGCCCAGCTGGCGCTAGTCACGATGAGCGTGCCAAGTAATAGCCGCGTCGTTTGCCTATTGCTCATTGTCAGAATCCCAGTCGGCGGCGGACGCTGAACGTCGCGTCTGCACCATAGGTCCGTTGCAGGACGTTGAACTGATCCTGGTAGATGCGCTGCCTGCTGCACACATCAAAGCGCAGTGTGAAGCCGGGCTCATCGATCCAAAGTACGTGCGGTGTCGTTATGAACTCTTTGCCTGGAATGCCCTGCCGGACCTCGGTCGTGCATTACCGCCGGTTGGCCGGTAGCCGCCGCAGCTCTTCATCGGTGATGGTCTGAACCTTCGTCGGCCCCACCGGGAAGACCACCCCGCGCGCTTTGAGCATTTCTACGGCCTTGCGCTGCCAGGATGCGAAGGGCTCGGTCAGATTCTCGGCAACCTCCACTGCGCGTCCAAGCCGTATGAGCTGATAGCTGTAGCCCTTTTCCAGCAGCTGCACTACGCGCTCGAACTGGTTGAGCCTCGCTGCCCTAATAGCAATGGTCTCCCCGAACTTGTCGTGCGGCCGGTTGATGTCCACCTTGGGGAGCATCAGCTCCCAATGACGCCAGTCGCCCGTGTCGATCCCGTGTAGCAGAGCCTGGCTGATGCCCGTGCGTTCCGACTTCAAGCTGTACACATTGGCCTCAGCCCCGGCATCCAACAGGGCCTTGAGTGGGGCGGGGTCGTCGCGCCTGACGGCCATATAAACGACGGACGTGTACTCATCGCCGATTGCTTGATTGGGGTTGGCGCCGGCCGCCAAGAGCGCATTGACGCCCGCCACGCTGTCGCAGCTCACGGCCCACACAAGAGGGGTGATACCGCGCAGCCCGGCGCCGTTAGGATTGGCACCCCGCTGTACCGCGCTGCGGACCGCGCGCTCGTCTCCCTCGCAGGCCGCCTGCGCAAGACGACGCAGCCCATCGTCAGTAAAAACATCCGATGCAGCTTTATCGCCCACCTTGTACTCCATGCATGGCGCCTGTTGCGTTAAGGCCATTAGCACCATCAGGTGTAGCGGCCAGAGTTTTCCGGACTTCGATCTCACAGCGTGTTCGGACGAATCCATCACCTGCCCCACTTCAGCGAATCCATACGGCTACCTAGCCCGGACGACGCCTTGGCCGTCAAGCCAGCCCTAACGGTGGCAATGGACTATCCAGTTGGCCCGCATCAGCCGCTTCGTGCCCGCCAGACTGCATTGCCTCGGGCATTTGATGAAAAGCCCGCAATCGCGCCACTGCGGCTGCCGACGTCGTCTCATCAAACTTGCGTGCAAACAGAATGGGTCCCCCTCCATAAGGTCCATCATCGGGATGCACAGGATGGCGCAGCAGTTGCTCCATATCGTCCGCACCCAAGACATCCGGACTCGACGCCCCAGAACGCCAGCGTGTGAAGGTCAGCGCACGCGAGACATTTCCGGCAAAAACAGAATTCCCGACGATGGTTTGCACCAAGGTCTCGTCCGCGCACGCGGTGTTCTGGATGAATCGGATGAGCTCCGGACGTGCGCCCACTTCCTTGAGGAGGGTCTCGCAGCAATCACGCGTCAATGCCCACCATTGACTGCCGCCGTAGGGCTGCAAATCGGCGAAAGCGGGTCGGTAATCACGCTGCCTGGCCATCAGCCCATAGCGCACCAGTCGCCGCTGGATCTTCCCGAGCAGCGTGGGGCGAAACCAGCGTTCCGTCAGCCGACTCTCTGGTTTGTTGGCTTTGGCACTGGGCATCGGAACCAGATTGATGAACTCCCGATCCGCATGCGCAGCGAAGAAAGACTGCAGCGCCGAAGCCGACTGCAATGGGAGGTCCATGCCGCTGAGAAGCACGAAGCGATCAAAGCGCCGCGGCGCAGCAAACGCCGCCCTCATCAACGAGAAAGTCGCTTCGAGCTGGGAGTAATCCCCCCAATGAACCTTCACCCGTTCAGCACCGCTGCAAAAGTGCGGGCCCAGGGTCTTCAAGGATTCAAAGGGAGTGGCATCGACCTTGGCATCCACGTGGATGAAGATGCCGACGTTGGGGTGCGACAGCAGTTCGACGAGTCGGCGCAGCTGCGCTGGCGCGGTATGCGCCTGAATCAGGTAAGCAGTATTCAAGGGGCCCTCTTCGTGGACCCGGCTCTTGCTGCCACACGCGGCCAG
The DNA here is from genome assembly GCA_027484825.1 of Rubrivivax sp. GTDB lineage: Bacteria > Pseudomonadota > Gammaproteobacteria > Burkholderiales > Burkholderiaceae_C > Roseateles. Next base: position 34,650 of record JAIXSE010000020.1, on the reverse strand, counting down.
CAAGGCAGCGCCGGAAGCCTTCGCGCCGTTGAGGCGTCTTCATGGCCGGGGTCTGTTACGAGAGGATACGCGTTGTGTGAGGTCGATGAAGAGCCGAATCGGCGCTCCCCCGCAAATCGGGGAGCGGAGGCTCACACGGAAACGCTGAGCGGCACCCTTCAGTCCTCACTGGATAAGCGGTCAGCTGTCGCGAGCAGGCACGCCCCGCCAGTCACACCTTCTGCGCCGCCTTATCCAGCACCGCCTTCAACTCATCAATCGTCGCCGGCTTGACCAAATACGCCGCCGCCCCACGCCGAATCGCTTCCTTCGCATCCGCCGGATCCGACAGCCCGGTCAGCAGCACGATGGTCATCGGCCCATGGCTCAGCGCCTCGACGATGAAATCCATCCCCTGCCCGTCCGGCAGGGTCCGATCCAGCACCATCACATCCGGGCGTCGCTGCGCAATGCGCGCACGCGCCTCCTTCAAGGACGCCGCCATGGCCGTCTCATACCCTTCCATCTCCAGAAGAATGGACAGGGTTTCACTCGATTCAAGGTTGTCGTCGACCAGGACGGCATAAGGCATGGCAGTCGGATGGCTCAAGCGGCCATCCCCTATGTGAAAAAAGGACCAGGAAGCGCAGGAGTTCCACCCCCAACACCCCCCACGACGAACATTCTCGTACGAGAAACGGGTCGAACTGCGGGCAATCGGCACTCCCGCCTCCCCCAACTGCCGCCTTTTGCCACCCGTTCGACGCGCTTAAACTCGCCCGGGTAACGAACCCTCACTCCTTCACAGACCTACCCGCCGCCCATGAAGAGTTCCAAGACCGCCCGCCCATCCGCCAAGGTGACGCTGGGCATGGTGGCCGAGGCCAGCGGCGTCTCGCCCAGCACCGTCTCCCGCATCCTGAACGGCACTGCGGTGGTCAGTCAGGAAAAGAAGGATGCCGTGGACCGCGCCATCGCGGAACTCGGTTTTGTCCCGAATCCCATCGCCCGGCTGCTGGCCGGCGGCCGGTCGCTCAGCGTCGGCGTGGTGACCCAGAGCCTGGACAGCCCCTATTACGGCGTCGCCCTGCGCGGCATCGAGGAAGTGCTGGCCGCCGCCGGCTACTGCCCGCTCTTCGCCAGCGGCCACTGGAGCGCCAAGGAAGAGCAGCGCTGCATCGACACCCTTCGCTCCCGCCGGGTGGACGGCATGATCGTGCTCACCGGGCGCCTGTCCGACGATGCGCTGCGCAAGATGGCCAAGGAGCTGCCGGTGGTGGTCACCGGTCGGTCGCTCAAGGCCACCGGCCTGTGTTCCCTGAACTTCAACGACTTCGAGGGCGCCCGGCTGGCCACCGATCACCTGCTGTCCCTGGGCCACCGCAAGATCGCCTTCATCGCCGGGGATCCGGTGCATCCGGACGCGCAGGAGCGTCTGCGCGGTTACCGGGCGGCGCTGGAAGCCGCTGGCATCAAATACAAGCCGGCGCTGGTCCTGCCCGGCCTGTTCCATGAAGACAGCGGGGTGTTGGCGGTGGAGCAACTGATCAACAGCCGTGAGCCTTTTACCGCCATCTTTGCAGCCAACGACCAGATGGCCTTCGGCGCCTCGCTGGCGCTCTACCGGCGCGGCATTCGCGTGCCTGAAGACGTGTCCATCGTGGGCTTCGACGATCTGGCGGGCGCCGCCCACAGCATTCCCCCGCTGACCACCATCCATCAGGCCGGCCTGGAGCTCGGCCGATGCGCCGCGCAAGCGCTGCTGGACCTGCTGGCCGGCACCAAGCCGACCGCGCAGTTGCCGGAGCCCCGGCTGATCGTGCGCTCCTCCACGCGGGCGCTTTAAGCCCCATCCCCCGTGGCGGGCCATGACAGGCCGTGACAGCTCGCAACAGCTCCACACCCCCGTCCTTCAGCAGTAACCCTGATCATTCCCGAACGGGTTAGCGCTTATCATGAAAGCGCTTTCATAACGAGATCAATCACGGAGACACGCTTGATGCGGCGGTGGATTCATCATCTGTCAGCGCTGGCGCTGACCTGTCTGGGCGGCGCCCTCGGTGCTTTGGTCGCCCCGGCTACGGCGGCTGCGGACGGCGCCGCGACGCCCCCCGCCGGTAGCAGTCGCGCCCCGGCCCCGACGGTCACCCTCACCGTTGCCGCCTTCCCCGCCATCGACGAGATCGTGCGCAGCGCGCTGCCCGCCTGGCGGGCCGTTCATCCGGAGGTCGAGGTCAAAGTCCTCAGCCGTGAGGTCAATGACCACCACACGGCCATGACCACCGCACTCTCCACCGCCAAGGGTCTGCCGGACGTGATGGCGCTGGAGATTCCCTACCTGGGCCGCTTTTCCCAGGGCACCGGGCTGCTGGACCTGTCCCAGCCGCCCTACTCCCTGGTGCGCGAGCGCGACCGTTTCGTCCGCTACGCCTTTGACCAGGCCACCACCGCGAAGGGCGCCGTCGTGGCCGTGCCGACCGACATCGCCCCCGGCACCCTCCTCTACCGCACCGACCTGCTGGCCCGCGCCGGCCTGACCGAGCAGGACCTGACCACCACCTGGGAGGGCTACATCGCCGCCGGCGTGCGGATCAAGGCCACCACCGGCGCCTACCTGATGGCGCATGCGCGGGACATGAAGGACATCCTCATCCGCACCGGCCTGCAGCCGGGTGAAGGCCTGTACTTCGATGACCAGTCCCGTCCGCTGGTGACTTCGCAGCGCTTTGTCCGCGCTTTCGAACTGGCCCGCGCCGTGCGACGCCAGAAGCTGGACGCCCGGGTCGCCGCCTGGTCCTCGGACTGGACCGAAGGCTTCAAGCGCGGCGGCATCGCCACCCAGATGTCGGGCGCCTGGCTGGCCGGCCACCTGAACAACTGGCTGGCCCCGGACACCCGCGGCCGCTGGCGCGCCACGCAATTGCCGGAAGGCGCCTACGCGGCCTATGGCGGCACCTACTTCGCCATGCCGCGCCTGTCCGACCCGTCCCGCAAGGCCCTGGCCTATGAATTCATCCGCTTCATGACCCTGAACCGCGAGCTGCAACTGGCCGCCTTCAAGTCGCAGGATGCCTTCCCCGCCCTGGTGGACGCGCAGACGGACCCGTTCTTCGACCTGCCGCTGCCATTTCTGGGCGGCCAGAGCGCCCGCCGCGACTGGCGGGAGGCGGCCCACCACATCCGCGCCGTCCCGGTGCACAAGCAGGACGCCTTTGCCCGCGAGGTGATCGACACCGAGCTGGACAAGGTGCTGGATCGCAACAAGGACATCGCCACCGCCCTGGCCGATGCCCAGCGTCTGCTGCAACTGCGTGCGCGCCGCTGAAAGGACCCTGCCCATGCGCCTTGCACTGCCCTCCTGGATGCGCCTGTCGCCGCGCTACGCGCCGTATGCGCTGCTGGCCCCGTTCCTGATCCTGTTCGCGGTCTTCGGGCTGTTCCCGCTGCTGTTCTCGCTCTATCTGTCCCTGCACAGCTGGGAGCCCACCAGCGGACTGGCCGCGATGCAATGGGTCGGCCTGGACAACTTCCGCTTCGCCCTGGCGGACGAGTGGTTCTGGAAGTCGCTGCGCAGCACCGGCTGGCTGGCCCTGGCCTCCGGCCTGCCGCAGCATCTGGTCGCCATCCCGCTGGCGACCTTCATTCATCTGGCCTTCCGGCGTGCACGCAATGCGGTGATCGGCGCTTATTTCCTGCCCTACATCACCTCCTCGGTGGCAATTGCCATCCTGTTCAGCTCGCTGTTCTCCACCGACTACGGACTGATCAACCTGGCCCTGTCCCATCTGCGCGAATGGCCACTGCTGGGCAGTGTGCTGCCGCAGGGTCCGGTGGACTGGCTCAATGATCCGGACTCGCTCAAGCCGGCCATCGCCACCCTGGTGTTCTGGCGCTATGTGGGCTTCAACGTCGTGCTGTATCTGGCCGCCCTGCAAACCATCCCGCCGGACCTGTATGAAGCCGCCACCATGGACGGCGCCGGCCGCTTCCAGCAGTTCTTCCACATCACGCTGCCCAGCCTGCGGCCGATGATCTTCTTCGGCGTCACGCTGAGCATCATCGGCGGGCTGCAGCTGTTCGAGGAGCCCTTCATCCTCACAGGCGGCAAGGGCGGGTCGGACCAGGCCGGCATGACGGCCGCGGTCTACCTCTACCGCAACGCCTTCGACTTCAACGACTTCGGCGCCGCCAGCGCAATGTCCTGGCTGCTGTTCCTGATCGTGGCCGGGCTGACGTGGATCACCCACCGCGCCTTCCGCCGCAAGGACGACTGAGCCCATGAGCACCACGATGCCCACCCCGATCGACGCCGGCCTGCGGCGCGCCCCCCGCGCGCAGACCACGCCCATGAGCACATGGGCCGCCTACCTGCTGGTGGCCGTCGGTGCGCTGCTGATGCTGGCGCCGTTCTATTTCATGTTCGTGTTCGCCACCCATTCGCGCACCGAGATCTACAACCTGCCGCCGCCGATGTGGTTTGGCAACGACCTGCTGCACAACATCGAACTGCTGACCAAGAAGGTGCCCTTCTGGCGCAACCTGGGCCTGAGCCTGTATGTGGGCCTGTGCAACACCGGGCTGACGCTGCTGTTCTGCTCGATGGGCGGTTATGCCTTTGCCATGCATGAGTTCCGCTTCAAGAAGGCGCTCTTCGGCCTGGTGATGGGCACCATGCTGCTGCCCAGCTTCATGAACATGATCCCCAGCTTCATGATCATGGACCTGCTGGGCTGGATCGATCAGCCGCGCGCGCTCTACATCCCCGGCGCCGCCAGCGCCTTCGGCATCTTCCTGATGCGCCAGTTCATCGCCTCCTCCGTGCCGCGTGAACTGGTGGAGGCCGCCCGCATCGATGGCTGCGGGGAGTTGGGCATCTACGCCCGCATCGTGCTGCCGCTGCTCAAGCCGGCCCTGGGCACGCTGGGGCTCATCACCTTCATCTCGTCCTGGAACAACTTCATCGGGCCGCTGGTGGTGATGCGCTCGCCCGACATGTACACCCTGCCCCTGGCCCTGCGCAGCCTGCAGAGCCCGGTGGACACCGAATGGGGCGCGATGATGGCCGGATCCGCCATCGCGACGCTGCCACTGATCGTGCTCTTTGTCCTGTGCTCACGGCAGCTCATCTCGGGCCTGACCGTCGGCGCGGTGAAGTGAGCCTTCTTTCATGAACCTGCACGCACCGATGACGACCTTCAACGTCAGTGCCGTGGCGCAAGCCTCGGCCTCCGCTTCCAACACCACTTCACACACCGCTGCCAACAGCGCTGCCCACACTGCCGCCAGCACCGGCTCCACTGCGGGCGGCGCACCCGCCCCTGGCGGCCTGCCGACCGCCGCGGCCCGTCACTTCCCCGCCGACTTCGTCTTCGGCGTGGCCACCAGCGCCTTCCAGATCGAAGGGGCGCCCGACCGGGATGGCAAGGGCCCCTCCATCTGGGACAGCTTCTGCCGCCAGCCCGGCGCCATTGCCGACCACAGCAACGGCGACATCGCCTGCGAGCACTATGACCGCTGGGAAGCCGACCTGGACCTGATCCAGAGCCTGGGCGCCCGCGCCTACCGCTTCTCGATCTCCTGGCCCCGCGTGCGCGCCACCGGCGACGGGCCCTGGAATGAAGCGGGCCTGGCCTTCTACGAGAAGCTGGTGGACGGCATCCGTGCCCGCGGCATGAAGGCCTATGTCACCCTGAACCACTGGGACCTGCCGCAGGCGCTGCAGGACGTTGGCGGCTGGGGCGCCCGCGCCACGGTGGACCGCTTCGTGGAATATGCCGAGGCGATCGGTCGGCGCATCGGCCACAAGGTGGCCTCCATCGCCACCCACAATGAACCGTGGGTGGTGGCGCAGCTCGGCCATGAAAGCGGCATCTTCGCCCCCGGCCTCAAGGACCGCCGCCTGGCCGCCCAGGTGTCGCATCACCTGCTGCTCAGCCACGGACGCGCCATCCGCCGCCTGCGTGCGCTGAACCTGCCGGCCACGCTGGGCATCGTGCTCAACCTCTCGCCCATCTACCCCGCCACCGACACGCCGCAGGACCATGCCAAGGCCCGTCTGGAAGACGGCAAGCTGCGCCGCTGGTACATGGACCCGCTGTTCAAGGGCCACTATCCGCAGGACGTGCTGGACGACCTCGGGGACGATGCACCGCAGGTGGAAGACGGCGACCTGGCCGACATCCAGCAGCCGATCGACTTCCTGGGCGTCAACTACTACTCCCGCGGCATGGCCAGCGCCGACAACAGCTTCGATGCCAAGCGCAGCGGGCTGCCGCTGACCGACATGGGCTGGGAGGTGTATCCGCAGGGCCTGACCGATCTGCTGGTGCAACTGCATCGCGACTACCCGGAAGCCAAGCGCCTGTATGTGACCGAGAACGGCGGCGCCTTCCCGGACGTCCTCGGCCCCGACGGCCAGGTGCACGATGCCGACCGCACCAGCTATCTGGACACCCACATCGCAGCGGTGGGCGACGCCATCGCGCAGGGCGTGCCCATGGGCGGCTACATGGTCTGGAGCCTGCTGGACAACTTCGAATGGGCCTCGGGCTATGAGAAGCGCTTTGGCATCGTGCATGTGGATTACGCCACCCAGGTCCGCACCCCGAAGGACAGCGCCCTGGCCTTCCGCGACTTCATGCAGGGTCAGGCCCCGGCCACCCAGGGCTGACACGAACGGCGGCACCCCGGGCGCACGCCGCGACCCTCTGACGATTGGCACGGAGACCTCATGGGACAAGTCACATTACGCAGCCTGCGCAAACGCTTTGGCGATCAGGACGTCATCCAGGGCATCGATCTCGACGTGCGGGACGGTGAGTTCATGGTGTTTGTCGGCCCTTCGGGCTGCGGCAAGAGCACCACGCTTCGCATGATCGCCGGCCTGGAAGACATCGACAGCGGCGAGCTGCTGATCGACGGCGTGCGCGCCAACGAGCAGCGCCCGGCCGACCGCGGCGCCGCGATGGTGTTCCAGAGTTATGCCCTCTATCCCCACATGACGGTGGCGGAGAACATGGGCTTTGCACTGAAGATGGCCGGTGTGCGACGCGCCGAGCGCGAGGAGCAGGTGCGCCGCACCGCCGAAGTCCTGCGCATCACCGAGCTGCTGGACCGCACGCCGCGTCAGCTCTCCGGCGGTCAGCGGCAGCGGGTGGCCATCGGCCGGGCCATCGTGCGCAAGCCCAAGGTGTTCCTGTTCGATGAACCGCTGTCGAACCTGGATGCTGCACTGCGGGTGGACATGCGCATCGAGCTGACGCGGCTGCATCAGCAGCTGGGCACGACCATGATCTATGTGACGCACGACCAGGTCGAGGCCATGACCATGGGCGACCGCATCGCCGTCTTCCACCAGGGCCGCATCGAGCAGGTGGGCACGCCGATGTCGCTCTACCGGCAGCCCGCCAACGCGTTTGTCGCGGGCTTCCTGGGGGCGCCTCGCATCAACATGATCGAACGCCCGCAGGGCAGCGCTCCGGGGCCGGCGCGCCAGCTATGGGACCTGCTGGGGGGCACCCAGTTCCCCGCCGCCGCGCAGCTGGGCATCCGCCCCGAGCATCTGAGCGCTTGCCGCGCGTCTGAAGCGCCGGGGCTGACATCAACCGTGCCCGGCACTGTCGTGCTGGCGGAACACCTTGGCGATGTGTCGCTGCTTCATGTGCAGGTGGAAGGCGTGCAGGATCTGCTCGCCATCAAGCTGCCCATGGAACGGGTGCCGCTGCGCAACGGAGATGCCGTGCATCTGGGCGTGCAGACCCCGGAGGCGCTGGCCTTCGATGCACAGGCTCGCGCCCTCCACGCCCCCGGAACACGCGGCATCAGCAGCCCCGAAGCCGCCTTCGTCTGACGCGCCGTCACACCCCTAGGGGAAAGTCAGTAGCCCCTGCGTAAACGAAGCAGATAAATTTCCATCCGTTCTGAAAGCGCTTTCACAACCGGTCGTTGCAACGTTGTAAAGAGCGCTTCATTTCGCCGATGCATCGGCTCCAGCCGTCGCGATCCGTAACGTGCCTCACCGGGACGGTTCATGGACGGGCTGAGACTAATAACAGGAGACAAACAATGACATCCGCCCCCATTTCCCTGGTCCCCGACCGCCGCCTTCAGGCCCGCCCGGTCGCCGTGGCCTGCGCCCTGCTCTTCGTCGCTGCGGCGGCGCATGCGCAAGCCCAGCAGGCGACCGCCGCACCGGCCGGCGCCGCTTCCGCCGCCAAGTCCGACGCGCAGCTCGACACCGTCGTCGTGACCGGCATCCGCCAGTCCCTGGACACCTCGCTCAACCTCAAGCGCCAGCAGCGCGGCGTGGTGGACGGCATCGTGGCCGAGGACATCGGCAAGTTCCCGGACACCAACCTGGCCGAGTCGATGCAGCGCATCTCCGGCGTGTCCATCGACCGCTCGATGGGTGAAGGCTCGCGGGTGACCGTGCGTGGTGTCGGCCCCGACTTCAACCTGGTGCTGCTCAACGGCCGCCAGATGCCGGCCTCGTCCATCGCCGACACGCAGGCCTCGCCCTCTCGCGCGTTTGACTTTGCCAACCTGGCGTCGGAATCGGTGTCGGCCCTGGAGGTCTACAAGACCAGCCGCGCCAGCACCCCGACGGGCGGCATCGGTGCCACCATCAACATCAAGACCGCCCGGCCGCTCGACACCAAGCGCACCGTGGCCAGCGTCGGCCTCAAGGCCGTCCATGACGAAGGCAATTCGCGCCTGCCCGACACCATCAAGGGCAGCAGCATCACGCCCGAAGTCTCCGGCATCTACAGCACCACCTTCGACGACGGCCGCTTCGGCCTGGCCGTCTCCGGCAGCTTCCAGCGCCGCGATGCCGGCTACAACAGCGCCGGCGTGCCCGGCGGCTGGCTGCCGATCAAGGGCGACGAAAGCCTCTACGGCGCCATCCCCCTGCCCGGCCAGCCCGGCGCCGACCGCATCACCAACCGGCCCGGCCCGAACGACATCTACTCCATCCCGCAGAACGTCAACTACAACATGAACGGCGTGCGCCGCGAGCGCACCAATGGCCAGGTCACCTTCCAGTTCGCGCCCACCAAGGACCTGACCACGACGCTGGACTACACCGCCTCGCAGAACAAGCTGCACACCCGCCGCAACGACATGTCGGCCTGGTTCAGCTTCGGCCCGTCCAGCAGTTCCTGGACCAACGGCCCGGTGGCCGCCCCGATCACCTACACCGAGCTGATCACCGCCGGCAATGCCGACCTGGCCATGGCCGGCGGCGACTTCGCCACTAAGAACACCAACAAGTCGCTGGGCTTCAACGTGGACTGGAAGGCCTCGAACAAGCTGCGCTTCGAATTCGACGCCCACCATTCCACTGCTGAATCCGGTGCGGACGGCCCCTGGGGCACCAACAACGTTATCGGCACGGCCAGCTTCAACCGCGGCATCACCACGGTGGACTTCAGCCAGGACCTGCCGGTGCTGATCATGCCCACCACGCAGCGGGATGCATCGCTGCAGCAGGTCACCGGCTCGTCCTTCCGCAACAGCTACATGAAGAGCCAGGTGGACCAGCAGCAGATCCGCGGCAGCTGGACGATTGACGACGTGTCCAAGCTGGACTTCGGTGTCGGCCTGTCCAAGGTGCGCAACCGCTCGGCCTATTCCTTCGTCCAGCTGGACAACTGGGGCGGCACCGAAAACGGCTTCCTGAACTATCCGGACAACGTCTGGATTCCGCAGGACCTGCGCAACTTCTTCGGCAAGATCAACGGCGGCAATGACCCGCGCCTGTTTACCCAGTTCTTCACCTTTGACTTCGGGAAGATCCGTCAGCTGGCGTCCGATTCCTGGGGCGATCCGTCCAAGTACCTGGCCACCGACAACTTCTCCACCGACCGCCGCACCACCGAGAAGTCCACCAGTCTCTACGGCGAATACACCCGCGAATGGGAGCTGGGCGTTCCGATGAGTGCCACGCTGGGCATGCGGTATGAGCGCACCAAGGTCGACTCCACCGCGCTGGTGCCGATTGCCACCGGCATCAGCTGGGGCTCCAACAACGAGCTGACCGTGCTCAAGGGCGACCCCGGCTTCACCGCGCTGAGCGGCAAGTACAGCTACTGGCTGCCCAGCATCGACTGGGAGGCGGACCTGACCGACAAGGTCAAGCTGCGCGCCAGCTACGGCACCAGCATCGGACGCCCCGGCTGGGATGCCATCCAGGGCGGCCAGACGCTGGACAACCTGGCCCGCCTGAGCGGTGGCACCGGCTCGCAGGGCAATCCCAGCCTCAAGCCGCTGAAGTCCAAGAACATCGACTTCTCGCTGGAGTACTACTACGCCAAGTCCAGCTATGTGGCCGCCGGTGTCTTCCGCAAGAACATCAGCAACTACATCGGCTCGACCATCAACACCGCGTCGCCGTTCAACCTGCACACTCCGGTGGGCGGCAAATACTTCAACGAAGCGGCTTCCACCGGCGGCTGCGGCGCGGACATCACCTGCATCCGCGACTACATCCTGAACCGCTACAACGGCCAGCCCGGTGTGACCAAGACCGGCGAGAGCAACGGCCATGCGCTGGGCACCATCACCGGCCAGCCGGACGACCCGGTCGCAACCTTCCAGATCACCACACCGGCCAACACCCAGTCCAACAGCCTCAAGGGCTTTGAGCTGAATGTGCAGCATGCCTTCGGCAACTCCGGCTTCGGTGTGGCGGCCAACTACACCAAGGTCAAGTCGGGCCTGAAGTACGACAACATGAGCCTGACGCAGCAGTACGCCCTGGTGGGCCTGAGCGACTCGGCCAACCTGGTGGGCTTCTACGAAGACAACAAGTTCAGCGTGCGGGTGGCCTACAACTGGCGCGACAAGTTCCTGGCCGCCGTCAATGACGGCAACCAGCTGGGCCGCTCGGCGCCGATCTACACCGAGCCCTATGCCCAGGTCGACGTGAGCGTGGGCTACAACTTCACCGAGAAGCTCAGCATGCAGGCCGAGGTCATCAACCTGGGTGACTCCATCCTGCGTCAGCATGGGCGGACCGAGGAGGAGGTGTTCTCGGTCACGCAGACCGGCCGCCGTTATATGCTGGGTCTTCGCTACAAGTTCTGACCCGTCCTGCGGGTGCGCCCACGCTGATGCAGCCCCTCCAGCCCATCCGGGAACTCAGCGGCCTGACCCCAGGCCAGTTGCCGCCCGGTCTCACGCAGGCCGCGCAGCCGGTGGTGCTGCGCGGGCTGGTGTCGCACTGGCCGGTGGTGGCCCGGGCGCGGCAGTCTGACGCTTCGGTGGCGGACTATCTGCAAAGCTGCTGGCAAGGCGCCCCGGTGGCCATCATGACGGGCCCGCCCGAGATCGATGGCCGGATCTTCTACAACGATGATCTGACCGGCATGAACTTCGGCCGGGCGGACGCCCCGTTGCCGGCCCTGCTGCAGGAGCTGCTGCGCTGCCGCGAGGTGGCGCGGCCGCCTTGCTATTACGTCGGCTCCACCACGCTGGACGACTGCCTGCCGGGGTTCTCCGCCCACAACAGCCTGGACCTGCAGGCGCTGGCCCCGCCGGGAGCGGCGGGACCGGACGCCCTCGCCAGCGCGTGGCTGGGCAATCGCAGCCGCATTGCGCCCCACTACGACCTGCCGGACAACATCGCCTGCGTGGCCGCCGGACGGCGCCGCTTCACGCTGTTCCCGCCCGAGCAGTTGCCCAATCTCTATGTCGGTCCGATCGACTTCACGCCAGCCGGACAGCCGGTGAGCCTGGTGGACCTGAAGCATCCGGACTTCGAGCGCTTCCCGCGGTTTGCACAGGCGCTGGCCAGCGCCCAGGTGGCTGAGCTCGAACCCGGTGATGCGATCTACATTCCCAGCATGTGGTGGCATCAGGTGGAGGCGCTGGAAGCCTTCAACCTGCTGATCAACTACTGGTGGCGCCAATCCCCGCCCCACATGGACCCGCCGGTGCTGACGCTGATGATGGCGCTGCTGTCACTGCGGGAATTGCCCGAGCCGCAGCGCCGGGCCTGGCAGGGGATCTTCGACCACTATGTGTTCAACGCCGGACCGGAGACGGCCGCTCACATTCCCGAAGCGGCCCGGCATGCGCTGGCGCCGCTGACGCCGCAAGGTGCGGCCAACCTGCGCAGCCATCTGATGCATCGTCTGCAGCAGCGCTGATGGCCGCCGCTGATGACCGCCGCCGCTGATGGCCACCGCTGGGGGTTGGCCTCGGGAATGCTGCGGCGCTTCTGAGTGGCGAGGCCCTTGGGCCTTGCCATCCAAGTCCCTCAGGCGCCCAGCTCGAAACTGGCGATGCTCCGCGGCGGCAGGCTCACCACCGTTGCTCGCTCATCGATCCTGAGCAGGAACTGCGGCGACCGCTCCGTCTTGTTGAGCACCACCACCGCCACCCGGCCATCCTCGTTCACCGCCGCGGTGCAGGCGATGTCCTGGCTGCTGGCCGAGCACAGCACCCGCTGCGCCCCGGGCCGGATGAAGCGGCTGAAATGCCCCAGGTAGTCGTAGGACGGCTGAAGCTCCACCCTGCCCTGCGACCGATCCGCCAGCATCGGCGCGCTGCAGAAGTTGCCCACATGGTTGGGGCCGCCGGTCTCGTCCAGCAGCAGGTTCCAGTCGATCCAGCCGACCGTCCAGTGATTGAGGTCGCTGAGCAGGCTGGTGGCGTAGCGCTCAGCCGGTGCCCATTCACCGCGGTGCGGTCCGCCTTCCTGGCAGCCTTCGGTGAACAGCAGCTGCTTGTCCGGATAGGCGTCGTGCAGCAGCCCCACATGATCGAAATGATCCTCCACATACCAGTGGAAGCCACAGCCCCAGACATAGCGGGCGGCTTCAGGGTCGCTGTAGACCACGTCGGCCCGCTGCACCATCTGGTCGCGGTTGTGGTCCCAGATCACGATGCGGATGTGGAACAGCCCCGCCGCATGCAGCGCGGGCCCGAGGTGGTCGCGGACGAAGTCCCGTTCCTGCTCGGCGGTGTAGATGCAGGAATCCCAGCGCTGGGTGGCATCGGGCTCGTTCTGCACCGACACGCCCCAGATGGGCACGCCTTCGGCCTCATAGGCCTGGATGAAGCGCACGAAGCATTGGGCCCAGGTGGCTGCGTACTGCGGCAGCAGCGTGCCGCCGTTGTTCATCTGGCCATTGCTCTTCATCCAGGGCGGCGGACTCCACGGCGACATCAGCAGCTTCATCGGCCGGCCTGCGACGGCCATGGCCGCCTTGATCATCGGCAGCAGCGCCTCGCGGTCACGGTCGATGTTGAAGTGAGCCAGGGCCGTATCGCCCGGCACCGACGCATGGGCGTAGTTGCCCAGGGAGAAGTCGCAGCTGTTCATGTGCACCCGGTTGAAGGTGTAGCCATGACCCTGCTGCGGATCAAAGTAGCCGCGCAGCACCGCGTCTCGCTCGGCAGCCGGCAGTTGCTGCCAGGTGACGGCAGCCGCTTCGGTGAATGCGCCGCCGAAGCCTTCGATGCGCTGGAAGCGGCGCTGCGTGTTTACGACCAGCTTGGGCATGCGGGCCGCAGTGGGGTCCGACAGCAGCGCCGCCACCGGCGACATCGCCAGCGGTGGCTGCGCCTGCAGCCGCTGGCTGCCGACCTGTGCATCGCCTTGCGCGGTCAAGGTCCAGGAAAGAGGCGCACCGGCGCCCACTTGTGTCTCCGTCATCTGCATGGCCTTTGGAACAGCGGTGGTGGAGCCTTGCCGCCCGCAAGGACTCCCAAAACTTCCAGCATGTCTTTCAGCAGCGTGAGTTCATTCAACGTACTCGAGATGCATGAAAGCGCTTTCATGCGAGGGAGCATAGAGGCGCTCTCCCCACAAGGTCAACCCTGGACAACACCCGGCTTCTCGTCCGCAAAACCACACTGCGCACGGGTGTTGCCGCGGCGGTGCGATCAGCGAATGCGCGCGCCGACAGCAATCGGCGTGCCCGATGTGAGGTGTTCCAAGGAGAGCACGCCACAAAATTTTTAAGACGCTTCCTGCGTCGTGACAGCTGCGGCTGGGTCGATGCCTCCAATCCGCGGAATCGGATGTTGCGTGCCAGGCTTTGTCTTCATAATGCCGACACGACGGCGCCGCGGGTTCGACAAGATCCCTGCGGCGCAGGTCCTTTGGTGCCCCGAGCGCCCTCACCGCCCACACTGCATCAATGACTTCGACCGACGCCGACCTGCTGCTCCGCCTTCGCCACAGCACAGGACCGCTGCATGACCGCATCGAAGCGCTGCTCCAGCTGGAAGCGCCGATGCCGCTGGCCCGCTATGGCCGCATCCTTCGCGGCTTTCATGAGTTTCTCCAGCTCTGGGAACAGCGCGTGCGTTTCGCGCTGTCGGAGCCGCTGCGTCCATGGTTCGACGGCCGCCGCCGCGCGCCGCTGGCGCTGCAGGACCTTGCTGATCTGGATATTCCCCATGCCCCCGACCTTCGCCAGTCCGCCCGCGATGCGCAAGGCCTCATCCGCATGGACAGCCCGGCGGTCGCATGGGGAGCGCTCTACGTCATCGAAGGCAGCGCACTGGGCGGTCAGGTGCTGGTGCCACAGCTGATGCGACAGCTGGGTCTGCGCGCAGACCACGGCGCGCGCTACTTTCACGGCTTTGGCGAGCAAACAGGCGCACTGTGGCGTGAGTTCCGCCAGCGGGCCCAGCAGGCCGTGGGGCCGGATGAGCCGGCTCGATCGGACGCGCTGCGCGGCGCGTCCCAGACCTTCGAGGCCCTGCTGCACACCTTCGCCGTACTGGATCTTCCTTCGGCGCCCGCCCCCGTTTCCATGCAGGACGCCGCCCCGCGCGGCACCCAAGCCCTGGTCTGACTGCCATGCCCACCGCGTTGACCCGAGAACAGCTGGCGCAATGCGCCAATGAGCCGATCCGCATTCCCGGCGCCATTCAGCCGCATGGCTGGCTGGCGGTGGTGACGCTGCGCACCGGCGAGTTGCTGGCCTACAGCCAGAACTGGCAGGCGCTGCTGCAGCGGGACCCCGCCGACCTTCCCAGCCTGGTGGAAGACACGCTGCGCGACGCCATCGAAGGCCGACACAGCCTGGTGGACGGCGAAGGGCCGTCATCCTGCGGCGTGGTGCAGGTGCGCGAGCAGCGGCTGCATGTGTCGGGCCACCGCATGGGTGATCTGGCCTACTTCGAGGTCGAGCCCGACTTCTCCGATGCAGGCACCCGCGCGCCCATCTACAGCCTCGCCCGCCATCTGGTGCCGCGGATGCAGCTCACCGACTCGGTGGAGCAGATCTGCCGCATCGTGGTCCAGGAGATGAAGCGGCTCACCGGCTTTGGCCGGTGCCTCATCTACCGCTTCAACGCCGATGGCCACGGCCAGGTGCTGGCAGAGGCGGCGGACCGGGGCTACGACAGCTATGCCGGTCAACGATTCCCCGCCTCCGACATTCCGGCCCAGGCGCGTGAGCTCTACCTCATCAATCACATCCGCTTGATCGCGGACGCCACCTACGCGCCGGTGCCGGTGCGCTTTGTCGACGGCCGCGATCCCACCACGCTTGATCTCTCCCAGGCGGCGCTGCGCAGTGTCTCGCCGGTGCATCTGGAATACATGCGCAACATGGGCACGCTGGCATCGATGTCGGTGTCCATCGTGGTCCGCGGAGAGCTCTGGGGCCTGGTGTCCTGCCACGACCACCATCCGCAGCGCCTGCCCTGGCAGACCCGGATGGCCTGTGAGCATCTGGGGCAATTGCTGTCGCTGCAGATCGAAGCCAAGGAAGAGAACGAGCGGGTCACCGAGCAACTGCGGCTGCGTCAGCTCACGCTGTCCATCGTCGCCCACCTGTCCGACAGCGACGCCACGCTTCAACTGCTGATGCAGGAACCCGGACCGCTGCTGCGGCTGGGACGGGCCACCGGCGCGGCGGTCATCCTCAATGAGTCGGCCTGGTCGGTCGGCGAGGCACCGCCCCCGGCCGCGCTGGTGGAACTCGGGCAGTGGTTGTCCGCGCGCATCGACGAGGTCGTGCATTCCGACCGCCTCGCGGTGGACGCCCCCCATCTGGCAGATTCGCTGGGCGGCATTGCCGGCCTGCTGGCCATCTCCATCTCCAAGCTGCACCGGCATTACATCGTCTGGTTCCGTCCGGAGATCGTGCAGACCATCGTCTGGGCCGGCGACCCTCGCAAGGAAATGCATGTCGGCCCCGACAACCGGTTGCATCCGCGCCGCAGCTTCAACAGCTGGCAGGAGCAGGTGCGGGGTCGGGCGCTGGCCTGGGGACAGGGCGAGATCCATGCGGTGCAGGAACTGCGCCAGGCGCTGATCGGCATCGTGCTGCGACGCGCGGAAGAACTGGCTGAAGTGGCCATGGAGCTGGGCCGGGTCAACAAGGAGCTGGAGGCGTTTTCCTACACCGTCTCGCATGACCTGCGGGCCCCCATGCGGCACA
This sequence comes from Rubrivivax sp., assembly GCA_027484825.1. Taxonomy (GTDB): domain Bacteria; phylum Pseudomonadota; class Gammaproteobacteria; order Burkholderiales; family Burkholderiaceae_C; genus Roseateles. The sequence goes on along the minus strand of JAIXSE010000020.1, from coordinate 18,265 downwards.
TCTCCGGCTTCGTGGACCTGGTGCTGGAGATGGACGGCAGCGGCCTGACCGAGCGGTCGCGCCGCTATCTGGCCCATGTGAAGGAAGCGTCCGCCCACGCCGGCCACCTGGTCGATGCGCTGCTGGACTTCTCCCGCATGGGCCGGGCGGCGCTCAAGCCGGTGTCGGTCAACACCGCCCATCTGGTGGACGACCTCATCGCCGAACAGACCACGCTGGCCAAGGACCGGATGATCGAGTGGGACATCGAGCGCCCCCTGCCCCGCCTGTGGGCAGACCCGGTGTTGATCCAGGTGGCCTTGCGCAATCTCATCGGCAATGCGGTGAAGTACACGCGTCCGCGCCAACCGGCCCGCATCAGCATCCGCGCCCTCAAGACGGCGGACGGCACCGGCCTGTCGGTGCAGGACAACGGCGTGGGCTTCCAGATGAAGTACGTCGGCAAGCTCTTCGGCGTGTTCCAGCGCCTGCACCAGACCGACAACTTCGAGGGCACCGGCATCGGCCTGGCCAGTGTGCGCCGCATCATTGAGCGGCATGGCGGCCAGGTGGAAGCCTGGGGCCATCCGGACCAGGGCGCGCGCTTCAGCCTCATCCTCCCCAACCGTGAATATGCCGCCGTGATGGCCTCCGCGCCCTCGGGCACGACAGTTGCCCCGGTCGCATTCCCCGAGCTTTCGCCGCCCGGCAGCGGCACGCCCTCCACCTCCCCGACCCTTCCCGCTGATTGACATGCTCAAGCCCATCCTCCTTGTAGAAGACGACGCCCGCGACCTTGAGTTGACGCTGGTGGCGCTTGAACGCAGCCAACTGGCCAATGAGGTGGTCGTGGTGCGCGATGGTGCGGAAGCGCTGGACTACCTCAATCGTGAAGGGGTGCATGCGGACCGGCCGGAGGGCAATCCGGCGGTGATTCTGCTGGACCTCAAGCTCCCCAAGGTCAACGGCCTGGAGGTGCTCAAGTCGGTGCGGGCCACCGAACCGCTCAAGAGCATTCCCGTGGTGATGCTGACCTCGTCGCAAACCGAATCCGATGTTGTGCAAAGCTATTCGCTGGGCGTGAATGCCTATGTGGTCAAACCGGTCGAGTTCAAGCAGTTCGTTGCGGCCATTGCCGACCTGGGCGTGTTCTGGGCCGTGCTGAATGAGCCGCCTCCCGGTTCGCTGCGGGCCAGCCGCCGTTATGAGTGACGCCGCGTCCGTCGCTGCAAGCGCCGCAGCCGCTCCGGAAGTGAGCCCTCCGCTGGAGATCCTGCTGCTGGAAGACTCGGCCTTCGACGCCGAGCTGCTGCAGGCCTCGCTGGAGACCACCCATCCCAGCGCCCGCGTGACCTGGGTGAAGGACGAACCCAGCCTGCTGGGCGCGCTGGAGACGCAGCGCTTTGACCTGATCATCTCGGACTATCAACTGCCCGGCTACACCGGCAGCGATGCCCTGACCCTGGCGATGGCCAAGGCGCCGGGCACGCCCTTCATCTTTGTCTCCGGTGTCATCGGTGAGGAGAACACGGTGGAGCTGCTCAAGCGCGGCGCCACCGACTATGTGATGAAGGGCCGCCTGGCCCGCCTGCCGGTGGCCATCGACCGGGCGCTGCGCGAGGTACGGCAGCGTGAAGCCCAGCGCATCGTGGAAGCCCAGCTGCGGGAAGCGGATGCGCTGTATGCCCGCGTTGTCGATTCGCTGCAGGAATATGCGGTGATCCTGCTGGATACCGAAGGCCGCATCCGCGACTGGAACCGTGCAGCCACCACCATCTTCGGCCATCCGCTGGAGGCCATCCGCGGCATGTCGGCCGAGATTCTGCTGACGCCGGAAGACCGTGCGGCCAAGGTGCTGGAGAACGAACTGGCGCAGGCGCTGACCCAGGGCTCCATCCGCGACGACCGCTGGCTGATGCGGCGTGATGGGACGCGGCTGCGGGCGGAAGGCACCATCACCCCCATCTATGCCAGCACCGGCGAGCCGTCGGGCTTTTCCAAGATCATCCGCGACGTGACGCTGGCCTTCGAAGCCCGCGAAGCGCTGCGCGAGGCCAAGGAAGAAGCCGAGCGCACCAGCGAGCTCAAGGAACAGTTCCTGGCGGTGCTCTCGCATGAACTGCGCTCGCCGCTGAGCGCCATCACCGGCTGGGCGGACATCCTCACCAACTTCTCGGACGCGCATCCGCTGCTGGGCAAGGCCGCGGCGGTGATCCGGCGCAATGCGCAGCTGCAGGCCCGCATGATCAACGACCTGCTGGACATGAGCGCCGTGGTCGCCGGCAAGCTGGTGCTGCAGACCGCCCCGGTCAACCTCTCGGCCATGGCCGACGACGCCGTGCTCGCCGCGCTGCATGAGGCCCAGGCCAAGGGCGTGGCCCTGCACTGCCGCACGGCGGGCCCGGTGTGGGTGAACGGGGACGCGCACCGACTGTCCCAGGTGCTGACCAACCTCATCAGCAATGCCATCAAGTTCACCGACGGTGGCGGCTCGGTCGATGTGGAAGTGCGCAAGGAAGAAGGCCAGGCACTGCTGCGGGTAAAAGACACGGGCCGCGGCATCTCGCCGCAGTTCCTGCCCTATGTGTTCGACCGGCTGCGCCAGGAAGACGGCTCCTTCACCCGCAAGGCCGGCGGCCTGGGCCTGGGGCTGGCCATTGCGCGCGCCATTGCCGAACTGCATCAAGGCCGCATCCGCGCTGCCAGCCCGGGCCACGGCCAGGGCTCGACCTTCGAGCTGAGCCTGCCGGTGCTGGTGGGCCAGCCGCTGGTGCGCCCACCCAGCACCGAGCCGATGGCGCTGTCGGAAGACGCCCTCAGCGGCGTGCGCGTGCTGCTGGTGGATGACGAGGAAGATGCGCGGGAAGTCGGCCAGGTGGCCCTGAGCCGCATGGGCGCCCGGGTCACCGTGGCCTGCAGCGCCCAGGAAGCGCTGGAGATGATTCAGGCGCAGCAGTTCGACCTGCTGGTCTCGGACATCGGCATGCCGGAGATGGACGGGCGCTCGCTCATCCGCGCCGTGCGCCGGCTGCCGCATCGCAGCGCCAAGGAATTGCCCGCCGTCGCCCTGACCGCCTTCGCCATGGTGTCCGACCGCCAGGAGGGACTGGCCGCCGGCTTCCAGGGCTATGTGGCCAAGCCGATCGAGATGGGGCGGCTCACCCGCGCCATCCGCGAGGTGCTGGACGGCAAGGAACGGGTGCCGGAGGTCAACGAGTGATCCAGCCGCCGCAGCGCCTCAGAAGCGCTGCTTCTGCATGAACTCGTCGAAGCCCGATTCGGCGAAGCGGAACCAGAGGTTCTGGTCCTTGCGGAAGGCGGCATAGTCCTCGTAGACCTTCTTCCAGTTGGGATTCTTGGACGAGAGCTCGCTGTACAGCGCCATCGATTCCTTGAAGGCCAGGTTCATCACGTCCGTGGGGAAGCGCATCAGCTTGACCTTGGCGGCCGCGAGCTCCTTGAGTGCGGCCGGGTTGACCACGTCGTACTTGGCCTGCATGTTCACATGGGTGTGGGCCGAGGCCGCCTCGATGATGGCCTTGTACTCCGGCGAGAGGCTTTCATAGGCCTTGGTGTTGATGAAGAAGTCCACCTGCGGGCCGCCCTCCCACCAGCCGGGGTAGTAGTAGTACTGAGCCACCTTGTAGAAGCCCAGCTTGAGGTCGTCGTAGGGGCCCACCCATTCGGCGGCGTCGATGGTGCCTTTTTCCAGCGCGGAATAGAGCTCACCCCCCGGCAGGTTCTGGGGCACCCCGCCCATGCGCTCGATCACCCGGCCCGCAAAGCCGCCGATGCGGAACTTCAGGCCCTTCATGTCGGCAATCGACTTGATTTCCTTGCGATACCAACCCGCCATCTGCGCGCCGGTGTTGCCACCGGGGAAATTGATGATGTTGTAGTTGCGGTAGAACTCCCGCATGAGCTTGAGACCGTTGCCCTGATAGGTCCAGGCGGTCATCTGGCGGGAGTTGAGGCCGAACGGAATCGAGGCGCCAATGGCGAAGGTCTCGTCCTTGCCAAAGAAGTAGTAGGCCGCCGTGTGGGCGATCTCCACCGTCGCCTTCTGCACCCCGTCCACCACCTCGAAGGCGGGCATCAATTCGCCAGGCGCATGCACGCTGATCTGGAACTTGCCGCCGCTGAGTTCACCGACCTTCCTGGCGAAGGATTCACCGGCGCCAAAGAGGGTGTCCAGCTGCTTGGGAAAGCTGGAGGCCAGGCGCCAGCGCACATTGGCCTGCGCATGAACAATCGCCGGGGCGGTGCCCGCGGCTAGCACGCCGGCCATGCCGGCACCCTTGACGAACGAACGTCGTTCCATGAGGGAAGTCTCCTGGGTTGTTATGGCCTGGAGGTTCCCCCACGGGAGGGCGATTCGTCAATCGAGGGCTGCCCGGGGCCAACGCACCCGGAGCACTGGCTCAGGAGCCGGCCAGCTTCATGTTGGCGATGAGGATGGAGCCCACCGACTTGGCACCCAGGTTGTAGGTGTCGGCGCCGATGCCCACGATCTGCTGGAACATCTCCCGCAGGTTGCCGGCAATCGTCACTTCATTCACCGGGAAGGCGATCTCGCCGTTCTCCACCCAGTAGCCGCTGGCGCCACGCGAATAGTCGCCGGTCACGTAGTTGACGCCCTGCCCCATCAGCTCGGTCACGAACAGGCCGGTGCCCAGGCGACGCAGCATGGTGGGCAGGTCATCGCCGGGTGCGGTGCAGCGGCTGCGCATGGTCAGGTTGTGAGAGCCGCCGGCATGACCGGTGGTGCGCAGGCCGAGCTTGCGGGCCGAATAGGTGGACAGGAAGTAGCCCTTGAGCGTGCCGCCTTCCACCACCGTGCGCGGACGGGTGATGACGCCTTCGTCGTCAAAGGGGGCGCTGCCCTTGCCTTTGAGGATGTGCGGGTCCTCCACCACGTCGATGTGGGAGGCCAGCACCGGCTTGTCCAGGCTGTCCAGCAGGAAGGTGGCGCGGCGGTACAGCGCCCCTCCGCTGGTGGCCTGCACCAGCGCGCCGAGCAGGCCGGCCGCCACCGGCGATTCAAACAGCACCGGGACATTGGCCGTCTTGACCTTGCGGCCCTTCAGGCGCGCCAGGGCCCGTTCGGCCGCGTAACGGCCGATGGACTCGGGGCTGGAGAGCTCCGCCGCGTCTCGCATGGAGCTGTACCAGGCGTCCCGCTCCATGCCGGCGCCACGGCCAGCGATGGGCGCCACCGACAGCGAATGCCGCGAGCTGGCATAACCGCCGCGGAAGCCCCGGCTGTTGCCGGTGAAGAAATGGGATTGCTGCGCCGAGACGGCGGCGCCTTCGGAATTGGTGATGCGCGGGTCCACGTCCAGCGCGGCGCGCTCGCAGCGCAGCGCCAGTTCGGCGGCGGCTTCGGCGGTGATGTCCCAGGGATGGAACAGGTCCAGGGCCGGCCGGCTGTCTTCGTCCAGGGACAGCTCGTCATCCGCCGGCAAGCCGGCGAATTCGTCTTCGGCGGTGAAACGGGCGATGTCGAAGGCGGCGCGGACGGTGTCCTTCAGGGCCTTGGGCGAGAAATCGGAGGTGCTGGCATTGCCACGACGCTGTCCGAGGTAGACGGAAATGCCCAGGGACTTGTCGCGGTTGCGCTCCACATTCTCCAGATCGCCCCGCCGGACCGACACGGACAAGCCGCAGCCTTCGGACACTTCGGCGCCGGCATCCGACGCGCCCAGATGCTTCGCTTCGGCGAGGACGTCCTCGATCAGTTGGCGAAACTGGTCCTGGCTGTAGGCAAATCCTTGTTGGGCTTGACTCATGAGATCTCGAATCTGGTGCAAAGAACTATCATACGGGCCCTGCGCCGGTCCCGGCCGGCCTCGCCCTCATTGCCTCATGTACGAAGAATACGAAGATCCCGACGACGAACGCCCCAGCAAGAGCCAGCTCAAGCGGGACATGGCCGCCCTGCAGGCGCTGGGGGTGGAGCTGCTGTCCCTGCCCGAAAAGCGGGTGGCCGCACTGAACCTGCCCGACTCACTGATGGACGCGCTGGCGGAAGCCCGGCGCATCAAGAGCGCCCATGAAGGCAAGCGGCGTCAGCTGCAGCTCATCGGCAAGCTGATGCGCCATGTCGACCCGGCGCCCATCCGCGAAGCCGTCGCCGAATTCAAGCTGGGCCGCGCCCAGGACAGCCTGCAGCTGCATCAGGCCGAACGCTGGCGTGTGCGACTGGTGGAAGAAGACGCCGCCCTGCAGGACTACATCGACACCTTCCCCGACACCGATGTGCAGCAACTGCGCAGCCTCATCCGTGCCGCCCGCAAGGACCGCGCACAGGCGCCCGAGCAGCGCAACGGCCGGGCCTGGCGGGAACTGTTCCAGATGATCAAGTCGCAGGTGCTGGCCCAGTCCCGGGCGGATGGCAGCGCCAGCGAGGATGCGGACGAGCTGGACGACGATCACCAGCACGGCCCTGAGAGTGACCATGAGCGCGACCACGGGGACGACCGCGATGACTGACCCGCGTCCGGTCGAGCCGGTGCGCATCGGCATCGTCTCCATCAGCGACCGCGCCTCCACCGGCGTGTATGCGGACCAGGGGGTTCCCGCCCTGCAGGACTGGCTGACCCGCGCCCTGATCAACCCGCTGCAGTTCGAGCCGCGACTGATTCCGGACGAACGCGACACCATCGCCGCCACCCTGCGGGCGCTGGTGGACGAGGCCCACTGCGACCTGGTGCTCACCACCGGCGGCACCGGCCCGGCCCCACGGGACGTGACCCCGGAAGCCACGCTGGACGTGGCCGACCGCGAAATGCCGGGCTTTGGCGAACAGATGCGGCAGATCTCGCTGCATTTTGTGCCCACGGCCATCCTGTCCCGCCAGGTGGCGGTGATCCGGGGCCGCTCGCTCATCATCAATCTGCCGGGCCAGCCCAAGGCCATTGCGGAAACGCTGGGCGGCCATCCGGCTGCCCGGGGTATCTTCGCCGCCGTGCCCTACTGCATCGACCTCATCGGCGGCCCTTATCTGGAAACGCGGGACGAGGTCTGCGCCGCTTTCCGTCCCAAATCAGCCCAGCGCCCGGCGCGCCAGGGCTGATCATCGAGATCCCAACCCATGAAAATCACCAAGGACACCATCGCCACCGTCGACATCAAGGTGGCCGACAAGCTCGGCCGCGAGATTGAGAAGTCCGACGAGCCGATGGCACTGCTGATCGGCGGCTACGGCAACACCCTGCCCGCCATTGAAGCCGCACTGGAAGGCCAGGAAACCGGCTTCCAGACGACGCTGCAACTGACGCCCGAGAACGGCTTCGGCGAGCGCGACGAGAGCCTGACCATCACCATCCCCAAGAAGGACTTCCCGCCCGGCGTGAAGGTGGGCGGTCAGCTGGAAGTGCGTGCCGGCGAAGGCGCGGAGTTCCGCGTGTTCACCGTCGCCAAGATCAAGGGCGACACGGTGCATCTGGACGGCAACCATCCGCTGGCCGGCCAGCATCTGCAGGTCAGCCTGAAGGTGCGTGAGGTGCGGGCGGCGACGTCGGAAGAGATCGAGCATCGCCATGCGCACGGTGCGCACGGGCATCATCACTGAGGCCTGGGCGGGGGAGCCGCGCGCCTGAAGGGCCAGCGGCTTCTGAACGCGTTCAGAATGCCGTCCGAATGCCTTCTGAATGCCGTTCGAAAGGAACAAGGGGCGCCCTGTGAGGCGCCCCTTGTCATTTCACCAGCCGCTCGAGCTCGCCGGCATCAAAGCGTTCGTCCTGCTGCGCGCCGGCCGGCACGCAGTCCTTGCGCTGCGCCTCGGACAGCGTCGTGATCGCCTGCCACAGCAGCGCGATCTGGTGCTCGTGGGAGGCGGCGTTGTCGATCAACCCCTTCATGGCCTGCGCCACCGGGTCGTCGCCCTGGCTGACCCCATAGGCGGAAAAGCCCATGCGGGCGGCAGCCTCCTCGCGGCGTGCATCGGCCTTGGCCTCGATGATCCGCGCCGGGTTGCCGACGGCGGTCGCGCCGGCCGGCACCGGCTTGGTGACCACAGCGCCGGAGCCGACCCGTGCGCCCGCCCCGACGGTGAAGCCGCCCAGCACACAGGCATTGGCGCCGACGATCACGCCGCGCTCCAGGGTCGGATGGCGCTTCGCCCCCTTCACCAGGGAGGTGCCGCCCAGGGTCACGCCCTGGTAGATGGTGACGTCGTCACCGATCTCGGCCATCTCCCCAATCACCACACCCATGCCGTGGTCGATGAAGACCCGGCGTCCGAGGGTGGCGCCGGGGTGGATCTCGATGCCGGTGAGAAAACGCGCCACATGCGAGGTGAAGCGGCCCAGCCAGCGGAAGCCGCGGGTCCAGCAGGCATGCGCGAAGCGGTGCAGGACGATCGCATGCAGGCCCGGATAACAGGTCAGCACCTCCCAGGCCGAGCGGGCGGCAGGGTCGCGTTCGAGGATGCAGGCGATGTCTTCGCGAAGACGGTGGAACATGGCAGTGGCAGCCGCTGGGCTGTCCGACGAATCGGGGGCTGGCAGTGTAGCCAAGCGGCGCTCAGTCCTCGTGCCGGTCGCACTGCTTGTCGATGGCCCGGGCAATGCCGCGCAGGATGTGAACCTCTTCCTGCGTCAGCGCGGCCCGGTTGAACAGCTGGTTGAGCCGGGGCATCAGCTTCTTGGGTGCCGCAGGATCCAAGTATCCCAGCTTGACCAGGCTGCCTTCCAGATGGCGGAGCAGGCCCTGCACCGCCTGGGCGTCGGCCAGTTGCGGGTCCGTCGTGCGAGCCTGCACCTCGTAACCGCCCAGGGCCTGGCGCCAGTCGTAGGCCAGCAACTGCACCGCCTGCGCCAGATTCAGCGACCCATACACCGGATGGGTGGGGATGGAGAGCACCGCATGGCCCCGGTAGACGTCCTCGTTGCTCATGCCGTAGCGCTCCGAGCCGAAGACCAGCGCCACGCGATGCGCCTGGCCCGGCGGCGCGCCGGCCAGTTCCTGGAACAGGTCACGGGGCGCCCGGGTGGGCGGGCCGAAATCCCGCGGCGTCATGGCGGTGGCGCAGATGAAGGTGCAGCCGTCCAGCGCATCCTCCAGCCGGTCCACGATACGGGCCCGGGCCAGGATGTCGGCGGCGCCGCTGGCCATGGCCACGGTCTCTTCCTGGCTCAGCACGTCGGCAAAACGCGGGCGCACCAGCACCAGGTCCTTGAAACCCATCACTTTCATGGCGCGGGCGGTGGCGCCGACATTGCCGGGGTGGCTGGTCTCGATCAGCACAAAGCGTGTCGGGTCTGCGGCCGGGGCGGCGGTGTCCGGGCGCGAAGCGGCAATCGTGCCGTTTTCGGGGTGGCCTGGCGGGGGGGACGACTGCGACATAGGGGAAACCACGAACTCTGTGCCAAAATGGCAGATTATCCGCGCCGTCCGGTTTCACCGGCCCGAGCGCAGCGCTCTTTCTTCCCCGTCAGTCCACCCCCGGTCCCTTCCCAGGTCCACATCCAAAAGTTCAGGAATCGTCACGCATGACGCAAGCCGCTCTTCATCCCATGCTCAACGTCGCCATCAAGGCGGCCCGTGCTGCAGGCGCCATCATCAACCGCGCCTCCATGGATCTGGACATTCTGAAGATCAACACCAAGTCGCCCAACGACTTCGTGACCGAGGTGGACCAGGCTGCCGAGGCAGCCATCATCGACATCCTGCTCCAGGCCTATCCGGAGCACGGCATCCTGGCCGAAGAATCCGGCCGCGCCCACGGCGCCCGTCACTCCGAATATCAGTGGATCATCGACCCGCTGGACGGCACCACCAACTTCATCCACGGCTTCCCGGTGTATTGCGTGTCCATCGCCCTGGCCCACCGCAATGTGGTGCAGCAGGCCGTGGTGTATGACCCCACCCGCAACGACCTCTTCTACGCCACCAAGGGCCGCGGCGCCTTCCTCAACGACCGCCGTCTGCGCGTGTCGCGCCGCACCCGCATGAGCGATGCGCTGATCGGCACCGGCTTCCCCTTCCGCCGGGGCGACAACTTCAAGCGCTACATGAAGATGTTCGAGGAGATCATGACCCAGTGCGCCGGCGTGCGTCGTCCGGGCGCTGCCGCGCTGGACCTGTGCTACGTGGCCGCGGGCTATTACGATGCCTTCTTCGAGACCGGCCTGAACCCCTGGGATGTGGCAGCCGGGTCGCTGATCGTGACCGAGGCCGGCGGCCTGGTGGGCAACTTCACCGGCGAGCCGGACTTCCTGTTCCAGCGCGAGATCATTGCGGGCAGCCCCAAGATCTACGGTCAGGTGGTGCAGACGCTGGCGCCCTACTCCCGCGTGATCACCGCCGACGACCTCGAAGCAGACGCGCAAGCCGCTCAGCACCCCGATGGCGTCAAGCCCAAGGCCAAGATCACCAAGACGGCGGAGGGCACCGACGCGGCGCCGAAGAAGCGCGGCCCGGTGCGGATCAAGAAGGCCGAGTCGAGCGAGGACTCCGAGCCGCTGGTGTAAGCCGGCCCGCGAGACCTACCCTCTCACCCCCCCCCTAAAGAAGCCCTCCTCGAGAGGGCTTTTTTGCGTCCAGCCTGAGCCATGGACGCCTGGTGACAACGCAGCTTCCACACCTGCGAACCACGGCCCACCGCTCAACGACTAGTGGCGATCGCCCCCTTCGCATCGCGGCGCCGGATGCCAGCCACACGCCGGCAGACCATGCCTCGTGATGCCAACACTGCACACATGGGGGACTGGAAAACTATGCCCGTATCGGGTATGTTTCGGGGGTCGGCATGCCGGAAGTCTTCAAGCGCAAGGAATTTGCAAAATGGCAGGAACGCGAAGGACTGGCCGATACCGCGCTGTGCAGGGCCGTGCAGGAGATGCGAAGCGGGCTGGTGGATGCAGACCTTGGGTGCCTGCTCTTCAAGAAGCGTGTGGCACGCACCGGCCATGGCAAACGCGGCGGCTACAGGACGGTGCTGTCGGCCTCGGCCGGAATGCGGTATGTGTTCCTGCATGGGTTCGCCAAGAGCGACAAGGACAACATCACCCCGGCTGAAAAAAAAGCCTTGCAGTTCGCGGGAACGGTGTTTCTCAAACTGTCTGGCGAGGCGCTGAAAGCAGCGCTCGCGTCAGGCGTATTGATGGAGGTTGGTTGTGAGCAAGATCATTGAATCCCTGCGCGGCGACTTGGCAGCGCTGCACGACGTCGGAGCGGTTTCCAAGCTCACCATGCGGGAGTTCGACACCCTCTGCCCGCCACCCGTGCGCCCGTTCAGCGCATCAGACATCCGTGAACTGCGCGAAGCCCTGAAGTTCAGCCAGCCGGTTTTTGCACTCCACCTGCACACGACCGCCTCCACCATCAGGAAGTGGGAACAGGGCAGTACCCAACCCACTGGGCCGGCGCTCAAGCTGCTCAATGTCATCGCGGACAAGGGGCTTCAGGCCATTCTCTGAATCCCCCTCCTGAGGGGCAAGCAACGCCCCCACCGGCCTCTTTGGCAGGAGTCTCTCCGCCACCGCCCTGAGGCTGCCCTACACTCTCGAGCCGCAGACCTTTCACGAGCCCTCGGTCCGAGGGCTTTGTTCATTTTTTGAGCCCGATGAGCAGCGCCGCCGCCCCCGACGATTTCTCCCAGCACACGCCGATGATGGCGCAATATCTCCGGATCAAGGCTGAGTTCCCGGAGACGCTGGTGTTCTACCGCATGGGAGACTTCTACGAGGTCTTCTTTGATGACGCGCGCAAGGCGAACCAGCTGCTGGATGTCACCCTCACCACCCGCGGCCAGAGCGCGGGGGCTCCGGTGGTCATGGCCGGCGTCCCCGTCCATGCTCTCGAGGCCTATCTCGCCAAGCTGATCAAGCTGGGCGAAGCCGTCGCCATTGCCGAGCAGGTGGGCGAGGTCGGCGCGGGCAAAGGCCCGGTCGAGCGCAAGGTGGTGCGGGTGGTCACGCCCGGCACGGTCACCGACACCGAACTGCTGGCCGACAAGCAAGACTCCATCCTCCTGGCCGTCACCACCCAGGGCAAGACCCATGGCCTGGCCTGGGTGTCGCTGACCCAGGGACAACTGGGCCTGGCCCAGTGCGATGAACGCGACCTCGGCTCCTGGCTCGCCCGTCTCTCCCCCGCGGAAGTCCTGGTGGACCGCGACAAGCACCCCGCAGCGGTACTCGCCGCGCGGCTGCCCATCACCAATCGCCCCAGCTGGCAGTTCGATGCCGCGTTGGGCCAGCGCAAGCTCTGTGAGCAGCTGTCCGTGGCCAGCCTGCAAGGCTTCAACGCCCAGGAACTGACCGTTGCACATGCCGCCGCGGCCGCCCTGCTCTCCTATGCCGAGCACACCCAAGGCCGAGCCCTGGCGCACGTCAAGAGCCTGCAGGTGCAGCGCGCGACCGACCTGCTGGACCTGCCGCCCGCCACCCAGCGCAATCTGGAACTGACCCAGACCCTGCGCGGCGAGACCTCCCCCACTTTGCTGTCCCTGCTGGACACCTGCCGCACCGGCATGGGCAGCCGCGCGCTGCGCCACTGGCTGCTGCATCCGCCGCGCGACCGCGCCCCGGCCAAGGCCCGCCAGGAGGCCATCGCCGAGCTGCTGACCACCGGCTTCGAACCGCTGCGCGAAGCCCTGCGCCAGGTGTCGGACGTGGAACGGATTGCCGCCCGCATCGCCCTGCGCCAGGTCCGCCCGCGTGAACTCGCCGGCCTGCGCGCGACGCTGCAGATCCTGCCCGAGCTCGCCCAGACCGTGCCCCTGGGCGCACCGCTGCTCGAGGAACTCTCCCAGGGCCTGGGCGCCTCGCCACATCTGGCCGAGTTGCTGACCCGTGCGATTGCCGAAGAGCCCGCCGTACTGCTGCGCGACGGCGGCGTCATCGCCACCGGCTTCGACGATCAACTGGACGAGCTGCGCGGCATCCAGAACAACTGCGACGCCTTCCTGCTGGACCTGGAAACCCGCGAACGCGCCCGCACCGGCATCAGCAATCTGCGGGTGCAATTCAACAAGGTGCATGGCTTCTACATCGAAGTCACCACCAGCGGCCTGGACAAGGTGCCGATGGACTACCAGCGCCGGCAGACCTTGAAGAACGCCGAACGCTTCATCACCCCTGAGCTCAAGGCCTTCGAGGACAAGGCCCTGTCCGCCCAGGAGCGCGCACTGGCGCGCGAGAAGCTGCTGTTCGAGGCCGTCATCGATCAACTGACCGAGGAGCTGCAGACCCTCGGCCGCCTGGCCCGCTCCCTGGCTTCGCTGGATGTGCTGACTGCCCTGGCCGAACGTGCGGCAACGCTCAACTGGTGCCGCCCCGAGTTTGTCAGTCATCCCTGCATCGACATCCAGGGCGGCCGCCACCCGGTGGTGGAGTCCCGCCTGCGCGAGACCGGCGCCGGTGAGTTCATGGCCAATGACTGCCGCCTGGACGCCCGCACCAAGCTGCTGGTCATCACTGGCCCCAACATGGGCGGCAAGTCGACCTTCATGCGGCAGGTGGCGCTGATCGCCCTGCTCTCGGCCATTGGCGCCTACGTGCCCGCCACGAGCTGCCGACTCGGCCCCATTGACGCCATCCACACCCGGATCGGCGCCGCCGATGACCTGGCCAATGCCCAGTCCACCTTCATGCTGGAGATGACCGAGGCCGCCGCCATCCTGCACAGCGCCTCGGAGCAGTCGCTGGTGTTGATGGACGAAATCGGGCGTGGCACCTCCACCTTCGACGGCCTGGCGCTGGCGGGCGCCATTGCCACTCACCTGCACGACAAGTGCCGGGCCTTCACGCTGTTCGCCACCCACTATTTCGAGCTGACCGAGTTCCCGGCCAAGCATCCGCAGGCCGTCAACATGCATGTGTCGGCGGTGGAGAGCGGCGAGGACATCGTGTTCCTGCACGAGATCCAGCCCGGCCCGGCCAGTCGCAGCTACGGGGTGCAGGTGGCCCGTCTGGCGGGCATGCCGTCCCCGGTGGTGCGCCAGGCCCGTGCCGCTCTGGAAGCCCTGGAAGCACGCGCCAGCGAAGGCGAAACCCAGATCGACCTGTTTGCGCCGCCCCCCGAGCCGCCGCCCTCAGCCGCTGCGGAGATCGAGTCGCCGCTGCTGGACGCACTGCGGGATGTCGACCCGGATGCGCTGAGCCCCCGCGAAGCGCATGCGATGCTGTATCAACTCAAATCGATGGCCAGCCAGCGCCACTGAGGGCCGGGCCTTGCTGAAGGACTGATCGACCACTTCCATGAGCACTGCCCACCCCCCTCCGACCCTGAAGACCCGCACCCTGGTCTTCTCCCACGCCAACGGTTTTCCGGCCGGCTGCTACCGCGTGCTGTTCGAGCACTGGCGAGCCGCCGGCTGGACGGTCCATGCCCTGCCCCGCATCGGCCACGACCCGCGCTTCCCGGTCACCAGCAACTGGCCGCACCTACGCGACGAGCTGCTGCACTTCATTGACGAAGTGGTCCAGCCGGACGGGCCGGTGGTGCTGGCCGGCCATTCGCTGGGCGGCATGGTGTCGCTGCTGGCGGCCTGCAAGCGCCCCTCGCTGGCGGCGGGTCTGGTGATGCTGGACTCCCCGGTGGTGGACGGCTGGCGCGCGCACAGCGTGCAGATGGCCAAGGCGGCCCGCTTCATTCATCGCGTCTCGCCCGGCAAGGTTTCGCGGACCCGCCGCCATGAATGGCCCAGCCTGGACGATGTGCATCAGCACTTCGCCGCGAAGAGCAAATTCGCCCGCTGGGATCCCCGGGTGCTCAAGGACTACATCGACGCCGGCTTCGACCGCCTGGAAGACGGCCGGATCAAGCTCGGCTTCAGCCGGGACGTCGAAACCCGCATCTACAACACGCTGCCGCACAACCTGCCTCGCGTGCTGCGCAACCATCCGCCGCGATGCCCGGTCGCCTTCATCGCCGGCACCCAGTCCGAGGAACTTCGGCAGGCCGGTGCCGCCGGGTCCAAGGCCCTGGCACGCGAGCTGTTCCGCTGGTTCGAAGGCACCCATCTCTACCCGTTCGAGCGACCGGACGAGACGGCGGCGCTGGTGCTGTCGCTGATCGACGAGATGCACCTGACGCCGGCCACCTCCACCGCGCCAACGACCGCATCCCAGGCACTGCGGGGCCCCGCAGGCTGACAGTGTCCTGCCACCAACAGCCCCCTTGCCCCCGGCCCGGGGCGGGCATCGCGACACGCATATAATGCCGCTTTACCACCACGGCGTTTTTGGGTGTTCCGTGTCCGGGTTGACCGTTTTGAGGTCTTCCCTGCGCAAACACCACGGCGCTGCAAGACAATGACCAAGTACGTCTTCGTCACCGGCGGTGTCGTGTCCTCCCTCGGCAAGGGCATCGCATCCGCCTCTCTCGCCGCGTTGCTCGAATCCCGCGGCCTCAAAGTCACCCTCATCAAGCTGGATCCCTACATCAACGTGGATCCGGGAACGATGTCCCCGTTCCAGCACGGGGAGGTGTTCGTGACGGACGACGGCGCCGAGACCGACCTGGATCTGGGCCACTACGAACGTTTCATCACCACCCGGATGAAGCGCACCAACAACTTCACCACCGGCCAGATCTACATGTCGGTGCTGGAGAAGGAGCGCCGTGGTGACTACCTGGGCAAGACCGTCCAGGTCATCCCCCACATCACCAACGAGATGCAGGAATTCATCCGTCGCGGCGCCGGTCACGGCACGCCGGACGCGGTGGATGTGGCCATCGTGGAAATCGGCGGCACGGTCGGCGACATCGAATCGCTGCCCTTCCTGGAAGCCGCCCGTCAGATGAGCCTCAAGCTCGGCCCGACGAACGTGGCCTTCGTGCATCTGACCTACGTGCCCTGGATCGCCGCCGCCGGCGAGCTCAAGACCAAACCCACCCAGCACACCGTGCAGAAGCTGCGCGAGATCGGCATCCAGCCGGACGCGCTGCTGTGCCGTGCCGACCGCCGCATCCCCGACGACGAACGCGAGAAGATCTCGCTATTCACCAACGTCCCGGAATACGGCGTGATCTCCATGTGGGACGTCAACACCATCTACAAGGTGCCGCGCGTTCTGCATGAGCAGGGTCTGGATCAACTCATCTGCACGAAGTTGCAGCTCAACACCAAGTCCACCGACCTCAAGCGGTGGGACACGCTGGTGGATGAGGTCGAGAACCCCAAGACCGAAGTCACCATCGCCATGTGCGGCAAGTACACCGACCTGTCGGACAGCTACAAGTCGCTCAACGAGGCGCTGCGCCACGCCGGCATCCACAACCATGCCCGCGTGAACATCGAATACGTCGATTCCGAGACGCTGGACGACGACCGCGTCGAACAGCTGTCCAAGTACGACGCCATTCTGGTGCCCGGCGGCTTCGGCAAGCGCGGCGTGGAAGGCAAGATCCGCGCGGCCCAGTACGCCCGCGAGACCCGCACCCCCTACCTGGGCATCTGCCTGGGCATGCAGGTCGCCACCATCGAATACGCGCGCCATCTGGCCCATCTGGACGGCGCCAACTCGACCGAGTTCGATCCGGAAGCTCCGCACCCCGTCATTGCCCTGATCGACGAGTGGCAGGACGCCGACGGCACCATCCAGAAGCGTGACGAAAAGTCCGATCTGGGCGGCACCATGCGCCTGGGCGCCCAGAGCTCGGACGTCAAGCCCGGCACGCTGGCCTACGAGATCTACGGCCCGGTGGTGACCGAACGTCACCGCCACCGCTACGAAGCCAACGAGCACTACCTCGACCGCCTGCAGGACGCCGGTCTCGTGATTTCCGCCATCACCCAGCGCGAGAAACTCACTGAAATCGTCGAGCTGCCGCGCACGGTTCACCCCTGGTACATGGGCGTGCAATTCCACCCGGAATTCAAGTCCACCCCCTGGGGCGGCCACCCGCTGTTCACCGCCTTCATCAAGGCTGCCCTCGAGCACAAGTCCAAGAGCGGGCACACCGGCAAGGCTGGCTGACCCGTCCTGCTGAGTTCCCACCGGAGACCGCCCATGCCCGCCTTCATCATTGCCGACGTGACCGTGACCGATGCCGCCCAGATGGCGGCCTACCGCGAATGGAGCACCAAGGCGATGAAGGAGCATGGGGCGGAGGTGCTGGTGCGCGGCGGCGAGTTCGAGGTGCTGGAAGGCCCCTGGACGCCCAGCCGCCTGGTGGTGCTGAAGTTCAGCGACCGCGAGGCCGCCAAGCGCTTCTATCACTCAGACACCTACCAACATGCCAAGACGCTGCGTGAGAACGCTGGCGTCATGCGCATGATCGTGGTCGACGGCGTCTGACGCCCTGCCCGCCCTCCCGGCGGGACGTCGATTGTTCAGCGGTGGTAACCGATCGCTGGCACCATGCGCGGCGCATAAGTTTTTTTACTTTGGAGACTGTTTCATGAGCGCGATTGTTGACATCGTCGGACGCGAAATCCTCGACAGCCGGGGCAACCCCACCGTCGAATGCGACGTGCTGCTGGAATCCGGCGTGATGGGCCGTGCAGCGGTGCCGTCGGGTGCGTCCACCGGTTCCCGCGAAGCCATCGAGCTGCGCGACGGCGACAAGAGCCGCTACCTGGGCAAGGGCGTGCTCAAGGCGGTCGAGCACATCAACACCGAAATCTCCGAGGCCGTGCTGGGCCTGGACGCGTCGGAACAGGCCTTCCTGGACAAGACCCTGATCGACCTGGACGGCACCGAAAACAAGAGCCGCCTGGGCGCCAATGCGATGCTGGCCGTCTCCATGGCCGTGGCCCGCGCTGCTGCTGAAGAGTCGGGCCTGCCCCTGTACCGCTATTTCGGCGGCATGGGCGGCGTGCAACTGCCGGTGCCGATGATGAACGTCATCAACGGCGGCGCCCACGCCAACAATTCGCTGGACCTGCAAGAGCTGATGATCGTCCCCGTGGGCGCTCCCAGCTTCCGCGAAGCCCTGCGCTGGGGCGCGGAAGTCTTCCACGCCCTGAAGAAGATCATCGACAGCCGCGGCATGCCCACCGCCGTCGGCGACGAAGGCGGCTTCGCGCCGAACGTCGAAAGCCACGAAGCCGGCCTGCAGCTGATCCTGGAAGCCATCGACAAGGCCGGGTACACCCCGGGCGAGCAGATCGCCCTGGCCCTGGACTGCGCCGCCAGCGAGTTCTACAAGGACGGCAAGTACGTGCTGGAAGGCGAAGGCGGCGTGCAGCTGAGCGCCGAGCAGTGGACCGACATGCTGGCCACCTGGGTGGACAAGTACCCCATCATCTCGATCGAAGACGGCATGGCCGAAGGCGACTGGGACGGCTGGAAGCACCTGACCGAACGTCTGGGCGACAAGGTCCAGCTGG
>JAIXSE010000013.1 GCA_027484825.1 Rubrivivax sp. | reverse complement strand
CCTTGGCCATCGCTTCAACGATGATGCGGCCGACTTCGGAGTCGCTGTTGGCCGAGATGGTGCCGACCTGAGCGATTTCCTTGGAGGTGGTGGTGGCCTTGGAAGCGGCCTTCAGCTGGGTGACCAGGGCGGCGACAGCCTTGTCGATGCCGCGCTTCAGGTCCATGGGGTTCATGCCGGCGGCCACGTACTTCATGCCTTCGCGCACGATGGCCTGGGCCAGCACGGTAGCGGTCGTGGTGCCGTCACCGGCGTTGTCCGAGGTCTTGGAAGCGACTTCCTTGACCATCTGGGCGCCCATGTTCTGCAGCTTGTCCTTCAGCTCGATTTCCTTGGCGACCGACACACCGTCCTTGGTGACGGTGGGGGCGCCGAAGGAGCGCTCCAGCACCACGTTACGGCCCTTGGGGCCCAGCGTGACCTTGACCGCGTTGGCCAGGATGTTCACGCCTTCAACCATGCGAGCGCGGGCTTCGCCGCCGAAGACAACGTCTTTTGCTGCCATGTGAGATTCTCCGAATTCAGTAGTGAGAGGTCAGCCTTGCCGTGCAGGGTCACCCGGAGGGGTGAGGGGCCTGCGCTGCGGGGCAGGCGGCGGGCTGGCGGGGCGGTCCGGTCCTGAAGCCGCCCTGTTGGGGGCGGAGGAGGATCGGTGGACGCCCCGTGGCGCCAGCGCGCCGCGGTGAGACCGGGTGGATTACTTGGCGATGACGGCGAAGAGGTCTTCTTCGCGCATGACCAGCAGTTCTTCGCCATCGACCTTGACGGTCTGGCCGCTGTACTTGCCAAACAGGACGCGATCGCCAACGGCCACGTTCAGGGCGATGAATTCACCCTTGTCATTGCGCTTGCCCGGGCCGACGGCCAAGACCTCACCCTGATCAGGCTTTTCGGCGGCGTTGTCGGGGATGACGATGCCGGAGGCCGTCTTGGTTTCGTTCTCGAGGCGCTTGACGATCACGCGATCGTGCAGAGGACGCAGTTTCATCTGATCTCCTTGACTGTGTCGGACTTGATGTCTGGGCCGGCTACGGAGGGCCGACCCGTCACAAGAATGCTGTTAGCACTCGGCAGGGCTGAGTGCTAGCAAGAGGATTATAGGGACGGGTTGTGACGTTTCAAGGGGGGTGTCGACATTCGGCTAACTTGGGAAGGTCGTCGTCTAAGTTGAAACTTTCGCGCTAACGGACTTCGGTGGGCGTGACCCCGCGACGCCCTCTGAGCCCTCGATGACCCACTTTCGCAGCATTTTGGCGTTCAGGCTGTGCGTCAGCGCCATGGCCGCGATGGACTCGCCGGGCTTGAGGCATTCCTCGATGACCGCAGCCTTGAACTCCGCCGTGTGCCTCCGCCGACGACGCCGGCCCATCAGATCAACCCCATAAGTGTTCACGTGTCCGCCTCCTTCTAAGCGGACAGATGTTCACTACCGAGGCATGGTCAGATCAACATGTGTTGCCTGGCTGCTTACATCGCAACTACCGCCCCAAGTAGACATCCAGCGGCTAGCGGGCCTGCTAGGGTCTCTATCGTGCCCAGCCAAACGCCGCCACTTGTGCCCGAAGGCTCGGCGGCCGCCGAGGCCATGGACTACAGCCAGCACCGCTGGACGGCGCTCACGCGCTACCTTGGCGATCCTGCTTTGCCCATCGACAACAATTTCGACGAACAGCAGATCAGGCCCTGGGCCACCGGCCGCAAGAACTGGCTCTTCGCCGGGACGCTGCTCGCGGGGCAGCGCGCCGCGGCCATCATGAGCCTCATCCAGACAGCCAAACTCAACGGGCATGATCCCTATGCTTATCTGCGCGATGTGTTGACGCGGCTGCCGACGCACAAGAACAGCGAACTGGGCGAGCTGCTACCGCATCGCTGGCGACCGGGACATCGACCAGCTCTTGGGTAGCATTGCCCGATGCCAACCTACTCTGTCAATGAGGCGATTGAATCTCTGGAATGGCTTGCCGGGAAGGACATTACGGTCCGTGGGCTTCTTTCGTTCCAGTTCGAGAACATCTCCTTGTCCCATGTTCTGCTTGCAGACCGGGCACCCGGTTACGCCTCATCAATATGGCTGTCCGTCGGCAACGGCACTCTCAATTTTGACGAGCGGATTTGCGAACGGCTGCACGGCAAGGTCGTGATTGTGGAGGGCACTTTGCTAGGACCTGCCCCGAGCCTTGGCGGCTGCGGGCACTTCAGTTTGTGGCCCGCTAAGATCGTCGCACGCACGTTGGAGCGTGTGCAGACGGGCAACTAGACGATGTCTGGAGAGGGCTCCATGAATACGGTGAGGATCGGTCCCCGCTATGTTCCAAAAGGAACGACCTTTGCAAGCGCTGACCTGGAGGAAGCGGCGCTTCAGGAGGCGTTGACAACTGCCCCGGGAGTTGTGTTCATAGGGCTCATCGAACCGCATCTCAAGGGAGGCCACCGCGCATCGCTAGAGATCGACAGAGATTTGCTCGACCAGTTCATCGCTCACATGGACTCGCGGGGCTGGATGGATTCTGAGTGGCCTCGCCGCCATCGCGGCTAGGCCAGCACGATTTGCCGAGAATCGCTTACGACCGATGAATTTCGAGATCACGTACATCTTCGAGAAGCAACGCCCAGTGACGCTGTTCGCGCGGCAACTTGGACCTGGCGAGTTCACGCTCTCGGATTCACCAATGCTCGGGGGCGTTCCCATCAAACGCTACGTGTCCCAGCCTCGAGCCATCACGCCTGACGGAAAGCCGGACCTATCGCAGTTCTCGTTTGTCCTGTCGACGGCTAGCGATCTGCCAAAGCTAGCAGTGGGCCAGATCGTGGAGCTCACGTAGCTGGCCTGCGACATCGGTACACGAAGTCAACATGACTTCGCTGACCGCTTACGCCACTTGTGTACGAGGTTGGCGTTGACGCCGTAGCTCATCGCCACCTGGGCCACGGATGAGCCAGGCGCCGCACATGCGGCGATGACTTGGCGCTTCAGCTCTGCATCGTGACGCCGGCGACTGGCCGGCGTGGCGTCTGACATGGTGTCTACCTATTCGCATTGGTGGGCACCATG
Organism: Rubrivivax sp.; assembly: GCA_027484825.1. Lineage (GTDB taxonomy): Bacteria > Pseudomonadota > Gammaproteobacteria > Burkholderiales > Burkholderiaceae_C > Roseateles. The sequence continues at coordinate 129,054 of JAIXSE010000013.1, read as the reverse complement.
CTGGCTGCCTCAGCCCGACAGTTCAAGCTGAGCTGGCCGGACGCATACGTTGTCTTCGCAGCAAGTCCTGGCAGACATCGGCCTTTCTGTTGCGGACCGATGTCATGGAGCATCCCTATAGAGGCGTAGGAACCGGAACATCTTCGGCCATGCCTCGCGTGGCTTGAATACGATCGCCACCTCTTGATGGTCAAGCGCCGACTCTGTGAGGACGACGCTGTCCTCCACCAGCTTGGCTTGCTCAAACTCCTTCGAGTTGGCCTTGCAGACAACCTTAAAGAAGGGCCCAGGGTTGAGCCACTGCTCGACCTCCGGCGTTTAGATAGCCGGCCAGCGAAGCGTGAGCGACAGCAACCATCGCGAAGCCAAGCGGGATGTCGTCGCGAACAAGGATATACATCTTCATGGCCAAGCTTGATTCCAGTCTTCAGGGACAACGCATGCGCAGCGTAGGCCATAGCCCGACCCCTGAGACGCTCAATGTCATGAACTGCAGCTATCGCGGATGAACGGCGGACTGCATCGTTGCGTAGCCTTCAGCCAGTTCCAGGCGCAGGTTGCGATTGACCGGCAGGCTCGCCTCCTGATCTCCTCGCTGGTTCTGCCCGGAAGGCAGCTCAGCAGCGATTGCTGTCCTTCCGAACTACCGAACTCGATGCCGGAGGGCTGACGCTCACTGGTCCACGTCGTCGAATATGCTGCGATGGCCTTGTTGCCTCTCAACGAGTGCAGCCCCGCCCAGGCTGCGAGGCGGCATGCTCGTAATCTCATGGTCGTTCTCGCTCGCCCAGGACTTGGCCCTCCCATTGCTCAGGGTACTGGATGTGCGCGGGGACTATGGTATCTCCTTGTCATCTTCACGCCTTACCGATTGGCAAGATGTTGCACTTCAACCTTGAGTCCACCCCGGGGTTTACGCAGTTGCATCAGGTAAAACCCGATGGACCCGACCAAAGAGGGGGATTTCTTGACGTTGTTGATCGAAAACGCACAGAAGGCAAGTGAAACTCTCAAATTTCAAACATTTGTGCGATTGTTGTAGTTGCGCCCCCCCTCTGGGAGGATGGCTCAATCTAGCCGTCATCCGCAGAATTCGTTTGTCGGATTTCTCTTCAAAGGCTGTAAACAAATAAGAAGTCTTTGAACGGGAGGGAAGGCAATGGTGAGGTCTGCAGAAACTCACCATCAGTCCTGCGGTTTCCGCAGCTCAATATCTGAAACGGGAGAATTATTATGGCAATTACTCAACTGAACGCCGCGCAAATCGAGGCTGTCAACGGTGCTGGCGAACTGGCAGGTGCCGCTGCTGGCTTGGGTGGCGCCGCCGCTATCGCTGGCGGTCTGGCTGCTATCCCGACCCCCGCATCGCCCGCCCTGGCAGGCTTCGCTGTGGTCGCTGGTGTCCTGGGCGGCGTGCTCGGCTATGTTGACTCGCAGCTGAGCTAATATGGCAAGGCGCCCCCGGTGTTCCCGGGGGCGTCGTTCACATATTCTCACAGGCATCTCATGTCAAAAACCAATTTGCTGATTTCTGCGGCGGCGGCGGCCTTTCTCCTGATCTGGATCTGCGCAGCGGTGGGGGGAGCTTCTGTAACGTGGTTGCATGCCCTCCCGGAGAGATATTTGCATCTCATCTCAAACTGGGGGTGGGTTGGCGCGGCAATTTGCGCTGCACCTGTTGTTCTGCGCCTTGCTCGAGAGAAGAAAAGGAAATCGGCCTAAATCCGGTTTTCACGAGATAGTCATCGTGGTGTGGCAATAGCAAATCACAGACCGCATCACTCCAGCCTGAGGGAGGCTACTGGTGGATCGCTCGTTATTCCGACCGGAAGTGCTGGAGGCGCGCCGGGAGCTTTGGCTCGGGTCCATTCATGTGGCGCGTCCACCCAGTTTTGCCTGGATGACAGGTGTCGCTGTGCTTATCAGCGGGCTTATCGTCGCTTTCGGTATCTTTGGCGAGTTCGAGCGCAAGGCCACACTATCAGGCCTCCTGCTGCCGACCTCGGGTCTGATCCAGGTGCAGAGTCCCCAGACCGGTCTCCTCAGCGAATTGCTGGTGCCGGAAGGTACGCAGGTGGCCCAAGGCCAACCCATCATGCGAGTCAAGACCGAGCATCTACTCGGTGCTGGTGATATCGCGGTTCTCACCGCCCAGAATCTCGGCCAACGTGAAGCCGCGCTGCGTAATGAGCAGCGGTTTATGGAGCAGCAGGAAGCCCAGCGAGAGGCCGCTTACCAGCTGAGGCGCCAAAGCCTGGGCGCTGAAATGCGCCAGGCCCAGAGCGAACTCGAGACCTACCAGCTAAGGGAATCCCTGGCCAGGAAGAGCTTCACGCGTTATGAGTCACTGGCTAAAGAAGGCTTCATGTCGGACGTCCAGGCGCAGCAGAAGCAGGAGGAGCTGCTGGATCTTCAACTGCGCACGAAGTCCGCCCTGCGCAGCCTGGAAGCGCTGCAGAGGGACATTGACGCGCTGGAATCCGACCGCAAGGTCGCCAGAAGTGCTTACCAGGCCAGCCTCGCGCAGATGGTCACAGGCTTCACGTCCCTGAAACAGGAGAGCCTGGAGAACGAGGCACGCGGCGGGTTGACCATTACGTCGCCGAAGGCCGGTGTGATCAGTGCGATCGCGGCGCATATCGGGCAAGCCGTCCAGGCCGGTCAAACGCTAGCGAGCGTGGTGCCCTTCGGACGCTCGGGCGCCACGGAGCTGGAAGCACAACTCTTCGCGCCCAGCAGGACAGCGGGCTTCGTCAAGGCAGGGCAGGTGGTGTGGATCCGCTATGCGGCCTACCCCCACCAGAAGTTCGGCATGGCAAAAGGAGAGGTGACCGCCGTGAGCCAGACACCGATCGCCACGCAGGATCTTCCACCTGGTCAGTCACAGGCCATTGTGGCAGCTGCTCAGGCCAACGAACCGTTGTTCCGGATCACGGTGCGTTTGTCTGCCCAGACGATTGCGACCTACGGCCAACCCCAGGCCTTAAAGGCAGGCATGGCGCTGGAGGCCGATGTGGTGCAGGACCACCGCGCCATTTGGGAATGGTTGCTGGATCCCTTGCTGGCGGGCGCCGGAATCTCTTCCAATAAAAATGATTGAACCTATGGCTGGCGGTCATCCCTTCTTGTTCTTCCCGGTATCGACGCTGTCGCAGCTGGTGAAGTTCCAGGGAAATATGGCGGATGCGCAGGATGGAAGCATCCATTTGGCCCTGCAGAAAACCTACCGTGCAGCTCCGGAGGCGCTGGACAGGCTGTTGAGGCACCTGGCTGAAATCAACGACCTGAGCTGGGTGGTGAGCATGGATGCACTGGCACGTGTGGCCGTAGCCGCGCCGGTATCCCAGCTGCCGATCGAGTTTCGTACGGACAGTCATGGCACATCGCCCGCGTTGCTGCATGCAGCCGTGACGCCTTTCGGCTGGTCACGTCCCTTGGCCACGCAACTCGCGGCGACCCTGGCGACCCGATGGACATCCGCTTCGTGGCTGCGGACCCGGCGTGGCGTGACCACGCTGGCCAGCTTCGACCTGCCGCGTCCGCTCAGCCCCGCAGCGGCTGATGGTATTCAGCAGCTGCTGACGCCGGACGTGAAGCGAATGGCTCTTACTCGTCTGGACTCCGCGGCGCTCTATGGCCGGGCGCTGCGACTCCTGAGGGCTACCCTGGGACCAGAGGCCATCAACGCTCGCGCTTTGCGGTGGCTCTATGACGGGTTGAGCCTTGGCCGAGTGGCTGTCCAGCAGGGAAGTGACGGAAGCGATCAGAACGTCACCTTTTGGGTGAATGTACGCCAGCATGAAATCAAGGAGGCCGTGACCCATGGTCCTGGTGCCTACCCGATTGCGTGGAATACGGGTGAGCATGTAGTGGCGTTCTCGCTTTCTCCTGAGACTCACGAGCACGCGATCCGGGATCCCAATCCTTCCATGGTGGTGCCCCTGAGGGCGCTATTGGTGGGTGCCCGGGACGATGTCTCCTTGAAAGTGTTCGCATCATGATGCCGTTTAGAGCCGCTTTGCACGCGCTCCCCGTCTTCGGTGAGTCAGTCAACTGCCAAGTGCCGCTGCAGCGGCTGAAGGGGGCCCGGGTGCTGTGGGTGGCGCCGGACGCTCGGGATCCCGCCCGGTGGCGAGAAGGCGCCCGCGAGCTGCACCCCGCTATCCTCGACAGCTGTGGATTCGGTATGGCGAACCTGGGAGAGACGGACTCGGGATCAACGGACGCTGACCCAGAGTCCGTCACAGCGGACGCCATTGGGGTCGCGGATCGCTACGGCGGCGCTGGCCTGGGCTTCAACGGCGGCAGCGGCCGCGCCGTCCATATCGGTGGCTTCTACGTAAAGGGTGTCGGCCGAACCCCACTGTTGGGCGCGCGAACAGACAGCTCCCATGCCACCGGCGTGGCGTTCATGGCGGAGTGCGTGCGGGAGGTTTTCTGGTCCCAGCTCGTGGCTCGCCACTTTCCAGACGGCGCCGTGCGGGTGCTGGCCTTGATCGATACGGGACGGACCGTGCGTTCCGAAGGGCAGAACGGGCGTGAGGAAACGCTCTGCCTGCTGGTGCGCGAATCGTTCGTACGTCCGGCGCATTTCGAACGTGCGCCACTCTTCACGGGAGAGGATGGTTTAGGCGGCGTGCTGGATGAAGCGCGTGTGCAGGCGCATGCCCGAGCCTGGGACCAGCACATTGGGGCCGCTGAATGGCAGGCAGCCGTCCGCCGATGTGTCCTGGCCTGGTCCCGCCAACTCGGCTATGCATTCGCTCATCGCATCGGGACGGGGGCGGCCACTACCAGCAACATTGACCTCATGGGACGAATTGCCGACTTCGGCGGCTTTCGCACTCTTCCGAGCTGGGGGCGCTATGAGCTCGCTATCGGCGACCACCCTTTTGGCATGGAGATGCAGAGCATCTTGACCGGCCTGCATTCCATGGCAGCCCGTGGCGGCCATGGAAGCTTCGACGGTGCAGAGTTGCAGATGTGGCTCGGGCGCTGTGCTGAAGAGGCGACCGTCTCTTATGCCGGCACCGTGGTTCGGGAGGTTCTGTGGCTGGCGGGGCTGGAGGACAACGCGATTGAGCGTTGCCTTTCCCCTGGCACACAGGTGGCCATAGCGGTCTGGCACGTCATTAAAGAGCAGCAATCGCTCTACTGGCCCGTTAAGTTCGGCGTTCCTCCCACGGCACAGGAGCCAGGTGTTGCCAGACTGTGGACCAGCGAGCGCGCACCCCTGCAACGACTGGCAGCACAACTGAGAACTTTGCTCACTGTGGATGAACTCAATGAAGCGGTGGCCCGATGTCCGGTTCGCAACGAGCGGCCGGACCATCTAGACGCGTGGAGATCCGGCGAGCATCACTACAGGACTTTTGATGAGGCGTATCGTCAGCGGCGTATCAGTGCTGGCGATCTGCAGCAATTGATCGATGACGCCATCGCCGGCGCGGACTGGCTAGGTCATCAGGCGTCGTCCGGGAAACGGCCATGCTAAGGGCGTCGAACAGCTGCGTGCTTCAAGCCGAAGCTGCCGAGTGCGGCTTGACCTGTCTGCTTATGGTTCTGCGCAGTCACGGACGGGAGACCGATCTCTTTGAATTGCGGCGGCGCTTCCCCACGTCCATCAAAGGTGTGGATCTGGGTGGCCTCATGCGACAGGCCTCCGACCTGGGCCTGAGTGCGCGGGCTGTGCGGCTGGAGGTCGAGGACCTTCCGGAGCTCAAGCTGCCGGCAATCGCTCACTGGGACTTGAATCACTTCGTGGTGATCGACCGCGTCAGGGGCGGGCGATTCCGTGTGCTGGACCCGGCCAGGGGCGAGCGCTGGATGCGGGCATCGGAACTTAGCCCGCACTTCACCGGCGTCGCGCTGGAGCTCACGCCTACTGCGGATTTGGCCGCCCCAAAGGCACGCCAGCGCATCTCGCTGGAGAGCCTGGGGGCCCGAATTAAAGGCATTGGGCCGGCATTGGCCCAGATCGCTTTGGTGGCTTTCCTGCTCGAATTGATTGCCGTCGTCGCACCGCTGTACAGCCAGCTTGTGATCGACGAAGCACTGTCTAGCGGCAACCGGGATCTGCTCACGGTTCTGGCGCTCGGCTTCGGACTGCTGGTCCTGATCCAAGCCGCCGTGGGCTGCTGTCGCTCCTGGATGGTCATCTACCTCAGCCATCATGTGTCCCTCCAGTGGCAGACCAATGTTTTCAGGCACCTCATCCGTCTGCCGGCGGCCTATTTCGAAAAGCGCCAGTTTTCTGAGGTGGCTTCCCGCTTCGGCTCCATCGCTTCCATGCAGAAGACACTGACCACCACCGCCATTGAGGCTGTCCTGGACGGTCTCATGGCAGTGATAGCCCTGGGCATGATGCTGCTGTATTCCGTGAAGCTCGCCGGCATGGTGCTGTTGGCGGTTCTGCTCTATGCCGTTTTGAGGTGGGCGACTTACAGCACTTTCCGTCAAGCGGCTTCGGAGCGACTGCAACTGGCCGCCAAGGAACAGGGGCACTTCCTCGAAACGCTTCGGTGTATCAATTCACTGAAGTTGTTCGGCCACGAACAGGAGCGCCAGACGCGTTGGCAAAGCCTGATCGTAGACATCCAGAACAGGGACGCCAGGACATCCAAGCTGACCATGTGGTTCCAGGTCGCCAATGTCTTTATCTTTGGCCTGGAGAACATCCTGTTCATTTGGCTGGGTGCCACCCTTGTTCTTAAGGGGCAACAATCCGGCAATGTGACACTGACGGTGGGCATGTTGTTCGCGTTGATGTCCTACAAGGGGCAATTCACTGATCGAGTTTCGAAGTTGATCGACTATTCGATCGACATCAAGATGCTGGGCATGCACGCCGAGCGCCTAGCGGACATTGCCTACGAGGCTCCTGAACCGCGGGACGCGGTGCAAAGCGATCTGGCGCATCTTCAGCCGGAGATCGAGTTGCGTAACGTCAGCTTCCGCTATACGGACCGAGAGCCCTGGGTGCTCCGAAACGTGAACCTGCGGATTGAGGCAGGTGAGAGCATCGCCATCACCGGCCCCTCAGGTGGAGGCAAGACCACTATGCTCAAGATCGTCCTCGGGTTGCTGGAGCCAGTGGAGGGCGAGGTGCTGTATGGAGGGGTCTCCATCCGGGACCTGGGACTCGGCAACTATCGCCGCCAGATCGGAACCGTCATGCAGGAGGACGGTCTGCTGACCGGCTCGTTGAGGGACAACATCAGCTTCTTCGACAGGAGTGCGGACGATGGGGCGGTCATCGCCGCAGCGGAGGCGGCTCAGGTTCACCAGGAGATATGCCGCATGCCAATGGGTTACCAAACCCTCGTCGGCGACATGGGCGCGGGGCTCTCGGGTGGCCAACGCCAGCGAGTCTTGCTTGCTCGTGCCATCTTCAAGCGACCGCGAGTCCTGGCGCTGGACGAAGCAACCAGTCATCTTGATGTGAGTAACGAGCGGGCGGTGAGCGCAGCGCTTGCAGGCATGAATGTGACAAGACTAATGATTGCGCACCGTCCCGAGACCATCGCGGGCGCACAGCGTGTTGTGCAACTGCGTGAAGGATCACTCATCGAGGTGGCGCGGCAGGTGCCAACGTCGAGCCATATGACGGAACGGTCCGTGTCGTCCGGAGAGCGGCTGAGCCTGATTGGACCTAATGCCTGAAGCCGAGGTAACGCTTCGGACGCGTCGTGGCAGCTAATGCCTGGCTGCCTCACTCAGAACCGCCCTACAGGCGGCTGCAGTACAGGAGCGTAATGCGGCGATTGTCCGGCCCTCCGCCAACGCCTTCGTTGGACGGTCTTGAGCAATCCGGATGCTCGTACGGGGCGTCCGGGACAAGGCTCGTGCTCCGATCAAGGCCCTGCTGAGAAACTTCTCAAGTTCAGTGATGGGCCGACAGGAAATTCTCAACTTGGATGAGCACTGTTTTTCAAGAGCGGTGATTCAGAGTGAGCTACCCTATTGTTTCACCTAGGATCCCTCTCTCGACTTAAATGCATGTCAACAGCTAACTTGGGAACTTCATCGTCTGAGTTGAAACTTTCGCTCCATCGGGGAGCGGTGGGCGTCCTCCTTGCGCACCGCGTCATGAACAACAACATCGATCGTTTCGTTGGAGCCTTGCGGGCAGAGCTCACGGATTCCGGCGAGTGTTTTGTTCCCGTCACGGTACGCTACTGAGCCATTAGAGACGCCAGGCTCCTCATCCTATTGCTGCTCGCGGTGACCATCGCGGCCGGTGCGGTGTGGATCACGGTCATCAACCTGGCGGAGGCCTACGGAAGCGGCCCGCCCAAACTATGGCCTGACGACCAACATGGACAAGTGGGAGGGTCCCGTCCCGTTTCTCGCTTTGGTCAATGGCGTAGCGCTCGGGCTGGCTGGCCAGCACGTCGCTCAGGAAGCCGACGAACTGTTCGCTGGTGTGGCGCGGGGCGGTCATGCCCAGGACCTCACCGGTGGCGGTGTTCAACGCTGCAAACAGCCTCAACGCGCCGTTGCGCTGGTGTTCGAAGCCATAGCGCTCGGCTCGGCCAGGAGCCAACGGCAGCATCCGGTCCCTGCGATCGAGTGCCTGGCTGGCGGTCTTCTCGTCCACCTAGAACACCACGGCGCGTGCGGCGGCTTGGCCCGAATGTCCACCAGACGCTCGCCATCAGCCCACGGCAGCACGCAGCGCGCCCGCCGTGCCATCGCCGCACTGCCGCTGCGCTTGCGCATCACCGCTCCCAGATCAACGCGCTCGTTGGCCGTCAATGTCATTCTGCGCATGTCCATTCACATGAAGCATACACACCAGATTTCAACGATTCAGTGGACTGGCCGTGGTCGCGACGCTGTTCAAAGACCTGGCGCAGTGTCACGCGGCGCAATGCTATGTCGCGCGACCTGCTCCGCCGAAGCGCGCCCGATAGTCGTCTGGAGCGATGCCCATGCGCCTCACGAAGAGCTTACGCAGACTTTGCTCCGATGCGAAACCGACGCGACTGGCAATGGACTTGAGCGGTAGATCAGCATCCTCCAGGAGCCGCTTGGCGGTATCAAGTCGCACCGTTTCGATGAACTCCAAAGGTGCCATCCCCACCTCTTTCACGAACACGCGCCGGAAATTGCGTTCGCTCATCGACGCCCGATCAGCCAGATCCGGCAACGCCATGACCTGATCAATGTTTGAGAGGATCCAGTCCTGGACCTGGCGAATGCCGGCGTGATTGGTGTTCTGGCTCGCAAGGTGCACACTGAATTGGGACTGTCCACCACGTCGCTTCAGATAGACGACGAGGTCACGCGCCACATCAAGTGCAATCGTGCGCCCACAGTCCTCCTCGACCAGCGCTAAGGCCAGATCGATGCAGGCTGTTACGCCGGCGGAGGTCCACAGCCGTCCCTCGTTCAAGTAGATCGCGTCGGCCTCGACGTTCACTCTCCCGAAGCGGCGCTTGAGCAGATCGGCAACGCTCCAATGCGTCGTGGCGTCCTTTCCATCCAGTAGGCCCGCCGCAGCCAGAAAGAAGCTGCCGGAACACAGGCCGACCAGTCTCGTCACTCGGGGCGCAACGTTGCGTGCCCATTCCACGAGGCGAGGGTTCTCTTGCAGGGCTTCCTCAATACCTCGAGCGCCAACGAAGATGGCAATGTCCGGCAGATGATGCTCGTCCAAGGACTTGGTGGCATCAAGCGACATCAGCATGTCAGATCTGACTTCGCCCTTTGTCGATGATGCCACCGTGACGTGATAGGCACGCGGCCGTCCCCTCAGCTCGAGGTGAATGTTGGCGTATTCAAAGACGCTCATCGTCGCGATGGCTTCGAGTGCTTTGAAGCCGGGATAGACCACCAAGTCGATGGTTCGCAGGCGACCTGCAGACGCATTTTTCATGAATGCACGGTAAACGATATCGGTCGAACCAGGGTGGCGCGCCAATTCGGCCAAGTTGACGACCGCTTCGGCCAACATGGCCTTATTACGACCGCAGCGCTCACGATGAAGGGACCTGCGCCTCTATATTTTCTTCAGGCCATCCCAGCGCCGCTTGAACGAATCGAGCGCTGCGGTTCGGCAATTCAAACTTTCAATGAGGACCATTTGCGATGAAATCCCGTGCAGCCGTCGCCTTCGAGGCAGGCAAGCCCTTGCAGATCGTTGAAATCGACGTCGAGCCGCCCCGCAAGGGCGAGGTGCTGGTGCGCATCACCAACACCGGTGTTTGCCATACCGACGCTTTCACCTTGAGCGGCGATGATCCCGAGGGTCTGTTCCCGGTCGTCCTGGGTCACGAAGGTGCGGGCATCGTCGTGGAAGTTGGCGAGGGCGTCACCAGTGTCAAACCCGGCGACCATGTGATTCCGCTTTATACCGCCGAGTGTGGCGAGTGCCTCTTCTGCAAGTCCGGCAAGACCAACCTGTGCGTGGCCGTACGAGCGACGCAGGGTAAAGGCGTGATGCCGGACGGCACCACCCGGTTTTCCTACAACGGTCAGCCGCTGTATCACTACATGGGCTGCTCCACCTTCAGCGAATACACCGTTGTCGCAGAAGTATCCCTGGCCAAGATCCATCCGGAAGCGAATCCTGAACACGTATGCCTGCTGGGGTGCGGCGTCACCACCGGACTTGGTGCGGTGAAGAACACTGCCAAAGTCCAGCCCGGAGACTCGGTGGCAGTCTTCGGCCTGGGCGGCATCGGTCTCGCAGCAATCCAGGGTGCGAAGCTGGCCAAGGCCGGTCGCATCATCGCCATTGACACCAACCCCGCCAAGTTCGACCTGGCCCGCATCTTCGGTGCGACGGACTTTCTCAATCCGAAGGACCACGACAGGCCGATCCAGCAAGTCATTGTGGAGATGACTGGCTGGGGTGTCGATCACTCTTTCGAATGCATCGGAAACGTTCATGTGATGCGTGCCGCGCTTGAGTCCGCCCACCGCGGCTGGGGGCAATCGGTCGTGATCGGCGTGGCCGGTGCAGGCCAAGAGATCTCGACCCGCCCTTTTCAATTGGTGACGGGGCGCCAGTGGCTTGGATCAGCCTTCGGTGGCGTGAAGGGTCGCTCTGAGCTGCCCGGGATGGTGGAGGACGCAATGCGCGGCGACATTCAACTCGCGCCCTTTGTGACTCACACGATGGGCCTTGAAGAAATCAACAAAGCCTTCGACCTGATGCATGAAGGCAAATCCATCCGAACCGTGATTCGTTATTGATCGCTGCATCAGCGGCGGCCCCCCTCAACTTTCCACTTCAAGGAAATTCTGACCATGACAACTCCTGTCATCTCTGGCAACGAAGTCTTCTCTCACGTATTCCTCGGTGCTGCCGATCTTCAGGCATCTGCAGACTTCTACGATGCCGCCTTGGGCGCACTCGGGATCAAGAACCTCGGGCCATTCGGCAATGGTTGGATGCTTTACGGCCGAGACAAGCCTGCATTCATCATTGCTCGGCCCGGCAATGGTCTCGCGCCGTCGAGCAACGGAGCGACGATCGGCTTCGCAGCGGCAACGCCTGCCGAGGTGGACGCGTTTCACGCAGCGGGCATGACCGCCGGTGGCACGGACGAAGGTCAACCGGGTCCCCGCGGGCACTTGCCTGGCGCTTACGCAGCCTATCTGCGCGACCCGGCGGGCAATAAGGTCTGCGCTTACACCTTCGCCTAGAGCGCCGAGGAATCTGGGGTAGAAGGCCTGAACCGCCGGTCCGTGACCCGGCGGCAGGCCAGCGTGGGTCAGGCGCGTCGCACGTGTGCCGCCCCGAGCTTCGAGACAGCATCGACGCCGCAATGCAGGGTGGTGTCCACTGTCTCGCGCCGGAAGTAGCTCAGCACGCTATCGACCCCGCTTGCACCGCCCAGATTCAGCCCATACATGACCGGGCGCCCGATCGCCACCGCTCGGGCGCCCAGGGCGAGCGCCTTTACCACATCGGTGCCACGCCGAATCCCGCTGTCCAGGATGATCGGAACCTCACCGTGGAGGGCGTCAGCAATTGCGGGCAGAGCGGAGATCGCTGCGGGCGTGCCGTCCAGGGCCCTTCCTCCGTGGTTGGAAACCTGTACGACTGAGGCTCCCGCCTTGACCGCGTTGACGGCGTCTTCTGGCCGTGTGATGCCTTTCACAACGACAGGAAGCCCGGAAACGCGACGGATCATCTCGATGTCCTTCCAGGACAGGTCTGTCTTGAACTTTGGGGACTGTCCGGGGCCATAGTTGCCATAGGGCAGCCATGGGCGCGGATTGCCCAGGCGAACGTATTCATCGGAGGAGCCCTGTCCGATGGCATCAACGGTCAAGATGATGGCTTTGAAGCCGGCGGCGCGCGCACGCTGGAGCAACTCGCGGCTCCGACCTTCATCGGGATCCAGATAGATCTGGAACCATTTGGGCGCCTGGGAAGCCTTGGCAATATCCTCCATCGATGCGCTGGACGCACTGGAGACGGCCGCCAGGCCGCCACTCTTGGCGGCGCCTCGCATTGTCGCCACCTCGCCAAGCGGGTGATGCAGCGCATGACTTCCGAATGGCGTAATGATGAATGGGTGCGGGAGCTTGAGACCGAGCAACTCAACGGACAGATCAATCTTGTCTCGAACGATGCCGTTCATGCGGTTTGGCGTGAAGACGTAGTCACCCCAGGCGCGCTGGTTCTCGTTCAGTGTCCATTGCTTCCCGGAACCGTTGAAAACGAAAGAACGAACTCCTTCTGAATAGTTTTTTGCTGCTGCCTCTTGAAGCAGGTCGATGTTGACGACGTTGAGCGCTTTGTCGATGCCCTTGCGGGTCAGTGTCAGCGGTTCCGTATTGGCCTCTTCGGCGACCTGCGCTCCCGCTCTTGAGGCGAGGGCTGCGGTCGCAATGCCCGCGCCTGCATACTTCAAAAGATCGCGTCGGGATGACGTGGCTTCAATTTGCTGTTCTTTGCGCACTTTTCAGTTTCTCGGTGATGGTGGTTGGAGATCAATATTTAGGTAGGGCGGCCCGTTTTCACGATCGCCATCCTGGCATGCCTGGTTACGCCTGCATGGACGAATCAGGCGTCGTTGAGGTAGCTGCGAATCTTGTCCACAACTCGTCCATCGATCGCGTGGTCCAAGCCGGGGAATACATCGAGCGAAGCCTTCAGGTCGAGCGCCCAAAGTTGTGCGGCACCCTCAACCGAATGTGAGGTGGCCATGATCGGATCGCGATCGCCGTGGAGCAGATGAATCCATTGGCCCTCATGGCCCCGAGTGGGCGGCTGTGCGAAGCGCCCTGCAATGGAAAATATCTGTCTCGCGAGCATCGGTTCCTCTTGCGTCGATGCCAGCGCCATGTTGGAGCCCTGGGAGAAACCAAGCAGCGCGGTCCGATGCGCCGGAATGCCGGTACGTTTTTGCCATGCGAGGACAGTCTCCTTGAAATGCGGCATCACAGCGGCGATCCGGCCCGGCCTTGACTCCTCAGTGATTCCGTTGATGGAGAACCATTGCCAACCTCGGCGAAGGTCACTGGCAAACGGGGACCTTACGCTGACGATCCAGGCGTCAGGGAGGGATGGCGCCAATGCCTGGCCCAGCGGCACGAGATTGGCAGGGTCCGCTCCAACGCCGTGGAACATCAGAAGGAGTCGTGAGTTTTCACTCGGGGACGCCGGTTGTTGAACGATGAGATCTGACATTCGGGTCTTTCAACGCGTCGATGACGATGGCAGGCCAAACACGTAGCCGTCCATGGACAGGACACCGTGTGCAATGCCGCCGTCAATCACCGTGGCTTCCCAAGTTTTGGGAGCGGCGCCAGCAGCGACCAGCAGCGGTAAAAAGTGTTCAGTTGTGGGGTGGGCTCGGCGAGCCTGAGGAGCTTCAAGCAGTGTGCGCAGCAGTCGATCGCGGTCATTGCTGATTACTGCCTCTTTGACCCAGTTTGCAAACTGAGCCACGTATGGCTCATTGCCGACGACGCGGTACATGAACTCGAAAAGGTTGTGAGTCAGGCTGCCCGAGCCCACGATCAAAACGCCCTCGCTCGAGAGGGGGGCAAGCGCCCGCCCGAATGACCAGGCGGCTTGCGCATCGGCTTTTGCGGGGAGCGAGACCTGGAACATCGGTACATTTGCATCGGGGTACATGTGCAGCATGGGCACCCAGGCCCCGTGGTCGAGTCCTCGCTGCTCAGAGCCTCTCGCGTTCCAGCCTTCTTTCTGGAGGAGTTGGAGGGTCCGGCGGGCAAGTTCAGGGTGACCAGGTGCTGGATACTGGACACGGCGCAGTGCGGTGCTGAAGCCGCCATAGTCGTGCACGGTCTCTGGACGAGCGGCCAGTCCGACCATGGGATCAGGCGTCATCCAGTGGGGAGAAACCAGCAGAACCGCCTCGGGCCGCGGGAGCTCTCTACCCAGGGCTGCAAGCCGCGGGCCCGCTTGGCCTGGCTCCAGCGCAAACGACGGAGCCCCGTGCGACACAAACACACTAGGGAGTCTGGTCATGGTTCTCTCCATCACTTTTGGGACATCAGGCCGTCGGAAGTCCGGCGGCGCGCTCCGCTGGTTGCCAGAGACACCGCGGCACTGAAGATCTTCCCCCCTGCAAAGCGCAGAACCAGGAGGACGAGGGAGGCGTCGGTTCGCATTACGCGGGTGAAGCAGTTGTTCATGTTGAAGCCCTAAAACCATTGAGCGGAGCGAATTCAGGCTCTGCCGTCGCTCCGCTCAGCAGGCGTGTTCCCAAAACGGGCGCGCTTGTGACACTCACGCAAGCGAACGCACTGCTACTCGCGCGCTTAAGCCTTGTGAATCCATGCGGGAGCCATTGCGGTGCCCATCCCGGCGCCGTAGCCCAGGTAGATGTTCAGGCCGGCCACAGGCTCCAGATAGCGCGCGTTATTCAGGCGGCCGGCGTCGACAACGATGAAGCCCATGCTTTCCGCCACCAGACTGGCGGAATCCTTCGCTTGTGCGTTGTCGCTGGCCAGGAACACGTTGACCTTCTGGCCATTGCCGAGATCCGCCCCTTCGGCGAGGACCTGCGCAAACACCGTATTGAAGCCCTTGACGATCCTGGCCTGCGGCACGGCCTTCGCGATCTCCTCCGCCGCAGACGTGTCGTGACCGATGGTCAGGCCCATGTAGTCCGCGGTCAGCGGGTTCGTGATGTCGATGACTGTCTTGCCGTCAAGGTTCCCCACTGCCTTCAATGCAGTGACGGCATCCGCGTATCCAGTGGCCAGCACTACGACATCCGAGGCATCCGCAGCACCCGCAGTCGCCACGGCAACGGCGCCAGGGTTTGCAGCCGCCACCTGCTGCGCCTTGCTGAAATCGCGGCCTGTGACCTTGACTTGATGGCCCGCACGAACCAGTTGCTTGACGAATGCTGAGCCCATGTTGCCGGCGCCGATAACAGTGATTTGCATGTTTCTTCCTTGCGTTGTGACAGCCAATCGCTGCCATGAATGAACTGTAGAAGTGAGGTAATCAAAGATAAACAGCCGTTTCTTGTATAGACTGTCCTGCAAAGTGGGAGAGTACGTGGACAAGTTTCAAGAAATGCGAGCTTTCGTCGCCGTCGTTGACGCAAGAAGCTTTGTCAGGGCCGCTGAGCTGCTGGACACCTCAAAGAGCGCCGTGTCCCGGCTCGTGGGGGACTTGGAGATGCGATTGGGTGTGCGCTTGCTTCACCGAACCACGCGCAAGTTGTCGCTGACCGAAGAGGGGGAGGTGTTTAACGATCGCTGTCGTGAACTGCTTGCCAGTCTCGAGGCGGCCGAGCTGGAGATCTCCGCGCATTCCGGGGAAGCGACTGGGCTGCTACGCGCCAACGTGCCGGTGAGCTTCGGCATGGCTTACCTGTCTGCACTCTGGCCCGCCTTTCTCCAGCTCCACCCGAAGGTCTCACTCGATGTCACCCTGTCAGACAGGGTGGTCGATCTGGTCGAGGATGGCTACGACCTGGCTGTGCGGATTGCGCAGTTGCCAAGCTCGTCGCTGATCTCTCGCAAGCTCGCCAGCACTCGTCTGGTCCTGTGTGCATCACCAGACTACCTCGCGAGGCGAGGAGTGCCGCAGCACCCTTCAGAGCTCGTTGATCATGACGTCATCACCTACACGCTCTTGGCGATGGGAGAGCAGTGGCAGTTCAGTGGAGCAAAGGGGCCAGAGACAGTGAAAGTCTCGCCACGTATGAAGTGCAATAGCGGGGACACGTGTTGTGAAGCGGCACGCCAGGGCCGTGGCATCGTGCTCCAGCCGACATTCCTGGTGGGCCCAGACCTGTTGTCTGGCGCGCTCGTGGAAGTCCTGCCGGAGTTCAGATCGGTTGAGCTCGGCGTTTATGCCGTCTATCCCACCAGGAAGCATGTACCGCCGAAGGTCAAGGCCGCGATCGAGTTTCTGGTGCAGGCCTTCCGTCAACCGGCGTGGCCCAATTAGCCCGCCGTTGATCCATCGCTATGCGCAGCTCGAAACGTCACTTATCCAGGAAGGTCGAAAGGTCCCGGGTGAACTTGAAGGGGTTCTTGAACGCGAGGAAGTGGTCCCCCTGCTCTTCGCTGCTGTAGACGTGCAGTTCCGAATTAGGGATGACCCCATGCAGCCAACGTTGGCCGGCAAGCGAGTCGCTGTGGACCCCGGTGAAGATAGCTGCAGGAACGGTGATCTTGTGTTGGACCACGTCTCTCCAGTCGTTCATCGCGTGGTCGAACAGCACGAGCTGCATTGCCGCGACGTCATTGCGTATGACCGCGTTGGCGAAAGCTTCTGAATTGACAAATGCTGGCGAATCAGTCATCTGAGCCCGTGCAAACGCCTGAGAGCGCACATAGAGCTCATTGGTTGCCGCTCCCGCCGTGAATGCGGCGACCATGCGCTCTACAGAACTTGTGATGGCCCCCGCGTCCAGACGCTGGCGCTCTGACCAATCTGCGTGGCTGTAGATCGAGATCGGCTCATCGATGAATGCGACCTTGCGCACCTTTGCGGTGCCGTAGAGATCGAGGTAGCTCCACAACACCGAGGCACCCATGGACCAACCACAGAAGTCCGCAGAGGACAGCCCGAGGTGCTGGACCATGTCATTAAGGTCTGCACTGAAGCGGGCAATGCGTCCGCCGTACGCGACCCTTTGCGACAGGCCTTGGTTGCGGGGATCCAAGACATAGACGTGGTATTTCTTGGACAGCAAGTACATCACATTGATGTACTCAGCACCGTTGGCCGACCATCCGGGGATGAAGATCAGCGGCTGCCCGCTACCGGCTTCCCAATATGCCAGTTCGACGCCGTCGTTGGTCTTGAACCGGTTGATCTGCAGTCCCTTGAAGTCAGACAACTTGGTGGGCAACCCCTCAACTCGGTGGGGGAAGTGGACATCGCGGCCCACAACCTCAAGAGCAGGAGCGGCGCTGACAATATGGGTGCCGAGCACAAGGGCTAACGTCGCACTGACTGATCGAGCAAAAGCAAGCATGGCGTGCAGGTCAAAGGCATCAAGTTTCAGTGGAAACTGAACCGCGATAAATCCATAATTGAGCGCGAGTTTGTCCACGATGGGTTGTGAATGGACCGTTTCACCAGCATGTCAGTTTTCGTGAAGGTCGTGGATCTTGGCTCGTTCCGCGCGGCGGCAGACGCCCTTCAGCTCTCTTCGCAATTTGTGAGCAAACACGTCCTTGCGCTGGAACAGCATCTCGGAGTCAGGCTGCTCAACCGAACAACCCGACGGCAGAGCCTCACGGATTTTGGTCGGGCTTATTACGAGCGAGCGCGGCTGATCCTTGCCGAGGTGGCCGATGCCGAGGGGCTTGCAGCACAGGCCAAGGCGTCGCCCAGCGGCCGACTTCGTGTGAACGCACCCGTCAGCTTTGGTATGCATACGCTTGCAGAGCGGCTGCCAGAGTACCTGACGGCGAACCCAGACGTTGAAGTGGAACTGACGCTGACCAATCGCATGGTCGATCTGATCGAAGAAGGATACGACGCGGTTTTTCGCGTCGGAGAGCTCCGAAACAGTGGCCTCATCGCCCGCGCGCTTGCGCCATATCAGCTAGTCGCGTGCGCATCACCCCACTACCTGAAACGCCACGAACCCCTGCGTTGCCCGGCGGACTTGCGCCATCACGAGTGTCTGGGTTTCTCGCATACGTCCCTGCGTACCGAATGGTGCTTCGACGGTCCACTGGGGCGTGAAACCGTTCAGGTGTCTGGGCGTCTTATGGTGGACCATGGAGAGCCTCTGCTGCGCGCGGCAATTCAGGGTCTGGGGGTCATGCTCCAGCCCCTCGAGCTTGTGAAGGAAGCGCTGGACCGCGGGACTTTGGTGTGCATCCTGCCCGACTACAGCGTACCCACGCGGCCGCTGCACATCGTGTATGCCCCGGATCGCCGGGTGACACCAAAGCTGCGGAGCTTTCTGGATTTCGCCATCGCGGCCTTTGGTTGAGCCCTCAAGCCGGTTGGCGGGAGACGCTCGATGCGTCGATCGGGCGGTTGCGTGCCGCTACGGTCGACGTTCATGCGGCTCGGTTGCTGATCACCAGAGCGGAGGTGCAGAGCTACGCTGCCCTGCAGAGGGTCTACGATGACGTGGAATGCCAGAGAGGGCTCTTGTGTCGGCAACTCGGCAGTGTCGAGCTGCCCTCAATCACACCACCGCGAGAACTTCGGCTACCGGCTTGCGTGGCTTGGGAGGCCAGTTCGCACCACCTGTGTGCCCAACCGTAATCAACATGACCGGCACCTCGCCATCACCCAAGCCGAAGGCCTGCGCCACGGCTGTTGGGTTGAAGCCGATCATTGGGCAGCTCACCAGCCCTTTGTCTTGTGCTGCCAACATCAAGGTCATCGCTGCCAACGAGGCCGATCGAATCGCCTCGTCACGCTGCAGTGACGGGTTGCCCTTATACATGCCTTGAGCCGCACCGACCCAGCCATCGAAGGTCGCCTGATCAATGATTCCCGCGTCCAGCGTCGGTTTCAAGGAAGAGGCGATGAGCGCATCCTCTCCGAGGAGTCCGCACACAATGAAGGTCACGGACGCGTCGAGGACCTTCTGCTGGTTGTAGGCCAGTGGGAAAAGTTTGGCCTTCGCTTCGTCACTGCACACAGCGATGAAGCGCCAGTTTTGCAGGTTGAAAGCAGTTGGCGCATGTGTCGCCAGCTCCACCAGATCGCCGATCTCGTATCGAGTGAGCGGCTTGGAGGGGTCGTAGCTATTGGCTGAAGCACGGGACTTTATCAATTCGGCAATGGACGACATCGGTGAGCTTTCTAAAGCGGTTTCGAAGGGGTGTCGAGGCTGGGCGTGAGTCCGCCTCAGCCAGGCTTGCCGCTCGTTGAGGGTGTGCCATCTCCAAACAATTTGCCTTCGCCAGCCCAGTCCGACGGCGCCACGTCTTCAAAGACCACGTAGACGTACTTGGGGTCCGTGCCGGTATGACGGACGATGCTTTGGGTAATGTCCGCAGCCACTGCCTTTTTGGCCTCGTGCTGCTTGCCTTCGAACCATGTCACTCGAACGACGGGCATGATCAAACCTTCAAAATGGATGAAAAGCTCATGCTATTGGGTCTCGCAAATTCTATAAAGCTGCTTGAAGTTGACTCACCGTAGCGCTGAGGGACACAATCCTTCGCATGACGGACGTCGAATCACTCTCAGGTCTCGAAGCTTTTGTTGCGGCAGTTCGCACCGGAAGCTTTACCCAGGCAGCCGAACGGCTGGGGCTCACAAAATCTGCGGTGGGGAAAAGCGTCACCCGCCTGGAAACACGTCTCGGCGTCAAGCTGCTGCACCGTTCCACACGCCAGCTCAAGCTCACATTCGAAGGTGAGCAGTACTTTCGAACCTGTGCGCAGGCCCTGGACGACATCGCGGAGGCGGAGGCACAAATCAAGCCCGCAAGCGGCGCCATTCGGGGACGTGTGCACGTGGACATGCCGGTTGCATTTGGTCGGCGTGTGCTGCTGCCCATCCTGCTTGAAATCGCTCGCCCTCATCCGGCCTTGACGCTGACCATGAGCTTCAATGACGCCACCATCAACCCGTTGACCGAACAGGTGGATGTCGTGGTTCGTTTCGGCCCGGTGGGAGACAGTCCACAACTGGTCGCCCGTCGACTCAGCCGACAGCAGCGCCTGCTGTGCGCCTCGCCCGCCTATCTGGCCGTACATGGGGTGCCCGCCACCATCGATGACCTGGCCCGCCACCGATGCATCGTCGGCTGTCTCAACGGGCCACCGACGCAATGGGAGCTCAATGACGGGGAGCGAATGGTACAGGTGTCGCCGCCGGCGACCCATCGATTCAACGACGGTGAAGCCATGATGGAGGCGGCCGTGGCTGGATTCGGTATCTGTCAGATGCCGAGTTCATTGGTCCGTCAGCACGTGGAGATGGGAAGGCTCGTCCCTGTGCTGGCGTCCCACTGTCGTTCGGCAGTAGACCTGCACGTTCTGTGGCATCAGAAGGCCACCCTGAGTCTGCGGGTGCGGTATATCGTGGATCACCTTCTCGCCCGGAGTGCCGCAGGCGAACTCGATTGACTGACGACCTGGCGATGACGCGCGTGGCGGGCAGTGTTCTCGAAATACGTCTCAGCGTGAGAAACCGGCTACAGGGTTCATATAGACGGCGCCGAACCCGTCCAGGCGTTTGCGAATTTCTGCACTGGGCTCACCATATACGGTGAGACCGGTGATCCGGGCCATGCTCAGAAATCGCTCTGCATAGGGCGCAAACGTCTCCTCGATATGACTCACAACGCCGTCGGGATGGTAGCGCTCCAAAATATGAACGACGGTGTGGTCACTGTTCACTGAGTACTCGTAGATCAGTGTTTCGGGTTCGCGCGACGTCGACGCGACGATCTCGCACACCAATGTCTGGAACGCTGGAAAGTCCTGCGGCGTGAGTTCGAGCGTGAAGTGCGAAGTGATGTGGGCGGACATATGGCTGTTGGTGGTGACGGCAGTCTGATTGTCTGAGACCACTGCCCACCAAGAAACCTGTCGGCTGGCACCACTATGTATCCCTGAAGGACACTCTGACGCTTCGAACCGGGTCCAGGATGCCGTGAGCATGAGATCGGAACCGTACTGGTCGCCTGTGGGGATCCTCTCGAAATTCGAGATAGTCTCTCCACGAGACAACTGTTTATCACCAGTTCAAGGCCCATTACAGTCGCCCGTCGCGGCCTCAGAGGGCTCGCGTAGCGTGGTCGCTCAATGCGACCTCACATCGACCCTGGAGAACTGATGACTTACGTAGTCACCGAACCCTGTATTCGATGCAGGTATACCGACTGCGTCGCGGTCTGCCCGATGGAGTGTTTTTTTGATGCGGGCGAGATGCTTGTCATTGATCCAGACGGCTGCATTGAATGCGCCATGTGTGTGCCTGAGTGCCCTGTGGATGCCATTGTCCACCTGAGCGAAATTTCCGAAGACCAGGCGGTCTTCTTGTCGATCAACTCGATCCGGAGTCAAACCCCGGGTGCAAGATCAGTCAGACTCAAGGAAGCGCCGCACCCCGGCCATGCCGCCTGGTCAAAAGTGGCGAATAAACGCCATCTCCTGAAAGGCCTGACCAATGACTGAGGCCACTGATTTTGTGAAGAAGACGGCTGCGCTGATCGTCTGTATCGCCGCAGGTGCGCTGCTCCCTACTGCGGCCTCGGCGCAGTACAAGGTAAGCGATTTCAAGCTCGTGGGTGTCTCGCTACGAGCCGATCGGTATCTGGGTCAACCTTCATTCGAACTCCGGATGCCTGCGTCCTCATATCAGGATCCGACCAGGGAGAGCCTGTCGGACCGCAACTTCATGGCGTGGCTACCCATCGATTTTGGCGATGGTTCAATTGAGGTCGAGATCGCAAGCGACTTGGCTCCTGATGCTCCCGACTATGCGAGGGGCTTCGTCGGCCTCGCGTATCGGATTGACGACGAAGGACGGTTTGAGAACATCTACCTGCGGCCGACCAACAGCACAGCAGACGATCAGGTGAGACGAAATCACACCGTTCAGTATGCCGCCTACCCCGACTTTCGCTTCGATCAGCTGCGAACGCGATCTCCCGAAAAGTACGAGACCTATGCGGATATCTCAACCGGCAGGTGGATTCATCTGCGCTTGCTGGTCAAGGGCCCTCGCGCGGAACTGTACTTGGATCATTCCCCTCGCCCTTCTTTTATCGTCAAGGACATGAAGCTTGGGGCCCAGCAAAGAGGTGGCGTAGGCCTGTGGATCGAGTCGGGAACGGTTGCACACTTCCGGCACCTCCGGATCACTTCGGATCATTGAGGACCTCTTCATGCGAAGCGAGCCGGTGGTCTGATCTCGTCAATGCTGCACGCTGTCTCCCAGGCTCAGAAGGGCCGCGGCAACCACGAGTATGGCGGCCAGCCATAGGCACTCAAAGCCGATCCACGCGTAGCCTGCAGCACCAAGCGCCGAGCCCACTGCAAAGGCCATTATTGCGGGCCATGCACCTGAAATGCGAGTACGGGTGGCAGGATCGGCGCGTCCCGTCGCCAGGGCCAAGAGGTCGATCGTGGTCTGCGTAACATTGCCCGTCATCACAGTGGTTTGTACTGGACCCGCCAAGCTGGTGCGCATCAGGGCGTTTTGCACCCCCATCGCTGTGACCAGGATGAACCCCAAACGCATGCCAGCAAGGTCGTCGGGCGTCCCGGATGAGGGGAGGAACCAGGCTGCAAGAGCTGCGACCATGATGAGAAGCGCCTCCACAAGCAACAACCAAGCTGTCGCTGCCTTGCCTCGTCGCCGCAGAAGCACCTCCGCCTGCGCCGTCAGCAGAACGGTCACCACAAAGACTGGTAGCGCCAGAAGTTTGGTCAAGACCGGTCCTTGGCGACTGACCAAATCGGCACCAATGAGAACAAAGTTGCCGGTCACATGTGCGGTGAATAGGCCAAAAAGTCCGATGAAACCGCAGGTGTCAACGTAGGCCGCGGCCATTGCCAAAAAGGCGCCTCTGCGGCGCCCATAGGAAGACGCAGGCATGGTCACACCCAGCATGAACAGCCGAGCGCGCCCCAAAAGCCGCGCGCATCCGATGTTGGAAGTTCGGCGCGCGCCACAG
The DNA here is from genome assembly GCA_027484825.1 of Rubrivivax sp. Lineage (GTDB taxonomy): Bacteria > Pseudomonadota > Gammaproteobacteria > Burkholderiales > Burkholderiaceae_C > Roseateles. The sequence continues at coordinate 105,988 of JAIXSE010000013.1, read as the reverse complement.
CGGCATGGTCGTGGCCATGAATGCCACACGACTCAAGGCAACCGCACATTGCGGCGTACTGAGGCGATGCACCCAATGCGACTTTTCGGGCTTGGTAACCGCCAAACGTCTTGACTGGCGACCAGCTAGGAGAAGGCGCCGGGAGTGGAGGCGCTAGTGGCGCGTAGTGACCGCTTCCGTGTACGACCTTTCCGGCAACAACGGTCAGAACGGAGGTGATGTCCTGGATCTGATCCTCAGCCACGCTGAAGTAGTCGCGATCCAGAACAGCCAGATCAGCGAAGGCCCCCGACCTCAATACGCCCTTCTTTCCAGTCTCGCGGGAGAACCAGGCGCCAGCCGCTGTCATGTGCCGAAGTGCTGTATCACGATCCAGTCGCCTGTCTTCAGGATAAAGCGGCGTCCCACCAATACTCCGTCCCGAGACCAACCAATACAGGCACTGCCACGGGTTGTAGCTGTTGACACGCGTTGCGTCCGTGCCGAGTGTGACGGGGATGCCCATCTCGATCATGCGCTTGACAGGCGGCGTTTCGGCGGCTGCTTTATGGCCATAGCGCCGGATGAAGTACTCACCCTGCATTGACATGCGGTTCTGAATCGCGATGCCGCCGCCCAGCTTCTTGATGCGCTCCAGGTTGGCGGGAGTCACGGTCTCGCAGTGGTCGAAGAACCAGCCCAGCTTGTCGATGGGAATGTCCCGATTCACCTTCTCGAACACGTCGAGTGACCGTGAAATCGTCTCGTCGTAGGTGGCGTGCATGCGCCACGGCCACCCATTGCCAGCCAAGAATCGCACAATGCCTTCGAGATCTGACTCCATGTTGGGGGGCATGTCCGGGCGCGGCATGAGGAAGTCCTCGAAGTCCGCAGCCGAGAACGCCAGCATTTCTCCGGCACCGTTGAGCTTGTACATGTCGGTTCCATCGCCGGGCTTCCCCATCTTGATCCAGCGCTGGAAATCAGTCAGCTCCTGTTTGGCCTTTTGTGGGAACAGGTTGTAGGCGATACGTACTGTGAGCTGTCCATCCTTGGCCAGCTTCTCAATGATTCCGTAGTCCTCGGGATAATTCTGAAAGCCGCCACCCGCGTCTCCGACGGACGTAATACCCAGGCGGTTTTCCTCGCGCATGAAGTGAAGCGTGGAGTTCAGCTGGTCCTCCGGAGACAACTTCGGTGCTTGGCTGAGGGTGTTGTAGAGCACGAATGCATTGGGCTCGGCCAGCAACAGTCCGGTCGGGTCTCCGTTCTTATCGCGCTCGATGATGGCACCCGCCGGTTGCGGCGTGTCGCGTGTGTACCCAGCGGCGCGGACTGCGGCTCGGTTCAGGAAGGCTTGGTTGTAGAGATTCAGCAGAAAGACCGGCGTGTCTGGCGCTACGGCATTGATCTCAGCAAGAGTTGGCATCCGCTTTTCCTCAAACTGAAATTCGGTCCAGCCCCCCACGACGCGAACCCATTGAGGGGGCGGGGTGACTTTCGCTTGCTCCTTGAGCATCTCCAGAGCCTGCCCAAGCGATCGAACACCGTCCCAGCGAAGCTCCATGTTGTAGTTCAGCCCCCCTCGAATGATGTGCATGTGGGAGTCGGTCAGGCCCGGAATGACACGTCGTTTTTCCAGGTCAATGATCTTCGTCTGTTTATCCGCGAGCTGGCTGATCTCGGCATCGGATCCAACCGCCATCACCAGTCCATCTTTCAATGCGATCGCCGTTGCATTGGGACGCGCCGGATCCATTGTCGAAATTCGTCCATTGCGCAAGATCATGTCAGGTCCGGAACGTCCCGATGCTGACTGCGCAGCGAGAGGTCCTGCCATGATTGACAGGCCAAGCGCGGTCGCTGCTTCCAGAAAATCACGACGCCCCTTTGCCGAAGGAATAGGTGCGGTAACTGGATCGGTGAACATTTGAATCTCCCCATGGCAGTTGAATCGCCGGGGCGATTGGCCCGCGGCAGGCTGGCGGCAGGCTGGCGGCAGGAAGCATGACGATGCCGTTCCTACGCAGATATCCGTCGCATTTCGTCAATGAACCGACCTTGGCTTTCCGCCGTTTTCCTAAGGTCGAGCGACTGGACGCCTGCCATGCTACAGACGCGCAGGGACCGTTGGTACGACTATTGATCTACTATCTGTGGATGCGATGGATACGATGTGCAGGGAATCTCCCGAATGGGTAGGCATATGGGCACCCAATCAGGCCTAGAAGTTCTGTCGGATGCCGATTGCAACCACCTGCGGCTTCTCCCCCTCCCGGATCCCCGCGGAATTGATGGCGAAGTCGTAACTTGCCCGAGCCTGGTTTCGAATACGGCTGGCATAGACGTACAAGCCTGTGCGTTGGGATAGCGCGTGGTCATAGCCCAACGTCAACTGGCTCGCACCCGTCGCTGGGCCTGCGGCGATAAACCCAACCCTAGAGCCTGATGGTCCCTTGCCTTTGCCGGCGTGGGTGTAAGCGAGTCGTAGGCTACCGGATCCGAACTGCCATACCGCGGACATGTAGGTTGAGCCGCGCGTCAGCACGCCGCGCGGTGTCTCATATCGAAGTCGTTCGGTCGTCAAGGAAGCGCGCCAATTTCCGGTTCGATAGGCTGCTCCCAATTTCGTACCGCTGTCGTCTAGCCCAGGTCCTTGGTAGTTACGGTGTTCCTCCCGAGCCAGGGTGAGATGCCAGGGGCCATCCTCAAAGGTAAGCGACGACGACCATAGGGTCGGAAGGCTTTGCTGCGGGCCCATCTCCCCATCGTTGAATGCGTACGCGAGCCGTCCGGTGACGCCTCTCCATACTGGTGTCCAGAAGTGAACAGAGTTCTGTTGTCGTCTGTCGAAGGAGGATCGGTCAATGAGGTGATTGGTGGACGACGCCGATCCATTGCCCATCAAAGACATGTAGCCAGCGGTCGTTGGGTAGTAGGGGTCGTAATTGCTCGTGGCAAACAGGTAGGGCAGCACCCAGTGGCCCATGAACAATGTTCCCCAGGGCGCCACGAGTCCAACCCGGGTATCACGATTAGTGAATGATGTGGCGGCACCGGTGTCGATCGACAGTGCACCCTCGATTTGAAAGATCGCGCGATAGCCTCTTCCCAGGCTCTCGTCGCCACGGAATCCGAGCACAGATCGGTTGTTGCTCTCACGCTGGATGGATCGAGAGGAAGGTCTGCCACCTACGCTGATGGATTCGAGCGCTACATTCAATCGCCCATACAGCGTGAGATTCGACTGCGCCGATACGTTGGACATCGAGACAGCGAAGAGTGCGAACGCGGGTATCCGGAAGTTGCGAAAATTCTGAGGCACGCTTTTCTCAATTCTTAGTTGGGAAGCCACGAGGATCCGAGGATTGGCATCAATGCCAGAGCCCCTTGAACCTGTTCGAGGACCTGGCGACACACCCGCTCTGCAACGCGAACATGCCCCAGCCTTGGCGTCTGAGAGCTGGGAGTCAATGCTCCAAGCAAATCTCATCGATCTGCAGGTGATGCATCATCTCCCGCAGTATCAGTAAGCTCGCTACAAACTCGTGCGAAATGGGTAGGCCCTCTGAGCTTGCGGGACGACCGGATGCGACAGCGACCTGCCGCAAGAACACATGCTCAACGTCTTCGCGCCTGAGCGTTCTTTGATTGGCTGCTCCGGCGGCTGCTGCGACCTCCCAAACGGCCGCAGATCTACTCAGGATGTGATTCCGATTGATGTGCTTCGATTGATGCTCAAGATGGTCTTCAATGTGAGCAATGGCGCTTTCCATGGCGTACCCGAGCGGGCATTTTCTGGACAGATGTTTGTCAACGACCTGAGCAATTCCAGGTGCGATCGCGACCTCACGGGAGACTGGGTTCTGGCCAGTCAGATAGGTGCCATCGGGCCTCAGATGGAGTTCCGCGGAGTGCGGGCCGGAGGTCGAGTAGTCGGCAACGGTTCCCGTCGCTACGCTGACGGGCGGTTGCGCAAGTGCAGCGCATCGGTTGTGAACGGCGGTGCTGGTGACTTTCATGGTTCGGCCCCTGCAGTCAGACGACAGAAGCGGGAACTCTATTGGTCGCTGCAAGCGAGATAAATAGTCTGTTTTGCGATGAATAGTCCCAAATTTCGAGACAATTATGGATGCCAAGGAATTCAAGTGCGTCGGTGTAGCCGGTTCAAGCTTTTCCCTTAAAAAGTTATTAATGCAGAAGCTTCATGATTTCTTAAAAAATGATGCACGCAGTGACGGATTGACTCGGTATGAACTTGCTCCTTGTTGAAGACGACCAGATGCTGGGCGAGTCGATCTGCGACGGTGCCCGCCAGAGTGGATGGCACATCGACCATGTGGGTGACGCCAGTTCGGCGCGTTTGGCGCTGCTGGATCATCTCTACGCCGCGGTTCTGCTTGATATCGGTCTTCCCGGCGAGTCGGGATTGACCGTCTTGCGTGCGATGCGCGCTAGCTACGATGCGACGCCAGTGTTGCTGCTTACCGCTCGTGGCCAATTGAGCGAACGCATCGCTGGGCTCGATGCTGGTGCGGATGACTACCTGGTAAAGCCCTTCCAGTTTGATGAGCTCTGGGCGCGGGTCCGTTCGGTGATTCGCCGCAGCCAAGGTCGTGTTGTCCCGATCTTCACCTATGGTGACGTTCGTATTGATCGCAGTAGGCGTGTTGTCACCCGGGCCGGTGTCGAGGTGACGCTCAGTGCCCACGAATACCGGACATTGCTCGCACTTGTCGAGCGTCCGGGCCGTGTCGTCAGCCGCGATCACCTGCACGATCTCGTCTACGGCACAGCGAGCAGCGTTGAGAGCAACACCATCGCGGTGTTTGTCCACCAGCTTCGCCGCAAGCTCGGCGACGATCTGATCCGGACCGTACATGGACTGGGCTATGTCATCGGACAGCCAGCCGCATGAAGTCGCGCTCCTTCAATGCCCAACTCATTCTGGTGATTGTTGGGGTCATCGCCTTGTGCTGGACGATCGTGCTCGGGGTCGTCCTCTCGCAGCTCTCCCTCAACCGTACTAGCACCTGGGATGAAAAGCTCAGCGCGATTGCCACCCAACTGCTCGTGACAATACCAGCTGACAGCGACTTCAAAGGGGGGCGCCGACCAGGCCTTCAACTGAAGGAAATGGCGGGCGCCGAGCGCGAGCAGTTGGTATTCCAGATATGGATCGATCAGAAGCGCATGGTCGCCAGCACGCCAGGCTCACCTAATTCGCCACTTCAACCCAACTTCTCCGATGGTGTCGCCACGACCGAGGTCGGCAGCAAGAAGTGGCGCGTCTATTCCGCGTCCGACAGAACCGGCCGGGTGACTGTCCAAGTCGGAAACCTTCAGAGCGTGGTCGATGCGGACATGCGCCACGAAGCCGCCCATGCACTGGTTCTGGCGACGGTGCTGCTCGTCATCGCGGGGATTGTGATGTGGTTCGTCAGTCAAGCCGCACTCAAGCCCGTACGTGCACTCGGCACGGCAATGCGGCATCGGCGTCGTTTCGACTTTACCGCGCTCCCATTGGACGGCCTTCCGCGCGAACTTCATCCTCTGGTGGATTCCTTCAACCATGTGCTGCAGCAACTCGACGAGGCCATCGAAGGCGAGCGGCGTTTCATCGGGGATGCGGCGCATGAGCTTCGCACGCCGCTGTCGGCCTTGCAGGCCCAGGCCGAGATTGCATTGCGCGCGAGCGGCCTGCAAGAAAAGGATGCCGCTCTCAGGAAACTGCTGGTTGTGGCCGAGCGCAGCGCCCGGCTATCTGAGCAGCTACTTGATCTGGCCAGCGTCAATGCGAAGGCCAAGGCTCCCAGGCACGTGGGGGCCGATCTGAACACGCTGGTGCAGCACGTGGCCAAGGAGTTCGAGGTTTACGCCAGCCTGAACCGGCGCTCGCTCTTCCTTGATGTGCGGGAATGCCGCATCTCCTGTGATGTCGATGAGATCGGCATCTTGTTGCGCAACCTCATGCACAACGCCATGCGCTACACCAGCGATGGAGGTAACGTGCTCGTGCGCTGCGGCCATCTGGCGCCTGAGGGGAGCGAGGGGGCGCTGTCCAAAGTCTTTCTGGAAGTGGCGGACGACGGCCCGGGAGTTCCTGCGGAGCAGCGCAAGAACATCTTCGAGCGCTTCCATCGGGTTGCGGGCACGCCGGTGCGCGGCAGCGGCATCGGCTTGTCGCTAGTCGCAGGTATCGCCGAGTCCCACAGTGCCACCATCCACACCAGCACGGGGTTGGCGGACCGAGGCCTGATGGTTCGCGTCATCTTCCCGAGCATCGTCTGCTCCCAGCGCCACAACTGATCCGGCCCGCCCCGCTCGCGGCCAGGGGCTCGCGAGCAAGACTGACATTGAGCATCAAACCGGAATTCGGTGACGGTGAGACGAGCGTCGATGATGTTTTTTCGTTGGCCGACGCGCTTCTTAAAGAGATCCTAATAACGCTAAAGAATGCTTAAACCGAGGGGGGCAGTATTCGCTCTCACAGGCGCGTCGTCTCGACGTGCCAGGAGACCGGAACCTTTCATTCTCGATGGCAAGTCCAGTTCGAGCATGCGGCCGGCCCTGATCTGCCCGCGCAGCACCACTCGCTGGCAACGAGACCTTCCCTAAATGCTTCCCAGAAAGGCCCGTATGCCTCACCAGAGAAAACTCCGAAAACCACTGGCATTGTCCAGAATGACCCTGATCGCCGTCGTCGTGCCAGCTACCGCATGTGTCTCAGCAGCCTTCGCCCAGGAGAGGCAGACCAAGGGCCCCGACGGCCAATGGACCTTGGGCATCGGTGCGGTTGTGCTCGACAAGCCCTACCGCGACTTTGACCGAGAAGTGCGTGCGCTCCCACTTGTCTCTTATGAGAGCAAGTGGATCAGCGCCACGGTGCCCACAGTTGACATCAAGGCCTACTCGACGGAAGCCCTCACGCTGCGCCTAAGGGCCCGCTGGGTTGGTGATGGCTACGAAGCCAAGGACTCCCCAGCCCTCACCGGGATGAATGAGCGCAAGTCCAGCCTCTGGGCCGGCGGTGCGGCGACATGGAGAACCAACTTCGCAAACTTGAGCGGTGAAGTGCTGACCGATGTTTCCGGCCACAGCAAGGGCACGCGGGTCAAGGTACAGATGGAGCGCCGCTTGGCAGTGGGCGACTTCGGCTTTACCCCGAAGTTGGCTGCTGAGTGGGTGGACGGCGAGTATGTCAATTACTACTACGGAGTGTCGCAATACGAGGCCTTTGCCGGGCGACCTTCTTATGAAGGTCGGGCCGCCACCAACGTGCAATTTGGCTTGCGCATGGACTACTCGCCCTCGCGCCATCAATCGATGTTCGTGGACGTCGGTGCTACGCGCTTTGGCGGAAACATCAAGGAAAGCCCGTTAGTGGGCAAGACCACAGGGGCTATGCTGGCTGTCGGCTACGCATACCGCTTCTGAAGGGATCATCAACTCTATCGCCATAGGCACACCTTGCTTATGGTCCGGGATCATTCGAAGTGAAGACTATTCAATTCATTGCGCTGGCCGCGATGGTGCTGGGCATCGTCTCCCCGGTCATCGCGTCCACCCAGATGGAACAGACAGGTGCCAACACAACTGAGGCAACATTGCATGCCGAAATGGAGTCCGACGCGCTGTCTGCCACACCCACTGTCCAAGATCCATGGGAAGGTTTCAATCGCAAGGTTCACAGCTTCAACTCCGTAGTGGACCGATTCATCTTTCGTCCGGTGGCTGTGGGATACGAGAAGATCACGCCGAACCCCTTGCAATCGGGCGTATCGCGCTTTTTCAGCAATCTTCGCCTGCCTGCTACCGCCGTCAATCAAGCGCTCCAGGGGCGCCCGGCCGACGCAGGACGCTCGCTCGGGCGATTCTTTGTCAACTCCACCGCAGGCATCGGCGGCGTCTTCGATCCGGCAACACACATTGGCATGCCCAAGCCCGACGGGGAAGATCTCGGCCAGACTCTGGCGACATGGGGTTGGCGGGACTCTCGCTATCTGGTGATTCCGATCATGGGTCCGCGCACCGTGCGGGACGCTTTGGGCGGCTTCGGCGACCAGCAACTCTCGCTCATCAGCCGGATAGACAACTCAAGCGTCGCTGACAAGCTGCAGATCATGCAGATGGTGGATGTTCGTGCGCAATTGCTTCCGACAGACCAGATGCGCCGCGATGCCTTCGACGACTACACTTTCGTACGAGACGCCTGGTCGCAGCGGCGCAATCAACAGATTGAGCAGCATTTGCAGAGCGCACGCGAGCAATAGCTCCATGGAGCTTCCGGCGGGACTCTTCCTACCGGCATTGCACGCCGCAATGCGATGGTCAACTGTGCAACAGGACCTTTGGATGGTGGCGTGAGATGCGAACCCAAAGCAGTATGAATGGCCATTCTGTGGGCAAGCCGGCGCAGGGAGGAAGGGGAAGCGGTGGGGGGGAGAAGTATTACGAGGTTCCAGCGCCCTTCCAAAGTTGAACGATCGTTGATACGAAAACTATCAGCTTGAATGATCGCCCGTCGTTTGGAGTGAGTCGAGAGCGCCTTGATGTTCCTCAGAACACGGCGTGAATCACCCGGTCGATGCTGTCGGTGCCTTCGTTGATGCTCACCACGCTGTTGAGCTACTTGCCCTCAAAGGCGAGCTTCTCGCCGCAACGGAAGTCACTACAGGTTGGGCGAGATCCCGCTCTCGACTTCAATGCATGTCAACAGGGGGGTTAGATTGGGAGGACTTGAACCCAATGGCCGAGCGCTGCGGCGACCCCTCACCACGATGCCGCTACAACTTCATCTCCAACGCCACTGTCACACTTGGCACCCCCCGGGTCCAAGTGGTGACGCGCGCATCGGGCACGGCGGAGTCCCCCAGAACCTCGATCCTTCGCGTATCGCGCGACAGCAAGTTGTTCGCCCCCAAGCGCAGCTTGGACGTCTTGTTCAGGGTCCAGGTGGCTTGGGCCGAGATGTCTTCTCGCCGGTCCTGCCACCATCGACGTTCCACCGCATTGCGGCTCCACACGCCGGGACGCCAGTTGGCGTCGGCGGAGAGCTCCAGCGGCATTGACTTGAGGCTGTAGCGCACACCCAGCTTGGCCGACCAGGGGGCTTGATCGGCCATCCGGTTGTCAGGCCCCGGCACCGTGTCCAGCTTCGAGCGCGAGAAGGTGATGCCACTGCGCAGCTCGATCTTGGGCAGTGAGGCATCGACCTCCGCGAGCGCCACACGCGCATCCAGGCTGATGCCACGCAAGCGCGCTTTGCCAAGATTCTCCGGGCGGATCACGTAGCGCGGCGACTGCGCCCAAGGAACATCCTCCATATCCACCGATTGGCCGATCACGTCGGTCAGACGCCGCTCGAAATAATCGACCCCGATCATCGAAGCGGCGCCGAAGTATGTCTCGTAGGACAGCGACAGTCCCACCGACCGTTCAGGCCGGAGATCCGGATTGCCCGCCGAGTCTGCCGTGTCGATCGTGTTGGGCCCGCACACCGTGCCTGCGATGCATGGCGCGAGCGGATTGATGACGGGGCGCAGGTTGAAGAGATCGCTGTCCGGTCCGTTGTAGGACTGGGCGAGCGACAGACGGAGCTTCTCCTTGCCGTCCTCCGTCAGCTTGTGGGCCAGGTGCACGGACGGGGAGTAGACCTCGTAGGCATTCCGGGATTGAAAGGTCCCTTCGCGAATGCTGGTGGTGCGCCTTGCTGCGCTGAGGCCGAGCGTCGCGGACCAGCGTTTGGACATCGTCCATTCATCCTGGACAAACGCATCGTCTCGGCGAGCAGTCGATGACGAGGCATTGCCGAAGCTCATGTAGGCGGGATCCGGTGCGCCGTTCAGCGAGGCCAGCACTTGCGCGCGCTGCGACTGCCAACCGAGCGAGCCTCCGACCTTCACCGCATGCGATTCCAGAAAATCGCGCGAGAACTCGAAGCGCAGGACATTCATCTGGTTGCGCTGCGAGAGAGATTGCTCAGCCAGCGCCTCGTTGCCCGCGATGCCGCCGAGCTCGAGATCTCGTCTGTCGGAGCTGCGGTCCAGCTTCATCCAAGAGTACTCGTAGCTTAGCTGAGCCCGGGATCCATCCGCCGCGGTGTGCCTCCAATCGACGGGCAGCGAGAGTGACACCAGCTTGCCATTGGCGTGTCCTGTGGACGATCCCATCGTCGATTGACGCAGCCAGTCGTGGCGGTCACTGAAGCGCGTATCGGTCTGCCAGAGCAGGGCGAAGGGGTTCGATGCAAAGTCGCTGGTTGCCGAGATCTTGTTTGAGTAGGACGAGCTTGCCGAGAACTGGGTCAGGCTTTCGGTCTGATTCGACGTGGTCAGACGTGAGGGTGTCAACGCGCCTTGGCCGGCATTCGTCTCGATCGACAGGCGTTGAGAAATGTCCTGCTCTTTGCGCCGCATGGACACACGATTGGAGAGGCTCCAGGAGTCGTCCGTCGGGCGAATGGTGTTGGACCAGGCGAAGCCTGCATCGCCGCTGGCGGGACTCAAGCCGCCATTCAGTCGGAGTGAGGTCGACTGCTTTCGCTCCGCCCGCCGCGTGACGATGTTGATCGTCCCAGCGACACCGAACGGGCCGAACTCGGCCATCGATCCCTTGATGATCTCGATCTTGTCGATCAGGACGACATCCAACTCCATCGGGTTGCGTCCTGGCGCGGGCGGCTGTCCGTCCACGAGGATGCGCGTGTAACCCGGCAGGCCGAGAAGCCCCAGCCGACCGTCGCCAGCGATGGTCACCGAGGGTTCGCGCTTGAGTACCTCATAGGCGGTCGTCTGGCCGCTGTCCTCAATGCTTTTGCGGGAGATGACGATCTTGCCCGCGACGAACTCGCGTCGGCTCTGAACGTCGTTGGTCGATGCGCCGTCAACCTGGATCTTCTCCAGCGACTGTGGGGTAGGAGTGGGGGCCTTCTCGGGACTGTTGGGGGCCTCGGCGTGCGCGGTCGCGGCGAGAAGGGCCGCAGAGATAAGGATGGGGTATCTGTGCTCAGTCACGAGAGATCTGATGGCGAAACACGGCGAAGCGCCCTGCGGTGCGTGAATGAATGCGCTCGTGCGCACCCATTCACTTCGGGGCTCAATCAGCGTTTGCAGATTCCGGCGTCAACGCGATTGAACAAGCGTCCCGACCGGAGGGCGATGATCATCTACTGCTGAGACGTTGCGCAAAGCCTCAAACCATTAACTATCGCTTAGGTTGGTTTTTTGGATTGCAGATGAACTCGCATTTCTCCTTGTCTTTCACGCGCTCCATGCATCGTTCGTGGCAGGCTTCTGGATCGAAATCATCAGAGGATGCGCGTGAATAAGATGCGGAAAAGGCGGCGAAGATGGCGAACAGACCAAGCAATCGAAGTTTGCTTTTCATCGATGACTTCCCTGAAGAGCGGGAGTTGTTGTCTGGATAAGCTTACGGGCCACAATCGGCGCGCGGCCCTGTAAGGAATTACATTCGGCATTGCCCAGAGTGTGTGATAACAACCCCAGTCCACGGCACTCCTCGACAAGGGGATCTGCTGCGGCGCCACCAAGGCATGCCAGTCATGCAGACCACACCGCGTGGTCATGACATGTCGAGCACCACTGTGGACGACACCACTCGTATCGGCAATTCAGTACGATTGCGGAACGTCGCCAGTGTTGGATTGGCCATGGGCTGCGGATCTCAGTCCGCCGCCCCCTCACCACTTCATCTCGCCCTTGTTCACCTTGGCGCCGATCTCCAACGCAACCCCCAGACCCGCGGCCGGGTAGGCCTTCCTCATCGCCTCGATCAGTGCGGCGCTGTTGGCCGCTTTCGGCAGTTCCTGCTCATAGCGCGCCAGGTATGCCTGACTCCAGGCCAGCTGCGTCGCGTCTTGCGGCTGCCCCGGTTGGCTGTGGCCCGGGATCACCGTCACCGGCTTCAGCGCAGCCATCTGCCCCAGCTTTTGGGCCCAGTCCGCACGCTCCTGCGCCGTCTGCGCGTCGGCCGTCCACAAATGCAGTCCCGCGTAGACATTCACACCCCCGGCGATCGTCTTGATCGAGGGAATCCACACATAGCTGCGGTGGGGCAGGCTGTCCTCCAGGCCGCGAATTTCCAGCACCTGATCTTCCAGCGTGAGCGTGTTGCCCGCCAGCACGTCCGGCAGCGGAACACGCACCGGCGCGTTGCTACCCATGCGCGGGCCCCATACCTGCAGCTTCGTCGCCAGGGTCGCCTGAATCTTCTTCAGCGTCGGCGCGGTCGTCACGACCTTCGCGTCAGGGAAGTACTGCTTGAGGACGTCGATGCCGAAGTAATAGTCCGGGTCCGCCTGGCTGATGTAGATCGTCTTGAGCGTCTTCTTGCTGTCCAACACCATCGCGGCAATGCGCAGCGCGTCGGCCCGGGTGAAGCCTGTGTCCAGCAGTACCGCATCCGTCTTGCCCGCCACCAGCACTGCGTTGACATTGAAGCTGTTGGCGTCCGCGTTGTAGACCTGCACGGTCAACGGCGCAGCGGTTTGGGCAGCCGCTTCCGTAGCAACGATCCCCAGCGAGAACAGGGCCGGTAGCAGCGCCAGGGAGAGGGTCTTGAGGGTCTTCATGGGAGGGCTCCAGGTCAGTGTGTTGACGAACGGAGTCACTCTATTTAGATACGTTTCCGAGATAAACACCGGTAGAGTGGAAACATTGTCAACTGAACTGGGTCAGTAGCCATGGACCATCTTGGCGCCATTCGCAGCTTCATCGAAGTGGCCGACCAAGGCAGCCTCACGCGTGCGGCCGAGACGCTGAACCTGTCGCGCGCCATGGTGAGTCGCCACCTGGAAACGCTGGAGCGATGGCTTGGCACTCGGCTGCTGCACCGCACGACAAGGCGTGTCAGCCTGAGCGAAGCCGGGCAGGAGCTGCTTCCCCTCCTGCGCCAAATGCAGGAGCTCGCCACGGACGTCAAAGCCCTGTCCGGCTCCCGCAGTGCCGAGCCGACGGGCAAGCTCAGGGTCACCACCAGTCCGTCATTCGCGACGGATCACTTGACGCCAGCCGTTGTGGAATTCCAGCGCCGCCATCCACGCATCCAGATTGAGCTCGTCGCGATGGACCGTGCCGTCGATCTGGTGGCAGACCGGATCGATGTGGCGATCCGAATCACCAACCGTTTGGATGATGGGCTCGTCGCGCGCAGGCTTGCGACCTGCCGGTCGGTGCTGTGTGCATCGCCGCGTTACCTGGAGCGGCGCGGCGACCCTCAGGTGCCGGATGACCTGAGGTCCCATGACTGCATCACCCACGCCTTCGGCTCGCGCGCCGAGTACCGACTCAGCAAGGACGGGCGCACCAGCACGGTGGCCGTCACGGGCCCGCTGTCCTGCAATGAAACAGCGCTGCTGCGCGAGGCCGCCATCGCGGGGGCCGGCATTGCCTTGCTGCCCACCTACTTTGTCCGTGAGGCACTTCGCAGCGGGGCGCTGGTTCGGGTGCTGCATGACCATGAGCCGGAGAGTTTCGGTATCCACGCCGTGTATCTTTCCCGGCAACACCCGCCGGTCGCGCTGAGGCTCCTGATCGAGTTCCTGGCCGATCGTTTCGGAGGTGATGTGGCGCCGTGGGATGCCGAGATGGCGACTGCATGAACGCTGCGTGGAGACGATTCACCGTGCAGTCCCGCCGGTCGCCCTCAGACCCGCAAGGATCAGATCAACGCCATCCACAAAATCCTGCCGATCGTCGTGGGTGGCAAGACGCCCGGCGATGGCCGCACTGAATGGGAAGTCCCGGGGATCCAGCGCAGCCCACACCGAGGCGGCTTCCTCCAGAGACGTCTGCCGATCCAGTTTCAATTGTTTGGCGAACACGCTGATTGCGGCGTTCTGAGCACTGACGCCGAGGATGTAGTGCAGCAAGGTGGACGCCGCCTGCCATTGCCGCCCATCGGGCAGGCCCAGCGCGCTGACGCGCTGACCAATCGCCTCAAACAATCGGATCACCGGCATGCCGCCCGTGGACTGCGTCAGCGCGGAGGCCAGCCAGGGGCGCTGGTCAATGGCGTCATAAATGCCGGCGGCAATGGCATGCAATTCCGCTTCCGGGGTGTCCTGCGGCGTGGCCAAGGCGCTGGCCAGGATCTGTGTCATCAGCGCGTCGCAGGCAGCAATCACCAGATCGGCCTTGCCTTCCATATGCCAGTAGAGGGCGCCTGGGCCGGTCTGCAACTCGGCGGCGAGGGCGCGGAAGGTCAATCCCGCATCGCCATGCTGGTCCAGCAGCGCAATGGACGCCTCCACGATCTTGTCTCGGGACAGTGAATCTTCACGCTTGGAGCGGCTGGGGACGATCTTCTTCATACCGCTATCTTGACACAACTGGAGCAACGTTCCATGATCATGGAATGGTGTTCCAGGATGCTGGGGCGTGAACGGACTTCGGAGTGTTGATGACGCGAGACATTGCAGTGGTGGGGGGCGGCCTGGCGGGCCTGCTGTTGGCGAGGGTGTTGCAGGAGCGAGGGATCCGCGTCAAGGTCTATGAGGCGGATGCCTCCCGCACGGCCCGATCGCAGGGCGGCATGCTGGACATGCATGAAGACACCGGTCAGACGGCCCTGCGAATGGCCGGTCTGCATGATGGGTTCAAGGGCCTCATTCATGAGGGCGGCCAGGCCATCCGTGTCCTGGATCAACACGGCACCGTGCTGCTCGACCGGCCTGACGATGGGCAGGGGGGGCGGCCCGAGGTGCGGCGAGGGGACTTGCGAGATCTGCTTCTGAATTCACTGCACCCGGACACCGTTCAATGGGGCGCCAAGCTGGCAACCGTCACGTCCCTGGGGGGCGGTCGCCACGCGCTTCACTTCGTCAACGGCTCGGTGGTGCATGCGGACTGGGTGGTGGGGGCCGATGGCGCCTGGTCAAAGGTCCGCCCCATTGTGTCGAGTTCAGTCCCCCAATACGCCGGTTTGACCTATGTCGAGACCTGGCTCTCCAACGCCGATCTGAACCACGGCGCAAGTGCGCGTGCCGCCGGGCGTGGGGCCATGTTTGCGCTGGCGCCGGGGCAGGGCATCTTCACGCACCGGGAGCCCAACGACATCGTTCACGCCTATATCGCCATGCAGCGCGATGCCGCCTGGCTGGAGGGCCTGCAGAAGGAAAACCCGGAGACTGTGGTGTCACGGATGCTGGCCGAGTTCGCCGGATGGGCGCCCGAACTCACCCACTTCATGGCCGGGGCCGATGGTCCCCCGGTGATCCGGCCCATTTACAGCCTCCCGCTTGACCACACCTGGGCCCCCACGCCGGGCATCACGCTCATTGGCGACGCGGCCCATTTGCGGCCTCCAGCAGGTGACGGCGCCAATCTGGCGATGTTGGACGCTGCCGAGCTTGGACACGCCATCGCCGACCAGCCGGACCGAATGAATGAGGCCGTGGCGTCCTTCGAGGCGCGGATGTTCGAGAGAAGCGCAACAGCGGCGCAAGACGGCATTGAGGGCATGCAGGCGCTCTTGGGAGAAGACGCGCCGCACAGCGTGCTGAAGTTCTTTTTTCAGCCTTGAGCCGGCGACTGGAGTCGCGGCGCAAGCTCAACCCTCACACAGGATTCAAAGTCATGACATTGCGACAGCAGCCCGCTTACATCATCAGAATGCGTGCCAAGCCAGGGATGGGTGATCGGCTATTCGAGTTGGCGACCTTGGGAATGGGGCGCACAGGCAGCTCGGACCGTTTCATCATTGCGCGAGAAGACGAAGATCCGGATGTGCTTTGGAATATGGAGGTCTTCAAATCCGAGCAGGCCAAGTCAGACTACGAGAACAGCCCGTTGGCGGATGAACTCAGGGATGAAATCATCGATCTATTGGCTGAGCCGCCCATGCGGATTGCCGTGCATCCGTATGCCGCGCTGCCCGACATCTGTGCTTGATGGCGATTTGAGACGGGCCTGACCGTCAGCGAGTCCCCGGCTCACATCGCGCTGTTGTTGCCAGGCGTGTGAGCCAAGTGCGCATCCCAATACGGCGGATCCCCAAACGCCTCCCTGAGGAAGGCCACCAGCGCGCGCAGCTTGGCCGATGCACGTCGGCTCTCCGAATGCGCCAGGTAGATCATTTCCTCAGCCGCATGTCGCCCGACGTCCACCACCTCCAGGCGACCCTGCGCAATGTCCGGCCCGACGATGAACCCCGGTAGCAGCGCAATGCCCAGCCCGGCGAGCGCCGCGTCCCGCATCACGTCGCCGTTGTTGACCCGCAGCGCTGCCGGGGGACGGATGCGCTCCTGGCCCGAATCCCCGAGAAACGTCCAGTCGGCAATGCCGCGGTTGAAGTAGTAGAGGGCCCGATGCTCCGCCAGCGCCTCCATGGAGGCGGGCCGGCCGTGCTGCGCCAGATAGGCTGGCGACGCCACCAGCACACGCTGGCTGCGCGCCAGCGGCCAGGCCACCAGGCGCGAGTCGTCCACCACGCCATGGCGGATCACGGCGTCGAATCCATCGGCAGCCGCATCAACTCGCCGGTCGTCCAGCTCCAGCGTCAGCGAGATGCCCGGATGCCGGGCCAGAAACGGATATAGCGCAGGCCCCAGATGCATCCGCCCAAAGGTGACCGGCGCTGACAGCCGCATCGGTCCGGCCAAGGTTCCCCGTCGCTCTGCCGCTTCCTGGGTGGCGTCATTCACCTCACCGAGGATGCGGGCGGCGCGGTCAAAGAAAGCGGCCCCATCCTCGGTCAGGGTGAGCTTGCGCGTGGTGCGCTGGAAGAGGGCGGCGCCCAGGCCACGTTCCAGTTCCACCAGTCGTTCACTGACCACCGACTTCGACAGCGACAGTCGCCGTGCGGCGGCGCTGAGCGACCCCGATTCGGCGATGGCAACAAAGGTGGCGATGCCCTCGAGTTTCAGCATGCAACAGGGGGCCGCAAGGCCTTCAGGAGGTCGCCGCATCGTAGTGGGGGAGTCGCGCCCGGAGAAGGACAGGAATACCCGCGTCGCCAGGCGGTCGACGGGCCATGCGGTCCATCGATCCCACCGGGATTGTCCGGTTCCGCAGAACAGCAGTTCCTGCTTTCGGCGGCTTCTCCTCGGATCACCCGCCCCACACACTGACTGCCATCGGTTCCCGCTTCTTCAAGGGGACCGACGTCCCCTTCACTCATTCCCCCTCCCCAAGGAGAAGCTCATGACACTGCATCTTCGACCCCTGCTGGCGACCGTCCTGCTGGCCGCCACCGCCTTGACCACCGCCCTGCCAGCCCAGGCGCAGGTCAAGCCGCTGCCCGCCACCTTCCAGACCCGCGACATCGCCACCAACGGCACCACGCTGCATGTGCGGGTGGGCGGCTCCGGACCGGCTGTGGTGCTGATCCACGGCTTTGGCGACACCGGCGACATGTGGACCCCGCTGGCCACCGAGCTGGTGAAGACCCACCGGGTGGTGATTCCGGACCTGCGCGGCATGGGCCTGTCCGGCAAGCCGGAGGCCGGCTACGAGAAGATGAACCAGGCCAAGGACATCCGCGGCGTGCTGGACCAACTGGGCATCGATCAGGCCGACATCGTGGGCCACGACATCGGCGTGATGGTGTCCTACGCGTACGCAGCCAGTTATCCCGCCAAGACCACCCGGCTGGTCGTGATGGACGCACCGCCTCCGGGCATTCCTCCCTGGGACGAAGTGGTGCGCAATCCCAAGCTCTGGCACTTCGATTTCTACGGCGAAGACGTCTTCCGCCTGCTCAAGGGGCGCGAGCGCATCTTCCTGGATCGTTTCTACAACGACTTCGGCGGCCAGCCCGCCAAGATTGATGAGGACACCCGCAATCATTACGCCCGGTTGTATGCCCTGCCGGGCGCCATGAAAGGCGCACTCTCCCAGTTCCAGGCGTTCCGTACGGACGCCAAGGACAACCAGCTGGCGATGAAGACCAAGCTCACCATGCCGGTACTGGCCATCGGCGGCGAGAAGTCTTTTGCCGGACTGGAAGCGGTCGCCATGCGCAATGCGGCCACCCAGGTCACTGAACTGGTGATTCCTCGAGCCGGTCATTGGCTGATGGAAGAAGAGCCGGAAGCCACGACCCAAAGCATTGTGGCGTTCCTCGACAAGCGGTGAGGGGTCTCGCCACCCCCTTGGCCGCAAAGGCCGGGGTGGCGGTGAGGTCTCTTCGCCAATGGGACAACCGGGTCTGTTCAAGGGCCCTTTGATGGAGCATCAACATGGATCTCAAACTTCAAGGCAAGACCGCTCTGGTGAGCGGCAGCACGGCCGGCATCGGTCATGCCATCGCACACACACTGGCGCAGGAGGGCGCGCGCGTCATCGTCAATGGGCGCAGCCAGTCCTCGGTGGACGACGTCGTCGCCCGCATGCGTTCTGAAACCGGCGCTGTCGTGGAAGGCTTCGCCGGTGACCTCAGCCAGGCCGACGCCGCGAAGGCGGTGGTCGAGCGCTTTCCGGGCATCGACATCCTGGTCAACAACCTGGGCATCTTCGAGCCCAAGGCCTTCGAGGACATTCCGGACGAAGACTGGATGCGCTTCTTCGACGTCAATGTGCTCAGCGGCGTCCGGCTGTCTCGCCTGGTGCTGCCCGGCATGAAGGCGGCCAACTGGGGCCGCATCATCTTCATCTCCAGCGAAAGCGGCGTGCAGATTCCTGCCGAGATGATCCATTACGGCGTCACCAAGACGGCCCAATTGGCGGTGTCCAGGGGCCTGGCGGAATCCGTGGCGGGCACCGGCATCACGGTCAACAGCGTGTTGCCCGGCCCGACCCGGTCCCGCGGCGTGGGCGACTTCGTCCAGGAGATGGCCCGAAGCAGCGGCGCTTCCTTCGAAGCCGTCGAGTCCGAGTTCTTCGACAAGGTGCGCCCGACCTCGCTGATCCGTCGATTTGCAACGCCGCAGGAGGTGGCGTCGCTAGTGGCTTATGTCGCCAGTCCGCTGTCCTCGGCCACGACCGGTGCCGCCCTGCGGGTGGATGGCGGGGTGGTCAAGAGCGCGTTCTAGTCTCCGCCGGGGAGGAACGGCCCGGTCTGGCGGACGTGGATCCAGCATTCCTGACCAGGCAGCATTTCACAATCTGCGTGGGGACACTTCATTCCAAGCGCTTGTACTGCCGCAGAATCAAATAAAGGTCCTCCTGGCCGCCACATCCGTGATGGCCCCGGAGGACCCAAAACAGCAGAGAGGCTTGGTGTCCATGAGATTCCTCCGCGACCTTTCCATCCGGCAGCGCTTGCTGGGAAGCACCGTGTTGCTGTGCCTGCTGATCATCGGCCTGGGCGTCTGGTCGGCGATCAGTCTGGATCATCTGCAGACCCGGTCTTCGGACCTGCTGGACCGGCAGAGCCAGACCTCCGAGGACACGGCCCGCATCCTGGCCTCCCTGGAGCGCATCCAGCGGCTGGAGCAATCGGTGATGCTCAACGGCAACAACACCAATGAAGCCGGTGACCACCATGCCCAATGGAAAAAGACGGTGGCGGACATGCGCAACCAGCTCAAGGCGGTCATGACGACCCCGGAGCGGGAACAGGCGCTGGCGCCGGCCCTGGCGGGTTTCGAGGCGCATGTGAAGCCGCTGGCCGACATCCTGCAGCAGGTGGTGGATGCCAAGATGGACCCGTCCGCCGCCTTTGCCTATGCCGGCCAGGCCCAGGCGGATCTGGACACCGCCAGAACGGTGTTCAACAAGTGGGTGGACGACACCCAGGCGGCCGTCACCGCCGAGCGCGAAGCGGACCATGCGTCGGCCAGCGTGCAGTCTAAGATCCGTCTGGCGGTGGTCGTGGCCATCGTGGCGCTGGTCAGCGGCATCATGTTTGCGCTGGTGCGCTCGATCCTCACGCCGCTGGGCAAGGCCTCCGAGGTGGCCAAGCGAATCGCGCGCGGCGACCTGACTGCGGACATTGCGGTGCACGGACGCGACGAAGTGGCCGCCTTCATGCAGACGCTGGCGGACATGCAGACGGCGCTGCGGGAGATCGTCGGGCAGGTGCGGCAGAGCGCGGAAAGCATCCGCATCGCCAGCGACGAAGTGGCTACCGGCAATCTGGACCTGAGCCAGCGCACCGAACAGACCGCCTCCAACCTGCAGGAAACGGCCGCGTCCATGGAGGAGCTGACCTCGACCGTCCGCCACAGTGCGCAGGCGGCCATGCAGGCGCGGGACCTGGCCACCTCGGCGTCAACGGTCGCGGATCGCGGCGGCCAGATGGTGGGGCAGGTGGTGCGCACCATGGGCGACATCAACCTGTCGTCGCGCAAGATTTCGGACATCACCGGCGTCATCGACACCATTGCCTTCCAGACCAACATCCTGGCGCTGAATGCGGCGGTGGAGGCAGCCAGAGCGGGCGAGCAGGGCCGGGGCTTTGCCGTTGTGGCCAGCGAGGTGCGCGGTCTGGCGCAGCGCAGCGCCGAGGCGGCCAAGGAAATCAAGGCGCTGATCGGGGAGTCCGTCGAGCGCGTGGAAGGCGGCAGCCGTCAGGTGGTGGATGCGGGCGACACGATGGGGGAATTGGTCGCCTCGGTCCGCAAGGTGAGCGAGATCATCGGCGAGATCAGCCAGGCGGCCGATCGCCAAAGCCAGGGCATCGGCGAGGTGGGCGCTGCGGTCACGGTGCTGGACCAGATGACACAGCAGAATGCAGCGCTGGTGGAGCAGTCCGCCGCGGCAGCGGAGAGCCTGAAGAATCAGGCCCGGCAATTGTCGGAGGTGGTGGCGACGTTCCGGCTGGAGGCTGGCGCCACACCCTCGCCCTGATGAAACAACGAGGAGTCCCGCAAGCCCGCAGGGCATCACTCGCCGACCGGCACCGCCGCCACGGGCTCTGACGCGGTCAGAACGTCCGGAACTCGCCGCCCGGTTCTCCGTCGTGATCCTCCGGATCCACGCCGCAGATCTCGGCCGCCTCGATGAAGAGGGGCACCAGCAGCTCGCGCTCATCGGTCTCCAGCAGGCCGCCGTCGGCCTCTTCGTTGATCGCGTCCAGCGCTTCGTACAACGCACGCAGGGCGTCGAGCACGGCGGCTTCCTCGGCAGGATCCGGCAGCGCCTTCAGGTGGGAGAAGAAGGCCAGGATCTGCCCATCGACCTTGTCAGCGGCCTCCTTGGTGTGGCCCGTGAGTCCGGACTCGCGGCAGCTCTCCCAGTGTTCCTGGATCTCCGGTGCCGCGGATGCCAGCAGTTCGTCCAGCTGCTTGTTTCTATCGCTCATGCAAATGTCCCTGTGGATGAAGAGCCTGACTGTACCGTTGCCCCGGCGTACTTTCAGGCCCTGGAGCACTCACTGCCCAAGCGGCAGAGGCAGCCATGTCCCGGCCGCATAGCGTCTGAACTCGCCGCCCTGCGCAAAGCGCCACAGATGCAGCCATCCATGCTCGACCAACTGCTGCACCACCGCATGCTGGTGGATCACCCGCTCGATGGCATCGGCGGGCGCATCGATCACCACCGTCAGCCGCAGCGGCTCATGGCGCCAGGCGCTGCCGTCATGAACCGATTGCCGCGCCAGCCCGATGCGCAGGTCCCCGCCATTGCCCTCGAACACCCCCAGGCGCCCGCCCACCACGTTGTGCAGCAGCTTGTTGCCGCTGCCCAGCCGTTCGGGGTCGCTGGTGGAGGCGTGGTATTGCCAGTTGATCCAGTGAGTCACCAGCATGGGCGCGGTCATCAGCAGTTCAAGCACGCTACCGTCTTTGTCCTGACGGGCGTCATAGTCATGCAGGAACACCCGTCCGTTCAGGACGGCGCCCCGGGTGCGCGCACGCGGCGCGATCACAAACGCCGCATTGCCGGCCAGTCCCCATTCCGGTCGGATCTGCGCGACATCATTGGCCCGGCGCTGCAGTTGCGACAGCAGCGTCGAGGCCCCCTGGCGCGGATCCAGTCCCAAGGAGGCAGCGCGCTCCCGCCGTACCTGGTCGCCGGCCTGAATCAGGACCGGCTCCAGGCGCTCCCAGCGCGCCCGGGCAGAGTCCGGCAGCAGGTCCAGATCGAAACCTTCCATCTCATCCGTGGTGGTGTTGTGCAGCGCCGCGACAAACGCGACGTCCGCGGGCAGGGGCCATCCCCGTTCACGAAGACCAGACTGCACCGGCTCCTCATTCAATAGACGCGCCAATGCCCGCGTATTGACTTCGCCGGTCTGCCCACAGCAGGCCCCGCAGTCCAGAGCCGCCGCCTGCGCATTGTTGACGCTCTGGCTGCCGTGACCCACCAGCAGCACCAGCGGTGCAATGGACCGGTCCATCGACATGGCATGCAGCAAACGCTCAGCCAAGGCCAGCTTCTCGGCCAGGTCCAGGCCGGCGAGGGTGGGGCGGCAGATCGGACGGTAGCGGGCAGCCAGTCCTTCGGCTTCCAGGCGACGGCGAGGCGCGGTGGCGGGCCGCAGCAGCCCCAGCATCTTCGCCAGATAACCGGTGCCGACAGCTTCCACCGACGAAAACGCCGCATTCGGCCAGCGCGTGCCCGACTGCCATTGCCGCGTGCGGGCAAAGGCCTTCTGGCGCGATTGCAGGGCGGACTCGCGCACCTGGGCATCCTCGGCCCCCTGGTCGCCGGTCGGCGTGGCGGCCACCACCTCCTCCTCGACCGACATCACCGGCGCCAACAGGCCCGGCAACTGCGGACGATTCAGCGCCGTACCCAGCGGCGAGTAACGGATCGGCAATCCGAAGAAGCCTGCAAAACCCAGGGTCTGGACCTGCGGCCCGGCGGATTCCATCGCCCGACGCAGCGGTTCACTGCGCACGTCGATGCAGAACACGGCCTGGACCTCGGGCGCTGAGGGCGGCGTTGGCAGCTCCTCCATCAATGCAACGCCGGCCCCATCGCTCGACACATCGCTCGAAACGAACTGCAGTCGCCGCGCCAGTTCGCGTTGATAGCCGGTCTCCAGCGCCGTCTGCCAGATCTCGTCCACCAGAAGCTGCTCGTGCGCGGCTTTCAGCAGCGTTGCAGCCTGCTCCCACGCCACCTGCAGGGCAGCAAAGGCTTTCTGCGCCCCACGACCTCCCCGGCATTCCAGCAGGATGGTGCCCCAGGCCAGGCGGATGGCCAGCAGCTCGCGAAGGTGGCTGTCGCTGCTGCCCTGCAGGCGCGCCTCCCAGCCCAGATACGCGCACCACGAGGCCCATCCGTTGACGGTCAGCAGCACCGCTTCCAGGTAGTCGGCCCAGGACTCCTGCGGCAGGCCCAGCCGGCTGAGGGCCCAGCGCTCAGCCGCCTCCCGGCTGTCTGGCAGCACATGCAGGCCCTGCGCGATGTCGGGCAGGCCCATCAGCACACCGATGCCGTGGTCATGGGTGATGGTGTCGCGCCAGAACGCATACAGGCCGCCGTCGCGCTGCGGCTGCCAATCCGCTTGATGGCGGTCGAAATAAGCGGCACAGGTCTGGCTGAGCTGGTGGGTGATGGCCTGCCGCCAGGACAGGCGGGACTGTCCGTCCGGATCGTCATCCAGCACGTCGATCAGCAGCGGCAGCTTGGGAAGCGCCTGGGGCTGACTCAGCGCACGGACCAGTGCGGAGGCGTCCAGTCCGCTGCCAACGGACGCTGGACAGAGCGCCAACGCAGCACGCAAATCCTCCGGCTGGATACGGCCCGACTGCCAGGCGGCGGCCAATTGCTCCCGCGGCGGGAAGACCTGGATGCGGCCCAGCACCGCCATCCGTGCGGCGACCTCGCGCACGCTCAGGCCAATGCGCTCCCAGTGCGGGTTGACCGCAATCGCGCGGTCCAGCGGCCAGGCAGGTGCGATGGCGCTGCACGCCTTGGCGCAGGCAGCTTCGACGCGTTGGTGGAAGTCTGGGTCCATCGCCAGACCCGTCGCCGCCGATGAAGGCTCGCCGTGAACAGGGCCGGAGACCGAGCGGGCCGCATCATGTGCGCCCACGCGGTTCCCGTTCTGGGGGGTGATGATCGCTTGCATAAGAGCCTCGTCTCCAGTCAAAGGGGTGCCGCGGAGGTCCAGCGCGTCGGCCACAGCCGCAGCGTCATCCGGGTCACGTATTCATCGATGTAAAAGCCGGCATAGCTGCGGCGACGCCAGCCCGACAGCCCATCCGTCTTCGACTGCATCAGCACCAGGCAGACATACAGCACCGCCATGCCAAAGACGGCCACCCAGCCCGCGACCGGGTCCGGCGCGTCCACCACACCGAATGGGATGGCGTGACCCAGGAGCGCTGCGCCACTCAAGGCGGCGACCATCACTGCGCCACTGAGCCAGCGGTGCATCACGCCCGGCCCATGCTCGGAAGCTGCGCCTGCGGGGACCGACGCCGAGACCCACAGCAGCGGCGCCCAGGCCATCGCCAGCAACGCGGTCCACCACAGCGGCCAGGCCTGCGCCCCGAACACGGCCGTGGTCACTCCCGTCAGTCCGGTGATCAGGATCGCGGCCAGCCCCGGCGCCATCACCATGCTGAGCAGATTGGGTGTGGACGAGCCGCGCAGCTCCGCACGCCGCGTCTCCTCCACCACACTGGACGCCATCAGGAAGGCATGCGCCTTGTAGAGCGAGTGACCCAGCAGATGCAGCAGCGCCAGGGTGTAGAGCCCCAATCCGCATTCCATGACCATGAAGCCCATCTGAGCCACGGTGGACCAGGCCAGCCTCACCTTGATGCTGATGCGGGTGAGCATGACCAGCCCTGCCAGCAGGGCGGTGACCAGACCCGCCCCCACCAGCAGCCAGCGCGCCACCGGTGCCGCCTCCAGCAGCGGCGCGAAGCGGATGAGCACCCAGCCGCCCAGGTTCACCACGCCGGCATGCAGCAGGGCCGATACCGGTGTGGGCGCTTCCATCACCTGGATCAGCCAGCCATGCATGGGCAGCACCGCCGTGCGCAGCAGCACCCCCAGTGCCAGGCAGACGGCGCTGGCCTGCAGCGCGGGGGAGGCCGGTGCGGCCGCCAGGTGGTCATGCAGGGCGGACAAGGAGCCGCTGCCCACCTCCCAGGTGGCCAGCCCGGCCGCACTCAGCAGGAAGACATCCGCCAGACGGTCCGCCACTTGTTTCTTGTGAGCGGCCAACTGGGCGAAGGGACGGTCGGCATAGAAGCACAGCAGGCGCTGCAAGGCGATACCGGCGGCTGCCCAGCTGCCGATCAGCAGCAGCCAGTGGTCCGCCAGCAGCAGCAGATGCACCGCGGCAAGTACCCCGCTCAGGGCTGCCGCATACCGGGCCTGCCCCTGTTCCCTTTCCAGATAACGGGAGGAGAAGACGCCGATGACGGTTCCGAGCAACTGCACCAGAAGCGCCACCCAAGCGCCGCTCAGGGTCAGCGCAATCAGTGGCAGGGGCAGGGGCAAGGACAGGGACAGGGACAGGGACAGCGACTGGGTTATGGCCGGGTGTACCGCCGCCAGCTGCAGCACCAGACTGAGGGCGGCGCTGACCGTGGCCACGCCGGAGAGCCGCGCGGTCCACTGCCAGCCCCGTTGCGGCCCGATGGACGGATGCCCCTCGCGGCCCGGCGCCGCGCGCCAACCCGACGCCAGCATCGCGGCCAGCATCAGCACCGCAGGCAGGACCGCGCTGGTCGTCATCAACAGGGGGACAAGGCTCATCACCGGCTCCAGAACTCGAACGGCGCGATGGTGACGGTCCCCGTCGGTTCTGTAAAATTCAATGATCAGAACCAATACATCCATAAAACAGAATGTTTGGCGTCGAGCAACTGAATTTCCGGCACCTGTTCTACTTCTGGCAGGTCGCCCGCACCGGGCATCTGACCCAGGCGGCGCAGCAGCTGCATGTGTCGCAGTCGGCCCTCTCCAGCCAGATCCGCCAGTTGGAAGACCGGCTGGGGGAGCCGCTGTTCGAGCGCAGCGGCCGGCGTCTGGTGCTGACTGAACGCGGGCAGCTGGTGCTGTCCTATGCCGAGAACATCTTCGGTCTGGGGCGTGAGTTGCTCGGACGCTTGCAGGGCCACGGCGAAGGCGTGGAACATCTGCGGGTGGGCAGCGTGGCCACGCTGTCGCGCAACTATCTGGAAAACTGGATCCGCCCCTTGCTGACGGATCCCACGGTCACGCTCTCGCTGGAATCAGGTCTGCTGGAGGGATTGGTCGCACGCCTGCTGGAGCATCACCTGGATGTGGTGCTGGCCAATGAAGCCGTCGCTGCCAGTGCGGACCGTCCGCTGCATTGCCGCTTCCTCGGCAGCCAGGCGATTTCGTTGGTGGGCGCTGCGAACGAGTGGCAGGGACGCACCCTGCGCATGCCGCAGGACCTGGACGGCCGCGAGCTGGCCTTGCCCGGCCCCCGTCACGCCCTGCGTGGGCAGTTTGATGCGCTGTGCGTCGCCGCGGGTGTCACGCCCCGGTTGCGCGCCGAGGTGGACGACATGGCCATGCTGCGTCTGGTCGCACGCGACAGCGGCTGGCTCACGGTGCTGCCCGAAGTGGTGGTGCAGGACGAGTTGCGCAGCGGCGTGCTGGTGACGGTGGCGCGGTCCACCGAACTGCGCGAGAACTTCTATGCCATCACTACCTTGCATCGCCACCGCATGGAGCGGCTGGAGCGCTTGCTCGCGCATGCGCCGGTGCTGGCCCATGAGGGCGCCGTCGCCACTGCCAATCCGGCAGAAAGTCATGTTTGAACCAGGGACGATCGCTGCCGCTTCCTGGCGCTGCGTAGACTGCTGGGATGAGCGTTCTGAACGTCCCCATCCGCCCCGCCGCAGGGGCTCGCCCGGCCTTTGCCGAAGGGTTTGTGCCGCTGTCCGGAACGGCGACGGATTGCGACGCCTGTGGCCGTGGCGAACGTGTGGGTTTTGATTTTGACTATGCGTTCCAGCCCATCGTGGACCTGCGCGATGCCAGCATCTTTGCCCATGAAGCGCTGGTGCGAGGGCCGGCGGGCGAGGGCGCCTGGTCGGTGCTGTCCCAGGTGAACGAGCAGAACCGCTATCGATTCGACCAGGCCTGCCGTGTCAAGGCGATCAAGGGCGCCGCCGCACTGGGCATGCAGGTGCCGGTCTCCATCAACTTCCTACCCAACGCCATCTATCGCCCCGAGCTGTGCATCCGCACGACGCTCGCCGCCGCGCAGACCTACCAGCTGCCGCTGAACCGGATCATCTTCGAGGTGACGGAAGGCGAGCGTATCGAAGACGGCCCCTGGTTCGCCGACATCCTCAAGGAATACAAGCGCTGTGGTTTCATGACGGCGATTGACGACTTCGGCGCCGGTTATGCGGGGCTGAAACTGCTGGCCGATTTCCAGCCCGATCTCATCAAGCTGGACATGGACCTGATCCGTCATGTGGATGCGGATGTGTCCCGACGTCGCATCGTGCGACACCTGGTGCGCATGTGCCGGGAGATGTCCATCGAGGTGGTGGCCGAAGGCATCGAGACCGTCGCTGAACGCGATGCCCTGCGGGACGAGGGCATCTACCTGATGCAGGGCTATCTGTTTGCCCGCCCGGCCTTCCGGGCGTTGGCCCCGGTGGCGCATCTCGGGGACTGACCGCCGGGCCTGCATCCCGGCGCTGACCGCATCGAGGGCTCAGCCGCCGGACGTTTTCAGCTGGGCCAGCAGCGTTGCAAGGTCGCCGGAGTCCTGGTCCGAGGCACTTGCGTCATTGGAGGCGTTCGACCCGTGGGAGGCGGTCGCCACATGATCCAGCGGGGCCGCCTGCGTTGGATGCGCCTGCGGCCATTGACGCTCGATGGCCCGTACGACCGGCGCGGCGAGTTCGTCGAGCTGCCGCATCGTGGCCATCGCTGCCTCAAAGTCCTGGGCGCGCAGCAAGCGCTCTGCCTGTCCTGCCACCTCCATCAGTGAAGGTGCGCCGAGGGACCCGGCCATCGATTTGAGGTCATGCAGCGCGGCTGCATGCGCGGCTGCATGCGCGGCGAAGTGCGCCCGTGGAGCCTCGCTCAAGGGCGCCGTCGGAGCTCCCCCCAGGGATGCCGGTGCCGCTGCGTCCTCGGCACACAGGCGCGCATTGCGGAGCAACAGATCCCGAACCGACAGAGCCATGCTGCGCAAGAGATCTGCGTCGCCGCTCAATCGGCGGTGGGCCGTGGCCGCATCCAGTCCGTCGAGTTGCGGCCAATCCGGCGGGACGGCGGGTCGGGGTGTCTGTGGGGCGAGCGGAAGGGTTGCCAGCGGGGACGAGGCCTTCGCACCGTCCTGCACTGCCGGCAACGGCCGCAGCAACTGCACCAGCGTGTGCACCAGCAGATCCGGATCAAACGGCTTGCCCACCACGGTGTCCATGCCGGCCTCCTGCGCCCGTTGCCGCTCCTCCATCGACACGCCGGCCGTCAGTCCGATCACCGGCAGCCGGGAGATCTTGTCGGTGGCCAGGGCGCGGATCTGCCGGGTGGCTTCCAGCCCATCCATCACCGGCATCTGCACGTCCATCAGCACGGCGTCGAAGCCAGCGCCCTCGGCGCGGACCTTCTCGACGGCATCGGCCCCATGCACCGCCAGCTCCACGATGGCTTCATCCAGTCCCAGAATGCGGGCGGCCACCTCCCGGTTCAGGGCGTTGTCGTCCACCACCAGGATGCGCCGGCCGCGCAGCGTCGCTGTCTGGGGCTCGGACATTGGAAGGCCTTGCGGCCCGGCACCGTGGGCGTGGGCCAGGGCTTCCGCCACCGGCAGCACCAGGTCCACCTGAAACTGACTGCCTTCGCCCGGAACGCTGTGCAGCGAAATGGAGCCGCCCATCAGCTCCACCAATTGGCGCACGATGGACAGGCCCAGCCCGGTGCCGCCGAAGCGGCGCGTGGTGGACGTGTCCGCCTGCACAAACGGGCGGAAGAGCAGCGGCTGGACGTCCTGCGCAATGCCGATGCCGGTGTCCTCGACGCGCACGGTGATTCGCCGCGTGCCGCCGTCCGCCTCCGGCCCCGCCATCACCCGCAGGGTGACCCGTCCCTCCAGGGTGAACTTGATGGCATTGGTGATCAGGTTCAGGATGATCTGACCCAGACGGGTCCGGTCGCCCACCAGGACCACCTTGGCGATGTCGGGACTGTCCACCACGAACTCGATGCCGCGCTGCTGCGCCGAGACCTCGGCAATCGAGGCAATCTCGGTCACGACCTGCTGCAGGCCGAAGGGCGCCGCCTCCAGCACCATCTCACCGGCCTCGCTCTTGGACAGGTCCAGCACATCGTTCAGCAGGGCCAGCAGGGCTTTGCCGGCAGTGCGGATGCGCTCGAGCATGCCGCTCTGGTCGGCGTCCAGCCGCGTTTTGCTCAGCAGGTGGGCCATGCCGATCACCGCATTCATCGGCGTGCGGATTTCGTGGCTGATGTTGGCCAGGAAGCGGCTCTTGGCCTCGTTGGCATCGCGGGCTTCGCGCATGGCTTCGTTCAGCAGCGCCGTGCGTTCACGGACCTGGTCTTCCAGCGACGCATTGAGGTCGCGCATGCGCTTCTCGGCCGCTTTGGCTTCGCGCCCGTCCCGCAGAATCTTCGCGGCCCCCACCACCTGGCCCTTGTCATCCCGGATGGCGGAGGCGGTGATGGACACGGGGATCAACTGGCCCTGTGCATCACGCCGCACGGTTTCAAACACGTTGACCCGGCCGCCGTCGGCCACCGTGGCCCGGATGCTGGCATCTTCCTCTTCACTGCCGGTGGGCAGCAGCAGGTCGGTGGCGGTGCGGCCCTTGGCCTGCTCCCTGGAAAAACCGAACAAGCGCTCGGCGCCTTCATTCCAGTCGATGATCACACCATCCAGGTCCTGCACGATGATGGCGTCGCTGCTGCCATCGACGATGGCGGCGCGGCGAGCCAGTTCCAGCCGCTGGCTGCGGGTGCGTTCCGCGAGCTGGGCCACGGTGGCCACCAGGGCGGCGATGGCGGCGCCCAGCAGCCAGGCCTGAAGCGCCTGAAGCATCGGGGACTGCTGATGAAGCGAGTCGACAAAGGCGGGCGTCGGTTGCAGCACCGCCTCCCAGTGCCGTCCATACAGCGGGATCGACACCCGCTGTGCTTGCATGAGGGTGGCCACGTCGGTCGCTTTCGTGCCGACGTAGAACGGCTTGTCTGCGTCATGCTCGCGATCAAACAGCGACAGCTGGTAGTGGAAGTCTTCCGAATCCAGACCGGCCAGCACGTCTTCAATCAGCAGTGGCGCATAGGACCAGCCAACCAGTTGCTCGTCCGGCTGGTCCGGATTCAGCGACGAAGGGCCTGGCCGCAGCAGGGGCAGCAGCAGCAAGA
This sequence comes from Rubrivivax sp., assembly GCA_027484825.1. Classification (GTDB taxonomy): domain Bacteria; phylum Pseudomonadota; class Gammaproteobacteria; order Burkholderiales; family Burkholderiaceae_C; genus Roseateles. The sequence goes on along the minus strand of JAIXSE010000013.1, from coordinate 75,821 downwards.
TGCCGCCGGAGCGCTTGCCGCTGGCCTGCACCAGCGTCAGCGGAGGCGTGAGGGTGGCCTCGCGGGTCTCGGCCGCACGCAGCGCCGCTTCACGGCGATGCGGCTCCGATCCGATGTCCAGCCCGATCGCCTCGCGATTGCGGACTTCAGGCTCGACAAAGGTGATGACAAACCGGTCCCCGTCGTGAGGATGGATCTGACGGATGTGGAAGTCGGCGTTGTCCAGCTGGCGTCGCGCCTGCACAAAGGCCTGTTCTTCCTCCTGCGGCACCCGCAGCACGATGCCGAAGCCGCGCGCGCCGGGAAACTCCTGGTCGATCTGGCGCGTGGTCGCATACCGCGAGAAGGCGGCACGCGTCAGCTGGCCGTCCGCCGACGCGGCCACGCCGCGTGCACCGCGCAGCCCGTATTCATAGCGGTGCATGCGTTCGATGATGCCCAGCGACACCCGCTTGGAGATGGCGGCAAAACGCTCCTCCGCATCAATGCGGTTCTGGGTGTTCCGGATCAGATACCCGAAGACGGCACAGATCAGGCCAATGGCCGTGATGATGCCGACCTGGATCAGGGTCGGGCGCAGGGCCCGGTAACCCGGCGCATCGTCGCCCTCGGCCTCAGCGCTGAACGAGGCCATCAGTGCGGCTCCGTCATCGCCAGTGCGGCACCCATGACCCGAGTGCCGGTCGATGCGGTCGGCACTGCATATTCGACCACCTGATTGCGGCCGGCTGCCTTGGCGGCATAAAGGCCTTTGTCGGCCCATTCGATCAGGTCGGCGGCGCGACTGCCGCCGCCGTTGCCACCGGACAGCCACTGCGCGGCACCGATGCTCACCGTCACCAGAGGCAAGGTGGTGGACCGTGCATGGGGCATCTCCAGCGCCAGGATCTCCTCGCGCAGACGCTCTGCCGCCACCCTGGCGCCTGCCAGCGAGGTGTCCGGCAACAGCACCGCGAACTCTTCGCCGCCCACCCGCGCCGCCATGTCATTGGTCCGACGGGACACCCCGTCCAGGGTCCGGGCGATGGCTTGCAGGCAGCGGTCTCCGGCCGGATGGCCGTAATGGTCGTTGTACTGCTTGAAGTGGTCCACATCCAGCAGCAGCAACGACAGCGGCGCGCCATTGCGGGACGCCCGCGCCCATTCGATCGCCAGCCGGCTGTCGAAAGCGGCGCGGTTGGGAATGCCGGTCAGGCCGTCCTGGGTCGCGCTGCGGCGCAACTCGTCCGACAGCCCCTTGATCCGCAGCTGGGTCTTCACCCGCGCCAGCAAGATGGCCTCATGGACCGGTTTGGCAATGAAGTCCACCGCGCCGGCGGTCAGGGCGCGCACCTCGGCGTCCACATCGTTGTGGCCCGTCACGAAGATCACGGGAATGTCCACCAGGTCCGGGTCGTCCCGCATGGCGGCGGCCACGTCATCGCCGGACATGCCCGGCATTTCCTGATCCAGCAGCACCAGGTCCGGGCGCGACTTCTTCATTTCGCGCAAGGCGGCCTGGCCGTTTGTGGCAAAAATCACGCGAGCCATCGGCTCCAGCATCTTGCCCATCAAGGCGATCAAATGGATGTTGTCGTCGACGATGAGGATCGAATGCATCTCTAGCTACCCAGCCATTGTGGTTCGGCCGAATAGTCCCATTCGTGCGCTCGACGTACGAGAGGCAATTGAAGGATTCCCCTGTCAGGCATTGCCTGACGTGACGGCGGTGTCTGCCGTGATCAGGCGGGACGCGCTTGCGCGGGCGCTTCGTCGTTAACCGTGCCTGCAACGTCAGCGTCACCCTGACGGTTGCCGCCGCCCCGGCCGTCTGTTCGTGCCCGAATGACCGCATTGACCTCGGCCCCGTAGATCAGGGTGGAAGCGGTGACATACAGGAACACCAGCGTGGCCACCACGCCGGCGAAGCTCCCATAGAGCAGGGCCAGCTTGCCCGCGCTGCGCAGTGTGTAAGACAGCGTGGCGGCGGCTCCCACCCACAGCGCCGCGCCGACCACGGCGCCCGGCAAGACCGTGCCCAGGCGCTGGCGGATGTCGGGCAGCCAGCCATACAGCAAGGCATACAGCACCACCAGCACGACAAACGCCGAGCCATACCGCACGCTGTTGCGCAGCCAGACCGTCTCGCGGCCCACGCCCATGTTCTGCTCCAGAGCCTGCCAGACATAGGGCATCACGATCACCGAGCTGAAGGTGGCGAGGATCCCGCCGCCCACCACCACGGTGAACAGCGTCACCTTCAGCCGCGCGCGCCAGAAGGGCAGGCCACGTTCGATGCCATAGGCCCGGTTCAATGCCGTGCGCACGGCCTGCATGCCTGACGACGCGGTCCACAAAGTGACAAACAGGCCGATGGCCAGCAGGGCCTGACTGCGCTGGGCCAGCACCTGGTTGATCACCGGCTGCATGGCGCTGCGCACCAGCGGCGGGGCATAGTCCACCACCCGGCTCACCAAGGCGGCCGCATCACCGGGCGAGCCGATGAAGGCCGCACCGGCGGACAGCAACAGCACCAGCGGGAACATTGCCAGCACCGTGGAGAACGCCATGCTGCCGGCCTGATTGGCACTCTGGTGCAGCACATAGTTCCGAACCGCCGACAGCAGCACGCCCACCAGCGGCAGCGTGAACACGCGGCTGGACAGCTGGCGAAGGAGCTTGCGCAGGAAGGCCATGGTCAGAGGGGGGAGCGTCAGAGTGCCGAACGTAGGAGTGGGACAGAGCAACCCGCATGCCACCCCGTGACGCCGGGCGGCATCTTTCCGCCGTCCATGGCGTCCCCGATCACGACCCCGCTCAGGCCGCCGCGGCCACCAGTTCCCGCACCAGCGCCTCATAGGTGCGCAGCGGATGCCCGATCAGCGCCTCCAGCCGCTGGGCGGTGCCCGCCTCGGGCTTCATCCCCTGCTGCTGGATGCGGTTCATCATCAAGCGCATGTCGTAGGCCATCCAGCCCGGGCCGTACTGCGCCAGTTGCGCCTCGAAGGCCTGCAGGTCGTCACCGCCGTAGCGGATCTCGCGACCCAGCACCTGGCTCCACACCTGCGCCGCCGATTCCCCGGTGAACAGCTGCGGGCCACCCAGGTCCAGGGTCAGGCGGGGCAGCGGGGTGTCGGCCGCGTCGCGACGCAGCAGTTCCGCCACCGCCACATCGGCAATGTCCCGGGTGTCGATCATCGCGACGCCGGTCGAGCCGATCGGCATCGGATACACGCCATAGCCCTGGATGACCGCCTGCACCTGCCGTTCGTTCTGCATGAAGTAGGCCGGCCGCAGCACGGTCACCGGCAGGTCCAGCTGCTCGATCATGCGCTCCACCGTGTATTTGCCGGTGAAGTGCGGCACGTCGGTGAACTGGTCGGCATGGATGACCGACAGGTAGACGATGCGTTCAATGCCGGCGTCTCGCGCCAGCGCCAGAGTCTGCAGGCCGTGGGTGACTTCGGCGGGGGTGACCGCATTGATGAGGAAGAGGCTGCGCACGCCGATGAGGGCCTGACGCATGGAGGCGACGTCGGACATGTCGGCGACGACTTCCGTGGCGCCGGCCGGCAGGGCGGCCTTGCCGGCTTCCCGGACCAGGGCCCGGACGCTGGCGCCGCGCTGGGCCAGACCTTGCAGAACGAGAGAACCGATGGTGCCAGTGGCGCCGGTGACGAGGATGGTCATGAGAGAGCTCCGTGTGGGGTGGGTTGCGATGACTGAACGATAGGCTGTTGCATCGCTTAAACACAGACGCCAAAATCCAGACAGACTGTCTCAAATCTGGAACACATGGACCTCAATGCCCTGGCCGATTTCAATCTGGTCGCCACCCACGGCGGCTTCGGCCGCGCCAGCCGGGCGAGCCGGCGTTCCAAGGCTACTTTGTCGCGGCGGGTGACGGAGCTGGAAGAGCAGCTCGGCGTGCGGCTCATCGAGCGCAGCAGCAAGGGCCTGGAGCTGACCGAAGCGGGGCAGTTGCTGCTCAGCCGCACCGAGGGGCCGATGAGCGAAGTCGTGGAGGCCTTTGCGGCTGCGTCGGAAGGCACGGGCCAGGTGCGCGGGCTGCTGCGGGTGGCGTCGCCGCTGCTGTTCTCTCAACTCGCGATGGGGCGGCTGTGCGCCGAGTTCCACCGGCTGCATCCGGCCGTCACGCTGGAGGTGGTGGCGGAGGACCGGCTGGTGGATCTGGTGAACGAACGCTTTGATGTGGCCATCCGGCCCAATCCCCGCATGGACAGTGCCCTGGTGGGCCGTTGCTTCGCCAAGGACCGGCTGCTGGTGGTGGCCCCGCCGTCGGTGCCCTGCCCGGCGATCCAGCCCTCTTTCCAGTCCTCTTTCCAGTCCTCAGCGCCGGAGGTGCCGATCGCGGCGGTGGTGTCCGCCGTCAGCGCGGGGGACACGTGGACGCTGGACAACGGCCTGGTGCTGGCGCCGCAGGCGGTGCTGCGGCTGTCGTCCATCCTGATGGTGCGCGACGCCGTGCTGGCCGGTGCCGGCGTGGCGATGCTGCCCGAGTCCGCAGTGGCGCACAGCCTGGCGCGCGGTGAGCTGCTGAGTTGGGGCGCGGTGGCTGGGCGGGACGTGGCGCTGTGGGTGCTGCACACCTCTCGCCGGCTGGCGAGCCCCAAGGTCAAGGCCTTTGTGGACTTCATGGCCGCGCGGTTTCCGGACGGGCGGCTGGTGCTGGGCGACTGATCCACTCACGTCACGTCACCGCCGGGCCCGCCGATGTGCTGCGCCAGCCCCTCGACCAGCGCATCAAACACCACCCGGCAACGGGGGCTGTGCCGCAGATCTTCATGCATGGTGATCCAGGTCTCCAGCGGAATCGTCAGGGCCGCGGGCAGTAGACGCCGCAGCGTCGGGTCGCGCCTGGCCAATGCCACCTGGCACAGACCGATGCCGGCGCCGGATCGGATCAGCGCGAGCTGCGCGACGTCACTGTCGGCCCGGAGCTGGAAGCGGTCCCGCCCCAGCACCGGAAACCGCCGCGCCAGCTCCCGCACATACGGCACATCGCTGTCGTAACCGATCAGGGTGTGGCGCGGGTCCCTCAGCGCCTCCAGGGACTGCGGCGTGCCGTGCTGCTCGAGATACCGCACATGGGCATGCAGCCCGACCTCCACGATGCCCACCCGGCGCGCGATCAGCGCTTCCTGCCGGGGTTGGGTCATGCGGATGGCAATGTCGGCCTCGCGGCGCAGCAGGTCCTGCACCTGGTTGCTGATGACCAGTTCCACGATCAATCCGGGATGCGCCGCCCGCAGCGAGGTGAGCACCGCCGGCAGCACTTCCAGCCCCACCACCTCACTGGCGGTGACCCGCACCACGCCCTGGACGCCGTCGCCCTGGCTGCGCGCCGCTCGCTCTAGCGCTGCGGCTGTGCTGTCCATCGCCTCGGCCAGCGGGCGCAAGGCCTGCGCCGCTTCGGTCGGCACCAGGCCGGCAGGCGTGCGGATGAACAGCGCCTGGCCGGTGCCGGCCTCCAGGGCCGCGACATGACGGCCGACCGTGGGCTGCGTGAGGTCCAGCGCGCGCGCCGCCTTGGACAGCGAGCCTTCGCGCAGCACGGCGAGAAAGGAGCGATACCACTCCCAGGCAATCGATGAGGTCATGCATAAATGTATAGCGGCTGCTTCATGTTCGGTAGTTTTCATGGAGGGGGCGGATCGTCAGAATCCGCCACATCCCTTCCACCGGAGTCCCGACATGCGCCCCATCAGCCCGACCCTTTCCGGCACCGAGCCCCCCTTCGACCCGCTCAGCGCCCGGACCGTCCTGGTGCTGGGGGCGACCGGCGGCATCGGCGGCAGCGTTGCCCGACGCTTGCGGGACGCAGGCTGGACCGTGCGCGCGCTGCGACGCGGGATGTCCACCGCGCAGGAACAGCGCGACGGCATGCTCTGGCTGCGCGGCGAAGCCCTGCAGCGGGACGACGTGACGGCGGCCGCCCGCGGCTGCGGCGTGATCGTCCATGCGGTCAACCCGCCCGGCTATCAGCGCTGGGGTGAGCTGGTGCTGCCGATGCTGGACAACACCCTGGCCGCCGCCACCGCCCAGGGGGCCACCGTGGTGCTGCCCGGCACGGTCTACAACTTCGGCCCGGACGCCTTGCCATGCCCGAGCGAAGCGTCGCCCCAGCAGCCGGTCACCCGCAAGGGCGCCATCCGGGTGGAGATGGAACGTCGGCTCCAGCAGGGCGCCGAGCGGGGAGACTTCCGCGTCATCATCCTGCGGGCGGGTGACTTCTTCGGGCCGGGTGCGGTCAACAGCTGGTTCACGCAGTGTCTGGTCACGGCCGGTCAACCGGTGCGCAAGATCCAGCAGCCAGGCCGTGACGGTGTGGGCCACCAGTGGGCCTATCTGCCGGATGTGGCCGAGACGATGAAGCGCCTGATCGAGCGGCGTGCCGACGGCCCTGCCTTTACGCGCTTTCACTTCGAGGGCCACTGGGACGCGGACGGCACCCGCATGGCCGAGACCGTGCGCCGGGTGGTGGCGCGCCGCACCGGCCGGTCGCCCCGCATGACCCGATTCCCGTGGTGGGTGCTGCCACTGGGCGCGCCCTTCGTGACGCTGTTCCGGGAGATGAAGGAGATGCGCTACCTGTGGCGCGAGCCGCTGTACCTGTCCGGCGCAGCCTTGGCGCAGGCGCTGGGCGCGCAGGGCGTGCCGCACACCGAGTGGGAGCCCGCGGTGGAAGCGGCGCTGGAGGCGGCGGGCTGTCTGGACGCGAGCGCTCCCGCCTCGCATCGTCCTGATGCCGGTGCGACTGCAGGTTTCACTGCCGGTGCCGCTGCCAACGCCAATGCCGATGGCCCGACGCCTCAGCCAGCGCTGCCCCTGCCACATTGATCACCCGATGCATGGCCCTGCATGCGGCTGCGGCCCGGAAAGCCGCGACAATTGCGCATGACCCGCATCGACTCCACAGGCCCGGGGGCAAGCGCCCCTGCGGCTGCGACCCCCTCGGCCGATCCCACCTCCTTCGCCCGCCTGCCGCTGGCCCCCGCCATGCAGGCCACCCTGCAGCAGCTGGGCTATCTCACGATGACGCCCATCCAGGCCGCCAGCCTGCCGCTGTCGCTGGCCGGTCGCGACCTCATCGCTCAGGCCAAGACCGGCAGCGGCAAGACGGCGTCCTTCACCCTGCCGCTGCTGGCCAATCTCAATCCCCGTCGCTTTGCAGTGCAGGCGCTGGTGCTGTGCCCCACGCGCGAACTGGCCGACCAGGTCACGCAGGAGATCCGGCGTCTGGCCCGCGCCGAAGACAACATCAAGACCCTGACCCTGTGCGGCGGTGTGCCCATCCGCAGCCAACTGGCCAGCCTCGCCCATGGCGCCCACATCGTGGTGGGCACACCGGGCCGCATCCTGGACCATCTCTCGCGGGACACGCTGTCGCTGGAAGCGCTGAACACCCTGGTGCTGGACGAAGCGGACCGCATGCTGGACATGGGCTTCGCCGAGGACATCGCGCAAGTGGTGCAGGCCTGCCCGAAGAACCGTCAGACGCTACTGTTCTCCGCCACCTATCCGGACGGCGTGGCGGCGCTGGCCTCGCGTTTCATGCGCGACCCGCAGGAGATCAAGCTCAAGGAACAGCATGCCGCCGGCAAGATCCGCCAGCGCTTCTACGAAGTGGATGAGCAGAACCGGCTGCACACCGTCGGCCTGCTGCTGAATCACTTCCGTCCCGCCAGCACGCTGGCGTTCTGCAACACCAAGCAGCAGTGCCGCGACCTGGTGGCCGTGCTGCAGGCCCAGGGCCTGGTGGCCCTGGAGCTGCACGGCGACCTGGACCAGCGCGAACGGGACCAGGTGCTGGTGCAGTTTGCCAACCGCAGCTGCAGCGTGCTGGTGGCCACCGACGTGGCCGCGCGCGGCCTGGACATTGCGCAGCTCGAAGCCGTCATCAACGTGGACATCACGCCCGATGCGGAGGTGCATGTCCACCGCATCGGCCGCACCGGCCGCGCTGACGAGGAAGGCTGGGCCTTCAGCCTGGCCAGCATGGACGAGATGGGCCGCGTGGGCCGCATCGAGCAGTTGCAGGGACAGACCAGCATCTGGCATCCGCTCTCTGAACTGACCGACCAGGCCGGCGGCCAGCCGCTGCAGCCGCCGATGGTGACGCTGCAGATCCTGGGCGGCCGCAAGGAAAAGATCCGCCCTGGCGACGTGCTGGGCGCGCTGACCAAGGACCTGGGGTTTGACGGCAGCCTGATCGGCAAGATCAACGTCAACGAGTTCTCGACCTATGTGGCGGTGGACCGCAGCATTGCGGACGCCGCCCTGCGTGGCCTGAATGCCGGCAAGGTGAAGGGTCGTTCGGTGAAGGTGCGCCGCCTGTGAACGACTTCGCTTCCCTCGGACTGTCCCCGGCGCTGCAACGCGCGGCCGACGCACTGGGCTTCGAAGCCCCCACGCCCATCCAGACAGCCGCCATCGGCCCCGCACTCGCGGGCCGGGACCTGCAGGCCAGCGCCGAAACCGGCTCCGGCAAGACGGTGGCCTATGCCTTCCCGCTGATGCAGCAGATCGACGCCGCCGTGCGTCCGGCGCTGCGCCGTACCCGGTCTCTGGTGCTGGTGCCTACCCGCGAACTGGCAGTGCAGGTGGGCGAGACGCTGCGCCAGCTCTCGCCTTTCCTGGCCGAGCCGGTGAAGGTGTCGGTGCTGTATGGAGGTGTGTCCATCAACCCGCAGCTGATGGCCTTGCGGGGCGGCGCCGAAGTGGTGGTGGCCACGCCGGGCCGGCTGCTGGACGTGGTGGAACACAACGGACTCAAGCTCTCCGATGTGAGCCTGCTGGTGCTGGATGAGGCGGACCGCCTGCTGGATGCGGGCTTCGCGGACGAGGTGCAGCAGGTGCTGTCCCTGCTGCCGGCCCGGCGTCAGACGCTGCTGTTCTCGGCCACCTTCCCGGACAGCGTGCAGCAATGGGCCGACGCCTGCCTGCGTGACCCCGTGCGGATCGAAGTGGCGGCCACACCGCTGGACCAGGCCCGCATCGAGGAACGCGCCATCCGGGTGGACGAAGCCCGGCGCACGCCGCTGCTGCGGCATCTGATCGAGCAGGGCGCATGGTCCCGAGTGCTGGTCTTCGTGGCCACCCGCTACGCCTGCGACCATGTGGCGGACAAGCTGCGTCGCGCCGGTGTGGCCGCCGCCGCCTTCCACGGCGATGCCAGCCAGGGCGCCCGGATGCGGACCTTGTCCGACTTCAAGGCTGGCGCGCTCAAGGTGCTGGTAGCCACCGACCTGGGCGCGCGCGGCATCGACATCCTCCGGCTGCCGGTGGTGGTGAACTATGACCTGCCGCGCTCGGCGGTGGACTATGTGCATCGCATCGGCCGGACCGGTCGCGCCGGGGAGTCCGGCCTGGCGGTGAGTTTTGTGGGCGAGGCGGCGGAGGCGCATTTCCGCTTGATCGAAAAGCGGCAGGGCTACCGGCTGCCCCGCGAGACGGTGGCGGGTTTCGAGCCCAAGGTCGCCGCGGCCCAGACGCTGCCAGTGGCCGGTGAGGACGATGCGCCGGACGGTGCCGACGCTTCGCCGGGCCAGATGGGCCAGATGGGCGCTCCCACCGGGCTGGATCCCAACGGTGGCATCAAGGGGCGTCGCCCCAGCAAGAAGGACAAGCTTCGGGCGGCCGCTGCGGCAGCCGCGGATGCGCAAGCGTCCGGTCGGCGCCGTCCCGGCGGTCCGTAGAGCGCCCTCCCGGCCGGACCCTCTCCGGTCCGCTGGGATGCCCTGAGGAAAAGGTCACGGTCGGACTGCGATACTCCGCCCGTCTACTCGGCCCATCCCCGCCTCCTCAGCCAGCCCGACCTTTCCATGATCAACGACGTTCCCCAGACGCCCGTGCTGGCAGAGGTTCGCCCGCTGCCGCCGAGTCACCCGCGCGTGCATCCCTTGCTGCGGGACACCGACTGGGCATCGACGCCGCTGGGGGATCCGGCGCACTGGCCGGCCTCGCTGCATGCGATGGTGTCGATGGTGATGGAGGCGGTCACGCCGATGTGGCTGGGCTGGGGGCCGGACCTGTGCATGGTCTACAACGACGCCTACGTCCCGATGCTGGGGGACAAGCACCCCGCCGCCATGGGCGCGCCCTTGAAGGCGTCCTGGGGCGAGGTCTGGCCGGACGTCCGCCCACTGGTCGAGTCCACCTTGTCCGGCAAGGGCGTGAACGTGGAGAACCTGCCGCTTCAGGTGCTGCGTCACGGTCAGATGTCCGAGGCCTGGTTCAGCTTTCACTACACGCCGCTGAGGGACGAGTCCGGCACCATCCGGGGCATGATCTGCGGGGTGGTGGAGACCACGGCCAAGGTGCTGGAACTGCGCCGCCTGGACGAGAGCGAGCGCCAGTTCCAGACGCTGTTCGACCGCATCGACGAGGGCTTCTGCGTCATCGAGTTCATCGACGGTCCGCATGGGCCGCTGAGTGACTACGTGCATGTGCTGGCCAACCCGGCGTATGCCGCCAATGCGGGCATTCCCAATGTGGTCGGCCAGAAGGTGCGGGACATGGTGCCCGACGAAGCCGACGGCTGGGTGGAGATCTACCGCAATGTGCTGCTCAGCGGCGTGCCCGTCCGCTTCGAGCGGGAACTGGCGCGCACCGGGCGTTATCTGGAGCTGGCCGCCTTCCGGGTGGAGCCGGTCGAGCGGCGTCAGGTGGCGGTGCTGTTCCAGGACGTCACCCGGCGGCATCGCACCGACCAGGCCTTGCGGGAACTCAACGACACGCTGGAGCGTCGGGTGCAGGAAGAACTGGACCACCGGCTTCGCACCGAAGAAGCGCTGCGCCAGTCCCAGAAGATGGAAGCGGTGGGCCAGCTCACCGGCGGCATTGCGCACGACTTCAACAACATGCTGGCGGTGGTGGTCAGCTCGCTGGACCTGCTGGCACGCAAATACCTGCGGGACGATGCACTGGCCATGCGCTATGTGGACTCGGCCCGCAATGCCACCAAGCGCGCGGCGCAATTGACGCAGCGGCTGCTCGCCTTCTCACGGCAGCAACCACTGCGTCCGTCGGCCTTGAATGTCAACAAGCTGGTGGCGGGCATGTCCGATCTGCTGCGCCATTCCATGGGCGGCGCCATCGAGGTGGAAACCGTGCTGGGCGGCGGCCTGTGGCTGACCCATGCCGACCCGAATCAGCTGGAGAACGCGCTGCTCAACCTGTCGGTGAATGCGCGGGACGCCATGCCGGACGGCGGCCGGCTGACCATCGAGACTGCCAATTCGCATCTGGACGAGCGCTACGCCTCAGAGCAGGTGGGCGTGGCCGCCGGCCAGTATGTGATGGTGGCGGTGAGCGATACCGGCAGCGGCATGACGCCCGAGGTGATCGCACGCGCCTTCGACCCGTTCTTCACCACCAAGGAAGTGGGACGCGGCACCGGCCTGGGCCTGAGCCAGGTCTATGGCTTCGTCAAGCAGTCCGGGGGGCATGTGCGCATCTACTCCGAACCGGGGCAGGGCACCACGGTCAAGATCTACCTGCGGCGACTGTTGAATGCGTCCGAAGAGGAAGTCACCGCGGATGCGCGGCCGGTCATGGCGCTGAGCGATGGCCAGGAAACCGTGCTTGTGGTGGAAGACGAGGAATCGGTGCGCCGCTCATCCGTCGAGGCGCTGACCGAGCTGGGCTATCGGGTGCTGGAGGCTGGCGGCGGAGAAGCCGCGCTCAAGCTGATCGACAACCATCCGGAGATTGCCCTCGTGTTTGCCGATGTGGTGATGCCCGGCATGAACGGACGCAAGCTGGCCGATGAGGTGCGTCGGCGTCGGCCGTCGTTGAAGGTGCTGTTCACCACCGGCTACACCCGCAATGCAGTGGTGCACAACGGGGTGCTGGATGCCGGGGTGGAACTGCTGGGCAAGCCCTTCACCCTGGATGAGCTGGCCGCCCGCGTGCGGGCGGTGTTGGACAAGGGCGAGTGAGCCAACGCCGCTCAGGCGCTCAGGCGCTCAGCCGCTCAGCCGGGATCCTTGAGGTCCGCCGGTGCGGTCTCTCCGGGGGTGGGCGCGGTCTTGCGCTGCGCCTTTTCCTGCTTCTTCTTCTGCTTGGCCAGCTCGCGCTGACGTTTTTCGAACTGATAGTTGGGTTTGGTGGCCATCGCGAAATCCTCCGGTTGTGTGGGGCGTGCGTTGAAGTGCCACAACCAGCCCATCGTAGCGCACGTGGCCTGACTTGCTGCGGATGTCCGCAAAGAGGAGGAGGCGCGGGGGGGCCGGGGGCGTGTCAGCCCTTGAGCATCTGGCTCATCGGCAGGAGCTGCAGGTCGCCCGCCATCAGCGATGGCGCCAGGGCTGGATCGGACCAGACCCAGAATTCCTGGCAGCGCGCGGCGGCAATGGCGTCCCCCGGCACTCGGGCGATGGCCGGATGGCACATGAGCAAGTCACCGTCCTGCGCGCTGGCCAGCCAGGCGTCCACATGATGCCGGTAGCGATGGGCATCCCCATCAAAGCCGTACACCCCCAGCAGGCGCCGGTTGCGCAAGAAGTCCAGGGCCTGCGCGTGATGTTCCAGGCCGCGTCGGCCCAGTGCATCGATGACATGGGGCTTCAGGCCCCCACCGCCGGGCCGGGTGGACCGCAACCAGGGATGGTGGCCCGGGTAGCGGTCGGTCAGCGCGGTGAGCAGGGCGTCCCGCACGCCGGGAAACTGATGCACATGCTGGTGGCCATCGACATAGGCCGGCATGCGGCCCAGCGCCTGTTCGAAGGCGTCGATCTGGGCATGCACTTCGCGCAGCAGGGCCTTCGTGTCCCGCAGGCCTTGCAGCAGCCAGCCCGCCAGGCTCCGGGCCGGAATGGTCAGGGGGAATTCGGTGAGGTCCAGATGCAGGCCCACATCCAGATGGTCGGCATCGATCGAGGCCAGCGCAGCCGCGCCGCTGGCCCAGGCCGGCGCCCCCACCATCGCACTGGTGGCCTGCAGCCGTCCCATGCCCACCAGATAAAGCACCGCGTCGTTGACGGCGGTATGCAGGCCGAAGTCGTCAGCGCAAATGCACAGTCGCCGGTGCCGGGCGGGCACCGCGAGCGTGCGAGCGTCGAGGGCTTGATTCATCCGCCGCCACCGCCAACACCACTGCCACCGCATTTCAGCTGCGACGGACTCAGCCGCCACAGCGACACGCCCCGGCGGGTGGATACCGGAGCAATCGGCTTGAGCCAGGGCAGGGCGGGCGCGTCCCGGGTGGACGCCAGCACCCAGGCGGTGGGGGTCTGGCAGAGCGCCTTGAGCAGGGCAGGTTCGTCAATCAGGTGAGACGTCTGTGTGCCCAGGGCGAAGCGGCGGGTCTCAGCCAGTTCCTTGCGCCAGTTGTCCCGCGCCATCGGATCTTCGGTGCCCCAGTCGCTCTCCACCCAGACAGGCGTGTCCAGCCCGGCATACATCGGCAGGTCGTAGTCAAACCGGTTGAGCATGAACACCGGCTCGCCGGCCTGCCGCTGCGCTCGCAGGTCTTCCGCCAGCGCCCGCGTGGTGCGCAGCGGCGAGACGGTCAGGGTGATGACGGCACCGAGGCTGAGCGCCGCCGACACGGCCAGGCTCACCCAGGCCCACAGGCGCATGCGCCGGGTCCCGGGTTGCAGTCGCTGCCAGGCCAGGGCCACCAGCGCGGCAAGCGGCGGAACAGCCGGCAGGATGTAGCCCACCAGCTTGGACTGTGGCAGCGAGAAGAACACCACCACCGTCACCAGCCACACCACCATCAGGGCGGACAGCCCGGTGTTGTCGAGCGGCTGCTTCGGCCGTGTCCCCAGGTGTCCCAGCGCCAGCCAGGGCAGGGCCGGCAGGGACGCGGCCAGCAACACGGCGGGGAAGAACCAAAAGGGCATTGCATTGTTGAAGCCGCTGCCGGAGAAACGCTCGAAGTGCTGCACCACGAAGAAGAAGTGCAGGAACTCCGGGAAGCGCATCTGCATCATCCAGTACCAGGGGGCGGCCACCGCCGCCATCACCAGCAGGCCGGGCGGCCAGAACAGCAGCGGCAGGTCGCGCCAGCGGCGGCGCCAGACCAGCCAGAGGACGATCACGAGGCCCGGCAGAACAAAGCCGATCAAGCCCTTGGCCAGCACCCCCAGGCCGGCCACCGCATGGGCGGCGAGCATGACGCGCCGCCAGGGCAGGCCCTGCTGGTGTCGCAGCAGCGCGTCGGCTGCCAGGCAGACGGTGGCGCTGACGCAGCCGGCGACCAGCATGTCGAGGTTGGCGTACTGGCTGCCCAGCAGGGTCAGCGGCATGGCCAGCAGCACCACCAGGGCCGCCTTGGCCAGGGCGGCATCTGACCAGCGGCGCAGCAGCATCCACAGCGACAGGGCGGCCATCCAGCCGCCCAGCAGCGGTGCTGCCCGTGCGGCCAGGGCGTTATGGCCGAACAGCGACATCGAGGCTTCGGTGATCCAGTAGAACAGCGGCGGCTTGTGGAAGAAGGGCTCGCCGTTGAGCAGTGGCACCAGCCACTGGCCACTGCGCAAACCTTCCCAGGCCACGCCGACATAACGGCCCTCGTCCGGGAGTTCCAGCGGGCGCAGGCCGGCGCTCCAGGCCAGCCACAGCAGCGTCAGCAGGGCCACCCAGACCCATTCGCGCAGGCGCTCGCGTGGGTGCTCCGCGCCAAGGCCTTGGGCCGCATGCGCTGTTGCGTTCATCGCAGTTCTCATCAGTGGCCCCGGTGCAGGAGATCCAGGGCTGCCGGCGGCGTGACGGTGGCATCCAGCCCCTGTCCCCATTGCTCCTTGACCAGGTAGAGCGGCCGGCCCTTCACCTCTTCGAAGATGCGGCCGATGTATTCCCCCACGATGCCCAGCGACACCAGCTGCAGTCCGCAGAACAGCATCAGGCTGACGACGATGGTGGTCCAGCCGCTGACGTTGTGGCCGTAGAGCAGGTACATGACGCTCAGGTAGAGGCCATACAGCACCGCCGGGACGGCCAGCAAGATGCCGCAGGCGCTGACTGCGCGCAGCGGCCAGTTGGTGAAGGCGGTCAGGCCGTCCAGGGCCAGTTGCGCCAGCCGCAGCGGGCGGAACTTGCTGTGGCCATGGGCACGTGCGGCCGGCTGGTAGGGCAGGGCCTGGGTGTTGAAGCCGACCCAGGCATAGAGGCCCTTCATGAAGCGGTTGCGCTCGGGCAAGGCGAGCAGAGCGTCCACGACGCGCCGGTCCATCAGGCGGAAGTCGCCGGCGTCCGGCGGCACCGCGAAACGCGCGCCCCGGTTGAGCAGGCTGTAGAAGAGGCGGGTGCCCACGCGCTTGAGGCCGCCTTCATCGGCACGGGAGCTGCGCACGGCATAGACCATGTCCGCGCCCCGCCGCCACGCCTCGAGAAACTGCGGAATCAGCGCGGGGTCGTGTTGCAGGTCCGCGTCCAGCATCATGACCACCTGCCCGCGGGCCTGGACCAGCCCGGCGCTCAGTGCCGCCTCCTTGCCGAAATTGCGGGACAGGCGCAGCACCTTCAGCCCGCTCAGGCGCGGCTGGGTGGACAGCTGGCGCAGCACCTCGGCGCTGTCATCGCTGCTGCCATCGTCCACCACCAGAATTTCCCAGCGGGCGCAGTGCAGGCGCAGCACGTCGCTCAGCTGTGGGAGCAGCTCGCGCAGGCTGGCCGCTTCATTGAAGCTGGGCACGATGCAGGATATCGTCGGCAGGCCATCACGGTTGGGGAAGCGCTGCGCCACTGCGGGCGCCTGGGCGGTCGCAAGGCCCGTGCTGAAAGTGCCGTTCAACGCTTCCGAGGGCCGGAAATGCCCCGGGGACAGGAAGGTATCCATGGGCGAATCCTGGCTTTCCAAGCTGAACCGCCACTGAAGAAAGCTGTCAACAGGCTGTCACGAAGCTTGCGGCCTTCTGCGGGTGATACCCTCCAGACGCTCTGCACAATGCCTCGGCGTGCGAGCGCAATGCCGAGGTTCTCCAGGTCTACAGCAGCTCATTGCCAGGTGGTCGTGTCGGCTTCTTCCGTTTCATCGTTGTCCGTGGTCGGGGTTCTGCGCCGCTGGTTCGGTCGTTTGCTGCGGCTGTTGCTGGTGCTCGCTTTCGTGTTGGTGTTGCTGGCCGTGTGGTCGGTGCTGATCGAGCCGCGCTGGGTGGCCCAGCGGCAGTTCGATGTGTCCGTGTCGGGCTGGGACGGACCGCCGGGTCTGAAGGTGGCGGTGGCCTCCGACTGGCACATCGGGCAGGACGCCCTGCGCAGCGTGATGACCCGGGCGCGCGCACTGTCCATCGTGGCGGACATCAACGCGGCTCAGCCCGACGTGGTCCTGCTGCCGGGCGACTTCATTTCCGGACGCGGCGAGGACGGCACCACGCCCGAGCAGGTGGCCGAGGTGCTGGGCCAGCTCAAGGCACGTTACGGGGTCTATGCGGTGCTGGGCAATCACGACTGGTGGACCAACGGCCCGCGATTCACCCAGGCGCTCAAGGCCGCAGGCGTGACCGTGCTGCAGAACGATGCCGCGCGTCTACCGGGCACCAGCGTCTGGGTGGTGGGCATCGGCGACCGCACCACCGGCCACAGCGATCCAATCCAGGCCTTGCGCCAGGTGCCTGCCGGCGCCAAGACCCTCACCTTCATGCATGACCCCGCCAGCGCCCGCTCATTGCCGCGTGAGACCGGCCTGACGGTTGCAGCCCATACCCATGGCGGACAGGTCTGGATTCCGTTCCACGGCTCCATCGTGGCGCCGCACGGCTGGCCGGTGAAACAGACCCATGGCTGGGTGCGGGTGAACCGCAGGACCGTCTACATCACCAGCGGGCTGGGCGTGAGCATCTATCCGGTGCGTCTGAACATGCGCCCGGAGTGGGTGATGTTCTCGATCAAGGCCGCCGTGCGACCGGACGAAACCGCCGGTGCGGACGGCGCTGCCACGGCGCCGCGCAGCTGATTCAAGCGGCGACGATTCGCTCGCCCAGCCACTGAAGCTGACGCAGCGGCTCGTCACAGTTGCCGGTGAATTGCGTCTGGACGATGGCGCCATCCACCGCCAGGGCCAGCGCCGCCGCCTGCCGCTTGCGCTGAGGCGATGCCGGCAGCAGCGTGCCGATGGCGTCGCGCATGTCTTCCTTGTGCTGCGCGGTGATGGAGATGGCTTCGGGCAGCGAGGTGCCCATCTCGCTGACGCTGTTGAGAAAGGCACAGCCCCTGAAGCTGGGCGACGCCAGCCATTCCTGCAAGCCCGCCACGAGCGCCGTCACCCCCTGGCCGCCGTGCCGCTGCAAGGCATCGACGAACCATCCCATCCAGCGCTCATGCCGCAGCGCGAGGTAGTGCACGATCAATTCGTTCTTGCTGGGAAAGTGCCGGTAGAAGGTGACCTTGGTGACGTGGGATTCGGCAATCACCCGGTCAATGCCGGTGGCTCGGATGCCGTCCCGGTAGAACAGATCATGGGCCGTGTGCAGGATGCGGTCCCGCGCGGGCAGGCTGTCCAGCGTCGCCGGGTCCACCAGAAGTCCAGGAGGCGCCACCGGACCCGGGGACGAATCATCAGCAGCCGGCGGCGCCGACCGGTGCGGGTCAGGAATGCGGGAGGAGCTCATGCGGATGATTGTAGACAAGTCTGTCCACAATTGCGCGCACAGGGTCTCCGGTCGTCCTCCCGACGATCCGCCCTGTGCGAGCGACCGGGGCACTGACGCGGTCAGGCCCCGGTGGCGGTGGCAGCCGTGATTACGGTTGGCCGACCGGTTGGCTCACCGGGGCGCGTGCCTTGGCCTGGTAGGCGATGTAGCTCGGCAGGGCGATGGCGGCGATGATGCCGATGGCAAAGATCACCGGCACCAGGTAGCCCAGCACCTTCACACCGGTGGTGTTGGGCGGGGGCGGCGGGCCGAAGCGATTGCCGCCTTTGGTGCCGGGCGCGAAGACGAACAGCAGGGTGATGATGGGCACCACCAGCGTCAGGCACCACCAGCCGCTGATGTTCAGGTCATGACAGCGCTTGATGGCGCACAGCACGATGAATACCATCAGGGCCAGGTAGAGCGCGACCAGGCTGCCGATGAGCAGGGTCTGGTTCCCGCCGAACACCCCAGTCGCCAGGGCGGTCGCAGTGCCGTGCAGGATCGAGGCACCAGTGCTGTAGGCTATGTAGCGCAGGCGTCCGATGCGGCCCTTCGCCGACCAGTAGTTCAGTTCACTGGTGCCCGTCGTCTCCGGTGCCACGTCGGAGACGGTCGCGGTGGGCGGGGCGTATTGGTTGTAGCTCGTTCCGTTCAAGACAAGTCTCTCTTTACAAATCAAAGCAGCCCTGAGCGCTTGACCTGGTGATACCGGTTCACCAGCGTTGCCGCCAGGGCGTGTGGCTCCACATCCACCGACAGCCGGTCACGCTCCACCACGCGCGCAAAGGCATCCTGCCGCGCCTGGGCCAGCAGGTGGGCGCTGGCTACGGTCACGGCGTCCTCGGTGCCGTGGATCGGCTGCTCCTGCATTGCGCCCAGCGCGGTTTCGCGCAGACTGGCCAGCAGCACCAGATGCCGACGCCGCAGCAGCGCCAGCGCGGGGCGCAGTTCCGGCGCGTCTTCATCGCGGAAGTTGGTCAGCACGATGATCAGCGAGCGGCGGCGCAGCCGCTTGGACATGTCTTCGGCCGCCACCAGGTAGTCGGAGTGATGATGTCCCGGCTGCAGGTCATGCATCTTGTTCATCAACGCATTGAGCGTGCCCATGCCCTTGCGTGGCGCGCAGTCGCGGCGGTCGGTCTCGGCGCAGCCGAAGGTCATGGCGCCGACCTCATCTCCCTCCTGCAGGGCCACGTAGGCCAGCAGCATCATCGCGTCCAGCGCATCGTCAAAATGGCTGGCGCCGCGCAGCCCGTCCGAGCCTTCGTCGGCCCGCATGCGACGGCCGCAGTCCAGCAGGAACATCACGCACTGGTCCCGCTCGTCCTGGTACTCCCGCACCACCGGCTTGCGATGGCGCATCGAGGCCTTCACATCCAGGTGGCGCAGCGGATCTCCGCGGCGATATTCCGCCAGTTGCCGGAAATCCGTGCCCTGACCGCGCTGGACAAAGTTCTTGATGCCCATCTGCGCCAGCCGCCGGTCGCCGGACAGCCAGGCATAACGGGCCAGCGCCGCGAAGTTGGGATAGACCCGCAACTGACGGGCCTCGCCCACCGTCTGGCGGACCTCGAAGAGACCGGCGCGGGTGCGCCACAGCAGCTGCGTGCGGCCAAGGGTGGCCATGCCGCGCTGCCGCGCGGTGACGCGAAACCGCAGCGGCGTGCGCGAGTGCGCCCCCAGCGCGAGGGACCGTGGCAGGCCCTCGAAATCGAAGAGCGGGTCCAGCAGGTCGAACACCTGCACCTGCCAGTCCAGCGGGCCCTCGTTCACCAGATCCAGTCGCAGCTCGGTCGAGGCATTGATCGCAAAGGCGGCTGGCAGCCAGCGCTCCACCCGGGGGCCGACTTGGCCCCACAGCCGAAGGCTGCGCCACAGGTCGACGGCAGCCAGAATGGCGAGCACCGCCAGCAGGCCCAGGCCCACAGGCCCGGCCAGGGCCACCGGCACGCCCGCTGCCAGGACGGCCGTGAAAGCCAGGCTCAGGCCCAGCAGCACCCGCAAGCTGGTGCGGCTGGGCAGGATGACGCGGCGCACGGTGTTCATCAGAGGCGCGGCGCCTCCACGCTCTGCAGCGCGGCCTGAAGCAGCTCATCCAGGTCGCGACCTTCGATCTGCGCGTCCGGCGCCATGGTGACGCGATGGCGCAGGACGGCCAGGGCCTGGCGGGCGATGTCGTCCGGCGTGATGAAGTCGCGGCCGTTGATCAGCGCCACCGCACGAGCGGCGCGCACCAGCGCCACACTGGCCCGCGGTCCGGCGCCGAACTCCAGGCCCGGCCAGTTGCGCGTCGCGCGCACCACCCGCACGGCATAGTCGATGACCTTGGTGTCGGCATGCACCAGCCCGGCCAGGCGCTGCAGTTCCTGCACCTGCACATCGTCCAGCACCGGCTGCACCGCATCCAGCGGCAGTTCGTGGCCGGCGCGGCCGGTCGTCACCAGTTCCACCACCGCGGTCTCTTCCGCATGGGTGGGGTAGCCGATCAGGATCTTCAGCAGGAAGCGGTCCAGCTGCGCTTCGGGCAGTGGGTAGGTGCCTTCGGTGTCCACCGGGTTCTGGGTGGCCATCACCATGAACGGCCGCGGCAGTGCCAGCGTCTGGCCTTCGAGCGTGGCCTGGAACTCCTGCATCACTTCCAGCAGCGCGCTCTGGGTCTTGGCCGGGGCGCGGTTGATTTCATCGGCCAGCAGCAGATTGGTGAAGACCGGACCCTTGCGCACCCGCAGACGGCCCAGGCCGCCGCCGGTGTCGTCCAGCACGCTGTGGCCGATGACGTCGGCCGGCATCAGGTCCGGTGTGAACTGCAGGCGGGCATATTGCAGCCGCACGGCTTGCGCCAGTGCGCGGGCCAGCAGCGTCTTGCCCAGGCCCGGCACGCCTTCCACCAGCACGTGACCGGAGGCCACGACGGCAACAAGCAACTGTTCCACCACGGCGGTCTGGCCCACCACGGCCTTGCTGATTTCCTGGCGCAGCGTATGCAGCCATTGCGTTGCCAGCTTGAGCTCTTCGGGCTTGATCATTGAGGAGGTCTTTCTTGGGGTTGGGTCTGGAGGCGGCGGCGGGCCAGTTCAAGAATCTGCAGGCGTGGCGGCAGCTCCGCACGGGTGCAGAACTTGGCGGACAGCGCCGCCAGCAAATCGGGTTCGGACACGCCGGTGGCCTGCGCGATGCGGCGCGCCCGCTCGGGCAGCGGGTGGCGCGCATAGTCGGCCAGCCGACGGGCGGCTGTGCTTTCCAGCGCGCGCTGCTGCGCCAGCATCAGCGCTTCACTGCCGTGGCGGTAGAGATAGTGGCCCATGCCGCGGACCTGCTCGGCGATGGAGCGACGCAGGCGCGGCGGCACCGGCAGGTCCGGGCCGAGGCGCACGGCGCGGCGCCACATGGCGGCGGCCAGCGTCAGGGCCGCCAGCACGGCGGCGATCCAGCCGTGATGCCAAAGCCAGGGCACCAGCGCTTCGCGCTTTTCGCTCAGGTAGAACCAGACGGTGGCGCCGGGTTCGGCCTGCAGGGCCGAGCTGAGCAGCACGGCATGATCACACTGCAGGATCTGCGTCTCCATGAAGGCGCGCTGCAGGGTGTTGAGCACCGTGACGCTGCCTCGGCCCACGTCCACGCGCAGGGCCTGAGCGCCCGGGCGCTGATACACCGCCCACCGCGTGCGATGGTTGCCGGTGACCTTCAGCCGCATGTTGGACTGGAACAGGTTGCACTGATCCCAGACCGAGAACGCCATCATGTCGTCGTCTGCTGCCGCCTGCGAGGCCGCACCGGCAGCAGGCACTGCGGGTGCGGCGGGACCTGCGGTCGTCGCGGGCGGCGCGGCAGCGGTGGTGTCCGCCTCCTCGTCCTCGGCGTCGCTGTCGTCGGCGCTGTCCTCGTCACAGTCTTCGTCGCAGTCCTCGTCCTCGTCCTCGTGCGCCGTGTCACCTTGCCGGGCCGACGGGCCGCTGGGGGCGACCGAGGGAACCGGGGGAACGGCCGGGCGGGATTGCCCCTGGATTTCGTTGACAAACGACCTGTCGATCGGGATCCATTCACCCAAGGGCGTCTCATGCCAGGTCGAGGCGGTCAGCAGCACCAGATGACCGCCGTTCTGCACCCACTGCCGCAATTGCTCGGCACGCCCGGGGACAACGGACCAGTCGTCCGACAGCATCACCAGCCGCGCAGTGGGCGGCGGCAACTGCTCCAGCGTGTCCCGATGCTCGGCCTGCATGCCCAGCTTGCGCAGCAGCTGTTCAGTGGCGTAGACGGGGTTGGTCTTGGCTTCTCCGTGCGCGTCCCGCCAAACCGGGCGGTCCGCCCACTCGGTGTTGGCCGTCAGCCACCAGGCACCCAGGGCGATCGCGATCAGCCCCAGCAGCCCTAACAGGCGTTCGCGGGTCATGCAGCAGCTCCCGTGCCCAGGTGGGCATCAAAGCCGGCGCAGAGCTGCTCGAAGTCCAGTGGATCCATGTCACGACCCGCATAGGCCACGGTCTGCCACCCCGCCACGAGCTGCGACAGGAAGCGGTGAGCCGATGGCGCCAGGCGCGGCTCCGACAGGGTGAGGCAGTCGCTCTCGGTGCTGGCGGCGCGGATCGGCACCGCATGCTCATGCACCAGCCGCGACAGGGCGCCGCGATACAGCAGCGACAGAGCCGCCCGCGGCTGGCCGCGCTGCCACAACTCGCGCGCAGCGGCGCCAATATGCTCGGGCAGGCTTTCGGGGCGAATGTCCAGCGACCCGACATGGGTCGGTGCCACCGCCGCCACCGCCACCGGGGCACCGCGCAGCTTCAGCCAGTCCCGCAGCCGCAGCAGCACCCAGATGAACAGCGCCGCGCCGACCAGCCAGATGGCGATGCGCATTCCGGTGCCCAGGTTCTGGATCAGTTCCACCCACCAGCCGGTGGGCGGCGTGCGGGTGCGATCCTCTTTCTTGGCGGGCTCGTCGCTCTTCTTGAATCGCAGGTACCGGACCTTGTCCTCGCCCCCCATCAGCGGGTCCGCGGCCACTGTCGAAGCGGCGGCTTGCACCTCGCTGGCGGCCGGGGACCTGGGGGAGACCATCATCACGCGGGTCCCGGACTTTTGCGCCGGCTTGACGTCGCCCGCGTCTGCGGCGCGGGACTGCGAATGCAGCAGCACCAGGGCAGCCGCCATCACCAGGACCGGTGTCCTCGCGCGAGCCATCGTCCTCGGCGTCACAACGCCCTCACACAAAAGCACGACGGAACTCCTGTTCGATGTCCCATGCCTCCAGCGCCACGCGCCGGTTCAGGTACATCGCAAAACCGGCGGCCACATAGAAGGGCTCCAGGAACAGCACCACCGCGGCGTAGAAGCCGCTGGTGAGAAGGTCTTTGCTCAGCGCATGTGTGCCGTCGCCGCCCAGATGCAGCAGCCAGTCCATCACATCCTTGCGGCTGTCCTCGGGCGCCATCCACCACACCAGGCCCAGCAGGGCATAGACCAGCACCCCTTCCGCATGGGCGAAGGCCACCTGCAGGGCGGTGGCGGCGCCGCGGTTGTCCTTGAGCATCAGGGTTGTGCGCTTGCGCCGGCGGCTGCCGGTCTGGCCTTCGAGCTGCTCGATGGGCTGGGTGTAGGCGCGCCAGGGCGAGAAACGCCGCCACAGCAGGGTGCGGAAGAACTGACCGCCCCACACCATGCGCCGCGCCGCCCACAGGTCCGACCAGCGCGTGGCCTGCCCGAACACGGCGCGCGACAGCACGAACAGCAGGGTCCGGTCCAGCCACGGCTTGAGCCAGAAGAGGATGAACACCGGCAGCCAGTCGGCCACCTCCACCATGCACATCGCCAGAGTTGCCACTGCCAGCAGCAGCGGCGCGTAGCAGCGCCAGATCGAACGCGCATGGCGGCGCACCAGCGCCAGGCCCAGGTCGCACGCTTCGTAGGGGCTGCGCGGACGCAGCATGACCGCAAGACCTTCAACCCGCACGCTGCACTCCCCGTCCCATGAAACCCAACCACAGCAGCACCAGCAGCCAGCACAGACCGGCCACCAGGAACTTCACCCAGGGTTCGACCCAGGCGGCCGAGGACCAGAAGGCTTCAAAGCCGGCTGCCACCAGCAGCAGGAAGAAGGCGGCATAGATGACCGGAATCGACTCGCGCGCCGCCAGCTTGAGGGCCTCCAGCCGACTGCGCCGCCCCGGCGACAGCCAGCTCAGCCCCATGCGCAGGCCGGCGGCGCCGGACAGCACGATGCCGGTCAGCTCGAAGGCCGAGTGGGTGGCCACGAAAGGCCAGAAGTTGTGGCCCAGGCCTTCGCGCTGCAAATACCCGGCGACGGTGCCGATCTGCAGCCCGTTGAACAGCAGCACGAAGGCACTGCCAACACCGGCCAGGATGCCGGCGCCGAAACAGCGCAGGCCGATGCCGATGTTGTTGAAGATGTAGAAGCCGAACATCTGCCAATCGGTGGTGGCTTCACGCATGCGGCCGACGGCACCGCGGCCGTCGCTGTACATGGCGGACATGTTGCGCAGTTGCTGGGCGTCCATCACCCGCAGTGCAAAGTCCGGAGACAGCCAGGCCATCAGGAAGCAGATGATCAGCGGCACGGTGAACAGCAGGAAGGCCAGCAGCACGTAGCGGCGCTGGTCCCGGACCGTCTGTGGCAGCGTGACGCGCAGCAGATGGCCCAATGCCGCCAGGCCGTAGTCCTGGCGTCGATAGAGGATGCGGTGAGCGTCCTGCGCCAGTGACTCCAGCCGTGCCAGCAGATGGATGGGATAAGCGCGGGACTGCGCCAGCGCCAGGTGCTCACAGACCCGGCGGTAGCGGGAGGCCAGCAGGGCGCCGTCCACCGGCTTGCCAGCCTCGGCCACCTTCAATTGCTCGGCGAAGGCGTCCCACATGCCGCGGTATTCGGCTTCGAAACGGATCGGGGTCATCAGCGTTGTCCCATCA
Source organism: Rubrivivax sp. (assembly GCA_027484825.1). Lineage (GTDB taxonomy): Bacteria > Pseudomonadota > Gammaproteobacteria > Burkholderiales > Burkholderiaceae_C > Roseateles. Next base: position 51,315 of record JAIXSE010000013.1, on the reverse strand, counting down.
ACCACTGGGCCACGCCAAGCAGACGCTCGGACGGGCTGCGGGGGGGATCGTCCGGTTTCGGCGGCGGCAGCACGGGGGCGGCCAGCAGGGCGAGCTCTTCAAAACGCTGGGGCGTCAGGCGTTTGGCCCGTCCCGCCCAGGCGCGAATGGCGGCCTGTTCCTGCTGGTTCAATGCACGTGCGGGCGCAAGGCTGGGCACTTGCGGCGGCTCGTCATGCAGCACCACCGGGGCGGCATAGACCACGAGGGTGCCGGCGGCCAGGTCGCCCAGGCGTTTGCATTCGCGGTTCAGCAGCAGGGTGATGATGCCGAAGGCATACCCCAGCGGCAGGAAGTCGGCCGCACGCAGCAGGTTGCGGGTGACGGATGCGGCCGGCGTGATCGGCAGGCCGGTGTCCATCACCACGCGCAGACCGAACATCCGCTTGCCGGGGGGCGCACCGGATCGGGTCAGCTCGAAGAAGATCGGATAGAGCCATTCCACCGCGAACATGCCGATGAGCAGCAGCCCGATGCCCATGCGTCCCATCGGCACCAGAGCCATCGCCAGGCCGGCGTCGATCAGCAGGCGGATCAGCAGGTCGACCAGAAACGCCATGCTGCGCGACACCAGGCCCGCCGGGCGCAGCGACAGCACGATGCCTTCTGGCGTCTCGACCGGCGCCAGGGTGTCGACCCGCAGGTCCGAAGCGGTGGGGGTCACGCTCAGAGCTTGATCACCTTCGTGTCTGCGATGTTGTCATGCAGACATTGACGGGATTCGCGGAAGATCAGCAGCGAATCGATGATGCCGTAGATGCCTGACAGGGCAGTGCTGACCGTGGTCAGGTAGCCCACGCCGTAACGCAGGCCCAGCAGGCGGAAGGCGTCTGCCTTGGAGCCGTCGGTGCGCACGATGCGGATGCCGCAGATCATCTTGCCCAGGGTCTGGCCGCGTTGCAGCAGGCACCAGCCCTGCACCAGCAGGAACAGCGGGTAGCCGACCACCAGCGCGCCCCAGTTGAAGGAGAGAAAGCTCTCTTCTTTCGGCACCAGCAAGCTGGCCAGGGCCGGCACAGTGGTCAGCGCCCATACGGCGCCGCCCAGAATCAGTCCGTCCAGGATGGCGGCCAGCAAGCGAGTGCCCCGCCCGGCCAGCGCCGGTCCGGCGGCTCCGGTCACGTCATCTACATAGGCTTCTGGTGCCGCAAATCGTTGGTCTGCAGGTCCCGACATTTCAGTTAATCCTTCATCTTTATTGGCGGCATTCTGTCAGCGAAGCCAAGGGCTCGCCATGGGTGTCGATGCCGAAAACGCTCACCACTCAGGGGGATTGAGTTAGACGGCAGCACGAGTGTGTTCAAACCGTTTGTGACGGAAGTCACGGACGGTCCGTCTTCCTGTGGCGAAGCCTCTGTCATGCCCCCCTCTTGCACAATGGCGGCCTTCAACCGAAAGATCTTGATATGCCGACTTTGCGCGTAGAACTCTTTGAAGGCCGCACCCCGGAACAGAAGGCCGAGCTGGCCAAGGAACTGACCGCCGCCTGCGTGCGGGTGCTGGGCGGCAGCCCGGACGCCGTGGATGTGGTGTTTTTTGATGTGGCCCGTCAGAACTGGGCCACGGGCGGCGTGCTTTGGAGCGACAAGCAGAAATGACGGTCCCGCCGACGGCGGGCTTGAGCGACTCGCCCGCCGCGCGTGGGCAGGGACGAAAAAAGGGCGCCTGACCGAAAAAGTCAGGCGCCCTTTTGATCGGGGACCGTCAGGTTTTGGCTTGCAGGTCGAACCGGTCCAGGTTCATCACCTTGGTCCAGGCGGCGACGAAGTCGCCCACAAACTGCGCCTCACCGTCGCTCGAGGCATACACCTCGGACAGGGCCCGCAGTTGCGCGTTGGAGCCAAACACCAGATCGGCCAGCGTGGCGGTCCAGCGCACTTCCTGCGTCTTGCGGTCCCGGCCTTCAAACACACCGGCCTGGGTCTCGGACTTCTGCCAGGCGGTGCGCATGTCCAGCAGATTCCGGAAGAAGTCCGGCGTCAGCTGTCCGGGCCGCTGGGTGAAGACCCCCAGGGACGAGCCGCCGTGATTCGCGCCCAGCACCCGCAAGCCGCCGACCAGCACGGTCATCTCCGGTGCCGTTAGCGTCAGCAGCGCGGCCCGGTCGATCAGGGCGGTGGCGGCACTGGGCGTGGGGCCGACCCGGAAGTAGTTGCGGAAGCCGTCTGCCGCCGGTTCCAGCACCTTGAAGGAATTCACGTCCGTCTGCTCCAGCAGCGCGTCCATGCGGCCCGGTGTGAACGGGACGGTGACCGGGTGGCCGGCACTGCGCGCAGCAGCTTCCACTGCGGCCGAGCCGCCCAGCACGATCAGGTCGGCCAGGGAGATTTTCTTGCCGCCGGTCTGCGCCGCATTGAACTGCTTTTGCAGCTCGGTGAGCGTGGCCAGCACCTTCGCCACTTCGGCCGGCTCGTTCACCTCCCAGTCCTTCTGGGGCGCAAAGCGGATGCGTGCACCGTTGGCGCCGCCGCGCAGGTCCGTGCCGCGGAAGGTGGATGCACTGGCCCAGGCGGTCTTGATCAGTTGCTGCGGCGTCAGGCCAGACGACAGCAGCGTCTTCTTCAGCGCAGCGATGTCGGCGTCATTCACCAGCGGGTGGTCCACCGCCGGGATGGGGTCCTGCCAGATCAGGTCTTCCTTGGGCACCAGCGGGCCCAGGTAACGGGTCTTGGGACCCATGTCCCGGTGGGTCAGCTTGAACCAGGCCCGTGCGAAGGCATCGGCGAACAGGGCTGGATCGGCCATGAACCGGCGCGAGATCTTTTCGTAGACCGGGTCCACCCGCAGCGCCATGTCGGCGGTGGTCATCATCGGCGCATGGCGCTTGCCGGGGATGTGGGCGTCGGGCACCGCATCGGCGCCGGCATTGTTCTTGGGCCGCCATTGATGGGCACCGGCGGGGCTGCGCGTGAGCTCCCATTCATAACCGAACAGGGTCTCGAAGTAGCTGTTGTCCCACTGGATCGGCGTCGGGGTCCAGGCGCCCTCGATGCCGCTGGTGATGGTGTGGGCGCCGATGCCGCTCTCGTACTGGCTCTTCCAGCCCAGGCCCAGTTCCTCGATGTTGGCGCCTTCCGGCTCGGCACCGACATGATGGGCCTCGCCGGCGCCGTGGGCCTTGCCGAAGGTGTGGCCGCCGGCGGTCAGGGCCACGGTCTCTTCGTCATCCATGGCCATGCGGGCGAAGGTCTCGCGGATGTCGCGGGCGGAGGCGGCCGGGTCGGGACGGCCGTTCGGGCCTTCCGGATTCACGTAGATGAGGCCCATCTGCACAGCAGCCAGCGGGTTGGCCAGCTCGCGGTCGCCACTGTAGCGTTCGTCGCCCAGCCAGGTGGACTCGGGGCCCCAGTCGATCGGCTGCGGTTCCCAGATGTCTTCCCGGCCGCCGGCAAAGCCGAAGGTCTTGAAGCCCATCGATTCCAGGGCCACGTTGCCGGCCAGGATCATCAGGTCGGCCCAGGAGAGCTTGCGGCCGTACTTCTGCTTGATGGGCCACAGCAGGCGGCGGGCCTTGTCCAGGTTGCCGTTGTCCGGCCAGCTGTTGAGCGGGGCGAAACGCTGCTCACCGGAGCGGGCGCCGCCGCGGCCGTCGAAGATGCGGTAGGTGCCGGCGGAGTGCCAGGCCATGCGGATGAAGAAGGGGCCGTAGTGGCCATAGTCGGCCGGCCACCAGTCCTGGGAATCGGTCATCAGGGTGCGCAGGTCCTGGACCACCGCGTTCAGGTCCAGGGTCTGGAATTCCCGGCGGTAGTCAAAGTCCTCCACCATCGGGTCGGACAGTTCGGAATGCTGGTGCAGCAGGGCCAGGTTGAGAGCGTCCGGCCACCAGTTGCTGTTGGTGCGGGGGGGGCGGGGCTTGCTCGCAGTCTGGGACTGGCCGTGGTCGACGGGGCATTTGGCTTCGGTGGTCATCGGGCTTCTCCTCGGTGGGCGGCGGGTTTGGCATCCCGCACGTCGGTGACATATCAGTGATGCAGGGGGAAGAAGCAGGTTACGACGGCGAACTTGTCTTGTGGAATAACAGTTTCAATGGCGGTGATAGTGACAAGGTTGAGCTGTCATCTAGACAGGTCGACGCTTCTGATGAGCCGAAAAATCGACGATACGGCTCAGAATGTGAGCCGGAAATTAATGTATACGGCTCAAAATATGAGCCGCAAATGATATAAATCGGCTCACATCATGAGCCGATTTGGCTAAGATGCGGCTCATGTACATCTGGCAGCGGCCCGAATGGCCCCATTTCCACTTCGACAGCACCGCGGCGCTTGCCGACCTGGCAGACGCCCATCGGGCGCTGGGTGAGTTGGAAGGGCGGGCGCACGCCATCGGTATTGACCAGGCCAACCAGGTGACCCTGGAAGCCTTCTCCAAGGAAGTGGTGGCCACGGCCGCGATCGAAGGAGAAGCGCTGGCGGCTGAGGTGGTCCGGTCCTCGGTCATGCGGCGCCTGGGTCTGTCGGAGGACGGCGTCATCGACCGTCATGTGGACGGCCTGGTCGACATCGTCAACGACGCGGTGACCGCCATCAACGAGCCGCTGGACCAAGACCGCCTCTGCCGGTGGCAATCCGCGCTGTTCCCCGGCGGCACCTCCGGCATCGTGCGCATTGCCGTGGGGCGCTATCGGGACCACGAAGACCCGATGCAGATTGTCAGCGGTCGGCCAGGCCGGGAAGTGGTGCACTACCAGGCCCCGCCCTCCGACCAGGTCCGGTCGGAAATGGACCGTTTTTTGGCCTGGTTCGCCGCCACAACGCCGCCCGACCTGCGCGCACCGGCTCGCACGTCCACACCACTGGATGGACTGGCGCGCGCTGCCATCGCGCATCTCTGGTTTGAGAGCATCCATCCTTTCGAGGACGGCAATGGCCGGCTGGGCCGTGCAGTGATGGATCTGGCGCTGGCGCAGCACCAGGGCGGCTCGGTGCGTCTGTACAGTCTCTCCGGTCAGTTGCTGACGTCCCGCAAGGCGTATTACGACCAGCTCAATCAGGCCCAGCGGGGCGATCTGGATGTGACGTCCTGGGTCCGCTGGCTGGTGCAGCAGTTTGCGGCGGCCTGCCGACACGCCAGCGGTGTCATCCAGAGTGCCTTGCTCAAACGCGCCTTCTGGGACCAGCATGCCAGCCACCTCACCCAGGAGCGTTCACGCAAAGTGGTCCAGCGGCTGCTGGACGACGGCGATGGCGGTTTTCTGGGCGGGCTGAATGCCGACAAATACATGAAGATGACCGGCACCTCCAAGGCCACGGCCACCCGGGACCTGACGGCGCTGGTCTCCTCCGGCGTTCTCTGGACCGCGGGGGCTGGCCGGGCGCTTCGTTATTACGTGAACGTGCCGGGCTGGACGCATGGCGTCGATCAGTCCTCCACCGCCCCGCCCGCCGACAGCTCCGCCCAGTCCAGCTCCTGAACCAGCACCCGGTAGGCGTGGTCACCGATCACGTCCTGCTCCCGCAGTTCCACCGCCTTGCGGCGCGCCACCTCGATGGCCTGGCGGCGCAGCGGTCCGCCCGGCACCTCTTCCAGCGGCAGTTCACGGCGGTCCTTGGCATTCATGTCCACCACGGCCTGATATTCCTTGCGCAGCAGCGCTGCGGGAAACGAGGCGTCGTTCTCGATCGAGGCCAGCAGCGCCTGGTAGATCTGGATGCGGCCGTTGCGCACCTCCTGGCCCACCGGGTCGTTGTCCTCCATGCGCAGCCAGCGGATCAGCGGCTTGAGGGTGAAGCCCTGCATCACCAGCGTGCCAAAGACCACGCCGAAGGCGCTCAGCAGGATCAGGTCGCGATAGGGGAAGGGGGATCCGTCCGGCAGCCGCTCGGGCACCGCAAAGGCTGCCGCCAGCGTCACGATGCCCCGCATGCCCGCCCAGGACAACACCATGCCGCCGGCCCACGCCGGATGCGTGCGGGCACTGTCCGCCAGTGCACCGTGCCGCGCGGTGAAGGCGCTGTAGGTCATCACCCAGGCCACGCGGGCCGCAATCGTCACGCCCAGCACCACGGCGGCAAACACAAGGGCCTCCTGATGGGTGCCGGACGCGCCCAGCCGCTGCCAGATCGGTCGCAGTTGCAGTCCGATCAGCACGAAGGCGAAGGCATTGAGCACAAACACCACGGTCTCCCACACCGCGAAGATGGGCACCCGCAGCCGCGCCGGAATGGTGGTGCCGCCGCCGCGTGAGCTGGTCATGGCGAAGGCCACCATGGTGAGGATGCCGGACAAGCCCAGCTTCTCCGCCACGATCCACACGCCGAAGGTGCAGCAGAACTGGATCACCAGGGCAGTCGGCGCATGGGCACTGTGCCGTGTGAGTGGCCGCAGCAAATACCCGAACGCCACGCCGGCCACCACGCTGCCGACGACCGTCATCAGCAGGATGGGCGCCAGGGTGCCGGGACCCGGCATGCCCGCCATCACCGTCATCAGCGCGAGCCGGTAGATCAGCAGCGCACTGGCGTCGTTGAGCAGGCTCTCGCCCTCCAGGACATTGAGCACCTGGTAGGGCAGGCGCAGCTGCCGCATCACCGCCGTGGCGGCTGCCGCATCCGGTGGGGCCACGATCGCCCCCAGCGCCACGGCCACCGCCCACGGCATGTCGGGGATCAACCACCGGCTCACCACGGCCACCCCGATGACGGTCGTGCCCACCGCCGCCAGCACCAGCCCTGCCACCGGGCGCCAGTTGGCCTTCAGGTCGCGCTTGGAGGCGTCATAGGCGGTGTCCATCAGCACCGGCGCCACGAACAGGGCCAGCGCCAGTTCAGGGTCCAGGGTCCAGGTGGGGCTGCCCGGCCAGAAGGCCAGCGCCATGCCGCCCAGGGCCAGCAAGGCCGGCGCGGGCGCTCCGATGCGCCGCGCCAGCATGGCCAGCAGCGCGGCCCCCAGCAGCAGGGCGATGATCCATTCGAAGGTGTGCATGAGCGGCGTTCAGCGCAGCCCGTGCGGGCCGCGTGCGCCTGCAGGGCAAGACGGGTGCCGCCCCGTCAAGAAGCGACGTCATAATCCGCGCGACTCCTGTCCGCCAAGCCTGTCGGAGGCTCCGGCTTCCGGGCCGCGGGGCATCCCCGTGGCATTGCACTGAGTGACGCATTCCGGCGCGAGCTCCGCATTGCGCTGCGCGCAACGATGAACTCGCAGGACCGGCTCGTTGGCAGACGGGAGTCACCTTCTTTTGGCGCGGTGGCAGTCCGAACCGGCCCGACCTTGTTGGCTTGCCCTCTCGACTGTCATGAGTTCCTCGGCGCCCCTGACCTATCCCCGCTGGATTGCCCTGTCGCTGGCCCGCGCCTTCCAGACCGACGATGAAGCGCCCGGCGGCCGGGGCGCCACAGCGCTGCTCGGCCGCGCGATGGCCTGCGTCGGGCCCGAGCACCGTCCCTGGCTGCAGCCGCTGTGCCAGCATCTGGCGAGCCTGAGCGCGCCCGTCTGGCGCGGCATGACACCGCAGGCCCTGGCCGCGCATCTCCAGCAGCGCCCCGAATTTCAGGCCGGTTTCGCACCCGAGTGCCCTGCGCTCCAGGTCCGCCGACTGCTGCTGCGACCCGCCCGCATGACGCCGCCGCCCTTTGCCCTGGAAGATCTGCCGCTGCCCGGCTGGCACACCGTGGCGGACCTGGCTGCTGGACTGGGCATCGACCTTGCGATGCTGGACGTTCTGGCCGGACCGGCGCAGCGGTATCGCGAGGCGACGGCCATGCCTCATCGGCCCCATGTGCAGGCCACGGGCCACTATCGGGCCTTGCTGGTGCCCAAGCGGCGCGGCGGCCTTCGTCTGATCGAGGCCCCGATGCCGGCCCTCAAGGCGGTCCAGCGCCGGCTGTTGCGCAGTCTGCTGGACCTGCTGCCGGTCCATGAAGCCGCCCACGGCTTTGTGGCCGGACGCAACGTCGCCAGCCACGCCGGTCATCATGCCGGGCAGGCCTGGGTGTTCCGTTTTGACCTGCAGGACTTCTTCCCCAGCATCGGTGCTGCCCGCATCCGGGCCCTGTTCCGCACACTGGGGGTCGGGGAGGCGGTGGCCGACCACCTCACCACGCTCTGCACCGTGCGCACGCCGCGAGCAGTCCGTGAGCGGCTGCAGGACGAAGGCGGCCTGAGTTGGCACGACCTGCGCCGACTGGCCTCCCCGCATCTCCCGCAAGGCGCTCCCACGTCGCCGCAACTGGCCAATCTGTGTGCGTTCCGGCTGGACCTGCGGCTTGACAGTCTGGCGCAGCGATTCGGCGCGCGTTATTCCCGCTATGCCGATGACCTGGTGTTCTCCGGTGCCACCAGCCCGGCCCTGGACGCAGCCCGCTTGCACGCCTGGATGCGGGCCATTGCGCACGACGAGGGCTTCCGGCTGCGTGCCGACAAGACCCGGTTGATGCGCTCTGGGGGGCGGCAGACGGTGACTGGCCTGGTCGTCAACGAGACCCCGCATCTGTCCCGCCCCGATTACGATCGCCTGCGCGCCGAGCTGCACCGCCTCGGCCGGGAACCTGCGGTGGACCTGTCCCTGCGCGCGCCCCTTCTGGGCCGCCTGGCCTGGGCCCGGCAGTTCGTTGCGCCCAGCCGCCAGGCCAAGCTGCAGCGCCTCTTCGATGCCATTTCCTTCGTTCAGTAGACTCCCGCCCATGATCACCGTTCACCACCTCAACAACTCCCGCTCGCAGCGCGTGCTGTGGCTGCTCGAAGAGCTGGGCCTGCCCTACGAGATCAAGCACTATCAGCGTGACCCGCAGACCATGCTGGCGCCTCCCGAGCTGCGACGGGTGCATCCGCTGGGCAAGTCGCCGGTCATCACCGATGGAGAGCTGGTGATCGCCGAATCGGGCGCCATCCTGGAGTACCTGGTGGACCGATACGGAGAAGGCCGCTTCAAGCCGGCCCCCGGCACGCCCGAGGCGCTGCGCTACCGCTACTGGATGCACTATGCCGAAGGCTCGGCCATGCCGCCGCTGCTGCTCAAGCTGGTGTTCGATCGCATCGAGTCGGGGCCGGTCCCGTTCTTCATCAAGCCGATTGCCAAGGCGATTGCCGGCAAGGCCAAGTCGTCGTTTGTGCTGCCGCAGATCGCCAATCACATGAACTATCTGGAGGCGGAACTGGGCAAGAGCGCCTGGTTCGCCGGCGACTCCATCACCGCCGCCGACGTGCAGATGAGCTTCCCGCTGGAAGCCGCCGCCGCCCGGGGCGGTGAGGCCGCTCGCCAGCCGCGTATCACTGACTTCCTGGCCCGTATCCACGCACGGCCCGCCTACCAGCGGGCGCTGGAGAAGGGCGGGCCTTACGCCCTGCTTGGCAAGTCCTGATTGCGGTTTCCCACTCCGCGGTTCCGACTTCCCAATCCCGGCTTCCGCTCCCGACTTCCCACGTCCCGTCTATCACTTCGCAGCGCCAGCGCCCCGCGCCTGGCGCCGCTCCGCCATGCAAGCTCTGCTCGACCACATCGCCACCTTGAACCGACCGACGCAGCCCCAGCGTCTGTTCCACGGCCGGGGCGGCCGTTTCCCCGGGCATGAGCAATGGGTGCTGGACGCGTTTCCCCCGGTGCTGCTGCTGACCAGCTTCGCCCCCGTGTCCGATGCGCAATTGCAGACGCTGGAGGAGGCGTTGCAGCGCCGCTGGGCCGAGATCGCCCCGGGTGAAACGCTGAACTGGGTCTTCCAGCAACGCGATGAGTTCCGGGTGACCAACCGCTTGATGGCCGGCCAGGTGCCGGAGCCGCATGAGGTGGACGAGGACGGCACCCGCTTCGGCGTGCATCTGCTGCACGGTCAGAACCACGGCTTCTTCCTGGACATGGCGGAGGGCCGGCGCTGGGTGCGGCGCTGGGCCCAGTCGCATCCGGGCGGCAAGGTGCTCAACCTGTTTGCCTACACCTGCGCCTTCTCGGTGGTGGCCTTGCAGGCCGGGGCAGCCGAAGTGGTCAATGTGGACATGGCCTCCGGCGCACTGTCCATTGGACGTCGCAATCACCAGCTCAATGCGGTGACGGACGGCGCCCAGTTCCTGGCCCACGACATCTTCAATTCCTGGGCCAAGATACGCCGCGGCGGGCCTTACGACCTGGTCATCATGGATCCGCCCAGTTTTCAGAAGGGCAGCTTCGTCGCGACCAAGGATTACCCGCGGCTGATCCGTCGTCTGCCGGAGCTGGTCGCGCCCAGTGGCCATGCCCTGGTGTGCCTGAACACGCCCAAGCTGGACACCCAGTTCCTGCGCGAGCTGATTCGCGCCGAGGCCCCGGAGTTCGAGATCGAGCAGCGCCTGCCCAATCCGCCCGCCTTCGAGGATGCGGATCCGGAGCGGGCCCTGAAGGTGCTGGTGGTCCGGCGCGCCGGACCGCACTCATAACATCGCTAGGCCCGTATCGCCGAATCGGCTTTCGGGGAAGCCCTGCGCCGCCAGGGCGGTGAGCTCGGCCAGCTCTTCATACGAGCGGGCTTTCTGCAGTACCGCCATCTGGCCCAGCGATGCCGCCGCCGCCTCCAGCTCTTCCGAGACAAAGCCGGTGGTCACCACGATCGGCAGCGATGGGTCGACGGCGCGGGCCGCCACCGCCAGCTCGGCGCCATTCATGTTGGGCATGTTGAAGTCGGTCACCAGCACCTGGAATCGGCCGGGCGTCTTCTGCATGGCGGCCAGGAATTCATCCGGCGACGCAAAGGCGGTCACCGCAAAGCCGGCCTTGAGCAGCAGCTGCTCCACCATCATCAGCACGATGGGATCGTCATCCACATACGCCACCGATTCGCCATGGCCGGGGCGCATCGCTTCCTGCAGGGCCTCCACCTTCACCGGGCCCTGGGATTCCACCACCGGCAGGTAGACCATGAAGCAGGTGCCCACGCCCGGCGTGGAGCGCACATCAATGGCGCCGCTGTGCGCACCCACGATGCCATGCAGCATGTGCAGGCCGAGGCCTGTGCCCTGACCGCGCGGCTTGGTGGTGAAGAAGGGTTCGAACAGACGGGCCTTGATGGCCTCGGTCATGCCGGTGCCGTCGTCCTCCACGCACAGCTCCGCATACTGCGTCGGTGCCAATTGACCGATGGTGCAGACCCGCGGCGTGTGCACGGTGACGCAGCGCAGCCGCATGTGGATGTTGCCCTGGTTGCCTTCCATCGCCTGCCAGGCATTGGTGCAGAGGTTGAGCACCAGTTGCTGCACCTCCGACGGGCTGACGGTGGCCACGCAGGACTCATCGCCCAGGTCCACATGCAGCCGCACCGACGAGGGCAGGGTGGCCTTGAGCAGATCCACCGCCTCACGCACCAGTGGCTGCAGCGGCTGGCGACTGAATTCCTCACCGCCGCCCCGGGCGAAGGCCAGGATGCGTTCGACCAGCTCCCGCGCACGCGAACCCGCGCGGCGGATCTGGTCCATGTGGCCCCGCAGCGGCGAGCCGGCCGGGGCGTCATCGGCCACCATGCCGGCGTGGCCCAGGATGGCGGCCAGGATGTTGTTGAAGTCGTGGGCAATGCCGCCGGCCAGCGTGCCCAGGCTCTCCATGCGCTGGGCGCGCAGCAGCTTGTCTTCCAGCTGTTGCCGGGCGGCCTCGTCGGCCTTGCGGCTGGTGATGTCGATCAGCAGGACGATCGCGCCTTCTTCGCAAGGGAAGGCGCGGAATTCAAACCACTTGTCCAGCCGTTCGATGTAGTCCTCGAAGGCATAGGTCTTGCCCGCCAGAAGCGCCGGCCGGGCCTCCCCCTCAAGCCGCTGCAGGGCGCTGGCCGGGAAGCACTCGGTATAGGAGCGGCCCACCAGCGACTGGCGCTTGCGCTGGGTGGCGCGTTCGAAGGCGGTGTTGACGAACTCCACCATGCCGTCGGCGCGCAGCAGGATGAGGGCGTCGCTGAGGTATTCCAGGGCGGCCAGCAGTTTGTCGCTCAGCGGCCGTTCCTGCGCCATGGAGGCACCCTGAGCGGTCGCGGCCAGGTAGGTCTGCAGCGTCAGCGTGGCGGTGTGAAAGGCCCGCATCTCGTCGCGGGTGAGCGTGCGGGGCTGCGCCGCCATGACCCGCAGCTGGGCCGAGGCGAGGTCCCACTGGACGTCCAACGCGGCCAGCACTTCGCCGGCAGACCCCTGACCGCGGGCCACCACCTGTCCGTCCCACACCAGTTCGCAGGCTTGCGCACCGCAGGCCTGGGCCACGCTGTCCAGCAGCGACGTGAGAACGCGTGGGTCGCCTGGAACGACGCGCGCAAGCATGCAGCCCCTTTCAAGAGGTCATGGGAGATGGGTGAGTTCTACGATGGAGGCCGCAGAGCAATTGGCGCGCCCACCGACAGGAATCGGGGACACGTTGCTGGAGGAGGGCCATCCAGCCCCGGAATTGTCGCAATGCGGCTTGCGCGGCGATGACCAGGGTGTAAGCGTCCGTGACAGGGGCGTTCGCGAAGCGGAAGCCGAGTCGCACGGGAGGCCGAAGTGGTGCATCCGACCTCATTTGGTGCCGACGGGATCGACGTCGCCCTGACGCGGAGTGTCAAGAACGGCGACAACCGGTCCGACGGCGAAGGGGCGCCGGCACACCCCTTCGCGGCGCACGCGCTTACTTGGTCGTGGTGGTCGAGCCCGGCTTGGGCGCCGGCTTCTTGGCCGCCGGCTTGGCGGCCGGCTTGGCGGCGGCGGCATCCGCTTCCTGCGAGGCGGCGGTCGTTCCGCCCGACACGCCCAGTCGGCCGCCGGTGCCCAGGCCGCCCTTGACCTGCTGCGCCTTGTAGTTGCGCAGGGCCTTGACCATCTGGTTGAAGGAGTCGGCGAATGCCGCGGTCACCACCTTGCCGGCCGGCGTCTTGGCATACGCGCCGCCCCCGACCGCGGTGTTGGCGAACAGGCCTCCACCGAGCACGCCGAAGTCGAAGTTCTTGGCCGTGCCTTCCGCCGCCGAGATCTGCACGCCCGAGCGGTTGTCCACCAGCAGCAGCGTGGTGGACGCTTCGTTCTGGCTGACGCTGCCGGCCACGGCCGTGATCAGGCCGATGGCGCCGGTCCCGATGCCGGCGCCGCCGCCGCCGGTCTTGCCGGAGAACTGCACTTCGGGAGACAGCGTGTAGTCGGCGGCGACGATCTGGCCCTGGCCGAAGTTGCTGCCGGCACGGGTTTCGCCCGACTGCATCAGGGCGCGTTCACGTTCCATGTTGGCAAAGGCCTTGCCGCGTTCCACCACCACAAAGCAGTTGCTCTGCTGCACCATCAGGCGGATGACCGGCAGGGTCGAGCCCAGTTGACGCTCACGCATCTGCGACCACCAGGGCGCCGCCGGGTCTTCATACAGGGCCAGGGTGCCCAGGGTTTCGTCGCAGTGCTCCAGCTTGGAGTTCTGGTTTTCCGCGGTGGCGCCGCCGGCCGCGCCGGAGACGGTGCCCTTGTTCTCGCCCATGGTCGGCGCGGTGGCGAGACAGCCGGCCAGCAGCAGCGGGGAGAGCAGAAGTGCGGGCTTCAGGACCGACCGGGCCAGGGGAGCAAGGACTGCGGACATGGGATTCCTCCAGAGGGGTTCTTCAGGGAACAGGCGAAAGGGCGGCGTGAACGGACCGAAGGCCGCGGCGCCGAGGGGTGGGTGATACGAAGGGCTCAGGGCGCCGGTGTGGCGGGCGCAACGCCGTAATACCCGCCGACCGGCTGGCCATGCGGGTTGCCGATCCAGATGCTGGTGCCGAAGACGTCCGCGCAGCCGCCCCAGGCGACCTCGGTGCCCTTGGGCTCCTTGCTGCCGGTCTGGGTGTAGAGCGTCACGGTGCTGTCGGACGGGCCGATGCTGTAGCAGACGCGGGCCCAGACCGGGCGCGGCGCATCGGTCAGGACCGACGCTGCCGACTCGGTGATGCCGTCCGACGCCTTCACCACCCATTTGGTGCCGCGGGTGGGGCCCGGGTTGTAGCTGAAGACATACGGCACCTGGGCCAGCACGCCGCAGGACACGGCGGTCAGCACGGCCGCCCACCAGACACGGAAGGGGATACGCATGGTGTTATTGCCCGAATTGCTTTTAGTTGCAAAGAAGTTTAGGGACGCACCACAAAAAAGCATTAGGACGAAGGTCACATTGCGACCCGTCCCCCACCCTTGGCTGTGGCGGCGCTGCGACGGGGACTTTCATCAAGTTTTGTGACCGATTCGGCCTCGGGGCGGGACGACTCGGGGTAAACCTCCAGCTGTCGCTGGATCCGTCCGGCATGCGCCCGTGTGGTGATGGCGTCGGCTTGCAGACAGGGTGGGGTGACCTCATTTGAGGCTTCCTGAACGGAATCGCCCCCGTCTCATCCCTCATTCCGAGAGTCCCATGTCAAGTCTGTTTTCCCCTTTCACCCTCAAGAGCGTCACCCTGCGCAACCGCATCGCGGTGCCACCCATGTGCCAATACAGCGCCGACAACGGCCTGATCAACGACTGGCATCGCGCCCACTACGCCGGCCTGGCGCGCGGCGGCTCGGGCCTGGTGATCGTGGAAGCCACCGGCGTGCTGCCGGAAGGCCGCATCAGCCCGGGGTGCCTGGGTCTGTGGAGCGATGAGCATGCCCGCGGACTGGCCGAGATTGCGAGCTCGATCAAGGCCGCCGGCGCCGTGGCCGGCATCCAGATCGCCCATGCCGGCCGCAAGGCCAGCGCCAATCGTCCCTGGGAGGGCGACGACCACATCCCGGCCGGTGACCCCCGGGCCTGGACGCCGATGGCGCCGTCGGCGGTGGCCTTTGGCGCGCACCTGCCGCGCGTGCCGCAGGCCATGACGGTGGACGATATCCAGCGGGTGCAGGACGCGTTCGTCGCCGCGGCCCGCCGTGCGCGCGACGCCGGTTTCCAGTGGCTGGAGCTGCACTTCGCGCATGGCTATCTGGCGCAGAGCTTCTTCTCGGTGCATGCCAACCAGCGGACCGACGCCTATGGCGGCAGTGCCGCCAACCGCGGCCGTTTCCTGCTGGAGACGCTCAAGGCGGTGCGTCAGGTGTGGCCGGAATCGCTGCCGCTGACGGCGCGTTTTGGCGTCATTGAGTTTGACGGTCGGGATGAAGAGACCCTGGCCGAGGCCATCGGCCTGACGCGCCAGATGCGCGACGAAGGGCTGGACCTGCTCAACGTCAGCGTGGGCTTCTCCACCCCTCAGGCGCAGATCCCCTGGGGCCCGGCCTTCCTCGGACCGATCGCGGAGCGGGTGCGTCGTGAAGCCGGTCTGCCGGTGGCGTCGTCGTGGGGCATCGACACACCGGAGCTGGCCGAACATGCGGTCTCATCGGGCCAGATGGATCTGGTGATGGTGGGGCGTGCGCAGCTGGCCAATCCGCACTGGCCGTATCACACCGCCATGAAGCTGCAACAGGACCGTCCCGCCTGGGTGCTGCCCGCGCCGTATGCGCACTGGCTGGAGCGCTACCGGACGGCTTCCGCCTGACCCAAGGTCAGTAGGTGATGGTCACCGTCACCGTATCGGTGTAGTCCCCCGGCACCGCCTGCGCCACTGAGGGCAGGCGGCCGTACAGAGTCAGTTGCTGGGTGTTGCCCGTGCCGGTGCCGGTGTAGACGCTGCTGTTGGTGCCATTGCCCCAGATCTGGCTGCGCGCGGCGTCCAGATACAGCTGATAGGCCAGGGTGTGGGAGCCGCTTTTCATTGCCCGTGCGCTGAAGTTGTTCGGTCCGCCGGCATTGGTGCCTGCGCTCAAGGCCACGCTGTAGGGCGTGGTGCGGGTGCAGGTGACCGACAGACTGGTGCTGGCATCAATGGCGCCGGACGTCTGCAGGGGATCAATGGCCGAGCCGAAGTTGAGCGTGTTGCCCGACACATTGCAGGCCACCACGATCGTGGCGCCCACTTCCAGGCTGCCGCTGGCGCTGTTGGGGGCCGCCGCTGCCGGAAGGCTCAGCAGCGCGGTGGCGGACAGGGCCAAGGCCCGTCTGGAAGCAGGGGTCAGGACACGGAGCACGGGGTTCATGAGGCGGAAGAAGCAAGCTTCTGTCCTGACACCCAGACCTGGGCTGCAAGGCACGTGTTGATCAAGAAAAAACAATAGGCTGAATTGGACCGCAAACGTACGGGTGACGCCATGCCGGATGTCACGGACGGACGCCCCCCGACCGGGGGAGATCACCGACCCGTGTCAAAGTTTGCTGCACCGCATTGCGCTGAATTGCCGTACAGCGGTTGTCTCCCGGATGAAACGCCGATGACGCGCAAGCGTCTTGCATTTCACGGCGCTCGCCTCTAGCCTGCGGCGTCGGACCAACAAAGGACGGGCCCATGAGCCCGACCATTGCCTATGCGTTGGCTCAGTCCTGCAATCACGGGTGTGGCCGCCACAGTGGCGTGTCTGGGGGCCGCTGGCCTGGCGTGCCCTGCAAAGGCCGGCACGGTGAACAGCTCGCTGGGATCGTCCGTGCTGGTCACCAGCGCCTGCACGGTGTCCGGCAGCACGCTCAATTTCGGCAATGCCCTCAATCCGGTCAATGCCGCCGCGGTGGACGCCACGTCCACGCTCACCGTGCAATGCACCGCGACCACGCCTTACACGCTCTCACTCAATGCCGGCGTGAATGCCGGCAGTGCCACCGACTTCGCGGGCCGTCTGCTCAAGAGCGGCAGCTATGCCTTGCCCTATCAGCTGTATGTGGACAGCGGACGCAGCTCGGTCTGGGGCAATGGCACCGCCAGCGCCACCTACAGCGGCCAGGGCACCGGCAATGCACAGAGCGTGACGATCTATGGACGCCTGCCGTCACTCACCGGCATGCCGCCCGGTGTCTATACCGACACAGTCACGGTGACCATCAGCTACTGAGGTCTTCACTGCAACCCCCAGCCCATGAGGAGACAGATGGTGAGATCCAGCGACGTTTCCCTCTCAGTTCCTTGGTGTCGGCGCGTGGGGGCGATGACCGCGGCGATGACCGCGGCAATGACCGCAGCAATGGCCACGCTGATGACCCTGCTGCTCGCCCCCGTCGTTGCCCACGCGGCCGACGTCAGCATCATGCCGGTCAATGTGCATCTGGACCGTCAGAACGACCGGGCCACGGTTCAGGTGGTCAACAACGGCACTGACGTGGTGGTGATGCAGGCCGATGCCATTGCCTGGACCCGTCAGGCCGGGCAGGACCTGGATGCACCGACGCAGGAGCTGATCGTCAACCCGCCCATCTTCACGCTGCAGCCGGGCCAGACGCAGATTCTGCGGCTGGGGCTGCGACGCACGCCCGACCTGCAGCAGGAGGCCACCTACCGGATGGTGCTGCGGGAAGTGCCGGTGGCCCGGGCCAGCGAGAACCGGGTGTCCGGCCAGGTGCGGGTGCTGGTGGCGCTGCGGGTGCCGGTGTATGTGGCCCCCAACCAGGTCAGGCGCGAGCAGACCTGGCAGGTGCAGCGGACGGCCAGCGGCGAGACCGTCGCCACGGTGGCCAACAACGGCAATGTGCACATGAAGGTCAGCGAATTGCGGCTGGCCGGCGCATCGGGCGACAGCAAGGTGCTGGCGGTGTCCGGAGCGCAGAGTGTGATCTTTCCGGGAGAGCAGCGGACCTTCCGTCTCGCCACTCCGTCCAACCCCTCCGGCACGCTCCAGGTCCTGACCGACCAGGGCCTGCAGCATGTCGCGCTGGGCGCGGGCACGCAGTGAGTGGTGGAGCCTGCTGTTGGCCGCGCCTTTGGCCGCGGTGGGACAGACGTCGGCCGATGACCTGCAACGCACGCTGGAGCGTCTGGCGGCGGAGCGGGCTGCTGCCGCGCCGCGTTTTGGTGAAACCCTGCTGCTGGGCCTGCGGGTGAATGGCCAGGCCCGGCCCCAGACCGTGCGTGCCGTCCGGGTGCCAGAGGGCCTGGCCTTGCCGCAGACGCTCTGGCAGGAACTGATGCTGCGGCCGCCCGCGCTGCCGCCGCGCATGATCGATAACGAGCTGTTTCTGATCCTGAGCGATGCGCCGGGCGAGCGGGTGCGCTGGCGCATCGAGGAACTCAGCCAGACGCTGGAGCTGGAAGCACCGCCGCAGGCCTTCGGCGAGCAGAAGATCGAACTGGACCGGGCGGCGACGCAGGTGACCTTGCCCGCGCAACTGGGCCTGTTCACCAACTACGACCTGCAATGGCAGCGACGCGTCGGCGGTGAGGGCAGTCTGGACGGCTTGGCGGAACTGGGTCTGCTGACCGGCCGCGGGGATCTCAACCATCTGATGCTTTACCGCAGCCAGCGCGGCTGGACCCGGCTGGACACCCGCTGGACCTGGGACCGGCCCGAGCAACTCGCCACCCTGCGGCTGGGGGATGTCATCAGCCAGTCCGGCAGTTGGGGACGGGCGCTTCGCCTCGGAGGCGTGCAATGGGCCACCGACTTCAGTCTGCGCCCCGGCTTCCTCAGCTTCCCGTTGCCGACGCTCAAGGGCGAGGCCAGCCTGCCCTCCACGGTGGATGTGTTCGTGAACAACAGCCAGCGCCTGCAGGGGCGCGTGCAGCCCGGGCCCTTCGACATCACCGACTTGCCGCTGGTCACCGGCCAGGGAGAGATCCGCACCGTGGTCAAGGACCTGCTGGGCCGGGAGCAAGTGGTGGTGCAGCCCTACTACATCAGCCCGTCGCTGCTCAAGCCGGGCCTGGACGCCTACAGCATCGAGCTGGGATGGGTGCGCGAGAACTACGGCACCGAGAGCAACCGCTACGGTCAGGGGCTGGGTCAATGGACCTGGCGTCGCGGCATCAACAGCCGCTTCACCGCCGAGGGCCGCGGCGAGCTGGCGGCGGATCAGCAGACGGTGGGCGCCTCGGGCCTGTGGCTGCTGCAGGACTGGGGCACCTTGAATGTCTCTGCCGCCGGCAGCCGCAGCCGGGAGCCGCAGGCCCGCAGCGGTTGGTTGACCACGTTGGGCCTGGAGCGGCAGGGATTCGGATGGAGCGGTGCGGTGGAGGTGCGGCGCGCCTCTGCCGGATTTGTGCAGCGAGGGCAGCCGGTGTCACCACGCTGGAGTGGATCGGCCACGGTCGGCACGCAATGGCGGGGGTGGGGGCTGGGCGCGGGCTGGATCTATCAGGGCACGCCGCAGCGGCCTTCCCCCGAGGGATTCATCACGCCGGGCACCCGGCTGTGGACCTTCAACGCGGGCCGGGGCCTGGGCTCCTGGGGCTATGTCGGGATGTCGATGCTCAAGGCCGGCAACGGCGGGGGGACCGCGGTGTCTGTCTTCTGGACGCTGCCCATCGGCGACCACCAAAGTCTGTCCACAAGCTGGCAGTCGCAACGCGGCGGCGGGCAGCCGACGCAGGACCAGTGGCAGCTGCAGTTCCAGGACAACCCGCCGCCCGGGGAGGGACTGGGCTATCAGGTCCTGGCGGAGGCCGGCGGCCGGCGCCAGCTGCAGGCGCAGTGGCAGGATCGGCATGTGGCGCTCAATGGCGGCGTGTCGCGGCTGCAAGGACGCACCGACCTGCGCGCCGGCGTCGGCGGAGGGCTGGCCTGGCTGGACGGCAGTGTCTATGCGGGTCGGCGCGTGGACGGCGGTTTTGCGGTGGTGGAAGTGGCGGATCAGCCGAATGTGCGCGTCACTCACGACAACCAGGTGGTCGCGCGCACCGATGGCAGCGGTCGGGCCTTCCTGCCGACCTTGCGGGGCTATCAGGTCAACCGGGTCGGGGTGATGGCGGATGACCTGCCGCTGGATGCGGACATTGAATCGCTGGACCTGCAGGTCACGCCTGCAGCGCGTCGCGCGTCGCTGATCCGGTTTCCGATCGGTGTGAGTCGCACCGCCACGCTCACGCTGCTGGATGAGCAGGGCCATCCCGTGCCGGCAGGGGCCGAGCTGCGGCCGGTGGGTCAGATGCGCAGTTTTCCGGTGGGCCTGGATGGGCGGGCGTTTGTGGCGGGGCTGGGGGCGGCGCCGGGTCCGCACCGCCTGGATGTCCGCTGGCCGGGGGGCAGTTGTGAGCTCAGCATCGAGCTGCCAGCAGGCGGCCGGGAACTGCCGGACCTGGGGCCCGTCACCTGCAAGCCGCGGCCGTCTTCATCGTCCCCAACCAGGAGCGAGCCATGACGCAAGACTGGGCATTCCGAGGTGACCGTTCGTGGCGCAGTGGCGCGGCGGGGTGGCAGTGGCCGCAGCGATGGGGACGGCCGTGGCGATCTGGGGGGCGATCGCGGGGGCGGTGGCTGCGTCTGTCCGGAGCCTTGCTCGCGAGCCTGCTGGCCGCAGGCAGTGCGCAGGCCCTGTGCCTGCCTGCCGTCTGCACCTGCTCGGTGGTGGTGACCAACATCGTCTTCTCCGCCTACAACCCGCTGGCCTTTGGCAACACCGACTCCACGGGCAGCATCAAGGTGACTTGCGGCGGTGTGGCCGGTCTGCTGGTGCCCTTCACCATCGATCTGGGCAAGGGCGGAGGGACCAGCTTCAGCACGCGCCGCATGGCGTCCGGCGCCAACACGCTCTCCTACAACGTCTATCTGGACAGCAACTACACCACCGTCTGGGGCGACGGCACCTCGTCCACCAGCCGGGCGTCCGGCTCGGTGCTGCTGGATGCGCTCGGGCTGACACCGGGCCAGACCTTCACCGTGTATGGACGGATCCCGGGCCGCCAATTGACCGTTCCACCCGGCACCTACACCGACAGCCTGACGGTGACGGTGACCTATCAATGAGCGACGGCAGCCCTCAAATCCCGGACGTCTGAAGGGACACGAAGTTCGTGCAACACGAACTTCGTGTAGCATTCGAGGCATGAAGAATGTGACCGTGACCATGGAGGACAGCGTCGCCGAATGGGCGCGGCTGGAGGCCGCACGGCGCAACACCAGCGTCTCCCGACTGGTCGGTGAACTGCTGGCCGAGAAGATGCGGTCCGACGATGCCTACGAGCGCGCCCTGCAGGACTGGCTGCACCGCGAGCGGACCTGGGCGTCGGACGGCGGCGAGTACCCCGGGCGTGAGCGGGCTGAATGACCACCCCGTCCAAGACCGCGATGAACACCCCGGCCCCCGACGCGCGCGATCTCCCCACCGTGGCCCTCACCAGCCCGGTGTTCGTGGACACCTCCGTCCTCATCCAGAGCGAGGACGGCGCCTTCCCCGAGCGCCGCGCCCAGGCCATGCGCTGGCTGCAAGTGCTGTGGCAGCAGCGGCTGGGGCGTGTGTCCAGCCAGGTCCTGAGCGAGTTCTACCGCACCATCACCACCCGCATCCAACCCCCGATGCCCAATGGCGATGCGCGCGCCGAAGTGCGGCGCTACCAGCGCTGGTCCCCCTGGGCGATCGACCATGCAACGGTGGAGTCCGCCTGGTCGCTGGAGAGCCGGTTCAACCTGCCCTATCTGGATGCCCTGATCGTGGCGGCCGCCAAAGTGCAGGGCTGCGACCTGCTGCTGAGCCTGACGCTGCCGCATCAGCAACTGTATGACAGCGTCACCATCCTCAACCCGCTGCTCGTCCAACCGGCCGACGCAGCCCGCGCTGAGCGTTCCGCATGACTGATTTCCTGACCCGAGCCCTTGAGCACATCCGCGACGATGTCCGCGCCCTGCATGCTTACCAGGTCCACAGCGCGGCCGGCCTGCTCAAGATGGATGCGATGGAGAACCCCTACCGCCTGCCCGAAGCGCTGCAGCAGGCGCTGGGCGAGCGTCTGGGGCGGGTTGCCATCAACCGCTATCCGGGCGAGCGTACCGGCGAGCTGGCGCAGGCGCTGGCGCGGCATGCGGGCATGCCGGCGCACAACGGCATCATGCTGGGCAATGGCTCGGACGAGCTGATCTCGCTGCTGTCCCTGGCGGTGGCACGACCCGGCGCGACGGTGATGGCGCCGGTGCCGGGTTTTGTCATGTATGAGCTGTCGGCCCGCTACCTGGGGCTGAACTTCGTCGGCGTGCCGCTCACAGCCGATTTCGAGCTGGACGAGGCCGCGATGCTGGCGGCGATCCAGACCCATCAGCCCGCGCTGCTGTACCTGGCCTATCCCAACAACCCGACCGCCAACCTCTGGGATGCGGACGTCATCGAACGTCTGGTGCAGGCGGCGCCGGGTCTGGTGGTGATCGACGAGGCCTATCAGCCCTTCGCCGCCCGCAATGCCATGGGCCTGCTGGACCGCTATGAGCATGTGCTGGTGATGCGCACCATGAGCAAGTTCGGCTTGGCCGGCGTGCGCATCGGGTATCTGATGGGCCATGCCGAGTTGGTGCATCAGGTCGACAAGCTGCGCCCGCCCTACAACATCAGCGTGCTCAATGCGGAAGCCGGTCTGTTCGCGCTGGAGCATGCCGACGTCTATGAGCAGCAGGCGGCCGAGCTGCGCGCGGAGCGCCAGCGCCTGCTGGCCGAGCTGGCCGGCCTGCAGGGGGTGCGGGCCTTCCCCAGCGAGGGCAACATGATCCTCACCCGCGTGCCCGATGCGCCGGCCGTGCATGCGGGGCTCAAGGCCCGCGGCGTGCTCATCAAGAATGTCTCCGGCATGCATCCGCTGCTGGCCGGCTGTGTCCGGCTGACGGTGGGCACGCCGCAGGAGAACCACACGATGCTCACTGCCTTGCGCAGCGTGCTGGCGGACGGGGCCGCTTCTGTGGCACTCTGAGCACCGCACCCCCTTCACCCCCTTGTTCCTGACGACCCGACCCGCCCCTGGAAGCAACATGAGCGAACGCATCGCCGAAGTCCGCCGCGACACCAAGGAAACCCAGATTCGCGTGCGCGTGAACCTGGACGGCACCGGACAGGCCCATCTGTCCACCGGCATCGGTTTTTTTGACCACATGCTGGACCAGATCGCCCGTCACGGCCTGATCGACCTGGACATCGACGCCAAGGGCGACCTGCACATCGACGGCCACCACACGGTCGAGGATGTCGGCATCACGCTGGGCATGGCGGTGGCGCAGGCCATCGGGGACAAAAAGGGCATCACCCGCTACGGCCACAGCTATGTGCCGCTGGATGAAGCGCTGTCGCGCGTGGTGGTGGACTTCTCCGGCCGTCCGGGCCTGGCGATGGATGTCAGCTTCACGTCCGGGGCCATTGGCGCCTTCGACACCCAGCTCACCTACGAGTTCTTCCAGGGCTTCGTCAACCATGCGCTGGTGTCCCTGCATGTGGACAACCTCAAGGGCCACAACGCCCACCACCAGTGCGAGACGATTTTCAAGGCCTTCGGTCGCGCCCTGCGCATGGCCATGACGCCTGACCCCCGCTCGGCGGGCGTGATCCCCTCCACCAAGGGGACGCTGTGATGACTGGCCCCCGCACCGTTGCCGTGGTGGACTACGGCATGGGCAACCTGCGCTCGGTCTCCCAGGCGGTGCAGCATGCCGCCGAGGGTCAGGGCGTTCAGGTGGTCATCACCGCCCGCCCGGAAGAGGTGATGGCCGCCGAACGGGTGGTCCTGCCGGGGCAGGGCGCCATGCGGGACTGCATGCGCGAGCTGACCGATTCCGGCCTCAAGGAAGCCGTGCTGCACGCCGCCGCCAACAAGCCGCTGATGGGCGTGTGCGTGGGCATGCAGATGCTGCTGGACCACAGCGAAGAGCAGGACACACCGGGCCTGGGCCTCATTCCCGGCCGGGTGCAGCGCTTCCAGCTGGACGGCCAGCGCCAGCCCGATGGCAGCCGTTACAAGGTGCCGCAGATGGGCTGGAACCGCGTGCACCAGATGCGGGCGCATCCGGTCTGGGGCGATGTGCCCGACGACAGCTGGTTCTACTTCGTGCACAGTTTTTATGCCCGCACGACTGCAACCGAGCATAGCGTCGGCGAGAGCGACTACGGCTTGCGCTTTACCTGCGCCGTGGCGCGGGATAACATTTTTGCCACTCAGTTCCATCCCGAGAAAAGCGCCGCGTTCGGGCTTTCGCTCTACCGCAACTTCCTGCACTGGAAGCCTTGATCGATCCCTGCATCGCCTCACCGGATCCCTCCTGCGCTGCTCTCGGCCCCTCTTTCCTCCACCCACCACCACCACCCGCATTCGGCCATGCTGCTGATTCCCGCGATTGACCTCAAAGACGGCAAGTGCGTCCGCCTCAAACAAGGCGATATGAACGACTCCACCACCTTCGGCGAAGACCCCGCCGAGATGGCGCGACGCTGGCTGGATGCCGGCGCCCGTCGCCTGCATCTGGTGGACCTGAACGGTGCCTTCGCCGGCAAGCCCGTGAATGAAGGCGCCATCAAGGCGATTCTTCGCGAGGTCGGGGACGAGATCCCCGTGCAACTGGGCGGCGGCATCCGGGACCTCGACACCATCGAGCGCTACCTGGACGACGGCCTGTCCTACGTCATCATCGGCACTGCCGCGGTGAAGAACCCGGGCTTCCTCAAGGACGCCGCTTCCGCCTTCGGCGGCCACATCATCGTGGGCCTGGATGCGAAGGACGGCAAGGTCGCCACCGACGGCTGGAGCAAGCTGACCGGCCATGAAGTCGTGGACCTGGCCCGCAAGTTCGAGGACTACGGCATTGAAGGCGTCATCTACACCGACATCGGTCGGGACGGCATGCTCACCGGCATCAACATCGAGGCCACCGTGCGCCTGGCGCAGGCCCTGAGCATTCCGGTGATCGCCTCCGGCGGCCTGTCCAACCTGAAGGACATCGAAGCGCTGTGCGCCGTCGAATCCGAAGGCGTGCAGGGCGTCATCTGCGGCCGGGCCATCTATACCGGCGACCTCGACTTCGCCACCGCCCAGACCCGGGCGGACGAACTGAACGGGAACTGAGCACTTGCTGGCCAAACGCATCATCCCCTGCCTGGACGTCACCGGCGGCCGGGTCGTCAAGGGCGTCAATTTCGTTGAACTGCGGGACGCGGGAGATCCGGTGGAGATCGCCGCCCGCTACAACGAGCAGGGCGCCGACGAACTGACCTTCCTCGACATCACCGCCACCAGTGACGGGCGCGATCTGATCCTGCCCATCATCGAAGCGGTGGCCTCGCAGGTCTTCATTCCGCTGACGGTGGGCGGCGGTGTGCGCTCGGTGGCGGATGTGCGGCGGCTGCTCAATGCCGGTGCCGACAAGGTCAGCTTCAATTCCGCCGCCGTGGCGGAGCCGGAGCTCATCCGCGCGGCGTCGGACAAATACGGCGCCCAGGCCATTGTGGTGGCCATCGACGCCAAGCGCCGGGCCGACGGCCAGGGCTGGGACGTCTACACCCACGGCGGCCGCAAGAACACCGGGCTGGACGCCGTGGCGTGGGCTGTGCGCATGGCCGAGCTGGGCGCGGGCGAGATCCTGCTCACCAGCATGGACCGCGACGGCACCCGCAGCGGTTTTGACCTGGACCTGACCCGCGCGGTGGCCGATGCAGTGCCCGTGCCGGTGATCGCGTCCGGCGGCGTCGGTTCGCTGCAGGATCTGGCGGACGGCATCACCCGCGGCGGTGCCGACGCGGTGCTGGCGGCCAGCATCTTCCACTACGGTGAGCACACGGTGGGTGAGGCCAAGGCGCTGATGGCCGCCCAGGGCATTCCGGTCCGCACATGAATCGTCCGAAGGCTGGCCCCGGTCCCTCCCGCGGCCCGAGCGAAGTCCGCATCGTCGGCGGCCTCTGGAAGCGCTCCAAGCTGCCGGTGGCGGACCGACCCGGTCTGCGCCCCACGCCCGACCGCGTCCGCGAGACCCTCTTCAACTGGCTGGGCCAGGACCTGAGCGGCTGGCGGGTGCTGGACGCCTTTGCCGGCAGCGGAGCCCTGGGCTTCGAAGCGGCGTCCCGCGGCGCTGCCCAGGTGACGCTGCTCGAGAAAGACCCCGGCCTGGCCGCGCAGCTTCGCTCCAACCTCAAGCGCCTGGACAAGGACGGCACCGCACCGATGAAGATCGAAGTGGCCGATGCCTTGACCTGGATGGGGCGTGCGGCCCCGGCGTCACTGGACCTGGTGCTGCTGGACCCCCCGTTTGCGCAGGACCTGTTCCTGCCCGCCCTGCGCGTGGCCGCTCGGCTGGTGGTGCCGCAGGGGCTGATCTATCTGGAATCGCCCGAAGCCCTGGAGCCGCCTGCCGAACTGGGCCTGTCCCTATGGCGGGAAGGGCGTGCCGGCGCGGTCCACTACCGTCTCTTTCAGCGCAACGGATAATCGGGGGCCGTCCCACCCAGTGGATCTGGAGCGACCCCTTGACTTCCCAAACCCTGCTGACCGCCATCTACCCCGGCACCTTCGACCCGCTGACCCTCGGTCATGAAGACCTGGTCCGCCGGGCCAGCCGTCTCTTCGAGCGTCTGGTGCTGGCCGTGGCGGCCGGCCATCACAAGCGCACGATGTTCAGCATCGAGGAGCGGCTGGAGATGGCCCGCGAAGTGGTGGCGCCCTACCCGAATGTCGAGGTCGTGGCCTTCGAGGGCCTGCTGCGCAACTTCGTGCTGGAAAAGGGCGGCAAGGTGGTGGTGCGCGGCCTGCGCGCCGTCTCCGATTTCGAATATGAATTCCAGATGGCCGGCATGAACCGGCAACTGATGCCCGATGTGGAGACCGTCTTCCTGACCCCGTCGGATCAGTACCAGTTCATCTCCAGCACCTTCGTGCGTGAGATCTCAACGCTGGGCGGGGATGTGAGCAAGTTCGTGTCGCCGCTGGTGCGTGCACGCCTGGATGAACGTCTGGCCCGCGGGTCGGGCAAGGAATGAGGGTCTGACATGGCCTTGATGATCACCGACGAATGCATCAACTGCGATGTGTGCGAGCCGGAGTGCCCCAACCACGCCATCTCCATGGGCGAGGAGTACTACCAGATCGACCCCGGCAAGTGCACCGAATGTGTCGGCCACTTCGAGGAGCCGCAGTGCGTGATGCTCTGCCCGGTCGCCTGCATTCCGGTCAATCCGGCGCATGTGGAGTCTCGGGAGACCTTGATGCAGAAGTACGTGCGGCTGACCGAGGCGGCTTGACGCTGCGGCTCACGCCCTTCACGCCCTTCACGCCCTTCACGCTGCTCACAGCGCTTCCGCCGTTCCCGCCGATCCTCGTTCCCTGACCTCAGGGCTTCAGCGGCACCGGCAAGTCCCATCGCTCGCCATAGCCCGGCGGTGTCGGCCATTCAGCGGCCACCGGGGTGCGCTCTGGATGCTCGGCATCCCAGCGACGGGCCAGCATCCAGCCGCCGTGGCTGACCACCATCACACCCGGGCCGGCACCGCGCCAGCTCGCGACCCGGGCCAGCAGGTCCTGCAAGCTTTCTCCGCCGCCGGGATGACTGCCGGCGAAGTCCGCCACCCAGGCGTCGATCTGCGCTTTGGAAATGTCGGCCCAGGGACGGCCGTCCCACGCCCCGAAATCCAGTTCACTCAAAGCCGCATCCCGGTGATGACGCCAGCCCCAGCGCCGCAACCAGCGGCCCACATCGGCACAGCGGCGCAGCGGAGAGGTCCAGACTTCGTGGGCCAGTCGATGGCGCCGTGCATGGGCCTGGATGCGCCGCGCCAGCCGCTTGGCGCGCCGGGCGGGCACGGGCAGGTCACACCGGGCGCCGACGCACAGACCTTGCGCGCCGACCGGCCGCGGATGGCGCCAGACGCTGAAGGTCATCCCGCTCAAAAGTAGGCCCCCAGCCCCAGACAGGCCAGCAGCGCGCCCACTTCCACCACCTGCTGGGTGGCGCCCAGGTTGTCCCCGGTGTAGCCGCCCAGTCGGCGCTCCAGCAGGGACTGCATGTATAGCGTCAGGCCCGCGCCGCTGACGATGGCGCCCAGCAGCAGCGGAATGTCGTCCGGCAGCAGCCAGGCCCACAGCCCGCTGGCCAGCACCACGGTGCCCAGTGCCATCGCCAGCTCCCTGCCGCTGATCTGGGTGGCCAGCGGCTTGGCCTTGGCATGGGCGGCATCCCCGGCATAGGGCAGGGCATGCATCAGCCAGACCGGGGCGGCGCGGGAGGCCAGATGGGCCCAGACCAGGGCGGTCAGGGCCAGGGTCGGGTCGGCATCGGCCAGGCCGATCAGCGTGGCGGCCTTCAGGGCCAGCATCAGGAACAGGCCCAGCGCACCGTAGCTGCCCAGGCGCGAGTCCTTCATGATTTCCAGCGCCCGTTCCCGGCTGACCGCGCCGCCCAAGCCGTCGCAGGTATCGGCCAGGCCGTCTTCGTGGAAGCCGCCGGTCAGCCAGATGCTGGCAGCCATCGCCAGCACCACGGCCACGCTGTTCGGAAACACCAGCATCGCCAGCCACAGCACCGCTGCGGACCACAGGCCCACCACAGCGCCGACCAGCGGAAAATATCGCGCCGACTGGTGCAGCCACTCGGGCTGGAAGCCGATCCAGCGGGGGATGGGCACGCGGGTGAAAAATTGCAGCGCGATGAAGAAGAGGCGGACTTGGTGCAGCATGATGCCGGCCGCGTCGGCGACCGAGAACGGACAGGAGGCGGGCATGATACGGCGCGGCTTGGCGCACAGGCCCAGGCCGGATGCCCGGGTCGGATGCCAGAGCCAGATGCCCAGCCATGCCGGTTGCCCATGCCGGATGCCCAGGCCGCGTTGTGCGGCGTCTTCAGCGGCCTGGCGGCGTCAGCGTCTGCGCGCGCTCCTGCGACAGCAGCAGTCGCTCGTAGGCAATGGCCACATTGGCGCAGAAGATCTGCAGCAGCTCCTGCCCGTCGGCATCGACCGGCTCGGACAGACGCATGTACAGCAAGCTCTCGTTGCCGGTGTGGGTGCGGTAGTAGCCGATGAAGCAGGCGCCGTCGGTCTGGCTCTGCTGAGTCGTCAGCGCATGCTCCATGGCGGCTTTGACGTCCGGCGGCAGCTGCGCCACTTCGGATTCATCCAGCAAGCCCTGAAATTCAGCCGTGGCCGCCAGCACCCGCAGGCTGCCTTCCCCCTGGGACGCGGCATACGCCGTCATGCGGCTGGCACACAGGCCCTGCACCTCCAGCCCCAGCAGATGGGCCAATTGCTCCAGCAGCGCCGAGGCCAGATGGCGCAGGCTGCCCGCATCATGGATCTGGGTGATGGCCTCGATGGAGCGGCGCAGCGCCTGACGCGCATGGTCCAGGGTGATGATGTCCCGATAGGAGCGCAGGGAGGAATAGAAGACGGTGATCAGCTTGCGCTTGGTCAGCTCGGTCTTCTCCTTGTAGTCGTTGATGTCGTAGGACTTGATCACGTCCTCTTCCGGCGCCTGTCCGGGCTGCCCGGTCCGCAGCACGATGCGCACATGGCGGTTGCCCAGGTCCTCGCGGATGTAGCGGGCCAGGTCCAGCCCGGCATGTTCGGATTCCATCACCACGTCCAGCAGCACCAGGGCCACGTCCTGACGGCTTTGCAGCAGGTCACGCGCTTCGCTGGCGGTATAGGCGTTGAGGAACTGGAGCTTGCGGCCGGCGAATTCGAAGTCATCCATCACCAGCTGGGTGACCTGGTGAACGGCCGGATCGTCGTCCACGATCATGACGACCCAGGGGGACAAGGAGCGCGTGCGGTGACAGTCCGGCGCGTCGTCGGGCAGTTCGTCGGCGAAGACGAAATCGGTGTTCATGAGACCTCCCTGCGGACGTCAGTCAGGGCGTGGCGCGTCCGCTTTCTGTTCCCGTGAATTATGCGGATGCGCTTCATGTTTCTGAAGCGAACACGGTCAATACCGCGAGCAAAGGCATCCCGCCGGCCGCTGGCCGCGCTTCATGGTTTACCCGCAAGCGCGTTGACGGCCAAGTTGGTACCGGTATCATGAATTCATGGTAACGGTACCAGCTGGCGTCAGACCGGCTCACCCGACCCCAGGAGACAACATGCAGATTTCGCTTTCGGCGTCGTCCAGCACGACCAGCAGCCGGGCCCGTTTTGGCATCCTTGCGATGCTGTTCGTGGTGACGGTGCTCAATTACGCGGACCGCGCCACGATCGGTGTGGCCGGCCCGGTGCTGACCCAGGAACTGGGCATCAGCTCGGTGCAGATGGGCTACATCTTCTCGGCCTTCAGCTGGGCCTATGTGGCGGGGCAACTGCCGGGTGGCTGGCTGCTGGACCGCTTCGGTGCCAAGAAGGTCTATGCCTGGAGCATCCTGCTCTGGTCCCTGTTCACCATGCTGCAAGGGGCGGTGCATTACTTCGATGCCGCCATTGCAGTCGTGGCGCTGTTTGCGCTGCGCTTCATGGTGGGCCTGGCGGAATCGCCGTCCTTCCCCGCCAACGGCCGCATGGTGGCCGCATGGTTCCCGGTGGCTGAGCGCGGCACTGCCTCCGCCATCTTCAATTCAGCCCAGTACTTCGCCACTGTGATGTTCGCGCCGATCATGGCGTGGATCGTCCATGCACTGGGCTGGCAGGACGTCTTCTATGTCATGGGGGCGCTGGGCGTGGTGCTGGCCGTGGTGTGGCTCCGGACCATGCACAACAGCCCGCTGGAGCATCCCGGCGTCAGTGAATCGGAACGGCAGCACATTGAATCGGGCGGCGCGCTGCTGGCCGGGCAGGGCGCCAAGGCGGCAGCAGCCGGGAAGGCGACAGCGGCTGAGAAGGCGCCCGCACCGAAACTGGCCTATCTCAAGCAGCTGCTGGCCAACCGCATGCTGCTGGGGGTCTACGTGGCGCAGTATTGCGTGAACACGCTCACCTACTTCTTCCTGACCTGGTTCCCGGTCTACCTCGTCAAGGAGCGCGGCATGACGGTGCTTAATGCCGGCATGGTGGCGGCCATCCCGGCCATCTGCGGCTTTGCAGGCGGCGTGCTGGGCGGGGTGGTGTCGGACTGGATGCTGCGACGGGGGCATTCGCTGACCCTGGCTCGCAAGGTGCCCATCGTGATCGGCATGCTGCTGTCCACGTCGATGATTGCCTGCAACTATGTCGATCTGCAGTGGCTGGTGGTGGCCATCATGGCGCTGGCATTCTTCGGCAAGGGCCTGGGTGCACTGGGCTGGGCGGTGGTCGCGGACACGTCGCCCAAGGAGATTGCCGGCCTGAGTGGTGCCATGTTCAACACCTTCGGCAATATCGCCGGCATCACGACGCCAATCGTCATCGGGTATATCGTGCAGACGACCCATTCCTTCAACGGTGCGCTGGTGTTTGTCGGCGCGCATGCGGTGATTGCAGTGGTGAGCTATCTGCTGGTGGTGGGGGAGATCAAGCGGGTGCAGCTCAAGGGCTGAGGCGCTTCGGACACCGGCCAACGAGGAACACGATCATGGACACAGTCATCTCCCACGCCCCGCTCACCATCAAGATCCACGACGCGGACAACGTCGCCATCGTCGCCAATGACGGTGGCTTGCCCGCCGGCACCGTGCTGCCCGGTGGCCTGGTGCTCAAGGACAAGGTGCCGCAAGGTCACAAGGTGGCGCTGGTGGACCTCCCCGCCGGCGCGCCGGTGCTGCGCTACAACGTCCCGATCGGTTATGCGCTGGAAGCCATCGAGGCCGGCCGGTGGGTGCATGAGCGGCTGCTGCAGATGCCGCAGGCCCGCGAACTGGAAGGGCTGCCCAAGGCCACCGTCACTGCGCCCGCGCTGCCGCCGCTGGAGGGCTACACCTTCGAGGGCTATCGCAATGCCGACGGCTCGGTGGGCACGCGCAACATCCTGGCCATCACCACCACCGTGCAGTGCGTCGCCGGCGTTGTGGAATTCGCCGTCAAGCGCATCAAGTCGGAGCTGCTGCCGCTGTATCCGCATGTGGATGATGTGGTGGGCCTGGAGCACACCTACGGCTGCGGCGTCGCCATTGACGCACCCGACGCGGTCATTCCCATCCGCACGCTGCGGCACATCAGCATGAATCCCAACTTCGGCGGGGAAGTGATGGTGGTCAGCCTGGGCTGCGAGAAGCTGCAGCCCGAGCGTCTGCTGCCGCCGGACGTCATTCCCATCAGCGACCAGCGCGATCCGCATGCGGGCCTGGACGTGGTCTGCCTGCAGGACAACGAGCATGTGGGCTTCATGTCCATGGTCGAGGCGATCATGAAGACGGCTCGGCGGCATCTGGAGCGGCTCAATGCGCGCCGACGCGAAACCGTCCCCGCGTCCGAGCTGGTGGTGGGCGTGCAATGCGGCGGCAGCGATGCGTTCTCCGGCGTGACCGCCAATCCGGCGGTCGGTTTTTGCGCCGACCTCCTGGTGCGCGCCGGCGCCACGGTGATGTTCAGTGAGAACACCGAAGTGCGGGACGGCATTGCACAGCTCACCTCACGGGCCCAAACGCCCGAGGTGGCTGACGCGATGATCCGCGAGATGGCCTGGTACGACGCCTATCTGAAGCGCGGCAGCGTGGACCGCAGCGCCAACACGACGCCCGGCAACAAGAAGGGCGGGCTCTCCAACATCGTGGAGAAGGCCATGGGGTCCATCGTCAAGAGCGGCAGTGCGCCGATCAGCGGCGTGCTGGCCCCGGGCGAGCGGCTCAACGGGCAGCGCGGCCTGATCTACGCGGCGACACCCGCCAGTGATTTCATCTGCGGCACGCTGCAGCTGGCTGCGGGTATGAACGTGCATGTCTTCACGACGGGACGCGGCACGCCGTATGGCCTGGCCGAGTGCCCCGTCATCAAGGTGGCGACCCGCAGTGACCTGGCGCGACGCTGGCATGACCTGATGGATGTGAATGCCGGTCTGATTGCCGATGGCGAAAAGACGATTGCCGAAATGGGCTGGGAAATGTTCCAGCTGATGCTCGACGTGGCCAGTGGCCGGCGCACCTGGGCGGAGCGGCATCAACTGCACAACGCGCTGGTCCTGTTCAATCCGGCTCCGATTACCTGAAGGCGGGCATCGGCTTTGAGGACGCCGGAGTCCCTGGAGTCCATTGCGCCCTTCAGGCGCTCGCAAAGGGCCGACTCACGAATCGTGAATCGGCCAGCCCGAATCGCCAGGGCCGGTCCACCGCCTTGGAGATGCCGATGCGCACGCCGGTGACGACCTCCACTGGCTGATCCGGCGCATGAAGCTCAAACGGCGGTTGGTCCACGGGCAATCCGTCGTGTTCCAGGGTGATGCCCAGCGCCTGCGCCACCCGTCCGGGCCCTGCGCACAGCACCCGTTCGTCCTGGACCGCCCGTCGCTGCCGCATGCGTTCCAGGCCGTGCGTTGGCTGCAATGCGCGGATCAGCACCCCGGCGCCATGGCCCGCCTCACGGCAGACCAGATTCAGGCACCAGTGGATGCCGTACGACCGGTAGACATAGGTGTGCGCCGGCGGGCCAAACATCGACCGGTTGCGCGGCCGCGGACCGCCGTGACTGTGGGACGCCGGGTCGTCCATGTCATAGGCCTCAGTCTCAACGATGAGGCCGCCCACGCCGTCCACCAGCAGCAGTGCGCCGATGAGCTCTCGGGCGAGCTGCGGGGCGTCGGCGTCGAAGTGAAGGGCAGGACGGCGGGGCATGGAGGGGGCGGGGCGATGAAGGGCGCCGTCAGTATGAACGACGGACGGACCGGCCGACCGGCCCGCCGTCCTCGATCAGCCTGCGTTGCGATAACGCGGGGCCGGCTCGCCGGTCGTCAGGTTCTTCATGATCGTCTGGCGGGCCGATTCATAGGCCTGCAGCGGTGCATCGTCATGCAGGGACGGCATGGTGATCAGCTCCCGGCGGTCAAACCCCAGCAGGGCTGCGTCCACCAAGTCTTCCGCCTGCATCACGATCTGCTGCGGTAGATGTTCCACCGGCAGGCCGCCCTTGGCCCAGAAGTCGGTGGCGGTCGCGCCTGGCAGCACGGCTTGCACCTGAATGCCCTTGGCGGCCAGTTCGTGATGCAGTGATTGGCTGAAGGCGGTCACAAACGCCTTGCTGCCCCCATACACCCCATTGAGCAGCTCGGGCGCCACGCTGACGATGGAGGAAATGTTGATCACCGCCCCCGTGCCACGCGCCACAAAGCCCGGCACCGCGGCGTAGGTCAGCCGTGTCAGCGCGGTCACATTCAGCTCAATCAGCTGCGTCATGCGCTCGACGTCGCTCTCCAGCAGCGGCGTGTGGGTGCCGATGCCGGCGTTGTTGACCAGCAGCGTGATGCTGGCGTCCTGCCGCAGCTTGTCTTCCACCTTGGCCTGACCGGCGCGGGTGCCCAGGTCGGCATCCAGCACTTCCACGGCGCGGCGATGGTTGGTGCTGAGCTGGTCCGCCAGGGCATTCAGGCGGGAACGGTCGCGGGCGACGAGCACAAGGTCGTAGCCGCGGCGGGCAAGACGGTCGGCATAGAGCGCACCGATGCCGGACGAGGCGCCGGTGATGAGGGCCGTTCCGCGGCGGCTGTCGCGCTGGGCGGTGGGGAGGGCGGTGCTTGCAGAAGAGGAGGTCATGAGGAGCTTTCGTGATGTGGGGGGCGGGCGGTGATGACGGGGCGCTCAGGCGTTCTCTTCGCCGAGGACAAAGCTGGCGACATAGCCAGCGGCCTGCCGCGGATATTGGTGATGCGGCGCGTGGCCCGTGCTGGGCAGGGTCACCAGCGTGACGGTGGGCAACTGACCATTCAGCGCATACCAGTTCTCGACCGGGAAGGCGATGTCGTGATCGCCGCCCACGTGCAGCACCGGCAGCGGCGTGCTCTTCAGCGCTTGCAAGACTGGGTCGGCCGGGAACAGTGGGGAGCGGGGCGTCTCTCCAAGCACCGAGCGGGCGAATTCCACGGGCACCTCCGGGCTGCGACCTTCGGTGCGTTCATTGATGCGGTCCAGCGAGCGGCGCGCGGCGGCACGGCTGGCTTCCGAGCGAGGTTCGAAGAACAGCACCACCTGGTCGTCGAGGTCGTTGTGGTCCTTGCGGGCGGTGTCGTTGAACCGCTGTTCGGCGCCCTTCACATTCGGGCCGGCAGGAACAGTCCCCAGCAGGACGACGTGCGACACCAGGGTGCCATAGCGCGCCATGAACACCTGCACCGCCAGGCCGCCGAGCGACCAGCCGCCAATGGCCGGCTTCTCCAGGCCCAGGGCCACGATGAGGTCACGGGCGTCGTCGGCCAGCGTGGCCGGCGAATAGTTGGGCGTGCCTTCGGACAGACCCAGACCCGGATAGTCGAAGGTGATCACCTGCAGGCCCTGACGGGCGAGGGCGTCGATGAAGGCGGGGTCCCACGAGTCCATGGTGCCGCGGAAGCGCAGGCACAGCAGCAGCGGCTTGCCGGTGCCGACGCTGCGATAGGCGATGCGGCGGCCCCGGATCTCAACGAAGCGGTTCTCGGCGTGGGTGTAGGTCGATGTGTTCATGCGCAGCTCCCGAAAGTCGATGAAGAAGGAGGAGGGCCGCGAAGCGCGGCACATCCGTCGTGGTCCTGGGCGTTCAGTCACTGGGACTGTCGTGCTGGAGTGATCGAACTGTGCGCTTGGCGGTGGATGGCGTAAAGGACGTATATAGTCACGTTTCATGCCATGTCGGTTTACAGCCGGACGCGGTACCGAATCGACCCGCCAACCCAGACACGGACACCCCCATGCATCGCATCGGCTACATGCTTCACCCGCGCTTCCAGTTCATGACGCTGGGTACGCAATCGGTCTTCGAGTTTGCGAATTACATGATGGGCGAGCGCTTCTACGACCTGGCGGTCTACAGCGCGGAGGGCGGGCCGATGAAGTCGGCCTCGGGCGTTGAGGTGATCACGCGGCCGCTGGGCGCTGCAACCCAGGCGGACTCCTGGCTGGTGAGCAGTTCGGCATTGCCGCTGCAAACGACGCCTGCGCCGGCCACGCTGGCATTGCTGCGCCGGGCCGAGCGGCATGCGCGGCGCATCGTGGGGCTGTGCACCGGCAGCTTTGTCCTGGCGGAAGCCGGCCTGTTGAAGGGGCGACGCGCGACCACCCACTGGTCGCATGCGGCCAGCCTGCGCGAGCGGTTTCCGGACACGCAGGTGGAAGAGGACCGCATCTATGTGGTGGACGGGCCGGTGTGGACGTCGGCCGGCATGTCGGCGGCGTTTGACCTGTGCCTGGCGATGGTGGAGAAGGACCTGGGCGAGGAACTGGCGCGGACCGTCGCGCATCGGCTGGTGATGCCGCAGCGGCGTGCGGGCGGGCAGACGCAGCATGCGGAGATGCTGCAGATCGCGCCCAAGAGTGACCGGATCCAGGCAGCCCTTGAATACGCGCGAGCGCATCTGACGAGCGCACTGAATGTGGAGGAACTGGCGGCAGTGGCGACGCTCAGTCCGCGGCAGTTCAGCCGCGTGTTCACGCAGGAGACGGGCGTGTCGCCCGCGAAGGCGGTGGAAGGGCTGCGGGTGGAGGCGGCGCGATTGATGATCGAGCGCAGCCGTCATTCACTGGAGGTGGTGGCACGGGAGACAGGCTTTCGGGACCGGCGGCATTTGCGCGAGGTGTTTGTGCGGCGGCTCGGGGTGCCACCGCAGAGTGCGAGGCGTGGGGCGCGGGAGGAGTGAGTGGCCGAACGGGGAACGGATGGCAAGTGACGAGCCTCAGAATGTCGTCCACGATGGATACTGTGAAAGACCCGCAGCGCGGAACAGGCGGCCATGCAACTGCGTAACCTCGATCTGAATCTCCTCAAGGCTTTCGACGCTTTGATGGATGAGCGCAACGTCACCCGTGCGGCAGAGCGGCTGGCGGTGACGCAGCCTGCCGTCAGCGCCACCCTCAACCGCTTGCGGGACGCATTGGGCGACCCGCTGTTCGTGCGCTCCCAGCGGGGCGTTTCGCCGACCGCCCGGGCCTTGGAGATCAGTGCTCCCATCAAGCGCATCCTGGCTGACATCGAGGCGGTGGTCCGTCCCACCGTGTTTGATCCGGCAACGGTGGAAATGACGGTGACCGTGTCGGCCACGGACTATGCGCTACGGGCCGTGGTCGTGCCTTTCGTTGGCAGGTTGCGTCAGCAAGCGCCCGGCGTGCGGGTTGCGGTCTTG
Source organism: Rubrivivax sp. (assembly GCA_027484825.1). Classification (GTDB taxonomy): domain Bacteria; phylum Pseudomonadota; class Gammaproteobacteria; order Burkholderiales; family Burkholderiaceae_C; genus Roseateles. Next base: position 14,555 of record JAIXSE010000013.1, on the reverse strand, counting down.
CCTGCGCACGGGCCTGAATTGCTGGAGCAGATGGAGCGAGGCGAGCTGGACCTGGCCCTGATCACGCCGCAAATGGCCCCACCGGATTTGCACAGCCGGACGCTGTTCGTCGAGCGCTATGTGTGCGTGCTGCGCGAAGGCCATCCAGCCGCGGCGTCCGAGACGCTGACGCTGGACGACTTCTGCGCCCTCGACCACGGCATCGTGTCCTTGCAGGGCGGGGGCTTTGTGGGGGCTACGGATGAAGCGCTGGCGGCGCTGGGCCGGCACCGGCGGGTGTGTGTGTCCGTGCCCAGCTTCGGCATGCTGCTGGACATGGTGCGCAGCACCGACCTGGTGGCGTTGGTGCCCGAGCGCTTGCTGCCGGGCGTTCAAGGCTTGGTGGAGCAGGCACCGCCCCTGGCGGTTCCCGGCTTCACCAAGCTGGTGGCCTGGCACGCCCGCAATCATGCAGACCCGCGGCAGCGCTGGCTGCGGGAGCAACTCGTGCTGGCCTGCGCGCCGGAGACAGCGGCGCAGACGTCTGAGTGACCCCAGGACGGCGCCGCGTGCCCTATCAGTCGCGGGGCGTCGCGGTCGGATACAGCTGCACCACGGCCGTCATGTTCTGGTCCCCCAGCGCTTCGGCCGCGGCCCGCTCAAACACGTCCTTGGCCGCCACGGCCATCGGCATGTTCTCAGGGCTGCCGCCTGCCTCAATGGCATAACCGAAGTCTTTGCTGATGAGGGCCACCGGGAACTGCGGGGTGAAGTCGCCGCCCAGCATCGAGCCGGAGAGATAGTGGTCCACCGGCGCCCACACCGGCGTGGCGGCGACCGCCTGCAGCACCTCTTGCGCAGCCACACCTTGCCCACGCAGCAGCCCGATCAGTTCTGCCAGCGCTGCGACGTGCACCCCCAGCAGCGTGTTGGTGACCAGCTTGGCGAGCGCGCCGTGCCCGACCGGGCCCACATGCCGGGCTGCCGACCCCATCGCCAGCAGAATCGGCTCGGCGCGGGCAAACGCTTCTGCGTCGCCACCGACGAGATACACCAGTTGGCCGGCCTGCGCAGCCGGGCGGGAGCCTGACACGGGCGCATCCAGGAGCTGCACCCCGGCCGCCTGTGCGGCCTCATGCAGTTGCCGGACCGCGCCGAGCGACAGGGTGGAGCTCTCGATGGCCACCGCTGCTGGCCCCATGCCCGCCAGTGCGCCGGCCTCGGGGTTGCACCAGACCTGCTGCGCGGCCTCGTCGTCACGCACCATGGCGATGACGAAGTCCGCGCCTTGCGCGGCCTGCCGAGGGGTCGAAGCCGGTTCGGCTCCGGCCGCGACGAGTGCCTGCATGGGCGCCGGGCTGCGATTCCACACTGTGACGTGGTGACCTGCCTGCAGCAGTCGCGTGGCCATGCGGCTGCCCATGGCACCCAGCCCGAGGAAAGCAATAGGCTTGCTCATGACTGCTTGGCGCGACGGGCGGCATCGACCAGGCCGTTGAGCCAGTCCTGATGGCCATTGATCATGGGATTGGGTTGGGCCTTGGCCAGCTCACGCGCCGGTTGCCCCACCTGGGTTTCCTGCGTCAGGATGCGCAGGCGGCCTCCGGACAGCTCTTCCAGCAGCCAGGCGTGGTGCACGTCCAGACGTCCGTCCGTGCCTTCCTCGCCGGCCCAGCCATGCCAGGCGACGCGAGCAGGCTGGCCTTTGACCGGCGCGACATGCTCCACCACTTGAGCTTCGACCGGGAAGCCGAAGGTGGAGAAATAAAAGCGCACGTCGTCTTCCAGTTCAGGGCCTTTGCCATCGTAGAAACGGGTGTCGGCGGAGTTGGCGTAGTAAGTGGGCCAGCGGCTGGGAATGTTCAGAAACGGCCAGACATCTTCGACTGTGAGGCCGGTGACGATGACCTCGTTGGAGCAGAAGTTGTCGGTGAAGCCGGGGACGTAGCCAGCGGGCCAGAGGATGTCGCTCATCGGAAGTTCCTTGTCAGTTGCAGTGGCGAAGTGCCAGTGCCGTCATGGTGCGCGGCGCCGACTGATAAGAGAACTCATCACTTCTGATGGCGGTCATCAGTGTGGTTGATGATGGGGCGGATGCTGCCGTGCGGGCGCTCGGCAGCCAAGGCCAGGGCAATCGGACCGGAGAATGACTCGCCGAGCAGGATGTACGGCTCGCCCGCCGGCAATGCGGCCCTGACCAGTTCCATCCATTCCCGGGAGCAGCACGGGACGCGTCATGGCGACCGTATGACCGCATGTCGCGTTCGTGCTTGAATGCTGGCGGTCTTCAACAGCATTTCAGAGGGAGATGGAGCCGACATGAGCAAAGCGCGTGACGCCATCAATGAGGTCGTGAAGCGGGGGCTTGCGCCGGCCTTGAAAGCGCAGGGCTTCAAGAAGAATGCCACTCACTTTGCCCGCAGACAGGGCGCGGTGATGCACTACCTCAACGTCCAAAGCTCCCAATGGAATTACGGAAGCGAAGGCGGGTTCTACATCAATGCCGGCGTGGCTTTTGATGAGCTGTGCGTGATCGACGGAAAAGCGCCGCCCGTCTTCCCGAAGTACTTTGATTGCCAATTCATGGTGCGTCTGGAACAGCTGGACACGACACTCCCCGCGCAGTTCCGGGTGGACGACACCACCGACCTGGACGCCATGGCCGCCCATCTGGCCAGCCGCGTGCTGGTGTCATTTGTCGAGCCATTGAATGGCGTGGATTCGCTCAAGTCATTCGGGAAGACGGGGTGGGTCCAGTACATCCCGTGGGGCTTTCCCGCCTTGTTCCACTATCACACCGGCGATGTGGAAATGGCCCGCCGATTGGTCCAGCGAGAGGCGGATCGGTTTGCCGATCGTGGGGTGACCTTTGAGGGCGTCGCGCAGAGGCTGAAGCTGTCGTTCGATTGACGTGGGTCCGTTTGGAGAGTCGGCGCTTGAGGTTTCCCAACCTCGCTAAAGCAACGGTCCATCAAAGTGGGTCATGCCAGGGCCGAAAACGGTCACCGCCTTGGTCTTGATAAGCCCCAATGTCATACGGAGTTCAGTCAGGTCGTTTCGCCAGACGGGGACCTTGCTCTGATCGACCTTATTGACTGGGGTCTGACAATGGGTGGATCGACGCGGACCTGTGCCGGCGCCTGTCAACTCAGAGGACTGTTCGGAAACCTGCGAGGTTCTTCACCGTACGGATCAGACCCTGCCTTTGCAGGATCTCCAGGTAGCGGTCGGCATCAATAGGTGGATTTTTGAGTGTGTGGCGTTGCTTCTGCGCGGCGGCCACCACCGCGGCCTGGTCTAGATCGAAGAGGTTGTCGATGAACTCGTCGGGGTGCTGAATTTCGATCCCAAAGGGAGCCAATTGTTCCTCTGGGAAGTCCCGCTCATTGAAGGTGACGATGACACTGGCTCCGCATCGGATTGCCGCGGCGAGGACGTGTCGATCGTCAGGATCTGGCAGGGTCAGCCCTTCGATCAATGCCTCGTGACCTGTGACGAGTGCGTCGGGAACGGCAGCGTTCATGCATTCGACGGTACGCCGCAGACTGGCGGGATCTAGCTCGGGGCGGTTCTTCAGCAGGTTTCTCACCCACTCATCGTGGATGAGGTCGGTCCATCGAGCGCGGAACCGCCCCGACAATGCCAACCACATCAAGAAGTCACGCAATGGGGCTGGATACAGAACGCAAGCGTCGAAGACGGCCGTGAAAGGCGAGCTCTTCATTCATAGCCCATCTGTAAGGCCTGGGCCTGTGCGGCAAGTGCCTCCATTGCAGCCAAGCTCCGTCCTTCCTGTGCCGCTTTGTAGGCCATGAGGTCTGAGAAGCGTACTCGACGATGCTTGCCTGCCTTGTGGAACGGCAGCGCACCCGACTCAAGCAGTTTGACCAAGTGGGGGCGCGATACGTTGAGCATGTCGGCCGCTTCCTGGGTGGTCAGTTCCGCGTGGATGGGGACCACCCTGACGGCGTTGCCTTCGGCCAGCTCGGACAAGATGTCGACCAGAAGACGCAGAGCGGAGGTGGGCAGCTCGACAGCGTGTGCCTCGTTCTTTTCGTCAAAGATCTGGATGCGCTGAGTCTCGAACTGTGTCGATAGAAATGCAGCCAGTGCGCGCTGACCCTGCGTGGCCACAGCAACCTCGCGCGCAACCGGCAGGGATGCTTCAAAGGTGGTGGACTGGGTCATGATGAACGGCTCCGCTTGGCTGCTAATTTGTACAGCATCTTATTCGAAACAAACGAAAATCGCAAAACCTCGCGATGAGCTTCCGCCTCGTCGCTGAGCCCAGCGGGGTCCTGATCGAAGACCAGATGGACAAGGAGCCCCGGAGAAAGTGACTGGACGAGCTGTGCAGCAGGTTGTCCGCTGTTATCGGTAGACCAGTAGGGGATGCCGACGCGTGATCTGTGCTTCGTGGTGTTCCCGAATGCCCAAACGACGAAAGCCTCGTAAACACGCGCTTTGAAAGCGGTACTTACGAGGCTTTGAATTTGGTGGCGCTTCAGGGATTCGAACCCCGGACCTGCGGATTATGATTCCGTCGCTCTAACCGGCTGAGCTAAAGCGCCTTGCGAAGAACGCGACTATAGCAAGGTTTTCTACGACAATGCAAGCCCCGCCGAAAAAAGGCGTTTGAAACGGCGAGCAGTCCCCTTCATGTTCAGCTTCATCAAGAAAAAACTGGGCTTCGGTTCCGATCCCACTCCTGCTGCGGAACCGGCTCCGGCGCCTGCCGCCGTCCCTGCTGTTGAGCCGCCAGCGGCGCCGGTAGTGCCGACGTCGGCGAGCGACAGCGCCGCTGCGGCCACCTTGCCAACGAGGCCTGCTGCGCCGGCACCTGCGGCCACATCGGCCGCCGAACCTGCGGCAGTGGTCGCTCCGGCGCCCGCACCAAGCCCCGCAACAACGGCAGCTGAACCGGCGCCACTTCCGGCTGCGCCCGCGCCGACACCTGCGCCGTCGCCCAGTCCCTCAGCTGTCGCAACACCCCAACAGCCCGCCCCTACGGCTCCCGCTGTCCGGGCAACGCCTGCCCCCGCACCTGCGCCCACCCCGGCACCTGCACCCATCCCGGCGCCAGCCCCCGATCCCGCTCCCCGCAAGAGCTGGATGGACAAGCTCCGTCAAGGCTTGCGCAAGACCGGCTCCAGCATCGCCCAGGTCTTCACCGGCACGCAGATCAGCGACGAGCTCTATGAAGAGCTGGAAGCCGCGCTTCTGATGGCCGATGCCGGCGTCAAGGCCACCGAATTCCTGCTCCAGGACCTCAAGCGCCGCGTCAAGGAGACCAAGGCCACCGACCCGGCGGCCGTGCGTCTGCTGCTGGTGGATGCCCTGGCTGAATTGCTTCAGCCGCTGCAGCGCCAACTGGTCATCGGTGAGCACTCGCCCACCGTGATGATGGTGGTGGGCGTGAACGGCGCCGGCAAGACCACCAGCATCGGCAAGCTCACCCGCCATCTGGCGGATGCGCAGGCCAACGTGCTGCTGGCCGCCGCCGACACCTTCCGTGCCGCCGCCCGTGAACAGCTGTCGGTCTGGGCCGACCGCAACCGCGTGCAGATCGTCAGCCAGGAAGGCGGCGATCCGTCCGCCGTCACCTTCGACGCAGTGGTCGCAGGTCGCTCCCGCGGCGTCGATGTGGTGATCGCCGACACGGCCGGCCGCCTGCCGACCCAGTTGCACCTGATGGAAGAGCTCAAGAAGATCAAGCGGGTGATCGGCAAGGCGCAAGAGGGCGCTCCGCATGAAATTCTGCTGGTGGTGGACGGCAACACCGGCCAGAACGCGCTGACCCAGGTCAAGGCCTTCGACGAAGCGCTGGGCCTGACGGCCTTGATCGTCACCAAGCTGGACGGCACCGCCAAGGGTGGTGTGCTGGCCGCCATTGCGCGGGAACGTCCGGTGCCGGTGTATTTCATCGGCGTGGGAGAGAAGCTGGAAGACCTTCAGACCTTCGACGCCCGCGAGTTCGCGCAAGCGCTGCTGGAATGAGCGGCAGCGACGCTCACTGAAAGCAGAAAGGGCTCCCTCGGGAGCCCTTCGTTTTGCTGAGACAGCACTGGCCGGAGCCGCGAACGGTCAGAACGGCATGCCGCCGCCTCCGCCGCCCATCATCCCCTTCATGCCCTTCATGCCGCCGAGCTTCTTCATCATCTTCATCAGGCCGCCGCCCTTCATCTTCTTCATCATCCCCTGCATCTGGTCGAACTGATTGAGCAGGCGGTTCACGTCCTGGATCTGCACGCCCGCACCGGCGGCAATCCGGCGCTTGCGGCTGGCCTTGGACTTGCCATCCATCAAGAGCGACGGTTGGCGGCGCTCCTTGGCGGTCATCGCATTGAGGATGCCCTCCATGCGCTTCATGTCGCGTTCGGCCTTGTCCATGTCGGCGGCGCCGGCCTTGGCGGTCATCTGGGTGGGCAGCTTGTCCATCAGGCCGGACAGGCCCCCCATCTTCTTCATCTGGGAGATCTGGGCCAGGAAGTCGTTCAGATCAAAGCCGTCTCCGGACTTGAGCTTCTCGGCCAGCTTCTGCGCCGCCTCGACGTCCACGCCCTTCTGGACTTCCTCCACCAGGGCCACGATGTCGCCCATGCCCAGCACGCGGCCGGCATGACGCTCTGCATCGAAGACTTCCAGGCCGTCGATCTTCTCCGACACGCCGGCGAACTTGATGGGCGCCCCGGTGATCTGCCGCACCGACAGCGCCGCGCCACCGCGTGAGTCACCATCCAGCTTGGTCAGCACGATACCGGTCAGCGGCAGGGCCTCGCGGAAGGCCTTGGCGGTGTTGATGGCGTCCTGACCCTGCATGGCGTCCACCACAAACAGGGTTTCGACCGGCTTGAGCGTGGCGTGCAGGTCACGGATTTCCGCCATCAAGGCTTCATCAATGGCCAGGCGGCCGGCCGTGTCCACCAGCAGCACATCAAAGAAGTGGCGGCGGGCATGGTCCAGGGCGGCCAGCGCGATGTCGTGCGGTTTCTGGTCCGGCGCGGAGGGGAACCATTCGGCACCGGCCTGGGCGGTCACCGTCTTGAGCTGTTCGATGGCCGCTGGGCGATACACGTCCGCCGAGACCGTCAGCACCTTCTTCTTGCGCTTTTCGATCAGGTGCTTGGCCAACTTGGCGGTGGTGGTGGTCTTGCCAGCGCCCTGCAGGCCGGCCATCAGGATGATGGCCGGCGGCTGGGCGGCCAGGTTGATGTCCGCAATGCCCTCGCCCATGGTGGCCGAGAGCTCCTTGTGGACGATGCCCACCAGCGCCTGGCCAGGGGAGAGGGACCCCACCACCTCCGCGCCCAAGGCTTTTTCCTTGACGCGGGCGACGAAGTCGCGAACGACGGGCAGGGCCACGTCCGCCTCCAGGAGGGCCATGCGCACCTCCCGCAACATGTCCTGCACGTTGTCTTCGGTGATGCGGGCCTGCCCGCGCATCGTCTTGACGAGGCGACTCAGGCGGTCGGTGAGAGTGGATGCCATTGTTCAAACGCCGATTGAAAGGCGGCGGGTCTCATTACACTTTGCGGATGATTTTATCGTTCGGATCAGAACAGCCCGCCGGCCTTCTGCTGACAGTGCTCAGCATCACCGGTGTTCTGGCTTACTCGCTGGCCGCTGTCTGGGCCACCCGTCGCCCCCATACCTGGCGCGCCGTCCTGGCGCTGGCCTGGTGCCTGCACCTGGCCGCGCTGGTCACGGACATCGCCGGCATCGGTGCGCCGGGACCGGAGGGCGCCCTGATGCACGCCGCCCGGTTCGGTTTCGCCCCATCGCTGTCCATGACCCTGTGGCTGGTGCTGGGGGTGTATCTGGTGGAGAGTCGCTTTCTGCCCTTGCCCTCGGCGCAGCGCTGGTTGAGCGTGCTGGGCCTGATCGTGATGTTGCTGGCGTGGCTGTTCCCCGGCGAGTATCGCCCACAGGCCGGTTCCGCGCTGGCGCCGCTGCACTGGGCGATGGGGCTGGCGTCCTACGGCCTGTGCGGCGTGGCGGTGATGCATGCGGTGATGCTCAACCGCGCGGAGCGGCAGATGCGGGCCCAGAAAGGGCAGGGCGGCCCGATGCTGGCCACGCCACTGCTGCGGCTGGAGCGGCTGACGTTCCAGTTCGTGGCGGCGGGGGTGGTGGTGCTGTCCCTGGCGCTGCTGCTGGGCTGGGCCTTCAGCCCCACCTGGCGCTGGGACCACAAGACCCTGTTCGCCGTCATGGGCTGGGTGGTGCTGACCGGGCTGCTCACCGGCCGCCGGGTGTTCGGATGGCGCGGTCGCCGGGCCACGCGATGGTTGTATTTCGGTGCAGGGTTGCTGCTGCTGTCCTATGCCGGCTCCCGGTTCGTGCTGGAAGTGGTGCTGCAGCGCGGCTGGTGACCCATGGGCGCGAGCGGTCGCGGACGACGGAAGATGTGCGGTGCCTGACGACCGCGTGATCGGACTTTGGTGATGAAACTCCTGTTCTGGGTGCTGGTGCTGGCCCTGTTCTTTTTTGTGCTGGGCTTCAAGCGGGGGCGCCCCGAGCGCAGCACCCCGCCGCCCCCGCCACGCACCGACGCGCCGGTCGCTGCCGCTGAACCGGCCCCGGAGCGCATGGTGGATTGCGCGGAATGCGGCACCCATCTGCCGGTGAGCGAGGCGCTGCCGGGACGCGGTGGACACTTCTGCTGCGCTGAACACCGCAGTCGCTTCGAGGCGCGACTGAAGTGACCAAGGGCTGCTTCCGCTCTGACCGCTGAGCGCAGACCCCCCATCGCCAAGACCTGACCCGACTCCGGCCCCCCATGCCCCTTTCCGACACCACCGCCCGCGCCTCCGGCATCAGCACCACCCAGCGCCTGTATCGCGCGTTCATGGGGGCGCGGGCCACATTGAGCCTGGCGCTGCTCGCCACCCAGTCGCTGGCCAGTCTGATGGGCGCCCGGCCCAGCGCATGGGCGGCCTGGCTGTCGCTGCTCTATGGGGTGCAGGCGGTGCTGGCCTGGATCCTGCCGCGCTGGTTTGGCGGCGGCACCTGGCCGCCCGCACCGGACCAGCAGTCCCTGAGCTGGCGGCAGATCATCCTGAGCATCGGCGTCGACCTCAGTCTCTTCAGCCTGCTGCAATGGTGGGACCCGGCCGGTCTGAGCTATGGGGCCCTGCTCTTCATGCCGGTGCTCATGGCGGGTGCCCTGTTGCCGCGTCTGCCCGCGCTGGCCTGCGCGGCGCTGTCCAGCCTGCAACTGCTGGCGGTGGCGGTCTGGGCGGTGATGATGGGTCTGGAGGGCGGTCTGCGGATCAGCCAGGCCGGATTGCTGGGCGTGGGTCTGTTTGTGGTCACGCTGCTGGCCAATGAACTGGCCAGCCGGCTGGCGCGTGAGGAACGCGCCGCCCGCGGCAGTCTGGAATACGCCCGGCAGCAGGCCGACCTGAACCGCCTGGTGATCGAGGAGATGGATGAGGGCGTGCTGGTGGCCGACCGTCGCGGCCTGGTCCGCGCCGCCAATCCGGCCGCCCGCGCGCTGCTGGCCGAAGGCGCCACGCTGCGTCCCGGCCCCTTCCGGCTGGATGCCACCCCCACCTGGTCCCCCCTGCTGCGCGCCCTGACGCAGGCCTACAGCGAACGCAGCTGGCCGGACACCGGCCGCGACGTCCTGCTGGACTTCGGTGGCGGGTTGCAGCGCTCACTGCATGTGCGCATGCGCTTCACCATGCGGTCGCTGGACGGGGACGACCTGTGTGTGCTGTTCGTCGAAGACAACCGCCACCTTGAAGCCCGCAACCGCCAGGAGAAGCTGGCGGCCATGGGGCGCGTCTCGGCCGGCATTGCCCATGAGATCCGCAATCCGCTCACCGCCATTGCGCAGGCCAATGCGCTGCTCGAAGAGGACTGCGCCGGCCAGCCCCGGCTGGAGCAATTGACCCGCATGGTGGCGGGCAATGTGGAGCGTCTCAAGCGCATCGTGGACGATGTGATGGAGGTGGCGCCCGGCATTGCCTCCGTGCCGCAGCTGGTGCAGCTGCCGCCGCTGGTGCGTGAATACTGCACGGACTGGGCGGCCACCCAGCGCCTGCCCCAGGACGACTCCAGCCCCTTGCGCCTGGCCATCGGCCTGGAAGAGACGGCGACGGTGAGTTTCGATCCGCACCACCTGCGCCGCATCCTGATCAATCTGCTGGACAACGGGCTGCGGCATGCGCGTCCGATGCCGGCCGCCGTTCGTGTCGAAGTCATGCAGGAAGGCATGGATTGGGTCCGTCTGTCGGTGCTGAGCGACGCCGATCCCATCCCGGCCGAGGTAGAACGACACTTGTTCGAACCATTCTTTTCAACCCGAAGCCGAGGCACGGGCCTGGGCCTGTACATTTGCCGGGAACTCTGCGAGCGGTACGGTGCCCGGATCGACTATCACCGTCAGGAATCGCAGCACGTGAATGAATTCCGTGTGCTGCTGCCCCGTCTCGCATCTTCTGCTGGCCAAGACACTACCCATGAGCGCTGATTCCCGACTGCTGGTGGTCGATGACGAACCCGACCTGCGCACCCTGTATGAGATGACGCTGCTGCGGGAAGGTTTTGCACTGGACAGCGCCGGCACCGTTGAAGATGCGCTGGCGCTGCTGGACAGCAAGCGTTATGACGCAGTCATCACCGACATGCGACTGCCGGACGGCACCGGACTGGACGTGCTGCGGTGGCTGGAGCAGCGCGGTCGCAGCGAGCGGGCCATCGTGATCACGGCCTACGGGTCTCCAGAGAATGCGGTCGAGGCGCTCAAGGCCGGCGCGTATGACTATCTGACCAAACCGGTGGACCTGCGCCAGTTCCGCATGGTTGTGGCGTCCGCGCTGGGGCGGGTGCCGCGGCCGGAATCATCGGCCTCCACACTGGCGGCGCGTGCGCCATCGGCCAGCGGCGGTGGGGGGGCAGCGTTGCCGCCTTCGTCCGGCAGCTCGCCGTTGTCGTCTCCGCCGTCCCCGCCGTTCTCGTCCGTGCCAGCCGCACCGACGCCCTCCCCGTCGTACGCCACGCAGTCCTACGCTTCGACCACCGCCGCAGCGGCGCCTGCGCCCACGATGTTTGGCAGCCGCCCGCTGTCGCCGGCGCCGCTGGCCCAGCCGCCGTCGCCCGACACCGACGCACCGACCGTCACGCCCATGGGCGCTGCGATGGTCGAAGCCTCCCGCAAAGCGGCACTGCCGCGCGGCCGCGTTGCGGCGGCGGGTCCGGTGTCGGCGCTGGAGCGTCTGGTGGGCGACTCGGCCGCCATGCGCCAGGTGCGCGAGCTCATTGAGAAGGTGGCGCGCAGCATGGCGCCGGTGCTGCTCAATGGGGAATCGGGCACCGGCAAGGAACTGGTGGCCCGGGCCATCCACGACGTCAGCGCCCGCCGTCCGCAGCCTTTCATCGCCGTCAACTGCGGCGCCATTCCCGAGCAACTGCTGGAAGCGGAGTTCTTCGGTTACCGCAAGGGCGCCTTCACCGGCGCCACCGAGGACCGCGAAGGCTTCTTCCAGGCCGCCCAGGGCGGCACGCTGTTCCTCGACGAAATCGGCGACCTGCCGCTGGCGATGCAGTCCAAGCTGCTGCGGGCGCTGCAGGAGCGGTCGGTGCGTCCGGTGGGGGCGGTGGCCGAAATGCCGGTCAATGTCCGGCTGCTCAGCGCCACCCACAAGGATCTTGCGGCCGAAGTGATGGCCGGACGATTCCGCCAGGACTTGTATTACCGCCTGAACGTCATCCAGATCCGCGTGCCGCCACTGCGGGAGCGGATGGAAGACCTGGCGCCGATCAGCACGCGCGTGCTGGAGCGCATCGCCACCGATGCCGGCGTGGAGCCGGTGCCGCAACTGACGGCGCAGGCGCTGGGGGCCCTGGGCCGCTACAGCTTCCCGGGCAATGTGCGGGAGCTGGAGAACCTGCTGCATCGCGCGCTGGCTTTGTCCGGCGGTGAATATATCGATGTGGCGGACCTGGGCCTGCCCGAGGCCTTGCTGGAAATTGAAGCGGTGCCCGAGGCTGCGGCCGACGCTGCGGATTTTGCGCAGGGCGTGCCGCTGCCCGCCGAAGCGCTGGGACAGGCGCCGCTGCCGTCCGACCTGGCCACCTATCTGGATGAAGTGGAAAAGCGCCTGCTGCTTCGCGCGCTGGAGCATTACCGCAACAACCGTACGGCCGCCGGGGCGAGCCTGGGCCTCTCGCTGCGCCAGATGCGTTATCGCATGGCGCGGCTGGGCATTTCGCTCGGGGCTGACGACAACTGAGCGTCCACATCCGCGGCGCCGGGACAGCGCATCGGCGCTACATCAGCGAACTATCGGCGAGGCATCAGCGGTGCATAAGAGGTGCATCAGCGCTGCATCGGCGTCGCGTGTGCGGCTGCCGATCGACCGCTGCCGCAAGCGCCCACTCGGGCTCGGTGGCGGCCGCATACCGCCCCGTCGTTGTCTCTCCGGGAAGCCCCTAGATTGGGGCTTGTCCTGATCACCTGTGACAGGTCTTCGGGGTCGCCGCATGGCCCCGCCGAATCAGCCCCGCCGGGACCCCTTTGATGATGCGTGTTTGCAGGCATTTCCGCCCCGCAGGCCGCGCCAATCCTGGCGCTTGAAAAGAAGGTCCCGAATCCATCGGCGCTGTGCGGGGGCAGGGCTTGAGGGGGCTGACATGCCCGGGTCGGTTTCGTCGTGGTAACGCTATTGGTAGTTGCTTGAAGGTGGGCCAGACCCTAGATATAGTGTCTCGCATGCTATCCTGCTGACTTCGCAAAACAGCGATGAACGCCTTCCCCGCTGTCCTTCCGATGCCCCCGCGCCCCCTGCGCGCCGGTCGGGTGATGGTGTGGGGACGCACGGCGGAAAGCCGCTTCTTTGATCACCCCATGACTAGATAACGCTGGCCCGGTCGGGTTGCCCGGGCACGGCGTTGCTTTTTGTTTTTTTCGAACCAGAACAGACGAGGATCCCATGCAGACAGTCGCCGTCACACCGACCGCCGAAGCGGGCCTGGCGCAGACTCCCCGCGAGTCCGCAGCGCTGGCCGCCGGCAGCTACCAGGCCTACCAGATCATCCGCCGCAACGGCGCGGTGGTGCATTTCGAGCCGAGCAAGGTGGCGGTGGCCATGATGAAGGCCTTCCTGGCCGTGCATGGCACCAGCGGCGCGGCCTCCGCCAGCGTGCGCGAGACGGTGGATGCGCTGACCGAAGCCGTGGTGCGGGCGCTGGTGCGTTCGCGTCCGGGCGGCGGCACCTTCCATATTGAAGATGTGCAGGACCACGTCGAGCTGGCCCTGATGCGCGGCGGTCACCATGAAGTGGCCCGCGCCTACGTGCTGTACCGCGAGCGCCGTTCGATGGAGCGCAAGGTGCAGGGCGAAGCCCAGCAGGCCGCTGTGCTGGAGTCCGGCATCAACGTGATCGAAAACGGCACCCGCGTTCCGCTGGATCTGAACAAGCTGTCCGCCCTGATCGTTTCCAGCTGCGAAGGCCTGGGCGCCGACGTCAAGTCGGACCCGATCCTGGCCGAGACCAAGCGCAACCTGTATGACGGCGTGCCCATCGACGAGGTCTACAAGGCCGCCATCCTGGCCGCCCGGACCCTGATCGAGAAGGACCCCGGCTACACCCGCGCCACCGCCCGTCTGCTGCTGCACACCATCCGCCGCGAAATCCTGGGCGAGGAAGTGACGCAGGCCGAGATGGCCAGCCGCTACGCCGACTACTTCCCGACCTTCATCAAGAAGGGCGTGCAGGCCGAACTGCTGGACGAGCGTCTGCAGCAGTACGACCTGGCCAAGCTGGGCGCCGCCCTGAAGGCCGAACGCGACTTCCAGTTCGACTACCTCGGCCTGCAGACGCTGTTCGACCGCTACTTCCTGCATGTGGACGGCACCCGCATCGAAATGCCGCAGGCCTTCTTCATGCGTGTGGCCATGGGCCTGGCGCTGAACGAGATCGACCGCGAAGCCCGCGCCATCGAGTTCTATGAAGTGCTGTCGAGCTTCGACTTCATGTCCAGCACCCCGACGCTGTTCAACTCGGGCACCCGTCGCTCGCAGCTGTCGAGCTGCTACCTGACCACGGTGGCCGACGACCTGGACGGTATCTATGAGGCGCTGAAGGAAAACGCGCTGCTGTCGAAGTTCGCCGGCGGTCTGGGCAACGACTGGACGCCGGTGCGCGCCCTCGGCTCCCACATCAAGGGCACCAACGGCAAGTCGCAAGGCGTGGTGCCGTTCCTGAAAGTGGTCAACGACACGGCCGTGGCAGTCAACCAGGGCGGCAAGCGCAAGGGCGCCGTCTGCGCCTACCTGGAAACCTGGCACATGGACATCGAGGAATTCCTCGACCTGCGCAAGAACACGGGCGACGACCGCCGCCGCACGCACGACATGAACACGGCGAACTGGATTCCCGACATGTTCATGAAGCGCGTCATGGAAAAAGGCGAATGGACCCTGTTCTCGCCGTCGGACACGCCTGACCTGCACGACAAGGTCGGCAAGGCCTTTGAACAGGCTTACCTGGGCTACGAAGCCAAGGCCGCCGCCGGCGAAATCCGCGTCTTCAAGAAGATCGCGGCGCTGGACCTGTGGCGCAAGATG
>JAIXSE010000033.1 GCA_027484825.1 Rubrivivax sp. | reverse complement strand
CTTGGTGGGCATCGGTGTGTCGATGGAATGCAGTGTCTGCGTCCGCCCGCTGCGCCGCCACGGCGCCGCGACCAAGCTGCACGGCGCGGGCGTGAACTGCATTCAGCGGCGACAAACGGGGGCAAGCGCAAGCCCGGGAAAGCGTCGGCGGACGCCATGGGACGCCCCGGAAAGCCTCGGGGAGTCCCGTGAAGCGCCCGGGAAGCCCCCGTGAAGCATCACCAAGGCGGGACGTCGTGTGATTCGTCACCAAGGCATGGGATCCCCGCCGCCGCGGGAGCTCCTCCTGGCATGGCACAGTCGGTGGGTCCCATCACACGCACCAGGGAGGTGATTCATGACGGTGTTGCACACCCTTGCGCTGGCCGCCGCCACCGCGCTGCTGCTGGCGCCGCTGACCAGCCGGGCCGATGACGGCATCGCCACCGACCGCCCCGACTTCGTGGAATCCAGCGATACGGTCGGCAAAGGGCGATTCCAGATCGAGACCAGCGTCGCCTTCGACCGGGACAAGACCAACGGCGTGCGCAGCCGCACCCGCTCCACGCCGACGCTGCTGCGCTGGGGCGCCTGGGACGACGTGGAACTGCGCCTGGAAACCGACGGTGCCGTCCGCTCACGTGTGACGGCGGGCGGCGTCACCGAGACCGCCAGCGGCTTTGCCGACACCTCTCTCGGGCTGAAATGGCATGTCGCCGACGGCGCCGAGGACGGCAGCCGCCCCGGCATGGCCTGGCTGCTGCATGTGGATGCCCCTTCCGGCTCCTCGGGCTTCAAGGGCCAGGGCTGGCGCCCTTCGGTGCGCTTCACCGCGGAATGGGACCTGCCCAGCGACCTGTCCGCAGGCGTCATGGCCGGCCTCTACCAAGAGCGCAACAGCGACAACCATCGTTACGTCGGGGGCATCCTGGCTGCGACGCTGGGCATTCCGCTGCGCGAGTCCTGGCGGGCCTTTGTGGAGGTGGCCGGACAGTCCCTGGCGTCCAACCGGAATGGCGGCAAGGTGATCACCCTGGACACCGGCCTGACCTGGCAGCTCAGCCGGGACCTGCAACTGGATACCGCGGTCTTTCGTGGCATCAGCAAGGCGGCCCCGGACTGGTCTTGGACGGTCGGCGTCTCCGTTCGTTTCTGAAACTTTCTGAACGGCGAACAACCGGGGCGATGATTGATCGAGGTCAACCTATTCAGGGTTGACCTTGTTGCGATGCAGCATAAAGTGGCGGGTGTCATCCCCAATAAAGAGGTCCTTTATGAGCTCCATCGCCATGTCGGTCTTTCTTGACTCGGAACCCGGAGAACTGGTGGAACTGCCCCACGCAGGCACCGGACTTGAGCACCCGCTGGTCTTCGACAGCGCCGCCCGGGAAATTCAGCACCTCGCCGCTGAAGGCCGGGCCGAGGTGGTGCAGCAGACCATCCGGCAGATGGGCAATCAGACCCTGATTGAAGAGATCACCTTCAAGCGGCTGGCCTGAGTCCGTTCACGAAGCCGGCCCATGCCGGCGCGCCGCCACCTCTTCCCGCACCATCAACAGCAGCGCGGCCAGTGCCGGGTCCGCCGGCATGCCGACGATACGCACCTGATGGCGCCGCCCGTCGCGCTCGACGGTCAGAATCTCGGTGATGTGATCAGCGGCGCCCGCCGCCGCCCCGCCGACCTGCGGCGGCTGGTCGAAAAAACAGCAATCCCGGACCCACCGGGTCACCGCCTCACAGCGCGGCGGGTCCAGCGCCTCGACATCAATCTCCGTGACCCGCTGCAGGCCCGGCAAAAACACCAGGCCGCCATCGCGCTGGTAGCCGATCTTCATCTGGGTGCCTCCGCCCGCACGGGCTTCACAGCCTGATCCCCACCGCCGCCCAGCCCTCCAGCACCGCCTTGCGCTGGGCACTGTCCGCGCCGTATTGCGTTGTGGCCACCTCCAGCGTCACCCGCGCAAACGCCAGGAAGCCGGCATTGGGCTTCAAGCGCGCATCCCGCAGCGATTGGTACCAGATGCGTCCCGCATGCTCCCACGCGTGCCCACCGAGGCGCGTGGCCACCTGATAAAACGCATGGTTGGGAATGCCGGAGTTGATGTGCACGCCGCCGTTGTCCTCGAAGGTGTTGACGAACTGGCTCATGTGTTTGGGCTGGGGGTCCTTGCCCAGCACCGGGTCATCAAAGGCCGACCCGGGGTCTTTCATGGAGCGCAGCGCCACGCCCTTGACCTTGCTGGTGAAGAGGCCTGCGCCGATCAGCCAGTCGGCCTGATCCGCCGTCTGCTTCAGATGGTATTGCTTGATCAAGGCCCCAAACACATCCGACACCGACTCGTTCAGCGCGCCGGACTGGTTGAAGTATTGCAGCTGCGCCTCGTCCTCCGTCACCCCGTGAGACAGCTCATGGCCGATCACATCCAGCGCGATGGTGAAGCGGTTGAACAGCTCGCCGTCCCCATCCCCGAACACCATCTGCACGGAGTTCCAGAAGGCGTTGTTGTAGTCCTTCCCGAAGTGAACCGTGGCCTCCAGTGCCAGGCCGGCGTCGTCGATGGAGTTGCGCTGGAAGACCTCGGCGAAGAAGTCGAAGGTGGCGCCCAGGCCGTCATAGGCTTCGTCGGCGGCCACGTCCCCGCTGGCGGCCTGGCCCTCCGCGCGCACCAGCGTGCCAGGCAGGGTCTCGGTGTGATCGGCGTTGTAGATGGTGCGGCGCTTGACCGGCTGGACCGGTGAGGTCACCGCCGCCGCAGACGGCGAACGCTTGAGCGGAGTCTGGGGGCGCAGTGCCGACAGGCGCAGCGACCGGAAGGTGTGATCCATCGACTTCGTCTTGAGCGCAGCCGCGCGCTGGGACGGCGAACCGTTCTGCAGAATCTGGTCCAGCACATAGGGCGGCAGAACGCAGAACAGGGAATGTCGATGACCATGCTGACAAGCCATGCGGAACTCCTTGAGGGCCAGGTCTTGAGAGGATGAATGCCATCTTCCCCGCAACTCACAGCCACGCCCAGCCTCAGGATGTAAAGAAGCGCCGCCACGCCTGTAACGTACACATGCCGTACAAGCGCAAAAATTCGGTCGAATTTCGGCTTTTTGGCGCATCGGTTGAAAGTTTTTACCCGCCCGATTTTCGGGACACGGAATCCCCCGGTTGAGCGGTGGGACAAAGGCCCGCGCGATTGATGGCGGCTCCCCTGCCGGACTAGTATTGATTGCCCGGTCCCGTGCTTTGCAGCTGCAGGGGCAGCCATGAAACCGGGGCTGATCCGTCGCTAACTCAGCCATTCCTGGCAGTCAGGAGCAGTCCATGCTTGAAGTGATTGGCGCGATTCTGGTGGGGGCCTTTACCCTGACCTTCGGGGTCCTGAGCATCGGGCCCATGATGTTGAAACGCGAGGACGTCTGACCGTTCGTGGTCTGACCTCTCCCTCGCCCACCGCTTGAACGTGCCCCCAGGGTGCCCTGCGCGTACTCCCGGGGCCGTTCAAGCGCTTTTCCTCAGCGTGCACCTTCAGTGCACCCCGGTGCAGGAATGACGCTTGCCATCCAGGCAAGCCATGAAACTCACCGTCCTCACCGTCAACCTCCACAAGGGATTCGGCTTCCTCAACCGTCGCTTCATCCTGCACGAGTTGCGGGAGGCGGTGCGGTCCGTCTCGGCGGATGTCGTCTTCCTGCAGGAAGTGCTGGGCGAGCATGAACTGCATGCGGCCCGCGTCCCCACCTGGCCGCAAACACCGCACTACGAATTCCTGGCGGACAGCCTGTGGAGCGACTTCGCCTACGGGCGCAATGCCGTCTATCCGCAGGGCCACCATGGCAATGCGCTGCTGTCCAAGTTCGCCATCACCCGTCACGTCAACCATGACGTGTCCATCGACGGCCCCGAGCGCCGCGGCCTGCTGCACAGCGTGCTGCGCCTGGAAGACGGCCGCTCCCTGCATACCATCTGCGTGCATCTGGGGCTGCGCGAATCCCACCGCCGCCATCAGGTCGAGCGGCTGTGCCAACTGATCAACAGCCTGCCGCTGGACGAGCCGGTCATCGTCGCCGGCGACTTCAATGACTGGCGCCAGCGCGCCCACAAGATGCTCAGCCGCTGTGCCGGTCTGGCCGAAGTCTTCGTCAAGGCCTACGGGGCAGCGGCCCGCACCTTCCCCTCCCGCTGGCCGCTGCTGCCGCTGGACCGCATCTACGTCCGTGGGGCCTCGGTGCAGAACCCCATCGTGCTGCCCCGCCACCCCTGGTCCCATCTGTCGGACCATGCGCCCCTCGCTGCGGAGATCCGCCTATGAGACTGAAGCGACCTGAATGGACCCAAGGCAACCACCTGGAGCTGCTGGAGAACGGGGAGGAATACTTTCCTGCGGTGTTCTCGGCGATCGAGGCGGCGCAGCGGGAAGTCCTGATCGAGACCTTCATCCTCTTCGAGGACAAGGTGGGCCTGGCCCTCAAGGACGTGCTGGTCGCCGCTGCCCGGCGCGGCGTGGAGGTGCACATGACGGTGGACGGCTTCGGCTCCCCCACCCTGTCGCAGGACTATGTCGGCGCCCTCACCGAGGCCGGTGTGAAGCTGCATGTCTTCGACCCGCCGCCCAAGCTGTCCCGCCGCCTCAAGCCCTTCCGCCGCCTGCACCGCAAGATCGTGGTGGTGGATGGCGAAGTCGGCTTCATCGGTGGCATCAACTTCTCGGCCGATCATCTGCTGGATTTCGGGCCCGAGGCCAAGCAGGACTATGCCGTGCGGATGCACGGCCCCATCGTGGCCGACCTGCGCCGCACCAGCCTGACCTTGATGGCCCCGGTGCTGCCCAAGCGCCGCTGGTCCTGGCGACGGACCGGCAGCACGGACGATGGCCGCTTTGCCGTGCCTCCGGTGCAAGGCACGGCCAAGGCCATGGTGGTCACGCGGGACAACCACCGGCATCGCGACGACATCGAACGCATGTATCGCCTCGCGCTGCATGCCGCGCGGCATGAGGTGATCATCGCCAATGCCTACTTCTTCCCCGGCTACCGGCTGCTCAAGAGCATGCAGCGGGCGGCGCAGCGCGGCGTCAAGGTCAACCTGATCCTGCAGGGTCAGCCCGACATTCCCGCCGCGCGCTGGGCCGCGCACATGGTGTATGACCTGCTCATGCGCTCGGGGGTTCACATCTACGAATATTGCGAGCGGCCCATGCACAGCAAGGTGGCGCTGGTGGACGATGTCTGGGCCACGGTGGGCAGCAGCAACCTCGACCCCCTGAGCCTGTCGCTCAACCTCGAAGCCAACCTGATCATCCAGGACGACGCCTTCAACACCGCGCTGCGCGACAACCTCTCGGGCTTGATGGACAACGCCTGCGTCAAGCTCAAGCGTGAAGAGACCGCCGCCCATCGCTGGTGGTGGCGGCTGGGCGTGGGCGCGGTGGTGTTCCACATCATGCGCCACTTTCCGCGCTGGCTGGCCAGGCTCCCGGCGCAGCAGCAGGCCATCCTGCCGGCGGCCGAGACTCCGGTGGTGGTCAGCGCATCCGAACATCCGTCCGCCCAGGCGTGGCAATGGCAACAAGGCTTGAAGCGCCTGAGTCGCGAGCCGGCGGAGTGACCGCGGCGCGACGCCCCGCCTGGGGACGCTGGCTGAGCGCCCTCTTCGCGGTGGCGGTGCTGGCACTGCTGGTGTGGGCGGCGCGGGCGGTCGACTGGGCGCAGGTGATGGCAGCCCTGGCGCAAGTCTCGCCGGGCACCTTGCTGCTGGCGGCGCTGCTGTGCGTCGCAAGCCATCTCATCTACAGCACGTACGACCTGGTCGGCAAACGCTGGACCGGCCATGCGCTGCCGGTGCGGCGCGTGATGCTGATCACCTTCATCAGCTACGCCTTCAATCTCAATCTCGGCTCCCTGGTCGGTGCTTTCGCCATCCGCTTGCGGCTGTACGCCCGTGAAGGGCTTCGCCAGCCGGTGCCGACGCAGATCCTGGCGCTGAGCCTGAGCACCAACTGGCTGGGATATGGCGCTCTGGCGGGCGGGCTGTTTCTGGGTGGCTGGCTGACGCCGCCGCCCCAGTGGCCGGTCAGCCAACATGCGCTGCAGGTGCTGGGCGGGGTGATGTGGCTGCTGGCCGCGGGCTATCTGGGACTGTGTGCCTGGGCGCCGCGTCGCGAGTACTTGATCCGCGGGCACGAGATCGTGCTGCCGTCCCTGCGGCTGGCGGGGCTGCAACTGCTGGTGTCGGCGGCCAACTGGCTGACCATCGGCCTCATCGTCCACGTGCTGCTGCGGGACGCCGTGTCGGATGTGCCTGAGGAACACACGCTGGCGGTGGCCCAGACCCTGGCCGTGCTGCTGGTGGCCGCCGTTGCGGGCGTCGTGGCACATGTGCCGGCGGGGCTGGGCGTGCTGGAAGCCGTGTTCGTGGCCCTGCTCGGGACGACGCTGGGCGCGTCCCCGGTGCTGGCGGCCTTGATTGCCTATCGCGCGCTGTACTACCTCCTGCCGCTGGTCATCGCCGCCGTGGCCTACTTCGTGCTCGAAGCCAGAGCGCGACGCTGAACGCTCATAGGGTCGCGGCGGGCTTCAGGGCTCATCGCCCAGTGCAGCCGGTGGAGCCACGCCAAACGCACTGGCATACGCAAACACCATCGCCCCGCGAGACCGCACCCCCAGCTTGCAGTAGATGGTCTTGAGATACGACCGCACGGTGAATTCACTCAGATGCAGTCGATCCGCCACCTGCTTGGTCAGCAGGCCCAGACAGATCAACTGCACGATCTGCAACTCCCGATGCGTGAGCAGGCGGCGCAGCTCACCCGCGCCCGTCACCGCGCCGCTGCGCGCATCCGCCCCCACCGAAGGTCCTGCCGGTCCGGCCGCAGCCGCAGCATCCCCACTGCCATCCAGGGCATCCGAGTCCGGCACCAGCACGTAGCGATGCTCCCCGACCTGGAAATGCGCCAGTTCCGACCCGTGATAGACGTGACGCGCACGTCCCTGGCCCGGCCGGGTCTGCTGCCGGGGCGACTGTCCGTCGACGCACAGCACCGCATATCGCCGACCGTGCAGTTCCACGATGCAGCGTTCGCCGATGCAGGCGGCGGGAAGGTCAAGATCCATCATGAGCAAACGCTCCCTACTGGGGATCAGGGGCGCGATTGTGAGCGTCGCCACGCGCTGCCGTACAGCTTCAGATTTGGGGGTGACCCCTACCCCCTCCCCCGTGATCAAGGGCCCCTGTTTGAGGACGTGCAAGGGCGCTGGCCCCGCCGCATGCCTTCATTCATCGGCCCTCCCATGCGCGGCCTCTTCCGCGTGGCCGCCGATGCAGTCGCCCCGCCGGGCGCCCGCCAAGTCGCGGATTGAGGGGGCGCCCCCGCTGCCTAGAGTGACTTCCATGCGGTGCCCACCGCGATTGCATTGCGCAGGAGGTTCAAGATGCTCAATCCCTTCGACAACGCCGAGGACCTGGCGCTGGACGGCGACCTGGCCACCGACAGTGGTGATGCCATGTCGCACGGCGACGGCTTCGAGGACGAGGCCCTTGGCGATGGCTTTGAAGCCTCCGACGGTTTCGAGCAGGACGGCATGGACGCGTTCAGTGATGGCAGCGACGGCTATGACAGCTCGGATGCCTTCAGCGCCGATGGCTTCCAGAGCGACGCGTTCAGCGCCGATGACCACAGCGGCGACGCGTACTCCGACGATGGCAGCGACGGCGGCGACATGGACCTCTGGAACGCCTTCGAAGAGGAAGTGGCCGACGGCCTCGATGCCGCCGAGGAAGACGAGTTCATCGGCCGCCTGCTGGGGGGCCTGGGCCGGGTCGGCGGCATGCTGATGCGCCGTGCCGGGGGTGTGCAGGGCATTGCCCGCACGGCTGGCCGGGTGGCGCGCGGCGCCAACCGGGTTGGGCAGATCGCCGGCCAGGCCGGCCGCGTGGCAGCGCGGATCTCCCCGGCGGCCAGTGCTGCGGCTCGCCTGGCACAGCTGCTGGGGGCGCCGGGCTTGGCCTCCGGACTGAACACCGTGAGCCGCGGTGCCCGCACCGCCGCCCAGATCGGTCGGCGTGCCAGCGGTGTGGCCGGCGGCGTCGGCCGCGCGGCGGCCGGTTTCGGCAACACCGTGCAGGGCCTGGGCCAGGCGGCGGACAGCGGCCAGGCGCTGCTGGCGCAGCTCAGCCAGTTGATCGGCGGCGGTGGCGACGAATTCGATGACTTCGATGCGATGGCCGAGCTCTACGAAGACGGTGTCGACGAAGCCCTGCCCGGCATGGTGGCCATGGCCGCACGCGCCGCCGCCCGCGGCCTGGGTTTCCAGAATCTCTCCCACCTCGGCCAGGCCGGCCGCCGTGCCCTGGTGCGCGGCGTCGCCGCCGCAGCCCGCGAGCTGATGCGCAGCCGCGACCCGCGCGCCATCCGCCAGTTGCCTCGCCTGACCCACGCGGCTGGCCGCACGGCGGCTCGCACGTCCCCCACGCCGCAGCAGGCCACGCAGCGCATTCGCCGCGCCCTGCCGCGCACCGCGCGCCGCGTCGCCACGCAGCCGGCCGCCCTGCCCCCGACCGCCCGCAGCCGCCCGGCCAGCGTGCAGCCGCCGCTCAGCCGCCCGCGCCATCTGGGTCGCGGGCAGCCCTCCCGTGCGGTGGTCGGCCAGCGCAGTTTCAAGATCGATGGCCCGGTCACCGTGACCATCTCGCCCCGGTGAGGCGCCGCCGCAATCGCCCGCCCGCCCCTTCGTTCCCTTCATTTCCTGGAGCCTCACCATGGACCGCTTTGAAACCGACCTGATGGAAGACCTGATGTCCGACGCTGCCGAAGGACCTGCGCGCAGCGCGATGGACGGCTTTGATGAATACGACGGCTACGACGACGACGGCTTCGATGCCGACGGCGCCGACGAAGGGGATGACGAATTCATCGGCCGACTGCTCGGTGGCCTGGGCGGCATCGCCGGACGCCTGCTGGGCGGCGGTGGTGGCGACGGCTTCGATGAATTCGACGAAGGCGACGGTTTTGAAGCCTCCGACGGGTTCGATGAAGACGACGGCTTCGACGACTTCGATGAAGACGGTTTCGACAGCCCCGCCGCCAGCTTCGACGACGGTGACGCCATGGAAGACGCCGTCGCGGATGCGCTCGATGCCGACGACGGCGACGAGTTCTTCCGCCGCCTGGGCCGGCTGGCTCGCGGCGCCGTGAATGTGGCCCGCCGCGTCGGTCAGGGCGTGGGCCAGGTGGCCCGGGTGGTCGGGCCCATCGCCAGCATGATCCCCATCCCGCAGGCGCAGGCCATCGGCCGCATCGCCAATATCGCGGGCCGGCTGCTGGCCGATGGGGCCGATGAATTCGAGGCCTTCGACGAACTCGTGGATGGCCTGGATGAGGACGGCATCGATGCCGCAGCGCCGGTCCTGGCCGGCATGGTGATCCGCCGTGCGCTGCCGGGGGTGGCCCGCGCCGCACGCCCGGTGCGTCGCGCCGCAGTCCGCGCCGTCAGCAATGCGGTGAGGACGGCCGTGCGCCGCCAGGGTCCGACGGCGGCCCGTGCCGTCGCCCGCACCGTGCGGGCCACCCGCCGGGTGGTGCAGCAGCGCCGCCTGCCGGCCCGCCAGGCCGTGACGGTGGTGCGGCGCGCGACGCAGGCGGTGGCCCGCCGTCCGCAGGCGGTGCGCCGACTGGCCCGGCCGCTGGTGCCCACGGCTCGTCGGGTCACGCCCCAGGGACAGGCTGCTCGCGTCGTCGCTCGGACCGTGGCGCCAGTCGCCCGTCGCGCGGCCACCACCGTGGCACGGCCCGGCGCAGGCCGCCCAACGGGGGCGCGCTACCACGGCATGGGCCACGTCTGCGCGGCCTGCCGGGGACGCCGAATCCGCATCCTGCGCGGCCCGGTGACCATCTCGATTGGTCGCTGAGGCGCCGCGGCTGCTTCGACGTCCTGCCCATCCGCCGACACCCGGACGCCATCATGGACACCCGCCGCTTCCTCCAGACCAAGATGGCAGGCCTCGCCGCCCGCATGAGTCGGCTGGCCCGCATCGACAACGCCTTTGTCGGGCTGCGCCCGCAGGACCTGCCCTATGCGCCGTCCCCGGAGCATTTCAGGGTGGCCAACCAGCGGCTGCACAAGGTGGAGCAACGCATCCGCACCCGGTTTGCCCAGTTGCGGCATCACTGGCGGGACCAGCCGGTGCAGCGCACGCTGATCGACATGGCGCTGATGGAGCGCGAGCTGGACCGGGCCCGTCGACTGTTCGGCATGTTCTACGAAGTGTTTGCGCAGCGCGGCACCAGCTTCGGCCCGGCCCTGAGCGCCCATGATGCGATTGCGCAGGACTGCTACACCGCCGTGCGGGAAGCTGCACCGCGCATCTTTGACGGTCCGCTGCTCAAGCCGGTCTGCTACATGGAGCACGGCTACTCGCCCGCCACGATGCGGCGCGGCGTGGCGCTGTCGCGGCTGCTGGGCGAAGCCAATCCCTTTCCGCTGATCCGCATCCCCTGGGACCGGGACCAGCCCTGGCAGAGCGTCTTCCTCCATGAGGTGGCGCACAACCTGCAGGCCGACCTGGGCATCTGGCAGGAGAACCGCCAGGCCGTGGTGCGCCGCATCATCGGACAGCTGCGGGATCCCTTCCTGGCCACCGTCTATGGCCGTTGGCACAAGGAGATCTTCGCGGACCTGGCCGCCATCCTGCTGGGCGGACCGGCGGCGGCCTGGGGCATGGCGGACTTCCTCGCGCACCCGGCGCCGCGCACCATGACCTATCGGCCTGGCGGCGCCCATCCCACCGCTTACCTGCGGGTCTACCTGCTGGCCGAGATGATGCGCCGTCTGGGCTTCACCCGCGACGCCACCCGGCTGCTGCGGGTCTGGCAGACGCTCTACCAGCGCAGCGGCCCCAACCGCATTCCGCCGGCCCTGGTGCAGAGCGTGCCGCGTCTGGTGCCGGAGGTGGTCGATGAAATCGCCTTCCAGACGCGCCGCAACCTGGCCCAGCGGGCGCTGGTGGACGTCATCCCCTTCCGACGGGAAGACGAGGAAGCGATCCGCGACGGTGCCGCCGCGCTGCGGGAAGGCCGCAATACCGACCTGCCGCCGCGCCACGTCGTCAGCGCCGCGCACTATGCGCTGGAAAGTGGGCGGGTGCGCCCGACCGACCTGGCCCAGCGGGTGACCCGCGAGCTGATTGCGCTGAGTCGCGAAAGCAGCCAGACCGCCGCACGCCTGCCGCCACCCGGCGCCTCCACGCCCGCGTCCTTGCGAGCGCTGGCCGCGTGACGGCCCGGCACATCCATCCGGCACATCGAACCGACACCACGAACCACCCACGTCATCCGCCCCAACGATCCCGACCCCGAGGTGAACCATGTCAAGCTTCCTCACGCCCTCCGCCGACCCCAAGGCCGCCAACCAGAGCATCGACAACCTGCTGCGGCGCGAGCTGAAGGTGGGGGACCCGAGCGACCCGGAGCAGATCGCCCGCGCCCTGGCCGACCGCTACCAGGCCAGCCCGCGCGCCCAGGCCATCGAAGGGGAATCCCGCGGGCTGCCCTTCCTGCAGACGCCCATCGTGCGCCCGGTCGGCGTGCAGACCCAGACCGCCAGTGACATCGACCTGGACCAGGCACGTAGCGATGTCGATGCCGACATGACGCAGCTGCTGCGCTCCACCTACAGCAAGGACATCCGTCCGGAGCTGGAGGGCTGGCAGTCCATCATCCAGCGCTCCATCGAGGAAGGCGTGGCCAGTGCCCGGCTGGGGCTGGACCCGCAGCGGCGCGACACCGCCTTCGCCATGCGGCGCCAGCTGGGTGAATATGCCCGCCTGTCCCGCCTGGTCGGCGCGCTGGAGCCCGAGCTCAACCGCGACTTCCGCTCCCTGGCCATGAGCCTGGATGAAGTCAGCGCCGTGCTGCTGGTGCTGATGGGCGAATCGATGGCCAACATCGGCTTCTCCGGCGGCCGCTTCCTGCTGCAGGTCTCCTATGCCGAACTGCAGGCCCGCCGGGATGCGGTGCTCAATGCCCTGCGCCTGGTGGACGGCTCCGGCGGCATGGCGTCCCAGCCCGGCCAGTGGCCGCGCGGCATCCGCGCCTATCGCACCCTCAGCCAGCAGTTCGAAGCCAACGGCCAGGGCGACCTGCGCTCGTTGATGAGCGAATCGGAGATGAGCCGCACGCTGGATCAGCTGGTGCAGCTGGCCAGTGGCGGCACGCCCTACGGCCTGCGTTCCATCGGTGCCTCGGCCTGGGCGCCGATCAACCGGCTCTACCGCTTTGTGCAGATCACGCTGCAGCCGGTGGCCCGCAGCTCCCCGGAGCTGGCGGCACTGCATGAAGCCATGATGCTGTTCCTGGGCGGCTTTGCGCAGGCCGGCGGCTTCCGCCTGCTGCGGGTGGCACGGCCCACGGTGCTGAACTACGGGCTGTACGGCTCCGCCACCATCAGCAAGGCCGAGCTGCGGCTGATGGAGATGGTGAACCTTCGCGGTGCCCTGGCGCGGGTGCTGGACAACCTCACCCAGTGCGCCTGCGACGAAAACCGCGTGCTCACCCAGACCGTGCTGGACAGCGTGCTGTTCTCGCTGGACCGGGCCATCGACTATTACTGCGTGGGCAGCGACACCGACGACTTCGGCGTGCCCGAGGCCCGCGCCGCGGCCTACAGCCTGCTGCTGGATGCGGTGCTGCCGGAGTCCCAGCCGGTGATGCCGCCGGCGGTGACCTATTCCATGCCGGGTCTGGGCTCCCTCGACCTACGCGCCACCCAGAACTGGCCCTGGAAGCCCACCGCCACCGCTGCCAACCTGGCCAGACCGGCCTATCTGGACGAATACGTGCCGCGCAACACCGGCCGTCCGCAAGCCATCACCGACCTGCTGGACAACCTTCGTGGCCTGCTGCGTCCCCGGCCGACCGGCATCTATCTGCAAGGCGCCTGGTGGGGCGACGGCAACACCCAGGACCGCTTCAACCATTGGGTGCGCGGCACCGAGGACTGGACCGCCGGTTCGGGCTCGGGCTACAGCTTCGGTCGCATCCTCAAGGAAGAGCTGGCGCTCATCAAGCAGACCGACCAGGAATGGCGCTCGGTGGTGAGCCAGATGACCACGGGTTATGTGCCGGTGGAGCGTGTCTTCAACAACCCGGCCACGCCCTCGAACGACAGCGGCTGCCTCAGCATGATGGTCGACCGGGCCATCGGCTTCCTGTCAGCCGCGACCGAGACCTTGCCGGATGCGATCCCGTTCGACAGCTCGCCGACGCCGCTGCGCATCCCGCCGCACTTCGAGGAATCGCTGGAGGTCATTGCGCTCAAGCCCAACTGAGGCCTCCTCAAGAAGCCTCACCAAGCCGCCCCATCCACCCGAAGGCGTACGCGACATCCACCGCCACGCCCCATTCTCTCCAGGAGCTCCGCCATGCCCAGCATCCGGTTGACCCCCTTGCAGCCCACCACCTTCGACATGTGGCGGGACCGCGTCCTCACCGTTCCGCGCAGCACGCTGATCCAGGAAGCCGCCGTGGCGCGCGACGCCAGCACCGGCAGTTTCCAGACCCTGACCCGGCGCCTGGTGGGCGACGACCCGACACAGACCCTGGCCGGCCAGCTGGAGTCGTTGATCACCACCCTGACGATGCTGCTGACCGACTCCCGCAGCGGCCGATCGGTGACGGTGGCCGAATCGGCGGCCGATCTGAACCTGGCGCTGTCGGACCAGGGCTCGCTCTCCACGGCCATCCAGGGGCCGCTGTCCACCGCCATCCAGGGCTGCGCCACCGCGATCACCGGCCTGGCAGCGGACGATGACGACGGTGATGAGGACAGCGGCCCCAGCGACGCCGGCATCCCGGACGAGAACGGCTTGATCGTGCTCAGCGCCGTGGACGTCCTACGCCGTCTGCTGCTGGACACCAGCATGAAGAACGGCGCCTTGAACAAGGCCATGGACAAGTGGCGGCACCAGGAAAGCAGCGGCACCACCGGCGAAGTCCTGCGGCACATGGAAGCGGACTGGCTGGATCGCTTCATCGCGCTGGGCAACCCATTGCCGGTGAACGGACCCGGCCTGCTGTCGGAAGAACGCCGTGAGCGCCTGGGTCAGCTGATCGCCTTCGAATACGACGTCACGCTGGCCTTCCATGACGCGGAGCCCGACCCGGGCACCAGCGCCGGCACCGCGGACTGACGCAGCACCGCTTCACCCCTTCCATCCACCCCGGGACACCCCCTCCAGCACAACGCCCCCAACCGGCCCCTTCAGGAGTGCAAGATGAGCTTCCAGACTACCGAAACCATTCAGCGGCTGTGGGAAACCTTCCTGCAGGAGCAGGTGGCCGGCCTGCCACCCGAACAGCGCGGCGCGATCTCCTCCCAGTTCGAGCAGCGCTTCAGCGAGCTGCTGGGCAAGTCCGCCGGCGACAGCGACAGCGGCTTCTTCGACCTGCTGGGCATGGGCCCGCAGGGCAACGTCGGCTTCGACAAGATTGCCTACCCCTATGTCACGCCCGACTTCGACGATGCGGTCGTCCCCAGCCAGCTGCATGCCGCGGCCGAGCTCTACTTCATCTATCAGCATGAACGGATGAAGATCTTCGAGGTGGTGGAGACGCTGCTGCGGCTCTTCCGCCTGGGCAAGATGCGCATCCAGCGCGGCCCCGGTGCCCGCGGCCTGTATCTGCTGGAGAAGTGGAAGCCGCTGCGCTACACCCGCAACGACCGGATGATCGCCTACCGGCGCGCCTTCAACTACGGGTCCGCCCAGCCGCCGGCCGGCGCGGTGGTGAACCGCAATTTCCATCGCCAGATCGTCGGCTTCATGGTGGCCGTGGGCCAGTACTTCCGCGACCTGCTGATCGGCGAGGTGATCCGCGGCGGGCAGCTCATCGACCAGCGCCCGTTCGGCAGCGTGGGCACCATCCAGCGCATCGGTCTGGACCTGCGCTATGCGCTGGACCGCTCGACCTACGGCAATATCTTCGCGCTGGCGATGGAGACGGGCCACTACCTGATCCAGGTGCTCAAGCTGCTGGATGCGCCCGACATCAAGAAGGCCTTCGATGCCAACACCAAGTGGGACGTGGTGGAGATCGTCTCCAACCGCTATCTGGGCGGCGTGGCCGAACCCTCGCAGCGGGCCAAGATGGCCGAAAGCGGCCGCCGGGTGCTGCAGTTCGTGGCGGACAACGACTTCAAGACGGCCGTGGATCCGATCCTGTTCCAGAACGTGGTGCGGCCGATGGGCGCGCATGCGGAGGCCTGGATTGCCGCCTACCGGATGACGCCGGAAGGCCGCGGTTTCCCCGGCGTGACACCGGCCCTGCAAAGCGTGCTGGGCGTGCCGCAGGCCGCCTGAGGCGCCTGACGCTGGCCCGGCCCCTCAGAGTCCACCGGGAGAGGATCCATGCGGCGCGCGGATGTGTCGGTGCATGTGGATCAGCGCAGGCTGCCCTGTGTGCTGGAGCCGTCGCTGCTGCTCACCCACGCGCAGGGGCCGACCCTGGCCCTGCGGCTGGTGGCGGTGGTGGAGCCGTGGCTGACGCGCAGCTTCTGGCAGGCGCTGGACAACAGCGAATTGCTGACCGGGCGGATGCCGAGCCTGGGGGGCTATCGACCGATGGATCTCGACGGACTGCGGGCGCCGGGCCACCGGCCGGCATCGCCCGCGACCGATGCTGCGGCGGTGGCAGGTGCCACGGCGGTGAGTGCCACGGCGCTGTCCCGCTGGATTCAGCTGCGCGAGCGGACCGATGAAAGCGCCTGGGTGCTGCGGTGGGTGGGTGACCGCATTGCCGAGTCTCAGCTCAGGGACGTGGAAGACCTGAGCCTGTTCGATCAGTTCGAGTTGATGCAGGCGTCGCTGGAGCTGCGCGCGGAGCAACTGGGCATGGCCCTGCGCTCGCCCTGGCAAGGCATCGACTGGCGACGGGCCGCGCTGGATGCACTGAGCCTGTCGGCGGTGCTGGAGGGGGCGTTGGTGCTCTGCGCGGCGGGGCCGGGTGGTCAACCGCCGTTGGTGAGCCTGGCGGCGCAATTGGGTTTTCAGATCACGGATGCTGGCGAAGGAGCCGGGGCCGGAATGGGCTCGCACGCTGGTGCTAGCGGCGGCAGCAGTGCCAGCGGTGCCAGCGATGGCAACGGCGGGAGCGGCCTCAACGGAACTCGCGGTGCCAGCGGTGACGCCACGCTCTTCGCCACTGAGCGGCAATTGCTGCGCGAGGCGCTGGCCCGTGCGGGCCTGGCCACTCTGGCACAGCAACTGCCGCCGATGGCCGTGCTGCATGTGGTGGCGAGATCCGCCGGGGAGTTCGATGGCATGGCCGATGTGGATGTCGACTGCGACCCACCCGACCCCTGGCAGCACGCCCAGGTGTGGTGGTACTTGCTGTAAGCAACTGGAGAAGCATGATGTGGAGCGACTCGCCGCCGGCCTCAACGACACCCCGTCGGCTGACCCCTCATCGCCTGGCGCCCGACCGGCCCGGGGGCCCGCGGCTCAACCGCGAGGACCTGGTGATGGTGTCGGTGCAGGGACAGATTGCCCATCCGGTCGCCGGCGCGGCCCCCTACCGCATCGGGCATGACGGCGTGCCGCGTGTGCTGCCCGGCACCGGTGGCATTGTGCTCAACCGGCGTATCGGGGACCTGTGCGTGGGCCTGGCTGGCGACCATATCGAGCCCGGCGTCTCCCTGCACAACAACAGCCGCGAGATCGTGGGCCCGCGCGACGGCCCCAACACCGCGCTGATCACCTATGCCTGCGTCGGCAATGTGGCCGAGGTGCTGAGCGGTCGTTGCCGCGGCCAGCGGGGGCTGGTCACCGGCAAACATGGCGGCGTGAATCATGTGATGGTCGACTTTCCCACGCCGGTGCTGGAGAAGCTGGCCATCGGCGACCGCATCGGCATCCGCTCCCACGGGCTGGGGCTGCGGCTGCTGCAGTATCCAAAGATCGAGGTGCTGAACTGCGACCCGTCCCTGCTGGGACGCTGGGGCCTGCTGGAACAGGACGGGCGGCTGCATGTGCCGGTGACGCATCTGGTGCCGGCGCGCCTGATGGGCTCAGGGCTGGGGAAGAACACCGCCTGGCGCGGGGACTACGACATCCAGCTAGCCGACCGTCCCAGCCGGGAGCGGTGGAAGCTGACCAGCCTGAGATTCGGGGACATGGTCGCCATCATCGGCGCGGATGTGCGGCGCGGGCCCATCTTCCGCGAGAGCCGGGTGACCATCGGGGTGATCGTGCATGGCGACTCCACCGTCGCCGGACACGGCCCCGGCGTGACGCCGCTGCTGACCGGACCGGCGGCCTGCCTGCGGCCGCTGTTGCAGCCGAACGCCAACCTGGCGGAGATCTTCCAGGTGAGGCGCGCCGTGCCGCCCAGGCCGCGAAGGCTGCTGGTCGAGCGGGATGCACGGCGGCCCCATTGCGTGCCAGCGGAGGCACCGGGGCCGCGGCTGGCCTTTGAGACGGCCTTGGCCGATGATCACTGACCGGAGGGGCTCTGCCCTGCGCTGACTTGCGGTGCCCTGGCCTGATCTGACCTGACCTGCGCTTATCGCGGAAGGCGCGGGCCCCTCCCTCAGACTGCCCAGCGCAGCTGGGGCGCCGGTATCGGTGCCGGTAGGGGCTCTGTTTGAGCCGCCGCCAAGTCCGCCCCGTCCGGCACCTGCAGCACCCGGTCCAGCAGACGCTGTTCCAGTGCGGCAAAGGCTGCATCACGCGTGCGCGGTCGTGGCAGGTCAATGCGAAGGTCCAGCGCCAGCCGGCCCTGCTCGATCAGCAGCACCCGGTCCGCCAGCGCCACCGCCTCGGCCACGTCATGGGTCACCAGCACGGCGGTGAAGCCCTGCCGCAGCCACAGCCGCTCGATCAGGCGTTGCATCTCGATGCGGGTCAAGGCGTCCAG
This sequence comes from Rubrivivax sp., assembly GCA_027484825.1. GTDB lineage: Bacteria > Pseudomonadota > Gammaproteobacteria > Burkholderiales > Burkholderiaceae_C > Roseateles. The sequence continues at coordinate 90,972 of JAIXSE010000033.1, read as the reverse complement.
CGCGCCCAGCGGCTCATCCAGCAACAGCAGCCGCGGCGTGTGCACCAGCGCCCGTGCCAGCGCCACCCGCTGCCGTTGACCGCCGGACAGCCGTGCGGGCCATTCACCGCCGCGCTCGGCCAGCCCCACCTGCGCCAAGGCGGCCGCCGCCCGGTCGCGTGCCTCAGGCCCGTTCAGGCCGAGCGCCACGTTGTCCAGCACCCGGGCCCAGGGCAGCAGCCGAGCATCCTGGAACATGAAGCGGACCGCCGGCGCCGGCCCTGCCTGCAACTCGCCCTCTGTCGGCTGGTCCAAGCCCGCCAGCAAACGCAGCAGCGTGCTTTTTCCGCAGCCGCTGCGGCCCACCACGGCCACGAATTCTCCCGGGCGGATGTCGAGGTCCAACCCGGTCAACACCGCACGGTCACCAAAGGACTTGGCCACACCGCTGAGCCGGACCGGTTCTCCTCCGTGGGGGGCCACCCGGGCTATGGGCACCGGGTTCAGCGCTGGGTCCGGCGCCGCATCCTGTGCGGTCAGCCGGTCCGCCTGCGCATCCCGCGGCTTCGCGGCGAACAGGTCATTCCCGGGACTGCGGTCACCCGTAGACCGGCGCAAGGCCGGGCCGGGTCCGGCGGCGGGCTCCGCGCCGGCGCTCGCCACCAGGAGGTCGATGTCGGTCATGCTCATCATGCTTGATATCCCGGATGCCAGCGCAGCCACACACGCTCCAGGCCTTGCGCCAGCACATCGGCCAGCTTGCCCAGCAGCGCATAGATCAGGATGCCCACCAGCACCACATCGGTCTGGAGAAACTCCCGTGCATTCATCGTCATGTAGCCGATGCCGGCCTGCGCGGACAGGGTCTCCGCCACGATCAGCATCACCCACATCAGCCCCAGCGAGAAGCGCAGGCCCACCAGGATGGACGCGGTCGCGCCGGGCAGGATCACCCGCCGGTACAGCGACCAGCCACTCAGGCCATAGGAGCGCGCCATCTCGATCAGGTCCCGGTCCACATGGCGGATGCCGTGGAAGGTGTTGAGATAGACCGGAAAGAACACCCCCAGCGCCACCAGGAACAGCTTGGCGCTCTCATCGATGCCGAACCACAGGATGACCAGCGGAATCAGCGCCAGCGCCGGCACGTTGCGCAGCATCTGCAGCGTGGTGTCCAGCGCGGTTTCCGCCCAGCGCCAGGAGCCGGTGATCAGCCCCAGCGCCAGGCCCAGGCCGCCGCCGATCGCAAATCCGGTCAGCGCCCGGCCGGCGCTCACGCCCAGATGTCGCCAGAGTTCCCCGCTGGCCGACAGCTCCCATGCGGCGCGTGCCACGGCGGAGGGCGCCGGCAGCACGCGGGTGGAGAGCCAGCCCCATTGCGCACTGAGCTGCCACACCACCAGGATCGCCAGCGGCAGCAGCCAGGGCAGCAGGGTCGAACCCGCCTTGCGTGCGGCGCTCATGACTCAGCTCGCCGAGGCCAGACGCGCGGCGCCCGGCACATAGTTGTTGGCCACGATCTCGCCGAAGGGACCGGTCAGGGCCGGCGCCGTCAGCTTCTCGCGCACCGACAGCGGCAGCAGCGGGAACACCAGTTCCGCAAAGCGGTAGGCCTCTTCCAGATGCGGATAGCCGCTGAGCACGAAGTACTCCAGGCCCAGGTCGGCATAGGCCTTGATGCGGTCGGCCACCTGCTGCGGATTGCCCACCAGCGCCGTGCCGGCCCCGCCCCGCACCAGACCCACGCCGGCCCACAGGTTGGGCGCAATCTCCAGCCCTTCGCGGATGTTGGCCTTGTTGAAACGACCCTTGTGCAGCTCGGCCATGCGGCGCTGACCGACCGAGTCCATGCTGGCGAACTTGGCCTGCGCGGCGGCCACCACGTCCTCGTCCAGATGCTGCACCAGCTCGGCGGCGGCACGCCAGGCTTCGTCCTCGGTCTCCCGCACGATCACATGCAGGCGAATGCCGTAGTTCAGGGTGCGCCCCTTGGCGTCCGCGCGGGCTTTCACGTCGGCGATCTTCTGGGCCACGGCTTCCGGCGGCTCGCCCCAGGTCAGATAGGTGTCGACCTGCGCGGCGGCCAGCTCGTGGGCCGGCTCCGAGGAACCGCCAAAGAACACCGGCGGATACGGACGGTTGATCGGCGGATACAGCAGCTTGCCGCCCTTGACCTGCAGCAGATCGCCATCGAAGTCCACGGCTTCGCCGTCATGGCTGGCTTCCAGCACCTGGCGCCAGATGGTGAGGAATTCTTCGGACAGCGCATAACGCTGGGCATGCGGCAGGAAGAGCCCGTCGCCGGCCAGTTCGTCCGGGTCGCCGCCGGTGACCAGATTCACCAGCAGTCGTCCGCCGGACAGCCGGTCCAGCGTGGCGGCCATGCGGGCCGACTGAACCGGCTGCACCAGCCCGGGACGCAGCGCCACCAGGAACTTGAGCCGACGCGTGGCCTCGATCAGGCTTGCCGCAACGATCCAGCTGTCCTCGCAGCTGCGGCCGGTGGGCAGCAGCACCCCTTCATAACCCAGGCTGTCAGCGGCAATGGCCACCTGGCGGTAGTAGTTGAAGTCGGCCACGCGCGCGCCTTGCGAGGTGCCGAGGTAGCGGGAGTCCCCGTGGGTGGGGATGAACCAGAACATCTTCATGGGAGGACCTTTCGAGCAATCCGGGTAATCATTCAGGCGATCGTGGGCACGATCATTCAGGCATTCAATTCGCAGCCGTCTTGAGCTCACGCGGCAGCGCCTCGCTGATGCGGATCGGACGCGGAATGAGCTTGAGCTGGTGGAAGGTGTCGGCAATCAGCTGCTGCTGCGCGGCAATGGCCGGGGTAATCGGCTGGATGCCATAGGCGAATCGGCTGGCGGCCAGCTCGGTGGTGGCGGCATCCAAGCCGATCTGCGGGGACAGCACCGACACGACGGCGGCGAGGTTGCCCTGCGACCAGCGGTCCAGCCGGGCGAGTTCATCGACGATGGCGGCGACCACCTGCGGATGCTTGTCCGCATAGGGGCGCGAGGCGAGGTAGAACTGGATGTTGTTGACCACGCCAGTGCCGTCCGCCACCACACGGGCGCCGAGCTGGCGCTGGGCGGAGGCCAGGAACGGGTCCCAGATCACCCAGGCGTCCACCGCACCGCTTTCGAACGCGGCGCGTGCGTCAGCGGGCGGCAGGTAGACCACCTGGATGTCGTTGTACTTCAGGCCCTGCTTCTCCAGCAGCTTGACCAGCAGGTAGTGGACATTGGAGCCCTTGTTCAGCGCCACCTTCTTACCCTTGAGGTCGGCGATGCTGCGCACGGAGGAGGTCTTGGGCACGATCAGCGCTTCCGCCGAGGGGGCCGGGGGCTGGTTGGCCACATAGACCAGATCCGCTCCGGCGGCCTGGGCAAAGATCGGCGGTGCCTCACCCACCGTGCCGAAGTCGATGGAGCCGACATTCAGGCCTTCCAGCAACTGCGGTCCGGCGGGGAATTCGGTCCATTTGACGGTGACGCCCAGCGGCGCCAGGCGCTTTTCCAGATCGCCCTTGGCCTTGAGCACGGTCAGGGTGCCGTATTTCTGGAAGCCGATGCGGATTTCATGGGCGGCCGTCGGCTGGGGCTGCGACTGGGCCTGGGCCAGGGAACTGCTCAGCGACACGGTCAGGGAAAGCGCGGCACCACCGGCCAGGAGCAAGGCGCGACGCAGCGAGGAGAAGGAGGAGCGCATGGTGAAGTCTCGGTAATTGGCGTGGAGGACGTAGAGCGGGCTTGGAACGGTCGTCAATCGGTCTTCAGGGGCTTCAGGGGCTTCAGGGGCTTCGGGGTCGCCACGGGCTTGAATCACCGCAGTTCGGTGACGGCCCGGTCGAGCAAGCGCTCAGACCTTCACGACATCCAGGGCCGAACGCGGCATCCGTTCAAACACCTGCGCGGCGCTGAGGGCCAGACGTCGCTGGATGTCGTCCTGGATCTGGTAGTGGCCCTCGTCGTCCTTGGGCACCTGCGCGTCGCAGGCATAGACACTGTCCGCATGGCTGCGTGCGCCCAGTGACGACAGCACCGGCAGCAGGCTGTAGTCCAGCGCCAGCAAATGGGCGAGGCTGCCGCCCGTGGCCAGGGTCCACACGGTCTTGCCCTTCAGGCCGTCCTGCGGGAGCACATCCAGGAAAACCTTGAGCAGGCCGCTGTACGAGGCCTTGTAGATGGGCGTGGCCAGCACCACCACCGACGCACGCGCCACCGCGGCCACCGCTTCGCGCAGCACCGGATGGTTCAGATCGGCCTGAAGCAGCGCCTCGGCCGGCAGGTCACGCAGGCGAAGCAGGTCTGGCGCCAGCCCGAGGTGCTGCAGCCGTTCCGCGGCTGCTGAGAGCAGCGCGCCGGAGCGGGATTTGAGACTGGGACTGGCCGCGATCAGGAGCAAGGACATGGCAGGAGGCAAGCCTCACTGCAAGCAAGGCTCGATAAGACGGGGAAGGCCTCACTCTACGAACCGCGTCCGCAACACCCAACGAAGAATCACAAGCTTGCTTAGGCGGATTGCGCATGTGGGGTCATGGCGCCCTCCAGCCGCCGCAGCAACTCGCCCCGCAGATCCGCCACCGCCGCGCTGCCCCGATGGCGCGGATATTTCAGCGGCACCGGCACCTGCTGAAGCAGGCCTGGTGCGTCGCTGGCGCTTGCCGACCCCCGTGCCCATGCCGACCCCGCCGCCCCGGCCGCTCCCAGGATCAACACCCGGTCGGACAGCAGCACCGCCTCTTCCACATCATGCGTCACCAGCACCAGTGCGGTGCCGTGGGCACGGGCCAACGACACCACGAGGTCCTGCAGCTTCATCCGGGTGAAGGCGTCCAGCGCGGAGAAGGGCTCGTCCAGCAGCAACAGGCGCGGACGGGTGTACAGCGCCCTGGCCAGCGCCACCCGCTGGGCCTGCCCACCGGAGAGCTGACGCGGCAGTGCGTCGGCAAGGTCCCGCAGACCGACCTCCTCCAGCAGCGTGGCGGCCCAGGCCTCGTCGCGGCCCTGCCCCAGGTCGAAGGCGACGTTTTCGATCACCGTCAGCCAGGGAAAAAGACGCGGCTCCTGGAACACCACGCCCACCGCCCGGCTCGGACCGCGCTGGGGCTGGCCGTCCAGCAGCACCTGTCCCTCATAGGCGGGATCCAGCCCGGCCACGATGCGCAGCAGCGTGCTCTTGCCGCAGCCGCTGGCGCCCACCAGCGCCACCTGCTCGCCATGCGCCAGCTGAAAGCGCAGGTTCGACAACACAGGCGCAGGTGCCGCCTGCCCACGCGCCCCGCGTGCGTCAAACTGCTTGCGGCGCACATGCACATCCAAGAGGGTCATGGCCGGTCTCCAAAGCTGTCGCGCCAGTGCAGCACGCGGGTTTCCAGCGCCGCCATCAGGCTGTCGCTGAGCTTGCCCAGCACCGCCAGCAGCGCAATCGCCGCCAGCACCAGGTCCGCACGGCTGGTCTCCCGTCCGTCCGTCAGCAGATAACCGAGACCTCGGCTCGCCGCGATCAACTCGGCCGCCACCATGAACATCCAGGCCAGGCTCAGACCGTTGCGCAGGCCGGTCATCAGCGCCGGCATGGCGGCGGGCAGCAGCACGCGGCGGGCCAGCGTCACGCCGCCAAAGCCGCGCAGGCGCGCCACCTCCACCAGCTTGCGATCCACATGGGCAATGCCGGAGACCGTGCCCATGTAGACCGGGAAAAACGCGCCGATGGCGATCAGCACAATCTTGGACGCTTCATCGATGCCCAGCCACAGCAGCAGCAGCGGCACCCAGGCCAGCGAGGGAATGGCCCGCAGCGCCTGGAAGCTGGGCGTGAGCAGCGCATCGGCGATGCGCGACAGCCCCGTCAGCGCCCCCACCAGCACCGCCAGCCCGGTGCCCAGCGCAAAACCGGCCAGCACCCGACCGGTGCTGGCCAGGATGTGGCCGGTCAGCGCGCCCTGGCGGGCGAGGTCCAGCAGCGTGGCGGCCACCTCGCTGGGCGGCGGCAGCAGGTTGGCGGCGATCCAGCCGGCCCGCGAGGCCCCCTCGATGAGCAGCAGAACCGCCACAGGCAGGATCAGCCCGATCCAGGCACGATGGGCCCACCAGGCCGGGGCGCCGCCGCCCGCACGGACGGTGGACGTCCGCGCCTCTGCCCTGCCCGTCCCACGGCCCTGGGCGGCGCTGCGGTCCGGCACAGCGGGCGAGCCGCCGCCCAGCACCGAAGCGATCAGTTCCTGATCTGCCGACATGGCCTCACACCTTGATCAGCGGCGCTGCAAAACGCGTGTCCACCAGATCGGCCACCACACGGGACAGATCGGTGCCGGGCTTGACCAGCTGTTCATCCACCAGAATCGGGGCCGCTGCCCGTAGCGCGTCCACATGGGTCTGCGACGGCAGCGGATGCGAGAAGTCCGATCGCAGCTTGACCTGCAGCAGCGCCACCGGCAGCGTCACCTTGGCCTCCTCGGACAGGATGCGCGCCGCCTCGCTGGGGTTGGCCAGCGTCCACAGCCGGGCCTTCTCATAGGCCTGGATGACCCGCTGCACCGCACGCGGCTGCTGCTGCAGAAAGGCCTCCCGCACATTCAGGAAACCATAGGTGTTGAAGTCCACGTTGCGGTAGAGCAGCCGGCTGCCCGCGCCCAGCTCGCTGGCCGCCATGTGCGGATCCAAACCTGCCCAGGCCTCCACCCGGCCCTGCTCCAGCGCAGCGCGGCCGTCGGCATGCTGGAGGCTGACGTGCTCGATGTCGCTGCGCTTCAGGCCCACGGTGTGCAGGGCCCGCAGCAGGAAGAGATAGGGATCGGTGCCTTTGGTCGCCGCCACCTTGCGGCCCTTGAGGTCCGCCAAGGTGCGGATGTTGGAGTCCCCGCGCACCACCAGCGCAGTCCATTCCGGCCGGGAGTAGATGTAGGGCGTGCGGATCGGCGCGCCGTTGGCACGGGCCAGCAGCGCAGCCAGGCCAGCGGTGGAGCCGATATCGATGCTGTCGGCATTGAGGTATTCCAGCGCCCGGTTGCTGCCGGCGCTGAGTACCCATTTGACGGACACACCGTCCGCCTTGAAGTCTTCCTCCAGCCAGCCGAAGCGGCGCAGCACCAGACTGGTGGGCGAGTAGTAGGCATAGTCCAGGCGGACTTCCTTCAAGGGCTCTGCGGCGCGGGCGGGCGTGGACAGCCCCAGGGCCAGGCCACTCAGGCCAAGGCCCAGGGCCAGGGTGTCGCGTCGATTGATGGGGTGGGTCATGGTGTGGACTCGGTCAGCGCGTTCAGGGAGGGAGAAGGGGTCAGAGCTTGGGGTCGGGTCGCGTTGAAACCGGCACGCAGCGCCGGATCACGTGCGGGATGGGGTGCCGCCAGGCGGTCCCCACGGCCGAACAGCCGCTGCCGCAAGGTGGTCGGCGCCGACGGCCGCTGCGTGGGATACCGCCCGCGCCGCTGCAATTCCGGCACGACGAGGTTCACGACGTCCTCAAACGTCTCAGGCGCCACGGCATAGGTCAGGTTGAATCCGTCCTGCCCGGTGGCCGCCTGCCAGGCGATGAGCTGGTCCGCCACCTGCGCCGCATCCCCGACAAACACGGGGCCCCGGCCGCCCAGTCCGATGAAGGTGGCTGCCTCACCAACGGTCCAGCGCCGGTTGGGGTCGGCGCTGCTGAATGAGGCCAGTGCGCTGCGACCGGCCTGGGTGTCCAGGTATTCGACGGTGGCCTCCAGCGGATAGCGGCTGAAGTCCACACCGGTCCACCCGGACAGCAGCGCCAGTGCGGCTTCCAGGTTCACATGGCTGGAATACTCGGCCAGCTTGGCGCGCGCTTCGGCCTCGGTCGCGCCGGTAATGACCAGGGCCTGCCCATAGATGATGAGATCGTCGGCCCGCCGTCCCTGGGCGACCGCGGCGGCGCGCAGGCCGTTCACTGCATCCCGCACCACGGTCACGCTGGGGCCGCTCACAAACACGCATTCGGCATGGCGCCCGGCAAAGGCGCGTCCCCGCGTGGAGGCCCCCGCCTGGAACAGCACCGGTGTGCGCTGCGGGGATGGCTCGCACAGATGAATGCCGGGCACCTGGTAGAACGCGCCGTGATGGCCGATGGCATGCACCTTGGCCGGGTCGGTAAAGACGCCGCCCCGTTTGTCCCGCCGCACCGCATCGTCGTCCCAGCTGTGCTCCCACAGCTTGTAGACGACTTCCAGGTATTCGTCCGCCAGGTCATAGCGCTCGTCATGCGCCTTCTGCTGCGCCTGGCCCAGGTTGCGCGCGGCGCTGTCCAGATAGCCGGTCACGATGTTCCAGCCCACCCGGCCACGGGTGAGATGGTCCAGCGTCGACAGGCGACGTGCAAAGCTGTAGGGCGGCTCGTAGCTCAGCGCGCAGGTCACGCCAAAGCCCAGATGCTCGGTCACCGAGGCCATCAGCGGCACCAGGGCCAGCGGATCGTTCAGCGGCACCTGCACCGCGTGGCGCAGCGCGGCTTCCGGCGAAGCGCCAAAGACGTCGTAGACGCCCAGCACATCCGCCAGAAAGACGCTGTCGAACAGGCCGCGCTCCAGCAGCCGGGCCAGGTCCTGCCAGTACTGCGGGTCGGTGTAACGATGCGACTGGTCGCGCGGATGGGTCCACAAGCCCGGCGACTGGTGGCCCACCGTGTTCATGGTGAACGCATTGAAGCGGATCATCGCCCTGCCCTCACTGCAGGAAGTCCGGGCGCGAATACCCCGGGAAGTTCTTGTCCAGCACCGACTTGAATTCAGGCGCGCGGAAGGCTTGCGCCAGGTCGCGGGTCCACGGGGCGTCGCGGTCGCGGCCCTTGACGGCCACCACCAGCAGATAGTGCTCGGGCGTCTTCTCCAGCACCAGCGCCTCACTAAGTTTCAGGCCGCTGGAAATGGCGAAGTTGCCGTTGACGATGGCGTAGTCCACATCGTCCAGCGTGCGCGGAATCTGCGCCGCTTCAATCGGCTGGAGCTTGAGCTGGTAGGGATTGCTGGCGATGTCCTTCTCCGTCACGCGGATCGGGTCGGCGCCGGGCTTGAGCGTCAGGAGCTTCTGCTCGGCCAGCAGGGCCAGGCCGTGCGCCAGGTTGGCGGGGTCATTGGCCAGCGTGATGCGGTCGCCGGTCTTGACCTCGGCCAGGCTGCGGCGCTTCTTCGAATAGATGCCAAAGGGCGCCATCGGCCCCTTCACCACTTCCACCAGATCCAGCTGCCGGTCCTGCCGGAAGCGGTTGAGGTAGATGGTGTGCTGGAAGAAGTTGGCATCCAGCGCCCCCTGGGCCAGGGCCAGATTGGGCTGCACATAGTCATTGAACTCAACCAGCTTGACCTTGTAGCCCTTCTTTTCCAGCAGCGGCTTGATGCCCAGTCGCAGGACTTCGAGGTTGGAGCCGGCGGTGGCGCCGATCACCAGTTCCTTCTTGTCCTGCGCCTGCCCCTGCGCCTGCCCCTGCGCCTGCACGGGCGCGGACAGGGACAGCGTCAGGCCCACGGCGGTGGCAGCCAGGCTCAGGGTGATCAAGGAACGGCGGGGCAAGGACATGAGGGAGCAATCCGTGGAGAGTGAGGAATTTGGGGGCGATGCGCGTCAGCGCTTGTCCAGCCGACGCGCCAGGGCATGGCCGCCGAACTGGATGATCTGCACCAGGGCCACCAGCACCGCCACGGTCAGCACCATGACGTCGGTCTGGAAGCGGTAGTAGCCGTAGCGGATGGCCAAATCGCCGATGCCGCCGCCGCCCACCACCCCGGCCACCGCCGAATAGGACAGGAAGCTGATGGCCAGCACTGTCAGGGCACCGACCAATCCGGCGCGAGCCTCCAGCACCAGCACCCGCCAGACGATCTGCCACTCCGACGCGCCCATCGCATGCGCGGCCTCGATCACCCCGCGCGGGACGTCCCGCAGGCATTGCTCGGTGAGACGCGCGAAGTACGGAATCGCGGCGAAGGACAGCGGAACGGCAGCGGCCAGCGGGCCGATGGATGTGCCCGCCACCACCCGCGTCACCGGCACCAGGGCCACCAGCAGGATGATGAAAGGAAAACTGCGCACGGTGTTGACCAGCCCGTTGAGCAGTCGGCGCACCAGCCCCGCGCCGGGCCATGCCGACAGCGACTGGCCCGGGCTGATGAGGAACAGCAGCACGCCCAGCGGACCGCCGATCAGCACGGCGGCGCTCAGGCCGATGCCCAGCATCAACGCGGTCTGTCCAAAAGCGGTGGCGAGTTCTGGCAGCAGGTCCACCAGCGAGGGGGACAGCCAAGTGCCCAGCCAGGCCTGAATGAAGTCAAGCATGGGCCATCTCCAGTGCGCCCCGGGCCTCCCGCCCCTCCCCGTCCTCCTGTGCCTGCAGGACCTCTCGACCGCTCCCCGTCGAGGTCAACGTGGCCAGCGCAGCCAGCTCACGGGCCAGGGCCGATCGCCCCCGCGCGGCGTCGTTGGTGGCGAAGGTCTCCAGCAGCCGCCCTTCCTGCATCACCGCCACACGGTGGCACAAGGCCAGCACCACGCTGAGCTCATGGGTCACGATCACGATGGTCACGCCCAATTGGCGGTTCACCTCCGCCAGCGTGGCGAGCACCTCGCGGGTGGTTTCGGCATCGAGGGCGGACGTCGGCTCATCACACAGCATCACCGCCGGCCGTGGCGCCAGGGCGCGCGCAATGGCCACGCGCTGTTTCTGGCCCCCGCTGAGCTGGGCGGGATACGCCGAAGCCTTGTCCGCCAGCCCCACCTGCTGCAGGCATTCGGCCACCCGCGCCTGGATCTGCCGCCGGTCCAGCGTGCCGTGCAGCCGCAGCGGCAGGGCCACGTTGTCCGCCACGGTGGCGTTCTGCAGCAGATTGAACTGCTGGAAGATCATGCCGATGCCGGCCCGCGCGCGGCGCAGCTCGCGGCCCGACAGTCGGGTCAGGTCCTGCCCGGCCACCTGCACGCGCCCGCTCTCGGGTCGCTCCAGCAGATTGATCAGCCGCAGCAGCGTGGACTTGCCGGCGCCACTGCGTCCGATGATGCCCAGCACCTCGCCGGGCACCACGGCCAGGTCCACGTCCCGCACGGCATCGAGCTGTCGGCCGCCCGGCAAGCGGAAGGCTCGGCTGACCTTGTGCAGCTCGATCAAGGGGCCAGGCCCCGGTGCCGGGCTGCCGGGAAGTGGAAGACTCATGGTGGGTACGAAACGAACGTGGCAGGCAGGGCTGAGGAATTCAGGGCTTCAGGAATATGCGGTCGGATCGGGGATCCGGCCGTCCAGGCGATAACGCCCCACGTCGCGGATCTTGTAGTCCACCGGGTCATGCAGCGTGTGGACGCGCGCGTTGCGCCAGAAGCGGTCCAGCCCAAACCGCTCCGACGTGCTGCGCGCACCGGTCAGCTCGAAGAACTGGCTGCTCACCGCCAGGGCCGCCCGATGCGCCAGCACCTTGGCCTCGGCGCCGGCGACGGCCACCTCGCCGCGTTCCTGCGCGGTCAGCGCTTCGCCGCGCTGCAGTGCGGCCGCCAGCGCCTGCACGGCATCCGCTGCCACGCTTTGTGCCGCGCGGACCTGCAGCCACAGGTCGCCATAGCGGTGCTGCACCAGCGGGTCGTCCACCGCGCGGTCCACGCCGGAGGCCATCCAGGCGCGGGTGTGGGTGGTGGTGTAGCGCCGGGCCTGCTCGAAGGCGCCTTCGGCCAGGCCCAGGTAGAGATGGGTCATCACCAGCTGGGCGATCTGGCTGCGCAGCGTGGCGCGCGGCGTGACCGCCTGACCGGGCACCTGCAGCAGTTCGTCGCTGTCCAGGCTGACCCCGTCGAAGCGGACGGTGCCGCTGTCGGTCTGGCGCTGGCCGAAGGCATCCCAGTCCTGCGCCACCGCCACGCCCTGGCGGCGGGTGGGCACGATGCCGATGAGGAAGCCGCCGTCCTCGGTGGTGGCGGAAACCGTCAAGCGGTCGGAGCCCAGCGCGCCGGAGCAAAAGCTCTTGATGCCGTCCAGCCGCCAGCCGCCCGGCGTCGGCACCGCACGCAGCCGCGTATCGGCCGGATTGAGGGCATTGCCCCAGAAGAGGCGCTGTTCGGCCGTCTCACGCAGATGACGGGCGCCATGTTCCAGCGCCGCCGGCCCGCCGTACAGGCTCACGCCATACAGCTGCAGATGATGAAACCCAAGCACATGGGCCAGTGAACTGTCCACCCGCGCGAGGGTGCGAACGGTCTGGAACAGCTCGGGCACGCCGCCGCCCAGACCGCCCAGCGACCGGGGAATCGTCAGGGACAGCAGGCCGCTGGCGCGGATCAGTTCCCGCTCGGCCAGGGCATGGCCGCCCGCCTGATCGCGCGCCACGGCGGTCTCGTCCAGACGCTGGGCCAGCGCGGGCAGGCCGTGGTTCAGCAGCTGCGACAAGGGGTCCGCAGCAGGGGTGTGTGCGGCAATGGTGTCAGCGTCAGAACGCTCGGAAGCGGGCCGCGAGGGGGCCACATCAATCAGCGGATGGCTCATGGGCGCCAGTGTTCCTTCACCGGCAACACCTACCAAGCGCCGAAAACGTCTGTCCTTATGCAGTTTTGTTTGCTCGCGGCCTCAGTCCCTCACTCCGTCACTCCCGCAGCGGCATCGCATCCAGCGTGATCAGGTCCCGCCCGCCATGCGCCGTGTTGATCTGGCCGCCCAGCGTCACCCGACCGCCGCCCAGGAAGCGCTCGGCAAAGCCGGTGGGACCCGCCTGCTTGTCCTGCGGGCTGGCCCCGCTGGCGCGGTGTTCGCCGCCGAAGCCGTTCTCGCGGGAGCGCTGCTGGGTCTGGTTCACAAACAACCGGAAGGGTTGCCAGGACGACTCATCAGCCACCTGCGCGGCAATCTGCTGGCGCAAGGCCTGGATCTGATCCGTCTTCGCGGCTGAGTCGCCCGTCTGACGCTCCAGCGCATCGAGCCGGTGCATGCAGGCGGTCAAGGTGTCGGCGGCTTCCTGGGTCAGGCACTTGCGTTCGATGAACATGCGGCTGTTGCCCGGCGGCAAGTTCGCCACCTGCTTCAGGAAGCCGTCCAGCGCTTCCCGGCCTCCCGTCAAGGTGCCGTCCTCGCGACGCGTGCCCAGGCGCGGTTCCCAGTGGGTACGCTGGCCGTTGACCATCTTCATGAAGTCCTCCTCCACCGCAAACTCCCGATGCTTGTAGGAGATGCCGGGCTGGACCTTGCCGTCCATGGTGGTGATGCGCACCGCGCCGTTCTGGGCCTTCAGCACCAGCTCCGTTTCCACGCCCACCTTGTGGCGGGCGAACACAGCCACGTCCGGCTGCCCCTGCTTGGCGATGGCGGGGTGGGAGAAGCCGCCGCTGATCGCCGCCCCCAGCGACGTCCGGCTGCTGCTGGCAGCTTGGGAGGTCTGGGTGGCGCCGGAGCGCTCATGCGCCTTGCTGCGGTTCAGCAGCGAGGTGCGGATGCCCACGCCGCCCGCCGCCGAGAAGCGCCCCACCGGCCCCGCCTTGATGCCGACCGTTCCATCCAGCCCCAGCGCGGCCGTGGCCTGGTGGGACTGGCCGGTGTTCCAGCCGAAGGAAATGTCGCGGAAGTCCCCCACCTGGTCCACCATGCGGGACCACATCTCGCCGCCGTTTTTTGGTCGGGTGGCGGCAGCGCCGCGGGCAGGCTCGCCGGCGAGGTCGAAGACCGAGTTCACCACCAGCTCGCTCATGCGCTTCCAGTTGGCGGAACTCATGGACTGGGTCAGCGCCGGGTCCAGGTCGTTGTGCTCCTCGCCCTGCTTGTTGGTGCGGATCATCAGGCCCTTGGTGAACAGGTGAGCGCCGCCGAGGCGTGCCATGGCCTGAGCGCTCATGTTGACGGGACCAGCCTGCGCGCCCACCCGCACGCCCACACCGATCATCTCGGTGACCTTGGTTTCGCTGCCCAGGAAGATGACGCCGGTGTTGGAGGCCACGCCCGCTTTGAGTACGGCGGTGCGGCTGTGGTCCAGGTTGAAATCAACCACGGGCGTGATGCCGGTGGTGAGCCCGCCAAGGCCCTTGACCTGCGCGGACAGGTAGCCAAAGGTGCCGCCGATGCCGTTCTTGCGGCCGTCGCTGTAGTCGGTCATGTCGCCGCCGGCCACCACGGAGATCATCACCTGGCGCAGGATCTCGCGGCGGCCCGCCACATCGGCCTTGTCGAACTGGTCCTGCAGGGTCTGAAGCGTGGTGTCGATGGCGGCCTTGCCGCGCAGGATGTCGACATCCTTCTTCAGGTCGGCCAGCGGGTCGGCGGGCGGCGTGCTGCCGGATGGATTGGCAGGGACGGCCGCCGTAGTGGCCGTAGTGGCCGTAGTGGCCGTAGTGGCCGTGGCGCCAGCGGTGCTGAGGCTGGTGGAGGGCCCTGCGTTTGCCGTCGGAGACGCTGCGGTGGTGGCAGTTGGAGTGGCAGTTGGGGCGGCGGGCGAGGCGGCAGTCGGCACTTCGGCCAGCCATTGATGGAGAGTGCCTGGCAAGAGCGGGCCGCCCAGATGGGCCTGACGCTCGTGGGTGATCGTGCCGCCGTGCAGCCGCGGCGGCGAGGCGCCAAACAGCCTGGCATTGATCTCGTTGGCTTTGTCGAGCACGGCCTCCGGGGTGAGCCGGATGCCCTGGGACAGATCCAGCAACGGCCCCGGCTTCTCCGGCACCTGCGCCTGCCACAACTCCATCGCCGCCAGCCGCATCAGGCCGGAGGTGCGCTGCTCGTTGGTCAGCGCAGTGGCGGGGCGGGTGAGTCCCGCCTCCAGCGCGGTCTTGCTGCGGTCCAGCGCACTGCGCAGGCGCGTGGCATGCTCGCCGGGCACGGTGCCGATGTTGGAGCCCAAGGGGCCCGCCTGCATCAGCGTCTTGAGCGGTGTCTTGTCCTTGCCCCGCTTGCGACGCAGCGCGGTCCGCGGATGCTTGAGCGTGCCGATGAATCCGGGGTCCGCCACCGGCGATGCACAGGCCAGGTCGATGTACTTCACAAACTTGTGAAGCCGCTTGGCCATTTTGTGGAAGTCGCTGTCCTGCCCGCTTTCGGTGAAGCCGTTGCGCAGTGCCACATAGGCGGGCTTGCAGGCGGTCCATGCCGCTTGCTCGGCAGCCACCGGCGAGGGATTGAAATGGCTCTGAACGTACAGGAAGGCTTGAGCGGCCAGCGTGGCCGGATCTTCGCGGTCGGTACGGGACCGGTTGCCACGGCCCAGCCTTTGAGCGTCGGACAACTGCGCGAAGTCTGTGCGCGAGCGAAGCGCGCCGAGAATCTCAGCGCTGCCCTGAGGCGCGTCGACGGTGATGGCCGCGTGTCCGCCCCTTCTGGTGGCGGCCAGTTGGTCGATCACGGCGGTCTCGGCGCGAAGGCCCAGCTTGTAGAGCTCCACGGACTGTTCGGCCTGGCGGCGGTTGGGGTCGCCCGTGGGCGGCAGCGACACCCCCTGCAACTGCATCAGCGCCTCCATGCCGCTGCTGGTGGCCGCCAGGGCCCGCCGTGCCTGGTTCACGTGACCTTGCATGGCGAGCTCATCGGTCACGCGGGGATTCGCCAGGCCGGCGAGCGGGGAAGGCTCGGCCCCACGGCGCTGCACACCGGCGAGTTGGGGGGCTGTCGGGTCGTTCCACAGGCGGTTGTAGAGGTGGGCGGCGGTGGCCGGGTCGGCCGTCACCGAGCGCAGGACGGTGGCAATGAGCAAGGCCTGCTCATGGCGCAGCGGATGACCGTCGGGTCGGCCGGCTGGATCGGGGTTCGGATGGCCCAGCAAGGCATTGGCCAACCGGGTGGCGGCGGGCGTGGCGGCGGCGGGCGTGGCGGCGGTGGCCGCGTCCGCGGTGCCGAACATGCGCCCGATCTCTTCGCTGAAGGCGACTGCATTGCCAAAGGCCGGTGGTGTCTGCGCAGCCGCCGGTTTGCCGACCGGACCACCGGCGAGCAACGCCGCCGTGCTGACGGCAGCGGTCTTCGTCTTGGCATCCACAGACTTCAGGGCGCGCGCATCCGTGGCGGTGGTGACGGTCTTCACCGGAGGCAGACCGTCGCGGAAGCCGGTGGTGGCGTTGGTGCTGCTGGAAGCGCTGAAGGGGCCCAGCGTGCCGTCCACCTTGAGCGGGCCCATGCGGTTGCCCAGGGACTGGGTGGTGCGCTGGACCGCGTTCTTCGCACGCTCGGTGCGGGTGGGGGCGGCGGCGGTTGAAGGGGGCGTTCCGGCGGGTGTTCCAGCGGGTGCTCCAGCGGGCGTGGCGGCACCGGCGGCGCTGAGGGCATCGCACAGGCCCGTCACGGACTGGCCGATCGCATCCCGCGCAGCATTCGCCGCCAGTTGCAGAGCGTCCCGCGCCTGTGCGCTGGCCTGGGCGGTACGGTCCGCAGTGGCCGCTTGAGCGACCAGGGCCGTGCGCGCTTGCTCGGCGGTTCCAAGGGCCTGCTGGCTGGCTTCGGCAGCGGTCCGCAAAGCGGCCAACTGGCCCTGTGCCTGCTGCGCGGCCTGGCTCAGGTGGCTGACCTGAGATTCCTGTTGCTGCACAGCCGTTCGGGCTTTGTCCAGCGCCTGCTGGGCTGCCTGAAGGCTGTTGCCAGCGGACCCGGCTGTGCCTGGCTGGCCCGTTGAAGAGCTGCTCGCGGTCCGCGCTGTTTCGACGGCGCGTTCGCAACGCTGGACCTCGGTCCGCAGTGATCCTGTGGGTGACAGCAGCGCCTGCGCGGCATGCAGGTCCTGCTCGGCGCGCTGGGTCAGCGGCAACTGGGTCTGGTAGCGCTCGTGAGCCTGATGGGCCTGAGCAGCGGCATCCACCACCCGCGCCGAGGCGGCCGACAGGTCGCGATGCAACTGCGTCGCCGTGGCCGCATCGTTCGCTGCGGTGGTCGCTGCCGTCTCATGCGACTGAATGTGCGGCGTGTGCTGATTCACCGCCTGCGTGAGGTCGGAGCGAGCCGTCTCCAGTTGCTGGAACGCCGCGTGGGCAGTGTCCCGCGCCGCTTGCGCCTGCGTGTGAGCCTGCTCACCGGAGGTCAGATGATTCTGCGCAGTCGCCAAGTCCCGCTCAATCTGGCCGCGCGCCTGGGTGTTCTGACGCACTGCGGCGTCCGCCCGGGTCACGGCGGATTCGAGGCGATCCAGCGCGTCTTTCCGACTCTGCAGGTCTGCCCCGGCGTTGCGGAGCTCTTGCTCTGGGCTCTGCGCCGGCGTGGTGGAGGCGCTTGAGCCCATCGCACCGGTCGTTCCTGTCGGGGACCCGCCGCCCGGGCCGGAAGCCTGAGCCTGCTGGGCCGCGTCAAACCGGGCCTGCGCGGCCACCACGGCCTCCTTCGCCCGAGCCAGTGCCGGATCACGGCTCAGCCGCGAGTGTTCCTGCACCAGGGTGATGGCCTCGTTGGTGTTGTCCTGAAGCGCCTGCTGATGATCGGCTACCGTTTGCCGCAGTGCGGGCAACGCCGCCTGCGCGGCCTGGAGGGTCTGCTCAGCATGAGTCAGCGTCGCCTGACGCGCCAGCGTCTCGGTGTCCGCGCTGGCGACTGCTTTGGTGCGACGCTCGGTCACGGCCTGCGTCGCCGTCTGAGCGGTGGTGAGGGCCGCCTGCGCAGTCGCTTGTTGATCGACCCGACGCGGTACCTCACGGTGCGCATCGTGAGCCTGCGTGCGAGCGGCATGCGTGTCGATCGTGGGGGCCGGAAGCGGCTGAATCGAGGGAGCACTCGTGACGTTCGAACCGCTTGGCAACGGTGTGGCTGGTGTTGCCCCCGAGGAGACAAGCCCGGTCGTCCCCTGCGCGTTTGGCGTCTGCCCCAACGGGAGCTGTCCGGCGGCTGCGCTTGCCCCGGTGGGCGACCGCGGGGGTGTTTGCGTGCCCGAGGTCGAAACGCTCGGACCTTGTGCTTGTGTACCGCCCTGCCCCTGTACACCGCCCTGGCCTTGCGCACCACCCGGCACGGCAGCACGCAGCTGTGGGCGGGACGCACCGGACGCACCGGACGCAGTGCTGCTGCTCTGGCTACTGCTACTGCTGCTACTGCGTGCAGACAGTCCCCCCACGCCCGCACTGGTGGTTGGCAAGGCCGCAGGCGACGGCTGTGTGGACGCGGGTGTCCCGGCCCCGCCGTGGGTCGCCCCCTGCGAGGCCTCTGCGGGCAGGTTCTGCATCGGATAGCTGCCGGCATTGGGCTGCGGATCGTTCCGCCGGGAAAACACGCTCATCTTCGCTCCCTGAGCTGCACTGTTCCCGGCGCACTCTGGGACGGGCCGCGATGGGCCCCTCCGTGAGATCCGAAGCCATCAACGGTGGGCCGAAGCTGGGACACCCCCTATGACTGCGAGGCGACGGTCTGTCATCACGCCGACATCAGGCGGCAAGGTCAGCGGCTTCGCGTAATGCCCTTCGATTGACAGGCTTTGCGTGGGATCCGCCCGGTCACCTGCTTTGCGTGGTGTCCGCCGTTCGGCCTTGCGGGTCGCTCGCGTGTGAAGCGCCTTCCGTCCCGGGAGTGTCGAAACCGCCCATCAGCACCACCACGACCAGCGCGACCACCGCCGCCAGCCACGCACCCCAGCTCACCTTCGCCATGCCGGACGAGCGCCCCACCCGCTCAGGCGCAACCGCCCGGTCCGGGGCAAGGCGGTCCCGCGGGCCGATTGGGGTGATGCGCGTCTGCGGAGCAGCCACCGGCGCCAGCGCCGCCACCTCACTGGCCGTGCCGGCGGGCGTTGCCCATGGGCCGCGGTCGCTGTCGGGGCTGTGCCGTTGACTGAAAGTGTCGTGTCTGCTGCCGGGACCGCCCCTGGTTGAGGCATCGCGGGGAGCGCTGCCAAGCGGGTCATCAGTGCCCATGCTGGGGCCACTTCGGATGCCACTGCTGCTGCCATGGGCGACGCCCCCTGAACCACTGGCGCCTTTACCCCTTGGTGCGCCGCTACCCTTTGGCGCGCCGCTACCCATTGAAGCGCCGGTGCCCATGGGAGCGCAGGTGGCCATGGGAGCATCGGTGCCCATGGGAGGGGCGTCGGCCCCATCAGCGGCTCCATCGCCGTCACCGCCGCCGTCCTGTCCGCCGCTCCCGCGTCGGTTGACGGAGCGCGTTGAAGTCGCGCCCGCACGACGAGCTCGGCCCGTGATTGCCTGCCTGCGCGCCTCCGCGCCGTCGCTGCGATCAGCGCCTCCGATCATCAGCGACGAGACGCTCCCCTCCTCCATGGAGGCGCTGCCTTCCTCGACGCGTTCTTCATCCGCGTCATCAAGCAGCCGACGCACGACCGCACCCATCAAGCGATGCGCGGAAGCCCCGCGCCGTGCGCCAACGTCATCACGACGCCGCGTGCCGACGTCCGCGCTCAAGGCGGCAACGCGCAGCTCGTCCGCCGCGAGGCTGGCGCCGGCGGGAGAGGCGCCCGCCCCCGATGCACCCGCCGGCCCCGCCGCAGTCCTGGCCGAGCCCGCCCCCGCCGGGGATCGTACGGATCCAGGTGTCCCGGACGCCCCTGCAGCGCCAGGCGGACCGGACGCGGACGGCAATGCCCCGCCCGATCCAGAGATGCCGGACGAGCCGGACATGCCCGGGGAGCCCGAGGAGCCGGTTAATCCAGAAGCGCCCGACGCAGCGGGCGAGACCGCTGGCGACCACCGGGGAGACATCCGTCCTGCGTCCGTCGCCATGACGCGGACCTCAGGACCCGCCGGCTGTCACCGGTTGTGCGGCCATCCCGGCCTGCACGGTAATCCCGGACTGCAAGGACCGTCCCGGCTGCACGACGATCGCGCCTTCCGCCCCCAGCGCCACTCCTTGCAACGCGGCACCTTGCAACGCCGCACCTTGCAGGGCCGCCCCTTGCAGCACCGCCCCGTCCAGCGACGACGCACCGGCCGCCACCGCCACCGACAGCGCCAGTGACGCCCGTTCATGACTGCCCAGCGGCGATGCCGTTGCGCTCGGCGCCTCCCCGAACTGCTGCCGATAGTTGTGCGCCAGCGTCGAGCGGTTGCCCATGCCCCAGCGGGTGGCCACCGCCAGCACACTGTCGCGTCCGGCCATCTGCTGAAGCTCGGTGCGGATGCAGGCCATGCGCAGCTTGCGCAGCAGCTCGGCCGGTGTCAGGCCAAGATGGCTGCGGAAGGCCATCTGCAAGGCCCGCTCGGTGACGTCGATCTCCGCGGCGATCCGTCGCACCGACAGCGTCCGGTCATGCAGATGGTCCAGCATGAACTGGTAGGCCCGCCGATAGCGCGGGGGCAGGCGCAACTGGTCGGCATCGGCCTGCTCGGCCCGCTCCTGCTGCTCCAGGAAGCGCGAATACGGTACCCGCGTCAGCTCGAAGCGGAGCCGTGCCAGGGACAGCTGCGCATGCTGCCGATAACAGCGCAGCGCATCCGAATGCCGCCCGTTCATCACATGCAGCCGCGACGCGCAGTAACGCAGTTCAATCGCATGTCGGTGGTGCAACTGGCGGGCATCGTCCACCGCCAAGGGGCCGAGGATGTCGCACGCCGAGCCCGCCAGCCCGCGGTCCAGCAGCGCCAGGGCCGCTTCCACCCGTGCCCGCTCCTCCAGCGGCGCGAGGCGCCGGTCCTTGTACCAGCGCACCCCGTCGAACAGGGCCTCCACACTGGCGGTGGTGCGGGCCTCGACGGCGGCTGCTGGTTGCATCAGCGCGAGCAGGAAGCGCAGGCGCGCCGCTGCGGCGGGCACGGCATGAAGGTCCTGCTGCACGGATTGCAGTGACAGCCGCAACTCAGGCGCTACCGTGGCGTTGGCGCTGGTCACGTCGTCATAGTGACGCAGCGCCCTGCAGACCTGCAGCTCCAGACCGATCGCCGTCAACAGCGCATGGCTAGCGGGCGGCACCTCGGGGTCCTTCGCCAATTGCTCCGCAAAGGCCAGGGTGCGCGCCGCACGCCGATGCTCCCCCATGGACTCCATGGCCTTGGCCAGCCCGGCCAGTGCCAGCAAGCGCGGTAGCACCGGCGCATCGTCGGCGTCGGCCACCACATTGAAACTCTCCGCCGCGCGGCCCGGCTTGTTCAGGTGCAGGAACAGCTGGCCCCGGTCCAGGGAGGACAGCTGCCGCATCCGTGCCCGCGGCAAGGTCTCATAGTGGCGCAACTGGCGCTGCATCAGCTCTTCGGCCTGTTCCTCCCGGCCCGCGGCCAGCAGTGCCTGGATCATCACCTGCCCCAGCGCAGCCAGGTCCCGGCCCTCGGCCCCCGCGCCGCGCTCCAGGCGCGCCAGACCGAGCCGCAAGGCCTCGTGGACCTCCCCTCGGCCCACCGCATCCGCCACATCGGCATCCGCCTCGGACAGCGTCAACCGGCTCAATGTCATCAACAGCATATGAACTCCCTGCTTCATTGGATGCTCGATGCACCGCCACAGCGCATCGTTGCGAAATCCTAGGCAGAGGGCCGACGTGATGGCCTCATGTCTTCTCAATGAAATCCTCAACAATCCTCAACCGGCGCGACACGGACCGCAGTTCGCATGTCTGCACAGGGCTTCGCCCGGGATGCAGGCCGGCCGCATCGCCCCCGCCACAGTGGACGTGAACACAAGGAGCTGCCGTGTCCGCTGTGCTGTCCCCGGTTGATCTGTCCCCGGTTGATCTGTCGCTGTTGCCCAAGCCTTGCCGCGCCGATCTGCGTCCGGCCACGACGGAAGACGCGTGGGCGGTGGCCGCCATCTACAACGCCTCGCTGCGCACCCAGCCCTACCAGCCGGGCGGCGTCACGCCGGAGGCCGGTGCCCGCTGGCTGGCCGACGAGATGGCACGGGTGAAGGACATGGACGCCCAGCCCGAGGCCAACTACCTGGGCCCGCTCAGCGTGCCCATGGCCCGGCGCATCATCCTGGTCCATCAGGTCTACCGGCGCCCGATGCTGGTGGCGCGGATCGACGGGGAGATCGCGGGCTGGATGGGCTCGCTGGGCATGCACGAGCGGCCTGGCCTGTCCTCGCTGTTTGAATTCGCCTACTACGTCGCGCCGCGCTGGCGCGGCCACGGCGTCGGGACGCAGATGGTGCGGCATCTCATCCGCCAGGCGCCGGACTGGCAGGTGGACCGCCTGCTGGCCACCGTCTGGAGCGACAACGCCGCAAGCCTGGGCGTGCTGCGGCATCTGGGCTTTCAGTCCTGGGGGCGGCTGCCCGGGGCCATCCTCGCGTTCGGCAAGCGACGCGACCTCCTGATGTTGGGCATGACGCTACCCGACCAGCCCGCCTCCTGACCCATGGCCGAGAAGACCGAACAGCCCAGCCAGAAAAAGCTGGACGACGCGAAGAAGAAGGGCCAGTCGCCCAAGAGCCAGGACATCAATGCTGCCGCCGCGCTGCTGGTGATGACGGTCTGCCTGACCGCGGCCGCCTCAACGGCCTTGCCCCACCTGGAGCGGCTGTTCGCCCTGGCCAGCGGCGCAGCTGTCGGCGTGCGCAGCGACACCGACGTGCTGGTCATCGCCTACGACATGGCCATCGAAGGGCTGTGGATCGTGCTGCCCTTCCTCGCGGCGGCCATTGCCACCGGCTTTGTTGCGTCCTTTGCGCAGGTGGGCTTCAACATCAGCTTCGAGCCCATCACGCCCAATTTCGACAAGGTCAATCCCGGTGCCGGGCTGAAGAAGCTGATCTCGCTGCGCTCCATCATCGAGCTGGTCAAGACCGTCTTCAAAGCGATCTTTGTGGGCTGCGTGGTCGCCCTCATCACGGTGGGACTGGTGCCGTTGATGGTGGGCGCTGCCACGCAGACCCCGATGGGCGTGGCGGCGATTGGCTGGAGCGCTCTGCTCAAGCTGCTGGTGGCCAGCACCATCACGTTGATCGTGATCGGACCGATCGACTTCGCCCTGCAGCGCTGGCTCTTCATCCGCGACCAGCGCATGGACAAGGACGAGGTCAAGCGTGAATACAAGGAGATGGAAGGCGACCCGATGCTCAAGGGCCAGCGCAAGCGCCTGGCGCACGAGATCGCCAACGGCAATCCGGCCCGCACGGTGCCCCAGGCCTCGGTGGTGGTGACCAATCCGACCCACTATGCGGTGGCCCTGCGCTACCGGCCGGGTGAGACGCCGCTGCCGGTGATCGTGGCCAAGGGCGCCGACGACCAGGCCATGGAGATCCGCCGCATTGCGGAAGCCGCTGGCGTGCCCATCGTGGGCGACCCACCGCTGGCCCGCGCCCTGTTCAAGGTGCCGGTGGACGACACCGTGCCGGAAGCCCTCTTCGAAGGCGTGGCCACCGTGCTGCGCTGGGTGGCCATGCTGGACGCCGCCGGCACCGCCCGACCGTCCAGCCTCTCCCCTCACACGCCTGCCACGCCCCCAGTGACCCGCGGAGACACAGCATGAGCAACGCCCTGAGCGACAAGAGCACCCTGGGCAACGACCTGGCCATGAGCCTGCTGGTCGTGGCCATCGTGGGCCTGATGATCCTGCCGCTGCCCACCGTGGCCATCGACAGCCTGCTGGCCGTCAACCTGGCCATCAGCGTACTGCTGCTGATGACCTCGCTGTTCATCCCGAATGCGGTGGCCCTGTCGTCCTTCCCGTCGCTGCTGCTGTTCACCACGCTGTTCCGGCTGTCCCTCAACATCGCCTCCACCAAGTCCATCCTGCTGCATGCCGATGCGGGCCATCTGATCGAGAGCTTCGGCGAGCTGGTGGTGGGCGGCAACCTGGTGGTGGGCATCGTGGTGTTCATCATCATCACGGTGGTGCAGTTCATCGTCATCTCCAAGGGCTCGGAGCGGGTGGCGGAAGTCGGTGCGCGCTTCACGCTGGACGCCATGCCGGGCAAGCAGATGAGCATCGACGCCGACCTGCGCGCCGGGCTTCTGACGGGTGACGAGGCACGCCGCAAGCGGGCCCTGCTGGGCATGGAAAGCCAGATGCATGGCGGCATGGACGGCGCCATGAAGTTCGTGAAGGGCGATGCCATCGCCGGGCTGATCATCACCCTGGTCAACATCCTGGCGGGGATCGTGGTGGGCATCCTCTACCACGGCATGACGGCCGGTGAAGCGGCCAACCGGTTTGCGGTACTGTCCATCGGGGATGCGATGGTGTCGCAGATTCCGTCGCTGTTCATTTGCGTGGCCGCCGGTGTACTGATCACCCGGGTGGCGGACGAGCATCAAAAGAAGCCGCGCTCGCTGGGCCAGGAGATCGTGGCGCAGATGACGGCCAATGTGCGGGCGATGTATCTGGCCGCCGGTCTGGTGGTGGCGTTTGCGGCGGTGCCCGGCTTCCCGGCGGTGCAGTTCCTGATGCTGGGGGCGGGGCTGGCAGCGGCGGGGCGCTACCTGTCGCGGCAGCGCCGCTCGGGCGAGGCGCAGAGTTTGTCCGCGCCGATTGCCGCCTTGCAGCGCGAGGGCGCCAAAGGGGATGCGCCGTCGATCATGCAGGAGGCACCGCATTTTTCGCGGCCGCTGGCGGTGCGCATGTCACCGGCGCTGGCCGCGCTGTTGATGCCGCATCAGCTGGATCAGGCGATGGAGCGCGAGCGGGTGCAGTTGCAGTCGATGCTGGGCGTGCCCTTCCCCGGCGTGTGCATGTGGGTGGATGCCGCGCTGGAGGCTCTGCGCTTCGAGGTGCTGATCAACGATGTGCCGGTGCGCCATGTGGAACTGCCGGGCCGTTTGCTGTTGGTGCCGCAGGGGCTCGGGAGCGAGGCCTGGGCCACGAAGGCGCAAGCCCACGGGCCGGTGCTGGAGCAGGCGGAATCGCGATGGATGCCCGCCGCGGACATTCCGGAGGCCGAGCGCGGCAAGTGCCTGGACATCGAGCAGGTCATGGCCCGCCAGGTCATGCTGCTGCTGCGCCGCAATGCCCACCAGTTCATGGGCGTGCAGGAGATTCAGTGGATCGTGGACAAGGCCACCGCCGACTATCCGGGCCTGGTGGCCGAGGTGCAGAAGATCCTGCCAGTGCAGCGCATTGCGGAGGTGATGCGCCGCCTGCTGGAGGAACAGGTGCCCATCCGCAATGTGCGCAGCATCTTCGAAAGCCTCATCACCTGGGGCCCGAAAGAAAAGGACATGCTGCTGCTCACCGAATATGTGCGCGGGGACCTGGGCCGTTATCTGGCCTTCGAGGCCGGCGCCGGCAAGCCCTATGTGTCGGCCATCTTGCTGGATGCCGCCGTGGAGCAGGCCATCCGCCAATGCATCAAGCCGACCCCGACCGGCAACTACCTGGCCATGGCGCCGGAAAGCGCCGCGGCCATCACCGAGAAGGTGATGCAGATTGCGGGCGCGGCCCCGGAAGCGGGCGTGGCGGTGGTGACGTCGATGGACATCCGGCGCTATGTGAAGAAGATCATCGAGACGCGGCTGGAGAGCCTGCGGGTCTACTCCTACCAGGAGCTGGGCCACCAGGTGGAGTTGCGGCCGCTGGGCCGGGTGGTGATGTGACCCGGCGGCGGTGATGACGGACGAGGAGATCCGGCGCATCCGTCGGCTGGTGGTGGGGGAGCTTCCTGCTGCGGCCACGGCGTCCCGTCCGGTGGACCCCCGGCATGAAGAGCGGTTCCGGCGCGCGCTGTCGGGGCCGAGGCGGTCGGCTGGGGGGATGGGCGCAGAGGCCGGTGTCGGGGAAGGCGTGGGCGCGAACCTGGGTGGGACCGTCGGCCTCGCGACGATGGAAGGGCCTGCAAGACACAGCGAGAACCCAGCATCGCTCGGTGCCGGGCGCGCCACACCCGGACTGTCGGGGACCCAGCATGAGCCCACACGCGCACGTGCCGGTGTGGGGGGCGCCTCCGCCGTGTTGCGAAAGCCCTCACGCCACCACGACGATGCCGATGCGGACGGCGATCTGACCAGCCCGCCCGAGGCCACCGACTCTGCTGCCCCCGGCCCCGCATCGAAGGCCGCGGCGCCGCCACCCAGGCTTGATCTCCAGCCCCTCCCCATCCCCGAACTGCGGCTACCGCCCGTGGCATCGGCGCCCGCCCTCCACGAGCTCCCGAACGACTGGGCCAGCGGCCTGGCGGACACGGTGCTGACGCTGTGCACCGGCAGCGACCCGAGTTTTCACAGCTGGACCATCCAGGTGCCGATCGACAGCGCCGCCCTGCCCCACACCGAGCTTCGCATGACGTTTTCGCGCCATCACCTGCAGCTTCGCTTCAGCACGCAGTCGACCCAGTCCTACGCCCTAATTTCGGCCCATCAGTCGCAGCTGCACCGCCTGCTGAGCCGCGACCTGCCGGGCGACCGGCATATCGACATCGAACTCACATGACCTCACTGCCCTCCAGCGTCAAAGCGCCCGGTGTGCCGACGGCGGAGTCGGAGACAAACGCCGTGGGCGCGGCGCTTTCAGCCGTTCGGGTCACCCCGCACGCCGCCCCCCAGGCCGACGCACTGGTGGGCCGCCTGCCGCGCCTCTCGCCCGAGCAGGCCGCGCTGCTGCGCATCACCCAGGATGCGCGTTTTGCCGCCTGGCTGCGGGCCACGCTGGCCCATGAGAGCCTGGGTGTGGCGATGCGAGCGCCCACGCCCATATGGGCCTTGACGGTGGACTCGGACGCCGGGCGCCTGCGCCTTGGCCTGGACCCCTCGGACAGCCCTGCCCTGCAACTGGCCCTGGCCCATCAGCCGCAAGACGTGGCTTGCGCCCTCGTGACGCACTTGCTGGACGATTGGGCCGAGGCATTGGCGCCAGCCCTGGGGCCCCTGCGAGTGGTCGAGATCCAGCCCGAGGCCCTGCCCGATGCGCCCTGGCCGGGTCGCCTGCCCTGCATCCAGGGCGGCGGCCTGCCGGTGGCGCTGCTGGACGCTGACCCCGCTGTGCTGGACCGGTTGAGCCGCCTGATGGCCTCGCTGGGCGCGGATCTGTCGCCCTTGGCGACCTGGCCGTTGCGCCCGGTGCTGCGGCTGTTCACCCGCTCCCTGCCGCTGTCCGTGCTGCGCTCCCTGCAGCCCGGCGATGCCGTGCTGGCCGACGCCAGCGGACCGCTGCTGCGCTGCGGCATCGGACGGGTGCTGCAGGCCCGCCTCTTCATCGACCTTCAGGAGTTCACCGTGCATCTTGCCGAAGCACCCACCGTTGCCGACGATCCGGCCTCTTCCCAGCCGGAGGACGGCGTGCATGGCCTGGAAGCGCCGCCGGTGGTGGGCGCGCTCGAGACCCTGGAGCTGCCGGTGGCCTTTGAACTGGACACCGCCCGGGTGAGTCTGGCGGAGCTGGCCAGCATGCAGCCCGGCTATGCGGTGGAGCTGGCGGTGCCGCTGGCGCAGGCCCAGGTGCGGCTGGTCTGCCAGGGCCGCACCCTGGGCTCGGGCCAGTTGATCGCCATCGGCGACCAGCTGGGCGTGCGCATCACCCGGCTTGAGTTTGCCCATGACGCCGCTGCAGCACGCTGATCCGGTCGCCCTCTTCCTGGTGCTGCTGGCGCTGGCGGCGCTGCCGTTTGCGGCCATGGTGGTCACCTCCTACACCAAGATCGCCATCGTGCTGGGGCTGCTGCGCAACGCCATCGGCGTGCAGCAGGTGCCGCCCAACATGGTGCTCAACGGCGTGGCCATCATCATCTCGTGCTACATCATGGCGCCGGTCTTCATGGATGCGGGCAAGGGCTTCCAGTCCGCCAGCGGCAGCACTGGCAGCAGTACGCAGACCATGATGCAGGCCGCCGACGCCGCCCGCGAGCCCTTCCGCCGCTTCCTGGACAAACATGCGGAGGAGCGCGAGAAGCAGTTCTTCCTGCGCTCGGCCAGCCTCATCTGGCCCGGTGAGCAGGCGGCTGCGCTGAAGAAGGACGACCTGATCGTGCTGGCGCCGGCCTTCCTGCTGAGCGAGCTGACGGCGGCCTTTCGCATCGGCTTTCTGCTGTATCTGGCCTTCATCGTGATCGACATCGTGATCGCCAATGTGCTGCTGGCCATGGGCCTGTCGCAGGTGACGCCCAGCAATGTGGCCATTCCGTTCAAGCTGCTGCTCTTCGTGACGTTGGACGGCTGGTCGCGGCTGGTGCATGGGCTGGTGCTCACCTATCGATGAGGTCGTGATGCCGCAACCCGAAGGAGCACGCGAATGAACTATGACGTGGTGGTGCAGCTGACGTCCGAGGCGCTGCTGATGTGTGTGGTGCTGTCGCTGCCGGCGGTGGTGGTGTCGGCGGTGATCGGGCTTCTGGTGTCGTTTTTTCAGGCGATCACGTCGCTGCAGGATTCCAGCATCTCGCAGGGCATCAAGCTGCTGGCGGTGACCGGCGTGGTGGTGGTCACCGCGCCATGGGCCGGCTCGACCCTGATGAAGTTCAGTGAGAACCTGTTCACCGCCATCTTCCAGCGATGAAGCTCGACCGCGCACGACAGTCCGCCGAGACGCAGCAGGCCCAGCAGGCGTCGGGCTCGCAGGAGGCCCATCGGCATCGGCATGGCCACGGCGGCTATGCCGGTGGCATGCACAAGGGCGTGGCCTACCGGCATGCGCCGCGGGCGCAGTTGCCGGCCAAGCGCAATACCGGGCCGGCGCCTCGGGCACGGCCGAGGCCGGCCTCAACCGCTGCTGCCGGGGCGCACCATGAGGAGGAGCATCCACGCAGCCTGGCGGATGACCCGTGGACGCAAGGCGGCGGCGCTGGCATGGGGCTGATGGGCGGTGTGGGGATGGGTTCGGACAGGAGCGTGGGCGCTTCGGCGGGCCGGAGCGGACAGCGATCCTCCCTGGCCCAGCGACAGGATCCGTCCGGCGCGCAACCGTCGGCTGACGGCACAGCGCCACCGACGCTGCCTCGGCAGCCCCCGGTGCAGGAGGGGGCTGCGCTGCGTCGAAGCCGGATGGCGGAGGCAGTGCTGCTGCGGTCACCGCCGCGTGAGGCCGCGCCACTGCCCATGGCAGCGCTGCTGAGCGCGTATGCGTCGGTGTACTTCCACGGTGCGGATGCCCCGGGGGCGACAAGGCCTGTACCGTCGCCGCAAGCATCGGCATTGGCGTCGTCGCCAGCCCAGTCGACTGGATCCATGGCACAAGGGTCTGGCAGCCGTCTGAATCCGTTCAGCTCAAGTCCCTCGGCCAACGTCGCCGAATTGCGACTCGCCGCCAAGGCCGCCCTGGCGCGCCACCTCGGGCCAGACGCACCGCCAGTGACGCTCGCCGACATTCGTGCCAGCTGCGTGGCCTGGTGCCAGGCCCATGGACGTCCGCCCGCCGCCACGCAGGCTCAGCAGCATGCGAACCTGCTGTTTCCGCTGGACGCCTTCCGGGCCATGTTTCGGCCAGGTGCCTCCCCGGCCATCAACGCCCTGCTGCAGCGGGCCCTCGAGGCCCACACGGTCGGAAAGGAACTCTCGTCATGACGCCGCAGCAGTACCACCACCTGATTCAAGACCTGTGCGATGTCGTGGGCCTGCCCGATGCCGGCGCCGTCATGGCGCGCCAGGCGCTGGAGGTCGAAGGCTTCGAGGTGCTGCTCGGACATTACGAGAACGACCCGGACGCGCTCTACCTGAACTTTGCCTTCGGTAGTGTCACCTCCGGCCGCAGCCTGCGGGTCTACCGGCTGATGCTGGAGGCCAATCTCAGCCTGTACGCCCAGGACCAGGCCCAGCTCGGCCTGGATGCCGACACGGGCCTCGTTCTATTGGTGGTGCGGGTGCCGATGTTCGAAGGTGTGGACGGGGTCTACCTGGCCGACACGATCAACCATTACGTCGAGCATGGCCGCTATTGGCGCGAGAACATCCTGCAGGCGGAAGACGAGATGTTCGAGAGCCTGTCGATGGGCGACTACACCTGGCTCCGCGCCTGACATCCCGCCCATGCCCTGCCCTCAGTCGATCTGCACATTCGCCGCCTTCACCAGACGCGCAAACTTCGCCGTCTCATCCCGGATCTGCTGCGCGACCTGCGCCTGAGTGCCGCCCGTGGGCTCCGCGCCGATCTCTTCCATTCGCTTGCGGAAGTCGGGAGACTGAATGATCTTGACCATGTCGGCATTCAGCCGGTTAACCACCTCCTTGGGCGTCGCCGCGGGTGCCAGCACCGCAAACCAGGTGCCGATGTCAAAGCCCTTGAGACCGGCTTCCTGAAGTGTGGGCACGTCCGGCAACGCGGATGACCGCTTGGCGGTGGTCACCGCCAGGGCCCGGAGTTTGCCGGCCTTGATGTGCGGCAGCACCGGCGTGATGGTGTCGAAGGACATCTGGATCTGCCCTCCCAACAGGTCGGTCGCCATGGGGCCGCTGCCTTTGTAGGGCACATGCAGGATCTCGGTGCCGGTCTGGTTCTGGAACTGCGTGCCGATGAGATGCTGCGCAGTCCCATTGCCATTGGAGCCGTAACTCCAGCGCCCGGGCTGTGCCTTCACCAACGCCACCAGCTCCGCCACGGACTTCGTCGGCGTGGCCGCCGCATTGGTCACCAGCACATTGGGGACCAACGCGATGCCGGTGATGGGCACCAGGTCCTTCTGGAAATCGTAGGAAAGCTTTTTGTAGACGCTGCTGGCGATGGTGTGATGCACGGCGCCGATGAGCAGGGTGTAGCCGTCCGGCTTGGCCTTGGCGACATACTCCGCCCCCAGGGTCGCGCCGGCGCCCGGTTTGCTCTCCACGATCACCGGCTGACCCAGGCTCACTTGCAGCTTGTCCGCCAAGGCGCGGGCCAGCACGTCCGTGGTGCCACCAGCGGGGAATGGCACGACCAGGGTCACCGGCCGCTCCGGCCAGGTCTGTGTCGACGCGGATGCCTCCCCGCTCAGCATTCCAAGGGCCGCAGCGGCCGCAGCGGCCGTGGTGGCCGTAGCGGGCATAGCGGGCATAGCGGCCATCGCGCTCAAGACCCAGCGGCGGGAATGACCCGGTCGCGAAACATCTGCCGGTGGCAAGCTCATGGTCTGTCTCCTTCGTCGTTGTGATGCCCTCGCAGGGGCTGCGCTCTATGACGCTTCAGGGGTCGGGCCGGAGCGCCTCCGCAGTTCGCCACGGGGCGTTCCGTCGGGGCGTCTCAGCCCGAGGGGGCTCCGGTGGTGGAACACCCGGGGCGTCCGCCGGGTGGTGGCCCACAGGTGCCGCCAATCAGGGTCCGGACGGCCGCGCCTACCGCGACAGCGCCGCACATACGGCCGCCGTGACATCCGCCGTCCGCGCGCGGCCGCCCAGGTCGCCGGTGTGCAAGGCCGGATTGGCGGTGACCGCTTCGATGGCCGCCATCACGCGCCGGGCGGCATCCGTCTCGCCCAGGTGCTCCAGCATCATCACCACCGACCAGAAGGTGCCCACCGGATTGGCCAGGCCCTTGCCCATGATGTCGAAGGCCGAGCCGTGAATCGGCTCGAACATGGACGGATACCGCCGTTCCGGATCGATGTTGCCGGTAGGCGCGATGCCCAGGCTGCCGGCCAGCGCGGCCGCCAGGTCGCTCAGGATGTCGGCATGCAGATTGGTGGCCACGATGGTGTCCAGCGTGGCGGGACGATTGACCATCCGGGCGGTGGCGGCATCCACCAGTTCCTTGCCCCAGGTGACGTCGGGGAAGTCCCGCGCCACGGCCTGGGCCACTTCATCCCACATGACCATGGCATGCCGCTGCGCATTGCTCTTGGTGATGACGGTGAGCAGCTTGCGCGGCCGGGACTGGGCCAGCTTGAAGGCAAACCGCATGATGCGTTCGACACCGACGCGGGTCATCATCGACACGTCGGTCGCCACCTCGATCGGGTGGCCCTGGTGGACCCGTCCGCCCACACCGGAATATTCGCCTTCCGAGTTTTCGCGCACGATCACCCAGTCGAGGTCGCCCGGACCGCAGCGTTTGAGCGGCGCGTCAATGCCGGGCAGCACCCGGGTCGGGCGCACATTCGCATACTGGTCAAAGCCCTGGCAGATCTTCAGTCGCAAGCCCCACAGGGTGATGTGATCCGGAATGTCCGGGTCCCCGGCGGAGCCGAAGAGAATGGCGTCCTTGTCGCGCAGGGCGTCCAGGCCGTTGGCCGGCATCATCTCGCCGTGCGCCCGCCACCAGTCGCCGCCCCAACCGAAGTTCTCAAACTCGAAACGAAAGCGGTCGGTACTGGCGGCCAGCGCCTCCAGCACCTGCTGGCCGGCGGGAATCACTTCCTTGCCGATGCCGTCTCCGGGAATGGTGGCGATGCGATAGGTCTTCACGGTGGGGAACTCCTGCTCATGCGATGCCGCCCCAAGGGGCAGGCGATGGACGCACTCTAGGTCGACACCCCTCTTGTATTCACCGTCAAACTCAAGGCATATTTAACCTGCATTCAACAGTTGCTCCGCCCGTTTGATGAGCCATCTCCCTGCCGTCTCGCCCCTGGACCTGGGGTTCTTCTCCACGCTCTGCAGTGCAGGCAGCCTGAGCGCTGCGGCGCGTGAACTGGGCATCACCACCGCTGCGGTCAGCAAGCATCTGTCGCAGATGGAGACCCGGCTGGGCCGGCAACTGCTGACCCGCACCACGCGGCGGATGAACCTGACCCCGGAGGGCGAGCTCTACCTCGAGCATGCGCGGCGCATCCTGGGCGCGATTGACGATCTGCGCGAGGTGATGGGCGGCACCGAGGGAACGGTGGGCGGATCGCTACGTGTGAATGCCACCCTGGGCTTTGGCCGCATGCATATCGCGCCCTTGATGTCGAGCTTTGCCCGCCAGCATCCTAAGCTCGACCTGCAGCTGCAGCTCTCCGTCAATCCGCCGCCGCTGACCGACGACACGTTTGATGTCTGCATCCGTTTCGGATTGCCGCCGGACGCCCGGGTGGTCGCCCGGCGCCTGGCACCGAACCGCCGCATCCTGTGCGCGGCCCCCGGCTATCTGGCGGACGCCGGCACGCCCAAAGTGCCCGCCGATCTGACGCGCCACCGCTGCATCGGCATCCGCCAGGGCGAAGAGGCCTATGGGCTGTGGCGGCTGTCTCAGAAGCGTGGGCGGAAGATGGCCTCGGAGGCTGTGAAGACCCGCTCAGGCCTGGCCACCAATGACGGCGAGATTGCGGTGAACTGGGCCCTGGACGGCCATGGCATCGTGATGCGCGCCGAGTGGGACGTGGCCCGCTACCTGACCACGGGGCGGCTCGTGCAGGTGCTGCCCGACTGGGACACGCCGGATGCAGACATCTATGCCGTCTATCCCAGCCGCCTCCAGAGCGCGGCGCGGGTGCGCCTGTTTGTGGACCACCTGATGCGGGGACTTCAGCGCTCGCTGCGTTGAGGGGCGGAGGCGGCGGGGTTGGACGCGATGCCCCCCCCCGCTGAAGCCCCTAAGCTTGTTCAGCCTGGCCGTGTACGGAGGGGCCAAGGTCCACGAAGGAACGCGCTGCAGCGTGCTCGCCGGGAAGCGGGAGTCTGAAATCGCGGCAGCGATGGGTGTCTTGGTAGCACTTGGCGCCACGCTCGAAGAGGCGCGGCAGGCCTATGCTTACGCCGAGTGAATGCACGACCTGCCGAGTTTGGAGAACCCAGTGCCTGACCACGCACGCACTGAGGAGGACGCATGGTTCGAGAGGATCGATGCAGCGAAAGCACCGACGAACGTCGCGCCCAAGGTGCCGCTGGGGACGACACTCGTGCTCGACGACAAGGATGAGCGCTTCGGCAGCCAGACCGGCTGCGAGACCGCGCCGGCACAATCAATCGGCTGCCCCTCAATCACGCGATCATCTTGAGATCTACACCCCATTCCAGCCAGAGGTCGAACAGCCGAGCCGACGTGCTCACGTACGCTGTCGTCCGGGTCTGTCCCTTCTTCTCCATGCGCTCCTTGCTCTTCTCCAATCTAGCAAGGCGTTGAAGTATTTCGCTCTGTTCACGCTTTTCTAGCGCTTGGAACGACTCGTTTCCGATTTCGCCCAGCTTTCCGGAGAGGGCCTCGTCTCGCAGACGGAGACGGTCTTCGCGGGCCACTTTCTCGACCGCCGCCGCGAACTTTCCAACGAGCAGTTTCATGCTTGCCAACCAACGCAGCCCCTTGGCGGCGGGCAAGTTTCCCTGGGTCAGTACGGTACTCCGCATCGCGACCTGCAGGCCGATACTGGATGCCATCTTCAGGTAGCCGTTGTCGTACGGATCTTGATTCCTCGCCTCGCGCCGCCACTTCTTGCGATAGGCGACCCAGCGTTCTTCGAGTCCGTCCGCAGACACGTACGGGTAGGGATTGGCCTGCAGCGTTGCAGCAATATCGATGAAGTCGGTCTCAAGCTTTTCGAGATCGGAGATGCCGCGTTCGGCGAACGCGAATAGCTTGTCAAGCAGAAGATCGTCGCGTGAGATCACCGTTACCGTGGTGGTTCCTCCCCCATCGAGATCGACAGTGAACGTCTCCGTCCCGATGGCGTCGTAGTGCCCCGTGCTGGTGAGGCTGATTTCGATGGGCTCGCCCTCCCCGGCATTGACTTCCAGTCGCAGGACGTGAGGCAGTAAGCTGCTCGTGTTCACACGGAGGCCTGCTTCCTCAAGCCCGGAAGTGATGGCTTCCTCCACTCCGTCTCGCAGATGAGGATTCCGCCATACCGCCTGGAGGGCCTCGCTCATCTTGTAGTCGAGATCCTTGATCGCGCGCCCGCTGCCGATAAGGGCGGCGGCGGCACCGCCGCCCAGGTACCCAGGCAATTTCAGATTATTGAGGATCGCCTCCAGGCAATGGGCGACCCTGAGCTTCTGGGAGTCTTCGGCGCCGAATTCACACTGGGCGGAAGCTGGACCGCCGAAGGTGCCCCCCGGTCGCTGTCGCATGGTTGCCGCGAATTCGAACAGCCCATTTGGATTTGGGGTCACCATTTGCGGGTCACCTTTTGGACCATTTGCGGTCAGGTCTTGTTCTTTGCCTACGACCAACGTGCCCACTGCCAGCGAGACTGCGCGCGCGCCCATCAAATCAGCCTCTCTCTCCAGCCCCTCATCGTCATTCACTGGCATTCCGCCAGCCATCTGCACCGTCGGCCTCACTCGCCCCTGCGCCTGCTGCACCACATGCCACGCCTCATGCGGAAGGTGTTGCTCTTGCCCCGGCCCCAGGTGAATCTCATTCCCCTGCGCATAAGCCAATGCATTCAACTGCGCCGGCTTGTCCGAGTTCCGATTCACGCGCACGCCTGACAGGTCCATTCCCGACAGGGCCTCAATCCCCGACTTCAGCTGGTCCGGCATGCCGGTCTGATTCATCGGTCCGCCAGCAGGCGGGGCAGCGGAGCCGAACGCGGCATGCAGCGAATTGCGTTGTGCCAGCATGCGCGGCGACTCGTCGATGGCTCTTTGCAGCACGTCGATCAGGTCTGCGGCTGGGGCGCCATGACCCCGAACTGACTTGCGGTAGTCGGCGGGGGCATCTTGGCGCCGCTGAGTCGAATGGTCCGTCGTGTCATAGATTTTCAATGGAGCGCTCCTCTGTCGCTGGCGCCGAAGGTCGCCTGATTCCAAGATAGACAGGCGTGACCGTGAATGCCATCGGTCAGAAGCTGAGATTGCCCTCAGGATTTCTGAACCCGACTGCGACACGAAGGTATGCGTCCCGCCATCACCCTTAAGGGGCCGCGGAGACGCTACGAGTCGAGCGTGGACAGCCAGGTCCAGCGAAGCGATCGGCATCAATGACGTGACGCAGGCCGCCGCGCTGCTGCATGGCGATGAGGAGGTCGCGTTTGGTGACGCGAGCTCCTCCAAACTCAGGCTGCGCAAACGGGGTTTCGCAGCCCTTCCCTAACAATCCAGCATTTCGTCTGCAAAAGCGCGATCAATCGTCGGCTGAAGGGTCGGCAAGACCTCAGCGATCCATTGACGCCCGTAGGCGTCCGGCCTTACGTACGGTCTGTCTTGGGACAACAAATTGCCGCTCGCACGAAGCAGCGCTGCCGCGTGGAATGAGGATCTGATCAGGCTCGATCGTGAGGCGCGAAGAGCGGACGTGCGCTGGGTACGTCGCTGATAAGCGGCATGGTGTCTTACGGCTTCACAAACGGATTGACTCCTCTTCGAACCAGGTCGAAGAACGCAGTCGTGCTGAAATCGCCGTCTTCATCCCACACTTCCGCGGACACCAGCGCGTTGGACTCTTCGAAGTAGTTCCAATCCCAGCCCCAGCCGCTGCCCGTGCTTTGGCCAATCGAGATCTCATCCATGCCGTCACCCGCTTCGAGATAGATGGATTCTCCGTGCGCCTCTCTTGGCATCTGGTGATCATTGGCCACGATATAGGGCGTTAGCAACTGGCCGCCCACCTTCAGCGATCCGTCGTTGTATTCACCGCAGATTCCATAGGTGCTTTGTAGATCCCCTTGGATCTCCATATGCCCATTGCGCGACTCGAGATAGTCGCAACTTACGCTTCCGGTCACCAGCAAGCTCCAGTCCGCACGAAAGCTATCAAGAACGTCGCCCCCGATATCGATCGAGCCGTCCACCAGCACACAGGCCGGGTCCCCCCCCAGCTTGAACTTGGCCGCCAGACGCCGTACCCAGGTACGGTTGAGCGTGACGCTGCCCGTGATATCACCGTTGATGAGCAACACGGACATGCTGCCATCCACTGAAGCGAGCTGCTCCAGGTGATCGAACGAAAAGCGCTGCCGCGCGGCATCAACGCTAATGCATTCGCTGTGGATCTTGCTCTGCTTGGCGGCCTTCGCAGCGGCTTGCGCCAGCTCGTTTCCGCGCTTCTCGGCGTTGACGCGGATTCGCTGGGTAATCAGCTCAGATTTGGCAAAAAGTTCGTCTGCTGTCATGGATGTCTGGTGATCGGTCGTGCGGACGGCACGGCGGGCCATTCTCTTTGATCGCTCGCAACGGATGCAAGCAAACTGACCGGGCAGCTTATCGCTGGCGTCGTCACTGACCGGAGGTGACGCCAGACGCACAGCCGCTTGGCACGGGTGCAGAAGTTGCAATGGCAGCCGCCGCGCAAGGCCTGTTGTGCGTGCGCGAAGGGGGCCCCTCGTCCGGCCCTCGCGCGCCCGATTCCGCCCGTCTCGCCACCTCCGCCCACTGCGCCATCTCCCGCGACAGCGTCTGCAGCGACAACGCCGGCCGCACCTGGTCGAAGAACACCGCCACCAGCAGCGACAGCATCGCAATCGCCACCGCACCCTTGACCGGCTGAGCCAGGTTGTTGGGCTCCAGCTTGTCCGCCGTCTTCGACAGCACGCCAAAGCCCAGGTCGACCAACATCAGCACCAGCAGCGCCGGGGCGGCGATCTTGATCATCAGCTCCAGATAACGCGAGGTCTGCGCACGCACAAAGTCTTCCAGGATGGTGGACCAAGCCGGCCCCAGGCTGCCGATGGGCCACCAGTGGAAGGAGTCGAAGAGCAGCCCGGTCAGCATCAGCATGCCGCCCAGCAGATAAAAGCCGCTGATCGCCAACTGCGCCAGCAGATTGCCGATGGGCGTGCTCTGCTCACCGCTCAGCGGATTGGTCTGCTGAACGTTGTTGTAGCCCGCCTGATTGTCGATGAGCACGCCCACCCCTTCCGCCACCCAGAACACGGTGGAGGCCGCAAAGCCGAGCACCAGCCCGATCAGGGCCTCCTTGGCCAGGGTGGCGACCAGGCGGATCATGTCCATGTCCTGCACCAGGCTCAGCGGCTGTCCCCAGGCAATGAACAGCGCCAGGCAGATGCACAGTCCATTGCGCACAGGTCCCTGCAGCGCCTGGTCACTGGTGGCGGGCAGCACCAGAAACACCGCATAGACCCGCAGCAGCGACACCGCCAGCAGCATCACCGCCTGCTGCAGCAAGGTGCCGGCGCCGATCACGCCTTCGAAGTGATTGAACAATTCGTTCATGCGCAGGCCAGCGTGTCCGTCGTCGCCAGGGACGAGGCGGCGTGCTTCGACGCCTCTATGGCGGACTCCGCCCGCGCCTGAGCCAGCTTCCGCGCCACCGCGGCCTCCTCGCTCTCCTCGTCCTGGGTGTCTTCCGCGGCTTGGTCGATCTCCACCAAACGGCGCTTGCGGCGGTCCTCCAGCTGCTCGATCTGCTGCTGGGCGCGCTGCAGCGCCAGCCTGGCCGCATCCAGCAAGGCCTGCGCCTGCGCCCGTTGCGCCCGGGCGGACTGCACCGCCTCCGCCGCCTGGGCCACCAGTGCCTGCAGCGTGTCCAGCACATGCCTCAGCGTCACCGCATCCTGCGGCACAAAACGCGGGCCTGACACCATCTGCTCGATGTCCTGTTCGCAGCCCTGCACGTCCTGCACGCAGCCTTGATGCCGCGCCATGGCCGCTTGCAGCGCCTCCTCGGCGGCCTGGACACCGGCACTCGCCGCCTTCACATCGGCCTCCAGCGCTTCCAGCCGCCGACGTTTGGCCCACAGAAGGGTCTTGAGCGATCGAAGGTCCAATGCGGCCATCGGATCGTCCTCAGCCGTTCACCAGGGCCGTCAGTTCGGCAATGGTCTGATCAAAGGGCCGCAGGTCGCTGGTGGCCTGATTGAGGAAGTCGCGGATGGCCGCCTGCTTGCGCACTGCCTCATCGGCCAGCGCATCGCTGCCGGGCTTGTACTCGCCCATCTGGATGAGCAACTCCATCTCGTCATACTTGGCCATCAGCTTGCGCAGCCCGCCATTGGCCGCTTGATGCTCGCGATGGACCACCTGGGACATCACCCGGCTCAGGCTGCCCAGCACATCAATGGCGGGATATTGATTGCGGGCGGCGATCTTGCGGGAGAGGATCAGGTGGCCGTCCAGAATCCCACGCACCTCCTCGGCAATCGGATCGCTGCCGCTGTCGTCTTCGGCCAGCACGGTGTAGAGCGCGGTGATGGAGCCGGTCGCACCCATGCCGGTGCGCTCCAGCAGGCGCGGAATCTCGGCGAAGACCGACGGCGGATAGCCCCGCCGCGCGGGCGACTCACCAGCCGCCAGCCCGATCTCCCGCTGCGCACGGGCGAAGCGGGTCAGCGAATCCATCATCAGCAGCACCCGCTGGCCACGGTCCCGGAAGTACTCGGCGATGGCCGTGGCCACATGCGCCGCCTTGGCCCGCTCGATGGAGGACCGGTCCGAGGTGGCGCACACCACCACCGACCGGGCCATGCCGTCCGGACCCATGATGATCTCGATGAACTCGCGCACCTCGCGGCCCCGCTCACCGATCAGCGCAATGACGCTGATGTCGCACTGCGTGCCGCGGGCCAGCATGCCCATCAGCGTGCTCTTGCCGACGCCAGCCGGCGCGAAGATGCCCATGCGCTGCCCCTCGCACAGGGTGATCATGCCGTCAATGATCTTCACGCCGGTGGGCAGCGGATGTTCGATCATCTCGCGGGACATCGGGCTGGGTGGCATCGCAAAGACGGGGCGGTGCTCGTCGCAAACAATGGGCGGGCCGCCATCCACCGGCTGGCCCAGGCTGTCCACCACGCGGCCCAGCAGCGCATCACCCACCGGCACCCGCTGGATCTCGCCCAGCCCCACCACTCGGGTCTGCCCGGGCGCCACGCCGAGGATGGAGCCGAACGGCGACAGGATCGTCTGCCCGTTTGAGAAGCCGATAACTTCGGCCACCTGCAGCAGCGCCCCCTGCCCATCGATGAGATGGCACATCTCACCCACCTGGGCATTCAGGCCGCCCGCCCGCACCAGGGTGCCGATGACCTCGGTCACCTTGCCGGTGCGCTGAAGCGTCTGGGTGCCGGCCAGCTCCAGCTCCATCCATCGGCCCAGGTCCTCCAGATGCAAGGCCCCCAGGCGTTCCGGCGCATTCATGCCTCAGTCCTCCGCCACCGCACGGCGCACCGCGCGGGACATCGCCTGCCGCAAGGCGGTGAGCTGCGTGTCCAGACTGGCATCGACAACACCAAGTTCGGATTCAAAGACGCAACTGCCAGGCGGCAGAGCCGGATCGGCCACCACCTCGACACTTAAGCCGGCGGTCTGCAGGGCCGCGACCGACTCGATGCCTTCGCGAGCAGCCTGGGCATCCTCGGGATGCACCTTCAGCGTCAGGGCAGTGGCGGAGCGGGAGAGCGTCTGCACGCTGCGCATCGCCCGCTGGAACAGCGCCGCGCGGTCGCCGCTGTGCACGATGCGCTCAACGGCGCTGGTGACGACCTCGGCCAGTTTTTCGTGAAGGCCGCGAACGGCGTCGGCCTGCTGCACCAGATGGCCGGCCTGGCGTTCATGCCAGGCGAGGGCCGCTTGGCGCTCCCCCTCGGCCCGGCCTTCTGCGCAGGCGGCTTCGATGCGGGACTGGGCCGCTTCCCACAGCGCTTGCGCCTCTTCCTGCGCCTGGGCTCGCAGCGCGTCGGCCTGCTGCTGCGCCTGCGCCAGCAGGGCTTGCGCCTGATCCTGTGCATGGCGCAGCAAGTCGGCATGCGTGCACAGCGCTTCCAGCTGTTCGCGACGCAGCACGCCGTGCGGCACGCCCGTGATGCCTGCAATGCCCTGATCAGCGCCCGGGCCGCGCCACCAGATCAACATGGCCACTCCAGACCGGCCTGCACCAGCGCCTGGCGCGCCGCTTCGGCGGAGCGCTCTGCCGGCACCGGGCCCGCCTCGCAGCGCAGGTCCAGCATCCGCCGGGGCAGCGACCAGCGAACCAGGCTCTTCACCATCCGTGCGTCACTGCCCAGCATGTCCGCCCAATCCACAAACCCCACACAGGCCCACTCCACCGGCGACCAGCCCGCCTGCACCGCATCCACAGGACGCCCTTGCTGGCTGAAAGCGCTCAAGAGCGGGAAAGCGTCCGCCAGCGCCCGCTGCAGGGGGACCCGCACGCTGCGGTCGATGCAGCAGCGCAGCACGCCGGGGCGCCGCGCCAGCGCCAGCACGCACAGACGGTGCAGCAGGTCGGGTCGAGCCAGCAGGCTCAGCCGCGGCCAGGGGTCGTCAAACTGATCGAGCGTGGGCCAGCGGCCTTCTTCGGCCAGGCGGCTGCGCCACAGACGCGGCCAGAGGGTCGCTGCCCGGTCCGTCGGCATCGCCTGCATGAAGGCCCAGGGCGAGAGCAAGGGCGCTTGCCAGTCGGTGTCCAGGTCGTCGGCGAGGTGGCAGAGCTTGTCCTCAAAAGCCTGCGCCCAATGGGCGAGGCGACCGATGGGAACTGCCGCCATCCTCAATCTCCGCCCGCAGTCGGGACCAGTGCCGGCGCCGCCACCCCGCCGAAGCGACGGGCCAGTGCCGGCGGCAGCCACGCAGGCCGCTTCCACACCACCACGCCGATCCCGCCCGCGGCCAGCACCAGCAGCAGCCCCACGGCGCCGACGGCCCAGAGCCAGCCACTGTCCGCCGCCGCATGCCGGGGTTGCGCCGGCAGCATGGCGCCCGGCACCAGGGTCACGGTGACGTTGTCATAGGTCAGGCCTTCAACGCTGCGGGCCACCATGCTCTTGATGGACGGCGCCAGCTGCGGCACGTCGATCTCCGGCCGGTATTTGACAAAGACCGACGCGCTGGACGGCTTCACCGTCGTGGACATCGGATCGTTGTTGGGCAGCACGATGTGCACCTTGGCCACGATCACGCCATCGATCTTGGACAGCGTGCTCGACAGCTCCTGCGACACGCCGTGGATGAAGCGCACCCGCTCCTCGGTCGGCGTGGAGATCAGGCCTTCCTTCTTGAACATATCGCCGAGCGAGACGTACTTGTCGTTGGGCAGGCCATTGGCCCGCAGGATGTCCAGCGCGCTGACCACATCCTTCTCATCCACCGCCACATTCCAGGTCTTGCCGCCGTCGGCCGTCTTCTTGTCGGCCTCCACCCCGCGCTGGAGCAACGCCGC
This sequence comes from Rubrivivax sp., assembly GCA_027484825.1. Classification (GTDB taxonomy): domain Bacteria; phylum Pseudomonadota; class Gammaproteobacteria; order Burkholderiales; family Burkholderiaceae_C; genus Roseateles. The sequence continues at coordinate 49,378 of JAIXSE010000033.1, read as the reverse complement.
GACCATGTCATTGGCTTCCGCCTCGGTGCGCTTGGTGTAGAGGTCGGTCTTGCAGGCCGACAGCAGGGCCATCAGCAGCAGCACCATCATCCAGGACACAGCGCGCATGGCATTCCTCACTGGTTCTTCATCAGGGTCTGCAGGCCGTTCTTGCTGCTCTGCGCCACCGAGGTGCAGGCGGTGAACTGCAGGCCTTGCGTGGCGACCTGGAGGTTGAGCTCCATCGACCGGGTCGTCAGCGTCTGCAGGTCCATGGTGGGCGCCTCGGCGACAAACCGCTGCATGTTGGCCGTCACCTGACGGGACGCATCATCCAGCGTGTGCAGGGTGCGGCCCATGGTGGAGTCGACGGTGGACACGGCGGACGGACGCTGGGCCGCGGTGTCTGCCTGGGCCTGCGGCTGCTGGGCCATCAGTTGCTCGAAGCGCTGGGCCTGGGCCTGAAGATCGGGCGTGGTGCCACCGGCCTGGCGCAGGATGTCCTGCGCGGCGATCGCCTGGATGGGATCGGTCATGGCTGCTCCTCAGGCCCGCATGTAGGCCATCTGCGACAGGTCGATCGACAGCGGCACAGCAGCGGACGACACGGCCATGCGGCTGTCCGCCGAGGTCTGCGACTCGTCGTCCGGCTGGACCTCATCCGGATTCAGCAGGGTGCGCGCCATGTCCAGCGCCTCGGCATGGGTGGAGGTCTGCAGCACTTCTTCGGCCGTGGCGCGCCAGGCCGAATCACCGGTGGCGAACTGGCAGTAGGCCAGGAAGGCCTTGGCCATGGCCCATTCCGGCGCGGTGGCATCGAGCCCGCGCAGGGTGCGCATGGCGTCGGTCCAGTGGCCGCGCTTCATGGCGATCCAGGCTTCGAAGAAGTCCAGCTGGGCCACCTTGGGACGCAGCTGGCGCACGGCGCCCAGCAGCGCTTCGGCGTCGTCCAGCCGTTCGCGGTCCACCGCCAGGCTGACCAGGCCAACCAGGCCGGAGACAAAGTCTTTGCGTTGCAACGAGGAATCGATCATGAAAGCTCCAGAGCTCGTGGGGGACTCGAGGGGTGGGAACCGGCCCCCGGCGAAGCTGCCGGGGGCCTTGGAGGACAACCGTCGGGGGGCCGGAATCAGGCCCGTGCCAGCGTCTTGTCCAGGTCCTTCATGCTGTACTTCTGGTCACCCTGCTGGTCGAACTTGCCTTCGCTGACCTTCTGGGCGTTGTCCGTGGACAGGTGCAGCGCGGTGTCCTGCAGGAACTTCTGGCAGGCCTGGATCAGCTCGCCGCTGGGGCGGTTGCCGTCCGGCATGTTCATGCCGTTGGCCACATTGCGGACCGTGTCCAGGTCGAAGGTCTTGCCGTCCTTGGACAGCGCGTTGAAGTTCTCGCGCAGGGTGGACACCGCATCGCGCTGACCGGCGTTCAGACCGGTCTTCTGCAGTGCAGCGGTCACGTCGCCCAGGCCGATGTTGCCGTCCGGGTTGCCCTTGAAGAGGCCCTTGCCGGCGTTGTCGGCATCCGCGGTGTCCAGCTTGCGCAGCGTGTCCTTGCCCTGGTCGCTCTTGAGGAACTTGCAGGCGGCCTGGAACTCCGGCGTGAAGTCTTCCGGCTTCATGCCCTTGGGACGGATGCCGTTGGCGGCGTCGTCCAGGTCCTTGCCGCTGAGCATCTTCATGCCCGAGTCCTGCATGCCCTTGGCCAGCGACTGGATGGCGCGGTCCGGGGTCATGGGGCCCTGGCCGTTGGTGCCCATGTAGTTGAGCGTGCCGGCCAGTGCACCGGCGGCGCCCAGGGCGCTACCCAGGCCTTCGATGGCCTTGCCCAGCGAGTCCATCAGCGCACCGCTGGCGCCGCCCATCGCGGCCTGCCCCAGGCCGCCGATGGCCTGGTTGACGCCGTTCAGGCCCTGCGCGAGGCCGCCGAGGGCCCCACCGAGCGCTCCACCGAGGGCGCCCCCCAGGCCCTGCGGCCCGAGCGCGCCGCCCAGCAGGTTCTGGCCCAGCGCACCGCCAGCGCCGCCCAGGGCGCCGAGGGCACCTTGCCCAAAGGGATTGAGGCCCTGGGTCAGGCTGTGCGTCAGCCCTTCCAGCGCCTGACCCAGGCCGCCCAGCCCCTGGCTGAGACCGCCCAGTGCCTGGCCCAGCCCGCCCAGTGGCGAGCCGGCGGCATTGCCCAGACCACCCAGGGCCTGGGCCACGCCCTGACCGGCGCCGCTGAGGGCGCTGGCCAAAGGATTCTTGAGAAGGTTGTCCAGGGGTTGCAGCAGCTGCTGCAGGCCCTGGAGCCCTTGCTGCAGCCCCTGCAAGGCCTGCTGAAGGCCGGCCAGGGGGCTCTGGATGCCCTGCAAGGCCATGTTCAGCGGCGATTGAATCGTCATGCTCATGGTGTTCGCTCCGACTGAATGTGAAACCGGTGACCTGCCGTGCACCCAGCGCGTGTCAGACCAGGCCCTTGACACTGTCTCCGGCCGCCTTGAACTTCTTGCCGAGGGCTTCGGACAGGGCCGCTTCCTGGCTCATCCGCCCCATGGCCAGGTTGTTCGCCATCGCCTGCTTGCTCTGCACGGCCAACTGGCCCATCAAAGCCTGCGACGTGGCGGACGCGCCAGCCGAAGCGGAAGCACCGAGCGCGGCGCCCGCGTTCATTGAGGACATGGGGATCTCCTTGCGGGGCACATGGAACGGCGTGGACCGGACCCATCGGCCCACAGGGGGCCGATGGGATTACCGTGTCATCAGACCAGGCCCTTGACGCTGTCGCCGGCGGCCTTGAACTTCTTGCCCAGCGCTTCGGACATCGCTGCTTCCTGGCTCATGCGGCCCATCTGCAGGTTGTTCTTCATTTGCTGGATGTTCTGGGCTTCCATCTGACCCATCATCTGGTCCATGGTGGCGGAAGCGCCAGCGGATGCACCACCCGAGATACCTGCTGCAGAACTGCTCATGACTCTCTCCTTGATGTCGGAAGTGACCTTCCGGGGTTGAATAGCGCCGGTTGGCGCTGAAGATGACGGGATGAACCATTCATCCCATCGACACTCGCTAAAGACGAATTCGTTCGGGACGCATCCGTTCGGGACACATCAGTTCGGATGCGCCGGCTGCCGCGCCGCCGCATGCGCCAGCACACCATTGGCGGCCTGGCGGACGTTCTGGTCGGTGCTGGTGGCCAGCACTTCGTCGAGGATGGCGCGCCAGCGCTCGTCGCGGGCCAGAAGGAAGGCGGTGGCCAGGGCCACCTTGGCGCCTTCGTCCTCCGGATGCTCATTGACGTGCTCGCCGAGCGTGGCGGCCGCATAGTCCGCATCTCCGCCGATGCCCTGGGCAATCGCGCGGCACACGCGGTAGGGCGTCGGGTCGTCCAGCGTGAGCTCCACCGCGGCACTCACCGTGTCGGCGTCCTCGCGGGCGCGGTAGACGGCGCCCAGCAGGCCCACCGCCATCAGGTTGCGGTAGATCAGCGGATATCCCGGCCCGGCGGGCGAGATCCCGGTCGGCATCGCATCTGTGCTCATCAGGGCGGCTCCTATCGCGGTGGAGGGACTCAGGCGGGCAGCGACGCGGTGTGGATGGTCTCCCACACATGCCGCACGATGCGCTGAGACGCACGGAAGCCTTCGATCAGCTGCGAGGTCAGCTGGCGCTCGGCATCCGGCAGCGCGGTCTGCAAATGGGCTTCGGTGCTGCGGGTGACCTGGTCGAAGTAGCTCAGCATGGCGCGGGTGCGCTCACCGCTGAGGTCATCGGTCAGGGTTTTTTCGATGTGCGCGAGGTCCGCGAACACGGTCTGCTCCAGGGCTTGGTCCATCACGGTTCTCCGATGGGGGATGAAGAAGACGGATCCCCCGGCGCGGCAGCGCCGTCCTCCGGTGGGGTCCACAGCGACAAATGCTTGGTACCGTCGGCCGTCTGCACATAGCGCAGACCGTCACCGCCCAGCATGGCGCCCATGCGCACACGGGCGGTGGGCAGCGTCTGCTCGACGGTCACGTCGATGCGGCGCACCAGCGGACCGATGTCGGCGCTGATGCGGCGCACTTCATCGCGCAGGCCGGTGGGGTCGGTGCTTTCACCGACCACGGCGAACACGCCCTCGCCGCGGTACGTGACCTGCAGGCCGGGACGATTCAGCGCATCACCGATCTGGCGGACGATGTCGGCGGCGGAGGCATAACGATGCAGCAGTTGCTGCTCGCCGAAAGGCTGGAGCGCGGCCCGGGTGCGGGCCATTTCCGCACTGCCGGCCAGTAGCCCTTCCACGACCAGGCGCTGATCCACACGGCGGACCACCAGCCCCTGCACGCCGGCCTGACGCAAGGCGCCGGCTACTTGCTCCATCGGATCAGGACGCGGCGTGGGTGACGCAGCCGTCTGGGTGCTCAGCACCGCGCTCATCGCCGCCAGCAGCGCCGCAGCGGCCACCACGGCGCTGATCATCCAGCGCGGGCGGTGGGCGGCCGTGCGGCCGGTGGCAGCGACAGGGCCGGTGGCAGCCGAGGCGGCGGTGGCGCCGTCCAGTGCGGCTTCACGGGCCGCGGGGCGCATCAACGCATCCATCAGCGTCAGGTCGCTGGGCCAGGCGGCGCCGTCGGGACCGGCGCACACCACCACGTCCCCCAACCGGCGCGGCAGGAAGTCCTGCAGACGACCCAGCAGGTCGGCAGGCTGTCCTTGGTCGTCGATCAGATGAAGCGCGGGAGACACGTCGGAACCCTCTTCCTCGAACATCAGGAGCAGCGGGGGCTGCGTCCAGTCGGTGATCTGCAGGTCGGCCTCGTCATCGCTGGCGATGCGATAGGAGCGACGGGTCAACCGTAGCTGCACGCCGGCATGCTGGCCTGTGAGGATGCGAAGCTGCTTCATGGTTTGCGAATCAGGTTCGTGCGGAATGGGCTGTCTCAGCCGCCGCTGCCTTGCAGGAAGGAGTCCGGCGTGGCGGCGGCGGGCCGCGCCTGTACGGAGGGTGCGGGTGCGGGTGCGGGTGAGATAGCGCCTGTGGCAGCGGCGGATGAGGCGGATGAGGCGGATGAGCCGGATGCACCTGACGCACCCGCGCTCCCCACCCGCCCCACGGTGACATCCGCAGCCATCGACGGCTCGCGGATCACCCGCGGCGAGATGAGGAACAGCCGCTCGGTCTGCCCCGCCTGCTCATTGGTGTGACGGAACAATCCGCCCAGCACCGGCACCCGGCCCAGCACCGGCACCTCGTCCCGCTGCGAGGACTGGCTGGTGGTGGTGATGCCGCCGATCAGCAGGCTCTCGCCCTCCCCCACATGCGCCTCGGTCATGATCTCGGTGCGCTTGACGATGGGGACGTTGTCCACCCGGTCGGTCTCGAAGCTGCCGTCCTCGATGTAGAGCGACAGCTTGATGCGGCGCGACACACCGCCGTTGTCCGGCACCGACGTGATCTGCGGCGTGACCTGCAGCAGCGTGCCAGCCTCCACCTGGTAGAGATTGGCCTCGAGGTTGCCCGCGACCCTCACCGTCACCACGCGTTTTTCTCGCATCACCGCCGGACGGTTGGCCACGCCGAGCACCTTGGGTTTGGCAATGACCCGGGCCTTGCCGCGCGCACTCAGCGCATCGATGCGGGCCATCAGTTCGCGGCCCGCGTTGGACCACAGGGTGCTGAGGGTGAAGGTGCCGCTGCTGCCGCCATTGGGCTGGGCGACGCCAAAGCTGCCCTTGCTGCCGCGCACGCTCCAGTCGATGCCCAGCGAATCGATGCTGTCGCTGCTGACGTCGATGATGGTCGCCTCCAGCTCCACCAGCACCGGTTGCACATCCAGCCGGCGGATCAGCTCCACGTATTCGTCCATGCGCTGGGGGCGACCGTGGATGATCACGGCATTGGTGCCCTCGTCGGCCTGGAAGACCGGCGGGGTGTCGTCCTCCACCGGGCTTTCCAGACCACGATGACTGCCCGGTGCCTTGCTGCCCGCCCCCGGCGTCGAGGACTGGCCGGCGGTCACCTGACCGGGCTTGCGCGCCATCACATCGGCCAGCCGGTTGTCCCGGCCCATCACGCCTTGCAGGGCACGCAGCTTGTCCGGCTGCACCTCCACCAGGCTGGTCGCCTCGGACTCCGGACCGTTGACGGCATTGCCCGGGCTGTAGAGCGAGGTCAGGATGGAGGCCACCCCGCGGATGCGGGTCTGGCCAAAGACGCGGTCGCCGGCGGACGCAAAGCGCAAGGGCACCACACGGATGGCCTTGCGGTTGCGCTCCATCGCGCCGACATCCAGCGATTCAATGGCCGCGGCGATCAGCTCCACATGGCGCGGCGGGCCGTAGACCAGCAGCGTGCTCTCCGCCGCATTGAAGCGCAGCGGAAAGCGGGCGTCGCCCAATTGCAGCGAGTCCAGCAGATCAGTCACCTGCTCGCGCCGAAAGCCCTTGAGACGGAACAGGCGGCTCTGCACGGCCCCCGCGGGATAGAAATACAGCGCCGTTCCGTCGTGATACCAGATGACGCCATAGGCCCGGTTCATCGATTCCAGGAACTGGTCGGGCGTGGTGTCGAAGCTGGCTTGCACCGTGCCGTCAATGCCTTCGGCCACGACCGCGGGCAGGCCCTGGCTGGCCGCAAAGTCCAGCAGCACCTCGTTCACCCGCTTGCCTTCGGCTTTGTAGACAAAGCGCGAGCTGCGCCATTGCCGGGACGGGGCACGTACGGACTTGACGGTCTTGGCGACGGGCTTCTTGCCGGCGGCAGTGGCAGCTGATGCAGCCGATGCCGACGAGGGATTCGGCGCCTGCCCCCCGGTGGTCACTGACGGCGTGCCGGAGGGGGGAGTCAATCCGGGGACGGATGTCGTCGCCGGAGATGGAGTGGCCGACGCGTTCGTCGACGCGTTCGCCGACACGTTGGCCGGACCACCGACTGGCGACTGGGGCGCTGCACCTGCCCAGCTCAAGGAAAGCCCACACAGCGCTGCCGTGATCGACTGCCGCCGACGCAGAGAAAGACGAGGAGAACGAGGCATCACGAGACCACGCGGCTTATTCGTCGTCCTGCATCGACGCCTTGATCTGGTCCGTCATCTTCGTCATGGACTTGTTCATCGCCTGCTGGTTCTGCTGGAACTGCATGAACATGCGCTGACCCATCAGCGTCTCCAGCTTGCCGGTGGCGGCATCGGTCACGGCACTGGTGGCGGCGTTGGCCACGGCGGCAACAACGGGGGCGATCACTGCGGACATGGGGTGCTCCTGAAGAAGACGGGATGAAGGCGACGATAGGGATTCGCCGTGTCGGGACCCGCGCCACAGGCGAAGCACGGGCGCGGCAAGCGAAGTGGATGACTGCGCGACTCGCGGTGGCAGTGGCAGTGGCAGTGGCAGTGGCAGTGGCGGAGGCGGTTGGCGGTGGCGGGACGCAGCACGCAGCACGCAGCAAGCAGCACGCAGGTTGGTTGCAGGCGACTGCATGCACCGGCCTGCTCACAGCGGGGATTCGTATCGGCGGCAGCAGCTTCGCCTTCAGCGCCGGTGCCGTTGTCCATGCGGACTACGGTGGCCGCATCACCGCTCTCATAGATCGCCATGAACGACCGCTCGCTCGTTCTCTGTTTCCATTGGGGCGCCCGTCTGTGCTTTGCGCTGACGCTGGCCTTGTCACTGTCCATGGCCTGGGCGCAGGAGACTTCCACCCGGTTCCGATGCACGCTGGTGGACGGAGAGGTGCATCTGCTGGTCGAGGACCCACGCGAACGCCACCCCGATCTGGTGCTGGACTGCAGCGCCGTGCAAGTGGCCGTCGCGCCATTGACTCCCGGGGCTGCCGAGCCAGCGCCGCCTTGGGTGGGTTTCTCAGGTCGTGTCATACGGGCGCCCGGAAGCCCGGAGGCTCTGGCGCGCCGTGGGAACCGCGAGCGTGCGGACGACGAGGGCCTCTCGCCCAACGCCTTGGCCACCCTGCCCGCGACCCTCGCGCCCTTGGTGCAGTCCGCCAGCCGTCGTCATCAGCTCGACCCGACGCTGGTAGCGGCGCTGATGTATGTGGAGTCCCGCTACCGGCCGGATGCCCGCTCGCCAAAAGGTGCGCTAGGCCTGATGCAACTGATGCCCGCCACCGCCGCCCGCTACGGCGTGCGCAGTGCGGCGGACCTGCTGGACCCGCGCACCAACATCGATGTCGGCGTGCGCCACCTGCGCACGCTGCATGACCGCTATGACGGCCGCCTGGCGCTGATGCTGGCGGCCTACAACGCCGGCGAAGGCGCGGTGGAGCGCTATGGGCAGCGTGTCCCCCCCTTCGCCGAAACCGAGGATTACGTGCGACGCATCACCGCCCTGGTTGGCATGCCTGAAAGCGCTCTCACCCCCTGAACCAGGGGGCATAAATGAAAGTTAATGTTGCTTTAAGGACATGAAACACTCGCTTTGGACACAGTGGCGGTCATCAACGGTTTTCAAGGTCCCTGTGAAAGTCGCCACTCTCTGCCCCACCCGTTCTTATGAACACTTCGCCACCCAGGCGCTGCGTGATGCCGGCTGCGAGCTGCTGCCCCATAGCCATCTGAGCCCGCTGCTGGTCACCCTGCGGGACGGCGGCGCGGACGCCGTGCTGCTGGAAGACAACGATCAACAGGTGCAAGCCTGGCTGTCGGGACTTCGCCTGCATGCCGGACGGACCCTGCCTGTGGTCGTGCTGGGCCTGGGTGATTCCATTGGCATCTCCCGCGCCCTGCAGCGCGGCGCGGACGACTATGCGGTGCTGGCCGACGGACCCGGTCCGCTGGTGCACCGATTGCGTGCGCGGGTGCAGTCGCGCAGTGACGGCCCGCGGGCCAGTTCGCTGCGGGCCGGCGCGTATTCACTGCATGCCGCCACCCAGAGCCTGTCCACCGGGGCGCGCGAGGTGAGCCTGACCGCTCGCGAATTCGCCCTGGCGTGGACGCTCTTTGAGAATCTCGGCCGGGTGGTGAGCACCCAGACGCTGTCCACCGAGATCTGGGGGCGCTCCGGCGATGTCGGCAAGCGCACGCTGGAGCAGCATGTGTACAAGCTGCGGCTCAAGCTCAATCCCGATGGGCGTCGTGTGCGGCCCTACCGGCAGGATGCGCCGCCTGCGCCGCGCATCCAGACGGTGTATGGCGTCGGATATCGGTTGGAGGTCTGAGGAGCGCCTGGGCCGCAGCGGCTGCGGTTGCGGCTGCGATGGCCGCGGCCCAGGCGTGCAGCTCGGCTGGCTCAGACCATGTCGCCCGGGTGGGTGGGTGGCCGAGGCGATGCCGGCGGCTTGTTGTTGTCCTTGCGGACCGTGTCGTTCATTTGATAGGCCGCGACGGTCAGCGCCAGCAAGGCGCCGCCCATCAGGCCGACGACCGCAGCATGCAGGCCGGCTTCCGCGGACTGGCGTTGGCCCGGGTGCCATCCCGCATCCACCATGGCCGGCCGCATGGCCTGCGTCAACCCCAGCGCAATCATGCCGGGCACCAAGGTGTTGAAGACCCGCGCATCGACCCGCTCAAACTGCCGCTCCAGTTCTTCGCGCTTGAGCGGATTCTTCGATTCCCAGTGCAGGTGGCGGACATGCGACGGATCGGTCTCCTGCATGCGTTTGGCCTGGGCGGTCTCGATCAGGTGATCCTCCACCGACGACGTGAGCATGTTGGCAGCACCCGCGATGGCGCCTGCCCCAACGGCCAGGCCCCTGGAGGCCTGCCAGGCCGGTGCGCCGCCCAGGGTCCGCTGCATGGCCAGTTGCGCCAGCATGTCGATGCCGGCCGCGGCGGCGCCAAAGGTGCCGCGCATCGACCAGCCCACATCCTGGCTGCGCAGATTGCGGCCGTCCGCCGGCTTGGGCGCCCCGTGCTCATTGCCCACATGGACGGTGTTGATCGTCGGCCGCAATCCCTCCCGGACCTGGGCCTGCATGTGTGAGACCAGTTGCAGGGCTGCCGCCGCCTGGGCCACAGGAATCAGCTGGGGCTGGTAGCTCGAGGCCACAGTCAGCGCCAGCGCGGCCACATCGCCGCCTGCGATGCCAACGGTCTGCACCGCCTGCCAGGCCCGGCGAGAAAGGCTGTTGCCCTCCTGCGTGATGTCGCCCGTGAAACCCGCATTGGCCTTGGTCGGATTGGCCTCGCTGTGCCGCTGGGACAGGATGCGGCGACCGGCCGACCAAGCGGTCAAGGCCGCCTGGGTGGCGATGGCAGCGCTGGGGTGCGTGGCGACCGCGCGGGCCAGCTCTGGGGCCACCACGCCCTGCACCACCGTTCTGACGGCGGCCACCGGGATGGCGTGGCGCACGTTCTGCATGGCGAAGAAAGTGAGCGCGCCGGCTTGCTTCGGCGGAGCATGGGCCGCAGCGGTCTCGGTAGCGGCAGACCCGGAAGGCGCGCTGGAACTCGCGCTGTCGGACGCCCTCGGGGAGGCGTTCGTGGAGGCATTCGTGGACGTGGCCGGTCCTACGGGGTGGGCGGGATCCGCCGCTGAGGACGGCATGTCGATAACGATGGACGCGGGCGGCGTCTGCGCCGCAGGGGTGCCAGACAACACTGGACTGCCCGGCGCGGTGTGCGTCACCGGGGTATCGGGCCTGGCAGGGACGCGGCTGTCGCTTGCAGCAGTCTGCGGGTTCCCAGTGTTCCCAGTGTTTGCCGGGTTCGCCGTGCTTGACGGCGTCGGCATGCTCGCACGCGGGCTCACGCTTCGCTCTCGGAGCGAGTCCAGCGATTGACGCCGCGCCAGCGTGGCTGCCGTGGATGGGGGCGATCCTTCCAGCGAGGGGCGACGCGCAAGCCCGGTGAGCTCCGCCGACATCCGGCGGAACGGTGCTGCCGACTCACTCGGTGAGCGCGGCGTGACCGGCGGGCTCTGAGTCTCCGGTGTCACGGCGCGTCTTTCTTGCAGCGGAATCGGCGTACCGGGCGCCGACGAGGAAGCATGTGACAACTCGGGCGGAGCACTGGGTGACGTGTTGATCTTCATGAGAGGGTCGGGCCTTGAGGATCGGCCCACTCTCGGCCCGGTGCATGACGGGTCCGTGACCGACCCGTGACGCTGGCGACTGCACGCCGCAGCTCAGCACGCCGCCTTCGCTTCACGTGTCCGGCCTTCGCGTTCAATAGGCTGGCACGCGCGTCACCAGTCCAGCCCCGCGTCAGGCGTCAGCCGTCAAACCCTCCCCTCGCGATTTGCAGCGACTGCCCTCGAACAGAAGCGCGAAGGCTCAGCCGCCGACCCAGCGCTTGTCCACGTCGATGATCCCCAGCACTGGCAGCGTTCTGGGGGGCGACTCTCGGGGCGACTCTCGGGGCAACTCTCGGGGCAAATCTCGGGCGGGTTCTCGCGAGGACTCCCGGGTCGGCTCTCGCGCCGGATCCTCCGGCGGCGCCAATGCGGCTGCGAGGGCGTCCGACGTCATCCACTGTCGCCCGGCCTCCCGCAGATCCGCCAGCTGCAAATCGTCCATGCGCATACGAAGGCGCTGCAGCAGCGCATCCCACGGCGCATCCGGACATTGGCGCCCGCCCTGCGGCCAGGCGGCTGCCACACGCCCGGTGATTTGCGCCGCCTCCCGCTCGCGGCCCTCGGCAAAGGCCAGCCAGGCCAGCAGCGGCATGCAGACCTGCAGTTCTTCCGGCCCGGCCTGGCCACGCGCCTCGTGCGCAGTGAGCAGCTCCAGCACCGCCCTGGCCTCCCGCAGCCGGCCCTCCGCCAGTAGCACCGCCGCACGACAGGCCCGCAGCCGCTGTCGCACCGCGCCCTCCACCGGACCGGCCTCCCACTCGCGCACCAGCACCGAGGCGCAGGGCAAGGACCGGCCGTGGCCCACCAGCAGGGTGATCAGCCGCTGCAGGTCGTCCATCAACCAGGCGGTGGCGCCAATCTCGCGGGCGAGTCGGAGCGATGCACACAAGGCCTTGTCGGCCTCGGCAGCCTGACCTTCCACGCGCCACACATGCGCCCGCGCCGCCAGCCCCAGCAGCCGCAGCCGCTCGGCCTGCGGGCCTTCACAGGGGCCGGCCAGCGCGGTCATCTCCCCCATCGCATGGCGCAGCGCGGCGCGGCTGATCTCGCGGTCGCCCAGCACCTGGCGACACAAGGCGCGATAGCGCACCGACGGATCGTCGGCGGTGCGCGATGCCCGCAGGCCGCGGCGGAACCACACGCCCGCCCCCACAGGGTCCTGCGGCAGCATCAGGCTGGCGTGATCGATGCAAAAGCGGGTCAGGGTTTCGGGCGGCAGGTCATGCGGCAGCTCGTTCTCATAGGCGGCATGGCGCCATCCTGCTTCGTCCCGCAAGCCCAGCAATTCAAACAGCGGCGCCGCATGGGCCAGCAGCCCCAGGCCCATCACCGGCGCATGCTCTACGCACCAGTCCAGCGCCGCACGCACATTGCCGAGCTCGGGCGCGAACTCCACCACCCAGCGTTCGTCCGGCATCATCTCGAAGGCCCGCGCCGCACGCTCGAACAGCTGGCTCACCGTGTAGGCATGCATGTGCCGCGCCAGGTGCACCTCGCCGTGTTCCTCCAGCTGCAGCAGGCCGTAGGCGCGGATGCTTTCCAGCAGTTCATAACGGGGCCGGTCATCCCCCTCCACCTGGATCAGCGAATGGTCCACCAGGCCCTCCAGCGCCTCGGCCACGGTCCAGGCGTCCAGTTGGCGGTCGGACAGCGCGGCTGCGGCCATCTCGAGCGTGAAGCCGCCCTCGAAGGGCTCCAGGCGGCGCAGCATCAGACGTTCCACCTCGCTCAGCAGCGCATGGCTGTCGTCCATGCAGGCCCGCAGCGATTGGTGGCGGCGCGGTCCCGCCTGCGTGCCACGGGTCAGCAGCCGGTAGCGGTCGTTCAGGCGCTCGCACAGCGAGTCCAGTCCGAAGGTGGCCAGACGACCGGCGGCGAGTTGCAGGGCCAGCGGATGACCATCGAGGCGGCGACACAGTGTGGTCACCTGGTCCAGGTTGTGTTGCCCCAGCGAAAACGGCAGGCCCTGCGCACGCACCCGGTCCACCAGCAGCGCGACGGCGCCGTGCCCGAGGGCTTCGTCGACGCTGCGGCCCGGCGGCGGTGCGGACAAGGGCGGCGTGCGCAGCACGCGCTCCCCCGGCACCCGCAGCACGCGGCGGCTGGTGACCATCAAGGTCACGTCCTCGGTGCCTTCGATCAACGCATGGCAGAAAGCCGCCACGCGGTCGGCATCCCCTTCGGCGTTGTCCAGCACCAGCAGCACCGACATCGGACGCAGCAGCGCCAGCAGTCCGGGCAGGCCCAGCGCCGGATCCGGCTCCAGCCCCAGCGCGGCCGCGACGGCGGCAACCGGATCCTGCGGCTGGCCGCCCTGCAACAGATCAGCCCACACCACGCCGTCCCGGTTGGCCTGTCGGCGCTCATGCGCACAGGCCAGTGCCAGCGTCGACTTGCCAATGCCGGGCGCGCCCACCACCGTCACCAGGCGATGACGCACCAGTCGGCTGAGCAAGGTCTGCAGATCATGGTCGCGGCCATGCACCGTCACCGACAGGGACGGCAAGCCGCGCACGCGCACGGCCGGCACGGGGGCTGGGGAGGCGGACTGGGACGCGTCCGCCGCGGCATCGTCCTCGTCGATCAGCGGCAAGGCGAATCGGTAGCCCTGCCCCGTCACCGTCACGATGGACTCGCGCCCCAGCACCCGCCGCAGCGCGGATACGTGCACGGCGGCATTGTTCTCCTCCACCACCTGGCCCGGCCAGACACGGTTGAGCAGATCGTTCTTGGACACCACCGCGCCCCGCTCCGACACCAGCGCCACCAGCAGATCGATCTGCCGGCCGCTCAGCGGCGCAGGGACCCCATCGGCGAGCAATGCCCGCGCGGTCAGGTCCAGCACGAATCCTTCGAAGCGATATCGACTCGTCACTTCTGATCGCCCTCGTTGGGGGTCCTCTTGGAAGCCCGCCGCAGACAAGGCTGCGGCCGGCCACGGCGCTGCACGATCAACGTCACCGGCCCTCGCGCCGGAGGGAGTCACGAAAGTCGGCGCGAGTCTAAGGGTGCTCCATGACATCGTCCAGCGGACCTGGGGCGTTCCCGAGGGCGCGGTGTGCGAAGGAGAGAAACAGTGGGTGAGCGGTGCGCTCAGCGCCTTAGCCCGATTGGCGCTGCATGCCAACGAGTATGCGCATCCCAAAAGGCGTACGAAAAAGTACCACTTCAGCTCATGCCGTTCCAGGAGCTCGCATTCTTCTGCGCCTGCTGATTGCTTTGAACGCCGACATCCAGTTGTCGTGCACGCAGCACGGCGGCGCAGCGCTCCACATGGTCCCGGTCCGGATGCCATGGCCCGGCGCAGAAAGCGCCGCTGTGAAGGTTGGCGTTCTTGGTATAGACCACGCGCCAGAGCAGTTGTTTGAAGTCCACTTGAAAAGTCCAGAGGGGGTCCGGAACGAATCCGATGGCGGCCCTGAGAAGCAGGTCCGTGGCCGGGACGCGTCGCCGGGCGAAGGGGCCGGGCGGGACGCAGGTCCTCGGTGCGGCCCCACCTGCTCAGGGCCACGCTGGCATGATGCCGCTGTCCGCTCGCCGCCGACAGCCCGCCTGAACCGGAACCTGTGATGGATTGCCGAAGCCCGCCGGCGAATATCGCCCAAACCCACCCGAACGCGCCCAAATGCCTGCGCGCGGTGCGTTCGGCGCCCGGGCCCATAAGCACGCTAACATTCCGCCGCCCCAGGACGGGGCGCCTGATGACACCAAGCCCATGAACCTGCTGCTGGCCGAAGACGATGCCCTCCTGGCGGATGCCCTGTGCGAGCAGATGCGCGCCAGTGGATTCACTGTTGAACATGCGCCCAACGGGGCCGTGGCGCAGTACCTGCTGGCCAAACAGGCCTTTGACGTGGTGGTGCTGGACCTGGGCCTGCCGATGGTGGATGGGCTGCAGGTGCTGCGCCAGCTGCGTCAGCATGACGCTTCGCTGCCGGTGCTGATCCTGACGGCGCTGGACAGCCTGGAAGACCGCGTGGCGGGCTTGAATGCCGGCGCGGACGACTACCTCACCAAACCCTTCGACTTTCCCGAGCTGGAGGCCCGTCTGCGGGCCCTGATGCGTCGCAGCCGCGCCATCAAGGCCGGCCATGAGCTGGGTCAGCTCAGCCTGCAGCGGGAGACCCGCTCCGCCGAGGTCCGCGGGGAGATGCTGGAGTTGAGCCCCCGTGAATTCGATCTGCTGGACCTGCTGCTCACCCATCAGGGGCGGGTGATCACCAAGGAGCAGATCAACCAGGTCTGGTCCGGCGAGCGGGGCGCGGACACGGTGGGAGGCAACAATGCGGTGGAGGTGTATATCCACCGCCTGCGCCGCAAGCTCGAAGGCGCCCAGGTGGCCATCCGCACGGTGCGCGGTCTGGGCTACCTGCTGGAGCTGGAACGCCCCTGACCCGCCCCCAGTATGTATTCCCTCAAGCGCCAACTGCTGCTGTGGCTGCTGTTGCCCCAGCTCGTGCTGTGGCTGGCCGGCGCCCTCTTCAGCTACCGACTGGCCGGCCGGTATGCCAACGAAGCGGTGGACGCCACGCTGGCCCAGGCGGTGCGGTCCCTCTCCCGCCAGGTCAAGCCGATGGGCAACGGCCTGCTGATCGACTTCCCGCGCGCCGCGCAGGACGTGCTGGAGGCGGACCCCAGCGACAAACTGCTCTACACGGTGAGCTCCCCGCCCGGCAAATTCATTCTGGGCAACCGCAACCTTCCCAGTCCGCCCGCCACACCGGCCAGCCCGCCGCTGGGAGAGGCGCGCTTTTATGACGGCAACCTGGAAGATCCGGACGGCGGCACCCAGCAGGCCCCGGTGCGGGTGGCCGCGCTGTATCTGCAGTTCGGCGACGACCCCCGGGCCCAGCAGATGATGCTGGTGCAGGTGGCCCGCTCCAGTGCCAACCGGGAGCTGCTGTTCCGTCGCCTGCTGATCGACACCATGCTGCCGCTGTCGCTGCTGATCGTGCTGATGAGCATGATTGTGTGGGCCGGCGTCGGCGCGGGTCTGGCACCCATCAGCCGCCTGCGCCGCCTGGTGGAAGGGCGCAAGCCCAATGACCTGCGGCCGATCGAGCTGGATGCCGCCCCGCAGGAGCTGCGCTCGCTGGCCCAGGCCATCAACGACCTGTTGGAATCGGTGCGGCACAACGTGCAGGGCCAGCGCCGGTTCATCAGCGACGCCGCCCATCAGCTGCGCACCCCGCTGGCTGGCCTCAAAAGCCAGAGCGAGCTGGCACTGGCCGAGGCGCCGCCCGGGCCGCTCACCACCCGCCTGGCCCGGGTGCATGAGAGCGCCACGCGCAGTGCCCATCTGGTCAATCAGCTGCTGGCCCTGGCCCGCACCGAGCCGGAGTCCGTCACCCGGCAGCCCCTGACCCGCCTGGACCTGGTGCGGCTGGCCCGCGAAGCGACTGCCGAGATGGTGCCCCGGGCGCTGCAGCAGCAGGTCGACCTGGGCTTCGAGGAGGACGAGGAACCGTCCCCCGCGATTGAGGTGATGGGCATCCACCTGCTGCTGCGCGAGGCGCTGGTGAACATCGTGGACAACGCCATCCGGTATGCCGGGCGTGGCGCTGCGGTCACGGTGCATGTCGCCCGCTCGCCACAATTCCCTGGCCAGGTGATGCTCACGGTGTCCGACAACGGCCCCGGTCTGGCCCCGGATATCGAGGACAAGGTGTTCGAGCGATTCTTCCGCGGCACGCAGGAAGGCAACGGCTGCGGGCTGGGCCTGTCCATCGTGAAAGAGATCGTGGAGCGACACGCGGGAAGCGTGGAAGCCCGGAATCTGTCGCCGCACGGGCTGCAGGTGATCGTCCGATTGCCGGCCGCCATGGCCGTCTAGGCAACGTCGGTCAGCTTTTGCAACAGACGGCGGCTGCGACAGGGGGGTTGAGTGGAAAGGCGCTGTCTTGTACGCCGTCCCGGTTCCATGCGGTTTCTTCCGTCAAAACGCGCGGAAGTCCTGGTGATTTAGCGCGCCACTGACGCCATTGCGCAGCAGCGTCGCCCCGTCTCGCGGACTGCTGGCTCGCAGCGCTCACCCCACGGAAACGCGGACGTGGCGGGGCCATCCGCCAAAACTTCCAGTTCGCTGGAACGACCGGGCACGCCACCTGCCCTCCCCACCCCCGATGCGACATTCCTGAATGAAAGCTGAACATCAGCTGAATGGAGGGAGGACGCCTGCTGCGGCCCGCCGTGGCAGGGGTGCCCCGCATTGAGGCGCAGGGTGCCCCAGGAGGGGGAGAACCCGGCGCGTACCGCCCAAAAACCATAGTGGTAAGCACCAATATAGTTTCATTAAAGGAAAATTAAAGTGCGCCCCGCATGCAAGAAAGATAAACGCCTGCTTAACGACACGCACCCGGAGTGTCGTTTTGCGGCCTCACACGGAGACTCAAACATGACTCGCATTGCTCACGCGTACAAACAAATCCCCCTGGCCATCGGTCTGCTGATGGCTGCTGGCGCCTCCCAGGCGCTGGACTGGACCGGCTACTTCCGCGCCGGCCCCGGCCTGACTTCCAATGGCACTTCCCGTTCGTGCTATGCGCTGAACGGTGGCACCCAGGGCATGAAGTACCGCCTGGGCAACGAGTGCGATTTCTACGGTGAATTCCAGCTGGCCCAAGGCTTCAAGAAGGACGGCGTGGAATACAAGGTCACCTTGATGACCGACTACTACGACGGCTCCACCGACCGCACCAAGGGTGACTGGGACGTCGCGCAGATGTTTGCCGAAGCCAAGGGCTTCGACATCGCTCCTGAAGCCACCTTCTGGATCGGCAAGGAACGCGGCCGTCGTGGTGACGTGCACATCGTGGACACCTACTTCACCGAAATGGTGGGCGTGGGCGCCGGCGCCAAGGGCTTCACCGGCCTGGGCCCGGGCAAGCTGGGCGTGGCCTACTACAAGACCGACAAGGACTCCAACGAGCGTCCTGGCCACCGCGGCAACGTGGAATACGTGGACGCAGCCGTCAATGACGGCGGCAAGCTGAGCGTCTTCGGCACGGTCACCAAGGGCCAGTTTGCAGGCGGCACCAACGGTTGGGGCCTGACCTTCAAGCATGAGCAGGAAAACATGTTCGGCACCGGCCTGAACAACGTGATCTGGCTGCAATACGCGCAAGGCTCCACCGGCCTGAACTCCAACTTCGGCAACCTGACCGACACCTCCGCCGCCAAGAAGTACCGTGTGGTGGAATCGGTGAACTGGCAACAGGGCGCCTGGGGCGGCATGGCCATGGTGCTGTATGCACACGAGAAGGACAACCAGGGCGTGGCCACGAAGTCGGGCTCCGTCGGTGGTCGCGTCTCCTACGCCGTCACCCGCAACTTCAAGCTGCTGACCGAAGCTGGCGTGTCCCAGTACAAGCCTGATGGTGGCCAGACCGCCCGCTTGACCAAGCTGACGTTCGCCCCCACGCTGTCGGTCGGCCCCGCGCTGATGGACCGTCCTGAGTTCCGTCTGTACGTGACCCATGCCAAGTGGAACCGTGCCGCCGGCAACGTGACGAACAACGTGAACTTCGAAGACAAGACCTCGGGCACCAGCGTTGGCGCCCAGGTCGAAATGTGGTTCTGATCGGCCACCGCCGACGCACCTGACTCGCCCTCAGCCCTGGCTGTCGACGAATCCTCCCTCTCACAAGGAGACAAAGCAAATGATGAAGCTCAAGCAACTCGCAAAGGCCACGGCCCTGGTCGCGGTCCTGGCGGGTGCCGGCGCGGCCCACGCCGGTGAAGTCGAAGTGCTGCACTGGTGGACCAGCGGCGGCGAGGCCAAGGCGGCTTCCGCCCTGAAGGCCCAGCTGCAAAAGCAAGGTCACACCTGGAAGGACTTCGCCGTGGCCGGCGGCGGCGGCGACTCCGCCATGACCGTGCTGAAGTCGCGCGTGGTGTCGGGCAATGCCCCGGCCGCTGCCCAGATCAAGGGCCCGTCCCTGCAGGAATGGGCCGCTGAAGGCGTGCTGACCAACATCGACAGCGTGGCGGCAGCCGGCAAGTGGGACGAAGTGATCCCGCCGGTGGTGGCCAACATCATGAAGTACAAGGGCCACTACATCGCCGCACCGGTCAACGTGCACCGCGTGAACTGGCTGTGGATCAACCCTGAGGCGCTGAAGAAGGCCAATGCCAAGGTGCCCACCACCTGGGACGAGTTCTTCACCACCGCCGAAGCGCTGAAGAAGGCCGGCATCATCCCGGTGGCCCACGGTGGCCAGAACTGGCAGGACTTCACCACGTTCGAAGCCGTGGCCATC
Source organism: Rubrivivax sp. (assembly GCA_027484825.1). Classification (GTDB taxonomy): domain Bacteria; phylum Pseudomonadota; class Gammaproteobacteria; order Burkholderiales; family Burkholderiaceae_C; genus Roseateles. The sequence goes on along the minus strand of JAIXSE010000033.1, from coordinate 30,156 downwards.
GGCCTGGGCGGCGTGGACTTCTACAAGAAGGCCCTGGTCCAGCTGGACGCAGCCACGCTGCAAGGCCCCGAGATGGAGAAGGTGCTGACCACCTTCAAGCGCATCAAGGACTACACCGACAAGAACGCCCCGGGCCGTGACTGGAACCTGGCCACCGCCATGGTGATCAAGGGCGAAGCCGGCATGCAGCTGATGGGTGACTGGGCCAAGGGCGAGTTCATGGCCGCGGGCAAGACCCCGGGCAAGGACTTCCTGTGCACCGCCGCCCCCGGCTCGGCCAAGGCCTACACCTTCAACATTGACTCGTTCGCGATGTTCAAGCTGAAGAACACGGCCAATGAGAAGGCGCAGCAGGACCTGGCCACGGCGATCATGTCGCCGGAATTCCAGGAACTGTTCAACCTGAACAAAGGCTCGATCCCGGTCCGCACCGGCATGAAGATGGACAAGTTCGACGACTGCGCCAAGCAGTCCGCCGCGGACTTCGCCGCTGATGCCAAGGCCGGCACCCTGGTGCCCTCCATCGCCCATGGCATGGCCGTCCCGGCCGCTGCTGAAGGCGCGATGAAGGACGTCGTGAGCCAGTTCTGGAACAGCGACAAGATGACCGCCAAGGAGGCCCAGAGCCGCCTGGTGGCCGCTGCGAAGACGAAGTAAGCCGCATGGGGCGGCTCCGTGAGGAGTCGCCCCGTTTTTCGTCGGCACATTGCCCTTCGGGGCCAGCTTCCCCCGGAATGCCTGGCTCCTTCCCGTCCCCCCAAGCAGTACCCGCCGCCCAGCATGTCCGCCTCTAGAGCCCCGCGCAGCCCCTGGCTTCCCAAGCTGGTGGTGGCGCCCACCTTCCTCCTGTCCTTCCTCTTCATTTATGGGCTGATGGCCTGGAACGGCTATTTGTCGCTGTCCGCCTCACGGCTGCTGCCCAATTACGAATTCGTCGGTCTGGACCAGTACCGCGCCCTGTTCGACAACGAACGGTGGTGGACGGCCCTGACCAACCTCGGCATCTTCGGCGTGCTGTTCATCGGCGGCACCACCGCCCTGGGCCTGCTGCTGGCCATCCTGCTGGACCAGAAGATCCGTGCCGAAGGTGCGCTGCGCACCATCTATCTGTATCCGATGGCCCTGTCGTTCATCGTGACCGGCACGGCCTGGAAGTGGATCCTGAACCCGGGCCTGGGCATCGAGCATCTGGTGCAGTCCTGGGGCTTCGAGAGCTTCCGCTTCGACTGGCTGGTGGACCCGGACCATGCGCTGTATTGCGTGGTGCTCGCTGGTATCTGGCAGTCGTCCGGTTTTGTGATGGCGCTGTTCCTGGCCGGTCTGCGCGGCATTGACGACTCCATCATCAAGGCGGCGCAGGTGGACGGCGCGTCCCTGGGTCGCATCTACTGGCGCATCCTCATCCCGACGCTGCGTCCGGTGTTCTTCTCCACCGTCATGGTGGTGGCCCACATCGCCATCAAGAGCTTCGACCTGGTGATCGCGCTGACCGCCGGCGGCCCTGGTTATGCCACCGACCTGCCCGCGACCTTCATGTACACCATGGCGTTCTCGCGCGGCCAGATCGGCCTGGGCGCCGCCAGCGCCACCATGATGCTGGCGACCATCGCGGCCATCGTGGTGCCCTATCTCTATTCCGAGCTGCGTTCGAAGTCATGAGCGTTGTGAGCCCCGAGATGACCTCTTCCCCCTCCTCCGTCGCGCCGGCCCGCCGGCCCAGCGGCCTGAGCTGGCAGCGTGTGCTGCTGCTGCTGGTGCTGGTGGCCTTTGCGGCCTTCTTCCTCACCCCGCTGTACGTGATGGTCAGCACCTCGCTCAAGAGCATGGACGAAGTGCGCAACGGCACGCTGCTGTCCATCCCGATGAGCCCGACCTTCGAGGCCTGGTCCAAGGCCTGGAGCAGTGCCTGCACGGGCACGGACTGCGGCGGTCTCAAGCCCTTCTTCATGAACTCGGTGTTCATGGTGGTGCCGGCCGTGCTGATTTCCACCGCGCTGGGCGCCATCAACGGCTACGTGCTGACCAAGTGGCGCTTCCGCGGCAGCGAAGTCATGTTCGCCTTCCTGCTGTTCGGCGTGTTCATGCCGATGCAGGTGGTGCTGCTGCCGATGAGCCAGGTGCTGGGCATGCTGGGCATCGCCAGCTCGGTGTGGGGGCTGATCCTGGTGCACGTGCTGGCCGGCATGCCGTCCACCACGCTGTTCTTCCGCAACTACTACGCCGGCCTGCCCGATGAACTGGTCAAGGCGGCCACGCTGGACGGCGCCTCGTTCTGGCAGATCTTCTGGCGCATCGTGGTGCCGCTGTCCACGCCCATTCTGGTCGTGACCCTGATCTGGCAGTTCACCTCCATCTGGAATGACTTCCTCTATGGCGTCGTCTTCTCCGGCGCCGACAGCAAGCCGATCACCGTCGGCCTGAACAACCTCGCCAACACCACCAGCACCGTCAAGGAATACAACGTGGACATGGCCGCGGCCCTCATCGCCGCCCTGCCGACCCTCGTGGTCTATGTTGTCGCTGGCAAGTATTTCGTGCGCGGCCTCACCGCCGGCGCCGTGAAAGGATAAGCAATGGGTGCGCTCACCATTTCCCAGGTCCGCAAGAGCTACGGCGCGGCCGACATTCTCAAGGGCATCGACCTGTCGATCGAGGCCGGTGAATTCCTGATCCTGGTCGGCCCGTCGGGCTGCGGCAAGTCCACCCTGCTGGCGATGATCGCCGGCCTGGAGCATCCGACCTCGGGCGCCATCCACATCGGCGACCGGGACGTCACCTATCTGCCCAGCAAGGACCGGGACATCGCCATGGTGTTCCAGAGCTACGCGCTCTATCCCAACATGAATGTGGCGCAGAACATCGCCTTCGGTCTGGAGATGCGCAAGGTGCCCAAGGCGCAGCGCGAAGAGACGGTGCAGCGGGTGTCCAAGATGCTGCAGATCGACCATCTGCTGGACCGCAAGCCGGGTCAGCTGTCGGGCGGTCAGCGTCAGCGCGTGGCCATGGGCCGCGCCCTGGCCCGCGACCCCAAGCTGTTCCTGTTCGACGAGCCGCTGTCCAACCTGGACGCCAAGCTGCGCATCGAAATGCGGGCCGAGATCAAGCTGCTGCATCAGCGCACCCGCACCACCACCGTCTACGTGACCCACGACCAGGTGGAAGCCATGACGCTGGGCGACCGCATCGCCGTGATGCGCGACGGCATGGTGCAGCAGTTCGGCACGCCGGAGGAGATCTACACCCGTCCGGCCAACCGCTTCGTGGCTGAATTCATCGGCTCGCCCACCATGAACTTCGTCACCGCCGAACGTCAGCAGCAGGGACTGCGGGCGCAGGGTGTCACGCTGCCGGTCAGCGCGCAGCAGCAGGCGTCGATCGATGCGGCCATCACCGGCAACGGCGGCTGCCTCTACGGTCTGCGTCCGGAGCACATCCGCCTGGCGGATGACGGCGTCCCCGGCAAGCTGGTCATGATCGAGCCCACCGGCCCGGAGACCTATCTGCTGGTGGATACTCCGCTTGGGCAGATCACGTCACGCGTGGCCGGCAATCCCCATCTGAACGTGGGAGATGCAGTGCGGCTGCAATGGGCGGCAGAATCGGCCCACCTGTTCGATGCCGGCAGCGAGAAGCGGCTGGCCTGACCTGACCCGATTCTTCTTCACATGAGTGCGATGCTTGTTCCCCCGCCCCAGGGCACCCCGGCCCAGGGCCGACTGCTGGCCGATGTCGGCGGCACCAATGCGCGTTTTGCCTGGCAGGCCGGACCGCAGGCGGCGCTGACCGATGTGCGCACCTATGCCTGCGCGGACTATCCCAGTCTGCAGGCCGCCATCCAGACCTATCTGAAGGACACCCAGCGCGACGCGGCCGGTCTGGGTCCGGTGCAGGGGGCCATTGGCATCGCCAACCCGATCGTCGGGGATCAGGTCCACATGACCAACCACCACTGGTCCTTCTCCATCGAGGCGCTGCGGCAGGCCATCGGTCTGGAGAAGCTGGTGGTGATCAATGATTTCACCGCCCTGGCGCTGGCCCTGCCCACGCTGGCAGCGGAAGAAAAGCGCCAGATCCGCGCCGGAGAGGCCGATCCGAACGGGGCGCTGGCGCTGATCGGTCCCGGAACGGGCCTGGGCGTGTCGGGGCTGGTGCCTGCGGGCGACGGCAGCTATCGCGCCCTCCAGGGGGAAGGCGGCCATGTGACGCTGGCGGCGGTGACGCCGCGTGAGGCGGCTGTGGTGGCGGCTCTGCAAAAGCGCTTCGGCCATGCGTCGGCGGAGCGTGCGGTGTCGGGCCTGGGCCTGGTGTGGATGTATGAGGCGCTGTGTGAGCTGGACGGTGTGCCGGTGCCCGCCGGACTGGACGCGCCCACCATCAGTGCCCGTGCCCTGGACCGCAGCGATGCCCGCGCCGACGAGACGCTGGAGCTGATGTTCGCCTTCCTCGGATCGGTGGCCGGCAACCTGGCGCTGACGCTGGGCGCGCGCGGTGGTGTGTATCTGGGCGGCGGCGTGCTGCCCCGGGTCATCGAACGGCTGGAGGCCTCGGCCTTCCATGAGCGCTTCGTGAGCAAGGGCCGGTTCAGGGCCTACATGGAGTCGGTGCCGGTCTACCTGATCCAGGCCAAGGAATCACCCGCCCTGCGCGGGGTGGCGCAGGCGCTGCGCTGAGACGTCTCAGTTTCGTGTGACTTGAAGCCGCCTGCGGGCGGCTTTTTTGCGTGTGAGCACAGCCGTCGCGGTAGATCTGCCTTTCCTTTTTTTCGTTTTTTTCGCTGTGGTGATAGACTGGCCCGCATCCAGGAGAGCTTATGCCTCGCGCCCAGACCAAAGCCACCAAGCCCCCCGATCCGCATCGGTATGCAGCCCCGGCGCCCGACCCTGTTCACTCCTTGGCGGAACAGCTCGGAAGGTTTGTCGTTGCCGAAGTCAGGCAGTTCCGCCCGCCGGTGAAGACACCTCCCAAAGGCCGGCCTGGCGCCGCTGCAGAGATGAAGCAGCTCGAAGCGGAGATCAGCCTCCTGATCGGCAAGGCGCTGGATCTCACCCTGTCTTCTCAAACCACTGAAGGCAAGGCCCTTCGCATGGGTTTGATTGCGAAGCTGGCCAGTGCTGAATTGGGCCAGGCCCCGGCCGTTGAATCGCTGCCTGCTTCAGCGTCAGACATCCTGCTCACAACGGCTCAAGCCGCTGAACTGCTGGACGTGAGCCGTCCCTATGTGGCCATGCTGTGCGACCAAGGCAAGCTGGGACAGATTGTCGCGACAGAAGGGGGGCACCGGCGCATTCGTTCTTCTGCCGTGCAGGCCTACCTCGCCGCTCGGACCCTGCAGTACGAAGGGGCGCCCACACCGCGTGAGGCCGCTGAAGCGGCAGGCCTGTACGACCTCCCGGAGGGTCATTTCAAGAACGTCGTGCGCACGATGTCCCCCGCCGCCGAAGCCCCCAAGAAACGAGCGCCTCGCAAGACACGTGTATGAACTCTGGCGGGGTTCGCTCCGCCGCCCTCAATGCGGCCGATACGACATCAACCCATCTTCCTGCGCGCGCGGCGGACGCCCTCCCCTGACCCGCAGCCAGACCGTCTGCCCGATCACCACAACGGCCAAGGCCAGGGCAATCCAGGCGGAGGTGTGAGCCCCCGGCAGCTCGCCGCGGTTTTGCTTCACGTACACGCCCACCAACCCCCACACGGCCGCGAACACGTAGCCCAGTGACTGCCAGCCAGTCTTCGGCTGATGCAGCCGGGCAATCGCCACCAGCAGCAGCAAGGCCGCCAGCGCCCACAGCACCAAAGTCCAGGGCAGTTGATCCACCGTGGGCAGCAACTGCTCGGCCACGATCACCTGCGCCGTGTTGAGAAACGCCGCCATCGACAGCCAGCCCGCATGCAGCGCCAGCGGCAACAGCGTCAGCCAGGCCGCCGCACCGCGCGGCTGCGCGTGAGCCACCAACATCAGCGCCCACAACATGCAGGCCAGCGCGCCCCACATCACCGCCAGCGCCACCCAGAACCACTGCTGCGCGAACACCACCATCCAGCTGCCGGTCAGCGCAAAGCCCAGGGTGGTCAGCAGCAGGCAGCGGTGGCGCACCGCCGCCAAGGCCGGGTCGGAAGAGCGCTGCCCGCGCAGGGTCCACAGCGCCAGGAGCAGGTCCAGCAGGAAGATCACGCCCCAGATCGAGAAGGCATACCCGTCCGCCACGATCAGCGTCGGGTAACGGTCGGACAGGGTCTTGTTGTCCGGGCCGAAGGTCCCTTGCTGGGAAAACCAGGCAATGACCGGCATGCCCAGCGCGGAAAGAGTCAGCAGGATCGGCAGCATGGGAAGGTCTCCATGGAGTGCAGCGTACACCGGACGGAAGGCAATTGCCGTGCCCTCTTGTACTGCCTGTGCTGCCTGTGCTGCTTGTACCGCTTGCCCCCCCTTGCGCTCCGCCTCGCCCGTGCGCAAGGTCTCACAGCCGGGGGAAGCTCCCGATCACTGGTCATCCATACAGCCTATGATGGAGGCCTCATGACCGCCGCCGCCTCTGCCGCCCCTGCCGACGCTTCTGCCGACGCACCTGCTGACGCCTCTAACGCGCCGACCGACACAACCGTCACTGGTTCCTTTGCCGCTCCCGACGCCCCTGCGGCCGGGGCCTCCCCAGCACCCACAAGCGCCGGCGTTTTCGACGAGCTCAACGACGACCAGCGCGCCGCCGTCGAGCACGGCCTGGACGGTGATCCCGCCGACGACCGGGCGCTGCTGGTCATTGCGGGTGCGGGTTCCGGCAAGACCAAGACCCTGGCCACCCGTGTCGCGCGCCTGGTCATGGCGGGGGCGGACCCGCAGCGCATCCTGCTGCTGACCTTCTCCCGCCGTGCCGCCGCAGAGATGGAGCGACGGGCCGGCCAGGTGCTGCACCGGGCGCTGGGCCTGCGGGCCACGCAGACCGCTCCCCGCTTCCCCTGGGCCGGCACCTTCCACAGCGTCGGCGCCCGGCTGCTGCGCGAATACGCCCAGCGCATCAGCCTGGACCCGCAGTTCACCATCCTGGACCGGGCGGATGCGGAAGACCTGATGGGCCTTCAACGCCAGGCGCTGGGCCTGGCGGAAACCGCCGACCGCTTCCCTCTGAAGTCCACCTGTCTGAACATCTATTCCCGGGCTGTGAACAGCGAAGCCCGGCTGGACCAGGTGCTACAGGACCACTTCCCCTGGTGCTTCCCCGCGCACGACGCACTGCGGCAGCTCTTTCGCACCTACGTCGCAGAAAAGCAGCGCCAGCGCCTGCTGGACTACGACGACCTGCTGCTCTACTGGGCCGAAATCATGTCCGAGCCGACACTGGCGCGGGAGATTGGCCAGCGTTTTGACCATGTCCTAGTGGATGAATATCAGGACACCAACCGCCTGCAGGCCACGCTGCTGCACCGCCTCAAGCCGGACGGTCGCCGGCTCACGGTGGTGGGGGACGACGCCCAGGCCATCTATTCCTTCCGCGCCGCCGAGGTGCGCAACATCCTGGAATTCCCCTCACGCTTTGATCCGCCGGCGCGGGTCATCACGCTGGAGCGCAACTACCGCTCCACCCAGCCGATTCTGGAGGCGTCCAATGCCGTGATCGCGCAGGCCAAGGAGCGCTACGCGAAGCAGCTCTGGTCCGACAAAGCGTCCAGCGAGCGGCCGCAACTGGTGACGGTCGACGATGAAGCGCGCCAGGCCCGCTGGGTGGCGGACCGGGTGCTGGAGCGACGCGAGCAAGGGCTCAAGCTCAAGCGCCAGGCAGTGCTGTTCCGTACCGCCACACACAGCGCCCAGCTGGAGCTGGAACTGATCCGCCGCAACATCCCCTTCGTCAAGTTCGGCGGCCTGAAGTTTTTGGAGAGCACCCATGTCAAGGACGCGCTCAGCGTGCTGCGCTGGGCGCAAAACCCGCATCACCGGCTGGCGTGTTTTCGGGTGTCGCAATTGCTGCCCGGCTTCGGTCCCGCCAGTGCGCGCCGACTGGTGGATGCGCTGGACGGCGGCGCCGACATGCCCAGTGCCTTGCGCAGTTTCGAGCCCCCGCGCGGCGCGGCTGCGGAGTGGGCCGCTTTGTGTGAGCTGATGCTGACGCTGCGCGAAGACTCCGAATGGCCGCTGGACCTGACGCGCACGGTGGAATGGCTGACGCCCCATCTGCATCGCCTGCATGACGATGCCGCCATCCGCCTTGCGGATCTGGAACAACTGGCCCGCATTGCGCAGGGCTACGGCAGCCGCGAGCGATTCCTGACCGAGCTGACGCTGGACCCACCCGAGGCCAGCAGTGACGAATCCGGTGTGCCGCTCAAGGACGAGGACTATCTGATCCTGTCCACCATCCATTCGGCCAAAGGACAAGAATGGAGCGCGGTCTACCTGCTCAACTGCGTGGATGGCTGCATGCCGTCCGACCTGAGCACCGGGGCGCAGGCGCAGATCGAGGAAGAACGGCGGCTGCTGTATGTGGCCATGACACGGGCGCAGCATCACCTGTCGGTCATGGTGCCGCAGCGCTTTTACGTGACGCAGCAGGCGCGCCATGGCGACCGCCACCTCTACGCCAGCGTCTCCCGATTCATTCCCGGGAAAGTGGCGCGCCACTTTGACAAAATGGGCCCCGCCAATGAATTGCGGGCGCCGCTGCCCGAGCTGGTCAAACCGGCGATGGATGTGGTGGCGCGGCTCAAGAAGTGGTGAATACAGAGGTCGATACCGACCCATAGAGGTCGAAAGACCCATCCGATTGCGGAGGACATCAGTTGAACAGTTCCAGCATGGCACGCTGGCGCCAGGATTGCGAGCGAGTCGGTTTGTCCGAACCCACCCTGGACATCAAGGAGATCAAACGGGCGTATGCGGTCACGCTGAAGTCCACGAGGCCGGATGAGGACGCACAGGCGTATCAGGCGCTGAGGGAGGCCTATGACCGGCTGGTCGCGCATGCGCGACTCCAGCAGTCGGCGGTGCAGGTGCCTGCCGAGGATCTGGCCGGGGCGCCGCTTGAGGCCCGGGCTGAGGCGCCAGTTCCACGGCCCGAGCCGGCTGCGGCTGGGGCTGCAGCTGCGGCTGCCGCCACGGCCACGGCTACCACCCCGCCCCCGACGCCCGTGCCGCCGAAGCCGACGCCAACGCCGCCTCCACCGGCACGCCCCAGGCCCCAGGCTTTCGCCAACGACCCCGTCAATTCAGGCCGGGATCCAGCCACCCGAGACGACGGTGAAGGACCGGTCGCGCTCGTGTCAGTCTCGGCTTTGTGCGCCTGGACGGAATCCGTCCTGAAGAAGGGCCCTGATGCCGTGAAGCAGGCCCTGCCCACGCTGCATACGGCGCTGGCTCATCTGCCCATCGCGGCTCACACGGAGGCCTCCCTCCGCTTTGCCGATCTGCTGATCCGGGCGGATGATCGGGCGCCCGTCGCATTGGTGCATCTGTTGCTGGAACACTTCGGCTGGCTGACCGATTTCCGCGCCGGGCGTCTGCTGGGCGAGCTTCGACTCCAGCAGTTGCGGGATGTGACCGCCGGCCGACCGATGCCGGTCACCGACCCTGTCATCCTGAAAGCCTTCGGCCCAACGACGCGGCTGCCGCTATGGCTGGTGGATTCCACGCGTCTGTTCGGTCCGCTGCGCGGAAAGCTCGCGGCGATGCTCATGGGGCACGCCCTGGAAATCCAGTTGCTTCGCGCCGGCCCGATGCTGCTTCGCCGACTCGGCATCGACCTGGCGGATCAGCGCGACCTCCGGGAACTGCTGAACATCACCCAATACCTCTCGCCCGCCTTGATTTATCTGCTGGCCTGCACCCTGCAGTTCAGCTTGCATTCCGCCAGCGGAGAGGCTCAGTTGATCCTGATCTGCGGCTCGCTGCTGTTCTTGTTCGGTGCCTTCGCCACGCACCAGGTGATGGCAGCTTTCAAGCTGTTTCTGGGCGGTCGCATCCAACGCTTTCTGGCGGGTCGCATCCTTCCACGGTCGGTGCTCGCTCAGTGGAGGCGCGTGCAGCCTTGGTGTGGTCTGGCTGTGATCGCCGCCATGGGGGTGGGTCTGTATGTCGATCCGCAAGGCGACATGGCGACGCTGTGGCCGTGGTTGGCCTTGCTCGCCATCTTCCTGGTCCTGCCCAGTCTCAACCTGATGCTCAGCACGACCTTGTTGCTGGCCATGGTCTGGGTGCTGCTGCCGCCCAGTGTCAGTCCGTGGGTCATCTGCGTCTTGGCCTTGTGGATCGCGGGCGCTGTGGTCCTGCTGGAACAAGGGCTGTATGAACCCGACCGAGCACCCGACGAGGTCCTTCACCCCACCTGGCCGCGCGGCGGATGGCCGGCGCTGCTGCTGCTCTGCACCGTCGGTCTGCCGGTGCTGCTGGGCTGGTTGACCGCGCGCTGCGGCAAGCGACTGGGCATCGGCGCCATGCTGCTGACCTTCGGCATCGTGTTCGCCATCGAAGATCCCTTCTGGCGGCTGGCGCTGACGCCAGTGATGCTGCTGAGCGCACTGGGGCTGCTGCTGGTCGGGCAACGCCTGGGGTGGCGCGCCGGACGGTGGCTGATGCGCAAGGGGCCTCGCGAAGCCTGACGGGTGGCGGCTTACGAGGCCAGCATCGCGGGTCCGATCAGACCCCGTTCCATGGCGATGCTCGCGGCCTCGGTGCGGGTTTCCGCATCGAGCTTGCTCAGAATGGCCTTCATGTGCGCCTTGACCGTGCCGGCCGAGATGTCCAGCGCCAGGGCCACGCCCTTGTTGCTCTTGCCGCGGGCCACCAGGCCGAGCACCTGCTGCTCCCGGTCTGTCAGGGTGGACCGGGCCATGCTCGCCGCGATCCGCTGCGCCGCCATGGCGCTGAGGTAGCGCGACCCACGCGCCAGCTGGCGCACGCCGGAGACCAGGTCCTGCAGCTCGCAGCCCAGCTCCAGGTAGCCCTCCACGCCCGCCTCCAGCGCGGAGCGCACCTCATGCTCCCGGTCATTGGCGGTCACCACCAGCACCTTGGGCGCCGACGACTGCCGGTCCCGCCCGCTGGCGCGGCTGGCCACCAGATTCAAGGCCCGTTCATAGTCCGCCACCACGATGTGCGGCCCGGGCGCCGCTCGCCCGTCGGCCTCCACCACATCCATGTCCACCTGCTGGGACAGCACGGTGCTCAGCCCGATCGCCACCAGGGGATCGACATAAGCCACGCTGACCTGAATTCGTTGGGTTGGCCAATTCAACATGGTGATCGCTCCTTCGGGAATTTCATGACCTGCATGGTGGCCGCTGCGGTGAGGGGTGGCGAGTGATGACTTGTGAAGCCTTGTGTACCCCGGTCGTAGATCCCCCCTCCCCATATGGGGAATGCGGCGGTGCCGAGCGCAATCGAACAGGCCCGGCCCCTCCCATCTTGGAGATCACGGGCCGTTCGTCGGCACGCAGACTTCAGCCCGAGGTCGGACATCAGGTTCGGCCGGTTGTTGACAGATTCATGAAAGGACTTCCCATGGCCATCACCGCTACCCCGACTCCCGGCGCCGGACTCGTCTCGCCCAAGGACCACACGCTGATCCTGATCGACTTCCAGTCGCAGATGTCCTTCGCCACCAAGTCCATCGATGCCATCGAGCTGCGCAACAACGCTGCGCTGATCTCCAACGCGGCCGCCGGCTTCAAGGTGCCCACCATCCTGACCACCGTGGCCGAGAAGAGCTTCTCCGGTCCGATGTATGAAGAAATCACTTCGGCCTTCCCTGGCCAGGAGTTGATCGACCGGACGTCGATGAACACCTGGGAAGATGCCAATGTCATCAAGGTGGTCAACGCCATCGGTCGCGAGCGCATCGTGCTGGCGGGCCTGTGGACCTCGGTGTGCATCGTCGGCCCGGCGATCTCGGCGCTGGAGCAAGGCTTTGAGGTGTATGTGATCACCGATGCCTGTGGCGACGTGTCGACCGAAGCGCACGAGCGTGCGGTGGAACGCATGGTGCAGGCCGGTGCACGTCCGATGACGGCGCTGCAGTACATGCTGGAACTGCAGCGTGACTGGGCCCGTGCGGAGACGTATGACCTGACGACCGGCATCGCCAAGAAGTTCGGCGGCGCCTATGGCCTTGGCATCACCTACGCCAAGTCCATGTTCAACGCGCATGAAGGGTAACCCCCCCTACCGACTTCGTCGGCCCCCCAGGGGGGCGAGCCCAGAGGCCCGGCAGAGCCGGTTCCTCGGGCTCCGCTGGAGGGGACCGGCGACGCATGGCGTCGGCCGGTCGTGCGGAGCGCTGGGGCTTGCGCGGGGGCTGCGTGCTGTGGGCGGCTTAGTGCGGGCTGTCGGGTGCGAAGCTTTCGAGCGTGGTGAATGTGCGCGGTAGTCGATGCGATCGGCGGGCCCGCGAAACTGTGGTTGAGGTGTTGGATGAAACCCTATCTTGTGTCACTGGCCGTCGGGCTGCTGGTGGGCGTGATTTATGCGCTGTTCAATGTGCGGTCGCCGGCGCCGCCGGTGATCGCGCTGGTCGGGCTGCTGGGCATCCTGGTCGGTGAGCAGGTACCGCCGCTGGTGAAGAAACTGGTGCAGCGCGACGAGGCGTCCCAGGTGTCCTGGCTGCAGCATCAAGTCAAACCTCATATGTTCGGGCAGTTGCCCAAGTGCGCCGACACCGCTCAGGTCCGCGGCGCCACCCCTGTGTCCCCCTCGGTCGCCACGGCGGCCGATGCCACTTCGGAGATCCGTCATGGCTGAGTCTTCTCCCCAGTTTGCTGACCTGATCCTGCATCGCGGTCTGTTCACCACCCTCAATCGCCAGCAACCCACCGCACAGGCCGTGGCCATCAAGGACGGACGCTTCCTGAAGGTCGGGCACGACAATGAAGTGATGGCGCTGGCCGGGCCCCGCACCAAGGTCATCGATGTGCGTGGCAAGCGCGTGCTGCCCGGCCTGATCGACAACCACCTGCACATCATCCGCGGTGGCCTGAACTTCAATATGGAACTGCGCTGGGATGGCGTGCGTTCGCTGGCCGATGCCATGGGCATGCTCAAGCGCCAGGTGGATGTGACGCCAGCCCCTCAGTGGGTGCGCGTGGTGGGCGGCTTCACCGAACACCAGTTCGCCGAGAAGCGACTGCCGACGCTGGAAGAACTCAATGCCGTCGCGCCCGATACGCCGGTGTTCATCCTCCACCTGTATGACCGCGCCCTGCTCAACGCCGCCGCCCTGCGCGCCGTGGGCTACACCAAGGACACGCCGGAACCTCCCGGCGGCCAGATCACCCGCGACAGCCAGGGCAACCCCACCGGCCTGCTGCTGGCCAAGCCCAATGCGGCCATCCTCTACGCGACGCTGGCCAAAGGCCCCAAGCTGCCGCTGGAGTACCAGCTCAACAGCACCCGGCTGTTCATGCGCGAGCTCAACCGCCTGGGCGTGACCGGCGCCATCGATGCCGGCGGCGGCTTCCAGAACTATCCGGACGACTACGAGGTGATCGAGCAACTGGCCAAGGACCAGCTGCTGACCATCCGCCTGGCCTACAACCTGTTCACCCAGAAGCCCAAGCAGGAAAAGGACGACTTCCTGCGCTGGACCCGAGAATCCACCTACAAGCAGGGCGACGACTACTTCCGGCACAACGGCGCCGGCGAGATGCTGGTCTTCTCCGCCGCCGACTTCGAGGATTTCCGCGTCGAGCGGCCGGACATGCCGCCCCAGATGGAAGAGGACCTCGAAGGCGTGGTCCGCATCCTGGCCGAGAACCGCTGGCCCTGGCGCATGCACGCCACCTACGACGAAACCATCAGCCGCGCGCTGGACGTCTTCGAGAAGGTCAACCAGGACATTCCGCTGCAAGGCCTGAACTGGTTCTTCGACCATGCTGAAACCATCTCCGAAGCCTCGATGGACCGCATCGCGGCCCTCGGCGGCGGTGTGGCCGTGCAGCACCGGATGGCCTACCAGGGCGAATACTTCGTGGAACGCTACGGCGCCGGTGCGGCCGAAGCCACACCGCCGGTGCGCAAGATGCTGGACAAGGGCCTGAAGGTCTCCGCCGGCACGGACGCCACGCGGGTGGCTTCCTACAACCCGTGGGTGTCGCTGTCGTGGCTGATCACCGGCAAGACGGTCGGCGGCCTGCAGTTGACCCCGCAGCGCAACTGCCTGGACCGTGAACAGGCCCTGCGCATGTGGACCGAGAACGTCACCTGGTTCAGCAATGAGGAAGGCAAGAAGGGCCGCATCCAGGAAGGCATGCTGGCCGACCTGGTGGTGCCCGACCGCGACTTCTTCGCCTGCGCCGAAAGCGACATCGCCGACACCAGCGCCCTGCTGACCGTGGTGGGCGGCAAGGTGGTCTGGGGCGCCGGCGAATTCAGCGCCGACGACGAAACCTCGCCGCCGCTGCCGCTGCCGGACTGGTCGCCGGTACGACGCTTCGGGGGCTATGCCGGCTGGGGCGACCAGGAAGGCCGTCCGCTCCAGGCGGCGATGAAGCGCAGCCTGAGCTGCGATTGCGCCACCAACTGCGCCGTCCACCAGCATGACCACGCCCGGGCCTGGGCCAGCAATGCGCCGGTGTCGGATCTCAAGAGCTTCTGGGGCGCCCTGGGCTGCGCCTGCTGGGCCGTATGAGCGCCGCCTTCCACGCCAACACCACGGCTCAGCCGGCTCGCCGTGGGTCGGCCGGGGGGCCGGTCCGCTGGGTGGCCCTGCTGCTGCTGTGCGGCGCCTATCTGCAGGGCGGGCTGGTGAAGCTGTTCGACTTTGGCGGTGCGGTCGGGGAGATGCAGCACTTCGGGCTGAACCCGGCGCCGCTGATGGCGGGCCTGGTGATCGTGCTGGAGCTGGGCGCCTCGGCGCTCATTCTCAGCGGTCGGCTGCGCTGGCTGGGTGCCCTGGTGCTGGCGGTCTTCACGGCCGCCGCCACCTTCATGGCCAATCGCTACTGGGAGGCCACCGGCCAGGAGCGCTTCATGCTGATGAACGGCTTCTTTGAACATTGGGGCCTGGTCGGCGGCTTCCTGCTGGTGGCCTGGACCGACTGGCGGGAACGCGGCGCCCAATGAGGTGACGTGATTCACCATGGCTCACCGTGATTCACCGCGATTCACCCTGCCTTGCCGTGATACGGCTGAAGCAGGGTGACTCGCCGTGACGGAGCTTGCGGGGCCCCGTGGGGCCCTGCAGACGCCCACTTCCCGCCTCCCAAGACCGATGAGTCTCTTCCCCCCCTCCACGCCAACCCCGCGCTTCAACCTCACGCTGCCTCAGCCCGACGGTCGGCCGGGTGTGATCGATGCCTATCTGGCCCTGGCCCGTGACCCCAACGCCCCCGGCGTTGTGGTCTTGCACGAAATGCTGGGCGTGAATGCCGACATGCAGCGCATCTGCGACCGGCTCGCGGCCCAGGGCTTTCACGCCCTGTGCCCGGACCTGTACTGGCGGCAACGCCCGCGCGCCCTGTTCTCCGAACATGACAACGCCCAGCGCGACGCCGCCCTCAGCCTGGGCCGGTCCTTTGACGCCGATCTCGGCACCAACGACCTGCAGCACATCATGGACTGGCTGCGGCAAATGGACGGTGGCGCCCGCAAGGTGGGCTGCGTCGGCTATTGCATGGGCGGGCTGCTGAGCTACCGGGTGGCGGCCTGCTGCCGCTCGGAGGCCTCGGTGGTTTATTACGGCGTCGGCATCGAACGTTTTCTGGACGAAGCCCACACCGTGGCCTGCCCGCTGATGGTCCACCTGGCGGAGCAGGACGACTTCATTCCCCCGTCCACCCAGGATGCAATGGCGCAGCGGCTGCACGCCGACTCCGCCGCCATCATCCACGCCTATCCGCACACCCGGCACGGTTTCGCCCGCCGCGGCGGCCGCCATTTCGACGCCGAAGCCGCCCGGCTGGCCGACGAGCGCAGCAGCCGCTTCCTGGCGCAGCACTTGCTGCCTGACCCTGCGGGATTCCCCCCGCCCTAGCAGATCCCCACGCTTGTGGGTACATTCATCAGGCTTTGCTCTCTTTCACACCCCTGGAGTCCGCCATGTCTCGCAAGACCCCCATCGAGCGCTATCGCAACATTGGTATTTCGGCCCACATCGACGCCGGCAAGACCACCACCACCGAGCGCATCCTGTTCTACACCGGGGTCAACCACAAGATTGGTGAGGTGCATGACGGCGCGGCCACCATGGACTGGATGGAGCAGGAACAGGAACGGGGCATCACCATCACGTCGGCGGCCACCACCTGCTTCTGGAAGGGCATGGACCTGTCGCTGCCGGAACACCGCATCAACATCATCGACACCCCGGGGCACGTGGACTTCACCATCGAGGTGGAGCGTTCCATGCGGGTGCTGGACGGCGCGGTGATGGTGTATGACTCGGTGGGCGGCGTGCAGCCGCAGTCCGAGACCGTCTGGCGCCAGGCCAACAAGTACAAGGTGCCACGACTGGCCTTTGTCAACAAGATGGACCGGGTGGGGGCCGACTTCTTCCGTGTACGCCAGATGATGGTGGACCGGCTGCGGGCCAATCCGGTGCCCATCGTGCTGCCCATTGGCGCGGAAGACCAGTTCAAGGGCGTGATCGACCTGCTGAAGATGAAGGCCATCCTGTGGGATGAAGCCTCCCAGGGCATGAAGTTCAGCTACGAGGACATTCCTGCCGAGCTGCGGGCGCAGGCCGAGGAATGGCGCGAGAAGATGGTGGAGGCCGCCGCCGAGGCCGACGAGGACACGATGAACCAGTACCTCGAGTCCGGCGAGCTCAGCGAAGACCAGATCAAGCGCGCCATCCGCCGCCGCACCATCGCCGGGGAGATCCAGCCGATGCTGTGCGGGACCGCCTTCAAAAACAAGGGCGTGCAGCGCATGCTGGATGCCGTCATCGACTTCATGCCCTCGCCCATCGACATCCCGCCGGTCACCGGCACCGATGACGACGAGCAACCGGTCAGCCGCAAGGCCGATGACAACGAGAAGTTCAGCGCCCTCGCCTTCAAGCTGATGACCGACCCCTATGTCGGCCAGCTGACCTTTGTGCGGGTTTACTCCGGCATCCTGAAGTCGGGCGATTCGGTCTACAACCCGACGCGCGGCAAGAAGGAGCGCATCGGCCGCATCCTGCAGATGCATGCCAACCAGCGCGAGGAAATCAAGGAGATTCTGGCCGGCGACATCGCCGCCTGCGTGGGCCTGAAGGATGTGACCACCGGCGAGACGCTGTGTGATCCCGAAGCCATCATCACGCTGGAGAAGATGGTCTTCCCCGAGCCGGTGATCTCCCAGGCGGTGGAGCCCCGGAGCAAGGCCGACCAGGAAAAGATGGGCCTGGCGCTGGGCCGTCTGGCGGCGGAAGACCCGTCCTTCCGGGTGCGCACCGATGAAGAATCCGGCCAGACCATCATCTCCGGCATGGGGGAGCTGCACCTGGAAATCATCGTGGACCGGATGAAGCGGGAATTCGGCGTGGAAGCCAATGTGGGCAAACCGCAGGTGGCCTACCGCGAGACCATCCGCAAAGCCGTCCAGGATGTGGAGGGCAAGTTCGTGCGGCAATCCGGCGGCAAGGGCCAGTATGGTCACGTGGTGCTGACCGTCGAGCCGCAGGAGGCCGGCAAGGGCTTTGAATTCGTGGATGCGATCAAGGGCGGTGTGGTGCCGCGTGAATACATCCCCGCGGTTGAAAAGGGCGTGGTCGACACCCTGCCCAATGGCGTACTGGCCGGTTATCCGGTGGTGGACGTCAAGGTGACGCTGACCTTCGGCTCCTACCATGATGTGGACTCGAACGAAAACGCCTTCAAGATGGCGGCGTCCATGGGCTTCAAGGAGGCCTGCCGCCGGGCCAGTCCGGTGATCCTGGAGCCGATGATGGCGGTGGAGGTGGAAACGCCGGAGGACTATGCCGGCACCGTGATGGGCGACCTGTCGTCCCGCCGCGGCATGGTGCAGGGCATGGACGACATGATCGGGGGCGGCAAGATCATCAAGGCCGAAGTGCCGCTGTCCGAGATGTTCGGCTACTCCACCACGCTGCGTTCGGCCACCCAGGGCCGCGCGACCTACACGATGGAGTTCAAGCACTACGCAGAAGCACCCAAGAATGTGGCGGACGCGATTGTGACGGCGCGCGCGAAGTAACACCACCCTGATGGCGCCGGGTCTTCGGGAGAGGGCCCGGCGCCTTTGCGTTGGCGGCGTACAACGCAATCCATTCGAGGCTATTGCGCAATGCAATGCGCCCACGCATCATTCGGTCCCATTGCTGAAGGCGCCCACGACAGCGCCCGCATGACGGAGATTTCCTATGTCCTCCCTGTTCACCTTCGCGACGATCGGCTGAACACGGTTCCCGAGCCCCGGCTGAACCGTTTCTGATCTTCCAGATCCCCGATCTCGCGAATTCAGATCCGGCCTCAGACCGCGTGGCATGCAAGCCCCTCGGACGGGCCCTCCTTGCCAACGAATGGATGAATGACGGCCGCCCGCCGGGCGACACCTTCATTCACGCCCCCTTTGCAGCCCGCATCCGGGTTTCCGGAGCGGCTCGGCGCGTCCCATTCCGCAGGCAGCGGCTTCCAGAGCTTCTCTACAGCCGGGGCGTTTGCAATCGGACACCGAATGAGTGCACAACTCCGTTCCCGCGCCCTCCAGGAGGGGCGAGTCAAGGCCTTGCGCCGCATGAAACAACCCATGAGCCTGGTGCTGGAAAACAGCCCGGTGCGAGACCCCGTGGCACGTGCCCTGGGTCAGCGGGGCATGCGTGGCGCCGGGGAACACATACAAAGCCGCGGTGCGCAACGCCGCGCAGACCGAGTCGCGCTGCAATCACTGCTGCGCAGGGAGGATTGGGATGAATGAAACCCGTGATTGGCGTCAGCAATTGACGCAAAGACATGCGCATTTGCAAAGCATCGCCGCGCAGCTCAAGCAGGAGCTGTTCGGCATTGACGACATCATTGACCGCGTCATTGAGTCGGTGCGCGCCTGGTATGTCCTGCCGGAGCTGGTGTCGCGACCGGTCATCGTCTGCCTGTGGGGCCTGACCGGCACCGGCAAGACGCAGCTGGTGCGGCGCCTGACTCAGTTGCTGGGCTTCTACGACCGTTTTGTGGAAGTGCAGATGGACGGCTTTTCCAATGGCGCCGGCAGCCGCGGGCCGCAGAGCCTGTCAGGCATGCTGGCGACCTCCGGCATCTGCGAAGGGGAACCCGGCGTGCTGGCGCTGGATGAGTTTCAGCGCTACCGCACCCTTGATCTGCAGCGCAATGATGTGAAGGTGGAGCGATATCAGGATGTCTGGGCACTGCTGTCCGATGGCCGGTTGCCGCCGGCGCTGTCACTGCTCAGCAGCATCGAGACCTCGCTGGCCGAATCCGCCTATGACGCGGAACGGGCCGGCACGCCGGAGCCGCAACTTCGCTTCCGGCTCGGCGCCTGGGAAGCGCAGGAACTGCGGCGTCTGCTCAAACTGGACCTGCCGCTGACGGAGGTCATGGCGTGGACGCCTGAACACATCCAGCAGCGACTGCGCGACTTCCGCGACAGCGGTGAGCAGCGGTGGGAGACCGACTACAGCCGCCTGCTGATCTTCGTCTGCGGCAATCTGGATGAGGCCTATCTGGACCTTGCCACCAGCGTGGACGACTGCGACAGCGACGCCGACACTTTCCATGCCCTGACCCGCAAGCTCAGCATCATCGACATCAAGAAGGCGCTCAACAGCCGGTTCAAACCGGAACAGGTGGCACGGCTTGGCAATGAGCATGTGATCTATCCGTCGCTGTCACGCATGGCTTATGAACAGTTGATCGAGCAGCACTGCCAGCGCTATGCGCAGGATGCGCAGTCGCGCTGTGGCCTGCATTTCGAGATCGATGCCAGCCTGCGACAGCAGATCTATGCCAATGCGGTCTTCCCGGCCCAGGGTACGCGGCCGCTGTTTTCATCGCTGCATGCCATTCTTGGCTCGGCGCTGGCCCGGGCGGCGCTCTGGGCCCTGGAGCGGGGCGCGGCGCCGGCCGACAGCGTCGGCTTGACGGCCGACGGACGCCAGGTGGTGGCCCATTGGCGGGGTCAGTCGCATGCGATTGCAGCGCCGTTCGAGATCACCCAGCTGCGCCAGCGCAACAATGCCGATTTCCGCGCGCTGCTGGCGGTGCATGAGGCGGGACATGGGCTGGTGCACGCCCTGCTGTTCGGCCGTGCGCCGCGGGAGATCAAGATCCATGTGGCCAGCTTCGAAGGCGGCTACAACAGCTACAGCGGACGCAAGGTCTGGTCACGCCGCAACATGCTGGATGATCTGTGCACCAGCCTCGCCGGCCGTGCGGCCGAGCATCTGGTGTTCGGTGAAGATCTGGCCTCCAGCGGCGCGGAAAGCGACCTGCGCAAGGCGACCGAGTCCGCCACACGCATGCTGCGGCATCTGGGCTTCGGGGACCGTGTCGCGCGCGTGGACGTGGTCCAGGACACCGAGGTCAACCTGTGCACGGATGTCGAGCCGAGCAATGCCGCCGTCGAGGCGCTGCTGCAGGCACAGCATGCTCGGGCACTGGACCTGCTGGCGCAGCACCGGGACAGCTTGCTGGGCCTGGTGGATGAACTGACCGCCCACGGAGAAGTCAAACCGGTCCGGTTCGCGGAAGTGACCGGTCTGACTCTGGACACGCCGCAGGACGCGCTGGATCCGTATGCGCAGCAGCTGGCGAGGTTTCGGGCCCAGCCGTCACTGCGGCAGCGGGCTTGAGGGCTTGAGGACGTGAGCGCTTGAGGGCGGTGGGCGCTATCCAAACTGCCATTCGTCATGGTCGAGAAAACCAGCATGGCCTTCCCCGCCCTGCTGGGTATTCTCCGGGGCATTCATAGCCTTTCCGGACCGAGGTGGTTCCCACCTCCGCTGACCATGACCTGTTCCACCCAGCCCCACTTGTCCCGCTTGTACCGCTTGTCCTGCTTGTTCCGCCTCACGCCCGCCTCCGCGGGCGTGATCACTTTGTGTGCCGCCGCACTGGGCGCTTCCGCCGCCCAGGCTGCTGCGGCGGCCGGGGAAGCGCCGGGGGCCGCATCGGCGCCCGCGGTTGCGGCACCCGCAGCTTCAGCGCCCGCCAAGTGGAATGTGAATGCGCCTCCAGGAGAACAGCGCAAGGCACAACTGGATGTGCACACCGGCACCTGGATGTCGGTGGATGTCAGCCCGGACGGCCAGCAGGTGGTGTTTGACCTGCTCGGCGACCTCTACCTCATGCCCATCGGCGGCGGCGAGGCCAAGGCCTTGACCCATTCCATGGCCTGGGAGATGCAGCCGCGTTTCTCGCCGGACGGCAAGCAGATCGCCTTCGTCTCTGACGCTGGCGGCGGCGACAACATCTGGGTGATGAATGTGGATGGCTCGCAGGCGCGCGCCATCACCACCGAAGACTATCGCCTGCTCAACAACCCGGTCTGGCATCCCAGCGGCAAATACCTGCTGGCGCGCAAGCATTTCACTGGCACGCGGTCCCTGGGCAGCGGCGAGATCTGGATGTATTCGCTGGACGGCGGCAAAGGCCAGCAGCTCAATGAGAAGCCCAATTGGCAGAAGGACCTGGGTGAACCCGCCCTCTCGCCGGACGGCAAGTTCTTCTACTACTCGCAGGACAGCACACCGGGCCGCTCCTTTGAATACAACAAGGACAGCAATGGCGAGATCTTCCGCATCTATCGGCAAAACCTGAGTGATGGCACGAATGAAGCGTTTGTCACCGGCCCTGGCGGCGCCATTCGTCCCACGCCCTCCCCGGACGGTCGTTATCTGGCCTTCATTCGCCGACTGCGCACCGACGCGGGCAGCCAGACCACCCTCTTCCTCAAGGACCTGAAAACCGGCCGAGAAATGCCGGCCTGGACCGGTCTGGAGCGGGACCTGCAGGAAGCCTGGTCGGTGCACGGGGTGTATCCCGGCATTGCCTGGACGCCGGACAGCAAACAGGTGGTGGCGTGGGCGCAGGGCAAGCTCTGGCGGATTGATCCCTTCCAGTCCAAGGCCACGGAAATCCCCTTCCATGTGAAGGACGAGCGGGAAATCCGGCCAGCGGTGCGCTTTGCGCAGGACGTCGCGCCGGACCGATTCGAATCGCGCATGCTGCGTTGGGTGCGGGTGTCGCCGGACGGCAAGCGGGTGGTGTATTCGGCGGCGGGGTATCTCTACCAGAACGAGCTGCGCGACGGCCAGCCGGTGGGAGAAGCGCGCCGACTGACGCAGCAGACCGAACGCTTTGAGTACTTCCCCAGTTTCTCCCGCGACGGCCGGGAGCTGGTGTTTGTCAGCTGGAATGACGGCGAGCAGGCGCGTGTACGCCGGCTGGATCTGGCATCGGGCCGGGAAACCGTGATCACGCCGGAGCCGGGCAAGTATCTCTATCCGGTCTTCTCGCCGGACGGCAAGACGATTGCCTACCGCAAGGCGCGGGGCGGTTATCTGACCTCGCCGTGGAACGGCATGGAGCCCGGTGTGTATGTGGCCGCCGCGGACGGCAAGGGGCAGCCGCGCCGCGTGACCAAGGACGGTGAAAGCCCGCAGTTCGGTGCGGACAGCAACACCCTGTATGTCACGCGTGTGCAGCAGACCGGTGAAGTGGATTCATTGCATCAACTGGTGCGCATCAGGCTGGATGAGCGGGAGGAGACGGTGGTGGCGAAGAGCGAATTCGCCGCGACCTTCACGGTCTCTCCGGACGGTCAGTACCTGGGCTTCAATGAACGCTTCCACACCTATGTGACGCCACTGGCGCCCAGTGGCAAGCCGCTGACGGTG
This sequence comes from Rubrivivax sp., assembly GCA_027484825.1. GTDB lineage: Bacteria > Pseudomonadota > Gammaproteobacteria > Burkholderiales > Burkholderiaceae_C > Roseateles. The sequence goes on along the minus strand of JAIXSE010000033.1, from coordinate 7,381 downwards.
GGCCCCAAGGCCGACGCCATGCCGGTGACCAAGCTGGACGTCAATGCGGGGGACGATCTGCAATGGTCGTCGGACAGCCGCTCGCTGCATTACGCACTGGGTAATGAGCTGTCCACCGTGTCGCTGGCCGAAGCGGCAAAGCACGGCTTCAAACCACCGGTGCATGGGCGCAAGATGGGACTGACGCTGGCGGCGGACAAGCCGCAAGGGCGTTATGCGATTGTTGGTGCGCGACTCGTCACCATGAAGGCGAGCCAGCCGGACCAGGTCATTGAAGACGGTGTGGTGCTGATCGAAAACGATCGCATCAAGGCCATTGGCAGCCGCAGTGAGGTGACGATTCCGGCGGGAACGCAGACGCTGCAGGCGGCTGGCAAAACTGTGATTCCGGGCTTGATCGACGTGCATTGGCATGGCGCCATGGCTGAGACGGAAATCATTCCTCAGCAGAGCTGGGTGAACTATGCCTCTCTGGCGTTTGGCCTGACGACCCTGCATGACCCGTCCAACCGGACCAGCGACATCTTCACCCAGGCCGAGATGCAGCGCACGGGACGTGTGGTGGGACCGCGGATTTTCTCGACCGGCACGGTGCTGTATGGGGCCAAGGCCGATTTCTCGGCGGTGATCAACAACCTGGACGATGCGCGGACGCATCTGAACCGGTTGAAGGCGGCGGGGGCCTTCAGTGTGAAGAGCTACAACCAACCGCGACGTGAGCAGCGTCAGCAGGTGCTGGAGGCGGCGCGGGAAACGCAGATGATGGTGGTGCCGGAAGGCGGCAGCCTCTATCAGATGAACATGAGCATGGTGGTGGATGGTCACACCGGTGTGGAGCATGCGCTGCCGGTGCCCAAGGTGTATGAGGACGTCAAGCAGCTGTGGCCGCAGACACAGGTGGGCTACACGCCGACGCTGAATGTGGCGTATGGCGGGCTGGACGGCGAGCATTACTGGTATGCCCGCACGGATGTGTGGCGTCATCCGATCTTGAGCAAGTTCGTGCCCAAGAGCGTGCTGGAGCCTCGCAGCGTGCGGCGTGAGACGGCGCCGGAGGAAGACTTCAATGTGATTCAGGTGGCGAAGACGGCCACCGAATTGCAGCGGGCGGGTGTGGCGGTGAACATTGGCGCGCACGGTCAGCGTGAAGGGCTGGGCGCGCATTGGGAGCTGTGGATGTTGGGCCTGGGCGGCATGACGCCGCTGGAAGCGCTGCGCAGTGCGACGCTGAATCCGGCGCGTTATCTGGGGCTGGACAAGGACATCGGGTCCCTTGAGGCCGGCAAGTTGGCGGATCTGGTGATTCTGGATGGCGATGTGCTCAAGGACATCCGGCAGAGCGACCGTATCAGCAAGGTGATGCTGGGCGGGCGGCTGTATGACATTCCGACGATGAACGAGGTCTGGCCGCGACAGAAGGCGCGCAAGCCGTTCTTCTTCGACGGACGGGATGCAGCGGCGCCAGTGGATGCCGAGGCTGCGGGGGTGCAGCATGGGCATGGGCATGAGGATTGAGAGTGTCTGAGGGGCTGTGAGGCTTCGAGGAATGAAAAAGCGCCGTGAGGCGCTTTTTTTTGGGCGGGTGTTGGGGGAGCAGGCTCATTGTTGCGGTTGGGCTTGGCGTTGGAGCGCAGGCCGCCTCAGTCTCCAAGCGGAGCGGAATCATCAGCTTCAGGAATCTCCCAGATGGTTCCATCCGGCAGTGAGTTGATCGATTCCAACTCCGTGACCCATGCCTGCTCAGGCAGACCGTCAGGATAGAAATACCTCTTCCAGTTATCCATAAGCCAAGTCTTATTGAGTGCGCGCTTGCCTTTGGAACTAGAAGAATCGGGGAATATCACGTTTACTTTTCCCGCCTTGTATCCTGACATTACTATGAGGCCCAAGCCGCATCCTTTACCGAAGGAGAACGCATCAAAGATCAAAAAATCAACCACGGAGTCGCGATACCAGTCGCCACTTTGACGAACTGTGGGAACTCTCAAAACTGTGCCAGCAAAGAGGTCTTCCGATTCAAAATCTGGAAGTTTTACCCATTTCATGATTTTAACCTTGCACGGTACTTGTACTGATTGCCGATCGTCCAGATCGCTTGGTAATCAGGCCTTCATTGGAAAGTTGCAGCCGCAAGTACCTAGGAGGGGCCGGGTGCACAGCCATCAAGTGATGCTGGTTGAGGCGACAGTTCGGCGCTCCGGAATTCCGTAATATTATTTCAGCGACGCAAACATCATTTTACGGGACTAAATAATCAATCGATAAACTCCTTCATCCGCATCATCGGCATGCAAGTACGCGATTTCAGGAGCCTCACCGCTCTTGACAAGAAGCATCCTGTACGGGTTAGGTGAGCCATCATCCAATAGCACGGATACATCTAGTCGATACGCAATTTCCCGAGCCACCTGTTCTCGTGGCACCATAATTTCATCCGAAAACAAATCTATTGACAATTTAAGGCGGAATTCACCTTCCACCTCCACCTTAATACACATTACTTTTACTGCTGCGCCAAACGCCTCCAACGGAAATTTATCAATAACGGCAATCTCCTCATGGGTTAAACGCAATGCCGCCGATAAAGCAACGATCACTTCGGAGTCAGTCGCCACTCGCGAAATTAGCAGGTCAAATCCGTTAAATTCAGAACGTCGCATCCGGCGCCAATTTATTCTTCATTTTTAAATCTATCATCTTCTTCCACCATCACGATGACCTGATTCAAAAAATTCAACAGTCCAGGCGAATTTAAAAAGCCGGAACCAATATCTTTAAGTAGTCGATGGAATGCAACCAATTCTTTGGCATTGAACTCATCCGCACAAATCATATCCATACCAAATTCATCCACCGATCGAAGAACTTTTATTGCCACTTCATATTCTCCAATTCGATCTCGCATTGCATCTGCAATCCTTGAAAAATCAATTGTCCTCACGTCCAGAAATTCATTTTTCGAAACAAATATTGAGCCAGTCACTCCACGCTCCCAAACAATTGAATCCATGAGGCACCGATTGATGGAGCCTCTGGGCTACCTACCGTCGGCCGAGTTCGAGGCCAACTATCATCGACAACACTTTATCGATGTGGAAACTTCTAGCCCCCCGAAATCTTCCGAATTATTTTCACGTCACTCACAGGACCTGAGGACGAATCAACAGATTCCCAAACTGAGCCATCTGGGAAATACGACAAGAAACCACCATTCGCCTCGACCCCACACTTAAGGAATTTTCCAACAACCACCTCTGAATTGAAAATATTGGCAGCCTTCATTGCCATATCCGCCAGCATCTCTTCGCCAAATGTCGAGGAGGACACCCCTGCGAGGTTGGTTTTAAGACCATGCGCTGCCAAATTAATCGAAATACCGACACGCTTTTTGGCAAGCCATTGTTCACCCCAATATTCATGCTCTGGCATAACAAAACCTGGAGAGAGAGAAAAGTATGCAGCAATGAAGTCTGCCAACTCCTGTTGCGATATAGCCTTTCGAAATCCAACTTCAAAAACATCATGCATATTACTTCCATTTCGAATCAAAGAGCTTTTTCAAGCCTTCCGCGGAATCTTTCGACAGCCCGGGATTGCCTGGGGCCATTTGTCCTTCAAGCGCGCGCAAGGTATTTCCACGCAGCCCCGCTCGGCTCTTTAATCGTTAATTGGTGATGCCCTCCAGCCCAATTGCCAGAGCCAACAGTGGCGCGGACTTACGTGGTTTTTTGCTGGCGCGATCCAACGCCCGGAACCACCCGAGGTAGCTCTGCAGGAAGTCCGTGGCCACGCCCTTGAATCGCGCGATCCTGCCCTTGAGGCGGCTGTATATCCGTTAGTGTTCTGAACGTGCCAGGGACCGCGCACTCACTCGCCAGCGCTCAGGTTCAGCGCCTCAACCTGAACCTTCAGATCGATGGCCGCCGCCGCCATCGCCGCCGAGCCGTCTGTGCACAGGATGGCGTCTGGGTGAAGGGTCCGCTTGAGTGCCTGCGTAAGGCCGTTCTTCGACACCGCGTCCAGCAAGAAGTCTGCCGTCGCACCCGAGCGGTCTCTGGCGACGAGGATGGGGATGAGGTCTTCGCCGCGCCGCGCTTGCGCGCCTGGCGGCCCGGGCTCTGGCCCTTGCTGGAGCTCGGGAAAAAGGTCTCATCGGCTTCCACGCCGCCTGTGAGCGCTGCCGCCTTCACCGGCTGGGCCAGGCGCAGGAAGCGATGCCGCCAGCGGAACGCCGTGGAGGGCGACACGCCCAGCGCGTCAGCGCTCTGATGCACGCTCAGGCCCTGACACAGCGCGTCTTGCTGCTTGACCCACTTGGCCTCCAGACGCAGTCCGGCCATCGGGGTGGCGGTCAGGGCATTGAAGCTGCGTTGGCAGGCGCGGCACTTGTAGCGCTGCAGCCCACTGGCGTTGCCGTTGCGCACGATGTGAGTGGCCCCGCAGTGCGGGCAGGCTGGGCACACATCCTGTCGCGACTCCACCAGCACGCGGACCTGGACTTCGTCCACGCCAGCCCCCAAGGCCGTGAGCCATTCAGCCTTCTGCCGCGCCGTCAGCCGGGCCACCGAACTCAGCCACTGCTTCAACTCTCTTGGGTCCATCTTGAGCTCCAGCACCGCAACACACGCGATGCGAGCAGTCGTCTTGACCACCAGGTGGCTCATGGCATGAGCCATCATCAATTAACGCGGAAAGAGCCCATCGTGGGCCGCGTCACATGCTGCTGGCTGAGTTCTGAGACGACTTATTCAAACCATCCGTAATTCTGAAAATCATGATTGCCTCGGGAAAGTCATCAAGATTTTCTACATCGATTATTGGAGATTGACCGATTTGATAAAACGTGACTATAGACTGAAGCCCAAAATCTATCGTCGAATGAAAGGCGAGCATAACGTCTATCGTTAATCCACGATTCCGCTCTACCAAATTCGCCAGGGAGCGCGCGTACCAATAGGCAACCGCGAAGAGATCGGAATCCACCTCATCTTCTATGTGGATCTTATTGATTGCATATTCGTAGCGCGAGGGATCGTTCGGTGGTGAGTGCTGCATTACGCCGCGAATCGCATCGTCTAAGGAAGAAGCTAAAAATACGCAAGGTCCAATTTGAGAAAATCCCGAAGCAAGCAGACTCCTCAACCTATCAGGTAATTTTATTGGAAGCTTTTCCACCTTTTCAACGATCTGCTTCATCGTCAAACTCATGTGAACTTCCATCATTCTCTCACCCCTAACACTCTCTTTGCCTTCTCAATACCATTCATAAACTTTGGATCCTCTAATAAGTTTTGAATTTTTCTTGGGGCCATAATAAAACCTGCCTCATCCATAGTAAACACGTTTCGATCGATCTGATAGAAGAACTTTTTATTATCCGCGTCTTGATAGTGAATCTGGCCAGCTCTCTGACCAGGATTGGGATTCTCGACGTCAATGCGTTCTTTCCCGACCCCACGCCAAGTGCTAGTGCTAGCGGTACGTGTTCCGTCAGCACCCAACATTGCTGAGCCAGACTCCGGATGATCTACAGCACGGGCGGCAGTATCAACTGTAGAAGTTGGCGGATATACCCTTGGGTTATACCATCTACCATCGGCACCCTGATAGGCAGTTACCTGATTACCATCTGAATCTCTGAACGTATACAGTGCACGCCCGTCTGGTGTAGTTTTTCCTAAGTTGGTTGCGGCATCCGGAATTTTATTCCAGCAATCATTATGGACCCATACCCCGATGCTTCCCTCAGGCGCTTTAATGAAGTACGTGTGAAAACCATCGACTGTGAGGTTATACGCCTGAACAGGACTATCTTCTACAAGAACCCCTTTTATTGGAATCCATTTCCCAGTAGATGTGAGCAATTCAAAGCCGGGCCGCAGACTTTCCGCTCTGATCCACCGTCCCTCCGCGCTGCCAACCGAGTAAATTCTTCGCGCCGGAGAATCAATAAGTGATGATCTTTTGCTTACCCTAGCGAAATAGGGATGAATACGATTTGACACGAGGGTTTGCGCCCTCCCCGATTCCTCCTCAACATTTACATAAACCGTCTCGCGATAGGGGTTGCTATATTGGGCCAACACTTTTTTATATGCAAGCTCCCCGTTCTTTTCGTCTTTTGCGAGCACCAAATCGCCTTCCCGCAGTCTTTCGATAGCGACGAAACCCTGCCGCGTGTCTACCTCCATATCCCCGCGGAAGGAGCAGGTAGCAGAAGAGGCGGGGACCCGAGTTGCATTTCTTACGCCGAGCTCATCGCTCGAGACTTCATGTGCACCGGCGAGGCCGACCTTGACGGCCGACAGTACAGAGGCCGCAAGCAAAATACCGTCACATCCCGTATTTTTTAGGCAACTTCCAAAAGTCTGAATTCTTCCTTGCAAATAACCGATTTCTAGTGCTATGGCTTTTTGATCGTCAAATGAAACATTTTCCTGAAGCGCCCTTAAGGTTTGATACTGACTTTGAATGCACGCAGCGGTTGTGCAAGCAATGCCAAATTCAATGGTTTTAAGGACCTGCGGCGAAACGTTCATCCCTTGAAACGTCTTTATTCGCTCCTTCGCAGCCTGATTGAACTCCATTTGAGTTCTCAGCTGATATTTATCATCTACCTGAATATTTGCAATCGTCAGTTTTTCGTCGTTAAACCAACCTGCAAGGCGTCCAATCTCCTTCGCATTCAAGTCAAGTGCAGCCTGCCCTTCAGAAATATCCTTTTTTATCGCATCACATGCATTTTCTCGGCAGTTCGCAATATCCGCCTTTTGTTTCACACTGATTCTGGCGTACTCAGCGAATATCCGGTCACGCTGTTCCTTGTTAGTGGCTCGCCGCAGTTCCTCCAGCATGTTGTTGACCTGCTGGTGGTTGAGGTAGTTATTAGTAACTTCATTAAACGCCGTCACACCTCCCGAGGAACTTCCTGAAAGCGCGCCGACGCCGGTGCTCGCGATAGTCGTCAGAATGGAGATCAGTGCGTCGTTAAGGCCTGTCGCTTCAAGTGCCGACTTCGCCTGTGGCGCTACGGTCGCGCCGGAAGCGGCTCCAACAGCCCCCGCAGCCCCGCCTGTGACCCCTCCGACAATTGCGTGTGCCGCGATGCGTAGGGTTCCGTTTGGTCCCCACTGACTTTCCAACGATTCAGCTTGTTTGATAAGTTCGACTCGCCGATTGAAGTCGGATGTAGCGTTCGCTTCGGCACGAAGTGCCCCGGCTTTAACAAGCTGCTCATCGGCAAGGTCGCCAATCTGTTTAGACGCTTCCTTCCCGAAGGTCTGCGTGATCGCCACCTGCGCCGCCAGGTCCTGCTGCACCTTCTCCTTGTCGAAGATCGGCCTCAAGCCAGTTTCCGCATCGCCGGTGCGCGCCGCTTGAT
>JAIXSE010000006.1 GCA_027484825.1 Rubrivivax sp. | reverse complement strand
CCATGGCCGACGAGATCCAAGCCGCCCCCGAAGGCACCCCCGTGTTCCAGATCCAGCGCATGTACCTGAAGGATCTGTCGCTGGAGCAGCCCAACGCGCCGCACATCCTGCTGGAGCAGCAGCAGCCCCAGGTCGACATCAACCTGACCCTGTCGGCCGAGAACGTCACCGACGGCATCTTCGAGGTCTGCGTCACGGCCACCGTCAACACCAAGGTCGGCGACAAGACGCTGTTCCTGGTCGAGGCCAAGCAAGCCGGCATCTTCGAGATCCGCAACGTGCCGCAAGATCAGGTCGAGGGCATCCTCGGCATCGTCTGCCCGCAGATGGTCTACCCCTACCTGCGCGCCATCGTGTCGGACGTGTGCACCCGCGCCGGCTTCCCGCCGGTGCTGCTGACGGAAGTCAACTTCCAGGCGATGTTCGAGGCCCAGCAGGCGCAGCGCGCCGCCCAGGGCGGTCAAGCCGTCAACTGAGCCTCGGGCCCCGCCCGCTGACAACGCCCCGCCCTGTGCGGGGCGTTTTGCTTGGGCGACACTTCCGCCCATGACGACGATGAGAATCAGCGTGCTCGGCGCCGGTGCCTGGGGCACGGCGCTGGCCATCCAGGCGGCGCGTGCGGGCCATGAGGTTCAACTGTGGGCGCGCGACGCTGCCGCCATCGCGGGCATGCGCGCCACGCGGCGCAATGCGGCCTACCTGCCCGACAGCGAATTGCCTGCGGCGCTGGCGCTCAGCGATGACCTCGGCGCCAGCACGGCCCACGCGGCCGAGGGTCTCACGATCATTGCGACGCCCATGTCCGGCCTGCGCTCCACGCTGGCCGCATTGCCCGCCAGCCAGCGGGTCCTGTGGCTTTGCAAGGGCTTCGAGGCCGGCACGGGGCGTCTGGGCCACGAGATTGCGCGGGAGCTGCAGCCCGCCATGCGGGTGGGCGTGCTGTCGGGGCCGAGCTTTGCACAGGAAGTGGCGGCGGGCCGCCCGACTGCCCTGGTGGCGGCCAGCGACGACGCCGCGCTGGCGCAGGCCGCCGTCGACGCCTTCCACGGCGAGCGCTTGCGCGTCTACACCTCCAGCGACCCGGTCGGTGTGGAGGTGGGCGGCGCCGTCAAGAATGTCCTGGCGATCGCGGTCGGCGTGTGCGACGGGCTGTCCGGCGCGGCGCCCGACGCGCCGGGCCTGAACGCGCGGGCGGCCCTCATCACCCGTGGGCTGGCGGAGATGCTGCGCCTGGGCCTGGCCCTGGGTGCCCGGGCGGAGACGTTCATGGGGCTGTCCGGGCTGGGTGACCTGGTGCTCACCGCCACCGGTGACCTGTCGCGCAACCGGCGCGTGGGCCTGCTGCTCGCGCAAGGCCTGGCCCTGCCGCAGATCCTGGCGCAGCTCGGTCACGTGGCCGAAGGCGTCTACAGCGCGCCCACGGTGCTGGCGCGTGCCCGCGACGTGCAGGTCGAGATGCCCGTCACGCAGGCCATGGTGGCCCTGCTGGAGGGGCGCGTCAGCGCGGCTCAGGTGGTGGAGTTGCTGATGGGCCGCCAGGCGCGGCCCGAGTAGTCACGCGCCGCCCGCGTAGCCGTTCTGCCGCCAGGCCTCGAACACCGCCACGGCCACGCTGTTGCTGAGGTTGAGGCTGCGCTGCCCCTCACGCATGGGCAGGCGCACGCGCTGTGAGGTGGGGAAGCTGTCTCGCAGCGCGGGTGCCAGGCCGGCCGTCTCGCTGCCGAACACGAGCCAGTCGCCCGGCTGCCAGGCCATGGTGCCGAAGGGCTGGCTGCCCCGTGTGGTGAAGGCGAAGAGCCGGGCCGGGTCGGGCGTCTCGTTGGCCAGGAACGTGGCCCAGTCGGCATGGCGCTGCACGCGAGCGTACTCGTGATAGTCCAGACCGGCTCGCTGCAGCAGGCGGTCTTCCATGGAGAAGCCGAGCGGCTCGATCAGGTGCAGGCTGCACCCCGTGTTGGCCGCCAGCCGGATGACGTTGCCCGTGTTGGGCGGGATCTCCGGTTGAACGAGGACGATGTGGAACATGGGGCGAGAGTATCCGCCGCACGACGGGGCTAGCCGTCACCCGGCTCCGGTGTGCGCGCGATGACCCAGGCCTGCACGCTCATCACGCCCGCCTGCAGCAGCACGCCAGCCAGCTCGTACAGCGTGGCGCCGCTGGTCATCACGTCGTCCAGCAGGGCCACGGTCGTGCCTCGCAGCCGGCCCGCGCGCAACGGGTCGACGGCGAACACGCCGCGCACGTTGGCCGCCCGCGCCGCCAGGTCCAGCCCTGCCTGGCGCTCGTTGTGCCGCACCCGCAGCAGCAGTTCAGGCTCGCAGCGCAAGCCGCGCCGGCGGGCCAGGGCGCGTGCGAGCTCGTAGGACTGGTTGTAGCCTCGCTCGCGCAATCGCTCGGCGGACACCGGCACCGGCAGCAGCCAGTCCGGGGCATCCACCTCGGCGGCATTGAGCGCCGTGTTCAGGCGTTCGAGCAGGCTCTCGCGCAGGTCCAGTGCCTGGTGGTACTTGAAGTGCTGAAGCAGCCCGTCCCAAGGGAAGGCGTAGTCCAGCGCCGCCACGGTGCGGTCCAGGGGTGGCGGTTCGCGCAGGCAGCGCCCGCACTGCGGTTGCGCGTGACCGAGGCGTTCGGCCGGCAGCAGGGCGCTGCAGGTCCAGCAGCGGGGCCGTGGCCGGGCGTACAGGGCGATGCAACTGCCGCAGATGGTCTGGTGGCTCCATGCGCGGCAGACTGCGCACTGGCCAGCGCAGCGCATGAGCACTTTCTCGATCAGTGCGGGCTTGTCGGCCGGCAAGGCACGGTCGGGCATCGTCTCAATATACTGACCCACCCATGAGCGAGCCGGTACCGACCCCTACTTCAAACAAGGGGCCCCGACCCCAGGACCTCGACCCGGCGGCCCTGCGCCATCACGCCCGCCGCCTGGCGCGCGCCGACGCGGCGCCCTGGCTGCACGCCGAGGTGGCAGGCCGCATGGCCGAACGGCTCGCCTACATCAAGCTGCAGCCGGCTCGCGTGCTGGACACGTCCCCACTGCTGGGCGCCAGTGCTGAGCCGCTGCGCCAGGCCTACCCTGCAGCCGAACGGCTGTGGCATGAAGCCGACCCGGTGCTGGCCGCGCGGGCCGCGGTGGCGCGCGCACCGGGCTGGTGGCGCAAGCTGCGCGGCGGCGGGTCGGGGCAGCTCGACAGCCTGCCGGCCCGCCCGGCGGTGGAGCTCGTTTGGTCCAACATGGCCCTGCACGCTGCAGCCGACCTCCCCGGGCTGCTGAACCAGTGGCAGGCCAGCCTGGCGGTGGGCGGCTTCGTGATGTTCTCGTGCCTTGGGCCCGACAGCTTCGTGGAACTGCGTCCTCTCTACAGCCGCAACGGCTGGGGCCGGCCCGCGCCGGACTGGTGGGACATGCACGATGTGGGCGACCTGGTGCTGAAAGCGGGTTTTGCAGACCCCGTCATGGACCAGGAGCGCATCCGGCTGACGTGGGCGAGCGCGGAGGCCTTGCTCGCCGACCTGCGGGCCCTGGGCGGCAATGTGGCGCCGATGCGATTCACAGGGTTGCGTGGGCGCGACTGGCGGCGCAGGTTGCTGGTGGAGCTCGACACCCTTCGCGATGGCCAGGGACGGCTCGCCATGACCGTGGAACTGGTATTCGGTCACGCTTTCAAGGCGGCACCCCGCCTGGCTGTCGCGGCGGAGACAGTTGTCTCGGTCGATGCGATGCGCGCCTCGCTGCGCCAAGGGCGGTCGGGTGGGTGATTCCCCGGGGCCCGCTGCAGGCGCGCATGCATGCTCGTGGGCTAAACTCTCGCGCCGCATGAAGGACAGAGTGAAAAGCCCTGTTCGACCCCCGGCGACACCCGGAACCGGCGGTGTAGATCGGGCCGGCAGGCCAGGTTGCAAGCCCCGCTTTTCAAAGAACCAAGTGACAACCATGACGATGATGAACGCACGAGTGCAGAGCGCCTCAAGCGCCTTGGGCCGTTGGGCCGCGGCGGCGGCGGTCCTGGCAGCGGGCCCAGCCCTGGCGGTGAACGACCTCAAAGGCGGCCCCGGCGTCAATCAGATCAATCTGCATGAGCCGGTGACCACCATCGCCCGCGATCAGATGTGGTTGCACAACTTCATGCTGATCGTCTGCCTCGTGATCTTCGTGGCGGTGTTCGGCGTGATGTTCTATTCGATCTTCAAGCACCGCAAATCCAAGGGTGCGGTGTCGGCCAACTTCCACGAGAGCGTGGCCGTCGAGATCGCCTGGACCGTCGTGCCTTTCCTCATCGTCATCGGCATGGCGCTGCCGGCCACCAAGGTGGTCGTCGCGATGAAGGACACCACCAACGCCGATGTGACCATCAAGGCCACCGGCTACCAGTGGAAATGGGGCTACGACTACCTCAAGGGCGAGGGCGAAGGCATCGGCTTCCTGGCCACGCTCGACACCGCCCAGCGCGAAGCCTCCAACAGCGGCACGCCCGAGCCGGTGGACAACTACCTGCTCAAGGTCGACAACCCCCTCGTGGTGCCGGTGGACAAGAAGGTCCGCATCATCACCACCGCCAACGACGTGATCCACGCCTGGATGGTGCCGGCCTTCGGCGTCAAGCAGGACGCCATCCCCGGCTTCGTGCGGGACACCTGGTTCAAGGCCGAGAAGGTGGGCGACTACTACGGCCAGTGCGCCGAACTGTGCGGCAAGGAACACGCCTACATGCCCATCCACGTGAAGGTGGTGTCCGCCGAGGACTACACCAAGTGGGTCGAAGGCAAGAAGAAGGAAATGGCGGCCAAGGCGGACGATCCGAGCAAGGTCTGGGAGCAGGCGGCCCTGGTGGCTCGCGGCGAGAAGGTCTATGCCGCCAACTGCGCGGTCTGCCACAAGGCTGATGGCAAGGGCGCCGGCCCGATCAAGGCGCTGGACGCCTCGGCGCTGGTGCTGTCCGACAACCACGCCGAGCAGATCCAGATCCTGCTCAATGGCCGCATGGACAAGGGCATGCCCGCCTGGAAGCAGCTGAGCGACACCGACATCGCCGCCGTCATCACGTACACGAAGAACAGCTGGTCCAACAAGACCGGCCAGACCGTGCAGCCGGCCGAAATCGTCGCCGCCCGCAAGTAATCGCGAACGCCGAACTAGAGGTAATCCCATGAGTGCAGTGCTTCCCCCCCACGGCGTTCACGGTGGCCACGCTGGCGACCACGCCCACGACGACCACCACGACCATCACGCCCCCACCGGCTGGCGCCGCTGGGTGTTCGCGACCAACCACAAAGACATCGGCACGCTGTATCTGCTGTTCAGCTTCACGATGCTGATGGTCGGCGGCATCCTGGCCCTGTGCATCCGCGCCGAGCTGTTCAAGCCCGGTCTGCAGTTCTTCAATCCCGAGCTCTTCAACCAGTTCACGACCATGCACGGTCTGATCATGGTGTTCGGGGCCATCATGCCGGCCTTCGTGGGCTTCGCGAACTGGATGATCCCGCTGCAGATCGGTGCCAGCGACATGGCCTTCGCGCGGATGAACAACTTCAGCTTCTGGCTGATGATCCCCGCGGCCATCATGCTGGTCAGCAGCTTCTTCATGCCCGGCGGCGCGCCTGCGGCCGGCTGGACGCTGTATGCGCCGCTGACGCTGCAGATGGGCCCGTCGATGGATGCCGGCATCTTTGCCATGCACATCCTCGGCGCGAGTTCCATCATGGGCTCGATCAACATCATCGTGACCATCCTCAACATGCGCGCCCCTGGCATGACGCTGATGAAGATGCCGATGTTCGCCTGGACCTGGCTGATCACGGCCTACCTGCTGATCGCGGTCATGCCCGTGCTGGCTGGCGCCATCACGATGACGCTGACGGACCGCCACTTCGGCACGTCCTTCTTCAACCCGGCCGGCGGCGGCGACCCGGTGATGTACCAGCACATCTTCTGGTTCTTCGGTCACCCCGAGGTCTACATCATGATCTTGCCGGCCTTCGGCATCATCAGCCAGATCGTGCCGGCCTTCGCCCGCAAGCGCCTGTTCGGCTATGCCTCGATGGTGTATGCCACGGCCTCCATCGCCATCCTGTCCTTCATTGTGTGGGCCCACCACATGTTTGCCACCGGCATGCCGGTGACCGGGCAGCTGTTCTTCATGTACGCCACCATGCTGATCGCGGTGCCGACCGGCGTGAAGATCTTCAACTGGCTGGCCACCATGTGGCGCGGCTCGATGACCTTCGAAACCCCGATGCTGTGGGCCGTGGGCTTCATCTTCGTGTTCACCATGGGCGGCTTCACCGGCCTGATCTGCGCCGTCGCCCCGATCGACATCCAGATCCAGGACACCTATTACGTGGTGGCCCACTTTCACTACGTGCTGGTGGCCGGCTCCCTGTATGCGCTGTTTGCTGGCGTCTACTACTGGGGTCCGAAGTGGACCGGCGTGATGTATTCGGAGACCCGCGGCAAGATCCACTTCTGGGGCTCGCTGATTTTCTTCAACGTCACCTTCTTCCCGATGCACTTCCTGGGTCTGGCTGGCATGCCCCGTCGTTATGCCGACTACCCCATGCAGTTCGCCGACTTCAACATGCTGGCCTCCATCGGTGCGTTCGGCTTCGGCCTGATGCAGGTCTACTTCTTTGTGTTCGTGGTCATTCCGATGATGCGCGGCAAGGGCGCCAAGGCCCCGCAGAAGCCCTGGGAAGCCGCCGAAGGCCTGGAATGGGAAGTGCCCTCGCCGGCCCCCTTCCACACCTTCGAAAACCCGCCCAAGCTGGACGTGACGGCCACCCGCATCGTGAGCTGACACTGACATGACCCTCCGCGACGATCAGAAGAAGAGCAACCTGAAGCTGGCGCTGGTGCTGCTGAGCGTCGCGCTGGTGTTCGGTCTGGGCTTCGTGGCCAAGATCATCTGGCTGGGACGCTGAGGACCCGACGCCATGGACCGCCGACCGCTGGCCGCCTGGATCCGCAGGGACAACCTGCGCATGACCGGCAAGCTGCTGGTGGTGGTGGTCATGATGGCGGGCTTCGGTTATGCCCTGGTCCCCATTTACCGGGCGGTGTGCACGGCGCTGGGCATCAATGTGCTGGCCCTGGGTGAGCGCCAGCATGCGGTGAAGAAGGAAGACCTGCGCAACACGCAGGTCGATTACAGCCGCCGCATCAGCGTGGAGTTCGACACCAATGCCCGGGGCCCCTGGGATTTCAAACCGGCGGTCCGCCACATGGATGTGCATCCCGGTGAGCTGACCACGGTGATGTACACCTTCCAGAATGTGCAGGACCGGGTGATGGCCGCGCAAGCCATCCCCAGCTACGCGCCCAAGCAGGCCACGCCCTACTTCAACAAGCTGGAGTGCTTCTGCTTCAATGAATACACCCTGCAGCCTGGCGAGCAGAAGGTGTGGCCGGTGGTCTTCGTGATCGACCCGAAGCTGCCCAAGGATGTGAAGACCATCACCCTGAGCTACACCTTCTTTGAGATCCCGGGCAAGGGCGGCTCTGACGCCAAGGTGCAGGCCCAGGCCTTGCCGACGCCGGTGCAAGCGACGACGCCAGTGCCAGTGCCGGTCGTGGCACCGGCCACGCTGGAGCCGCGTTCATGACCGCTCCGCGTCCGGGTGATGATTTCAAGCAGGCCCTGCAACGCAGCGGCTCCTTCTGGGGCAGCTTGCGGGCGGTGATGTGGTCGTTCTTCGGCATCCGCAAGGGCTCGGAGTACGACAAGGATGTGTCGCAGCTCAATCCGCTGCATGTGGTCGTGGCCGGTGTGCTGGCCGCGGTGCTGTTCGTGGTGGGATTGCTGCTGCTGGTGAACTGGGTGGTGGGCAGCGGCGTGGCGGGCACCTGAGGCCGCACGCCGCCTCACCCCGTGCAAGAGACAGAGAACGCAGTACCGGAATCGACGAGATCGCAAGCATTCGAGGAGAACAAGGTATGTCGGCAACGACTCACGGCAAGACCCCTTATTACTTTGTGCCAGGACCTTCCCGCCATCCGGCCATGGCCGCCTTTGGCCTGTTCTGGGTGATCCTGGGTGCGGGTCAGTGGATCAATGGCCATGACTGGGGCGCCTGGTCGCTGCTGTTCGGGCTGCTGTGGTGGGCCTTTGTGCTGAAGCAGTGGTTCGGCGACGCCATCCATGAAAGCGAAGGCGGGCTCTACAGCGACCGCATCGATGCCAGCTTCCGCTGGAGCATGGGCTGGTTCATCTTCTCGGAGGTGATGTTCTTCGCCGCCTTCTTTGGTGCGCTGTTCTGGTCGCGTGGGTATGCGGTGCCGACGCTGGGCAGCCTGGACAACTCGCTGCTGTGGCCGAGTTTCCAGGGCGTGTGGCCGAGCGTGGCGCCGGGGGCGACCGGGTCACCGGCGGGCACGGTGGAACCCTTCCAGGTGATGGGGCCCTGGCCGATTCCGACCATCAACACGGCGCTGCTGCTGACTTCCGGTGTGACGTTGACGGTGGCGCATCATGCGCTGATCGCCAATCACCGCGCCCGGGCGATTGCCTTCATGTGGATCACCGTGCTGCTGGGCCTGACCTTTTTGGGCTTCCAGGCCTATGAGTATGTGCATGCCTACCATGAGCTGAATCTGAAGCTGACGTCGGGCGTGTATGGCTCGACCTTCTTCATGCTGACGGGCTTCCACGGCTTCCATGTGTTCGTGGGCATGCTGATGCTGCTGTTCATCACGCTGCGGCTGATGAAGGGGCACTTCACGCCGGATCGGCACTTTGGATTCGAAGGCGCCGCCTGGTACTGGCACTTCGTGGACGTGGTCTGGCTGGGCCTCTACATCATCATCTATTGGTTTTGACCCCCCCTACCGCCTGACGGCGGCCCCCCAGGGGGCGAGCCCAGCGGCCTGGCGGAGCCAGTTCCGCGGGCTCCGCTGGAGGGGAGGCGGCGCTGCGCGCGCCTTCGCACACCTTGGGGTGTGCAGAGGGAGCGGCTGGTGAGAGACCAAGGTCTGGGGCGACTGGCGCGGTGTTGGGAGCGCCGGCACACCTGCGGTGTGCAGGGTTGGGGCGCCGTGAGCGCGCCTAGCGGGTGAAGGTGATGCCGGTGGGATGGATCCAGCCCATCCACGCGCTGAAGAGAATGAACAGGAACAGCGCAACGCTGATGCCCACCCGCACCGCCAAGGCATTGGCCATGCTGGCACGGCCCTTGTGCCGCCGTAGCATCAAGATGCCGGCACTGAACAAGGCGCCCAAAATACCAAGGAAGGCCAGGGTCACAATGATCTTCATGATGAGCCATTATTCCACCCAGGCCCCATTTCCCTCCCTCGGGAAAGACCGCCTCCCCATCACGGATGCCGCGCGTGACTGAAGCCCATGAAGGCCCCGCGGATCGCGATGGAGATCGTGATGCCGATCGTCATGGAGATCGCCATCTGGGGCAGCAGCAAGGGCAGCAGCAGCAACGGCAGCAGCAAGGGCGGCTCGGCGGGCGGCGCCTGGTCGTCGCCCTCGCGGCGCTGGTCGGGGTCGGGGTGGCCATCAGTCTCGGGCGCTGGCAGTTGGATCGGGCCGCTCAGAAAATCGCGCTTCAGCAAGCGCTGGAACAGCGCGCGCAGCAGCCAGCCCTGTCCAATGAGGATCTGCCCAATGCCGATGAGGTCGCGCCTGAAGCCCTGATGTATCGGCGGGCGCAGTTGGTGGGGCAGTGGGACCGGCAGCCGGCCCACACCGTGTTTCTCGACAATCGGCCCATGGACGGGCGGGCTGGGTTTTTTGTGCTGACGCCGTTTCAGTTGAAGGGGCGCCAGGCGTCGGTGCTGGTGCAGCGGGGCTGGGTGCCCCGCAATGCCGCGCAGCGCGAGCAACTCCCCGCACTCGTGCTGCCGCAGGGCGATGTGCAGATCGAGGGACAAATTTCTCGGGCGCCCTCCCGTGCCTTCGAACTGGGGACGCCAGTGAGGTCAGAGCCGATCCGGCAGAATGTGGAACTGCCCGCCTTTCAGGACGAAACCGGCGTGCGGCTGCTGCCCCTGGTGCTGCTGGAAACCGCTTCCCCCGAAGCATCCAGCCCCAGCGCCGACGGGCTGCTGCGTCACTGGCCCGCTCCGGCCGTGGACGTGAACAAGCACTACGGTTACGCGTTTCAATGGTTTGCGCTTGGCGCGCTCATTCTGGGTCTTTATGTCTGGTTCCAAGTTCTCGCCCCTCTCCGGAGAGACCGCCGTCGACGCCATTCCCCAGACACCGATGCCGCCTGACGGCCCGGTGACCCTGGCCGTCCACAGCCTGCCCGTCACCAACGCCGAAGGCAATCGCCGCCGCCATTGGCAGATGTGGCTGGTGCTGCTGGTCTGCGCCGCCCCGGTGATCGCCTCCTACTTCAGCTTCTATGTGCTGGACCTGCGCGGCGCCGCCTACAGCGACCTCATCACCCCCACCCGCGATCTGCCGCATGACCTGCCCCTGCGCACCCTCAGCGGCGAACCGGTGAACCCCCAATCGCTGCAGGGCCAGTGGCTGTTGACCTACGTGCCCGATGCAAAGACCCCGTGCGCCGACGCCTGTGACCGCATGCTCTTCATGCAGCGCCAGTTGCGCGAGATGCTCGGCAAGGACCGCGACCGGCTCGACAAGCTGGTGCTGCTGCCCGACGAAGTCACCCTGTCCGCCGCGCAGCTGGAAGCCCTGATCGGCCATGAACCCAAGGTGACCCTGCTGCGCGCCCCCACCGCCGCCCTGCAGGCCTGGCTGATGCCCGCGCCCGGCCATCACATGGGAGAGCATCTGTTCCTGGTGGACCCCATGGGCCGATGGATGCTGCGCTCCCCCGCCCAGCCCGACCCCGGCAAGCTCAAGAAAGACCTGGAGCGCTTGATGCGCGCCAATGCCGGCTGGGACCGGCCCGGCCGCTGAAGCGGCCCCGACCGGCTGCGTGCATGCCAACACACCGAACCCCCTGAACACGTCGAGACCATCGAGAACCTTGAGACCTTGGGCATGACCGGATTTGATTTCGCCCCGTTGCTGGAATTGCTGCTGATGGCTGCGCTGCTGGCCGGCGGGCCGCTGCTGTGGTGGTTCCTGCGCCAGCGCAGCGCCATGCCGGGCCAGCGTCTGCGCGCGCTGACGGTGATGACGGTGTTCCTCACCTTCGACCTGATCCTGTTCGGCGCCTTCACCCGCTTGACCGATTCCGGTCTGGGCTGCCCCGACTGGCCAGGCTGCTACGGCACGGCCACCCCCATCGGCGCCAAGGATGAAATCCACGCCGCCCAGACCGCCATGCCCACCGGCCCGGTCACCCATGGCAAGGCCTGGGTGGAGATGCTGCACCGCTATCTGGCCAGCGCCGTCGGCTTCCTGATCCTGGTGCTGGCTGTGCTGAGCTGGCGTCAGCATCTGCAGGCCCGCCGAGCGGCCCGCGGCGCGCTCCCGCTCCGGATCCCGGGCCCCGAGCCCGCGCTCTCTCCCTGGTGGGCCACCGCCTCGCTGGTGTGGGTGCTGGTGCAAGGGATGTTTGGCGCCCTGACGGTGACGATGAAGCTGTTCCCCGCCATCGTCACCACCCACCTGATGCTGGCCCTGGGTCTGCTGATGCTGCTGGCCTGGCAATCGGAAGCCTATGCCCCCAAGCCCCTGGCCGCGAGCCGCGCCCTACGGGTGGGCATGGTGCTGTTCACCGTCCTGGTGCTGATGCAGGTGGCCCTGGGCGGCTGGGTCAGCACCAACTATGCGGTGCTGGCCTGCCGGGAGTTCCCCACCTGTCAGGGACAATGGTGGCCGCCGACCGATTTCGAGCATGGCTTCACGATCTGGCGCGAGCTGGGGCGCGGGGCCCATGGAGACTGGTTACCCTTTGAGGCTTTGACCGCCATTCACCTGACCCACCGCGTGGGCGCCCTGGTGGTCGTGGTGGCGATGCTGGTGCTGGCCGCCGCCTTGTGGCGGCAGGGCGGCGAAAGCCGCCGCTGGACCTGGCGCCTGCTGGCTGTTGGTGCCTGGCAGGTGGCCTCGGGCCTGTCGAACGTCGTGCTGGGGTGGCCGCTGGTGGCCGCGCTGGCCCATACCGGCGGCGCCGCGGCGCTGCTGCTGATTTGCTCCCTGGTGCTGGCCCGGCTGAAGGCCGGCCGCCAGGCGGTGTTTCTGGACCCTGTGAGATGACTTCCCTGACTCAGGCCGCCATGCCTTCCCGATGGTGGCAGTTCTATCAACTGACCAAGCCGCGCGTGGTGCAGCTCATCGTGTTCTGCGCGGTGATCGGCATGGCGCTGGCCATCCCCGGCCTGCCGCAGGGCCAGGAATGGGTGCGGTTGATTGCCGGCACCGCCGGCATCTGGCTGGTGGCCGGTGCGGCCGCGGCCTTCAACTGCCTGATCGAGCAGCAGATCGACGCCAAGATGAAGCGCACCGCCTGGCGCCCCACCGCCCGCGGTGAGCTGAGCCGTCGCCAGACGCTGCTGTTCTCCGGCGTGCTGTGCGCCGTCGGCTCGGCCATTCTCTACCTCTGGGTGAATCCGCTGACCATGTGGCTGACCTTCGCCACCTTCGTCGGGTATGCGGTCATCTACACGGTGCTGCTCAAGCCCACCACGCCGCAGAACATCGTCATCGGCGGCGCGTCCGGTGCCATGCCGCCGGTGCTGGGCTGGGCGGCCATGCGCGGGGACCTGGGGCCGGAAGCCTGGCTGATGTGCCTGATCATCTTCCTGTGGACCCCGCCGCATTTCTGGGCGCTGGCCCTGTACCGCAGCGAGGACTACCGCAAGGCCGGCCTGCCGATGCTGCCGGTGACGCATGGCAACGAGTTCACCCGCCTGCAGATCCTGCTCTACACCTGGGTGCTGTTCGCCGCCACCTTGCTGCCCTTCCTCACCGGCATGAGCGGCTGGCTGTATCTGGTCGCGGCCATGATCCTGGGCCTGATGTTCTGCCACTACGCCTGGCGGCTGTGGCGCGAGTATTCAGAAGCCCTGGCGCGGCGCACCTTCCTCTTCTCGCTCTTCCATCTTTCCCTGCTGTTCGGGGCGCTGCTGCTGGATCACTATCTCAACCCGTGGCTCGGTTGAGCCGGCAGCCCCTGAAGTCTTCGTTCCAAAGGTTCACACATGATCGACCGACGTTCCCTGGGTCTGGCTGCCATGGGCGCGGCCCTCAGTGCCACGCTGCTGCTGACCGGCTGCGACAAGCTGGGCTTCAAGTCCGATGCCAAGGCCGGCTTCCAGGGCGTGGACCTGACCGGTGCCAACTATGCTCAAGGCTTCAGCCTGCCGGACATCGACGGCCGCATGCGCACGCTGGCCGACTTCAAAGGCAAGGTGGTGGTGGTCTTCTTCGGCTACACCCAGTGCCCGGACGTCTGCCCGACCACCATGGCCGAGCTGGCCCAGGTGAAGAAGGCGCTGGGCCCGGATGGCGACCGGGTGCAGGGGGTGTTCATCACCGTGGACCCGCAGCGCGATAAGCCCGAACTGCTCAAGGCCTACCTGGCCAGCTTCGATCCCAGCTTCGTGGCCCTGCGCGGCAGCGAGGAGCAGATCAAGGAGACGGCCAAGGCGTTCAAGGTCTACTACACGCAGAAAGCGGGCAGCACGCCCGAGACCTATACGGTGGACCACACCGCGGCCAGCTTCCTGTTTGATCCTGAAGGCCGCGTGCGGGTCTATGCGCGTTACGGCGCCGGCACCCAGCCCCTGATGAGCGACATCAAGCTGCTGCTGGCCGGTCAGTGAGGTCTGCCAGCGCGAAGTCCAGGGCTGCCCGCACAGCCGCCACTTGAGCGGCGGCGCATTCCTCGTCATTCGTGCGCGGGCTGTCCGGATAGACCTCGGTCGTGGTGGTGAAGCGCGCCCCGGTCAGGCTGGCACACAGCCCTGCGGTCTTCACCGGAAACTCGATCACGCCCGGTGCACTCAAAGGGAAGCCGATGATGCGGCCGTTCGCATCCGGCGGCGCAATGTGGGTGACCTGCGCCACCGCTTCGATGATGGCGATCTGGAAGTCCAGGCGTGTGGTCTCGCTGTCGCCCACCAGGTAGAAGCCGTCCGGCACGGTTTCAGGTTCCAGCGCCTTGCCGTCGCGCGAGGCCAGGGCCGGGCGGAATTCGGTGATGTCGGTGTCGGTGGTCTCGTGCAGGTCGATGTGCACCAGGACACGGCCCAGATGAGGTGCCACCAGCCCAATCAGCGCAGACGATTCCTGGGCATCCCGGCGCGCGCCGAAGTTACGGTTCGGATCGATGGCGTGGTAGTTCCAGCGGCTGATGCGTTCATAGGCCCAGGGGCTGACGCAGGGGACGACCAGCACATTCAGCTGCCCGGCATAGGCGCCGGCTTGGCGAGACCCCGCGAGCGCCTCGGCGAACTGCAAGGCGCCCATCACACCGCTGGTCTCGTAGCCATGCACGCCTCCGGTCACCAGCGCAACCGGCAGGTCCTCACGCCAGTCGCGGGTCCGTGCGGCCAGCAGAGGGAAGGTCTGGTCGCCGTAGGTGATCTCGCCATAACGGACGATGTCGAGCCGGTCGGCCAGAGGCTCCAGGCGGGCCACCACATCGTCCTGATAACTGCGGCGGCGCACCTGCCGCTCCCGCCAGGCCTGTCGCTCGGCATCGCCCCAGGGGACGCCGGGCGTGCCGACGGGATAGAAGTGCGCTGTGCTCATGAAAACTCCGCAGTCCGTGAAGGTCGAGTGGGTCGGGAAGGTCGCCTCAGATTCTCCCACCGGCGCTCCACGCCTGCTTTGCGCCGCGGTCTTGCCAGCGCCCGGCACCGAGCCAGGCCGGCCGGTGTGGAGGGGCGATGAGGCTCAGCCGGTATCGCGGGCGTAGGCGATCCTCGCCTTGATCCGCAGCGACACCTGCGTGCCCGGCCGGGCCTGCCCGTTGATGTCCAGTTCTGCGCTGACGCGCGCCGCCCGCTCCTTCATGCCCACCAGACCGAAGTGGTCAGCGCCTTTGCCCTCGTCGGCGGTGCGGGGGCTGGCGACTGCGGCGGTGGAGGCCGCTTCCATGCCGATGCCGTTGTCATGCACCTGCACCGTCAGCCAGTGGCGTCCGTAGTCGATGTGCACCGCCACGTCCGTCGCCCGAGCATGACGCGCAGCATTGAACAGCGCCTCCCCGGTGATGCAAAGCACCTCGTCGAACACATGCGGCCGCAGCCGCCTTTGCGGTCCGGAACTGGACACGTTGACCTGCGTTCCAGCGCAGAACGGCTGTTCCTGGATCATTTGGCGCAGCTCCTGCTCCAGGTCGCTGCCGCTGGCGCGTCGCAGGCCCTGCAGCCGGTCGCGGCCCTCCACCACCACCGCCTCGGCCCGGTCCAGGGCCTGATGGAGCGATTGCTGCAGCGCGGGCTCATGCTGCAGTCGGCCCACGGCGGCATGGAATCGCAAGATCAGCCCCTGCACGCTCTGGAGCAAGGTGTCGTGGATGTCGCGGGCGATGCGTTCGCGTTCACGGCTGCGGTCCTCGCTGCGCTCGCGCAGTCGGGCCAGGATCTGCCGGACGCGCACCAGGTACAGCGCGTAGAGCAGCAGCGCCGCGGCGGCGGCCACGGCCAGCTTGAAGACCAGGGACTGGGTGAATGTGGCCGGAATGGTCAGGTCCAGGCTCGCCGGCTGTGGGTTCCACAGACCGTCGTTGTTGCTGGCCATGACCTCGAACCGGTAGTGCCCCGGCTTGAGGTCCTGCAGCACGATGCTGCGGTCCGGGCGCGGCTCGCTCCACAGGTCCTGCCCGGCGCCGATCAGCCGATGGCGAAACCGCACCCGGGAGGGCACCGGGAAGCTGAGCGCGGTGAAGTCGATCCGGATGGTGGTGGTGCCGGCCGGCAGGGTGAGGGCGGACGCGGCGGGGAAGCGCTCGTCCCCCACTCGCACCGAGCGCACGAGCACAGGCGGAGGCAACGGGTTCGGCGCCAGAGCGGCGGGGTCGATGCGCAGCACATTGCGCCGGGTGAGCAACCAGACCCGGCCATCGCCGCCCGTGACCACCTGGGCGCCGGGGGCCTTCTGGACAAAGCTGTTGAGCCCGTCCTTGAAGTCGAAGATTCGATGGGGCAGGGCGGTGCCGGATTGCTGCAGCGATGCCTGCAGATCAGCGGTACGCAGCCGCACGATGCCGGCGTCGCCGATCAGCCAGGTGTCGCCCGCAGGCGTCTGCGTCAGGCCGTTGACCGAGGCGGCCCATGGATGCGCCGAGGCGGGCAAGGCGGGCAAGGCGGGCGCGGCAGGCACGGCGGATGAGGCGGATGGCGCAGAGGAGGCCGTTGCGCTGCTGCCCGTCGTCGGACGGGTGTCGGCCGGACCCAGTCCCAGGCTGCCACTGAGCAGCAGGCCCGCTTCCGTCGGCAACAAGCCCTCGATGCCGCCCACGGCGGAGCGGCCCACATCCAGCGCCAGGAAGGGCGTGGTGCCACCGGGCGGCGTCCCGCGAAAGACCACCGCCACGCGCCCGTCGCGGTCCCGCGCGGCATTCGCCGGCAGGGAGGCTGAGGGCAGGGCCTCCGGCCAGCGCTGCCAGTGGCCGTCCTGCCACCAGTGCAGGCCCTGGTCCAGGCCCGGCATCCACAGCCGTCCGTCCTGATCTTCCGCGCATCCATAGGCGGTGCCGCGCACCGGCTTGGGCAGGCGCGTGACGCGGCCGGGCTCGACCCGCAGCACCCGGTCCGCCAGGAACAACCAGACGCCGCGCTCTCCCGCGTCACACAGGGCTTCGGCGGGGCTGTCCAGCGTCATCACACGACGCGGGCGCTCGCCCGGTGCGATGGCGTACAGCCCGCTGGCATCGGCCACATGCACCACGCCGTCGCGGGTGACGGTCAGTCGGTAGCTGGTGGGGGAGTTGGCGGGCAGGTCCGGGTCGACCACCACACTGGCGGGGCGCAGCAGGTCCAGGCCCAATTCGGTGCCGACCCAGATGTTGCCTTCACGGTCCTGGAACAGGGCGCGTGTCTGGTCCGACGTCAGGCCGGCGCTGGCCTGCAGGGCGGCGACCCGGCGGCCGTCCTGGCGTGGGGCGGGAAGGGGTTGCCCGGGGGCCTGGATGCGCAGCACGCCGCTGTTGAAACTGGTGGTCCACAGGTCGCCTCGGCGGTCGAAGATCAGGCGCGACCCGCCCACCGGATTGGGATAACGAAAGGCGGTGTCCGGCCCCGGAGGACGTTGCAGGGCACGCAAACCCGTCGCGTCCGACAGCCAGAGCTGACCCTGCATGTCTTCCGCCATACTGGCGCGGGAGGACAAGGCGGTCTCGATCAGCTGGAATCGCAGGGGCTTGGCGGCGCTGCGATCGGTGGGGTCGTTGCCGTTGCTGCGGTGGCTGCCATCGTTGCGGGTCTCGAGGACCTTGAGCGGATGGAGGTCGGCTGCGGCCACTGTGCCGGACTGGACCACCCAGAGCCGATGGTCGCGCGACACATGCAACTGCCACACCGGCTGAGCTGGCAGACCGGTCTCGGGACCGAGTTCTTCCCAACGGCCGTCATGAAAGCGGGCCAGCATGTCGGTGCTGCGGCCGCCGCGGGCGACCCAGATGCCGCCTTGCGGATCCTCCTGCAGGTCGTTGACCTCGCGGGAGGGGTTGGGCATGCGGGCATCCACCAGGCGGCCGTCGCGCCAGCGTGCCACACCCCGGCTGCGTCCCAGGCCCACCCAGAGTTCACCTGAGCGTGTGGCCAGCAGACTGGACACCACCAGCCGCTGCCCCTGGTCTCCGTCTAGGCGGATGGGTTCGAAGCTGACGCCGTCGAAACGGAACAGACCCTCGACGCTGCCGATCCAGATGTACCCGTCCCGAGTCTGGGTGATGGCGTTGATGCGGCTGGGAGCACCGAGCTCGATGGACCAGGCGTCGTGTTTGAAGTCCACGAGACCTGCGGGGGGTGACAGCGGCGCTGCGGTTGCCGAGGCTGATGCTGATGCCACGTCCGGCCAAGCGGCTGAGACCGTCAGGATCCACACCTGCAGCAGCAGGCTCGCGAACCACGACCAGCAGCCCGGCCACGAGCCGCCCCGCGCCCCCATGGATCGCAGCAAGCGGGCACTTGGCGTCGAGCAAGCATGGGCAAAGGTCGAGGGCATCGGCGCGCGGGACTCGCTCAGGATCGGGCGGGCGGATGATACTCGGGCCGCTGTGGGCATCGGGTCCGCACAACCCCCGTGGAGCGTGTCATGAGCAAGTTTCTGATTTCATTCCCCAGTTGGGCCATGACCGCGTCTGGCGCGGAACTGGAGGCGGCCGGGCAGGATGCACGTGCCGTCATTGAGGACGCCAAGCGTGCTGGCGTTTATGTATTTGCTGGCGGCATTGACGAGGACGTGGCGCCGGTGCGGGTCAGCGCAAGCGGCGCCGTGAGCGAGGGAGGCTACCCGGATGGACCGGTGATCAACGGCGGCTTCGCGGTGCTCGAACTTCCCACCCGCGAGGACGCCGTGCACTGGGCCTCCCGGCTGGCCTCGGCCTGCCGCTGCGATCAGGAGCTGCGGGTCTTCATGTTCGACCCGGCGTCCTGAGTCAGACGTCGATCTTGAAGCCCAGGTCCAGGTCCGAGGCGGCCTGGCCGCCGCGCAGTCCGAAGTCTTCCAGCGGCAAGGGCTGCAGCAGGATGTTGACCTCGTGGGCCGGTGTACCGCACTCGGCGAACCGGCTCACGATGGCTTGGTAGAGCGCGCGCTTGGCCTCTATGGAACGGCCCGGGAACATGTGGACCGTCACCAGCAGATAGTCCTGGGTCTTGCCGCCGGGAATGCGGCAGTGCGCTGCGCGATGCTCCGCATAGCGGATGTCGTGATCATCGTCCGGTACGCGCAAGGCCTCGCGCATGGCCTGGTGAAGCGCGGACATGAGCAGGGCGACCTCAGCGTCCGGGCGGGGGCGGTGACCATGGATGAAGCAGATCGGCATGGAGTCTCCAAACAACAAGGGCCCCCGGTTGGGAGCCCTTGATTGTCAGTGAGCGCAGGCGAGGCCTCCCGCCGCTGAGGGTCAGGCCGCTTCGGCCACTTCCGCCTTGGTCGACTTGCGCGCCGCCGGCTTGGCGGCCGCGACGTCTTCACCGGCCATGGCCTTGCGCATCTTCTTCATGGCCGCCACTTCGATCTGGCGGATGCGCTCGGCCGACACGTTGTACTCCGCCGCCAGCTCATGCAGCGTCATGCCGCCGGAGCTGTCGTCGTTGACCTTCAGCCAGCGCTCTTCCACGATGCGACGGCTGCGGGGGTCCAGCACATCCAGCGCCTTCTGCAGGCCGTCGCTGGCCAGCGTGTCCCGCGAGCGGGCTTCCAGCACCCGGGTCGGTTCCTGCGACTCGTCCGCCAGGTAGGCGATGGGGGCAAAGCTCTCGCCGTCGTCATCGCCCTGCGGCTCCAGCGCGATGTCGCCGCCGGAGAGACGGGTTTCCATCTCCAGCACTTCTTCCGGCTTGACGTTCAGCTCCTTGGCCACCAGGTCAATCTCACGCTCGGTGAGGGATGAACGCTGCTGGTCTTGCGCGTTTTCCTTCAGGCTGTGCTTCATGGAGCGCAGATTGAAGAACAGCTTGCGCTGAGCCTTGGTCGTGGCCACCTTCACCAGGCGCCAGTTCTTGAGGATGTACTCGTGAATCTCGGCCTTGATCCAGTGCAAGGCGTAACTGACCAGCCGAACACCTTGATCCGGGTCAAAACGCTTCACGGCCTTCATCAAGCCGACATTGCCTTCCTGGATCAGGTCGCCCTGGGGCAGGCCATAACCGAGGTATTGGCGGGAAATCGAGACCACCAGGCGCAGGTGCGACAGCACCAGCCGGCCGGCGGCTTCCACATCGCCCTTGGATTTGAGGCGGTGGGCGTAATCCTGTTCTTCCTCTGCGGTCAGCATCGGGAGACGGTTGACCGCGGAGATGTATGCATCCAGGTTGCCCAGCGACGGCACCAGGGACCAAGGATTGCTGGTCTTCAATGCAAGGCTGTTGGACATGTCTTGGAATCTCCTGAACCAGTTGAATCACTGGTGTTGCGATGAATATTAGCACTCATGGGGCTGGAGTGCTAAGTGGCCCAGAGAAGGCCTTTGTGAGCTTGTGTAGGGCAGTTTTGAAGGAAAAACAAGCGACGAATTTATCGTTTTCATCAAATAGGGCTGCGATGAATCAGATCGGTCGTCAGCGGCCCCTGCTGCAAACGACATCAAGGGCTGCCCCACCATCACTTCCCCGGCGTGACGCAGAATCATGCGGCAGAAATCGCGCCCGATTGTTGCGTTAGCTTGCACACAGTGTTCACGCTTGATGCGTGCCGGGTTCGGGTTCGCTGGCCGGGTTTTGGGGAGAGGCGATGGCGGCAGCCGGCGCCGGCGTGAGTTCGAAGCGGAAACTCGATCCCTGTCCCGGCGCGCTCACCACCTCCAATTGACCGCCCAGCCGTTCCACCAGCCGTTTGGTGATCACCAGGCCCAGCCCCGTTCCTTCAATGCCGCCGGCCTCCCGGCCCAGCCGATTAAAGGGCTGGAACAGTTGCGCCCGCTGCGCCTCGGTCAGCCCGGCGCCGGTGTCGGTCACGCTCAGCGCCACATTGCCCACCGGGGTGCGCTGCGCCCGCAGCCAGACCTGTCCGCCTTCGCGGTTGTACTTGATCGCATTGCTCAGCAGATTGGTCAGGATCTGCCGCAGCCGGGTGGCGTCGGTCATGACCTGCTGCAAGTCATCCTCCAGCTCCAGATGCACCTCCACCTGGCGACGCTGGCGCTGTGTCTCCACCATGGCCAGGCTGTCCGCCAGGATGGGCGCCAGCGGCTGCGCGGAGAGGTCCACCCGGATGTCGTCCGCCTCCAGCCGGGACATGTCCAGGGCGTCGTTGATCATCTCCAGCAGATGCCATCCCGACTGCTGGATGTGCTGCACCCAGCCCCGCTGCCGGGCACTGACCGGCGGGTCGCGGTCCGCTTCCAGCAACTGCGAGAACCCCAGCATGGCGTTGAGCGGCGTGCGCAGTTCGTGGCTCATGCGGGAGAGGAATTCATTCTTGGCCCGGTGCGCCGCCTCGGCCGTCTCATGCAGACGCTCGAGCTCTTCCAGCCGCAGCCGCTCGCCGATGTCTTCCACCACCCCGACCAGGCGATAGGGCTCGCCCTGTGCATCGCGCAGCATGGACACCCACACCCGCACGGTGATCAGGCGGCCCTGCTTGCTGATGTAGCGCTTGATGCGGCTGTAGCGTTCGATCTCGCCACGGATGAGGGACGACCCCAGGCGGCTGTCCTCGGCCCGGTCATCGGGATGGGTGAGCTTGAGGATGGAGCGGTGCCGCAGCTCGTCTTCGGTGTAGCCCACCAACTGGGCGAAGTAGGGGTTCACCGTCTGCGGCTTGGCATGCAGGTCGGTGAACACCACGCCGATGGGCGCATGCTCCACGATGTTGCGGAAGCGCTCCTCGCTTTCGCGCAGCCGCTGGGTGCGTTCCTCCACCAGTTCCGCCACCCGGGTCGCTCGTCCGGTCACCACCAACAGCAGCACGCCCAGCAGACTGGTGCACACCAGACCGGCCAGGGCGAAGGCCAGGGCCGCGTGACCGGTCAGCAGCGGCAGGCCCTTGGGTGCGTAGATCAGCAGCTCCCACTGTCGGCCGGCAAAGCTCACCGCCTGCTGGCGCGCCGGCATATTGGCAGGCATGCTCAGACAGCGGTCATCCCCGGCCAGCAGCACCTGCCGCGCCTGCGGCGTGCGGTCCAACAGGCAGAAATCCAGGTGATTGGACTGCGGCGGCATGGACTCATGCAGCAGCGCCTCAGGCCGCAGGGTGGCGAAGGCCAGACCGCGCACGCGAGGGCTGTCACCGTCCGGCCGGTCGCCCTCCAGATAGACGGCCCGGTAGATCACCACCCCGACCGCGCGCGCGCCGATGTCCTGGGACAGGGCAAAGCCCTCCGCCGCATAAGGCAGCCCGGTGGCAATGGCCAGATCCTGGGCTGCACGCGCTTGCGGAATGCTGCGCACGTTCACGCCCAGCGCATTCTGGTTGCGCTGGAACGGGACGATCAAGCGGATGGCCAGCAGGTCCTCCTTCGGGTCCAGCGTCAGATCGCCAGGGCGCTGGCGCTCATGCAGGTGATAGCTCGGATAACCGTCGGCCCGTGCGGCCCGCTCGAAGGCCTCGCGCTGGGCGGCGGGGACGCGCTGCGACCAGCCCAGCGCGTAGACGCTTTCACTGCCGAGCAGACGCTCCGAATGGGCGCGCTCAAAAGCGGCGCGGCTGATGGAAGGGGCGACGGTGAGCAGGCTGTGATTGGCTTCCAGGGCCGTTAGCGGACGCTGAAGGGCATTGCTCAGCGCATCCAGCACGGCCTCCGCTTCCAGATCAAACGCATGCCGCCGTCGGGCTTCCTCATTGAGCGCCACGTAGTAGCTGGCTGCGATCAGCAGCCCGCAGGCCAGCAGCATCGGTACCGCCACGCTCAGCCGACGCGGCGCCCAGTGGCTGCGTGGCAGCCCGAAAAGACTCAGGGCCAGCGGCGTGACCAGCATCACCCCGATGGCATCGCCCAGCCACCAGGCCATCCAGTGCGACAGCGCCCCTCCCGGCGACACGGTGCCCGACCCGGACAGCACCGCCACCCCCACCGATGGCCCGATGGTGCAGGCCAGTCCCGCCACCGCAAGGAAGAAGCGCAGGACCTCGCGAGGTTCGGTGAGTCGCGGCACCGGCCCGACCCAGCGCCGCGCCAGCCAGACGCCGACCCAGGCCTGCAGAGCGGCGGCCAAGGCAATGATCAGGAAGCCTGTCAGCGTCGCGGTGCTGCGCATCTCCGGCAGCAGATTGACGGCCAGGGACCCGGCCACGATGCCGGGCAGCACCCGGGGCCCCCATCGCAGCACGGCGGCAGCAGCCAGCCCGGCGGAGGGATAGACCGGTGCTGCTCCATCCGGCGGGACGATGGCCAGCAGCGCAGCGATGCCCAAGGCCGCATACACGGCGGCAATGGCCGCGTTCAGCCCAAGCCAGGTAAGCCCGCGCCACAGGGGCGAGGCTGAAGGCGTGATCGAGGCCGCTTGGACGGAGGCATCCCGCATGGCCTCAGCCTAACGCCAGAACTGCTCCCCTGTCAGGCTCCAGGTCGGGGGAGAAGGAAGGGAGTTTCCCTAGTGAGCCTGAAACCGGCTTCAAGAGAGGGGCGCCCGGCTTTGAGACACTGGCAATTCCCCGATCGAGTTAGTTTCTGCGTGGGCGCACTCTCCTAGACTCACGCGACCCCACCATCCAGCCGTCAGGGCTGCCCTCACGGCCGCCGACGTGCGACGCGTCCGCGCTGGCTCCTGCCTCCATTTCTCATGCGCCCGGACCTTCCTGCTACAGAACGGCCCCTCTCGTTCCCCGACCCTCGTCGGCTCGCCGCCGCGCGGCTGCTGAGCGACGACCTGCTGCCCTGGAGCGGCGGCGTGCGGACGCGGCTGGTGCAGGAACCGGATGCGGGGCCGACCTGGCTGGTCCGGGAGGCACCGCTGGCCCACACCTCGGCCTGCCAGCGGCTGCAGCGGGAAGCGCACTGGGCGCCGCATGGACAGTCGGTCTCCCCAGCCACCCTCTGGCTGGAGGATCGGCTGGTGCTGATCCATCCCGCCCGTGAAGGCCTGACCACCTTCCGTCGTCTGGGCACCACGCCTGTGACCCTGGACCAGTTCCTGACCCTGGCCCTGCACGCTGTCAGCGCGCTGCATGCGCTGCACCGGGCGGGACAGGTGCACGGCGACCTGCGCAGTGACCATTGCCTGGTGGATGCCGATGGCGAAGTTGTCCTGCTGGCCGCCGTCGGTGACCAGCCTCAGGCAGCGCCGCTGGACGCGGGCGCCTTGCCCTACCTGGCGCCGGAGCTGCATGCCATCTCCGCAGTCGTGCCGACCGTTGGCAGCGACCTGTACGCGCTGGGCGTGTGTCTCTTCGAAGTGCTGACCGGCACTGCGCCACTGTCCGCCGCCAGCCCGGTCGAATGGGCCCATGTCCATGCCGCCGCGGCACCGCGCCGGGCCAGCGACAGCCGGGCCGACGTCCCCGAAGTCATCAGCCGCTTGCTGGACCGCCTGATGGGCAAGGAGCCGGCTGCACGGTTTGCTTCCGCGGCAGCCGTGCAGGCGGAACTCATCGCCTTGCAGCAGGTGCTCAAAGCCACCGGGTCGCTGGCGGATGTACCGATCGCACCGCCCGGAGCAGGCACCGACAGCCCTGGAGCGCCGCTGGTCGGACGCGAGCCGGAGCAAGCCGCGCTGGAGTCCGCGCTGGCCCGGGTGATGGCCACCGGCGAGAGCGAGGTCATCCAGGTGGCCGGACGCGCCGGCGGCGGCAAGTCCACCCTCGTCCACAGCCTGCTGCAGCGGGCGGCGACCCAGGGTGCGCGCGTGTCGTCCGGCAAGTGTGACCAGCAGCAGCGGGACATCCCCTTCGCGTCGGTGGCCCAGGTGCTGCAGACCCTCACCGCCCAACTGCTGGGCGCCGACGCCCGAACGCTCGCGGCGGTCCGCAGTCGCTGGCTGGACCTGCTGAACGGGCAAGGGCAGGCCGTTGTGGCGCTGGTGCCGTCCGTGGCCCACGTCCTGGGAGCGACCCCTACGCTGTCCAATGTGGGCGCCGACCAGGCCCGTGCCCGCATGGAGCAGGCGCTGCTCCAGTCCCTGCGGGCCTTCGCCACCCAGGACCATCCGCTGGTGGTGTTCATCGACGACCTGCAATGGGCCGACGATGCCACCGCAGGCTTGCTGGAAGCCTTTGTGCAGCAGCCCCCGCCGGGCGTGCTGCTGATCTGCGCCTATCGGGATGCCGGGGCCGACGGTCAGCTGGCCGCGCAGGTGCTCAGCCGCATGACCCAGGCCCGCCATGCCAGCCGGGCCCGTGCCATCGGGGTGACGGTGCTGGACTTGCCGCCGCTGACGCCGGCGCAGGTCGGCGACCTGCTGCTGGCCGTGCTGGGGCCCGAGGTGGCGACGGGCAAGGACCGTCTGGCCGCCGCGCTGCATCGCCGCACGGGCGGCAATCCGTACTTCACCCATCAGCTGATCCGCGCGCTGCTGGAAGAGGAGGTGCTGCACCGGGATGCCGCGCTGGGCGGCTGGACCTGCAATGAATCGGCCCTGGCCAGCGCCCCCTACAGCGAGACCGTGCTGGACCTGATGGTCCATCGCTTCGCCCGCCTGCCGGCCCAGGCGACCGAGGTGGCGCAGCATCTGGCCAGTGTCGGCATGGCGTGCGACGCCGGTTTGCTGGCCCGGCTGTCCGGACTGTCCGCGGCGGGCCTGGCCGAGGCGCTGCAGCCCGTCATCGAGGCAGGCCTGATGACCGCCACGTCGAACGCTTATGCCTTCGAGCATGACCGGGTGCTGGAGTCCGCCTATTCATTGATCGCCGCTGAGCGGAGCGCCGAGGTGCATGCCCGCGTGGCCGACGCCATGCTGGCCCATTGGCAGGACGACCTGACGGCCCATGCCTTCGACATCAGCAACCAGATCGAGCGTGCCGAGGGCCATCCGCTGACGCCCTCGCAGCGCGACGCCTATGTGGCCGCCCTGTGGCGCGCCGGCCTGCAGGCGAGGCGCGCCTCCGCCTGGGCCCAGGCCACCCGCTGCATCGACAGGGCCCTGCAACTGATGGAGGAGCGGCTCTGGACGGAGCAGCCGGCCGTGGCCTTTGGCGTGCATGTGCTGCACTGCGAGTCCTTGCTGGCGCAGGCCCGGCTGGAGCCGGCGGGCGTTCAGATCCTGCAGTTGCTGCAGCGCGAACTGAGCCCGCTGCACCGGGCGGCGGCGCATCGCCTGGAGGCGGTGCTGTGCACCATTCGCGGCGACTACGAAGGTGCGATTGATGCTGCGCTGAATGGCCTTCGCCTGCTGGACGTGCCGCTGCGCCGCCATCCGGACCCGGACGAGATGCGGGCGGCCCACCGCAGCACGATGGCGATGGTGCAGGCCCACGGCGGCGTGGCGGCGCTGGTTGAGCTGCCGCTGACCCAGGACACCCGCATCCAGGCGGCCATGGGCCTGCTGCAGACCCTGCTGTCCTCGGTGTTTGTGAAGGACGGCATCAGTTTCCTGCACCTGGCCAAGATGGTGGAACTCACGGTGCAGCACGGGGCGACGCCGGAGTCCGCCCATGGACTGGCCTGGTTCGGCGTGGAATGCGCCAGCCGCTACGAGGCCTATGAAGACGCGCTGGCCTTCGGCTTGTGTGCGCTGTCGATGATTGACCGGCACGGATTCGAGGCGGAGCGCATCTCCACGCTGGTGGCGGTGGACCAGTGCTCCGTCTGGACCCGTCCGATGGAATTCGCGCTGTCCCATGTGCAGCGCGCGGTTCAACTGGGCCTGGCCAGCGGCGATGCCACCATGGCCTGTTATGCCTACAACCACATCGTGTCCGACCTGCTGGTGATGGGCCGTCCGCTGGCCCTGGTGCGGGAGCAGTTGAGCGAGGGTCTTGAGCTGACCCGCATGATGCAGTATCGCGATATCGAGCTGCTGCTGCTGTCGCAGCAGCAGTACCTCGAGACGGTGGGGGATCCGGTGGGAGAGCCGGTCGCGGACGGCGAGGCGCAGGCCCTCCGTCCGGTGGAGGCGCTGCGGCAGGCGACGCTGCAGCGCATTGCCGAAGCCAAGTCCCTGCCGACCCGTTTCTGGAACTGGCTCTATGGCGGCATGGCGCTGTTCCAGGTTGGCGCGTATGACGAAGCGGCGGAGCTGCTGAAGGAGGCGGACGCCCTGGCATGGTCGGCGCCCGCCCATGTGAACATTGCCGATGCCGACCTCTACCTGTGCCTGTCGCTGGCCCGCTCGCAACGCGGGCAGCAGGATCCGGCGGCCGTCATCGCGCATCTGGACGAGCGGCTGCCGCGCTGGCGACGCTGGGCCGCCTCCCATCCGCAGACCTTCCAGAGCAAGCTGTTGCTGCTGGGCAGCGAACGGCTTCGCCTGGAAGGGCGCACGCTGGAAGCGATGGCCGGCCTGGAGCAGTCGGCCCTGACGGCCGGCGCCGCCGGCTTCGTGCATGAGCAGGCGCTGGCGCTGCAATGGGCCGGTGAACTGAGCCTGACGCATGGTCTGGAGGCTGCGGCGCTGGCCTACCTGCAAGCGGCTGGTGGCGCTTATCGCAACTGGGGCGCACAGGCCTGTGTCCAGCGTCTGGAAGCGGCCTTGATGACCGCACGGCGCGGCGCTGTTGGGTCAGCAGGGCAGGTTGGGCTGGTTGGGCTGGTGGGATCCGCGCAACCGGATGCGGCCTGGCCAGCGCCTGGAACACCGAACACCTGGGGCCAGGCAGCCTGGGCTCTGGGCGTGAGCGCGGCCACGGCCCTCTCCGGCGACAGCGTCATGACGCCGCTGGTCCAGACGCTGATGAGCCATCTGATGGTCCAGGCGGGGGCGACCTATGGTGCCTTGCTGCTACGCCGCGATGGCGACTTCCGGCTGACCGCCTCCGCGCGCGTGGTGGAAGGTCAGGTGCAGGTGGTGCAGGCGAGCGCCACACCGACTGGCGAGAGCGTCCCGCTGAGCATTCTCAACAGCGTGGCCCGCACGCGGCAGGCGCTGGTGCTGGCCGACGGATCAGCCCTCCCGGGCGGACCGGTGCAGGCCGGCGGGGAAGGGCGCCTGCGATCGGCCTTGTGCATGCCGCTGCTGCGCGGCGACCGGCTGGACGGGGTGATCTATTTCGAGAACGGGCTGGCCGCGGGCGTCTTCAACGAACAGCGGACCGCCCATGTCGCCCTGATGCTGCCGCAGGTGGCGATTGCGCTGGCGTCCGCGCGCCTCTACGAAGAATTGATCGCGGAGAGCGACCGTCGGCTGCAGGCGGAAATGGGCCTGCGTTCAGCCCGCGCGGATCTGGTCCGCACATCGCATCTGACCGTGCTGGCGACGCTGTCGGCGGCCATTGCCCATGAGGTGAACCAGCCGCTGGCTTCCATCGTGACCCGTGCCGACGCCAGCCTGCGCTGGCTGAACCGGGCCGAGCCCAACATCGAGGAAATCACCGCCGGTCTGGTCGGCATCCGCCAGGACGGCTTGCGGGCGGCGGAGGTGATCCGGGCCGTGCGCACGCTGGCCCGCCAGGCCCCTCCGCAGCCCGAGAGCCTGAGCATGGACACGCTGCTGCAGGACGTGCTGACGCTGTTGTCGGCGGACCTGTCCGCCCGCCAGGTCCGGCTGGATCTGGCACTGGCCGCGCCCGCGCCGGTGATGGCTGACCGGGCCCAGATGCAGCAGGTGGCGCTGAACCTGCTGACCAATGCGATGGAAGCGATGGACGACGTGCCGGTGCAGCGCCGACACCTGCGCCTGAGCACGGTCACGGAGGCTGGGCAGGTGGTGGTGGTGCGGGTCGAGGACAGCGGACCGGGCGTGGACCCTGCGCTGCTGGAAACCATGTTCGAGCCCTTCTTCACCACCAAGACCGACGGCTTGGGCATGGGTCTGGCCATCTGCCGCAGCATCGTGGTGTCCCACGGCGGCACGCTGCAGGCGGCGCGTGGCGAGGCCGGTGGCACGGTCATGAGCTGGAGCCTGCCGGTGGCAGGCCATGAGTCGGTCTCCGCAGCGAGCACCGCATGGATGGAGGAGCATTGAGATGGCAGCGGCAGCGGCAACGGCCTCGCTGGAGGACAGCACCGTGGTGGTGGTGGATGACGATGAACAGGTGCGTCAGGCGCTGAGCAGCCTGTTCCGGTCTTTGGGGTCGGAGGTGGTGACGCTGGCCTCGGCGGCCGAGCTTCAGCAGTTCGTCTTTCCGGACCGCACCTGCTGCGTGATTCTGGATGTGCGCCTGCGCGGTGCCAGCGGGCTGGATGCCCAGGCCCTGCTGGTGGCGCGCGGCAATCCGGTGCCCGTCATCTTCATCACCGGCCACGGGGACATCCCGATGACGGTCACTGCGATGAAGGCCGGCGCGGAGCATTTCCTGGCCAAGCCCTTCCGGGAGCAGGACCTGCTGGACGCGGTGCATGCCGCCCTGACGAAGGATGCGGCCCGGCGCGCGCGTGACCAGCAGGCCGCCGGTGTGCGGGCCCGCTACGACAGCCTCACGCCGCGGGAGCGGGAGGTGATGGCCAAGGTCTCCGCCGGCTGGCTCAACAAGCAGATCGCCGACCAGCTCAGCATCAGCGAGATCACGGTGAAGATCCACCGGGCGCAGGTGATGCGAAAGATGGAAGCGGACTCGCTGGCCATGCTGGTGGTGCAGGCGCAGCAGCTGGGCATCTGTCCGATTCAGGTCTGACGGTCAGACACGCTACCGCCCGGCGCCGCCAGGCTCAATAGTGCGAAGGTATGACTGTCAACCGGAGGTCCAGCGTTTAGAGTTGACCTGCACCGTCCCCTTGCGTTCCGGCGAACGGGTGGCGTGAGCCGTCGTGCCGCTTGCTCAGCCGGCGCCTGACGGCCCCCTCATGAGCATCGGCAGCAGTCTGGAGGCGCCATCTTGAAACGTGAACGGGTCGTTGCCGTAGTGGATGACGATGACTCCCTGCGCGCCGCACTCGGCAGCCTGCTGAAGTCCTATGACATCGAGGTGGAGCTGTTTGTCAGCGGCGAGGCCTTGCTGCGGCATCCCGCGCTGGACGAGGTGGGCTGCCTGCTGACCGATGTGGTGATGCCGGGCCTGGACGGCTTTCAGCTATGCCGGGAGCTGCGGGCCCGCGGCTACCGGTTCCCGGTGATCGTGATGACGGCGCACCATGGCGACGAGGATCAGGAACGGGCGGCCGCGGTCGGTGCCCTGCATCTGTTGAGCAAGCCGTTCAGCACCGAAGAGATGGTGCGCTGCATCGGCCAGGCGTTGCAGCGCAGGCACACGCCCTGACGGTCCACCGTACGCCATTACCTCCTGATTTGCCCCCGAGTTGCCCCTGACTTGCCCCTGAGTTGACCCTCAGCCGCCCGGATGAAGCGGCGGCTGCGGATCCCGGGCGGCCCAGGCATCGGTCGGCACCACGACCTGCGGCTGCGGCGGGTCGCTGCGGTAGTGCGGCGACATGATCTGCACGCCGTTCTCATTGAAGACGTCCAGCACATTTGCATGCAGCGCGCTCATGGCCTCCACCCGCCGCTGAGCGGCCGCCAGCGTGCTTTGGGCACACAGCCGGTACTCCACGTAGAAATCCGACAGGGCCGACTGCACCACGTACGGCGCGGGGGACGCCGCAACCCCCTGGGTGCGGCGCGCCGCCTCCATCAGCATCGCATGCACCTGGCGCCACGGGGTGCTGTAGCCGATGGTGACGCTGGTGTGCAGCACGAAGCGCCCGCCCTGGGCCAGCCGCGAGAAGTTGCGCACCGGCTGGCTGAAGATCACGGTGTTGGGCAGGCTCACCTCTTCGCCGAGTCCGGTATGGATGCGGGTGGCGAAGAGTCCGAGCTCGACCACGGTGCCTTCGGTCTCGCCGATCTTCACGTACTCCCCAACCCGCAGTGACCGCGAATAGATCATCGAGAAGCCCGACATCGCCTGCCCCACCACCCCCGAAGCCCCGAGCGACAGCATCAGCCCCGCCAGCACGCTCACGCCCTTGAAGGCATCGCTCTGCGCGCCCGGCAGATACGGGTAGGCCATCGCGAGCGCAAACAGCCAGATGACGACGTTGGCCAGGCGGCGGGTGGGCATGGCGGTGTCGGCATCCAGCCAGCCCAGTTGGGCTTCGCCGTGCGCCACGCGGTCGAGGAAGGCGGCGCAGGCCATGGTGGCGACTCTCGCCAGCAGGAAGATGAGCACCGCGATGCTCAGGCCCGGCACGGCCTGAGCGATGGCGCCGAGGAAGTGGTCCGCCACGTCCAGCAGCCAGGTGCTGGACCGCTCGCCCCAGGGCCGTGTGTAGGCAAACTGGCGCAGCACCCAGGTCAGCCACAGCTCCGCCAGTAGCAGGCCCAGCCCCCAGCTCAGTGCTGTGAGCAGGCCATGCAGGGCCACTCGCACCGGCTTGAGGGAGGGGGCCATCAGGCCAGGCCGCTGTTGAAGGGCACTGAGCAGGGAGCGACGCAGCCAGCGACGGCCACGCAGCAGCGCCATGAGCACGCCCCAGGCGACCGCGGACGCGACCAGCGTAGAGACGGTGGCGATGGCGAGGCGGCGCGGATCGCGCATCTCCCGATGCTCGGCGATGGCCAGTTCCAGTCGGCGCTGAACGCGATGGGCGGCAGCCGGCAGGGCGCCGCTGCCGGGCAGGGCGGCGACGTCCGCGGCGGTGAGGAAGAACACCGGCCGCGCGTCGATGTCAAAACGCACCGCGTCCGCCGCATCCACCCGGGTGACGACACCCGGACCGCCGGCCGCCAGCGCGTCCAGCATGGCTTGCTGGGCCAGCGCCGCGCGGTCGCCGGCCGTGCCTCGTTGCCCATCCGCGCGGAAGGTCGCCACCGGGCGGTTGTTGAGAAAAACCTGGACCCCGGCCGGGCTGGCGGCGGGCTCAGTGCCTGCGGGGGGAACGCCTGGCGTCTGCGACCAGGTGGGTGACAGCAGGAACAGCCACAGCAGCAGACCGAAGACGCCGATCCGCCAGGCGGATGCCTCACGGGGGCAGGGCGGCAGGCAACAAAGGCGGATCAGGCGCACGAAGCGGACTCCCTGGGGTCGACCGGCCTCGAGCTTACCCAAGCTTGCTACGGATTCGCGAGCCCCGGCCTGCGGGGCCGACCCTCAGGACGCCTTGGCCCGCTCGCCGATCAGTCCGCGCTGCAGGGCGATGTTGGCCGCCTCGGTACGGGTGTTGGCATTGAGCTTGCCCAGGATGGCCTTCATGTGGGCCTTCACCGTGCCCTCGGAGATGTCCAGACGATTGGCCACCGCCTTGTTGCTGTGGCCGCGTGCCACCAGGCACAGCACGTCCAGTTCGCGGCAGGTGAGGGTGGAGCGCCCCATGCTGGAGGCGATGTGCGCCGCCGCCATCTGGCTCAGATATCGTGCGCCTCGGGCCAGCTGGCGCACGCCCGAGACCAGCTCACCGACCTCGCAGCCCAGCTCCAGATACCCGTCCACCCCGGCTTCCAGGGCCGACCGCACGTCATGCTCCCGGTCGTTCGGCGTCACCACCAGCACCTTCATCGCCGGGCGTGCGGCGGCGTGGGCCGGCTGGTGGCGACGCTGGGCCTCCCGATGGGCCGCCAGCGAGAGCGCTCGGGCATAGTCCGCCACGATCACCTGCGCCGGTCGGTCCACCGCCTTCAATGACGGGACGGTCGGCGACGCGACGGACTCACTGCCGTCCCCGGTGTCCTGCACCACCTCCATGTCCACCTGTTGCGACAACACCGTCGTCAGGCCAGCGGCCACCAGGGGGTCCACATACTTCACGCTCACCTGGATGCGTGGGGATGATCCATTCAGCATGGTTGTTTCTCCATTCCAACTTGTCTGCATGCCACATCACCCGCTGCTCGGTCGGGTGCCTCCTGTCGGAGACACCGCGTGCGCATCCACCGCGAACCGGGCCCCGGAACGCTTCAGGTGACAGGGCTGAAGCGGTGCTCGCAGAATAGGTGGCGGCCTGCGCGGCCACCATCATGTTTTGGTATGAGTCGCTAACCCGCCCGGGGGGCTGTCGGGGGCTGCGAATGCGCCGGACTATGTGCCGGACTTCGGCCCTGGCTTCGCCCCTTGACGGGCCTGGCCGCGCAGGCGCTGCACCAGCAACTGCGCCAGCTCTGCGGCTTGCGGCGCGAGTTGATGGCCTTTGCGGGCGATCAAACCGAGGGTGCGGCTCACCGAGGGGCGCACCAGCGGAATGCCCCGCAGCTCCTTGTTGGCGCTGCCCGCCAAGGCCAGACCCGGGATGGCGCTGACCCCCAGCCCCGCGCGCACCAGGGCCATGGCGCCCTCCACATGATTGGCCTCCACATGCGCCATCGGACGGGCCTTGGCCTGGGCCATGGCGTTGTCCAGCAGCATGCGGTTGCCACTGCCAGACGCCAGGGACACAAAACGCTCCTCCACCAGGTCCTCCCATCCGACGGCGCGGTGCCGGGCCAGGCGGTGCCCGGCGGGGACGGCCAGCACATACCGTTCGTTGACCACCGCCGTGAAATCGATGGTGGGGTCCTGGGCGCCGAGGAAGTTGATGCCGAAGTCCGCCGTGCCGTCGGAGACGGACTCCAGCACGCGCGGGGCGCTCTGGTCCAGCATGCGGATGCGGGTGTCCGGGTGGCGCGATGAAAAGTCCATCAACACCGACGGCAGCAAGTGGTTGGCCACCGACGGGATGCAGGCGATGGTCACCACGCCGCTGCGGCGCACGGCCCGCTCGCTCACATCGGAGATGGCGTTTTCGAGCGAGGCCAGCGCGTCGCTTGCATGGGCCAGGAAGTGCCGACCGTCCTCGGTGAGGGCGACCCGGCGGGTGGTGCGTTCAAACAGCCGCAAGCCCAGGGCCTCTTCCAGCCGGTCGATGCGGCGGCTCAAGGCCGACGGGGAAATGAACAGCGCTTCCGAGGCCGCCCGGAAATTCAGCCGCTCCGCCACCGCCACAAAGGCCGCCAGCTCGGCCACATCGAAATTGATTCTCATGGTGCACCAATCGTTCCGTTCTTTGCACTTCCGTCAATGTTCCATCAAATGGATGATGTCCGCAAAGCATCAGATTTCCGGAGACTCCTCATGAGCGTCTACAGCTCCGCGCCGGGAGGCGCCGCCGACTCGTCCGCCAACAGCAAAGCCCCTGGGGCCACCGCTGCGGCCCCGCTGCCGCGCAAGGCGGCCCTGGGCGCCGTCATCCGTGTGACGAGTGGCAACTTCCTGGAGATGTTCGACTTCTTCCTCTACGGGTTTTACGCGCTCTACATTTCGCAGGCGTTTTTCCCGACCAGCAGCGAATACCTGTCGCTGATGCTGACCTTCGTGACCTTCGGCGCTGGCTTCCTCATGCGGCCGCTGGGCGCGGTCATCCTGGGGGCCTACATCGACAAGATCGGCCGTCGCAAGGGTTTGATCCTGACGCTGGCCATCATGGCCTGCGGCACGGTGCTGATCGCCTTCACGCCGTCGTATGCGTCCATCGGGGTGCTGGCGCCGGTGCTGGTGCTGGTGGGCCGGCTGCTGCAGGGCTTCTCGGCAGGGGTGGAGCTGGGCGGGGTGTCGGTCTATCTGTCGGAGATGGCCACGCCAGGGCGCAAAGGCTTTTATGTCAGCTGGCAGTCGGCCAGCCAGCAGGCGGCCATCATGGTGGCGGCGGCGCTGGGCTACGGTCTGAGCCAGTGGCTGTCTGCGGCGCAGATCAGTGAGTGGGGCTGGCGCATTCCGTTCCTGATCGGGTCGCTGATCCTGCCGTTCGTGTTCCACATCCGCCGGTCGCTGGCGGAGACGGAAGCCTTCCTGGCCCGCAAGCATCATCCGACGCTGCGAGAGATCGTCGCCTCGATGCTGCGCAACTGGGCGCTGG
Source organism: Rubrivivax sp. (assembly GCA_027484825.1). GTDB lineage: Bacteria > Pseudomonadota > Gammaproteobacteria > Burkholderiales > Burkholderiaceae_C > Roseateles. The sequence continues at coordinate 200,959 of JAIXSE010000006.1, read as the reverse complement.
TGGGCGCCGGCATGATGCTGGTGGTGATGACCACCGTGTCCTTCTATCTCATCACGGTCTACACGCCCACCTTCGGCAAGTCGGTGCTGCATTTGTCGGCCACCAGCGCGCTGATCGTGACCTTCTGCGTGGGCCTGTCCAACTTCATCTGGCTGCCGGTGATGGGCGCGGTGTCCGACCGCATCGGCCGCTGGCCGCTGCTGCTGACCTTCAGCCTGCTGACGGTGCTGACCGCCTATCCGGCCATGTCCTGGCTGACCAGTGCGCCGAGCTTCGAGCGCATGCTGGCGGTGGAGCTGTGGCTGTCGTTCTTGTATGCCAGCTACAACGCGGCGACCATCGTGGCCCTGACGGAGGTGATGCCGCCGGAGGTGCGCACGACGGGCTTCTCGCTGGCCTACAGCCTGGCCACGGCGGTGTTTGGGGGCTTCACGCCGCTGGTGTCGACCTGGTTGATCCAGGTCACCGGGGACAAGGCGGCACCGGGCCTTTGGATGAGCGGGGCCGGGGCGATCGGGCTGATGGCGACCTTTCTGCTGTATCGAGGCATCGTCAAGGCCCGTTGACCGTTGACCGTTGACCGGCGGGGCCGAGGCCCTGCGAGCGCAGGGGCGGTGTCAATCCGCCCGCACCGCAGCGAGGAAGAACTCCACCGCCTGCGTCACCATCGGCTTGAGCTGCGCGGGCTTCAGTGCCTGCGGCGCCTGCTGATAGATACGGCCGCTTACCTGGGCATTGAGCAGGGCGGTGAACTGCTGCGCAGCCACCGCTGGGTCCACCGGCCGGATCTCTCCACGCTGGGCACTCAGCGCAATCAGCTGCGCGAGTCGCGACAGCATCTGCGCGGGCCCGGACTCGAAAAACAGCTCACCCACATTCGACTGGCCGGCGGAAGCCACGATCACCCGGTGCAGGGAGCGGGCGCGTGAATCGTTCGCCACCACCTTCAGCGCCTGGGCGCCGAACCGCAGCAGCGCATCCTTCAAGTTGCGGCCAACCTCAATCGAGGACTCCAGTTCCGCAATGGCGTCCGACATGTGGGCCGTGACGAAAGTGCGCACCACCGCCATCACCAGATCGTCCTTGGTCGGGAAGTAGCGATAGAGCGTGGATTTGGAGCCGCCCAGGCGCCGGGAGACCTCGCTCATGGACGTGGCTTCATAGCCGATCTGCTCGAACAGCAGGGCGGCCAGCCGGACGATGTCGGCCCGGCGTTCGTCGGTCATCACACGCATGAGGGAGCTCCTATAACGGTACGGGATCGTACGTTTTTCTTTGACGGCCCGAAAGGCCCGATTGAAGAATATGCGTACGGATCAGTACCGTAATTACTCTTGGAAGGACGCTCCCCATGAACCCCCGTTTCCAGCTTCGTGCTGCCCTGGTCATTGCTCTGCTGGCACTGACCGCCTGTTCCACGCCCCAGCCCAACCGCTACCAGGACATCGCCTCCGCCAGTCAACTGAGACCGAACCATGATGCGCGACAGGACCGGGTGCCCTACAGCGTCTCCCGGGCGGTGGCCTGGGGCAGCTACAGCCAGGTCATCCTCGATCCAGTGATGATCTATGGCGGCAAGGATGCGCAGTTCGATGACATCTCGCCCGATGAACGCCGGGAGTTGTCGGACTACATGTTCAACACATTTGCCGAGCAACTGAACCAGCGCTTCCGCTTGGTGCATACGAGCCAGCCCGGCACGCTGCGCATCCGTCTCACGCTGACCGGCGCGAGTGCCAACACCGCTTTTGTGAGCACGGTGACCCGCTTTGACCTTGTGGGCATGCCCTACAACACGGTGCAGAGCGTGCGCGGCAAGGAAGGCGCGTTCATCGGGTCGGTGATGTATTCGGTCGAGGTCTATGACGCGGGTTCCGGAGAATTGCTCAATGCCTATGTGGCCAAGCAGTTTCCCAATGCGATGAATGTGGCGGCGACCTTCGGCCGATTGAAGGCGGCGCGGGTGGGGCTGGACAAGGGCGCAGAGGAACTGGTCGCCCAGTTCAATCAGCGCTGAGGCTGGAGGAAGCCTCCATGGGCCGCCTTGTGTCCCCACCGAGCGAGCGCAAGACGCGCCGCGACATCCTGCTGATGCTCCTGACCGCGTGGGTGGCAGGGCTGTCGGCTGGCTGCCTGGTGTTGGGCGCGGCGCTATGAGAGGTGCGGCGCCATGCCGTGTGCGGGTGCCGCACTTGGGGCGCCGCTCAGGCTTCATGCAGCAGCGCGAGCACGGCGGCGTGCCTGACGCGCCGCGCCGTGGGTCGCCTCTCTCGCTGGCTCAAGGCCGGTGTGGATGCAGGCCGCTGTGAGCGACCGCCGACGCACTCTCTTTGGAGGCGAGAAACCGGATGAACGCTTTGGCCTGCTCAGGATGAGAGCTGTTGTGCACCACGGCGGCGGCGTAAGGCGTGATTCTCTGAAGCGCCTCTGGCAATTCCCCCACGATGTCGATGCCTGCAACCGGCTGGAGTTCGCTGCGCTGCTGGCAGCCGAAAGCGGCCTGCCGCTGCGCGACGATCTCCCCGACCGGCGTGGCCGGAATCTGTCGGCCCTTGGCCTTGACCTGGGCTTCGATGCCCAGCCGGGCCAGCAATTCGTGCTGGATGTATTCGCCGCTGGCACTGTCGGACCAGGCCACGCTGGGGGCGTTGAGGAAGGCGGCGCGCACGGCGTCGGGCGTGCTGAGGTCGGGCTTGGGTTCACCGGCCGGGACGGCGCAGGCGATGTAGGAATCGGCCAGGACGGTCTTGGTGCTGCCGTCCGCCAGGCCGTCCGCAATCAGCCGGTCCAGCGCCGGGCCGACCATGATGACCACGTCGATCGGCTCGCCGCGGGCCAGGCGTGCGGGAATGGCCTGCGGGGTCTTGCCCATGGACGGGCCGAACTCGGTGCGGATGGGGAGGCCGCCGGGGTGGGCGGGGTAGTGCTTGGCCAAGGCCTTGAAGGCTTCAGCAAAGCCGCCGGAGGAGACGGCCACCAGGCCGTCGTCGGCTCGGCAGGGCCCTGAGATCAGCAGCGCTGCCGCTGTGGCGGCTGCGGTGAAGGCCGCCGTGAGGGCGGCGCGGCGCCGGGATGGGCTGCCGGTGCCGGTGCCGGTATGGGTGCTTGTGCTTGTGCGAGGACGTGAGGGATGGCTCGGGAACTGCATGCAACGGCCTTGGAGGGGAGGAGGCCGAAATCTTGAACCGCAGACGTCATTGCGTCTATTGCAATGTTCCGGATGCGTGTTGCATGCGAGGAATCAAAGGTCTGCCGATGGCAGGCATCCACCCGCGCAGCGCCAGCGTGTCAAGACAGGCCCAGATCAATGCCCATCAGGGTGGCGACGTCGAAGGTCACCCACAGCAGGCCGGCGGCCAGCACCACGAAAAGCGCGAGCAGCTTGCCGCCCATCAGTAACACCGCGCGCTGGTTTTCAGTGCCCTTTTTCTTGCCTTGGTCGTAGTGCCATTGGATGGCGTAGAACATGCCGATGGCCAGCACAACCAGCTTGAAGGCGATGAAGACGGTGGGGACCCATTCCATGGTGGTGTTGCTTGAAGAGTTTGGTGGAACTGTGCGCCGGTTTCTGCCTAAGGTACAGATGCAGATTTCGAAAAAGAGACCGGATCAGAGGGGCTGGTGTGCAAGCCTGGCTGCTGTCGAGTGTTACGGGAGGCGTGATGTATCAGTTGGCAGATTTACAGGCTTTGATTAGCACGACCATCGGCGCGTGAGAGCAGCAGGTCGCCCACAGCGCGTGCGATGCGATCGTTGCCATCGTCCAACGGGTGCAGCGGCACAAACCACAGCTGACCGAAGCCTGCGCGCAGCAAGGCGGGTTCTTGCGGTGCAGGTTCATTCCACCACGCCGTTTACATGGCGGTCCATAGGCACCAGGGCACCAATGCCCACACCCAGCCGGCGAGCGATGGACGAGCGAACGGAGGCCACATTCAGCTGTTCGCCTTCGATCTCGCTGGTCTTGAGCACATCATCCGTCAGGGCTGCCAGACTGGCTTCGTCCCGCAGGCCCATGCCCACGTCGTTGAGACAACCGAGCAAGACACCTTCGGAGCGGCTCGCCTGGATTATTCACCGCAAAATATGCGGTGAATAAGAGGGTTATTCGCCGCATGACGGGGGAATGCCGTCCACTACGCAGGCAGCCAGACCACTTCCTGCTCGAGCGCCAGGCCGGACCGCTGCATGTGATCCGTCAGCTCCCGCAAGTCAGGGGGAAGACGGTCCACCGCAGCGCTGAAGTGGCGCAGGGTGTCCCTCCAAAGCGCGTTGCTGCCATAGCGTTCCAGCTTGTGTTGCCACTGCGGCATCAGCCAGCACTCGCATTCGTCGCCCAGCGCTGCATACAGCCGCGCGAAGTTGGCCAGGCCCACGCCGTCGTAGTCGGGAAAGAGAATGATCCGGCTGGCCCGGCGACGCTGACGCAGCCAGGACAACAGTCGGCCATCCAGTTGCCCCCCGTAGTAGAGCAGGGTGGCATGTGTGCCTTCAGGCAGCCAGTCCGTGCGGTCAAACAGGGCCTGGTTCTCAACCAGCCAGAGGGCTTGATCAGTGCTCCAGGCATCGTCGGTTTGAAGGCAGAGGGTAGCCGCGCCGAAGTCCCGAGAGACAGCACCCAGCGCCAGCTCCGCGCCCGTGTCACCCTCGCGCCACGTCACCGAATCGCCAACCGCCTTGAGCAGTGGGTAATAGGTACCGTGCTGATGATGCCGCGCCTTGCTGCTGCGGGCATGGGCCACATGTTGGGCGCGCAGCGGCAGGCCTTCCGCGAGAGTGGGCTCCACCTGGGGTGACAGCCCGACCAGATGAGTCTCAAACATGGCCAGGTCGCACACCCCGTACACGTCGCCTCTCCCTTGGCGCTGGCAGCTCACGGCGCCCGTCTGCCGAGCAAAGCGATCCAGAGCGTTGCGCTGCGAAGGGGTGAACTGGCTTGCAGGCGCCGAGCCCTTGTCTCGCAACTTGAGCAGCGCTGCACGCAGGGCCTGATCCGACATCACGTTTCCATCGGCTCGATGATCTGCCAACTGAAGCGGCTGATCTGGTTGCGACCCTCGCGATGATGGATGGGCACGCAGTAGCGGACGGTGGTGAGCGGCGCCGGGGAGGCGAAGATCAGCGAGAAGCCGAACTCGGCGGCGGTCTCGATGAGGCTGCGCTGGTTGCGTGCATCCAGCGCCAGCGCTTCGTCCAGATAACACAGACCCTGGATCGGGCGTCGCTGGTCCTGCATCAGATGCAGCATCGCCAGCCCGGTGACCAGCTTGGCCATCAGGACGGTGCCGTTCGAGGCGGCACTGTCGAGATCGTCGAAGGCTTCCGGCTCCCGATCCGCCTTGCCCACCCAAAACCGCAACCGGAACAGGTCGGCCACGCGCAAGCCGTGTCGGGCATTGCCCTCTTCGATCAGCAGCGTCTTGGCGCGATTGAGCTGGTCGTCGTCGAGCACGCTCTGTTGATGGAAGAGCTCGAAGGTCTCGCCACTGGCCACTGTGGATGCCGTGCTGATGAGCAGCTCGATGGCCTCCACCAGTGCAGTCTCATCCTCGGGTTCAATCTTGAAAACCGCCAGATCGGAGAGCTGCCGCCCGCTGATCTTGCGATTGAATTCGCGCATCTTGCGTTTGAAGTTGGCCAGGCCATCCCGCAAGTCGCGCAGAGACGCCGCCACATTCACCACGGCCGAACGGACCCGCTTTTCCAGCGCCTGCGCCTCTTGCGGCAGGTGATGGGCGAAGTCCACCAGGCGTGCGATCTCGGCTTCGGGGTCGCCGACAAACTGGTATTTGGTCAGCCCATTGATGTGGAGGTCTCCCAGCAACTGACGGATAGCATCGTCCAGCTCCCGCAGTTGCCGGCAATCGGCCTGGTAGGTTTGCAGGCGCTCGGCCAACTGGTCCAGCGCGAAGCCTGGCTGCGCCAACCAGGGGTGATGCGGCAGGTCTGCCAGCCAGGTGAAGGGGCTTTCGTGATCGATGCGCTGGTTGCGACGCTGGTCGATCTGCCGGTGCTGATGCCGAAGTGATTCCAGGTCCTGCTGCCGTTGCTGGCGCTTTTGGTCCAGTGCTTGGTAGCGCTGGGACGATTGCGCCAGGCGGGTGGTGATCTCAGCCAGTGTCTGTTCGAGCGTCAGAAGCCGCGCCTGACGATCGGGTTCACCAGCCTGCAGGGCCTGCATCTGCGTGTAGTCCCGCAGCTCGGCGTCCAGCTGCAGCAGTTGCTGCTCCAGCGCATCGCGCTCGCGCTTGGCGCTCTCGAGTGCTTGCGCCGTGGCCAGTTGCTCCTTGAGCTGCAACTGCTGCAGCAGCAGTTCCTGCTTCAGCGCGTCCAACTCGTCCAGACTGCGCTGCTGGTGCTGCTCGGGAAGCGCGCCCACCTGCAGCTCAAGGCCGAGCCAGTGAACACGGTCGGCAGGTGTGTCTCCCAGGGCGTCCCGCAGCGCCTGTCCATCCAGCCGGAAGTGCTCCGCACCGAGGGTCAGCACCGGCTTGGACAGCACCTTGTTCAGGGCTTCCAGCTGGTGTGTCGGCAGTTCGCCGGCCAGTTGCTGGTAGAGGTTGTGGCCTTGGGTGCGCAGTTCCTGCGTCAGTTGGGCCAGGTCCTTGTCGACGCGGGCCAGTTCACGCTCAATGGCTGCTGGCAGACGACTCTGCGCTTGCCCCAGGCGGATCACCCACGCATCACGCTGTGCTTGAACCTCGCGCCGACACGACTCCAGGACCGAGCGGCTTTCCACCAGGGTAAAACGCTGCTGCAGCGCCTGCAGTTGCTGCTGCTCCTGCCGGAGCTGATGCTGCTCCGCTTCCCACCGGCTCTGTTCGCGGACGGCTTGATGATCCTGCTCCCGCAGGCGGTCCAAGTCACTGCCGCACTGTTGCAGCTCATCCGCCAGAGCTTGTTGGCTCGTCTCGAAATGCTGCTGCCACTGGCCGAGCGCCTCGTCGATCATCGGCCGCCAGCACAGCAGCTTGCCCCGCAGCGTCAGCCGCGCCTCATGCGCGCGTTCCAGTTCGGCCAGACTGCCCTGCAAACGCTCGGCCGCCAGGTACTGACTGCGTTCCGCGTTGAGGTCAGCGAAAGCTTTGTCCCACTCCGCTTTGAAGTCGATGCTGGCATCAGGCAAGTCTCGGCGAAAGATTTGCAGCAGGTAGTCCTTCACTTCGCTCGAGCGAAGCTTGTCCAGCCGAAGCGTGCGGGTGAGCACGCGCTGGAACACGCTGGCATCGCTGGCGTGTTCCAGGCGGAAAACGCAGAAATCCTGGGCGCCATTGAGCTTGCGGTGCCGCCCGCCATACACCATGTCGGCGAACTCGCTGCTGCTGTAGCTGAAGACGCGTCGGCCATGGGTGGCCAGATGGCTGGCCAGCTTGGGTTGGGGCACCAAAGAGCCGTCGGGCAGGCAGAACTCTTCTATCTTGAGCGGGCCCGCGTATGCGAAGTACTCGTAGTCGAAACTGACGCCTTTGCCGACGCACCCCAACACCACGGTGCCGGATTCCGGCAGTGACACCTCCAGCAGCACATAGGCACTGTTGTTCGGGAAGTAGAACCGGCGGCTCTTCTCCACGTCGTGGGCGCCGAAGTCCATCCGACGTCGGTCAATGATCAGCAGGAACTGAAGGGCGTTGATCAGACTGGTTTTGCCGGTGTTGTTGGGCGCCACGAGCGACACCGCGCCGTCCAGCGGCAGCTCCGCGCGGGAGTAACCTGCGCTGCCCAGCAGCACCAGGCGTTGGAAGCCGTGCTGCATCAGTCCATCTCCTCGTGGGTCAGCATGTTGTCGGTGTCGTCGGTGTTGTCGGTGTTGTCGGTGTTTGCGTCGAGGTCCGGGTCGCCACCTGGGTCTGTCTCGCGATCACCTTCCCCTGCGGCGGCGGCCAAAGCTTCAAAGTGGTCCAGGTATCTGCAGACAGCTGGCAGCAGCCGCCAGCCCGAGGGCTCCACCACTGCAAAACCGAGGCTGCCGGCACGCCCGAGCAGCTCGATCAAGCCGTCAAGGGACAGCCCTTCCGCATCCAGCAGGTCTTTCTGCTGCTGATACACCTCGGCCAGCCATTCCCGGTCGATGAGCCAATCGGTGAAGCGTTGCAGCGCCTTGCCCGCGTTGGCCTGTGCGTCGAAGATCACCATGAACAGCAGCGCCAGTTGGCGGCTGGTCTTTCCGATGTTGCTATTGGCGTCAGGGCTGTGGAACCAGGCAAATCCTCGCGCATCGAGGCGCAGTTCGAAGCCCAGCGCGGAGAACAGCCCAACGTAGCTGGACTCCTGCTTCTCCAGTTCCGCCCAGAGGGCCGGCTCGGTCATTCGATTGAGGTGCTTTCCGGAGAGGAAGAGCTTGAACAACTCTGCCAATGCCGGCATCTGGTCCAGCGGGGCCGTTGGAAGCTGCGGCGATGTCATGCTCGAAGACTCACTCGATGGGGGTGATGCAGCACGCGAATGGTCTGCAAGGTGGTTTGTTCCGACTGATCGGTGGCTTCGATGTGCCAGCGGCTCTCGTGCTGCAATTCGTGGAAGAGCCGCAGCAAGGTTGCATCCTGGAGATAGCCGTGGTGGGTGTGCAGCCAGTCCAGCAAGCTGTCCACCGGGAGGCTGCGATGGAGATGTTCCCGAAGTCCGGATTCATCCACGTGTTCGAGCAAGGGAGGAACGTCGCCGGGCTCGTCCTGCGGAAAGGCCACGGACTGCGGCTGGTAGTGACGCGCGGCGGCCATGATGGCTCTCACCTCATCACCCAGTTGCAGCCTGAATCCACGTTCATTGCGCCAGACGGGCAACGCCGCTGCGGCTGGACCGACAGCGGTGGTCTTCGGTGGCGCCAGTGCGCGCCGCAGCCCCCGCTTGCGCACCTGCCCCAGCAGCAGGCTGACGGCACTGGTCAGCGCATTGTGCTGACGCATTTCCTCGCGCAGTGGCAGCACCGTGTCGGCGCATTGCTGGGCGATCAAGCGACCAAAGCGTCGCAGTTCCTTGGCCTGGTGCCCCACCTGACGGAGCTGTAGGCGGTGGGAATACAGTCCGCCGTGCAAGGACACCTGCTCGAAGGCCAGGTCCAGCGCGCGCTCGGCGTCTTCCAGATAACGATAGAAAGTCGCCTGTTGACCGGTGTCCATCATCTGGTTCATCGGCTCGACGTATTGATCGTAGGCCTCCAGCACGCGCCGATAGCGCTGGGTGATGGGCATGCTGGCGTCGGCGCTCTTGGCGTCTTCCGCCAGTTCCAGCAGTGCGTGCCGGTCCTGGTCCAGTTGCAAGGTGATCTGGCGGAACAGCTCGGCGAGTGTGTTGGCGGAGCGCCGCATCCGGTCCATGTCGGCGCCCAGCATGCTCTCGTTGAGCGCCTCCGTGGCCTCGCGGATGGCAGCGACACGTGCCTGCAGTACCGCGGCCAGACCCAGCTCATGTTCGCGGGTGAGCCCGCGCACGAAATCCACCACGTAGGCGTTGAGCTGCAGGTCGCTGCTGCGGGCGGTCGTCTGCAGGATGTCGGCATTCACAAGGGCGCGCAGCGCGGCCCCCTGAGCTTCCGTGTCCAGTTGCGGGGACACCTTCGCGATGCTGCCCAGCACCTGATCGCTGGTCAGGCCTGCAAACTCGCGGGACAGGCGGACCAGGACTTCCACAGTGTCCCAGTGCGTGTAGAGCGCGTAGACCAGTGAGCGGGGAGTGGCCATGACAGTCAGACGCTGGGAAATAGGATCATCGTCAAGGCTCCAGCGGGGGCCTTGCGGCCGGAATCACCAGCAGCAGTTCAGCATCATCGACCAACCGGTAATGCGGACGCTGGCCTGATAAGCGTTCGCTCTGGTCCAGAATGATTTGAACACCTTCACCCCGCTTGTCCATCATGGCGCTGCGCCCCGTGAGGGCTCGTTCAGCATCAGGGACCTGGCACTTGGCCAGCAAGCTGGTGATGGCTTCATTGCGCGCCGCCTGACGGTAGGGGAGGCTCTCCACCGTCATCGTGTTGGGGATGGCCCCCGGCGAATACAACTCCAGCCGGTCTGCAAACATCCGCAGCCGGATCTTGGCGTCATAGATGGAGTAATCCCGGTGCGCGACGGCATTGACCAGTGCTTCGAAGACGGCCGTCATGTCGTACTGAGGCAAATCGTGCCGCCCCTCATGCTTGATTGCATACACCCGCATGTTCTTGCGAACAAACTGGCAGGCCGCGAGCACCTGGGCATCCAGCGGGCCCGTGATGTCCTGAGCGTCGAGTTGGTAGAACGAGCTACCCTTCGGTAACACATCAGTGCCGCGATACGCCACTGCCTGGATGAATGCATTGGGCAGCCACTGGCGTGGATCAGCACTGGCCATCAGCACGCCAGCGATGGTGGGGCGCAGGGTGTCCTCGGTATCAGGGCGGACCATGGCAAGCTTGTCCAGCAAGACTTCGCGCGTGTCTTGTACCCGCGGACTTGCAAAGTGCCGCCACAAAGGGTCCGCAAGGTCGTCAAGGGAAGCGCCGGGCACAGGCTGCTCGTCAAAGCGAATGATGCGGGCATGGCCGCGTTGCTGGCTGACAAGTCTCATGTTACCGGCGAGACCGCAGGCTCCTTAGACGTTGAACAGGAAGTTCAACACATCCCCATCCTTCACCACGTATTCCTTGCCTTCCGCCCGCATCTTGCCGGCGTCCTTCGCACCCTGTTCACCCTTGAACTGGATGAAGTCGTCAAACGCGATGGTCTGGGCGCGGATGAAGCCGCGTTCGAAGTCGGTGTGGATCACGCCTGCGGCTTGCGGGGCCGTGTCGCCGATGCGGATGGTCCAGGCCCGCACTTCCTTCACACCGGCGGTGAAGTAGGTCTGCAGACCCAGCAGCTTGAAGCCGGCGCGGATCAGCCGGTTCAGCCCCGGCTCGTCCTGACCCATCTCGGCCAGGAACAGGGCGCGGTCCTCGTCTTCCATCTCCGAGAGTTCCGCTTCGGTCTTGGCGCAGATGGCCACCACCGGTGCATTCTGGGAGGCGGCATATTCCTTCAGACGGTCCAGGAACGGATTGTTCTCGAACCCGTCTTCCGCCACGTTGCCAACGAACATGGCCGGCTTGGCCGTGATCAGGCACAGCGGCTTGAGGATGACCAGCTCTTCCTTGCTGAAATCAATGCCGCGCACCGGCTTGGCTTCGTTCAGCGCCGCCTGGCACTTCTCCAGCACCTTCACCAGCGCCGCGGCTTCCTTGTCGTTGCCCGAGCGCGCCGCCTTGTTGTAGCGGTGCAGGCTCTTTTCCACCGTGCCGAGGTCGGCCAGGCACAGCTCGGTCTGGATGACCTCGATGTCGGAAATCGGATCGACCTTGCCGTTCACATGGATGACGTTGGGGTCTTCGAAGCAGCGCACCACGTTGACGATGGCGTCGGTTTCGCGAATGTGGCTGAGGAACTGGTTGCCCAGGCCTTCCCCCTTGGACGCACCAGCCACCAGGCCGGCGATGTCCACAAATTCCACGATGGCCGGAACAATGCGCTCAGGCTTGACGATCTCGGACAGCTTCTGCAGGCGCGGATCCGGCAGTTCCACCACGCCCACATTGGGCTCGATGGTGCAGAAAGGGTAGTTCTCGGCGGCGATGCCGGCCTTGGTCAGCGCATTGAACAGGGTGGACTTGCCCACATTGGGCAGGCCCACGATGCCGCATTTGAGGCTCATGGGGGGCTTTCGGAATTGCAGGGAGGCCGGCAGCCGCACGACAGTCAGCGGGCAGCAGGCAACAGGGCTCCCTCGGGAGATGACATCGCCCCGTGGTTACCTTCAGATCAACATTTTAATCGGCCCGCGACGGCACCCCTCAAGCCCCTGCCTACAATCCCCGACATGGAAAAGTTCGACGTCCTGGTGCGCGGCAGTGGCTGCGTCGGCCGCAGCCTGGCCCTGGCGCTGGGTGCCAGAGGGTTTCGTGTCGCCCTGCTGGGCAAGCCGGCCGCTGGCGGAGCTTCCGGTTCTGGCGGTTCTGCCAGTTTTGCGGGCGCTTCGGCGGAAGCCGGCCTGGCCAACGGCCCGGCCGCGGCAGCGATGGCCGGTCGCAGCACCCAGCCGGGCAGCGATGTGCGCGCCTATGCGCTGAACGCCCAGTCGGTGCGGCTGCTCAACCGGCTTCGGGTCTGGGACACGCTGCCGGAAGACGCCCGCACCCCCGTGCACGACATGCGGGTGATGGGAGACCGCGCCGGTGCCTCGCTGCATTTCAGCGCCTGGGACCAGGGCGTGGGCGAGTTGGCCCACATCGTGGACGCCGCCGCGCTGGAAGACCAGCTCGATGCCGCCCTGCGCTTCGCCCCCCATGTGCAGCGGGTCACGGCGCCGGTGCCGGCCACGCTGGAAGCCCTGTGCGAAGGCCGCGAGTCGGCCACTGCCCAGACCCAGCATGGCGTGCACTTCGAGCGACACGATTACGGCCATCTGGGCATCGCCGCCCGTGTGGTGGCCAGCCAGCCGCATCACGGTGTGGCGCTGCAATGGTTCCGCTCCCCCGACATCCTGGGCCTGCTGCCCTTTGACCGGCCGGAAGCCGGGCGCAGCTACGGCTTTGTCTGGTCCGTTCCCCGCGAGCGGGCGCAGACCCTGCTGGCCGCCAGCAGCGCCGACTTCGAAGCGGCCCTGATGGAGGCCACCGGCGGTCAGGTCGGCACCCTGACCCTGGCCAGCGAACGCCAGGCCTGGCCGCTGCAACTGGCCCGCGCCGATCGCCTCTGCGGCCCCGGCTGGGTGCTGCTGGGTGACGCCGCCCATCTGGTCCATCCCCTGGCCGGACAGGGCCTGAACCTGGGCCTGGCCGATGTCGAGGCGCTGGTGGACGTGATTGTGGCCCGCGAATCCTGGCGCACCCTGGACGACGAAAAGCTGCTGCGCCGCTACGCCCGCGCCCGCCTGACGCCCACCTGGGCCATGGGCGAGCTGACCGACAGCCTGCTGCGCGGCTTTGCCAGCCAGGCCCCGGTCATCGCGCGGCTGCGCAATGAAGGCCTGCGCCTGGTGGACCGGGCGGGCCCGATCAAGAAGTGGCTCACCGCACGGGCCCTGGGTCATTGACCCGGCCATCGATTCAACCGACTTCGGCCCCTGCCGGAGCCTCAAGGAACCCGACATGAAATTCTCCGTCACCCTGGTCACCGCTGCGCTGGCGATGATGGGCTGCACTGCGCAAGCCAACGAAGACACCATCCGCAAGAACCTCGGCGCCGCGCTGCCCAAGGACATCAAGCTGGACGAAGTCCGCCAGACGCCGATCCCGGGCCTGTGGGAAGTGCGCATCGGCAGCGAGATCCGCTACACCGATGCCAGCGGCCAATACCTGATCGAGGGCGAGATGCTCGACCTCAAGAACCGTCGCAACCTGACGCAGGACCGCATCACCAAGATCACCATGGTGGATTTCTCCAGCCTGCCGCTGAAGGACGCCATCGTCTGGAAGAAGGGCGACGGCAAGCGCCGCATCGCTGTCTTCGCCGACCCGAACTGCGGCTACTGCAAGCGCTTTGAGCAGTCGCTGCAGGCCGTCAACAACGTCACCGTCTACACCTTCGTCATCCCCATCCTGGGTGGCGACTCCCCCGACAAGGCCAAGGCCGCCTGGTGCGCCAAGGACAGCACCGCCGCCTGGCGCGACTGGATGATCAGCGGCGTGACGCTTCCCCGCCCGGACGGCAAGTGCGACGCCAGCGTGATCGACCGCAATCTGGAACTGAGCCGCAAGCTCAAGGTCAACGGCACGCCGGCCATCGTCTTCGAGGACGGCACCCGCGCTCCGGGCGCCCTGAGTGCCGACCAACTGGAGCAGCGTCTGCAAAGCCAGACCGCTGGCGCCGCCAAGTCCTGATCCCCAGCGCCGCTTCAAGCCCACGCCCCTCTTCCCGCTCTTTGGACCCATGAACGACCGCACCGTGCTTCCTCCCAACCCTGTCGCCCTGAGGCTGGGCTATGCGGGGCTGATTCCCTTCGTGCTGGGCACGATCCTGACCTGGCTGGTGCGGGACGAGGCGCATGTCTACGCCGTGCGCGGGCTGATCAACTATGCGGCGGTGATCGTGTCCTTCCTGGGCGCCATCCATTGGGGCCTGGCGTTTCGGCAGTCCATCCCATCGCCCAGCCCGTATGTGTGGGGCGTGGTGCCGTCGCTGGTCGCCTGGATCGGCTCGATGATGCAGCCGGACGCCGGTCTGGTGGTCCAGGGCGTGATGCTCATCGTCTGCTATCTGGTGGATCGTCGGCTCTATCCGGCCATGGGCGCGGGCGCCTGGCTGACGCTGCGGTTCCGGCTGAGCGTGGTGGCGGCGCTGTGCTGCTTCCTCGCCGCTCAGGCGACCCTGTTTTGAAGCGTATTGGGCAGCCCTCTCTCCCCCCAAGGTCTGTCGTGACAGCGCATCGTCGCCTTGGGGACACCCCCCTTAAATAGAGCGACAGGCGCCCAAGGCGGCGTCGATGGGCCTCAAGCCTTGGTAGGCTTGTCTCCATGATCCAGTACCGCATTGCCATTGCAGACCTGCATGCCCACCGCTTCGAGGTGAGTGTGACCGTGCCCGCCCCCGCCGAGCGTCAGGTGCTGAGCCTGCCAGTCTGGATCCCCGGCAGTTATCTGGTGCGGGAGTTTTCTCGTAACCTCGGCGCGGTCACGGCCCGTCAGGGCAGCCGCGAGATCACCGCGCACCAGACGGCCAAGAACCGCTGGGAGTTCGATTGCAGCGGGCGCGGCGCCCTGGTGGTGACCTATCCGGTCTATGCCTTCGACACCTCGGTGCGAGCGGCCTTCCTCGATGCGCAGCGCGGTTTCTTCAATCCCACCAGCTTGTGTCTGCGGGCACATGGCAAGGAATCGCTGGTGCACCGCCTGGAACTGGTGGGTCTGCCCACCGGCTGGGAGGTGGCGACCGCCATGACCCGCAGCGACAACGGGCTCTGGGAAGCAGCCGACTACGACGAACTGGTGGACCACCCCTTTGAACTGGGTCGCTTCTGGCGCGGTGAGTTCGTGGCGGGCGGCGTGCCGCATGAATTCGTCGTCTCCGGGGCCTTGCCGGTGATGGATGGCGACCGCCTGCTCAAGGACGCGCAGCGCATCTGCGAAGCGCAGATCCATTTCTGGCACGGCCCCAAGACCCGGCCACCGATGGACCGTTATGTGTTCCTGCTCAATGCCGTCGATGACGGCTACGGCGGCCTGGAACATCGCGCCAGCACGGCGCTGATCGCGGCGCGGCGGGACCTGCCGCGCCTGGGCCAGCCGGAGATGACCGACGGCTATGTGAAGCTGCTGGGCCTGATCAGCCACGAGTATTTCCACACCTGGAACGTCAAGCGGCTGCGTCCGGACGTCTTTGCCCGCTACGACTACGAGCAGGAGAACTACACCCGTCTGCTGTGGTTCTTCGAAGGCTTCACCTCCTACTACGACGACCTCTTCCTGGTGCGCAGCGGCCTGATCGACGAGCCGCGCTACCTGAAGCTGATCGGCCAGACCTTCACCCAGGTGCTGGGCGCGCCGGGTCGCAAGCATCAAAGCGTGGCCCAGTCCAGCTTCGAGGCCTGGACCAAGTATTACCGCCAGGACGAAAACGCCCCCAATGCGCTGGTGAGCTACTACGCCAAGGGCTCGATGGTGGCGCTTGCGCTGGACCTGACCCTGCGCAGCGCCGAGCGCGCCAGCTCGCTGGACGAGCTGATGCGGGCCTTGTGGCGCGAGACTGCCGGCGGCCCGGTGAGCGAGGAACGCCTCTTCAGCCGCGTGGCCGAGCTGGGTGGAGAAGCGGTGGCCCAGCTGCTGCAGCAATGGGTGAGCGGCTGCGACGACCTGCCGCTGCCGCCGCTGCTGGAGCGCCTGGGCGTGCGCTGGACTCACGACAAGCCCACCCTGGCCCAGCGACTGGGCCTGCGGGTGCAGGAGACCGACGGCGGCCTGATCGTCAAGCAGGTGCTGCTGGAAGGCGCGGGTCTGGCTGCGGGACTGAGCGCGGGCGACGAGATCGTGGCCTGCAACGGCTGGCGGGTGCACAAGCTGGACGATCTGATGCTCACGCTCGATGCGCAGCATCCGCAGTCGCTGGCGCTGCTGGTGTCGCGTGACCAGCGCATGCTGAACCTGACCCTGTCCCTGCCGATGCAGGACAGTCTGGCCCGGCCGATCTGCCTGGGTGTGCTCGACAAGGCGCCTGCCCGTGCGCAGAGCCTGCGGCGTGCATGGCTGGGCGGTTGAGCCGACGTCGCGTCGCGACCCTGGCGGCGCTGACGCTGCTGGTGCTGGTGCTGCATCTGGCCCTGTTGGGGGGCGCGCAGCAGTGGCTGGGTCAATGGACCCCTGAGACCCCCGAGCCGGATCGCATCCAGGCGGTGTTTGTGCGAGCGCTGCAGCCCGCTGCGCCGCCGCCGCCGATGGCCACCCGTCCGCGCGGGAATGAAGGGACACCGGGGCCCGATCCGGTCAAGGCCAAACCCGGCCTGACGGCGCCCACCGGAACGACCCCGTCCCCCTTGCCGCGCGCCGACACCCCTTCGCCGGCAACGCCCCCGCCGGTGGACGCTCTGCAGGGGCCGGTCGCGCTGCAGTTGCCGGAGACCCCGGGCGACTACCAGCCCGGCATGGAATGGCCGCTGTCCACCGAGATGCACTACCAGCTCACCGGCAATTACCGCGGCCCGGTCTACGGCCAGGCGCGCGTGCAGTGGCTGCGGGATGGGGCGCACTACCAGGTGCATCTGGAGGCGAGCATCGGTCCTTCGTTTGCGCCGCTCATGACCCGGCGGCTGAGCAGCGACGGCATGATCGGCCCGGACGGGTTGATGCCGCGGCGTTTTGATGAGGTCAATGGCGGTCTGGCCGGTGGCAATCGACGGGTGTCGCTGCTGTTCGACGACGGCGGTGTGGTGCTGGGCAACGGGCAGCGTGTGCCGCGGGACGACGCCACCCAGGATGCAGCCAGCCAGTTCGTGCAGTTGACCTGGATGTTCCTGACCGGTCGGCAAACGGCGCAGCCGGGCTGGCTGGTGCAGCTGTCGCTGGCGCTGCCGCGACGCGTCCATCTCTGGCGCTATATGGTGCGCGGCACCACGGAAACGGTCGACACGCCCATGGGCCCGCTGGAGGCCTGGCATGTGGACTCCGACATGACGGATACCTGGGGCGACATGGAGACCGAGATGTGGCTGGCGCCTTCCTTGCAGTATTTGCCGGTGCGCATCCGCATCTGGCAGGACCGCCGCAAAGCCGGGAGCAGCTACATCGACCTGACGCTGAAGGAAGCGCCGCTGCAGGCGATGCCCGCGCCTGCGCCAGCGGCCTCAGGGTCCTCCGCGACCCCCTCGACCCCCGCGGCCCCCTCGGTCCCTGCGCAGTCTGGCGCTTCCTGACCCGGCAACGCGCCTGGGGCAAGCGGACTCCTGGCGCAGCCGCGCCGATCGGGGCCGGTCCAGCCGACTTGGCCGGTGGCGTAGCATCCCGTCATGTCCGCCTCCCACCAACTCATCCTGTTCGAGCTGTCCATCCAGAGCAGCTATCTGAACAACACCGAAGCCCCCGCCACGGAAGACGTCTTCGACACCATCCAGTTCTTCGCCGCCGATGGCAAGGCCTGGCGCATCAAGACCTTCGCCACCGACCAGGACGTGCACATCTGGGAATTGGGCGCGGAGGCGATCGACGATCTGGTGGAACTGGCGGTCAGCCATACCGAAGCCAACTACGGCGATGTGCTGGAGGCCGGCTATGTGATGGCCTCGGAGACGGGCCTGGACGGCCTGCGTGCCGAGCTGGATGCGCGCGAGCTGCCGGTGAACCTGAAGGAGACGCCCTTTGGCGCGGTGTTCTGGACGCCGCCGGGCTCGCAGTACCGGACGCAGTCCCGGCCGACGGAGTAGTCCGACGGATTGGGGCGAAGGCTTGGGGCGACGGATTGGGGCGCCGCTCGCCGCCGCAGGCACTGCACCCGAATTGCCGACACCGATTGAGGTGTTTTGCCGACACGCCGCAATCAAGGTGTGCGACTGGCGTAGCGCCGGAGGGCTCAGCAGACTGGCGGCTGCATGAAGGGCATGTCGCCCTTCTTTCAGCCTCGAGTCGGTCATGCAGCCAGTTCCTCACACATCCTCCGTCCCTCAGCCGCCCGCCACGGACGAGGCGCTTCGTTATCTGCGGGTCAACGGCGACGCCTACCTGCTGGGCGGCTGCGCCACCGTGCTCCTGGTGGTGCTGGCCGTGGGCCAGCAGTACGGCCAGTTCGGGCTGGCGCTGGGCTGGGGGCTGGCGCTGTTTCTCGCTGCCGGTGGGCTGTTCCTGCTGGCCCGGGGCAGTTGGCTGAATTCGGTGGCGTTGCCGGTGCTGCTGGCCAGCCTGGTGGCACTGCAGATTCATCTGGGCGCGGGCAACCTCGAATATCACTTCGGTGTGTTTGTCTCCATCGCGCTGATGCTGGTCTATCGGCATTGGTTGCCAGTGCTCGTGATGGCCGCCGCCTTTGCGGTCCATCACGTTGTGTTCGACCGTCTTCAGGCCGCCGGCTTCGGCGTGTTCTGCCTGACCAAGCCAGACTTCGGCCAGGTGGTGGGTCATGCCGCGTATGTGGTGGTGCAGACGGTGTTCGAGCTGTTCACCGTCGTCAAGATGCGCCGGGACGCGCAATTGATGGCCGAGCTCAACACCATCACCGAGGTGCTGGTCGGCACCCGTGGCAAGGTCAATTTTGCGGCAGTCCGCGTGCCGGTGACCACCCGGGCGGCCCGCGATCTGAGCGAAGCGCTGCAGAGCGTGGCCGTCACCGTCGGCCAGGTGCACAGCGCGGCTGAATCGGTGGACGCCGCTTCCAACGAGATCGCCACGGGCAACTCCGATCTGTCCATCCGCACCGAAGAGGCCGCCGCCAACCTGCAGCAGACGGCGGCGTCGGTGGAGCAACTGGCGCAGGCGGTGCGGCAATCCGCAGACACCTCCCGAGAAGCATCCGAGCGAGCCCGGGAGGCCACGCAGCGCGCCGCGCGAGGCGAGGCAGCGGTGCAGACGCTGGCTGCCAGCATGGAGCGGGTGTCGGACTCGTCACGGCGCGTGAGCGACATCACCGCGGTCATCGACGGCATCGCCTTCCAGACCAATATCCTGGCCCTGAATGCCGCCGTTGAGGCCGCCCGTGCCGGCGAAACCGGACGCGGCTTTGCCGTCGTGGCCTCGGAAGTGCGGGCACTGGCGCAGCGCAGCGCGGACGCGGCGCGGCAGATCAAGGACCTGATCGCCACCTCCTCCGAGCAGGTGGCCGCGGGCGTGGACAGTGCGGACGCGACTCGCCTCGTGCTGTCCGAGATCGTGGCGGACGTGCGCAACGTGGATGAGTTGCTGGGCTCCCTGTCCACGGCGTCTGCGGAGCAGGCCAAGGCGGTGGAGACGGTCAATCACGCCGTGGTGGGCCTGGACACCGCCACGCAGCAGAACGCGGCCCTGGTGGAAGAGTCCACGGCAGCCGCGCATTCCCTGCGGGAGCAGGCGCGGGTGCTGGCCAGCGCGGTGCAGCGCTTCGAGTTGGCGCAGGTCTGATGCCGGAAGGGGGCGTCCGGCCTATAGTTGCCGCCATTCATGACCCCCAAGGCGGACCACCGCCCCCTTCTGGAGACGAGCCCATGACATCCCAGTCGATCACCGACGTGGCCTTTGAGAACATCTTGGTGGAGATCGTCGGCAGCGGCGACCGCAAGACCGGTCTGATCCGCCTGAACCGGCCCAAGCAGCTCAATGCGCTGAGCGACCCGCTGATGGACGAACTGGGCCGGGCCCTGCTGGCCTTTGATGCGGACGACGGCATCGGCTGCATCGTGCTGACCGGCAGCGAACGGGCCTTTGCCGCCGGGGCGGACATCCCGACCATGGCGCCGCACACCTTCATGAGCGCCTTCAAAAGCGGCCTGATCTCCAAGAACTGGGAGACCCTCCTGCAGGTGCGCAAGCCGGTGATCGGCGCGGTGGCCGGTTTTGCGCTCGGCGGCGGCTGCGAGCTGGCGATGATGTGCGACTTCATCATCGCCGCCGATACCGCCCGCTTCGGTCAGCCCGAGATCAAGCTGGGCATCATTCCCGGCGCCGGCGGTACCCAGCGCCTGCCGCGCGCAGTGAGCAAGAGCAAGGCCATGGACATGCTCCTGACCGCCCGCATGATGGATGCGGCGGAGGCGGAGCGCGCCGGGCTGGTCTCCCGCGTGGTGCCAGCCGATCAGTTGATCAGCGAGGCCTTGAGCGCCGCCGAGACCATCAACGGGTTCAGCGGCCCCTCCACGATGCTGATCAAGGAACTGGTCAATCTGGCCTACCAGGGCCCGCTGACCGACGGGGTGGCGGTGGAGCGGCGCTACTTCCATGCGCTGTTCGGCACCGACGACCAGCGCGAAGGCATGGACGCCTTCCTGGCCAAACGCGCGCCGTCGTTCAAGCACCGCTGATCCGCAGGCGCCTGGGCCAGGCCCTGCTGCATCGGGAACCTGGCTGTCAGGCATTGGCGGGATCGTTGACGATCTCCAGGTTTTGCAGCGCGCACGGCGGGGCGATTGTTGACGAACCGTGAACGGATCTTTCCACCGCGGCTAGTGTTTCCCCTAGGGGGCGGCGCCTACAGTTCAATCCATGGACCACGCAGGAGTGCGGAGTCCGGATGAACCACCTGAGAGGAACCGCCATGAACAAGTTTTCCGCCACCGCCCTGATCGCCGCTGCGCTGCTGAGCACCGGTGCCGCATTTGCTGCTGACACCGCTGCCGCCCCGGCCGCGAAGACCCGCGCCGAAGTGCTGGCCGAGCTGCAAGCCGCCCGTGAATCCGGCGAAGTCGCCGCCCTGAGCGCCGAACAAGCCGGCGTGGGCGCCCTGACCAACGGCGTCAGCGGCCCGTCCGCCAGCCAGATCGCAGCCAAGAAGGCCGCTGAAAAGGCTGCCGTCGCCAAGAAGGGCGCTGCCTCCGAAGGCGTCTCCAGCAAGTAAGACGCACAAAGAAGAGGTCGGCCCACCGGTCGGCCCAAAGAAAAAGCCGCTGAGGTCTGCCCTCAGCGGCTCCTTTTTTTTGGATCAGGCTTTGGGATCAGGCGCTGACTGCGCCTGCGCCGATCAAACCCGCTTCAGGGCGGGGAAGAGGATGATGTCGCGGATCGACGGGCTGTCGGTGATCAGCATCATCAGGCGGTCGATGCCGATGCCGCAGCCGCCGGTGGGCGGCATGCCGTATTCCAGCGCGCGGATGAAGTCGGCGTCATAGAACATGGCTTCCTCGTCGCCGGCGTCCTTGTTGGCCACCTGGGCCTGGAATCGAGCGGCCTGGTCTTCGGCATCGTTCAGCTCGGAGAAGCCGTTGGCGTACTCGCGGCCGGTGATGAAGAGCTCAAAGCGCTCGGTGATGGCCGGGTTCTGGTCCGATGCACGGGCCAGCGGGGACACTTCCACCGGATAGTCGATGATGAAGGTGGGCGCCCAGAGCTTTTCTTCCACCACCGCCTCGAACATGCCGAATTGCAGCTCGGGCAGGCTCCAGTGCTTAGGCGCTTCTTCGCCGTGGTGCTTGAGCTTGTCGCGCAGCACGGCGGCGTCGTCCGCCTCGGCGGCTGTGAGGCCTCCGTGAACGATCAGCGAGTCCCGCACCGACAGACGGGCGAAGGGCTGTTCCAGGTCCACCGGCTTGCCGGCGTAGCTGACCACGGCGCTGCCGGTGGCCGCGCGCGCGGCATGACGCAGCACTTCCTCGGTGAAGTCCATGAGCTCATGATGCGTCCAGTAGGCCGCATAGAACTCCATCATCGTGAATTCCGGGTTGTGCCGGACGCTGATGCCTTCGTTGCGGAAGTTGCGGTTGATCTCGAACACCCGCTCAAAGCCGCCCACCACCAGCCGCTTCAGATACAGCTCAGGGGCGATGCGCAGGAACATTTCCTGGTCCAGCGCATTGTGATGGGTGACGAAGGGTCGCGCATTGGCGCCGCCGGGGATCGGATGCAGCATCGGTGTCTCGACTTCCAGGAAGCCGTTGTCCACCATGAAGCTGCGGATGGACGACACCGCCTTGGAGCGGGCCACGAAGCGGTCGCGGGCGTTTTCGTCGGTGATCAGGTCGACATAACGCTGGCGGTACTTCTGCTCCTGGTCCTGCATGCCGTGGAACTTGTCCGGCAGAGGGCGCAGGCTCTTGGTCAGTAGGCGCAGGGTGGTCACCTTGACCGACAGCTCGCCGGTGCGGGTGCGGAAGAGCGTGCCCTCGGCGCCCAGGATGTCGCCCAGGTCCAGATGCTTGAAGGCGGTGTAGGCCTCCTCGCCCAGGGCGTCCTTGGAGAGGAACAGCTGGATGCGACCGGTGGCGTCCTGCAGCGTGGCAAAGCTGGCCTTGCCCATGATGCGCTTGAGCATCATGCGGCCGGCGATGCTCACCGGGACGGCCTTGGCCTCCAGCGTCTCGTTCGCTTCTTCGCCGTACTGCGCCTGCAGCGGCTGGGCGCGGTGCTGAGGCTTGAAGTCGTTCGGGAAGGCGGCTTTGCCCTCAGCCTTGGCCTTGGCGCGGATGCCGGCGAGTTTCTCGCGGCGTTCGGCGATCAGTTGGTTCTCGTCTTGTGCAGGCAGGGCCTGCGAGTCGGGCGCGGCGGCCGGGGAGGGGGCGTGGGGCTGGCTCATCATGAACTCGTTGAAGCTGGCGGCATTTTAAGTGGTCATACGCCCTTAAAATTTGCCGCTTGGCCCAGGAAGCGGCTTTTGGCTGCCCAAGGGGGCCCCGGATGGACTGTTACGGACCCTGAATCAGCGGTCCAGGGCGGTCTGTTGCGGTCTTGTTCGTGCGTTCCGGGCGCTGTGGCCTGTGGCCTATGGCCTTGTGTCAGTGCCTTGGCCTGGCGCGCCCGGTATTTGTTGCGTTGCGTTGTCACATGGCCTTGTGTCATCGAGTGTGCTGTTTATGCCTCAGTTCCCCATCCTGGACCGCAAGATCCGTGTTGCCCTGGTCGGTTGCGGCCGCATCTCCAAGAATCATCTGGAAGCGCTGGGCCGTCACCAGGACCGGGCCGAACTCGTGGCCGTCTGTGACAACCGCCCCGAAGCGCTCAAGGACGCGATGGCCCAGACCGGCGTGCCCGGTTTCGAATCGCTGGACGCCCTGCTGGCCGGCAGCGATGCCGACCTGGTGGTGCTGTCCACCCCCAGCGGGCTGCATGCGCAGCAGGCCATCACGGCCGCCCGCGCCGGCCGCCATGTGCTGAGCGAAAAGCCGATGGCCACGAAGTTCGACGAAGGCCAGGCCATGGTGCGCGCCTGCCGCGATGCCGGCGTGAAGCTGTTCGTGGTCAAGCAGAACCGCCTCAATGCCACGGTGCAACTGGTGAAAAAAGCGCTGGACCAGGGCCGGTTCGGTCGCATCTTCATGAGCACCGTCAATGTGTTCTGGACCCGCCCGCAGAGCTATTACGATGCCGCCCGCTGGCGCGGCCGCTGGGACATGGACGGCGGCGCCTTCATGAACCAGGCCAGCCACTATGTGGACCTGCTGGACTGGCTGGTCGGCCCGGTGGACAACGTGCATGCCTACACCGGCACGCTCGCCCGTGACATCGAAGCCGAGGACACCGGCGTGATGAGCCTGCGCCTGCGCCACGGTGGCCTGGCCAGCATCAACGTCACCATGCTGACCTATCCGCAGAACCTGGAAGGCTCGATCACCATCCTGGGTGAGAAGGGCACCGTCAAGATCGGCGGCACGGCGGTCAACAAGATCGAGCACTGGGCCTTCGACACGCCGCATGCCGACGACGAGCTGGTGAAAAACGCCAGCTACGAAACCACCAGTGTCTATGGCTTCGGTCATGCCGCCTACTACGACAACGTCATCCAGACCCTGCGCGGCGAAGCCCATGCCCAGGTGGACGGCTATGAAGGCCTGCGTTCGCTGGAGCTGCTGATTGCCTGCTACCGCAGCGCCCGCGACGGCCAGCGTGTCGGCCTGCCGCTGGTGTTCTGAGCCATGAGCTTCTGGAAGCATGAATCGGCCGTGGTGGACGACGGCGCGCAGATCGGCGAGAACACCAAGGTCTGGCATTTCAGCCATGTGTGCGGCGGGGCCCGCATCGGCGCGGACTGCTCGCTGGGGCAGGGCGTGTTTGTCGGCAATGACGTGAGCATCGGCCGCAATGTGAAGATCCAGAACAACGTGTCGGTCTACGACGCGGTGACGCTGGAGGACGATGTCTTCTGCGGCCCGTCCATGGTCTTCACCAATGTCTACAACCCGCGCTCGGCCGTGCCGCGCAAGAACGAATACCGGCGCACGCTGGTGCGCCGCGGCGCGACGCTGGGGGCCAACTGCACCATCGTCTGCGGCGCCACCATCGGTGAGTATGCGTTTGTGGGAGCCGGCGCGGTGGTCAAGGGCGATGTGCCGCCCCATGCGCTGATGGTGGGTGTGCCCGCCCGCCAGATCGGCTGGATGAGCCACCACGGCGAGAAACTCGACCTCCCGGTGTCCGGCGAAGGCCGTGCCACCTGCCCCGGCAGCGGCGAGGTGTATGAACTCAACAAGGACGGCCTGCATCGGGTGCAGCCGTTGGAGCCCCGGGCATGAGCCTTCCCTTCATCGATCTCAAGTCGCAGTACGCCGCGCTCAAGCCCTCCATCGACGCCCGCATCCAGGCGGTGCTGGACCATGGCCAGTACATCATGGGGCCGGAGGTGCAGGAGCTGGAGCACAAGCTCGCGGCCTACGTGGGCGTGAAGCACTGCATCACCGTGGCCAGCGGCACCGAGGCGCTGCTGATCGCGCTGATGGCGCTGGACCTGCAGCCCGGCGACGAAGTCATCACCAGCCCCTTCACCTTCGCCGCCACCGCTGAGGTGATCGTGCTGCTGGGTGGCGTGCCGGTGTTCGTGGACATCGAACCCGACACCTGCAACCTGGACGCCCGCCTGATCGAGGCGGCCATCACCCCGCGCACCCGGGCCATCATGCCGGTCAGCCTCTATGGGCAGGTGGCGGACATGGACGCGATCAACGCGATTGCGGCGCGCCACGGCCAAATTCCGGTGATCGAGGATGCGGCGCAGAGCTTTGGCGCCAGCTATCGCGGCACTGTGCCGGCAGATGCCTCCGCACACCCATCCACACAGCCGCCAGTGCGCCGCTCCTGCGGCCTCTCCACCTGGGGCGCCACCAGTTTCTTCCCCAGCAAGCCGCTGGGCTGTTACGGGGACGGCGGTGCGCTGTTCACGAACGACGACCACCTGGCCCAGGCCGCCCGCGAGATCCGGGTGCACGGTCAGAGCCAGCGCTACACCCACACCCGCGTGGGCGTGGGCGGACGCATGGACACGCTGCAGTGCGCCGTGGTGCTGGGCAAGCTGGAGCGCTTCGACTGGGAAGTGCAGCAGCGCCTGAGGCTGGGCGACCGGTATCAGCAGCTGCTGGCCGACCTGCCGCTACAACGGCTGGCCGTGCGGCCGGACCGGGACTGCGTCTGGGCCCAGTTCACCGTGCAGGTCGAGGATCGCGATGCGGTGATCCAGCAGCTCAAGGCGGCCGGCATTCCCACGGCCATCCACTATCCCCGTCCGCTGCACCGCCAGACGGCCTATGCCGACCGTTGCCGGGTGCCGGCGCCGCTGCCGCATGCCGAATCGGCGGCTGAACGGGTGATGAGCCTGCCAATGAGCCCCGACCTGACCGAGGCCCAGCAGGACCAGGTCATCGCGGCCCTGCGCCAGGCTCTGGGCGCCCCCGTGCGAACCGCCTGATCCCATGCTGCGTGCCACGCTGACCCTGCTGGCCGGCGGCGTCCTGGCGCAGCTGTTGCCGCTGCTGCTCGGGCCGTGGATCACGCGGCTGTATTCGCCGATCGAGTTCGGCCATTTCAGCCTGGTGTGGACGGTGGCGACCAATGTGGCGGTGGTGGGCTGCGCCCGTTATGAATTTGCGTTGCCTCTGGAGAAGGACAGTGGCCAGGCGTCGCGCCTGATGGGACTGTGCCTGCGGGTGCTGCTGGCCGTCACCCTGGCCAGCGCCCTGATCGGCTGGGCCTGGGCCACCTGGCAGGAGCTGGATCTGGCGCTGTGGCTGGGCCTGGCGGTGCTGTCCGGCGCACTGGCGCAGGCAATGACGATGTGGGCCACCCGTGCCAGCGCCTTTGGTGCGCTGGCGGCGGCACGGCTGGTTCAATATGGTGGCGCCGCGCTGCTGCAGGTGGCCCTGGGTCTGGCGGCATTTGGCGCGGTGGGGCTGCTGCTGGGCCCGATCCTGGCGGCGCTGGCTGCGGCCTTGTGGTTGGCCACCGTGGCCCGACCGGTGAACGGCTGGCGCTCGCTCGTGTCGCTGGACCGGGCCGGTCTTGCCGACATGGCCCGCCGCCACAAGGACTTCCCGCTGCTCAACACGCCGCACGCCTTCGCCGGAGCGCTGCAGGACAGCGTAGCCCTGCTGCTGCTGGCGTCCCTGGCCGGTGATGCCTCCGCCGGCTACTGGGCCCTGGCCATGCGTTATTTGAAGGCGCCGGCCGGCCTGGTGGGCGGGGCGCTGTCGCAGACGCTGTATCCGCGGCTGGTGGCCGCCCGGTCGCCGGAGGAAGCGCTGCGCCTGGTGCGTCAGGCCATGGCGGCGCTGGCCGCCTTTGCCGTGCCGCTGGCGGCGGTGCTGACCGTCTGGGGCCCGTCGCTGTTCTCATGGGCCTTTGGTGAACGCTGGCAGGATGCCGGCGAACTGGCGCGGGCGCTGGCTCCGTATGTGGCGGTGCATTTCATCGCCTCGCCGCTGTCGGTCACCACCATGGCCTGGCAGGCCCAGGGCTGGGCCCTGCGCCTGGCGCTGGTGGGGCAGGTGGCCTTTGTGGCGGGTCTTGGAATCGGCCTGATGCAGGGCGGCCTGATCGGCGCGGCCTGGGGCGTGTCGGCCACGATGGCGCTGTACTTCGGTTATTACTTCTGGTCGCTGGCGCACTGGAAACACAAGGACGGACTTTTCGCCACATGAAAGCAAGCCTGCGACGAAGGCTCTGGCAGCCGGTCAAGATGCTGGTCTCCCGACTGTGGGGCACCCGCATGGTGGGCGGCTTCGTGCGCGGGGACGGCACCTGGCTGCCGAACACCCGCATCAGCAACACCACCGTGGTCTTTGCCCGTGAGCGGCTGGACGTGGGCGACCATGTCTTCATCGGCCACTTCAGCGTGCTGGATGCGACCTACGGCCTGCGCATCGGCGAGGGCTGCCAGATCGGTTTCTTCACCGGCATCTTCACCCACTCCAGCCATGCCGCCATCCGGCTGTACGGGCGGGACTACGTCCGCACGCCGGAGAAAAAAGCCTACTTCACCGCCCCGGTGCGCATCGGTGACTTCTGCTTCGTCGGCGCCCATGCAACGCTCTTGCCCGGCACGACGCTGGGCCGCGGCTCCATCGTGTCGGCCTACAGCCTGGTGAGTGGGGAACATCCGGACTTCGCCATCCTGGCCGGCCAGCCCGCCAAGGTGGTGGGGGACACCCGCCGCATGGATGAGCGCCTGCTGCGCGAGCATCCGGAGCTGCTGCCGCTTTATCAGGACTGGGCCGGCGCGGATCCGGCCAGCCTGCTGGCGGCGAATGCGAACGCGAACACGCCGGCATCGACCGCCGCCGCGGCCGCGCCGACTGCCGCGCCGACTACGGCGCCCGCACCCTCTGCCACTTCGCCCGACGCCCCATGAGACTTGTCCTGATCGGTGACGGAGAGAGTCCGCATCTCTTGAAGTGGGCCCGTGCCCTGGTGGACCAGGTGGAGCTCTGGGCCGCCTCGACTCGCGGCTTTGCGCCCGAGTTCAGCTTCCTGATTCCGGAAGACCGGCGTCTGGCGCTGGACACACGCCCGGACCACGGCGGTGGCAACCTGGCCGTCATCAAGCAGCTGCCCCGTCTGGGTCAGTGGCTGGCGAAGGTCGATGCCGACTGGCTGCATCCGCACTACCTCACCTCCCACGGCACGCTGGCCTGGGCTGCCCGCAAGGGCTGGCGGCTGCGCGCGCGTATCGTCGGCTCGGCCTGGGGCAGCGACATCCTGGTCACGCCCAACCAGGGCTGGGGCTACCGATGGCTGACACGCCAGGTGCTGCAGGCCTGCACCCTGACCACCTCCGATTCCGAGCACATGGCGCAGCGCATGCGCGAGCTGGGCGCGGGCGAGGTCATGACCTTTCCCTTCGGGCTGGAAGCCTTGCCCAAGCAGAACGTGCGCAAGCAGCCGTGGCTGTTCTATGCCAACCGCGGCCTCGAGCCCATCTATCGGCCGCAGCGCGTCATCGAGGCTTTTGCGGCGGTGGCGGCGCAGCAGCCGTCCGCCCGCCTGCTGGTGGCCAATGACGGCTCGCTGCGCGCGGCCCTGCAGGACCAGGTGCGCAGTCTGGGGCTGTCGGAGCGCATCGAATTCTTGGGCCGGCTCGATGCCGTCGCCCAGGGCCGCCACTATGCCCACGCCCGTTGGTTCCTGAGCCTGCCGGAGAGTGATTCGGTCTCGGTCTCGGTGATCGAGGCCATGGCCCACGAATGTCTGCCGGTGCTGTCCGACCTGCCTGCCAACCACGAGTTGCTGGGCGAGGGCCGCCACGGCCTGATCCTGTCCGACCGGGACGAGCTGACGAGCCTGCCGGCCCGTCTGTCCGCCCTGGCGGGTGATGCCCACATCGATGCGATGGGCGCGGCCAACCGGGCCTGGGTGGCGCACAACGCCCTCTTCGGCCCGGCGGTGAAGCGCTTCGTGGCACGACTCAACGCCCTATGAAGCTGCTCCTCATCAATCATTACGCCGGGTCGCCCAAGCACGGCATGGAATTTCGCCCCTTCTACCTGGCCCGCGAGTGGGTGAGGGCGGGGCATCAGGTGCTGATCCTGGGCGCGTCCTACTCCCATGTGCGCAACCTGCAGCCGGACCCGGGCAGCGCGCAGCTCAGCGGCGTCTCCTACCACTTCTACGACACGCCCGAGTACCAGGGCAACGGCTTCGGCCGGGTGAAGAACATCTGGTCCTTCTGCCGCCAGGTCTGGAAGGATGCGGACATCCTGGCCCGCGAATTCGAACCCGATGTGGTGATCGCGTCCAGCACCTATCCGATGGACGTCTGGGTGGCACGACGCGTGGCCCGGCTGGCTCAGGCCAAGCTGGTCTACGAGGTGCACGACCTGTGGCCGCTGTCGCCGATCGAGCTGTCCGGCATGTCGCCGCGGCATCCGTTCGCCATGCTCTGCCAGAAGGCGGAGAACGATGCCTACCGGGATGCGGACGTGGTCGTGTCCATGCTGCCGAAGGTGCATCAGCACATGGCGGCGCACGGCCTGGACCTGAAGAAGCTGCACATCGTCCCCAACGGCATCACGCTGGATGAATGGCAGGGGCGCGGCGAGCCGCTGGATGCGGCCATCCAGGCGCATCTGGCCACCCAGCGGGCAGCCGGCCGCACGGTGGTGGGGTATGCAGGCTCCATGGGCCAGCCCAATGCACTGGATGTGCTGCTGGATGCGGCCAAGCTGCTCAAGGACAGCCCGATGGCCTTTGTGCTGGTGGGCGGCGGCCATGAACGCGAACGCCTGGAAGCCCGGGTGCGTGAGGAGGGCCTGAGCCATGTCACGCTGTTCCCACCGGTGCCCAAGGCTCAGATTCCGACGCTGCTGCAGGGCTTTGACATTGCCTACATCGGCTGGCAGCGCACACCCATCTACCGCTTCGGCATCGCACCCAACAAGCTGATGGACTACATGATGGCGCAGCGCCCGGTGCTGCATTCGGTGGAGGCCGGCAATGACCCGGTGGCCGAGGCCGGCGCAGGCCTGACCGTGCCGCCCCAGGATCCGGCGGCGGTGGCCGACGGCCTGCGCCAGTTGGCCAGCCTGTCGCCCGCGCAGCGTGAGATCATGGGCCGCAACGGACGCGATTTCGTGATGAAGCACCACACCTATCCGGTGCTGGCGCAGCGGTTCATCGAGGCGGTGTCGGGCTGAGGGCCGCGGTGGCCTGAGGTTCGCGCCGCACTGCCCGCGTCGGGTCGTCCTTGTCGTCTTTGTAGTCCTCTCCGCCCTCTCCGAACCCGCTTGATCGCCGCCTCACCATGCCCCAGGATCAGGAACTCCAGGCCATTGCCCAGCGGTATGCCCGGCGCGAAGAGCGTCTGGGCGGGCTTGAACGCTACAGCCTGCTGCGACCGGAGGTCTGGCAGATGCTGCACGAACGCCAGGCACAGCAACTGCGCCTGCTGGCGGCGCGGGCCGACCGGCTGGGCCCGGTCGCCGACTGGCGCCTGACCGAAGTCGGCTGCGGGGCCGGCGGCAACCTGATGGACATGCTGCGCATCGGACTGCGGCCGGAGCATCTGACCGGCATTGAATTGCTGCCGGAACGTTTTGACGCCGCCCGGTCCACATTGCCCGCCGCCGTGCGCCTGCTGGCCGGGGATGCGTCACAGGCGGAGATCGAGCCGGCCAGCCAGCATCTGGTGATGCAGTCCACCGTGTTCTCCTCCATTTTGGACGACGCCCTGCAGCAGCGGCTGGCCCAGGCCATGTGGCGCTGGGTCCGGCCGGGTGGGGCGGTGCTCTGGTATGACTTCATCGTCGACAATCCCCGCAATCCGGATGTCCGGGGGGTGCCGGTGCGGCGGATGCGCGCGCTGTTTCCCGAAGGGCAGGCCACCATCCGCCGGGTGACGCTGGTACCGCCGCTCGCGCGTGCGGTCTGCCGGCTGCATCCGTCCGCTTACCGCCTGCTCAACCTGTTGCCGCTGCTGCGAACCCACGTCCTGGCCCTCATCGAAAAACCCGCCATTCCGACGGCCTGACTGCCTCCAAGACCGATTCCAACCATGACTGAGAAACTCCCCTTCCTGCCCTTTGCACTGCCCGAGATCGGCGAGGAAGAAATTGCCGAGGTGGTGGACACCCTGCGCAGCGGCTGGGTGACCACCGGCCCCAAGGCCAAGCGCTTCGAGCAGGCGTTTGCTGAATTCCTCGGGGAGCCGCAGATTGAATGCGTGGCGGTGAATTCCGCCACCGCCGGTCTGCACCTGGCGCTGGAGGCCCTGGGCATCGGCCCTGGTGATGAGGTGATCACCACCACCCACACCTTCACCGCCACTGCCGAGGTGGTGCGTTATATGGGTGCGGACGTGGTGCTGGTGGACATCGACCCCAAGACCCTGAACATCGCCATCGACCAGATCGAGGCGGCCATCACGCCCCGCACCAAGGCCATCATCCCGGTGCACTATGCGGGCCTGGCGGTGGACATGCTGTCGGTGCTGGACATTGCCCGCAAGCACGGACTGAAGGTGGTGGAAGACGCCGCCCATGCGCTGCCCACGACGCTGGAGAAGGAGCTGATCGGCACCATGGGCAGCAATGCTGCGGTGTTCAGCTTCTATGCGAACAAGACCATGACCACCGGCGAGGGCGGCATGCTGGTGACGCGCGATGCGGAGCTGGCCAAGCGCGCGCGGGTGATGCGGCTGCACGGCATCAACCGCGATGCCTTCGACCGCTTCACCGCCAAGGTGCCGAGCTGGTATTACGAGATCGTGGCCCCCGGCTTCAAATACAACCTGACCGACATCGCCGCGGCGCTGGGCCTGCATCAGCTCAAGCGGCTGCCAGCCTTCCAGCAGCGCCGTGAGCAGATCGCGCAGCGCTACTTCGAGGCGCTGGCCGACCTGCCGCTGATCCTGCCGCCGCAGCCGGTGGAAGGCGACACCCACAGCTGGCACCTGTTCGTGCTGCGCCTGTCGGACGAGGCGGATATCACCCGCGATGAATTCATCGAACGCATGTTTGCCCTGGGCATCGGCTGCAGCGTGCATTACGTGCCGCTGCACCAGCATCCCTACTGGCGCGAGCGGTACGGCCTGACCGCCGAGATGTTCCCGCATTCGCAGAAGGCCTACGAACGGACCGTGACGATTCCGCTCTACACGGCCATGACGGATGCCGATGTGGAGCGGGTCATCGCCGCGGTGCGCCAGAGCCTGGGCGCGGCCTGAGGCCTCCAGCGGCATGGCAAAACGACTGTTCGACCTGATCTGTTCCGGCCTGGGCCTGCTGCTGCTCAGCCCGGTCCTGCTGGCGGTGGCCGTGTGGATCAAGCTGGATTCACCGGGGCCGGTGATGTTCCGTCAGGAGCGGGTGGGCCGATTCGGGCGGACCTTCCACATCCACAAGTTCCGCACCATGCGGGTGGATGCGCCCTCGCTGGGGCCACAGATCACCATTGGCGCGGACCCGCGCATCACCCGCAGCGGTCAGTTCCTGCGCGCCAGCAAGCTGGATGAACTGCCGCAGCTGTGGGATGTGCTGCGGGGCGCGATGAGCCTGGTGGGGCCGCGTCCGGAAGTCCCGCGCTATGTGGCGATGTATCCGGCCGAGCTGCGGGAGGTGGTGCTGTCGGTGCGGCCGGGCATCACCGATCCGGCGTCGCTGAGTTTTCGCAACGAGAGCGAGTTGCTGGCCCGCGCGGCAGACCCTGAGCGGGAGTATGTGGAAGTCGTAATGCCGGCCAAGCTGCGGCTGGCGGCTGAGTATGTGCGCCAGGCCAGCCTGGTGAACGATGTGCGACTGATCGTGGCCACGCTGGGCGTGCTGCGCCGATGAATCCGGCAGGTCCTGACGCGCCGGTCGCCCCTTGCGTGTCCCTTGCGGCGTGCGGCCTGACCGCCGCTGCCCCCATCGCCTCGAGACGAGAGTGCTGACGATGAACTGGTTGTCCCTGGATGCTTTCCTGACGCGCATCCGCCCTTATCGCGAGACCCTGGCCCTGGGCCTGGACATGCTGGCGGTGGCGCTGGCGTGGCAGGCCACCTATCTCTTCCGGCTGGGCTTCGAGCGCTGGTTCAGCGCCCGGCCCGGGTATGACGGCTGGGTGATGCTGGGCGTGGTGGCGGTGTATGGGTTGCTGCTGTGGCTGCTGCGGGTGCCCAAGGGCATGTGGCGGTTCTCGGGCTTTGGCGAGGTCAAGCGCCTGGCGGCGGTGTGTGTGATGGCCGGCCTGATCGGCGCGGTGGTCGTGCTGATGGCGCAACTGACGGCCGTGCCACGCGCCGTGCTGGCGCTGCATCCGGTCTTCACGCTGATGGCGCTGGCCATGATGCGCATGGGCTACCGCATGCTCTATGAACATATGCGCAGCCGCATCAGCGGCAGTGCGCACGAGCAGCGCCGGGCGCTGGTGATGGGCGCCGGTGATGCGGGCCGACTGTTGGTGGCGGGCATCCAGCATCAGGCGGGATGGGTGGTGGTCGGTTATCTGGACGATGCCCCCGAGAAGCGCGGTGCGCGCGTTGGCGGCGTGCCGGTGCTGGGCCCCTTGCAGGAGGCGACGCGGTTTGCGGCGCTGCATGGCATCACCCATGTCATCGTGGCGATGCCGGCGGCCAGCGCGGTGCAGCGACGCCGTGCCTTGGCACTGGCCGGCCAGACGGCCCTGCCGGTGCTGACGGTGCCCAGCAGCGAGGAACTGCTGGCTGGGCGCGCGGTGAATCAGGTGCGGGACATTGAACCGGAGGACCTGCTGGGCCGGGAGCCGGTGCAACTGGACGAGAACGGCATCAGCGAATGCATCAGCGGCAAGACGGTGCTGATCACCGGTGCGGGTGGCTCGATTGGCTCGGAGCTCTGCCGTCAGGTGGCGCGGTATGGGCCGTCACGGCTGGTGCTGCTGGAGCTGAGCGAGTTTGCGCTCTATTCGATCGAGCAGGAGCTGAGCGAGAAGTTCCCGCATCTGCCGCTGGTGCGGCTGATCGGGGATGTAAAGGACCTGCCGCATCTGAGCTTCGTGATGCAGAAGCAGCGGCCGCAGGTGGTGTTCCATGCGGCGGCCTACAAGCATGTGCCGCTGATGGAGGAAGAGAACGCCTGGGCCGCGCTGCGCAACAACACGCTGGGCACGTATCACGCGTGTCTGGCGGCGGCAGAAGCGGGGGCGGAGCGGTTTGTGCTGATCAGCACCGACAAGGCGGTGAACCCGACCAATGTGATGGGGGCGACCAAGCGGGCGGCCGAGCTGGTGATCAGCCACATGGCGGCGCAGGGACATGCCACCAAGTTCATGGCGGTGCGGTTTGGCAATGTGCTGGGGTCCAGCGGCAGCGTGATTCCCAAGTTCAAGGAACAGATCGCCAAGGGCGGGCCGGTGACGGTGACCCATCCGGACATCATTCGCTACTTCATGACGATTCCGGAGGCGGCGCGGCTGGTGCTGCAGGCGGCGGCCATCGGGGAGTCCGGGCAGGTGATGGTGCTGGACATGGGCGATCCGGTGAAGATCGTGGACCTAGCGCGGGACATGATCCGGCTGGCGGGGCGGAGTGAGCAGGAGATCGGGATCCGGTTCACCGGGCTGCGGCCGGGGGAAAAGCTCTATGAGGAGCTGATCGCGGATGCGGATACGACACTGCCGACGAAGGTGTCGAGGGTGAGGATTGCGCGATTGGGGGATCTGGCGGCGGATGGGGCGGTGGTGGAGTGGGTGAGGGAGGCGGGGGGGAGTCGCGATTGGTCGAGGGAGGAGATCGTTGCGGGACTGCGGAGGTTTGTGCCGGAGTATCGAGGCGCCCAGGCGAGTACGGACAGTAGGCGCTAGCCGTGAGCCTTTGCCAGTGGGACTGATGAGTGCTTGCAACGAGCGTTGCGTTGCTCAGAGATTCACGCTCACCCCGATGTGGTCGTAGACACCAAGCAATGCGTCCGTCATTTTTTCAATCGTAAAGTGGGTCTCATAGCGCTTGCGTCCCCCCTCCCCCAGCTTCTGTGCCAGCACGGGATCGTCCAGCAGGCGGCGCAGCGCGGTGCAGAGGGAAACTGGATCCCCCGGCTCCGCGTTCAAGCCGGTTTCGCCGTCTACGTTGACCCATGGAACCCCGGACCCGACGATTCGGGTGGCCACGACCGGGCGTGCGAAGGACATGGCTTCCAGCATCACCAGACCGAAGGCCTCTGAACGCATCAGGGATGGCAGGCAGAAAATGTCTGCAGCCTCGTAATAGGATGGAAGTTCCGCATCCGCCACGCGGCCGATCAGATGAACGCGTTCCTGCAGGCCGGCAGCGGCCACTTGGTTATGCAAGGAGTCCAGCAATTCGCCACCGCCGCCGATCAGCACAACGGTGTCGTCACCCAACTCGCGAGCGGCTTCGATCAGCACGTTGAAACCCTTGTAGTAAGTCATGCGCCCGAGGGCAAACACAATCTTCTTGCCGGGGTAGCGCGCGCGCAGGGCCTGTGCCTGGGCGTGTCGTTGCAGGGCCGTTGCCGAGGTGCTGGCGTCCTGCACACACAGCGGCACAAAGTGAACCTTCTCGCGGAAGGCCTGCAGCCAGGGGGAGGTCTCGGCGTAGGGTGGGGACGTTGCAATAATGGCGTCCGCCCGGCGCAGCAGCCAGTTCTGCAGCGGCGCGTAGATCTTCAGGAGTTGCTTCTGTTTGACGATGTCGCTGTGCCAGTGGATGACCAGTTTGGCGGACGGCCGGGTCAGCCAGATTGCCAGATTGGCCATCGGGTTGGGCAAGTGGACATGGACAATGTCGTGCTCGCGTTGGCGGCGGCGAAGCCACGGGATCAGCGACGGTGTCATCGACGTGGAGGCTACCTGCCCAAATGACGACACACGCGTGACCGGGATGACGCCAGGTTCGACCACCGTCTCCCGTTTGACATTCGCACACAGGATCTCCACCTGCCAACGGCGCGCCGCCAGCCCCTCTGCGATGTCCCGCACAGCGGTCTCGATGCCGCCATTGATGGGGGGATAGAACTTAGTCAGCTGCAGGCTGCTCTTTTGATGTGAAGGCATGTCAGAGGCTGTTGGTCGGTATGAAGACCGGGACTTGACCGCGGCATGGGCGGCAAGGAGCGAGTCCCGAGGCGATCAGGTCCTGCGCGTCACGAAGCCGAGCAGTGCCAAATGCTGCAGCAGGCCGGTCGCCGCTTGGTGCCAGGTGTAGAGTTTGGCTCGTTCACGTCCGGCGACCCGCAGGGCGTTCAGCCAGTCGTCGTCTCGCAGCGCGCGGCTCATGGCCTCGCGCATCGAGTCGGGGGACCAGGGATCGAAATAGGCGGCGGCCGGGCCGCAGATCTCGGGAATGGAGGCGGCATTAGCCGCGATCACAGGGCATTCGCAGAGCATGGCCTCGATCGGCGGAAGGCCGAAACCCTCATAGACCGAGGGGAACACATAGGCCCTTGCATGGGTATAGAGCGCCTTGAGTTCCCCATCCGTCAAGCGGCCGGCGCGAACGATGCGCTTGTCCTCTCGCGTTTTGCCTGCGGCAGAGGAAAACACCGCGGAATTACTCCCTCCCACCACGACAAGCTTCGCATCCGCGTCCGGCAGGCT
Organism: Rubrivivax sp.; assembly: GCA_027484825.1. GTDB lineage: Bacteria > Pseudomonadota > Gammaproteobacteria > Burkholderiales > Burkholderiaceae_C > Roseateles. The sequence continues at coordinate 164,649 of JAIXSE010000006.1, read as the reverse complement.
TGCAAATGCGTCGACCAGGGGCCCGAAGTTTTTCGTCGGATTGGCACTGCCCACCGCCAGCAGGTATTTCCCGCTCACCACGTCCAGTTTGGACAGCACGTTTTCGTCGGGCTGCTGCGTTGCCATATGGTCGGCGGCTCCGTGCACGACACCGATCTTGTCCAGCGAAATACGCAGGTGCTCAGCCAGACGGCCCTTGGAAAACTCGGAGACCGTGAGCAACCGACGGCTGAGCTTGCCCTGCACCTTGAACAGCAGCCGATACCAACGGGTGAAGGCCTTGCTGTAGGCACCTGGAAAGTCAAAAACAGCGGTGTCGTGAAACGTACAGATCTGCCCCAGTTTGAACAGGGGTGCGCTGCCGGAGAGATTCAGAAGGGGAGACCCCAGCGAGGCCATGGGCAGGCGGATCTGCTCCCAGGCATGCAGGCGGCCGGAGGGAACTTCCTGGATCTTGATCGAACGGAATCGCGGTAGCGCCTGCACTCGGTTGGATGGTGCCAACAGCACGAAGGGAATCCGAGGCGTCCACTGGCCGTCGGCCAGCAGCGTGTCCACTGCCTCGAGGATCTGCAGGGCGTAACGCTGCACGCCGGTGATGGGCTGAGCGAGATATTTGCCGTTGATGAAAAGCGAAGACATGAAAGCTCGGTGAGCGTCCGTCAGGGGCGGGCAAGACGCGCGGAAGAGCGACGTCCAAGAACGGAGCGGGTGATCATCAACCACAACGCATAGATGGCGAAGAGGTAGATCAGTGAACCGAAGATGTTGCTGTGCATCCCTTCGTTGATCAGCGCCATGGGGAAGGAAAAAGCCATCAATGCGAACGCCTGCGCGCGGAGCGAGCCTTGCAGAAGCGCCTTTTCATAAAGATCTGAAAACTTGGCAATGACCACTCCGATCAGCAGGGCGCCTGGCCATAACAGGTTGATGTAGCCTTCCAGCATGATGGACGGATAGATGTTGACGCCGTCCGCAAATACAAAGGGATTCGTTTGTTCAGTGACGTAAGCTGCCGTGAGCGGTGGTTTGCCGGGCCAGATGCCGCGTGGGATCGCATGAAGGAACGCATAGACGTAGGACATGCCCCCCTCGTTCTTCAGCTGATGCAACTGGTCCAGACGAAACGCTTCGGCCATTTGCGGCAGCATATCTAGCCGGGCCATGAACAGTTTGAACATCAGTTCCCGCTCGTCCAAGAAGGTGGTCATGGCCTCCAAATACACCCCGGCGTCACCCACCGCGATGTTGCGAACGTATCCGAAGAAGGTAATCACAAACACCAAAATCGGGGTCAGAAGGATCAGGTAGAGCAGGCGAATGGGCCGCACGTACAGGTGGCACAGCAGCAGGTTGATCAGGATCGTGGTCACCAGCGCGTATCGAGCAGCACCGAGGACACCATCAGCGATCAGCCATAGGGTCATCAACACGGCAGTGCGGCGATACAGGCCATGCTTGTAGGCAAACAGCAGAATCAGGAAGTAGCTGGCCTGCGCCAGCGTAGGGATCTTGAATAGGTAGGCTGCGCCGCCATTCTGTGTGGCCTGTGCCACCTCCAGCGCGGTGTCTCCGCCACCCACGGCCATCATCAGCACCCAAAACATCAGTTTGAAGCCTATGAAGGACACGGTGAGCCACCAGTACAGGGCCTTTGGCGGTTCATCGGTCTTCTGTTCCGGCGCTAAGCGCAGGATGGCGCGTGTCGGCCAGATCCATTGGCCAATGACGTACCCCACCAGAAACAGCAGTGACACGAGAAGTGCCATGTTCAGGGGCCCGAGCTCCACGTCATCATCGAGCGCGAAGGTCTTCAGCACGATGTAGAAGAGGAATTCCACCGTGACCCAGAATGCGCAGGAAAAGAGAAAGCGATAGGCTGAGCGGGTGTTTGCCGCGATGACGCCCATGACGGCGATGAGGGCCCACAGCAGGGCGTGTGTCAGGCCGTCGCCCGAGCCGGTCACGGCGTAGTCAAGGGTGGAGTAGGCCGAGCCGGCCAGCATGGCGGCGGCCAACCACAGCATGCGCGGGCCGAAACGGTCCCGCTGAATGGAGAGCGGCATCGTGGCGATCATCAGCGCGGCCCTGCATGCAGTCCCAGCCGCTTGCGCAAGCGGAACAGGGTCTCGTGAAACTTCAGGAAAAGCGTCCAGCGGGGGCCGGCATTGGCTGGCAGCAGGCAACCCGCGCGACCAATGGCCCCGGAAAGCCGGTGCTCAAAGTAGATGCAGCGCGCCTTGCTGCGCAACTGGGCAGAAGAATAGCTGCCACCGCGTAACCGGTACCACAGATATGGAGATCGGGGGTAGACCAGCGCGGCCTTGAGGAACTGACGGAAGGCGGGGGGGAGCTGTTGCCCCCACTCCGGAGAGTCAATATTGTTCGCGTGGGTCACGCCATCCTGCTCGGCCAGACTTCGCAATTCCAGCAGCACAGGCAAAGCCGGTGCGTTGAGGATGAAGCAGAAGGTTGTCATGTACACGCCCAGCCCACTCCAAGGATTCTGAAGACAGACTGTGGTGTAGGGGTCGGCCTTCCCTGCGATGGCAGGAAGTTCGATGTCTGCAATCAATCCGAGTTGGCGCCAGATGGCCTGGAAATGGGCCTGCGCGGCATGGTCGGTGAACAGCGTGTCGTTCAGGAACAGCACGGGACCAGTGCCGAGGCCTCGGTCGAGCGCGGCCTGTGCCCCAGCAAAATACGCCGAAAAGTCGAAGTCCACGTTGTCCGAGGGCAAGGCGGTCCAGCCCTGTCCCAGATCGGCTACTCCCTTCTGCAGGGCGGACACTACCCATCCGGTGACGGTTGCCGATCGATCGCCCAGGAGCTTCTGGACGCGGGCCATCATGTCCTGGGCAGGGATGCGGTAGCAACAGGCAACGATGGTGACGGCGTCGATCTTGCTCATGGTTCTGGTGATGTGGACCGTACTCAGTGCGTGCCCAGCAGACGTTGCTGCAGGCGCTCTTCATGGCTGCGGGCTGCTTCAATCAGAGCCGCCGAGGTGGCCTGGTTGTGCCGGCGCATGGCGTCCGCCGTAGCGGCATCCGGCAATTGTCCCTGGAGGAACTGTTCGAGCGTCACGCATTGCATGTGTTTGCCGTCGAAGTCACCGATGTTCGGTGTGATCACGATGGGCAGGACACCCCAGTACAGGTATTCCACCAGCTTGGTCGGACAGGCAACCGCGTTGACCAAGTCGGCCTCTCGCAGCACGAAGCCGTATTGGTGGGCCAGGTAATGGTCCTTGACCTCGGCGGGAGCGACGGATTTGCAATCGAACTGCCGCACCGCGCTGGCCTTGAGGCGGGCATTGAAACGCTCAATGTCACCGGTCAGAAAGGTGTAGTGCAGGCTGGGCTGGCGTGCGGCGGCATCCACCATCTTGTCGACGTTCTGCCAAGCCTGCATCCCCCCTGCATAGATGACTGATCCCGGTCGCCGCTTGGCCGCCAGGACTTGAGCCGGCGCATCACCGTCGCCCAGGCGGGGCAGGATGGGTAGCACCAGTTCCTCGCGACCCATCCGGTGACCATGCTTTCGGCCGAAATGGTTCAGCATGGACCGGGTGACGCAGACCAGCGTGTCGCAGCGCTGGAGAATGAATCGTTCGGCCTTCGCCAGAATGCGTGCCGATCGATGATGGCCTTCCAGTTCACGCTCTTCCGGCACGACACCATGAGCGTCGAAGACCACGGTGGCACGCGTGGGGAAGGGCATGATGCGCAGCGCGTTGTAGGCTGAGTGCACATACACCAGGCGCGCTCGCCGCAGCATCCCCAAGATCTGGAAGAAGTGGACAAAGATGTTCAAACAGAACACCTGGGCCTGCCCCTCCTGACGGACCTCCTTGCGCGTGAAACGGCGGAATGACAGGTCCAGATAGATGCGCGGAACGTTCTTCATCAGCGCATCGATATGCGCAACGCGCTGGATCATCCCGTCCTTGGCATTGGCCTCGGACGGAAAACTGGCCACAACGCAGATGTCCCCCCCCGTGCGCTGGCTCATGCGGACTCGCCCAGGAACCGGTGGATGCGCTGGGTAATCCGCTCGGCGGCCCTGCCGTCCCCGTAGGGGTTGCTGGCGGTTGCCATGGCTTCATAGGCACCCGGCTCGTCAAGGAGGCGACTGATGCCCGCAGTGATGGCGTCAGCCTTGGCGCCGACCAGGCGCGCGGTGCCTGCACTGACTGCCTCAGGACGCTCGGTGGTGTCGCGCATGACCAGCACCGGTTTGCCGAGCGAAGGCGCTTCCTCCTGGATGCCTCCGCTGTCCGTCAGGATGATGTGGCTGCGCATCATCAGGTAGACAAATGCCAAGTAGTCCTGGGGCGGAATCAGGTGAATGTTGGGCTGGTCTCCCAAGGTCGATTCCACAGGTCCCTTCACATTGGGGTTCAGGTGCACGGCATAGACGATCTGGACGTCGTCACGGCCGGACAGTGTCAGAAGCGCATCGCAGATCTCACGCATGCCATCGCCGAAGTTTTCCCGGCGATGGCCGGTGACCAGCACCAGTTTGCGGTCGCTGCGCAAGAAGCTGAAGCGCTCGTCCAGAGGCGCGCTCAGGGCGGCATCTTGCTTCAATCGGTTGGTGACCTGCAGCAATGCGTCGATGACGGTGTTGCCGGTGATGTCCACCGTGGCCGGATCCACTTTTTCCGCGAGCAGGTTCCCGGCTGAGGTTTGCGTGGGAGCGAAGTGGAGATGGGCAATCAGCCCGCTCAGACGGCGGTTCAGTTCCTCTGGCCAGGGCGACATGAGGTTGCCGGTCCGCAGGCCTGCTTCGACGTGACCCACCGGAATACGCTTGTAGAAGCAGGCCAATGACGCCATGGCTGTTGTGGTGGTGTCGCCATGTACGAGGACGATATCCGGACGTTCGTCATCCAGGACCTTGGACAGTGATTCCAGGATGCGGGCGGAGATCCCCTCCAGCGATTGGGCGCTGGACATCAAGTTCAGGTCATGATCAGGCACGATCTCGAACAGCGACAGCACCTGATCCAGCATGGCCCGGTGCTGGGCGGTGACGCACACCTTGGTGTCCAGCCACGGTTGGCCGCGCAAAGCCCGCACGACGGGTGCCATCTTGATGGCTTCCGGGCGGGTACCGAAGACGATGAGCACTTTTTTCACGTCAGAGAACCTTCGGAGAAATTTTGGCCCGCGCCGCGCGGCGCAGGTCGAGAGAACGCTTCACGAGGCCGAGCAGCTTCATACGCTCCAGCGCGATCAGTGATTTCAATAACAGGGGCGAATAACCCAGACGGAGCAGGGGGTCCATCACGTCCCGCAGGTAGTGCAGTCCACCATTGGCCGCAATGTAGATGAGCGACTTGGTGGTGTAGGTGCGGCGGAAGGTGCGACCGATGCCACGCCACATCACGGGCGCGTCGCTGTAGATGTCAACGATCAGCCGCTTCATGGTGGTGGCGTCCAGGGCGGTGAATCGGCCTGGCACCGTGTTGAAAGGATTGGGGTTACCGCCGCGCGCCAGCACCAGGCAGTCGCTGGTGGCCACGAGGGATGCACCGTCCGCCAGAGCTGCATGCATTGTGAGCATGTGGATGTAGAAGCTGCCCACCCATGCCTGGACCTGGGCACGGCGATCCATCCAGAGACGACGCCGGAAAGCGAAGCTCGACATGAATGTGAACATCAGGCTCAGGTTGGGCATGCTGCCGAAGTAGTCGGCCAACGCCTCGGGCGAACTGCCCACCCGGCCTGTCGGTGGGCTTGCAGTGTAGAGACGCTTGAGCGTGATGTCAGTCTGCACGTAGCCGAAGTGAAGGATGTCGGGCGTCTGGGAGCGCAGGGCTGCGACCATCTTGCTGACCGCGTCGGGTTCCAGAACGTCGTCACTGCCCAGCAGCCAGCAATACTCGCCGCCAGCCAGCGCCACGACCGCGTCGAAATTGCGGTCCGCCCCGATGTTGGTCTCCTGGATGATCCAGCGCAGCGGCAGCTTCGCTGCGTACTCCTCCAGTACGTCGACGGTGCGGTCAGTGGACGCGTTATCACTCACAACGACCTCGATGTCGCCCATCAACCCCGCCGCATCGATGGAGGCCAGACACTCACGGAGGAAGCCTTCCCGCTGATAGGTGGGAATGCAGATGGAGAGCAAAGGTCGGACGGTCATGAGCTTCTTCGGCGAAATTCAGCGTAAATCAGCGCGCACCATGGGAGCGCGACGAGGACGGTCACGGCAGCATAGGCGCCAACAGTCGCCGTCAGACTGAGATGCGCCCCCCAGTAGACGCCGCAACCGATCAAGAGGGCGCTGACCACCGACTGCGCCAGCAATGGCTCCACCTTGTGAGCTCTCATGTAGGCAGCCATGGCAAAGATGACGGCGTTGACGACGGTGATCAGCGCCAGGAGGAGCAATGCCGAAAGCTCTGGCAAACGTTCGAGCACTTTGGGCACGAAGTGTCCAGTGACCTGTGCTACGAGGACAAAGATCACCACGCTAAAGGCCGTGACACCGATCGACCGAATCGCTTGCCGGTCAAACAGTGCATTCAGTTCTTGCCGCTCATGGCGGGCGATGTGGGTGGACAGCGCCGGGATCTTGGCGGAGATCCAACTGATCCCGACTGTGGAGATGGACGAGAAGATCGTCATGGCCAGCCCCAGCCGCCCTGCGGCCACCGGCCCCTGATGCGCGAACACCGCCGGCGTGAGGAAACTGAAGATGAAATAGCCACTGGCCCAGCTCAGCGCAATCCGCCACTGCAGCGGGAAAACGTCCTTGCTCCAGCGGTAGGTGTCCCGCTGTGAATCAGCAGGGACGGGCGTGTCAGCGACCGTCTCGCGCAGATGGCGCAACTGAGCCTGGCGCGACAGCCAGCGCGCGGTCATGAGGGCAGCGACCACCGGCAAGGCCGCCGCCGCCCAAAGGCCTGCCCCGCAAAGCAGCAGCAGCCATAGCAGGGCGTAACCGACCATTGATTGCCGCAGTCGAAGTTGAGCCACCTGGCCGACCCCGCCAAGCCCTTCGCAGACGGCGAGGCTGGCACTCATGGCCAGATTGCAGGCGGCGGCCAGGATGAGCACGGACCAGATCGCCAGCCATTCCTGGATCGGCAGCGTCCCTTTTTTCTCAAAGAAGTAGCTGCCCCCGGCCAGGAGGACCAGGAAGAACAGGCTGGCCATGATGGCGTTCCAGCGGCGCGACAGCGTGAGCAGCGACACGATGGCCCGCTGCCATCGCGGCTCGCCTTCGAACAGACCCGTGGTGTTCCGCTGCAGGTGCGCCGCGGCGTGGCTCGTGAGCTGGGTCAACACATGGTTGAGCCCAAGTTCGAAGAAGATCTGCGTCGCCAGGACCGCATTGAACGTGTAGTAGTAGCCCTGCTGCGAGGGGCTCAGGAAGGCAGGGATCAGCAGGGCCGTGCTGCCGCCCGCCAGCACGGACCAGCCCCGGAAGAGGACCGTGACGAGAATGTGGAAGTCCAGCCCGGCGGCATGGCGCAGGCGCTCCAGCCCGCTGGGCTTTGGCTTGATGGTCACGGAAACGGTGTCCTGGCTCACTCGCGAAAGGGTGTCGAGGTTGATGTCGCCATACGCTGGCGCAAGTGCGCCATGGCTTCCTGGATGGCCTCGCAGAGGCGGTACCGAGGGCGCAAGCCCAGCCCAGCGGCGAGGGCGATGTCGGGAACATAGCGGTTGCGGCCGGCCGACTCTCCCGCAGGTGCCTGCCCAAGTATGCGAACCTCGCTACCGGTGTCGGCCAGGCGCGCCACGAGAGAGGCCAGATCCCGAATCGAGATGGCTTCGTCAGATCCCACGTTGTAGGCCCGCTGCGGCTGGCCCTGCAGCATCAGCACCGTAAGCCATTCGGCAAGGTCGCGCTGATCGAGATAAGAGCGAAGAGGGGTGCCGTCCCCCTGCACGAGAATCGCTCTGCCCGCGAGCGCATCGCCCATGAAGTTGCCGATGGCGTAGTGCGCATCCAGCGGCAGATCGCGTCCGACGAAGGCGAAGCAGCGAGCCACCACGGTGTCCAGCCCGTAGGCGTCGTGGTAGAGCGCCGCGAGGTGTTCTGCCGCCCGTTTGCCCACGCTGTAGGCGTTGGCCGGGCGGAGCGGGTCCGGCATGCCAGCATAGGTTTCTGGCACGGCGGCCATGTCAGGCGGTTGGGGGCCGTAGACCCCTCCCGAACTGGTCAGAAGTACGCGCGGTTTTCCGCAACGTACGGCCAGGTCGAGCACATGACGGGTGCCCGCGACGATCTGGTCGAAACGTTGCAACGGGGTGAGCGTCGCCGTGGCGGTCGAATCGGTAGCGGCATGCAGGAGATGCGTGTAATCGCCCACGGGCAGGCTGTCCGGCTGCTGAATGTCTCCAGCGACCAGGCGTACATCCAGGTGGCCGGGGGGCGTTGCGAGGAGGTCCCCGCACGCGGCGCGAAAACGCGCAGGATCCCTGGACAGCAGCGTGATGCGTGCCCCCACCATCCCGGGCACAGTGCCTCCGGCCCAATGGCGCAGCAGTGCTTTGCCGAAGAAGCCTGTGCCCCCTGTCACGAAGATGTGCGGACCCTCGCCATGGCGGTGGTCACTGCCCAGGGCATTGCCGCTCATGCGGAAGCGCTCTCCGGACGCAGGCGGCGCATCACTCCCAGACCCTGCGCATGCCAGTGCATCAATCGTTCGATGGCCTGCGTATTCGTGAAAGCCTGGCGCAGCCCGAGCGTCGCCTGGACGTGCTGGAGGTCGGGGAAGAAATCATGACGGCGACCCGATGCCGCAGGTTGGCTCTTGTAGATCAGTTGGGGCGTGGGCAGCGTGCGTTCCGCAACGATGGCCGCAGCATCGGCATGGCTCAGGGGTTCGCCCCCCCCCAGGTTGTAGACGACACCGTCCTGTGCATCGATCAGCATGCGTAGAAGCCAGGCGGCGACGTCGCTGCCATACAGATAGCTTCGGCGGGTCGCACCGTCGCCGTGTAGCCGAATGTCATTGCCGGACAGAGCGTCCCGAACGAAGTTGTTCAAGGCCCAGGGCGCATCCAGGGGCTGGAAGGCTCCAAGGAACGTGAATGCACGTGCGGTCGCGACGGGGATGCGGTACTGGCTGGCGTAGAGGCTGACAAGATTTTCGGCGGCGCGGCGGGATTCTGCGTAGACGTTGTGAACGCGTGTGAAGTCGAGAACATCGATGTCCTGCTCCTTCTGCCCGCCTTCCTTTCCACTGCTGCCCGCCACCAGACCTGAGCTGATGTTCAAGAAGCGCTGCAGGGATTGCAGCCGCGCAGAGGCTGCCAGCGAGTGACTGATCCCTTGCAGTGCCGTCTCGTGAACGCGGTAGGGATCAGAGGCATGCACACGAGGATCCGCAACGCCTGCAGCGTACAGCACCAGGGTGGTATCGCCCGCGAGTTCAAAGGCCGAGCGCACGTCAGCCATGCTCACGTGCACGTCATCTCGCGACGCCAGTTGGGGATGCGCGGCCTTCCAGGCGCCCACAGAACGCCCCAAGAGATCCAGACGCACACGTCCATCCAACTCGTCGTTCAGCGTTGCCACAGTCTCCGCCAGCCACGTCCCAACAAAACCGGTGCCGCCGATGACGGCGATTCGGTGCCCTTGCAGGCGCTGCGCGAGTTGCGGCTGCAACCGCAGCGATGCGAGGCAGTCCTGCCGGAGGGCGTGTGCGACTGGATCAGGCATGAGACACCTCCGACTGCGATTGTTTCGCCTTCAAAGCCAGGGCTACTTCAAGGATCAGGCTTTCCTGCCCTGCAACCGCGTTGCGGCGGCCCAGTTCAAAGAAGATGTCGCGCGGATCGACCCCATGTTCGGCGCCGACGCTGTTGACTTGGCGGATGAAGCCGGAGAACACCCCCGACATGCCGCTGACGATGCTGGTGGACGAGATGTAGGGCATGGACTTGACCATGGTCTTCTCGGCCAGATCGGCTGCGTCCAGCATCTTGTAGAGGTCGATGCCGGTCTCGAAGCCCATCTGCTGGAAGACCGCCACGAGGACTTCCAGCTGCGCATTGCCTGCGCCAGCGCCAAAGCCGCGAGCGCTGCCATCGATGATGGTGGCACCCGCTTCCACGGCAGCCACCGAGTTGGCGATGCCCATGCCGAGGTTGTTGTGAGCGTGGAAGCCCACGGGAATGCTGAGCGCATTGACCAGCGTGCTGATACGGCGGGTCACATCGGCCGGTAGGTAGGCGCCGGCAGAGTCCATGATCACCAGACCCTCCGCGCCATAGGCTTCCATCTTGAGCGCTTCATCCGCCAGCGTTTCGGGAGAGGCCATGTGGCTCATCATCAGCACACCGTAGACTTCCTTGCCGCGCTTGCGCACGTACTCGATATGACGCTGGGTGATGTCTGCCTCCGTGCAATGGGAGGCGATGCGGAACACGTCCACGCCTAAATCCATGGCCATGGCCACATGGCGGTGAATGGTGCAGAAGCCGGGGATGGCATGGATGGCCATCTTGGAACGCGTCAGGTTCTCGCGGGCGGTCTTGAGGATGGTCTCGTCCGTGAGGGCGCATTCGCCCACCAGCATGGACGAAGCACCGAGACCGTTGCCGTGCCCCACCTCGACGATGGGCACGCCGGCAGCGTCGGCGGCGGCACAGTAAGCCGCAAAATGCTCCTGCGAGATCTGGTGGCGCACCGCATGGTTGCCATCACGCAGGGTCGGGTCGCTGATCAGGATTTTCTTGCTCATGACGTTCACTCCGCGCGTTGACGTGCGATTCGCTCGGCAATGCCGATGGCCGCACAGTTGATGATGTCCAGGTTGCCGGCATAGCGCGGCAGGTAATCCCCGTTGCCCAAGACTTTCACCGTCGTCATGACCCGACCGCCGTCCAGGGTGGGCGGGACGATGAGCTGGTACCCGGGGACGTACTGGGTGATGCGATTCATCATCTCCTCGACCGAGGCGCGGATGGCCGGAATGTCCGGGTTGTTCATCTTCGCGTAGATGGTGGTCTGCATGTCGATGGGCGGGCGCGCCGGGTTCAGGATCAGGATCGCCTTGGCCTGCTTGGCGCGGCTGAACTTGACCAGGGCCTGTTCAGTGGTCTCGATGTATTCATCGAGGTTGGCACGGGTGGCGGGACCCGCACTTCGCGAGGCGATGCTGGAGGCAACCTCGATGTACTCGATGTTGTCCTGCACAGCGGCGATTGCATTGGCAATGGGCACCGAGGCCTGGCCGCCGCAGGTGATCATGTTGATGTTCTGCGCGCGGCTGGCAATCACTTGGTCACTGTTGATCGCGGGCACGCAGAGGTCACCGACCTTGGCGGGTGTCATGTCGATGACAGTCTTGCCGAGCTTTTGCAGCACGGGCCAATGTTCGAGGTGAGCAGCCGCCGACGTCGCATCAAAGACGATGTCGATGTCGTCGGCTTGCTGCACGATGGCATCGAGTCCCCGGTCGGAGATGGGCGCTCCCAACTGGCTGGCTTTCTGCATGCCTTCGGAACGCAGGTTGCGTCCCACGAACAAAGCGCATTCGAGCGAATCCGAGCGCATGGCTTTGATCAGCAGATCAGTGCCAATATTGCCGGTGCCAAGGATCGCGACACGGGTCTTTTTCGTAGCCATCGATATTTCCGTAACTTGATAAACGTGGAGGCGCCGGGTTGGCCTTCAGCGGAGAGTGGTGGACTTCTCGTGGACGCCCACCAGCATGGCCTTCTCCAGCTTCTCCTTTGGCAGCAGCGGCGACAGGTCTTCCAGCGGCGGCGACACAAGCGCGCCCTGCGGCGTCTGTGCCACGGACAGCTTGGGTACGAACAACTGTTCGGGGTGCATGAAGACCTCGCAGATCACCGGGCCTTCGGCGGCCTGGACCTGAGCCAGCACATCGTCGCACTCTTGCCAACCGCGAATCTGGAATGCTGGCATGTCAAAGGCTGCTGCCACCTTGCTGAAATCAGGACAGGACAAGCCAGAAGTCTTGTTGGTGCCCACATAACCCGCCTTGTTGAACAAAGCGTTTTGTGTGTGCTTGATCATCAGGTAGCCGTCATTGTTGAAGATGAACAGCTTGATGGGGAGGCGATGATGGGCGATGGTCTGCAGTTCCTGCAAGTTCATCATCATGCCGCCATCACAGTTCAGGCACATGACTTCGCCACGGTCCGTCGCGAAGGACACGCCGATCGCGGCGGGCAAGCCATAGCCCATTTCGCCCAGGCCTGTTGAGGTCATCAGGCGCTGGCCGGGTTCGAACTTCAGGACCTGGTGGCCGCACAGAAGCGCTGTCCCCATGTCCGTCACGACTTTCTGGTCGGGCTTGAAGACACGGTTGAGCCGCTCCATGAAGCGGTAGGAGTTGATGAATCCTTCCGGGTCGGCATGCTCGGAGCCGATCCAGGGGAATTCCTCCTGGTACTGATCGCATTGCGCCAACCATTCGGTCTTGACGCCCACTCCCTGTTCCGTGGCGGCGCTCAGCGCATCGATGAAGGCACCGGCATCGGCGTGGATGAAGGCGCGCACGCGATCGCCCAACTTGGTCCCTTCGGTTTCATCAATGTCCACCACATCGATCTGCGCGCCACGCGCCAGCTCGCTCAGGTCGTAGCCGACCTGCGGAATCGCCATTCTGTTGCCAATGGACAGCACGTAGTCGCTGTTTTGGAGTACGAAGTTGGCGGCGCGCTGACCATAGACGCCAGCGCGTCCATAGACCCGCGGATGGTTGGAGTCCAGCATATCGATGCCAGCCCAGCTCACGAGCACTGGCACATCCAACTGGTTGACCAGTGCTTCCAGCTCGCGCGTGGCGCCGGCCAGGCGAATGCCGTGTCCAAGCCACAGCACCGGACGCTGGGCTGCACGCAACGCCTGGGCGACGTGTCTGACCGCATCCGGTGAGGGCGCCAGGCGCGGTTCGACCTGGGGTTCGAAGCGCGCAAACGTGTCTACCTCCACGCGTGCGGACTGCACGCTCATAGGGATTTCGACCCACACAGGGCCGGGTCTGCGGTCCGTTGCAATAAAGGCGGCCTTCTCCAGTTCGTAAAGCGTCTGAATAGGATCACTGACGCGACTGGCGTACTTCGTGACCTTCTCGACCATCTGCACGGAGTCGTAGCCCTGCACGCCCCACATGCGCTGCGGGTTGTCCGGGTAGCAGAATTTGCCATTCTCGTTGCCCGCAATGACCAGCCCGGGGATCGAGTCCGCCCACGCAGACACCACGCCAGTGACGCCGTTGGTCGACCCGCCGCCCGTGGTGAGTAGCGCGGCCGCCAGCTTGCCGTGAGTGCGGTAATACGTCTGCATGGCCATCGTCGCGGCCTGCTCGTGATGCACACAGACGATCTCGGTATAGCCGTGGCGGGTGATTGACTCGAACAGATGGACATTGCCGGCGCCGATGATGCCGAACGCATGACGGATGCCGAGCTGCTCCAGCAGCACGGCGACCTGGTCGCTGACCTTGACTTCGTTGCTCATGGGAGATGTCCGATCAGAAGTTGAGCCCGAAAAACTCTTCAAGCTTGTCAGCGATGTAGTCCAGCTGCGGCTCACCCAGCGCCGGGAAGGTGCCCAGCCAGAAGGTCTGGTTCATCACCACGTCGGTGTTGGTCAGCTCGCCGCTGACGCGATAGTTGCGGCCAGCCATGTAGGGCTGCTTGGTCAGGTTGCCGGCGAACAGCAAACGGGTGCCGATCTTGTTCTCTTCCAGGAAGTTGATCAGGTCCGCGCGCTTCACGCCGGCCGTTTCCTTCAGCACCAGCGGGAAACCAAACCAGGAGGGCTCGGACTTCGGCGTGGCTTCCGGCAGGTGAAGGAACTCGGCGCAGCTTTGCAGCCGATTCTTCAGGTAGGCGAAGTTGGCGCGTCGCTTGGCAATGAACTCCTCGACGCGGTCCATCTGTGCCAGCGCACAGGCCGCCTGCATGTCGGAGATCTTGAGGTTGTAGCCCAGATGGCTGTAGGTGTACTTGTGGTCGTAGCCGTCAGGTAGGTCGCCGCCGAGGTCCTTCTTGGTCCAGCAGAAGCGCTTGTCGCAGGTGTTGTCCTTGCCGGGCGGGCAGTAGCAGTCACGGCCCCAGTCGCGGAACGATTCGGCGATCAGCTTGAGCTCGGGGTTGTTGGTGAACACCGCACCGCCTTCGCCCATGGTGATGTGGTGGGCGGGGTAGAAGCTCAGCGTGCCGATGTCACCGAAGGTGCCCACCAGCTTGCCGTCGTAGGTGGCGCCCAGGGCGTCGCAGCAGTCTTCCACCAGCCACAGGTTGTGCTTCTTGCACAGCGCCGTCACCACGTCCAGGTTGAACGGGTTGCCCAGGCTGTGGGCCAGCATGATGGCCTTGGTCTTGGGGGTGATGGCGGCTTCGATCTTGCTCGCGTCGATGTTGTGCGTGGTCAGATCCACGTCCACGAACACCGGCACGGCGCCAAACTGGATGATGGGGTTGACCGTGGTGGGGAAACCTGCGGCAACGCCGATCACCTCGTCACCTTGCTTGATGGCGCGGTCGCCCAGCTTGGGGCTGGTCAGGGCCGAGAAGGCCACCAGGTTGGCCGACGAACCGGAGTTCACCGTGATCAGGTACTTCACGCCCAGGAACTGCGCCAGACGCTGCTCGAACTGCGCATTGAAGCGGCCGGTGGTGAGCCAGCCGTCCAGCGAGGCCTCGACCATCAGCTGAAGTTCCTTCGCACCAATCACCTTGCCTGAGACCGGCACGGCGGTCTGGCCCGGCACGAACGGCTTGGGCGCATAGGCGATGTCCGCATATTGCTGGACCAGCTCGCTGATCTGGCTGCGCAGCTTGTCCAGCTGCGGTTGGAAGTTGACGGGGGAAGTGCTCATGCTTGGGCTCGTTGATCGTGGTTCGAGGCGGTGTTCGCGGCGTTGTACGAGGAAATCTGCGCGAGGCAGACGGCATGCATGTCCTGGCCCTGGAGCCAGGCCTGGTGCCATTCAGTGATGCGGGTCAGGGCAGTCTCCAGGGACCACCGCGGTGCCCATTGCAGGCGCTGGCGCACCTTGGAAATATCCAGCTTGAGGAAGTGGGCCTCGTGGGGATGGTTGCCGGGCTGCAGGGTCCAGCTTGCGCCATGGCCCCACTGCTTGCAGAGATGCTCGACGATCCACTGGACCGGGCGAGCGTCTTCGTCGCGCGGGCCGAAGTTCCAGCCCTCGGCGTCGGTCTGACCATTCAGATACAGGCGCTCGGCCAGCAGCAGATAACCGGAGAGCGGCTCCAGCACATGCTGCCAGGGGCGGATGGCGTGGGGATTGCGGATCAGCACCGGTTCACCGGCCTGCAAGGCGCGCAGGATGTCCGGCAGCAGCCGGTCGGCAGCCCAGTCTCCGCCGCCGATGACATTGCCGGCGCGGACAGTGGCCATCGCAATGCCGGCGTCCTTCAGGAAGGATCGCCGGTAGGCACTGCTCACCAGCTCGACACAGCCTTTGCTGTTGGAGTAGGGGTCATGGCCGCCCATGGGTTCGTCTTCACGATACCCCCAGACCCATTCCCGGTTCTCGTAGCACTTGTCTGTGGTGATATTGACGATGGCCTTGACCGAGCCGACCTGACGCGCCGCCTCCAGGACGTGGACCGTGCCCATGACGTTGGTGGCGTAGGTCTCCACCGGCTGCTGATAGGACAGCCGCACCAGCGGCTGGGCCGCCATGTGGATGACGATCTCCGGCCGGAACTCGTTCATCTGGGCCTGGACCGCTGCGAGGTCGCGGATATCCACGACACGGTGCTCCATGCCCTGCGCCACGCGGGCCACGTCAAACAGTGCCGGCTCCGTTGGAGGCGCCAGGGCGATGCCACGCAGCTGCGCCCCCATCGCCTGAAGCCACAGACTCATCCAGCTTCCCTTGAAGCCGGTGTGCCCGGTCAGCAGGACGCGCTTGCGCCGCCAGAAGGCCGGGTCTGTATGTGCCGTGATCATTTCCAGGTCTTCCATGGGGCCTTGCCGGAGGCCCACAGTTCTTCCAGGTAGTTCTTGTCCCGCAACGTGTCCATGGGTTGCCAGAAGCCGGTGTGCTCGAAGGCCATCAGTTCGCCGTCGGCAGCCAGCCCTTGCAGGGGAGCTTGTTCCCAGACCGTGCTGTCGTCTTCCAGATAGTCCAGCACGCGGGGGGACAGGACAAAGAAACCGCCGTTGATCATGGCGCCGTCGCCCTTGGGCTTTTCCATGAAGCGGCGGACCTGGTGTCCGTCGATGTCCAGGGCGCCGAAGCGGCCCGGTGGGTAGGTGGCGGTGAGGGTGGCCGCCTTGCCATGCTGGCGATGGAAGTCGATGGCAGCGCTGATGTTGACGTCGCTGACGCCATCCCCGTAGGTGAAACAGAAGGCTTCGTCGTTGCGGACGTAGTCGCTCACCCGCTTGAGACGGCCGCCCGTCATGGAGTCATCGCCGGTGTCCACCAGGGTGACGTTCCAGGGTTCGGCTCGCTTGTGGTGGACTTCCATGCGGTTGCTGCGCATGTCGAAGGTGACGTCGGACATGTGCAGGAAGTAATTGGCGAAGTACTCCTTGATCACATAGCCCTTGTAGCCACAGCAGATCACGAAGTCATTCACCCCGTGTTGCGAGTACATCTTGAGGATGTGCCAGAGAATGGGCTTGCCCCCGATTTCCACCATGGGCTTGGGGCGCAGGGCCGTCTCTTCGCTGAGGCGTGTGCCAAGGCCACCGGCCAGGATGACTGCTTTCATGGATGTTCCTATCGATCACGTAGCCGCCGAGCACACAAAGGCGTCGGAGTGGAAATTTGGGTCAGGCAGGCCAGCGGCTTTCAGGCGCGCCTGCGCACTGTGGATCATGGCGTCAGAGCCGCACGCGTACACCAGGGTTTGGGACAGGTTCTGTACCTCGCTCAGCAACACCTCATGGACGTAGCCGCGGGCACCGGTCCAGCTTTCGTCGGCTCGGGAGAGCACTCTCACGAAGCGCAGTCCAGGCTGTTCAGCGGCGTGCCAGTAGAGGTCGTCCTCATGGCGTCCCCCCCAATAGACCGTGATGGAGAGCGGTTGCTCCTCGGCTGGACGTCGCGCCAGATCTTCCAAAATGGCCTTGACGGGTGCAATCCCTGTGCCCGTCGCCAGCAGCACGAGATGGCGGTTGGCCTGACCACGCAGAAAGAAGGTGCCGAGCGGGCCGCGCAAACGCAACAGGTCGTTGGCCTTTGCCTGTTCGAACCAGTACGCGCTCATGGCGCCGCCAGGCACGTGGCGGATGTGGAGCTCCAACTGTCTGTCTTCGCGCGGGGCGTTGGCCACCGAGTAGCTGCGGCGCAAACCTTCAGCACCAATGACGTCAATGTACTGGCCCGGCAGGAAATCCAGTGCACTGCCCGGAGGCAGGCGTAGCACCACGTGCATCACGTCGTGGGAGATCTTCTCCAAAGACTGGATCCGGCACGGCACGGTCTTAGGTTCCGGTAGATGAACATCCCCGAGATCGTTGATCTCCAGGTCCACCGGGCCGCAGGCACGCCGCACGCAGGTAAGGATGAAGCCTTGGGCCTTTTCCTCTGCGCTTAGGCCTATTTCGTCGTGGGAGGCGATGGTGTCACCACTACGCACCCGGCCCTTGCAGGAACTGCAACGTCCGGTCCGGCAGCTGTAGTCAAGCACGACCCCCTGGCGCAACGCGGCGTCGAGAATGACCTCGTTGTCGCGTGCTTCAAAGGCCCTGCCGCTGCTGATGGTGATGGCTGACATCGCCTGTCCGTTTCCCTGCAATCCTGAACTGCTCAAGCGTTCTTCTTGTCTTCACTCAAGGCCTCGGCGCGAGACACCTCAGAGCGCAACGCATCGATCTCGTGCTGAAGCCGCTCAAATTCCTCTTCCTTGTGCGCCAGAAACCTGCGTGCCAGCCGCATCTTGGCCTGGACACCGCTGGGAGTCAGGATATAGATGTAGGCCAGCTTGTTGTCCGAGCGGCGGAAGTTGTTGGCTTTCACCCAGCCTCTGTCAATGACGGCCCGGATGCAATAGTTGATCTTGCCCACGCTCACACCCAACCGCTTAGCCAAGTCGCGCTGGTTGCTGTCGTTCTTGGCATCGAGCTGGCGGAGCAGTTCGTAGTCAAGACCCGGATCAGGATCATGGTCGGGGTCGGGCGAGGGCATGTCGGTCGAGTCCGTTCAACGGTTGAACGGACTGGACTCTATCATGGCTTTCAGGGCGCGACAGGCCGCCTACGCTGGCGTGTGATCGCCATCACAACAAGGATCAGGCCCGCTGCGAAACCACTGACCGCGCCGATGATCATGCGCTTGGGCTTGCTGCGGCGCTCCGGGGGTGTCGCCGGGTCCAGGACCTGGATCAGGGTGCCGTCCCGCGCTTCATCCAACTTCGCCAGCTCTAGTTGCTTGGCGTAATTCTCGAAGAGTGCTTCCTGGTATTTGAAATCACGCAGGGCTGAGATGTAGTCCTGGTTGCTACTGTCGGTGGCCGGGCTTTCGTACTGCTTGAGCTGTTCTCGCAATCGCGAAAGCCCCGCCTGCAATTGCTGAACCTCTGGCGAGTTGTCGGTGAGGCTGCGGCGCAATGCTTCCAGACGGACTTCGTTGGTCACGATTTCCGCTTTCACCCGTGCATAAGCTTCTGCGGCAGCAGCAGGCTGACTTTTGATGGCGCCCGCGTTGAATCCCGTTTTCTGCAGCGTGATCTGGGCGGCGATGAGCGCGGCCTTTGTCTTCACGAGCTGCTCATCGAAGAACACCCGGCGCTGCTGGGCCTCGGTCAGGGCCAGGGTCGCAGTGACCTTTCTCAGTTCGTCAACATAGGCGTTGGCCATTTCCGCTGCCCGCTGGGGAGTCTCGTCATCGACCTCAATGGCAATGATGTTGTCCTTCTTCCCCACAGTGAACCGGGAGTTGCTCTCCAGGATCTTGCGCGCATCCGTGCGGAACTTTGCCTCATACAGATCCACCAGCTTGAAGCGGTCCAGCATCCGGTCGCCCACTGTCACGCTGCCCATGATGGCGACGTACTGATCTGCCGACCCCTTGGCCGAGCTGGTGCCGCCAATGCCTGTGAGCGCGCCAAGCGAAGAAAGAGCCGCCACGGCGGAATTCTGCTGCTGCTGCGGCATGATGAATGTGGTCTTCGCCGTGTACACCGGCGCCATTAGCAGTGCCACGCCATATCCGGCGAGGCCAGCCATCACAGCGCCGGCCAGGATCTTCTTCCAGCTCTTCCGGATCGCGCTGGTGATCTCGGTCAAGGTAAGGTCGTGTTCAGAGGCGTCGGTCATCGCTTGAGGCTGAAGTCTTGGGTCCAGGAGAGACGGTGCGTCTTTCGGAATCTGCATGCGTCAGTTGTTCTTCAGCGTCTGCAGTGCCGCCACACCCAGCCCGAACTGATACAGGATCTGCGTCCAGTCCTTGGCTTCCTGGATGAACGTCGTCTTGTTCAGCTCTTCCGGCACAAACACAGTGTCTCCCGGAAGCGCCGGCAGCGTGGCCATTGCGGAGTTGAAGCCGAACCAGCCGCTGCTGGACTGGCGAGCGCTGATCACGCTGCCGTTGGCACGCAGGACAAACATGCTGCCTGGATCCGCGCCACGGGTGGGCCCCCCAGCCAGCTTCAGCACGTCATCCACCGAGCTTCCATCCGTCAGCAGATAGCTGCCACCGTTGAACACACTCCCAAACACGCCCACCGTGTTGGGACGAGCCGGAATCAGCAGCCGGTCACCGCTTTCCACTGTCAGAGGCGGCAGCGTCGTGGCGTTTGGCTCCAACTGCAGAACGATGCGGCCAGTCGGTCTGACGGCACGCAGCCGCTCAACCAGGCGCGAGGTGTTGTTGGCTCGGGCTGCCTGGGCCTGCGCCTCATCGGCACTGGCCGTTCGCTGCGTCGAGGTGTTGCGGGTGAACTCGGTTTCCAGATCCCGCAAGGCGCGGTCATAGTTTTCCTGCTGAGAGCGGCGCACGCTCTCCCGCGAGAAGTCAGTGCCGAAGATGTAGGCCTGCGGCGTCAGGCCGCCAGCGGCGGCCACCGCATCCAGCAAGGTCGCATTGGGCGGCAGCACGTATTCGCCGGGTCGGGCCACCTCACCCTCCACCTGCACGCGCTTGTATTGCTTGTACAGCGGCAGTTCAGAATTGACGCTACTGAACACTCGCAGCACATCGCCATTGCCCACACTCGCCTTCAATTGCTGGGGCAGCGCAAGCTCGACCATGCGACGGTCCGTGCGGTCGCTCAGTCGCTCCACCGTCACCCGCTCGCGGTCGGCCACGGCGCTGAATCCACCGGCCATGGCCAGAACATCCTCGACGGTTTCTGCCGGCTTCAATTCACCGATGGTCGCCTTGTTGACACTGCCCAGGATGGCCACCTGCGGGCCGATCGGGCCCACGTGGATCACGTCTTCCGCCTGCAGGGGACGGTCCGCGCTCTTGTCACCCTTGAGCAGGAAGTCATAGGCGTCAAACTGCGCCACCAACTGCCCATTTCGACGCAGTTCAATGTTGCGGAAGCTGCCTGCGCCCGACGGGCCGCCGGCGCGGATCAGGCCGGACACCACGGTGGCCAGGCTGCTCACCGTGTAGGAGCCCGGCTTCGAGACGAAACCGGTGACATAGATGCGGATCGACCGCAGCTTGCCAAGGGTCGTGCTGACCTGGAAGTTCTTGAAGACCTGGCTCACCCGTGAACGCACCACCTCGTTGAGGTCGCCGTACCGGACGCCTGCCACCATGATGGGGCCGACCCGAGGAATCGTCACGCGACCGCTGCGGTCCACCGTCAGACGCAGATCAGCGTCCACCGACCCCCACAGGGTGATCTGGACTTCGTCGCCAATGCCGATCAGATAGTCGGCCGGTGCTTCACGCGGCCCATCGGCCAGCGCGTTGCCCGACAGGGATTCGTCCAGGATCAGGTCCGCGCCCAAGCGGCGAACCACGCCGTCGGGATTGATGCGTTTGGTGCCCGTCGTGTTGGTCTGGCTCTGCGCGGCCAGAGTGCCGGCACGCTCGGCCTGTCGCTCCAGCTTCTGCTGCTCTTCCAGTTGCTGAAGGTCAATGCCCAGCTGTTTGTTGACGTAGATCTCGAACTCGTTGGGAACGTAGCGCGGCTTCAGCGCGTTCTGGCCCGACGAGGAGGACGCTGCCCCTTGAGTGGACTCCGACGTGCTTCGACCGGTGTTGAGCCGAATCGGACCGGTGGCACTATCGCCGCCCGACGAATAGCTCGTCGAGCCGGATGTGTTGGTGTCGCTGTCTGCTGCATGGGCCGCCAGCAGGCCGCCCCCCAATGCACAAGCCAGTACGGCGGCGCCCGCATGGCGGGCCAAGTGGGCCAGTCGGGTCAGACCGGAACCGGCCAGAACAGGGGCGCGAAGGGCGCTGATAGGCATGCGAAGTCTCACGAAAAGCTGGACCGAACCTGCAAGGGCCCCAGAGCCCCGACAGCAAGCCGCCGCATTCTAAGAGCACGTTGTGGCGTCAAAACCGCTATTTGCCCAAACGGGCTCGCTACACTGCCGCGCATGCTGTTCCTGCTGATCCCTTTTGCCGTGGCGGCGGTGGTCACCCTCTATGTGGTGCATTCATCGACCCGGCATGGCCATCTGTCGGCCGACCATGATCTGTCCGGCCCTCAGAAGTTTCATGCTCGTCCTGTGCCCCGCATCGGCGGCGTCGGCATCTTCGCGGGCTTGGCCGGCATGGTCGTGGCGGCGCACTATGTGCCGGGTGCAGGTCATGCCCGCCTGGGGGCCCTGCTGCTCCTGTGCGGCCTGCCCGCCTTCGGCGCCGGTCTGATCGAGGACTTCACCAAGCGGGTGTCACCCGCAAAGCGCCTGTTGGCCACTGCCGTGTCGGCAGCGCTGGGGGTGTTCGTGCTCGGCGCCGCCATCACCCGCACCGACATTCCGGGCCTGGACCTGGTGGTGGGCACGGCCGTCGGCGCCTTTGTCGCCACCGTCTTCACCGTGGCGGGCGTTGCCAATTCAGTCAACATCATCGACGGCTTCAATGGCCTGTCGTCCATGTGCGTCAGCCTGATGCTGCTGACGCTGGCCTATGTTGCCTACCAGGTGGGCGACGTGGAACTGGCACTCTGGGCCCTGGCCGGCGTGGGCGCCATCCTGGGCTTCTTCGTCTGGAACTATCCGGCCGGCATGATCTTCCTGGGTGACGGCGGGGCCTATTTCATGGGCTTCTACCTCGCCGAGATGGGCATCTTGTTGATCTCCCGCCACAGCGAGGTGTCGCCGCTATTCGCCCTGATGGTCTGCATCTACCCGGTGTTCGAGACGCTCTTCTCCATCTACCGCCGCCGTGTGCTGCGTGATGTCTCCCCCGGCGCGCCGGACGGCATCCATCTGCACTCCCTCATCTACCGTCGTCTGATGCGATGGGCGATTGGCGCACGGGATGCCCGAGCCATGACGCGGCGCAATTCGATGACCGCGCCCTATCTCTGGACGCTGTGCATCTCGTCGCTGGCCCCGGCCCTGCTGTTCTGGGACTCCACGCCGATGATCCTGGCCTGCATGGTGCTGTTCGGCATCACCTATGTCGCGCTTTACTGGCGCATCGTGCGCTTTCGCACTCCCAAGTGGATGGTGTTTCGCGGCGACCCCCGCAAGCTGCCGGGCAACGAGCCGCGCTGAGCGAGGCGCCCCACCCCGCAGGGGCTCCGCGGGACACCCCGTGTTTCATGGTTTTGAGCCCGATTTGGGCCGAATGCGGGGCATAAGGGATAATCCGCCCCCATGACAGACACCACCCCGACGCCAAGCCCGCGATTTGACACGCTGCCGCTGGATCCGAAGCTGCTGCGCGCCGTCGCCGACCAGGGCTACGCGACGATGACGCCGATCCAGGCCAAGGCCATCCCCGTTGTGCTGGAAGGCCGCGATGTGATGGGCGCCGCCCAGACCGGCACCGGCAAGACCGCGGCCTTCTCCATCCCGCTGCTGCAGCGCATGCTCAAGCATGAGAATGCCAGCGCCTCGCCCGCCCGCCATCCCGTCCGCGCCCTGGTGCTGGCGCCGACCCGCGAGCTGGCCGACCAGGTGGCCAACAACGTCAAGGCCTATGCCAAGCACACCCAGCTGCGGGTGGCCTGCGTCTTCGGCGGTGTGGACATGAAACCCCAGACGCTGCAGCTCAAGGGCGGCGTGGAAGTGCTGATCGCCACCCCGGGCCGTCTGCTGGACCATATCGAAGCCAAGAACTGTGTGCTCAACCAGGTTGAGTATGTGGTGCTGGACGAAGCGGACCGTATGCTGGACATCGGCTTCCTGCCGGACCTGCAGCGCATCCTGAGCTACCTGCCCAAAACGCGGCAGACGCTGCTGTTCTCGGCCACCTTCTCGCCCGAAATCAAGCGTCTGGCCTCGAGCTATCTGCAGGAGCCGGAACTGGTGGAAGTGGCGCGTCCCAACGCCACCGCGTCCACCGTCGAGCAGCGCTTCTTCAGCGTGGAAGACGACGACAAGCGCGCCGCCATCCTGCATCTGCTGCGCCAGCGCCAGATCACCCAGTCCATCGTTTTCGTGAACTCCAAGCTGGGCGCGGCCCGGCTGGCGCGTTCCTTCGAGCGTGACGGACTCAAGACGGCCGCGCTGCACGGCGACAAGTCTCAGGACGAGCGCCTGAAGTCACTGGAAGCCTTCAAGCGTGGCGAAGTGGAACTGCTCGTGGCCACCGACGTGGCCGCTCGCGGTCTGGACATCGCCGACCTGCCGGCGGTCTTCAACTTCGACGTGCCCTTCAACGCCGAAGACTATGTACACCGCATTGGCCGCACCGGTCGCGCCGGCGCCTCGGGCCTGGCCTTCACGCTGGTGGCTCGCTCGGATGCCCGCCTGGTGGGCGAGATCGAGAAGCTGATCAAGCGCAAGCTGGAGCTCGAGCCGGTGCAACTGGAAGACGATCGTCCCCGTCGCAGCGAGCGTCGTGAGCGCGACGCCGGTGCTGACAGCCGGGGCGAGGTTCGACGCGAAGAGCGTCCCCGTCGCGAGCGCGAAGATCGTCGGGACGAGGCCTACAGCAGTGCCCCGGTCCATCGTTCCCAGCCCCGCGCCCCGTATGACCCCTTGTTCGACAAGCCTTATGAGGCGTCGGACCGCGCCGAACCGCCGAGCTGGGAGAGTGCTTCTGCGGCGGGCGCACCGTCCGCCTCGCGGGGGGGCGCTGCGGGCAACATCAAGCCCAAGCGCAAGGTGGCGGCACTGTTCGGCGCGAAGAAGCCGGCGGCCACGGCGACGGAATCCTGAACACGCGCCGGCCCCATGGGCCGGTGATGAACGCGCAGAAAACGGGCGGACCTGTCGAAGGTCGCGCCCTTTTTTGTTTATGGGTGCTGAGTGGGCGCGGACCGAGATTCGGCGTCAGCGCCCCGCCAGAAATGCGAAGACGGCCGGCACCTTGTCCGGCACGGCCTTGGGCGACTTCTTCCACTGAGACACCGGCGCACTGAAGGTCCACGCATCCGCGAGGCTGAGGCCGCAACTGACCGACAGCAGCGTGCCTGGCTTGAGCTGGGCGATCAGGGCCTGCAGCAGTGCGCTGTTGCGGTAGGGCGTCTCGATCATCAGCTGCGTCTGCTGTTCCCGGGCCGAGTGAGCCTCCAGCTCCTTCAGTCGCGCCTGTCGGGCTGCGCCATCGGTGGGCAGGTAGCCAACAAATGCAAAGCTCTGACCGTTCATGCCGCTGGCCGCGACCGCCAGCAGGAGCGAACTGGGGCCGACCAGGGGAATCACCGGCACCCCGGACGCATGGGCGGCCGCCACCAGCCGGGCGCCGGGGTCGGCCACGGCCGGCATGCCGGCTTCGGACATCAGGCCCACATCCTGGCCAAGCAGGGCGGGGGCCAGCAAGTCCTGCCAGGCCCCTTCATCCGACGCCGACGGTGCGCGACCTTTGGGGGGACGGGGCAGTTCCAGGATCTGTTGCTGCTGAATCGGCAGGCTCAGCGGATGCACGGCATCCACCCGTTTGAGGAAGGCGCGGGTGGTCTTGGCGTTTTCGGCGGCCCAGTGAGTGATCGTGGCAGCCCGGGCGATCACGGCATCGGGCAGCACCTCCCGCAGGTCCACCGTCTGGCCGTCCATGCCGAAATCCAGGGTGTTGGGGACGAGGAACAGGCGGCCGAGGGTCACAGAGCGTCTCCGGATGTGGGGGTAGAGGAGGGGGTGGACGAAGTGGAAGGGTGGGCAGGATGCAGCGCAGGCAACTGCAGGCCTGCCTGACGCAGCAACTGCAGGCCCGCCTGACGCAGCAACTGGCAGGTGCGGATCAGCGGCAGCCCGATCAGCGCCGTGGGATCGTCCGACACGATGGCGTCCAGCAGCGCAATGCCCAGGCCTTCGGCCTTGGCGCTGCCGGCGCAGTCATAAGGCTGCTCGGCGCGCAGATAGGCCTCGATCTCGTCGTCGCCGAGGGCTCGAAACCGCACCTCGACCCGGGCCAGGTCGGTCGCGCAAAACCCGGTCGCCTCGCAGACGACGGCCAATGCGGTGTGAAAAATCACGGTTCGTCCCCGCATGGCCTGCAACTGGGCCACCGCCCGTTCGTGGTCGCCGGGCTTGCCCAGCGGCTGGCCGTCCAGGTCCGCCACCTGGTCCGACCCAATCACCACCGCGTCGGGATGATCAGCGGCCACGGCGCGGGCCTTGGCCAGTGCCAGGCGGCGGGCCAGCGCGTCGGGGGCTTCACCGGGCAGTGGCGTCTCATCCACTCGAGGAGCGGCCGCGTCGAAGGGGATCTGCAGCCGTTGCAGCAGTTCGCGTCGGTAGGGGGAGGTGGAGCCCAGCACCAGACGGGGTGTCGGCGAGGGAGGCGTCACGGCGGAAGCAGTCATGGCACGAATTCTCCCATCGGCTCCGGGCGCTCCGGAGGGCCGGGCTCGTACACTTGCGCCATGAAGTCCCGTGCTCTGAACCCCCTTAAGCTGGATGTGGAAGCTTTTGCCCGCGAAGGCGCTGCGCTGGAGGGCGAATGGCCCGCCACCGACCTACCTCGCCTGGCCGATACCGCCGCCCCGGAGGCGCCCGCCTCCGGCTGGCCTGCCGTGCGCTGGATGGCTGAGGGCGAAATTCGCACACCTCGCGGCAGCGAGCCGCAGATCTGGATGCGACTGGATGCCCAGGCCCAGGTCGCGCAGACCTGCCAGCGCTGCCTGCAGCCCGTGGTGGAGGAGGTGGTCATGTCTCGCTGGTTCCGCTTTGTGCGGGACGAAGATCAGGCCGCTGAACTCGACATGGACGGGGACGACGACGTGCTGGCCCTGCCTCGCGTCATGAATCTGCAGGAGCTGGCCGAAGACGAGTTGCTGCTGGCCTTGCCCCTGGTTCCCCGCCATGACGTCTGCCCCGAGCCGCTGCCCCTGGCCGAGCCTGATGAGCTGGAAGAGGAAGCCGAAGAAGAACGCCCCCATCCGTTTGCGGCATTGGCCGCTCTCAAGAAGGGGACGGCTGGTAAAGCCTGAAAGCGCTGTGCTACACTCGCGGGCTTTCCCGGCTTAATGGCAGCACTATGGTTATAGGGCGCTATGGCTGGGCCGAGGCATCGGTTGTGGTCTTCATCTGCCACCACCCCTAGCGCAAAACCATCGCAGGCCTCGACTTTCACGAAGCTTGATCAGTTTTTCTTGATCACCGCGCCGAAGCCTTTAGGAGAAATTTCATGGCCGTTCAGCAAAACAAGAAGTCGCCTTCCAAGCGTGGCATGCACCGTTCGCACAATGCCCTGGGCACCCCGGGTACCGCGATCGAGCCGACCACCGGAGAAGTGCATCTGCGTCACCACATCAGCCCCACCGGCTTCTATCGTGGCCGCAAGGTTCTGAAGACCAAGGCTGACGCGGCCTGATCGTCCCGACCCTGTCGGTCACGATCTGTCGCCCACAGCCATGTCATGGTGCTTCGGCGCCATGATCGGTCTCCTCAGACCTGAGCTCGCACAGTGATGCTTCCAAAGCCCGGTTCAGCGCATGGCGTTGCCGGGCTTTTGCTTTGCCGGGCTTCTGGGGTGATCGGCTGCGTGCCCTGGATGGCAGCGCCTCTCAGGCGGCGCCGGTCATGGCTCCTTGGGGCCATGGCGGCAGCGCTTGTCCGCCAGCCCCGCCTCGCGTAAGGTGGCCGGCCGGTTGTCCCGGCTCCGCCAGATCCTTGTTCCGTCCCTCATTGGTTTCGATGTCTGACACCCACGCTCCGCAGTCCTCGTCCCTTGCGTCGCCTACGTCGCCCCTGACGCCATTGCGGCTGGCAGTGGACTGCATGGGCGGTGACCACGGACCTTCCATCACGCTGCCGGCCTGCAAGGCCTTCCTGGCCAATCACCCGCAAGCCGAACTGGTGCTGGTGGGGCGGCCGGAGGCCCTGGCGGAAGCGGCTCAATGGCCACGCTGCCGCATCGTGGCGGCCAGCGAGGTGGTGACCATGGAAGATCCGATCGAGGTGGCGCTGCGTCGCAAGAAGGATTCCTCCATGCGGGTGGCCCTGCAGCAGCTCAAGGCGGGTCGTGACGGAGAGGCGCCGCTGGCGCAGGCCTGCGTGTCCGCCGGCAATACAGGCGCGCTCATGGCAGTGGCCAAGTATTTGCTCAAGACCATGGACGGCATCGACCGTCCCGCCATCGCCACCGTCATGCCCAACCAGGTCGGCGGCTTCACCACGGTGCTGGACCTGGGCGCCAATGTGGATTGCGGCCCCGAGCATCTGCTGCAGTTCGCCGTGATGGGCAGTGCTCTCGTCTCTGCTGTGGATGGCAAGCAGGAGCCGACCGTCGGCCTGCTGAACATCGGCGAGGAGATGATCAAGGGCAACGAGACCATCAAACGCGCCGGTGAACTGCTGCGGGAAGCGCATGCGCACGACACCCTGAAGTTCCATGGCAACGTGGAAGGCAATGACATCTTCAAGGGCACGACCGACATCGTCGTGTGTGACGGATTTGTCGGGAATGTGGCCCTCAAGACCGCCGAAGGGCTGGCGAGCATGATCTCCAGCTTCATTCGTGCGGAGTTCACCCGCAGTGCCTGGACCCGCATCGTCGCTCTTCTGGCGATGCCGATCCTGCAACGTTTCAAGAACCGCGTCGATCATCGTCGATTCAACGGCGCCGCCCTGCTCGGACTGCGCGGATTGGTCTTCAAGAGCCACGGTTCGGCCGATGCGTTTGCTTTCGAGCAGGCTTTGAACAGGGCTTATGATGCGGCTCGCAACCGGCTTCTAGACCGGGTTCATGATCGAATCGTCGCAACGATGCAGGCTCTTCCGGCGCCTGCCAGTGAGGAGGGCGGCGATGCTGGAGACTCGGCAGCCCCGGCTGTCCATGCTGCATGACCACTGCTTCCGCCCCTAATTCCCCCCGTTTCTCGCGCATCCTCGGCACGGGCAGCTTTCTCCCCGGTGACCGGGTGACCAACCAGGCGCTGGCTGACCGGCTGGCGCAGGATGGCATCGAGACGTCCCATGACTGGATCGTCGAGCGCACCGGCATCCACGCCCGCCATTTCGCCGGGCCGGACACCACGTCGAGCGACCTGGCCCTGCCCGCCGCCCGTGCTGCGCTGGAGGCCGCCGGTGTCGCCGCCGAAGAGATCGACCTGATCATCGTGGCCACGTCCACGCCGGACATGGTCTTCCCCTCCACCGCCTGCCTGCTGCAGCAAAAGCTGGGCATCCACGGCTGCCCGGCCTTCGATGTCCAGGCGGTGTGCTCCGGCTTTGTGTATGCCCTGACCGTCGCAGATTCGATGATCAAGAGCGGCGCCGCGAGCAAGGCCCTGGTGATCGGCGCTGAAGTGTTCTCGCGCATTCTCGATTTCAAGGACCGCACCACCTGCGTGCTGTTCGGCGACGGCGCCGGCGCCGTGGTGCTGGGCGCCAGCGAGGTCCCCGGCATCCTGGCCAGCGAGCTGCATGCGGACGGTCGCCATGTCGACATCCTCTGCACCCCCGGCACGGTCTCCGGCGGCGAGGTGCTGGGCCATCCGCTGCTGAAGATGGACGGCCAGGCCGTGTTCAAGCTGGCCGTGGGCGTGCTGGACAAGGTGGCCCGCTCCGTCCTGGACAAGGCCGGCCGCACCGATGCCGACATCGACTGGCTGATTCCTCACCAGGCCAACATCCGCATCATGCAGGGCACGGCCAAGAAGCTGAAGATGTCCCTGGACAAGCTGATCGTCACGGTGGACGAGCACGGCAACACTTCGGCCGCCTCCATCCCCCTGGCGCTGGATGCCGCCGTGCGTTCCGGCAAGATCCAGCGTGGCGACACCGTCATGCTGGAAGGCGTGGGCGGCGGCTTCACCTGGGGCGCTGTGCTGCTGGACTTCTGATCCAGCCCACGCTGTCCGCTTCCTCTGTTTCTCCAATCCATTCACTACCGACTGATCCGACAGCCATGAGCAAGAGCTTCGCATTCGTCTTCCCCGGCCAAGGGTCCCAATCCGTCGGCATGCTGGACGCCTGGGGCGATCATCCCGAAGTGGCCCGCACGCTGGCCGAAGCCTCGGCGGCGCTGGGCGAAGACATCGGCGCCCTGATCCATCAGGGCCCGAAGGAACAGCTGGACCTGACCACCAACACCCAGCCGGTCATGCTGACCGCGGGCGTGGCCTGCTATCGCGCCTGGATCGCCGAAACCGGCCTGGTGCCGACGTTCGCGGCCGGCCATTCGCTGGGCGAGTACACCGCGCTGGTCGCTGCCGGGGCCCTGAGCCTGGCCGATGCCCTGCCGCTGGTGCGCTTCCGTGCCCAGGCCATGCAGGAAGCGGTGCCAGTGGGCACTGGCGCCATGTCTGCCATCCTGGGCCTGGACGCTTCGGTCGTGCGCGAGGTCTGCCTGCAGGTCGCCAAGGACAGCGGCGACGTGGTGGAAGCGGTCAATTTCAATGACCCGAAGCAGACGGTGATTGCCGGCAGCAAGGCCGGAGTCGAAAAGGCCATGGAGGCCCTCAAGGCCGCTGGTGCCAAGCGCGCACTGCCCCTGCCGGTGTCCGCTCCCTTCCACTCCAGCCTGATGAAGCCGGCCGCCGATCGCCTGCGCGAGAAGCTGGCCGCTGTTGACTTCAAGCCCGCCGTGTTCCCGGTGATCAACAACATCGACGTCGCCGTGACCGACAGCGCCGACGCCCTGCGTGACGCCCTCTACCGCCAGGCCTTCGGCCCGGTGCGCTGGGTGGAAGTGGTGCAGGCGATCAAGGCCCGCGGCCTGAGCACCGTGATTGAATGCGGTCCCGGCAAGGTGCTGGCCGGCATGGCCAAGCGCATCGACGGCGAGATCGCCAGCACCACCGTGCTGGACCCGGCCTCGCTGGCGGAAGCCAAGGCCCTGGTGGCCTGAGTACCCGCTGTTGAAGCACGCTGAACCGAGCTGAGGATTCCCATGAGTGAGAGCAAGCAAGTCGCACTGGTCACCGGCGCCAGCCGGGGCATTGGCCGTTCCATCGCCCTGACCCTGGCCGAGAAGGGCTTCACCGTCATCGGCACCGCCACCAGTGAGTCCGGTGCCCAGGCCATTTCCGAGGCGCTGCAGCCGCTGGGCGGCCGGGGTGAGGTCCTCAATGTGAATGACGGCGCCGCGGTGGAAGCTCTGGTCGACGCCATCACCAAGCAGCACGGCGGCCTGCATGTGCTGGTCAACAATGCGGGCATCACCCGCGACATGCTGTCCATGCGGCTGAAGGACGAAGACTGGGATGCGGTGCTGGACACCAATCTCAAGGCCGTCTTCCGCGCCAGCCGCGCCGTGATGCGGACGATGATGAAGCAGCGCTGGGGCCGCATCATCAACATCACCTCCGTGGTGGGCGCCTCCGGCAATGCCGGTCAGGCCAACTATGCCGCCGCCAAGGCCGGTGTGGCGGGCATGACACGTGCCCTGGCACGGGAACTGGGCAGCCGCAATATCACCGTCAACTGCGTGGCGCCCGGCTTCATCGCCACCGACATGACCGACGTCCTGCCCGAAGCCCAGAAGACCGCCCTGCTGGCGCAGATTCCGCTGGGCCGCCTGGGTGACCCGTCGGAAATCGCCAGTGCGGTGGCCTTCCTGGCCTCGAAGGAGGCGGGCTACATCACTGGTTCGGAGCTGCATGTCAATGGCGGCATGTACATGAGCTGAGGGCTGCGGCCCACCACTACATTTCAAGCATCGTGGCACCCGCTTCCCAACAGGGTGGGTGCCCACCGGATTCACCCGGCCGGTGTGGGGCTGATAGAGTCCGAGCGCGTTCACGTTCCCAAGGGAACCGATCGCCTCGGGGGCGCCAAACTTAGAGGCGCCACTCTAAGGCCTTAGAATCCCGGGTTGTTCTAGCAAACCCCTCCTGGAGGAGTCATGAGCGATATCGAAGCACGTGTCAAGAAAATCATCGCCGAGCAGCTCGGCGTGCCTGAAGCCGATGTGACCAATGAAAAGGCCTTCGTCGCCGATCTGGGCGCTGATTCTCTGGACACCGTGGAACTGGTGATGGCCCTGGAAGACGAGTTCGGCATCGAGATCCCGGACGAGGAAGCCGAGAAGATCACCACCGTTCAGCTGGCGATCGACTACGCCGTCAAGCACCAGAAGGCTTGATCCCTTGGGGGCGCGCTGAACCAGCGCAGCCCCGAGGCGTTTCCCGCAGTATCACTTCAGTCATAGAGCATGAGCCGTCGTCGCGTCGTCGTCACCGGTCTTGGCCTGATCAGTCCCGTGGGTAACACGGTCGAGCAGGGCTGGGCCAACATCGTGGCTGGTCAATCCGGCATTGATCACATCACTCGCTTTGATGCCAGCATCCTGGCCTGTCAGTTCGCGGGTGAGGTCAAGGGCTTCAACGTGGAGGAGTATTTCTCCGCGAAAGAAGCGCGGCACATGGACACCTTCATCCATTACGGACTGGCCGCTTCGCTGCAGGCCATCCGGGATGCAGGTCTGCCCACCGGCGAGGCGCTGCAGCCCGAACTGGCCGAACGCATTGGCGTGCTGGTCGGCTCCGGCATCGGCGGCCTGCCCATGATTGAAGAGACCCATGCGGAGCTGACCAATCGTGGTCCCCGCCGCATCTCTCCGTTCTTCGTGCCGGCCTCGATCATCAACATGATCTCCGGTCACGTGTCCATCCAGTGCGGCTTCAAGGGGCCCAACCTGGCCATCGTGACGGCCTGCACCACGGGCCTGCACAGCATCGGCCAGGCCGGTCGCATGATCGAGGCGGGTGACGCCGACGTCATGGTGGCCGGCGGCGCCGAATCCACCGTGTCGCCCCTGGGCGTCGGTGGCTTTGCGGCCGCCCGTGCCCTCTCCACCCGCAACGACGACCCCAAGACCGCCTCCCGCCCCTGGGACAAGGACCGCGACGGCTTCGTGCTGGGCGAGGGCGCCGGTGTGCTGGTGCTGGAAGAGTATGAACACGCCAAAAAGCGTGGCGCCAAGATCTATGCGGAACTGGTGGGCTTCGGCATGAGCGCCGACGCTTTTCACATGACCGCCCCGGATGTGGACGGCCCGACCCGCTCGATGCGCAACGCCCTGCGCAATGCCGGTCTGAACCCCGACCAGATCCAGTACATGAATGCCCACGGCACGTCCACGCCGCTGGGCGATGCCAACGAGACCAACGCCATCAAGCAGGCCTTTGGCGACCATGCCAAGAACGGCCTGGTGGTGTCCTCCACCAAGTCGATGACCGGCCACCTGCTGGGCGGCGCCGGCGGCATCGAGTCGGTGTTCACCGTCAAGGCGATCCACGACCAGATCGCCCCGCCGACCATCAACATCTTCAATCAGGACCCGGCCTGCGACCTGGACTATTGCGCCAATGAAGCGCGCAAGATGCCCATCGAATATGCCGCCAAGAACAACTTCGGTTTTGGTGGCACGAACGGCACCCTGATCTTCAAGCGGGTCTGAACGGCCCTCGCGCGGTGAGAGCATGACCGCGCCCTCCCCACGCCGGGTTCATCGTTCTGCGATGACCCGGCGTTTTGTTTGTCCGCCCGATGCCGCCTGGCAGGCGATCCAGGACCTGCTGCGTGCCGCCGGCCTGCTGGCGGTTGCCCTGGCCGCGCTGCTGCAACTGACGTCCCCGTTCTGGACACTGACGCTGGGTGCCGGCGGTGTGCTGGCAGCGGCGCTATGGGTGACGGATCGGCAGGTGCAACTGCGCGCCGGCTCGCAAGGCAGCGCCTTCCTGCGGTGGGACGGCGAGCAATGGTGGTGGCAAACAGGGGTCAAGCCCAGGGCCCTCCACGGTGCTGAAGAAGCAGGGCCCACCAACCGCCCCCCCGCGGGCGAGCCGCTTGCCGATCCGCACTCATCAGGCGCCCGTTCAACGGCTTCCGCGGTCGCGGTCACGCCCCATGTGCTGCTCGATGCAGAGCACTGGGTGCTGCTGCGGCTGGTCCCGGTGGGGGGTGAAGGGCGCTTCTGGCGTCATCACCATCTGGCGGTCTCACGGCGGCAGTTGAGTGGCCACTGGTCGTTACTGCGCATTCACCTCTTCATGGCACGAACTTGAGCATTTCCGTGCATGATGTACGTTCTGTTCCTCTGATCCGCTCCTGACGCGAGTCTTCATGTCCATACCGTTCCGTCATCTTGCCCTGGCGCTCGCAGGCGCCGCTGCGCTGCAGGCGCCCTTGCATGCGGTGGCCCAGGCGGCCCCGGTGGCCCCCGCGCCGTCGGCAGCGCCAGCTCCCACGCAGGCACTCGTGGCCGATCTGTCCCGCGTGCTGCCTGATTTCAGCGTGCTGGTTGAGCAGGCCGGCCCGGCCGTGGTCAACATCCGGACCTCGGAGAAGATCAAGGTGGGCACCAATGCCCAGCTCGACGAACAGATGCGCGAATTCCTGCGCCGCTTCGGCATCCCGGTGCCGCCGCAGCGCAAGGGCGCCCCAACGCCCAACACCCCGTCGCCCGACGAAGACGACGATGACGACGACGCCTCGCCCCAGCGGCGCGGTCTGGGCTCGGGTTTCGTGATCGGGGCCGATGGCTTCGTCATGACCAACGCCCATGTGGTGGACGAGGCCGACGAGGTCATGGTCACCCTGACCGACAAGCGCGAATTCAAGGCCAAGGTGGTGGGCCTGGACCGCCGCACCGATGTGGCCGTGCTCAAGATCGATGCCACCGGCCTTCCGATGCTGCGCATGGGCGATGTCGGCAAGCTCAAGGTCGGCGAATGGGTGATGGCCATCGGCTCGCCCTTCGGCTTTGACAACACCGTGACCGCCGGCATCGTCAGCGCCAAGGCACGCGATACCGGCGACCTGCTGCCGCTCATCCAGACCGACGTGGCCATCAACCCCGGCAACTCGGGCGGCCCGCTGCTGAACCTGCGCGGCGAAGTGGTCGGCATCAACTCCCAGATCTACAGCCAGTCCGGCGGCTTCATGGGCATCTCCTTCGCGATCCCGATCGACGAAGCGATGCGGGTGGCCGACCAGTTGCGCAGCAAGGGCCGGGTGACTCGCGGCATGCTGGGGGTCTATCCGGACGACCTGACCAAGGAAGTGTCCGAGGCGATCGGCCTGGGCAAGCCGCAAGGCGCACTGGTGACCCGCATCACCGCCGGCGGCCCTGGCGAGAAGGCCGGACTGGAGCTGGGCGACGTCATCACCCGATTCAACGGCAAGCCGGTGGAAAAGGCCGTGGACCTGCGCCGCCTGGCGGCTGCCACCGCGCCCGGCACCAAGGTGACCCTGCAGGTGTTCCGCCGCGGCGCCTACAAGGACGTGACCGCCACGCTGGAAGCCCTGCCGGATGACCGCGCGCCCGCAACGCCGGAACCGGAAGCACCCGCTCAGACCGGTGCCCAGGCCTGGGGCCTGACCGTCAGCGAATTGACCGATGCCCAGCGCAAGGAGCTCAAGCTCAGTGCCGGCATCAAGATCGATGCGGTCGACGGCCCGGCGGCGCGTGCGGGTCTGCGTGCGGGCGACCTGATCCTGTCGGTGGCCAACACCGAGATCAAGACGCTCAAGCAGTTCCAGGCGGTGCTGGCCAAGGCCGAGAAGACCAAGCCGCTGCAGATGCTGGTGCGTCGGGGCGATGCCGTGAACTTCGTCGTCCTCAAGCCTGGCAAGGGCTAACCAAGGCGGCGGTGGGTGTCTGTCAGGGTTAACCCTTGATGGCCGACTTCAACCCACCGCCCGTCTGGGACTTTCCGTGATGCGGAATCTGCCGTCGCTCTGCGATCCTTCTGTCCACGATTTCCGTCGGTTGGTGCTTGCTAGCGGATGTGACCAACCGGCGGGATTGATGCTGCCCTCCGCTACAATCGCACCGCGTCCGGCTCTCTTTGTAGCCACTGCGACAGTGAATCAGGAAGGCTCCGCAAAGGGCTGGATTGATCCACAGGATGTCCTCAAGGTTTTGTGGATAACCTGTTGAAAAAATTCCTGTTGGCGAAGGGCAACGCCCGCAAAGCTCGCATCCATGCGGTTTTCAGCGCTGCCCTTTTGGCTACAATGAAGGCCCAACAAGCAGTTGCCATACGTTTTGTTGGAAGGCGCGTCACCGTTTCGACGTGCCTTTTTTTTATGTCCCGCAGGCCTGCATCTCAAGGGGCCACGCATCGCCACCCTGGGGCAGGCCCGGGCGCCGTTCTCCGCACGGTGCTCCCACGGCAGTCCCCACGGTCCGGCCTCCGACTGAGTCCATGAACCACATCCGCAATTTCTCCATCATTGCCCACATCGATCACGGCAAGAGCACTCTGGCCGATCGCATCATCCAGCGCTGCGGCGGCTTGTCGGACCGGGAGATGGAAGCGCAGGTGCTGGACTCGATGGACATCGAGCGCGAGCGCGGCATCACCATCAAGGCCCAGACCGCCGCCCTGCAATACAAGGCGCGCGACGGCCAGATCTACAACCTCAACCTGATCGACACCCCGGGGCATGTGGACTTCTCCTATGAAGTCAGCCGCTCTCTGTCGGCCTGCGAAGGTGCGCTGCTGGTGGTGGATGCCAGCCAGGGCGTGGAAGCCCAGACCGTGGCCAACTGCTACACCGCGCTGGAGCTGGGTGTGGAGGTGGTGCCGGTGCTCAACAAGATGGACCTGCCCCAGGCCAATCCGGAAGGGGCCAAGTCCGAGATCGAGGACGTCATCGGCATCGATGCGACCGACGCCATTCCCTGCTCGGCCAAGACCGGCATGGGCGTGGACGACATCCTCGAAGCCATCATCACCCGCATGCCGGCCCCCAAGGGCCAGGTGGAAGCACCGCTGCGGGCCATGATCATCGACTCCTGGTTCGACAACTATGTCGGCGTGGTGATGCTGGTCCGCGTGGTGGACGGCACGCTGCGCAAGGGTGAGCGCATCCGCATGATGGCCACCGATGCGGTCTACCCGGCCGAGCACCTGGGTGTGTTCACCCCCAAGTCCGACCCTCGCGATCGGCTCAATGCCGGTGAGGTGGGCTTCATCATCGCCGGCATCAAGGAACTGGCCGCGGCGAAGGTGGG
The DNA here is from genome assembly GCA_027484825.1 of Rubrivivax sp. Lineage (GTDB taxonomy): Bacteria > Pseudomonadota > Gammaproteobacteria > Burkholderiales > Burkholderiaceae_C > Roseateles. The sequence goes on along the minus strand of JAIXSE010000006.1, from coordinate 128,231 downwards.
CGACACCATCACCGTCGAGAAGAAGCAGCCCAACAACCTGGGCCCCGCCACCGAGGCCTTGCCCGGCTTCAAGGAAATCCAGCCTCAGGTCTTTGCCGGTCTCTACCCGACCGAGGCCAGCGAATACGACCAGCTGCGTGACGCCCTGGAAAAGCTCAAGCTCAACGACGCTTCGCTGCGCTTTGAGCCGGAAGTCTCCCAGGCGCTGGGCTTTGGCTTCCGCTGCGGCTTCCTGGGCCTGCTGCACATGGAGATCGTGCAGGAGCGTCTGGAGCGCGAGTTCGACCAGGACCTGATCACCACCGCGCCCAGCGTGGTGTATGAAGTGCAGCTCAACGACGGCGAAGTCATCGAGGTGGAAAACCCCTCCAAGATGCCTGAGCAGAGCAAGATCGGCGAGATCCGCGAGCCGATCGTCACCGTCCACCTGTACATGCCGCAGGAATATGTGGGCCCGGTGATGACCCTGGCCAACCAGAAGCGCGGTGTGCAGCTGAACATGGCCTATCACGGCCGTCAGGTGATGCTGACCTACGAGATCCCGCTGGCGGAAATCGTGCTGGACTTCTTCGACAAGCTCAAGTCGGTCTCACGCGGCTATGCCTCGATGGACTACGAGTTCAAGGAATACCGTGCGTCCGACGTCGTCAAGGTGGACATGCTGATCAACGGCGACCGCATCGATGCGCTGTCGCTGATCGTGCACCGCTCGCAGTCCCAGTATCGCGGTCGCCAGGTGGCGGCCAAGATGCGCGAGATCATCCCGCGCCAGATGTACGACGTGGCCATCCAGGCCGCCATCGGCGCCAACATCATCTCCCGCGAGAACATCAAGGCGCTGCGCAAGAACGTGCTGGCAAAATGCTATGGGGGTGACATCACCCGCAAGCGCAAGCTGCTGGAGAAGCAGAAGGCCGGCAAGAAGCGCATGAAACAAATCGGTTCGGTGGAGGTGCCGCAAGAAGCCTTCCTGGCCATCCTCCAAGTCGAAGAATGAACGCGATGAGTGCACTGACCGGGCTGCTGTACGCCGCCCTGATCGCCTACCTGGGCGGCTGGTTTTCGGGCTACTGGAACGGCAACTTCTCGCTGCTCCTGTTTGTGCTGACCCTGGTCACGCTGGGCTACTGGACGGCCGAGCGCTTCTACTTCCAGCCGGCCCGCCGGCGCGAGGCGCAGATTGCCGCCGACGCCTGGGAGAAGGAACAGCGCTGGCGCGGCACCGAGGCCTCGGCCGCTGCCCGTGAAATCGTGGTCGAGCCGCACCTGCGCCAGCCCTGGTGGCTGGACTGGACCGCCGGCCTGTTCCCGGTGATTCTCATCGTCTTCCTGCTGCGCTCCTTCCTCTTCGAGCCCTTCAAGATTCCGTCCGGCTCCATGGTGCCGACGCTCTTGATCGGCGACCTGATCCTGGTCAACAAGTTCCACTATGGCGTCCGTCTGCCGGTGATCAACAAGAAGATCATCAGCAATCACGACGTGGCGCGGGGCGATGTGGTGGTCTTCCGCTACCCGCTCAACCCCAGCGTGGACTACATCAAGCGGGCCGTCGGTCTGCCGGGTGACGAGATCCGCTACCTCAACCAGAAGCTGTATGTGAACGGCAAGCAGGTGGAGACGCAGGCCCAGGGCGACTTCTTCGATGACGATCCGGGTTCCATGCGCATCCGTCCGCTGTTCACCGAAAAACTCGGTGCGCTGGAGCACAAGATCCTGGTCGACCCGCAGCCGCGCGGCCCGCTCAGCCCGATCGCCCAGTTCCCGTATTCCCAGAACTGCACCTACACGCTGGAAGGCGTGACCTGCAAGGTGCCGGAAGGCCATTACTTCATGATGGGCGATAACCGGGACAACTCGCAGGATTCCCGCTTCTGGGGTTTCGTGCCGGATGAGAACATCGTCGGCAAGGCCTTCGTGGTGTGGATGAACTTCGGGAATCCGAAGCGCATTGGCAGCATCCAGTAAGGCCGGTGCCACTGCAGCGCACGAACGACACGATTTCGACAAGACTTCGACAGAACTTCAACTGAATTTCGAGGAATGGGAGAAACACACATGACCGGGGTCCGCACCATCACCACCCGCAGCACCGTCCAGACCGTCGGCGTGAGCCCGTCGTCCGGCCGCATCGGGCGCCGCCAGCGCGGCGTCAGCCTGTTCGGCCTGCTGTTCTGGGGCGTCATCCTGGCGTTCCTGGCCGTGGTGGGCATGCGCGTCACCCCGACCGTGATGGAATATTTCACCATCCTCAAGGCGGTGGAGAAGATTGCCAGCAGCGGCCCGGGTTCCGTGGCCGAGGCGCGCGCGGCATTTGCCCGCACGCAGGAAATTGAATATTCGATCGTCAGCATCCAGCCGAACGATCTGATCATCACCAAGAAGGACGATCGGGTGAAGATCAGTTTTGCCTACGACAAGGAAGTGTCGCTGGGCGGTCCGGTCTATCTGCTGATCAAATACAAGGGCGAGACTCGCTGAGGATGCCAATGAACCCGCAAGCGCTTGATGCACTCCAGCAGCGACTGGGCTACCGCTTCAACAAAGCGGAGTTGCTCCAGCGCGCGCTGACGCATCGCAGCTTCGGGCAGCAGCACAACGAACGCCTGGAGTTCCTGGGCGACGCGGTGCTGAACCTGGCGGTGTCGGCCCTGCTCTATGAGCGGTTTGCCGGTTCCGACGAAGGCGACCTCACGCGAATTCGCGCCCACCTGGTGCGCGAAGACAGCCTGCACCGTCTGGCGCTGCAACTGCAGATGCCGGCCACCCTGCGCATGAGCGAAGGGGAGGCCCGTGGCGGTGGCGGACAGCGTCCGTCGATCTTGGCGGATGCGCTGGAAGCGGTCATCGGCGCCGCTTTCCTCGACGGCGGCTACCAGGCCTCCAACGAGATCGTGCGCCGCCTGCTGGGCGACCTGATTGCCGGCAGCGGCATCGATCAATGGGCCAAGGACGCCAAGACGGCCTTGCAGGAATGGCTGCAGGCGCGCAAGCTCCCAGTGCCGGTCTACCGCATTGTCGAGACCCGCGGGCAGGCCCATGCCCAGACTTTTACTGTTGAATGCCAGGTGCCCGCGCTCAGTCTCGCGCGCACCGGCGATGGCCGCTCCCGCCGCATGGCGGAGCAGGAAGCGGCCCGGCAGCTCCTGGATGAGCTGCTGGCTGGCGACAAGCCCGGTGGCGGCTTGCGCGACTGAGCAAAGGCACCCCCTCATGAAAAAAACCTCTCGCGGCGGCCCGGTCTCCGGACCGGCTGCTACTGACCCGACCGCGCTCGACGCGCACGCCCGTGATGACGCTGATGACCTGAACGAGGTCGCTGGCTTCCAGAATGAGGCGCTGCCGGGGGATGACGTCCGCAATGCTCCCCCTGCAGCGCAGGACGACGGCGACGATGTGGCGGACGACCTGGACGATGACGCGGACGAAGAGGGCGACATCGATGACGACATCGATGACGACAGCGATGACGATGACGGCGTCACGGGTGGCATCGGCGCCCCGCCGGTGCAGATCTACGAAGGCGACAACCGCTGCGGCCTGATCGCCATTGTTGGCCGCCCCAACGTCGGCAAGTCCACCCTGCTCAATGCGCTGGTCGGCCAGAAGGTGTCGATCACGTCCAAGAAGGCGCAGACCACGCGCCATCGCATCACCGGCGTGCGCACGGTGGAGGAAGCGCAGTTCGTGTTCGTGGACACCCCCGGCTTCCAGACCCGTCACAGCTCCGCCCTCAACCGCAACCTGAACCGGACGGTGCAGGGCGTGCTGTCCGATGTGGATCTGGTGCTGTTCGTGGTGGAGGCCGGCAAGTTCGGCCTGGATGATGCCAAGGTGCTGTCGCTGCTGCCGCAGGACAAGCCGGTGGTGCTGATTGCCAACAAGCTGGATGCGGTCACCCGTCGGGCCGAGCTGATGCCCTGGCTCAAGAGCATGCAGGAGCGTCGCAACTTCACCGAGTTCGTGCCGCTGTCGGCCCGCAAGGACGCCGACGTCCAGCGCCTCTATCAGATCCTCAAGCCCTACCTGCCCAAGCAGGAGTGGTTCTATGACGAGGACGCGCTGACCGACCGCAGCGAGAAGTTCCTGGCCAGCGAGATGATCCGCGAAAAGCTCTTCCGCCTGACCGGCGACGAGCTGCCCTACAGCGCCACGGTGGTCATCGACCGCTGGGAAGAAGAGGGCAACCTGCGCCGTATTGCCGCCACCATCGTGGTGGAGCGGGATGCGCAGAAGGGCATGATCATCGGTGCGGGCGGGGAACGTCTCAAGCGCATCGGCTCGGAGGCCCGTCAGGAGCTCGAGACCCTGATGGATGCCAAGGTGTTCCTGGAACTGTGGGTCAAGGTCCGTTCCGGCTGGGCCGACTCGGAAGAACATCTGCGCAGCTACGGCTATGAGTGAGTGAGCCGCTGATGGTGCAGGGCTACGTGCTTCACCATTACGACTGGAGCGAAACCAGCCTGGTGCTGGATCTCTTCACCCGGGACCATGGCCGTCTGGCGGTGGTCGCCAAAGGCGCCAAGCGGCCTTACTCCCAATTGCGCGGGGTGTTGCTGCCCTTCCTGCGGCTGCAGGTGACGCTGAGCAAGCCGTCCAAGATGAATGAGGACGGGGCGGCCGAGGTGCGGTCGCTGCGCGGAGCGGAATGGGTGGGCGGATCCACCTTGCCCACGGGCGCGGCGCTGTTCAGTGGCTATTACGTGAACGAGCTGCTGCTCAAGTTCCTGCCCCGCCAGGACCCGCACACCGCGCTGTTCGACGCCTACGCCGACCTGCTGCCGCTGCTGCAGTCCCCGGATGGGGCGCAGGCGGCCCTGCGGGCCTTTGAACTTCGCCTGCTGGCCGACTGCGGCCTGTTGCCCGACCTGAGCGTGCTGGCCACGACGCAGGCGCCGCTGGACGCTGAGCGTCTGTACATGCTGTCTCCGGAGTCCGGCGTGGTGGTGCCGACGCAGGACGCACCGCAGCTCACCGGCCAGGCACTGGTGCAACTGCAGGCCGCGCTGCTGCATGGCAGCATGCCTGCGCTGCGTGCGGCCTGTGAAGGCGCCGGATCGTCCCTGAAGCCCTTGCTGCGTGCCTTGCTTCACTATCATCTGGGGCACCGGCCGCTGCGAACGCGGCAGGTGCTGCTGGATGTCCAGAAGCTGCTGAACTGACCGGAGTTCCTTGCATGAATCCCCTGATGGCCCCTGAAGGCTTCCGCCATGACGCGCGCTGCGCGTTGTCCGTCAACGTGAACAAGGTGGCTCTGCTGCGCAACACCCGCCACCTGGGCATTCCCAGCGTGACCCGGGCGGCGCAGCTGTGCCTGGAAGCCGGGGCGCAGGGCATCACGGTGCATCCGCGGCCGGACGGCCGGCATATCCGCGCCATCGACGTGCGGGAGCTGGCCGAGCTGCTGAAGGGCTGGCCGCATGCGGAATACAACATCGAGGGCAACCCCACCCAGAACCTGATGGATTTCATCCGGGAGACCCGGCCCCATCAGGCGACGTTTGTGCCGGACAGCGAAGACCAGTTCACCTCCGACCACGGCTGGAATCTGCCGGCGGATGCGGAGCGGCTGCGCCCGATGATTGCCGAATGCAAGTCGCTGGGCGTGCGGGTGAGCCTGTTCATGGACCCGGTGCCTGAGGCGATGGCCCATGTGGCTGCGCTGGGCGCGGACCGGATCGAGCTCTACACCGAGACCTGGGCCAGCGCGTTTGGGACCGACCGCGAAGCCGCTGTGCTGGCGAGTTTTGCCGATACGGCGCGGGCCGCGCTGGCGCAGGGTTTGGCCATCAATGCGGGTCATGACCTCAATCGCGACAACCTGACGCGTTTCCTGCGCGAGGTGCCGGGGGTGGCGGAGGTGTCGATCGGCCACGCCCTGGTGGCCGATGCGCTGGAGCTGGGTTATGCCGAGGCGGTGCGGGACTATCAGCGCTGCATTCAGCGCGCTTATGCCCGCTGAGATGGGGAGGCACCATGATCTACGGCATTGGCACTGACATCTGCGACATCCGCCGCATCCGGGAGACCTTCGAGCGTCGTGGCGTGCGGTTTGCCGAGAAGGTGCTGGGACCGCATGAGCTGACCGTGTTCCATGACCGTTATCAACGGGTGCCGGCCCGGGGCATCGCCTATCTGGCGACTCGTTTTTCGGCCAAGGAGGCCTTTTCCAAGGCGATAGGCATGGGGATGCGCATGCCGATGACCTGGCGCGATTGCGAAGTGGTCAAGGCTCCCAGCGGAAAGCCGGGGCTGCGCTTGCACAACGCGCTGGCGGCCTGGTTCGATGCCAAGGGGCTGACGGCGCATGTGACCGTGACCGATGAAACCGACTATGCCGCGGCCTTTGTGGTCGTGGAGACCCGAGAGTGAACTGAGCATGACCGAATCCCTGCACGCACCCGTGATCCTGGACATTGCCGGCACGGCCCTGACGGCCGATGACCGTCGTCGTCTGCAGCATCCGCTGACTGGGGGGCTGATTCTTTTTGCGCGCCATTTCGAGAGCCGTGCGCAGCTGACGGCGTTGTGCGCGGAGGCGAAATCATTGCGGCCGGATCTGCTGATTGCGGTAGATCAAGAAGGGGGCCGGGTGCAGCGGTTCCGCACGGATGGTTTCACCGCGCTGCCGGCGATGCGCAGTCTGGGTGAGCTGTGGATGGACGATGCGATGCGCGCGATCCAGGCGGCCACGGCGACGGGGCTGGTGCTGGCGCTGGAGCTGCGGGCCTGCGGGGTGGACATGAGTTTCACGCCGGTGCTGGACCTGGATCATCAGGATGATGCGCGGCAGTCGATGAGCGGGGTGATCGGATCACGCAGCTTCCATCGGGATCCGCGGGTGGTGAGCCTGCTGGGGCAGAGTCTGATGCAGGGGCTGGCGTTGGCCGGCATGGCCAGTTGCGGCAAGCATTTCCCGGGGCATGGCTATGTAGCGGCCGATTCCCATGTGGATGTGCCGGTGGACACGCGCAGTCTGAAAGCGATCCTCGCGGAGGATGCGCGGCCGTTTGAGTGGCTCAGCCTGAGTTTGTCGGCGGTGATGCCGGCGCATGTGGTGTACCGCAAGGTGGACAGTCGTCCGGCAGGGTTCAGCCGGCGGTGGCTGCAGGAGATCCTGCGGGAGCGTTTGGGCTTTGCGGGCGCGGTGTTCAGCGACGATCTGGGGATGGCGGGGGCCCGTGTGATCGAAGGTCGGGCGGTTGGGTTCACCGAGGCGGCGTTGGCGGCTCTGGATGCGGGGTGTGATCTGGTGCTGCTGTGCAATCAAAGCCTGGAGGCAGGTGGACAGGCCATCGATGAGTTGCTCGACGGGTTGTCCGAGGCGCAGGCCGAAGGGCGATGGGCTCCGGCGATCGATAGCGAAGCGCGGCGGGCCGCCCTGCTGCCGCAGTCCGCGCCGCTGACGTGGGACGAGTTGATGTTGGCGCCCCGGTATCTGGAGGCGTTGGCAAGGCTGCCTTGACGGGGCTCGTTGCTTGCTTGCCTGCTGTTGCGCGGGGGGAGAGGGTGGGCGTCGCCCCTTTCCTCCATGTCCCCCGTCCCCTTCGGGGCCTCCTCCTAATACTTACGGAAAGGGGCAACGCCCACCCTCTCCTGACCACCACCGAGGACTCCCCACAACCTCATGCGGAGAGTCAGCGATAGCTGGGCAGAGGCACATCGCTGGTGTTGATTGAGCGTCGCCCTTGCGGGCTCTGCACTCGTCACAGCGGGCCGTGCTAGATCGCAACTGTTGCAAGCCGCTCGAGCTTTCGCAAACCACCTCCTACGCCCACCTCGGTATACCGCTGGAGGCAGTGCCCCTCCCCTTTTCCGTAAGTATTAGGGGGAGGCCCCGAAGGGGACGGAGGACATGGAGGAAAAGGGGAGGGGCACTGCCTCCATGACGCTCTACTGCCCCGAAGTAGGGTCATTCACCGTCCGCAGTCATCCGCAACACCAACGCCACCAGACTCGCGAAGGCAGCCAGCGACGTCACCCCCACCCAGCCAAACCGGCTCAGCAGCACGCTCCCCAGCGCCGCTCCCGTGGCCATGCCGATGAACATGCCGGTGAAGAGGATGGCATTCAGACGACTCCGCGCTGCCGAGTCCAGCCCGTACACAATGGTCTGGTGAGCAATGAGGGCCGCCTGCACACCAAAGTCAAAGGCGATCGCCAGGACCACCAACAGCACGATGGCCGCAGAGCGGTCCAGCAGCGGCGTGAAGGACATCGCTGCGAACGACACCGCTGTAATCAGCGCCCCAAGCTTCGTGACCAGCCCCGGACCACGGCTGTCCGCCACGCGTCCCGCCAGCGGTGCGGCCAGTGCACCGGCAGCGCCGGCCAGACCAAAGGCGCCCGACACGGCACTGCCCAGGCCGAAACGATGGTGCAGCATCACCGCCAGGGTGGACCAGAAGGCACTGAAAGCGAGCGAGATCAGACCCTGGGCCAGCGTCGCGCGGCGCAGGGACGGATAGGTCCGCCACAAGCCGTGCAGCGACCGCATCAGCGCCGGATACGTGGTGGTCTCGACCGGACGCACCGACGGCAGCTGTCGCCAGCTCAGCAGGCCCACGAGCGTCAGCAAGCCTGCGGCCAGCATGAAGACCCAGCGCCAGCCAAAGGCCTGCGCCACCACGCCGCTCATCACCCGCGACAGCAAAATGCCCAGCAAGAGCCCGGTCATGACCTGACCCACAATCCGGCCCCGGTGTTCCGCCGGGCTCAAGGTCGCCGCCATCGGCACCACGTCCTGGGCCAGGGTCGCCGTCAGCCCCAGCAACGCGCTGGCCAGCAGGAACGGGGTGTACGACGGCACCAACCCGCACAGCAGCAAGGTCAGCACCAGCAGCACAAACTTGGTCAGAATGACCTTGCGGCGGTCAAAGCGATCCCCCAGCGGCGTGAGGAGCAAAATGCCTGCCGCGTATCCCAGCTGCGTCAGCATGGGGACGGCGCCAATCTGTGCCGCGCTGGCGTGGAGGTCCTCCGACAGGGGCGCCAGGATCGGCTGACTGTAATAGAGCGACGCCGCGCCCAGGCCCGCCGAAGCCGCCATCAGGACGATCAGGGCCGGGGAGGGCGCCGCGGGCTGCACGCCGGAATGCCCAGGATTTGGGGCTATCACGGGCGCTGCGCCCGCAGTCTTGGGTAAAGGAAGGACAGACATGGGGGACCTTTCAGAAGCCGGACACGCTCGACAAAGCGGCACGGCGGGATGAGACTCTGGGGAGAATTGTTGCGATGCAGCAGCAGCGGCAGAAGACGGCCAGCAGGTACAAGTGCTATACCTCGCACGTATGAATCGGCCGGGTGGAGGGAGCCACTGATAAGCCGCCCTCCGAATACGGCCGATCGGCCATCCATCAGCAGCGACCCTGGAGCGACCTTGTGAGCGACCCTGTCAGCGAGCCAACGAACAATCCCCACAGCGATGCCGTCCCCGGCCCTTCACCGGACCGGGTGGATGGCCGGCCTGCGGAACGAGGGACTGAACGAGGGACCGAACGAGTGACCGGACGACCGTCCGATCGCAAGGCCGGAGGCAAGGCCGACCACACGGCGCATCAGACGGTGGATCACACGGCGGAATACACGACCGCTCGGCTCGCAGATCCGATCCGGGACCTCGGCGGCCAGGACCGCATTTCGCTGCTCCAGACCTTCCTGCAGGTGGTCGAGGCTGGCAGCTTCTCCGCCGCGGCGCAGCAACTGGGCACCACTCAGCCCACCGTCAGCCGACGCCTGCAGATGCTGGAATCCCTGCTGGGCGCCCGCCTGGTGGAGCGCTCCACCCGCGGCCTGCGTCTGACCGAGGAAGGCCGGCGCTGCGTGGCCCAGGCCCGCCCGCTGATCGACGGCTGGACCAGCCTGAGCGAGGACATGGGCGAGCACGGCCAGCCCCTGAGCGGTCGCCTGCGTGTCCGGGTGCCGCATGCCTTCGGCCAGTACCAGCTGATGGAGGTGCTGGGCCGCTTCATGAAGCAGCATCCGCATCTGTCCGTGGAATGGATGCTGCAGGACGAGCTGCCCGACTTCAGTCGCGAGCCCGTGGACTGCTCGGTGGTGGTGGGCCAGGTGGAGCGCCCCGACCTGATCATGGTGCCCCTGGCCGAAGTGCCGCGAGTGCTTGTGGCCGCGCCCGAGGTGGTGCAGCAACTGCCCGAGGGCCTGGATGAGCTGCCACCCGATCAACTGGCCGACGCCCTGGCCGAGCATCCGTGGCTGGCCCTGACCACCTTTTATCGGGACGAAGTGCGGCTTCGACCGCAAGGCGGCGGCGACGTGCTGCCCGTGCCGATCCACTTCCGCTTCGGCACCGACAGCCTGTTTGCGCTGATCGAAGCAGCACGCCAGGGCCTGGGCCTGGCCGCCGTGTCGCACTGGGCCGTGATGGACGACCTGAACAGCGGCCGGCTGGTGCGGGTGCTGCCCCGCTGGTGCGCCATGCCGCTGCCGTTCTCGCTGGTGTTTCCGTCACGCCGCCATCAGCCCGCACGGCTGCGAGCCTTCACCGCCCTGATGCGAGAAGTGGTGCCCGCCATCCCCGGCATGCGGGCCGTGGGGGCGGGCCTGCGGCCGCAGGATCAGTCGCGGTAACGGTTCTGCAGCTGGTAGCCGCGGGCATACAGCGCAAACAGCAGCGCCGCGACCAGGGCAAAACCGGCAAAGAAGAACATCTGGAAGGCCGTCACGCTGGTGCCGGTGCTCTTGATGTAGCCCGTCACCGCCTCGCCCTTGACGCTGGCATTGGCCACCAGCACCCACAGGTTGCCAATGGTCACCGACAGGTTCCAGAAGCTGGTGATCACCCCCTTCATCGCCAGCGGTGCCTGGCTGTAGGCGAACTCCAGTCCGGTCGCAGAGACCAGCACTTCGCCCAGCGTCAGCAGCGCATACGGCAGCACCTGCCAGACGATGGACACGTTCTGGCCCCCGTCGATCCACAGCTGCAAGCCGCCCACCACGATCCAGGCCACGCCCGACAGCGCAATGCCGGCACCCATGCGGCGCAGGGCATTGAGCTTGACGCCGGCACGCTCCAGCAGCGGGTACAGCACCACGTTGTTGAACGGGATCAGGATCATGACCAGCGCCGGATTGATCGCCTGCATCATGGACGACTTGAACCATTCGGGCTTGCTCATCTGGTCGGCCTGCAGCACCCAGGTCGAGGCCTTCTGGTCAAACAGCGACCAGAACGGCGTCACCAGCGCAAACAGCACCAGAAGGCGCAGCACCGTGCGCACCCCTTCCACCGCCTCGTCCGGATGCACACCACGGGCCCGCGGCAGCTGGATCCAGGCGCCGATGCCGCCGAAGAGCATCACCAGCACCAGCGCGCAGCAGAAGGCGATGACAAAGCCCCATTGCGGCGACATGGCCAGCGACCCGATGGCCAGCAGCGCGCCCACGGCGGCGATGGTCAGGCCCGGTCGGCCTTCCCCGTCACGACGCGACATCAGCGCAGTGCGCACCACCTTCAGGAAGGCATGCGGATCCTGCGCAGCCGTCGGCGGCACATGCACATAACGGCGACGCCCGCTCCAGAAGATCAGAGTGGCCATCAGCATCAGCACGCCCGGAATGCCGAAGGCCACGCTGGCACCGAAGCGGTCCAGGAAGATGGGCATCAGCAGCGAGGCGAAGAAGGAGCCGAAGTTGATGATCCAGTAGAAGGCATCAAACACCTTCTGCGCCAAAGAGCGATTGGTCTTGTCGAACTGGTCGCCGATGAATGAGCTCACCAGCGGCTTGATGCCGCCCGAGCCCAGCGCAATCAGGAACAGGCCGGTGTAGAAGCCGCGCAGGTTGTTCTCGAAGATCGCCAGGCAGGCATGGCCCACGCAATAGACCAGGCTCAGCCAGAGGATGGTGTTGTACTTGCCGAAGAAGCGGTCAGCCAGCCAGCCGCCCAGCAGCGGGAAGAAATAAACGCCGATGACGAAGGTGTGGAAGACCTCCTTCGCTTCACCCTTGCGAAGGGGCTCCGGAATGGCCAGCAGCAGGCTGGTCATGAGGAAGACCGTCAGGATGTTGCGCATGCCGTAGAAGCTGAAGCGCTCGCAGCCTTCGTTGGCAATGATGAAGGGCACCTGCGACGGCATCTTCGGCGCAGCCGCCGCAGCGGCACCGGCGCCCGCAGGCTGAAGGTGGGGGGTGGTGAGGCTCAAGGGGGTCTCCCAGCGAGATCAAGGCCACGGGTGTGGCCGACGGACGCGGCACGGTGGTGCCGCCGGACAAAAACTGCGGACAAAAAAGAGCCGCCGGGCTCAGGCCGCGGCGGCTGCGCGGACGAAAGACGCCTCAGCGTCCTTCGTCGGTTCAGGCTTCGAAAGGCAGCTTGAACTGGCTGAGATCCTTGCGGGTCTCGACCAGCACCAGTGGGCCTTCATCCAGCACCACGACCGGTGCCGGTGCACGGCCCAGCGGCGCTGCCTTGGGCTCGGCGGCAATGGCAGCCTGGGCCGCGGCGATCTTGTCAGCATCGCTGTTGACCCAGACCAGGCCCGCGCCTTCGGCGACCGCATTCAGGTCGGCCAGCGGCAGTTCAAAGCGCGGCACCACCGGTGCTGCCGGAGCAGGCGCCGATGCCACAGGGGCAGGCGCTGCGGCCACAGGCGCCGGAGCGGCTTCAGCAGCGGCCGCCGGGGCAGCGTCCGCAGCCACCACCGGTGCGCTCACCGGCGCAGCGACAGGGGCCGAGGCGTCCGCGCCCAGGTCCCGTGACGGCTGCTCAGCGGCCACTGCATCGGTTCCCTCAGCCACGCCTTCCTGGCCGTTCGCTTCGCCGTCACGGCGGTCGCGACGATAACGGTCACGGCCCCGGCGGCGACGGCCGTCACGGCCCTGGCCTTCGGCGTCTTCACCGGCCGGTGCGTCACCTTCGGCGACATCCGCCACCGGTTCAGCGGCGGCTCCAGCGTCAATGTCCACGCCGGCTGCGCCTTCAGCGCCTTCGCCACCCTCGATGCCTTCCACACCTTCCGCGCCCCGCTCACCGCGGTTGCCACGGCGACGACGGCGGCGACCGCCGCGCTCTTCACCGGCTTCGGTGTTGAGTGCCAGGCCGTCCGGCAGCGTGTCGGCGAATGCGGTCGGCGATTCAGCTTGCGCCGCGTCGGTACCGGCCAGGTTCAGGGCCTGGTCCTGCACGGTCTCGGCACCGGTCTCCTGACGCGGGGCACGGTCGCCACGCTCTTCACGACGACGGCGGCCTTCACCACGCTCTCCGCGATCACCACGCTCGGTGCGCTCACCGCGGTCCGGGCGTTCGCCACGGTCCTGACGCGGCGCGGCGTCTGCCGTGGCTGCGTCCGGCTTCTCACCACGCACCTCGTTGCGACGGCCACCGCGTTCGCCACGGTCACCACGCTCGGCGCGGTCGCCCCGGTCGCCGCGTTCGGCACGGTCGCCGCGCTCAGCGCGTTCACCACGCTCACCGCGCGGGGCGCCGTCCTGCAGCGGCTTGTCGCTGCGGCCTTCGCCGCGCTCGGTACGGTCGCCACGGCCCTTGCCGTCGCGGGCCTTGGACTCGCGATCACCGCGGTCACCCCGCTCGCCGCGTTCCCCACCACGCTCACTGCGCTCGCCACGGCGTTGACGGTCGCCGCCACGGCCACCGCGTTCGCCTTGACGCTCACCGCGTTCCTTGCGGCTGGGCTCCGTCGCCTTGACTTCGGGTTCCGGTGCCGGTGCGGGGGCCGGAGCACCGCCGAACAGACGCTTGATGAAGCCGAAGAAGCCACCACCGGCTTCCACCGGTGCTGCCGGCGCGGCCGGAACAGCCGGGGCTGCCGCGGCAGGCTCGGCGGCCGGCTTGGCCGCTGCGGGCACCGGCATCGGGGCCGGTTGTTCGGGCAGGATGCCCTTGATCACCGGTTCCTGCTTGTTGGCCTTCTCGGCGCCGCGACGGGTGATGCCCACCTCGTCCTGCGGCTCCTCGATCATGGTGTAGCTGGCCTGCAGGTTTTCCAGACGCGGGTCGTCGTGGCGCAGGCGCTCCAGCTTGTAGTTGGGCGTCTCGAGATGCTTGTTGGGCACCAGCAGCACGGTCACGCGCTGCTTGAGCTCGATCTTGGTGATCTCGGTGCGCTTCTCGTTGAGCAGGAAGCTGGTCACTTCCACCGGCACCTGCACATGCACGGCGGCGGTGTTGTCCTTCATCGACTCCTCCTGCACCATGCGCAGGATCTGCAGCGCGGAGGATTCGGTGTCGCGGATGTGGCCGGTGCCGTTGCAGCGCGGGCAGGTGATGTGGCTGCCTTCCGACAGGGCCGGACGCAGGCGCTGGCGGCTCAGTTCCAGCAGACCGAACTTGCTGATGGAGCTGAACTGGACACGGGCACGGTCCTGGCGCAGGGCGTCGCGCAGGCGCTGCTCGACGTCACGGCGGTTCTTGGACTCCTCCATGTCGATGAAGTCCACCACGATCAGGCCGCCCAGGTCGCGCAGACGCATCTGGCGAGCGATTTCGTCCGCGGCTTCCAGGTTGGTGCGGGTGGCGGTTTCCTCGATGTCGCCGCCACGGGTGGCACGCGCCGAGTTCACGTCCACCGACACCAGCGCTTCGGTGTGGTCGATCACGATGGCGCCGCCCGAGGGCAGGTTCACCGTGCGGCTGAAGGCCGTCTCGATCTGGTGCTCGATCTGGAAGCGGCTGAACAGCGGGGCGTCATCCCGGTAGCGCTTGACCTTGTGGGCCGTCTCCGGCATCACATGGGTCATGAATTGGTGGGCCTGCTCGAAGATGTCGTCGGTATCGATCAGGATTTCACCGATGTCGGCGGTGAAGTAGTCGCGGATGGCGCGAATCACCAGCGACGATTCCTGATAGATCAGGAAAGCGCCCTTGCCACTGTGGGTCGCCTCATCGATGGCGGTCCACAGCTTGAGCATGTAGTTCAGGTCCCACTGCAGCTCGGCGGCACTGCGGCCGATGCCGGCGGTGCGGGCGATCAGCGACATGCCCTTGGGGTAGTCCAGCTGGTCGAGTGCTTCCTTGAGCTCTTCGCGGTCTTCGCCTTCAATGCGGCGCGACACGCCACCCCCGCGGGGGTTGTTGGGCATCAGCACGAGGTAACGGCCGGCCAGGGAGACGAAGGTGGTCAGGGCGGCGCCCTTGTTGCCACGTTCTTCCTTCTCCACCTGGACCAGCAGTTCCTGGCCTTCCTTGATCACGTCCTGGATCTTGGCGGAACGTACGTCCACGCCTTCGCGGAAGTATTGCCGCGAGATTTCCTTGAAGGGAAGGAAGCCGTGGCGGTCTTCACCGTAATCCACGAAACAGGCTTCGAGCGAGGGTTCGACCCGCGTCACGACCGCCTTGTAGATATTGCCTTTGCGCTGCTCGCGTCCTTCGATTTCGGTCTCGAAATCCAGCAGCTTCTGTCCATCGACGATGGCCAGGCGACGCTCTTCCTGCTGCGTCGCATTGATCAGCATGCGTTTCATCAGTTCTCCTCCACGGCCGAGGATTGTTCTCGGCCGAACCACATCAGAACCGCCGCCGGGTGTTGAGTCAGACCGGCGGGCGATTCAAACGATGCACGAGAAACGCGAGAGAACCGAGGAAGGAATCGCCCTGGACTGCAGACAACGGACAAAACGTCCGTTTAGTGATGCAGCGTTGGCGCGTGCGCGTCGGGCTCCGGTCCGTCTGTTCCGGCCCGCAAGCATGTCTCCGAGCGGGTCGGAGACACGGCCCGCCCACGGCCGGTGACCAGCGTCCGGGCAGAGCCGGGACGCGCACGCTGGCGGCGGGGGGTGAGGGGGACTGGGGGAATCATCCGGACTGAAAGCCTGGGCGCTGACGCCAGGACGCAGGCGCAAGCCTCCATCCTGACGTCGTGAAACCTTGTTGTTGTACCGGCACCGCCTGATATTGAAGCGGCCACACGGCATGGTTCTGACGACGTTGCTCTTCCGTCCCGCAGCCTGGACTGCCCGCTCACTTGGGGAACGGGCCCGACGAGGCCGAGAGGGCGTTGCACAACCATAACCACGCTGTTGTTGCGCCGCGCAGAAGGCCTCAATGGGGCCGCCGCACAAGTGCCTGCACAGGTAAAATGAGAAAAATCAAACACTTACAACGCGAACGTGGCAAGCAGCATTATAGGGGCTAAAGCCCACAAGGCCGCCCCAGGGACTGCCCGGGGTGCCACGCTCTCAGGGGACGGGTCTTCGGCCCCCCCAGCCGCACGCCTGCTGACCGTGGACGAGGGCTCCGACGGCCAGCGCCTGGACAACTTTCTGATGCGCGAACTCAAGGGCGCGCCCAAGACCCTGGTCTACCGGATCATCCGGTCCGGCGAGGTCCGCATCAACAAGGGCCGCTGCAGCGCGGATTCGCGGGTGGCCACCGGGGATGTGGTGCGCATCCCCCCGCTTCGCCTGGCCGAAAAAACCGACGACAGCGCCGTGCCCGGCCGCGAATTCCCGGTCGTGTTCGAGGACGAACACCTGATCGTGGTGGACAAGCCCGCCGGCGTGGCGGTGCATGGAGGCTCTGGCGTCAGCTTCGGGGTGATCGAGCAGTTGCGCCGGGCCCGGCCGCAGGCCCGCTTTCTGGAACTGGTGCACCGCCTGGACAAGGAAACCTCCGGCCTGCTGATGATCGCCAAGAAGCGCAGCGCCCTGAACCATCTGCAGGACCAGCTCCGTGACCGCGAAACCGGCAAGCGTTATGCGGCGCTGGTCTGGGGCCACTGGACGGCCTCGAAGAAGGTAGTGGACGTGCCGCTGCTGAAGTTCGTGGGCAGCGACGGGGAGCGCTGGGTGCGGGCGGTGCCCAACCCGAACGATCCCAGCGCCGACCAGGCCAAGCGGTCGATCAGCCTGGTGCGGGTGACGGAGAAGCTGCCAGCCCACAGCCTGCTGGATGTGACCATCAAGACGGGCCGCACCCATCAGATCCGGGTGCACCTGGCCCATGAAGGCCACAGCATCGTGGGCGACCCGAAGTACGGGGATTTTGAAGCGAATCGGGCGATCGCCCGGGGCGCACTGCGGTTTGACCGTATGTTCCTGCATGCCCGCGAGCTGCGATTCACCCATCCCGCCACAGGTCAAGAACTCACGCTCACAGCACCCTTGCCGCCGGCCTGCGAAAATCTGCTGGCCGCACTGCGCAAGAGTGCCCCGACTGCTTGAACTTCGCCCATGTCACAACGTTTTGACCTGATCGTCTTCGACTGGGACGGCACGCTCTTCGACTCCACGGCTTTGATCGTCAAGTCGATGCAGGCCGCCGCCGTGGACCTGGGTCTGGAGCCTCCCAGCCGGGAGCGCGCCAGCTATGTGATCGGCATGGGGCTGGTGGAGGCGCTGCGCCACGCGCTGCCGGGCCTGGACCCGGTGCACTATCCAAAGCTGGGCGAGCGTTACCGGCAGCACTACTTTGCGTCGGCCCATGAAGTCACCCTGTTCGACGGGGTGCCCGCGATGCTGCGCGACCTCAAGGACCGTCACCACTGGCTGGCGGTGGCCACCGGCAAAAGTCGCCGCGGCCTGGATGAAGCGCTGGAGGCGGTGGAGATGGAGCGGCTGTTCGACGGCACCCGCACGGCCGACGAGACCGCCAGCAAGCCCCATCCGCAGATGCTGCTGGAACTGATGCGTCAGTTCGGCACCGAGCCGGAGCGCACCTTGATGATCGGCGACACCAGCCACGACCTGGAGCTGGCCCGCAATGCCGGCTGCCCGGCCATCGCGGTCACCTACGGCGCGCATGCGCATGACAGTCTGCGGGCCTACGACCCGCTGCTGGTGGCCCACGACGTCGCCACCCTGCACAGCTGGCTGCTGCAACATGGCTGAGACCGAGGTGCTGCTCTGCGCCTCCGGGGCGCTGGAAGAGAAGGGCAAAGCCCACACCTTCGACGTGCTGCACTACCGGCAGTCCGCCACGGCCTTCGCGCTGCGCTTCGAGGGCCAGGTGGTGGCCTACCTGAACCGCTGTGCTCATGTGCCCACCGAGATGGACTGGCAGGAAGGCGAGTTCCTGGACCGGGACAAGCGCTACATCATCTGCTCCATCCACGGCGCCGTGTACCACCCGCTGGACGGCCGCTGCGTGACCGGCATGTGCGGCCGCATCGGCCTGACCCGCCTGGACGTCCAGGAACGTGACGGCCAGGTCTACTGGACCCCTTCCCGGGACACGCGTCCCGCCTTTGAGAACTGAATGAATCAGAACCCGAACGATCTGCCGAACCCGATTCCGGACGCCACGGAGCGACCGGAGGATATGTTCCGCAACTCCCCGGCCGCATCGACTGGCCCGGCGCAGGCGGCTGCTGGGGCGGCCACTGCGTCTGCAGGAGCGACGGGCGCTTCCGCTCACGGCGCCGGGGCCCGCCCTTACGAGCAGGTGCTGGAGCAATTCGCCCACGAATACCTGCGCGACCGCCGCAGCGAGCGTCGCTGGAAGCTCTTCTTCCGGCTGCTGTGGGCCAGTGCCTTCCTGCTGCTGGTGTGGGGGCTGTTTGCGTCGCAGCGGCATCACGGCGGCGCCAGCGCCGCGCCGCATACCGCGCTGGTGGAGGTGCGGGGCGAGATCGCTGCGGACACCGAGGCCAGCGCCGAACTGATCGTCTCCGCGCTCAAGAACGCGTTTGAAGACCCAGGCACGGTGGCGGTGGTGCTGCGCATGAATTCGCCGGGCGGCAGCCCGGTGCAGGCCGGCATCGTCAACGACGAGATCCGCCGGCTCAAGGCGCTCCACAACAAGAAGGTCTATGTGGTGGTGGAGGAGATGTGTGCCTCGGGCGCCTACTACATCGCTGCCGGCGCCGACGAGATCTATGTGGACAAGGCCTCCATCGTCGGCTCCATCGGCGTGCTGATGGACGGCTTCGGTTTCACCGGCCTGATGCAGAAGGTGGGCGTGGAGCGCCGACTGATGACCGCCGGAGAGAACAAGGGCATGCTGGATCCGTTCTCGCCGGTCTCGCCCAAGCAGCAGGCCTATGCGCAGGCCATGCTGGACCAGATCCATCAACAGTTCATCAAGGTGGTCCGCGAAGGACGTGGTGACCGGCTCAAGGAAACGCCCGAGACTTTCTCCGGACTGTTCTGGAACGGTGAGCAGGCGGTGAAGATGGGCCTGGCCGACGGCATGGGCAACCTGGACTATGTGGCCCGGGACGTCATCAAGGCCGAGGACGTGGTGGATTACACCCCGCGAGACAACGTGGCGGAGCGTCTGGCCAAGCGCTTTGGCGCCGCCATGGGCGCCGGTGCGGTGAAGACGATGCGGGAGATGACCAGCATCCGCTGAAGCAAGGAACGCCGTTCATGAACACTGCCTTGTCCCTGCGCCTTCGTCCCCTTGCCACGCTCACGAGGATGGCGGCGGCGGGTGTCCTGCTCGCCTTGTCGGCATGCGCCGCAACGCACCCGGGCGCTCTGTCATCGGGGGACACGGCGGCGTCTCGTCCCCCCGTCATCCACCCGGATGTGCCCTTTGTGCTGCTCGGCGAGATTCACGACAACCCCGCCCATCACCAGGCGCGCGCCGCCTTGCTGCAGCGCCTGCTGGACCAGCAGCCGGACACCGTGGTGGTGATGGAGCAGATGTCGCGGGACCGGGATGCCGCGCTCGCGCAGGCGCTGCACCAAGCGCCAGTCACGACCGAGCAGGTGCTGCAGGCCGGTCAGTTCGACCGCAAGGCCTGGGGTTGGCCGCTGCATCAGCCGGTGCTGGATGTGGTGGTGGAACGCGGTGCCGGGCTGCGAGGTGGCAACCTGGAGCGGGATGTCGTGCGGCGCATCGTGCGCGAAGGCGATGCTGCCTGGCCCCAGGACCTGCTGGCCTTGCGCAAGCGGACGGCCTGGACGGACGATCAGCAGCAGGCGCTGGTGCGCGACATCCAGGACGGCCATTGCGGCGCCATGCCGGCTTCGATGTTGCCTGGCATGGTCAACGCCCAGCGAGCCCGTGACGCCGCCATGGCCCAGGCCCTGCTGCAGGCCCGCGCCAGCGGTGCCAAGCGTGTGGTGCTGATCGCCGGCAATGGCCATGTGCGCCGTGACGTGGCGGTGCCGGTCTACCTGCAGGCCGCGGGAGTGGCCGCTTCCGACATCGAGTCGATCGCCTACCTGGAGCCTGCGACCGAGACCGCTCCCGCACCCGCGCCCGGTCCGTATGATCGGACCGAAGTGGCCCCCGCGCCGCAGCGCGAAGACCCCTGCGCGGCATTCAAGCGCTGATCGTCCTCAGGAGGCCGTGCCGGCCGCAGTGGCCTTGACCTTGCGGGTGGGCACTGGCTCGGGCAGGTCCTTGGCCGCCAGGGCACGGGCCTGGACCACCAGCTGGTTGTGCGCGTCCAGGAAGGCGGCGGCGATGACCTTGGCTTCGTTGCTGTTGGCCCAGCCCGCGCCAGCGGCGCCGCCCAGCTTGCCCAGCACCAGACCGCCCATGCCCAGATCGGTCACCCGCACCGACCCGGTGGCGGCGGCCACCTGTTCCGTGGTCTCGTTGTCGGTCAGCAGCAGGGCGACCTGGGCTTCCTTGAGCTTGACGTGCTCGGCGGCACCCACGAAGCGGGCCAGGCCCGGGATCATCGCCAGCAGACCGCCCACCTGACGGCCGGCGTCCTGTTCACTGAAGGTGAGGCTGGGCGTGAGGGTGTATTGCGCCTCGTAGCCCTTGCCTTTGGAGACGGTGCTGCCTTCCTTGCGCAGGATGCCGGCGTCCTTGAGCTCCTGCTCCTTGATGGTGGCCCGCAGGCCGGCGGCTCGGTCCACCACGCGGAAACAGCCGCTTTGCTGGGCGAGCAGGCGCACCAGCGGCAGCGGGGTGGTGGGCAGGTTGTTGGCGCCGGTCGTCACATAGCCGTTGGGGTTCTCCACCAACGCCAGCGTGGCAACCGGGGCATCACATTTCATCAGCTCGCGGTTGGCCTTGTTGGCCCCGGCGGGACCTGCCGAGCCGCTGATCTCCGAGCCGCCTTCGCCCAGCGTCGCGCCTTGTTTGCCGCAGGCCACCAGCATGCCGGCGCAGGCCAGCACCACGGCCAGAGAGGCCAGAGAGGCCAGAGAGGCCAGAGAGGCCAGAGAGGCGGTGCCGCCGGGGCGGCGGGCGAGGGCGGCGGGCGCCGAGGCGCCGTCACCGTGCAGGGAGCCGTGGGACCGCGGCGAGGACAGATGGGTCATGAAGTGACTCCGAGGGAGAGGGGAGGGGTGCCACCGGCAGTGCCGACTGCGACGCGCACCTTATCCCAAGCGGGGGTGGCGCCCACTCCCACTGATGGGTGTCCGGCCCTTCATCGGGACGACGCGGCATCACCCCTCATGGGGTGGAGTGCGAACCCGTCTACGAGAGAAACCGTGGCCGCCAGACCGACTGCCAGCCCGATCAGACGGTCGGCGGCGCGTCACCATCTGTTGCCAAATTGGCGGCGCCCTCGCGGTGTCCGCGCCACATCGGCGTCAGCGTCGGCCTTGCCCCGAGCCTTCAGCGCCGCAGTCAGACCGGCTCGGCTTCCAGCAACTGCGTGAGCGTCTGTTCCAGGTCCCCGAATTCAATCGGCTTGACCAGGTGCGCATCAAAGCCGGCGGCTGCAGTGGCCTCCCGGTCGGCATGCTGGCCCCAGCCGGTGATGGCGATCAGTGTCAGCGGCGCATCCTGGACCATGCCGCGAAGCCGACGCGCCACCTCCAGACCGGACAGTCCCGGCAGTCCGATATCCAGCAGCACCGCCCGGGGCCGGACCTGTTCGAAGCGCGCCAGCGCGTCTTCCCCGCTGTAGGCCACCACCGTGTCGTACTGCGCGCCGCGCAGCACCTCGGACAAGGTGTCCGCGGCATCGATGTTGTCGTCCACCACCATCACGCGCCGTCCAAGTGAGCCCGCACCGCGGACCTTCCGGGCATCCTGCTCGTCCACATGCCGGGCCGTCGCCTCCGCCAGCGGCAGGCACACCACGAAGCGGCTGCCGTGCCCCAGGCCTTCACTTTCCACATGAAGGCTGCCGCCGTGCAGCAACACCAGTTGCCGTGAAACGGCCAGGCCGATGCCCAGCCCCGAGGGGCCCGCGCCCTTGCCCTCCAGGCGGGTGAACAGCTCGAACACCTGTGGCTGCTGGTCGGGCGCAATGCCGATGCCGGTGTCGGTGACCGTCACCTTGGCATGGCCGTTGTCCACCTGCACTTCCACCCGCACCTCGCCAGGGATGGGCGAGTACTTGGCGGCGTTGTCCAGCAGGTTGGACAGCACTTGCTGCAGGCGCGTCGGATCGCCGTCCACCAGCACCGGCGCCGCCGGCAGCGCCAGCGACAGCTGATGCTTCAACTGCCCATACAGCGGCTCCACCGCCTCCAGCGCCTGCCGCACCACCGCGCGCAAATCGATGACCTCGCGCTGCAGCTCGATCACATTGCGGGTGATGCGGCTCATGTCCAGCAGATCGTCCAGCAGCCGGGCCATGTGCGCCGACTGACGGGCGATGATGTCCACCGCCCGCTCCCGCACCTGGTCGCTGGGGGCTTGCCGCAGCATGGTCACTGCGTAACGGATGGGCGCCATCGGATTGCGCAGCTCATGGGCGAGCGTGGCCAGGAAGGCATCCTTGCGCTGGTTCTCCTTCTGCAGCTGTTCCTGAGCCGCCGTCAGCTCGGTGACGTCGACGGTCGCGCCCAGCACCCGGCGCACCTGCCCGTCGGCATCCCGGACCGGCTTGAGCGAGGTGAGCAGGTGGAAGGTGCCGCCGGCGTGGGTGGCATGCTGCGCGACATTCACCGTGTCGCCGGAGACAGCCGCGTCCCGGATGATCTGCGCATATTCGGGCTGGCCGACCAGACTGCCGACCTCTGCGCCGATCAGGGCCTCGCGCCGCAGCCCCATCGGCACGTTGTAGACCCAGGTGTAGCGCCCCTGCGGATCGCATTCCCAGGCCATCACCTTGCCGCTCTGCAAGGCCAGATGGAAGCGCTCCTCCGCCGCCTGGCTGGCCCGCAGCGCCTCCTGCTGCGCTGTCACATCGACGGTGACGCCGTAGGCATGAGCGGCGCGTCCATGCGCGTCCAGCGTCACGTAGCCGTCCATCTGGGTCCAGACGACCTCGCCGTTGTCCGGTCGCGTCATCGGGGCGGACAGGCTGAAGCGTCCGCCGGAGGTCACGGCATATCGGTATCGCTCAAGGAATTTCTGGGCGTCCTGCGGCGGCAGGTTGGCCAGCATGTCGTCCATCGTGTTCCAGCGGGCACCGAAGAGTTCGCGCACGCCGCCGGCGGTGGTGGCGAAGCCGGTGGCGACATCCCAGTCCCAGGTGACCATGCGGCCGGCGGCCAGGGCCAGGTTGAGGCGGCGCCGCATGAGACGCTCCTTCTCCATCAGTCGGCCGGCCCAGGCCGACACCACCGAGACCAGCAGGCCGGCGCCAATGAACAGCACGAGCAGCAGCGCATCCGCCATCGACTCGATGGGCCAGAAGACGCCGATCGGCTTGATCCACCAATACAGGACGCACAGGCAGGACAGCAGCAGGAGCAGCAAAGCCGATGCGAAGCCGCAGGTCAGGCCGACCACCACCAGCGCAGGGAAGTAGGGCAGCAAGGGCGCACGTCCGTCCAGGGCGGGCTGCAGCAGCAGGTTGAGCCAGGTGGCGCCGCACAGGACCAGGATGGCGGTCAGCCAGCGCAGCCACGTCCTCTCAATCAGCATGAAGCAAGCTCCCTGGGACGGCGGTCCCTTTTCGGGCAAGAGCGTACCTGAACGCAAGGCGCGGTGGCACGGCGCGGACGCGGGCGCCATGAATGTATGGAGGGGCCCCAGCGATGGCGACGGCGATGGCAACGGTGATGGACTGGCCCTGTGCTGCGTTGCCGCCGCAGGTTGCTGCGCCAGAGGGTCAGGGGCTGGGGCTGGGGCCGGGGCCGGCGACCGGCGGCAGGACACCGTACAGCGCCAGCAATCCGAAGACATGGCCGATGGCCACGCCCGCTTCACCGGATTCGATGCGACCGATGGTCTGTACGTGTACGCCCAGGCGCGTGGCCGCGGCACCCTGGCTCTCGCCAGCGGCGACGCGCGCCGTCTTGGCGGCTGCGCCTAGCGCCCGGATGGCCGTCAGGGCCTCTTCGCTGATGTCGACAGAAATCCGTTTTCCTTGTGCCATCTCATCCGCATTGCAGCGCGCCGTGAACGGGGTCCGTCAGGCAGAGGGCGAAGTGCGTTCATGGAACACCGCCTCGATGTTGTGGCCGTCAGGATCGAGAACAAACGCGGCATAGTAACCGGCGTGATAGCGGGGACGGTAACCGGGTGCGCCGTTGTCCTGGCCGCCCGCTTCCAGTGCGGCGCGGTGGAAGGCATCCACGGTGTCCCGGCTGTTGGCCACGAAGGCGATGTGCAGCGGTGCGGGCGTGCGGTCTGTCTGCTCGAGACACAGGGACGCATTGCCCTGGCCCACGATCTCGATGCCGCCGTGGGCTTCATGGGCGCCGGTGATGCCCAGCGGGGCGAGCGCCTTGAGATAAAACGCCTTGCTGACCGCGTAGTCGCGGACGCCGAATTTGACGTGGTCGAACATCCAGGCTCCAGGGGACATCGTGAAGTGATGCGCTGACTGTGCGCCGGGATGGCGAGCTTGTCGAGTCGCCTTAAAGCCGACGCAAGGCAAGCAGCGCCTGCAGGAAACAGGGGGCGTGGGAGCGCCAGTTGCCAAACCCGGGAACCTTGCCTGCATGTCTCGCCATGTCCGTGATCCATCCTGATGTTCCCCCTGCCGACCCAACGGGCGAAGCGTCCGGTCCTGCGACCGGGCCCGGGCGTGACGGTGCCGCGAGCGAAGGGGCGCCTGTGGTGCGCTGGTCCCGCCGCTCGCCAGGGACGTGGTGGGCGCTCGTCAAGGATGCGCTGTCGGCCTGGATTGACGACTACGCCCCCAGCATGGGCGCGGCGCTGTCCTACTACTCGGTGTTCTCGCTCGGGCCGCTGCTGGTGATCGTCATCTCCCTGGCGGGACTGGTGTTTGGCGAAGAGGCGGTGCGCGGTGAGCTGTTCGGCCAGATCGACGGCCTGATGGGCCCGCAGGCGGCGGAAGGCATCCAGGAGATGCTGGCGCATGTGAGCAAGCCCAGCACCGGCATTCTGGGAACGGTGATCGGTGTGGTGATCCTGCTGGTCGGCGCCACCACCGTGTTCGCGGAACTGCAGGATGCGCTGGACCGCATCTGGCGTGCGCCGGTGCGGGCGCGCACCAGTGGCCTGTGGAACCTGCTGCGGGCGCGCTTGCTGAGCTTCGGCATGATCGTCGGCGTGGCCTTCCTGCTGCTGGTGTCACTGGTGACCGGCGCGGTGGTGTCGGCGCTTGGCAAATGGTGGGGCGGCTGGTTCGGCGGCTGGGAATGGCTGCTGCAGGTGATCAATGCAACGGTGGGCTTCGCCATGACCACGGCGGTGTTTGCGCTGATCTATCAGGTGATGCCGCGGGTGAAGGTGGCGTGGTCGGATGTGTGGGTGGGGGCGGCAGTGACCGCCGCGCTGTTCACCATCGGGCGGGTGCTGATCGGGCTCTACATCGGCAAGACCGGCGTGGCCAGCGGCTTCGGGGCCGCGGGGTCGGTGGCGGTGATCTTTGTGTGGATCTACTACTCGGCGCAGGTGTTCCTGGTGGGGGCCGAGTTCACTTGGCTGTATGCGCAGCGGCTGGGGTCGCGGCGGCATCTGCCCGGACCGGGACAGAGCGGACCGGGACAGAGCGGGCCGCGGCGGTCGGGGCCGGTGCCTCCTGCGGAGGTGGCGCTAAAGAATCCGACGGGTCAGTGACCCGAGCCTGCATGGCCGGAATTCTTGGTCACCCAGGCATGGGGGCGCGTCGGACCTTGGGATTCGGTCTTGTCAATCGGTCCGTCTGGCACCGAGGTCAATGAACCCACAGCACCTCCCAGCGCTGCGGGACGGCAGCGGCGGGCAGTGACAGCTCATCGCCTTCGCATTTGCCCAGCATGGCGCGCCCCAATGGGGCTTCGCAGCTGATGACCTGAACGACCTGATCGCCGCTGACCAGCTTCATGCTGCCGCCCGGCGGGCCCAGGAAGAGCAGCTGCTGCTTGTCGTCGGCATCGATCAGGCAGACCAAGGCGCCGAGCTGGATGTCCTGGTCAGCGTCGAACGGGCGCGGGCGGAAGCGGCGCCATTCGGTGATGGCCTGCCGAATGGCGTCGGCGCGCCGAGCCTGTCCGGTGGCGAGGTAGGCGGCCTCCAGCCCCAGGGTGTCGTATTTGTTCTCGGCGATGTTCTCTTCGTGGGTGGCCGTTTCATGGGCCACCTGCGCGGCCCGCTCGGTTTGGAGCAGGTCTTCCCCGAGGCGGTCCAGCACCAGCTGCTGCAGCAAGACTTTATCCATGGGACGGGGCGGAATCGCGAACGGGACGGAGCATGCCCGGATTATGGAACCTCGCCCTGGTCGGCACCCGCAGGAGTGGTCGCGTGGGAGCTCGCAGACGCTGCGCCCAGTGAGCCGAGCGCACGCCGAAGTCCGCTCGCGCTCGGGGACTCGATGTAGACGCACTTCTTGCCGTGCCGCTTGCAGTGGTCCTTCACCCGCCAGTAAGCATCGTGGCTGATGCAGCCGGTCTGGCAGATGACGAGGTCGGCGGCCGCGAGACTGGCGTCGAGCTTGGCCACCGCATCTTCCTCCCCTCCGTCGTGATGCAGGAACCGGCCACCGGTGCGTTCAATCAGCTGTCGATAGATCGGCACCACCGCGGGTCGCCCGCCCACGCAGAGCACCGCCCGCTCGTCCAGTGAGGGCAAGGATGCTTCGGCGGAAGGCGCTGATTCGGCCGCGACTTCTTGCGCATGCAGGCGGCTCTCCAGCGATTCCAGCTGCCGCTGCAGATCCGCCGCGCGGCGCTGCTCCCGTTCCGCCGTCTGCTGCGCGGCCAGCAAGGTCCGCTCGAGGTGATGGATGCGCTCCTGCTGAAGCTGCAGCTGCTTCGCCTGTTCATGCCGGCTTCGCAGGCCCGGCACGCTGTCCTCCAGCTGCTGCATCTCGTCTCGCAGGCCAGACACCAGCATGTCTCGCCCCATCAACTCGCCGCGCAAGCGAAGGCATTCCGCCTGGCTCGCCTCCAGCTGCTGCGCCCGCTCCGCCAGCAGCCGGGTGCTGCGCGACTGGGCCAGCGCCAGCTCGCGGCCCAGCACGGCGTTCTCATCCTCCAGGGCGTCCATGCGCTGGAGGTCAGCCCGGTTGGCGGCGCCGACCTGATGCTGGAGCATGTGGATGTCCCGCAGCACCTGCTCCTGCAAGGCGGCATCACAGCGGGCGTGGGTGAGGGTGGCCCACAGCGCGCCGGCGACGTCGTTGCCCCCTTGGGCCGCTGCCCAGAACCGGCCCAGGGCCTCCGGGGTCTTGTGCTGGGCGGACTGCTTCAAGGCAATGGCATAACGCTGATCCAGCTCCTTCTGCAAGGCTTCGGAAATCGTGCCGCGATGACCACATTCATTGATGGCGCCGCAGTGCAGTTCATAGTCGCTGCCCTGTGCGTGACCGCCCAGCAGCTTGCCCAAGCGCCGACGCAGCAGTTGCATGGGCAGGCAGACGCCGATGACGGGGCATAGCGACTGAGTGGGGAGTTCCCACAGCCGGCGCCGGCGGGATCCGCGAGCGGAGGGCATCTCGGCGGGGGTGGCGGGAGCGCCGTTCAAGGTCGCCTGGGACGGCGGGAGCGACGCGCCGTTGAGCGAGCGTGCGCTTGCGTCGAAGCCGGACGACGCGGGGGAGGGATCCGCCAGCGGCAGGCGGCTGAACAGGGTGGGTTTGTCGCACATGGGACGGACTCCTTCTTGAACGGGCTGCGTGAAACGGAGCGAGTGCTCGCGAGAGGGGTGGCGGCGGAAGACATGGCAGCGGTGGAGGCGGCACTCAGCACGTGCAACCCCTACAGCGAGGACGGCCCCGGCACCGCCGGCGACAGGGCGAATCGGACCGCATATTCAATCCAGCTCTCCACCGGCTGATCACCACGGCGGGCTGGGACGTAGGGGCAGGATTCGGCGACGCGCCGGGCCGCTTCGTCGAGCAGGCGAAGCCCGCTGCCATGGGCCACCTGCACCTCCGCAGCGTGACCGTGCGCATCGACTTTCACGCGCAGCAGGACCCGGCCTTGCACGCCGCGATCTCGGAGCATCGCGGGGTAGTAGCGCGTCGTTTGTGTGTCCTGGCATGCCCGGTGATTGGCGGGGAAGGAAGCGGGTTGGTCCTGCGACATCGCGGGGGCAGGACGTTCCGCCGTCATCAGCGGGGGCCGATCACGACCCATGTCCTGAGCGGACGATGGGGAGGCGGGGCGATCCGCCATCTGTGTTGTCGACTCGCTGTCAGCGCGGGCCGTCGCAGCGACGGACGGCGCGACAGCGGATCCAGTCGGGGAAACGAGGGGCAGGGGGGAAACGGAAGACGCCATCGGCAGGGGATGCGCGAGGCTCGGTGCTGGGGGGTGCTCCACCGGCGGGCTCTTCACCATGGGGAGCGCCACCAGGGATGATGAGACGCTCTGGGGCAGCGCGTCGCGCAGGGACGACAAGGGCAATGAGGGCGGGGGCGATGCGCTTGAGGTGTTCAGCGATCGCGCCGGGAGGGGCGGCAGTGTCACATCCACCCATCGCATCGTCGTGGAGGGTGCCGCCTGACGCGTGGGTGGCGCCGACAGCGGTTTGGAGGTCATCAACGCGGCCAGCAGCATCCCATGCAGGGCGACAGCAGCGGCGGCCCACCAGCCCGTGCCGCGGCGCTTGGGCAACGGCTGCGACAGTGTCCGGCCCCAAGGAAGATTCCCTGGACCTTCCTCGGCCTGGATCGGCCGGGAATCGCGGAGCGCTCCTCGCGCGAGCGGGCGCCGCTCAGATCGACGGCGCGCCGAGGGGTCACCGAGCAGCAGCACGTTCATCGCGGCGTCTCCATCCGCGGCAGCACCGCCACGCCGTGCTCATCGCTCAACAACCGCAGTCGCGTCTCGTAGAGGTGCTCCAGCAGCGGCACTGTGGCCGGCACCGCATCACAGTCGGCGATCAGTTGTCCCTGCTTGACCATCCACAGCCGATCGAAATGATTCATCGCCAGATTCAAGTCGTGCAGCACCGCGACCAGCGCATGCCCGCGCTGCTCGGCAAATTGCCGCAGCGCCTGCATCAGCGACAGGGTCAGCCCCGGATCCATGGCGGCCAGCGGCTCGTCCACCAGCAACAGGCCGTCGCGCTCATCCCAGGCCTGCGCCAGCACCCGGGCCAGTTGCACGCGCGCCTGCTCGCCGCCGGAGAGCGTGTCGAAGCGGCGTCCCCACAGATGCTCCGCCTGGGCCCGCACCAGCGCCTCCTGCACGATGCGGTCCTGCGCCGGGTCTCGCAGCCGCGCCACACGGCCCAGCGCCACCACCAGCTCCACCGGCAGACCGAAGGCCACGCCATGCTGTTGGGGCAAGACCGCGCGGCGGCGGGCCAGGTCCTGGGCCGTCCAGAGCGTCAGCGGGCGTTGGTCCAGCAGGATCTCGCCCTGGGTCGGTGCCAGCTCGGCGGCGATCAAGCGGAGCAAGGTGGACTTGCCGGCGCCGCTGGGTCCCAGGATGGCCACCCGCTCGCCGGCATTCAGTCGCAGGTGGACGGGTCCCAGCCGCAACTGGCCCAGCTGGAGGGCGACATTGCGCAGCACCAGCATCAGGCGCTCCCCATCCGTCGCACCGTGCCGCGCAGCAGGACCAGGAACCAGGGCGCACCGATGAGCGCGCTGAAGACGCCCACCGGGATCTCCGCCGGCACGGCCAGCGTGCGGGCCAAGGTGTCGGCGATGAGCAGCAGCAGCGCCCCGGACATCATCGCGGTGGGCAGCATGCGGCGCAGATCGGCTCCCACCAGCTGCCGTGCCAGGTGCGGCGCCATCAAGCCGATGAAGCCGATGCTGCCGCACCACGCCACCGAGAGCGACGCGAGCAGCGCCACGATGGCCACGGCAGCGCGGCGCAGCCGGTCCACGTCGATGCCGACATGGGCGGCTGCTGCCTCGCCCAGGGCCAGTGCGTTGAGCTGCGGGGCCAGCGTGCGTGCGGCCAGACCGAGCAGGACCAGCGCCGCCAGCATCACAGAGGCCATGGTCCAGGTGGCGCCGGCGAGCGAGCCCAGGGTCCAGAAGTTGATGGCGCGGAGCTGGTCGTCATTGGCCATGAAACTGCACAGGCCGACCAGCGCAAAGGTCATGGCCTGCAGGGCCAGACCGCACAGCAGCAGCGCGGCGATCGAGCCCGGCGCCAGCCAGCGGGACAAGCGCTGCAAGGCCAGGCAGACCAGGAGGGCGCCGATGAAGCCGACTGCCGGTGTGACCCAGAGCCGGGCAGAGGCCGGCAAGGCCAGATGCAGGCTGGCAAAGACGGTCAGCGTCAGCGCGACGGCGGCTGCCGCACCGCTGGTGACCCCAAGCAAGCCCGGCTCCGCCATCGGGTTGCGGAACAGGGCCTGGCAGAGGGTGCCGGCCAGCCCCAGCGCGGCGCCCACGCTGAGTGTCAACACCACCCGGGGCAGGCGGAGCTGCCACAACACGTGCGCGCCGGCACCCGTGGCGTCGTCCTTCCACGGGCCGGCCAGCCAGTCCGAGGCCGCGATCGACACGGCGCCCAGGTGCACGGCGAGCAGTGTCGCCAGCGCCAGGGCCACCATCAATAGCGCGGTTCGGGGCCACGGGCGTTGGCCCGGGGCTGCAGCCAAGCGTGCGGGCAGGGCCGGATCAAGCGTGTTCATGGGCGTTGTGGTCAGGCGGCTCCGCCGCCGTGCAGCGCGGTGGCCAGCTTGGCCAGGGCCTGCGGCAGGCGCGGGCCGAAGCCCAGCATCTCCATGGTCTCCAGGCTGACGACGCGGCGCTGGCGAGCCGCTGGCGTCTGCGCCAGTCCCGGCATCCGCAACAGCCCGTCCACGCCGCCGACTGCCTCCATGCCTTGGGTGGTAGCCAGCACGACGTCCGGCGCAGCTGCAATGGCCGCTTCGGGCGACAGCGCCTGGTAGCCCTGCACCTCTCCCAATGCATTGACGGCCCCGGCATACCGGATCATGGCGTCCGCCGCCGTTCCGCGGCCGGAGATGCGGGCCTGATTGCCGGCATTCGACAGCACAAACAGCACTCGCGGCGGGCGGTGTCCGGCGCTGACGCGGCTCACCGTCTGCTGGGTCTGTGACCAGGCCTGCTCGAGGCCGTCGATCAAGGTCCGGGCCTGCGTGGGGCGGTTCATCAGCTCGCCGAGCCTGCGGGTACGCTCCACCACGCCCTCGAAGCGATGGTCGGCCCGCAGGACATGCAGCGGAATGCGGGCCGATTGCAGCTGGTTCAGTACGGCGGGCGGCCCGGCTTCCTCGGTCGCCACGATCATCGTCGGGGCCAGGGACAGCAAACCTTCGGCCGCCAGCGTTCGGGCATAGCCCACGTTGGGAAGGGCCTTGGCCTCGGCCGGGAACAGCGATGTACTGTCCACCCCGACCAGATCGGCCTGAGCGCCCATGGCGTAGATCAGCTCGGTGAGTGCGCCGCCCACGCTGATGACGCGGGCGCTTGCAGCCTGTGCGGCGCGGGGCAGGCTCAGCAGCGGGACGCTCAACAGCGCCGGTGCGCCGGCCAGCCAGTGACGACGGGTCAGCACGGCGCGGCCTCCATGGTTCCGTCCACCAGGCTCTCCAGCAGCTGTCGCCAGTCGCAGCGCTCGGCTTGGCCCGGCTTGCGTTCACCAAAGAGCATCGCCAGCGTGCGGCCCTGCGCGTCGAACAGCTCCATCGAGCAGACCAGCCCATCTACCGTGGGCTTGCGCACCAGCCAGGCACTGGCAATGTGGTCCTCGCGCAGGTGCAGGTTGAAGCCCGGATCCAGGATATTGATCCACGGGCCCATCATGGCGACCTTCTGGATGGGGCCGCTGTGGATCTGGATGATGCCGGGGTTGCCGACAAACACCATGATCGACACGCCCTGCTGGGCCGCGCGGCTCAGCAGGTCCTGCGCGCTCGACAGCGGCAGAGGCTGGACGAAGCGCGGCTCCGCCAGCCGCAAGGCCTGCGGACGGCTCAGGCCGTGGCGCTTGAGCAGGCCGAAGAACTCGTGGGTGTCGCGAAGGTCCGCCCATTCGGCGTGGAAGGCGGCGATGTCGATCGCCGCGTCGGGACGCTCCGGTGGCTCTTGCCAGACCTCACCCAGGCTCAGGCCCGGGGCTTGATCGTCCGAGGTAAAGCGGGCCACCAGTGCCTCGTAAGCCGCCAGGTCGCTCTCCGGTTTGAGGAAGATCTTGTGCAGCGCCACGCCGGCAGCATCGAAGAATTGCAGGCTGCGTTGCAAGGCGCCGTCAGCCAGCCGCTCGGTGACGGCGAAGCCGTGCTGCCAGTGGGTGTAGAAGATGCGCAGGTCGATCTCGCCGCCGAGCACCAGTCCGGTCTGGCGTTGCGGGCCGAAGGCGCTGACCTGGCGGTAGACGCCCACTTTCTCGTGCACGCAGGCGTCGTTGCGGGTGAGCGCCATCACCGTGCCCAGCGGCTCCAGTGACTCGATGATCGCCTGCCAGTCGGCGCGCAGACGGAACGCCTTCATCGGCGATTCGGCGTCGGCAAGCGCTTCCGGTTGCGCGCCAGGATGCCCGCCAAGGTGGGCCGCCAGCAGTTCCCCTTCGGAGATCTGCAGGGCCTGGGCAATGTCGCGGTGGCGGGCACGGCGTTCCTGGCGTGCGGCGGCAAAGGCCTGGCGCAGGGCGGTGTAGCGGGCATCATGCATGAGAGGCTCCTTGTCGGTCATCGGCATGGGTCAGAAGTCGGCGCGCAGGGACACCTGCAGCGCCCGGCCGGGTGCGGTGTAGCTGTCCAGCACGGTGCTGTTGGCCGCCACGCCGGTGACGTCGCCCCAGCGCCAGTACTTGCGGTCGAACAGGTTGGTGACGGCGGCGGACAGGCTCAGGGTCTTGTTGAACCGGTAGGCGCCGCCCAGGTCCATGACCTCGTAGGCGCCCGGTGCGTAATAGGCGGTGGTGGTGCTGTTGATGTCGGAGGACTTCTTGCGGTTGCTGTGCTGCAGGCTGGCCCAGCCGGACCAGTCGCCGCGCTCATAACGTGCACGCAAGGTGGCGCGCAGCGGTTGCACCGTGTTGAGCGGCGATTCCACGCCGTTTACCGTGCTGTGGCCCTCGGCATGGGCCACGGCGGCTTGCAGCGACAGGCCGGGTGTCACGTCCCAGACGGCACGCGCCTCCACGCCCTTGATGCGGGCCTGGCTGAGGTTGATGTATTGGTAGACGAGGTTCGCCGTGGCGAGCGAGCCGCTCACGACTTCCTGGCTGATGAAGTCGCGGTAGCGGTTGTCGTAGGCGCTCAGCTGCCATCGGACCGTGTTGCCCATCTGGCCGCGCAGGCCCAGCTCCCAGCTGTTGGCATGCTCGGGCTTGAGGTTGGCGTTGCCGATGCTGGAGTAGCCGTAGAGCGGGTTGGCGAAGGAGTTGTTGACCTGGTCCGGCGTCGGTGCCCGGAAGCCCTGCGACCACTGGACATAGGGCTGCAGCGATTCGGTCGCGCGCCACACGGCCCCCAGTCGCGGTGTGACGGCACGGTCGGACAGCTTCACGGCGGTGCCGGTGTAGTCCTCGCTGCTGGGGCTGAGCTTGTAATGCTCGAAGCGCAGGGCAGGAATCAGCGAGACCGTACCGAGCTCGATCTCGTCTTGCAGGAAAGCGCCGGCCAGTTGGTAGCGGGTCTTGGGGAACGGGCGGCTGGGGAAGGTCTCACCAGCGGGCGGCACGGTGCCGTCACGCGTCGCTTCGATGGTGTTGCGGCTCACGTCCACGCCGTAGCTCAGGCGGTGCTGGTCCCACTGCGTCTGGGCCTGCGAACTCAGGCCGATCAGATGCTCCTGGTAGCGGGTGTAGCGGGTGCGGTCGGCGGCGGTGTAGCGGTCTTCGTAGGAGTACTGCTCGGTCTTGCTGTCCTGCACATAGACGTGGGTGGTGGCCTGTTGGATCCACGAGGCATTGAGGTCTTCATAGCGATGCTCGAGCGATACGCGCTTGCGGTCCATGCGGTCGTTGGCGCTCAGCCCGATGACGGCGGTGGAAGCGGGCGTGGCCGTGGGCACGGTGAGGCCGGTGAGCACGTCGGTATCGATCTTGCGTTCGCGGAATTCCACCGTGCCGGTGAGCTGATGGGCCGCATTCACCCGGTAGGCGAGCTTGGCCAGGACGCTGTTGGTGTCGATGTCGGTCGGGTTGGGCGCGGTGCGGGTGCTGTTGGCGGCGTGGTTGTCGCCCTGGTTCTGCGTCTCGTGGCCACGGCGGACCGAGGCCTGGATCAGGCTGGACCAGTCGCCGCTGCTGAAGGCCACGGCGGTGCTGGCGGTCTTGGAGCGGTCCACCGTCTGCAGGCTGAGCTTGGTGGTGCCGGCGAAGGTCTTGCCGTCCTTGAGCAGGTCCTCCGGGGCGAGCGTGCGCATCACCAGCGCGCCGGCCAGACCATCGCTGCCATAGCTGGTGGAGGCGGGGCCGCGAAGCACTTCGGCGGTGGAGAGGCTGTCCAGATCCACGAAGTCCGCACGGCCGCTGGCGAAGGGACCAAAGGAGAAGCTCTGCGGGATGCGGATGCCGTCCACCATCATCAGCACCTGGTTGCCTTCCAGGCCGCGGATGTTGATGCCTTCATTGCCGGCGCGGCCGGTGGAGGCGCCCGCAGCGGTGAAGCGCGGGGTCATCGCTTTGACCGAGAGGTCGACTTCGTCGCTGAGCAGGTCCTTCAGGTCGCGGGCGTCGCGGCGGTCCAGGTCCTTGCGGCGGATGACGGTGACGGTGCTCGGCACGGAGGCGGTGGCGCGCTCGGTGCGGGTGGCGCTGACGGTGACGTCGTCGAGCGGCTGGGCGGTTGGGGTGGAGGCGCTACTTCCCTGCGGGCTTGAAGCGGCCTCAGCGGGGCGCCCCGGCGCAGTCTGCGCGGACTGTGCGAAGGCAATCGGGAGGGCGACGGAAAGGGCGAGCGCGACAGGCGTCTGGCGCAGAGACATGGTGCTGAGGTCCTGAAGGAACTCGCACGGGCTGGCGCGACGCGGGCTTGTGCGTGGTGGGGCTGAAGAAAAAAGTGAACGGCGAGTGGGTTGTCAGGCCCGCAGGTCTTGCGGGCTTGAGCAGGCTTGGTGCGAGCCGACCCGGGGCTGAGGCGGTGCTCACCGCCCGGAGCGCCGGCCCAGCAGGGGCTTACTTCGTCAGGATGAGCTTGCCCAGCGAGGTCAGGCGCAGCCGGTACAACTGCCCCGAATGCTCAATCTCCACTTCCCGCTCGTTGCCCAGCAGCGCTTCGCTGCTGACACGCCGCCGCTGGGGCAGGGGAGCCGCGTCGTGGCGCTGCGAACCTGATGCGGCGACGCGCGTGCTGATCTCCAGCGCGGCGGCCGACAGGGCCTCGGTCGGGGTGGGGTGATATGCAGTCATGCCTACATCTTAGATGAGAACGATTCGCAATAGCAAACTAAATCTTGCATGGCTTGTTTTGGCGTCGTGTGACGCCGCCCGTATAGCGCAGCGACTGGGCACCGCGACCGGGCGAGACTTACGGGCGGGGCCCTTGCGGTTAGACCGACCCGAAGACTCATGGATGGGGGTGACCCTGGTCAGACCCACCCGTTTAGCCGCCCGCCTGAGCGCGACACGCACGAGCTTGCAAGTACGGCTGCGAACGCTTCGCAAAAAGAGCGGGCGCACGGGTTTTATCCCCACACGAGGTAGGGACTGGACGAGAATCCGTCCGTTGCGGGCTTCGCGCCCGTTTTTGACGGTTTCGGATTTCGTTTGAGGAGAAGAACATGAAGGGCGATGCCAAGGTCATCGAATATCTCAACCTGCAGCTGAAAAACGAGCTGACGGCCATCAACCAATACTTCCTGCATTACCGCATGCTCAAGAGCTGGGGCTTTGAGCGCCTGGCCAAGCATGAATACGAGGAATCCATCGAAGAGATGAAGCATGCCGACAAGCTGATGGATCGCATCCTGATGCTGGAGGGCCTGCCGAACCTGCAGGACCTGGGCAAACTGTTCATCGGCGAGAACGCGGTGGAAGTGCTGCATTGCGACCTCAAGATCGAAACCGGGTCGCATCCGCTGCTCAAGGAAGCCATCGCTTATTGCGAATCGGTGCGGGACTATGTGTCGCGCGAGGTGCTGGAAGAAATTCTGAAGGACACTGAGGATCACATCGATCATCTGGAAACCCAGATCGACCTGGTGGCGCAGATTGGCGAACAGAATTGGCTGCAGAGCCAGGTGGGCGAAGGCTCGTCGGACTGATCGCGGCTGATGATGGGCGAATGAGCAGGCAGTTTGAATGTGCTGCCGATGTCGCCGCTTCATCCCGGTGGCACGAACAGATTCCCCATCCAGAAACCCCGCTTCGGCGGGGTTTTTTCATGATGCCTTGGCAGCGGGCCATCCAGGGTCGAACCCGCTGTGCAGTGCTCTGATGCGCCACACAGCCCGCTGGGCATCGAAGCGCCAAGCACGGCGATTGGACGCGAGCTTGGGTCGGCAGAGACCCCATCCGCAAGCTCCCAGCCGTCCGGCCACCGTACACAGAATCCCGACGCCGTCAAAGGTCTTGGCTCACCAATTGAGAGGAGTTCTTGTTTGCGTTAGCATCCGCTGCATCTTAGGAACGGCTGCCGACGCCACCATGATCCTCTGCCTCTGCCACCGAGTGTCCGACCGCGATATCCGCCGAAGCGTGGCCGATGGCGTTCACAACTTTGAAGTCCTGCAAGACGAAACCCGCGTGGCATCGGCATGCGGCAGTTGTCACGACTGCGCTCGCCAGGTCTTCGATGAAGCACTTCAGGCTTGCGCAGCAGCGCATGGGGTGACGTGCGCGAGCGGTTCGACCTCGCGCGTGATTCCGATCGCCCGTCTGGCCCAAGCGGCCTGAGCTTTCCGTCCTCATCCCCGACTCAAAAACAAAAGCCGCCCATGCAGTCCGTGTCAATACTCTGGCACTGAGCTGAGGTCGTAAGGAGAATGCCCTGCAACGCAAGTTGCAGGGCATTTGTGCTTATGGGCTACGTGCAAGGGCAGAGTCGAGACCAGAGCAGTCTGTTTCCGGTATCGCTGGATGAGCTGGTGGGAGCGGATCATGTCTGCCGCGTCATCGCTGCCTTTGTGGCGCGACTGGACCTGGTCGAACTAGGCGTTGGACACGCCCGCACCAAGGCCACCGGACGTCCGCCGTACGACCCCGCTGATCTGCTGATGCTGTACCTGTACGGCTATCTGAACCGGATCCGTTCCTCCCGGCGCCTGGAGCGGGAATGCCAGCGCAACGTCGAACTGATGTGGCTGCTGCACCGGTTGACGCCAGATCACAAGACCATCGCAGAGTTCCGGCGCCGCAATGGGCAGCCGCTGCGCCGAGCGGGGGCGGAGTTTGTGCGGTTCTGCGCCCAGGCGGGACTCATCCGTGGCGAGTGGGTTGCCGTCGATGGGACGAAGTTCCAGGCGGTAGCCAGTGCCAAGGCAATCCTGGAGGATGCCCAAGTCGCTGAACTGCAAGCCAAGCTGGAGCAGCGCATTGCCCAGTATCTGCAGGAACTGGAGTCTGCGGACCAGCAGCCGGGGGAGCCCGAAGCCGATGCCCAGGCGCTGCGCGCAGCGCTGGCCCAGCTGGAACAACGCAAGTCCGAACTGGCCATGGCCCGCAGCGAGGGCAAGACGCGACATGTGACCACTGAACCCGAAGCTGTGGTGCTCAAGGGCAAGGGCCCGGGGTATAACGTGCAGACGGCCGTGGATTCGGAGCATGCGCTGATCGTGGCCCATGAGATCAATACCCAGGCCGGCGACAACGCCTGCCTGCAGCGCATGGGGCAGGCTGCGCAGCAGGCCCTGGAGGGCAAGGAATTCAAGCTTGTAGCTGACGCGGGCTACGCCAACGGCGAGCAAGCCCAGGCGCTGGAGGACTTGGGGGTGCGAGTGCACGTGCCGGTCAAGCGTGCAGTGAACAACCAAGGCGATGGTGAGTTGTTCAACCGCACGCTCTTCCGGTACGACGCCGAGGCCGACATGTACATCTGTCCGGCCCAGCATTTGCTCGAGCGCAAGCAGATCAATGCGCCCGCCAAGATGATCCTCTACGCGGCTCGAGCTAGTGACTGCGGGGCTTGCGCGATGAAGGCTCGGTGCACCCAGGCAACACGGCGCATGGTCAGCCGTCATCTGCACGAGACAGCGCTGGAGCGCATCCACGAGCGCGCGACACCCGAGGCGATGCGCTTGCGGCGATGCACGGTCGAGCACCCCTTTGCGGCACTGAAGTACCAGATCTTCGAGAAGGCGCGCTTTGTGCTGCGCGGACTGGCTGGCGCAGGGACCGAGATCGCGTTAGCCACGCTGGCGTACAACTTCAAGCGTGCGCTGGCGGTGCTTGGAGGTCACCGCATGCTGAAACAGCTGGTCTGAAGGGTCTCAGGGACCGCCCAAGCCGCACCGAGCGGCGCAAAGCATCATCGACAAGCCCAAACACAGCGCACATCGGCCTCCTGACCGGTCAGACGTGCTTGCACGTCGCCAAACAAAAACGCCCCGAGAGACTCGGGGCGTTTTGCTTGGAGCCTTCGCCAATTCCGTTTTGACACGGACTGCATGGGCGGCTTTTTCGTTGAGGGTGCCGTGCTCGAGCTGGCACCCTCGACCTGAGGCTGCTTACTTGGCGGCTTCGGAGGCCTTGGCAGCGGGCTTCTCAGCCTTGTGGTGCTTGGTGCCAGCCTTGTGCTTGGGCGCCTTCTTCTCGGTCGTGCCTTCGGCCTTGGCTTCGGTCTTCACGTCAGCCTTGGCTTCGGTCTTGGCCGGGGCCGGCGTAGCGGCGGGAGCTGCAGGCGTCTGGGCCATGACTGCACCGGCGATCAGCAGGGCGGGGATCAGGGACAGGGTCTTCACGGTCTTCAGGGCTTGCATCTGGTTGACTCCAGGGGTGTTGAACAAGGTAAGCAGACAACGCCACCCGACCACACTGTGTTGACAGTGAAGTCGCTGCTTTGCATTGCGTTACGTTCACGCCGCAGCAACACGGCAACGGGAGGCAGGTATTGCCCGCTGGCGTGCGACTTCGCTTCAGGACAAGATGCGGCGCACCCCTGGGCCGCAGCATTTGGCCCGCCATGGAGACCACATGCCTTCCCACGCTTTTG
Source organism: Rubrivivax sp. (assembly GCA_027484825.1). Classification (GTDB taxonomy): domain Bacteria; phylum Pseudomonadota; class Gammaproteobacteria; order Burkholderiales; family Burkholderiaceae_C; genus Roseateles. The sequence continues at coordinate 89,080 of JAIXSE010000006.1, read as the reverse complement.
ACTGGACGCGCAGCTACCCCAGCGTCCGCTCTCCTCTGTTTGCCCGCAATATCGTGTCCACCTCCCATCCGCTGGCGGCGCAAGCCGGTCTGCGCATCCTGGCGCAGGGCGGCAATGCGGTGGATGCGGCGATTGCCGCTGCCGCCTGCATGACGCTGGTGGAGCCCTGCAGCAATGGTCTGGGCTCGGACGCCTTCGCCATCGTCTGGGACGGCCACACGCTACAGGGGCTCAATGCCTCCGGCCAGGCGCCGCAGGCCTGGACACCCGACTATTTCAACCGTCGCCATGGCGCCGGCCTGCATCTGCCCACCCGAGGCTGGGACGCAGTGACCGTCCCCGGCGCCGTGGGCGGCTGGGTCGCGCTGAGCGAGCGTTACGGCAAACTGCCCTTTGCCGACGTGATGGCACCGGCCATCGAGATCGCGGAGCGCGGATATGCCGTCCCCGTGATCGTGCAGCGCAAATGGGCCATGGCGGCCGAGGTGAAGGAGCTCATCCGCCAGCCGGGCTTTGCGCAGGCCTTCCTGCCCCGCGGCCGCGCGCCCGAGGTGGGCGAAGTCTTCCGCTTCCCGGACGCCGCCCGCACCCTGCGCCTGATCGGGCAGACGCGCGGCCAGGCCTTCTATCAGGGCGAGATTGCCGCGGCTGTCGAGGCCTTTGCCCGCGAAGGCGGCGGCGCCATGACCGCTGCCGATTTCGCCGCCTACCGCCCGGAATGGGTCCAGACGATTTCGATGGACTACGCAGGTCACACCCTGCACGAGATTCCCCCGAGCGGGCAAGGCATTGCCGCATTGATCGCCCTGGGCATCCTCAAGCACACCGACGTGGCGGCGCTGCCGGTGGACAGTGCGGCGTCCCAGCACGTCCAGATCGAAGCCATGAAGCTGGCCTTCGCCGATGTCTACCGCCATGTCGCCGACCCGCGGCACATGCGCGTGCAGGCCCATGAGATGCTGGACCCGGACTACCTGGCCAGCCGCGCCCGCCTGATCGACATGAACCGCGCGCAGGATTTCCATGCCGGAAACCCGGTCAAGGGCGGCACCATCTACCTGACGGCGGCGGACGAGTCCGGCATGATGGTGAGCTTCATCCAGAGCAACTACATGGGCTTTGGCTCCGGCGTGGTGGTCCCCGGCTACGGCCTCTCGCTGCAGAACCGGGGGCACGGATTCACCCGCGACGCCGACCATGTCAACCAGGTGGCCCCGGGCAAGCGCCCGTTCCACACCATCATCCCGGCTTTCCTGATGAAGGATGGGCAGCCGCAGATGAGCTACGGGGTGATGGGCGCCAACATGCAGCCGCAAGGCCACATGCAGACCCTGGTGCGCATGCTGGATTACCACCAGCCGCCGCAGGCGGCCTGCGATGCGCCGCGCTGGCGTTTCAACCAGGGCCTGTCGATCAATGTCGAATCCGGCATGGACCCGGCCACGATCGAAGGGCTGCGCCAAATGGGCCACCAGATCGGCGACATCCACGACAGCTACCAGGACTTCGGCGCTGGCCAATTCATCTGGCGCCTGGGCGATCCGCCGGTGGACGGTTACGTGGCGGCGAGCGACCCACGTCGCGACGGTGCAGCCGTCGGTTGGTGACACACACACCGGGGACCGTGCCGTTCTTCACTTGTGACGGTCCCTGCGGCGCTGCTAGCATCGGTCCACCTTGCCAACCGGACTGCTCCGATGACCAAACTGCTGGACCGCACCAGACGTGACGCCGTGCTGCGGATGGCTTCGTCCGGCGCTGCGTCGAGCACTTTGCCAAGCGTCTCGACAAGCGCTGCATCAAGCGCTTCATCGAGCGCCTGCCGCGGTCACCGATCCTTGCGCCTGTTGCCACCTTGAGGGCTGTGGGCGCGAGAGGGGGCTGGGAGAATCGAGTCGGGGCGACCGTCATTGGGTGCTGAGGTGCGCGTACCCGGTTGACGGAAAACTCCGGACACATCGCTTCCAGATTCTGGATTTTGGATTTCAGCGGTGCCGATGTCGGGAGTTCGCGTGCTTCACGCCCCCTGGCGTCGCTCCACGCTTGAACGTCCGCCACGGGCCATGCCGTCTGCGCCCCCCACCACCCGCCCACCGCCCCCCAGCCCGCATGCCGCGCCCCTCTCCGGAGTGATTCATGTCCGCCAGGCCATCCGCCTCTTTCTCGCCGGTCGATCGACTGCTCGACCTGTTCCGTCTCCCCGCCGGTGACCTGCTGCGGGATGTCATCTACCGCCGCCTCTGGTCGTCCATCCTGATCAGCTCGCTGGGCGGGCAGATCACCATGCTGTCGCTGCCGCTCACGGCCGCGATGCTGCTGCAAGCCAGCCCCACCCAGATGGGCTGGCTGACCGCGATGGAGATCGTTCCCTTCGTCCTGTTCTCACTGCCCGGCGGTGTCTGGCTGGACCGGGTGCGCAAGCTGCCGGTCTACATCGTGGGCGAGGTGAGTCTGGCCATTGCCGTGGGCAGCGTGCCGGTCGCCGCCAGGATGGGCTGGTTGGGCATGCCCTGGCTGTATTTCGTCGCTTTCCTGCTGGGCACCGTCTACACCGTGGCGGGCAGCGCAGCGCAGATCGTGCTGACGCAGGTGGTCAAGCCGGACCGCCTGGTGGAAGCCCATGCAAAGAATGCGCTGGCGTCCTCCGGCGCGGAAGTGGCCGGACCTGGTGTAGCCGGTGCGCTGATCAAGCTGGTCGGCGCGCCGATGGCCCTGGCGGTGGATGCGCTGCTGCTGCTCAGCTCCGCCCTCATCCTGCGCGGCGTGCATGTGGTGGAGCACCTGCGCCGCCCCCGTCAGTCCCACTTCTGGCGCGACCTCAAGGCCGGCGTCAGCTTCGTCTGCCGCCACTCGCTGCTGCTGAGTCTGGCAGCGGTCGTCGGTGGATGGCAGATGTGCAACCAGGCCGCCCAGGTGGTGCAGATCCTGTTTGCCACCCGGGTGCTGGGCCTGTCCGCCCAGAATGTGGGCCTGTCCTATATCGCCCTGGGTGCCGGCACGGTGCTGGCGAGCATCTTTGGCCACCGCATCAGCGGCCGACTCGGGCCCGGCCCCTGCCTGATCACCGGCTTCGGCATCACCGGCCTGGGCTGGCTGGTGCTGTCGCTGGCACCGGCCAATGGCTGGGGCGTGGCCGCATTCGGCCTGGCGCTGTTTGCCTTCGGCGTCGGGGCGGTGCTGATCTTCATCAACTTCCTGTCGCTGCGCCAGGCGGTCACCCCCGCGCCGCTGCTGGGCCGCATGACCAGCACCATCCGCTGGCTGACGCTGATTCCCGCCGGCCCGGGCGCCCTGCTGGGCGGCTGGCTGGGGGAGCATGTCAGCCTGCGGGCGGCGCTGCTGTTCTCCGGCCTCGGCGCGCTGCTGCTGACGCTGGTGGCGCTGCGCCTGCAGGCCATCCGCAGCGTGCGCAGCTTGCCGACCGTCGCGGACGAGCATCAAATGCTGGGCGTGGAGACGCAGCCGGGTGGGCTGAACCTGCACTCCGCCAATGGCAACTGACAGGGTCTCGCCGACACCGGCACTCCTGCGCCACAGCGCCTTCCGCGGATGAACATGAAAGCCATCGACCCCGTCCTCCTCCAGGTGCCCGAGCTGCTCGGCACCGAACAGGTGTTGCTTGTGGTTCCCCGCGTGGGGGACGGCGCCGTGCTGAATCTGGCCATCCAGCGCTCACTGGGCCACCTTCAGCCGTGGATGCCCTGGGCCCAGACCATGCCCAGCGTGGAAGAGTCCGAAGCGGTGGTGCGCCGCATGCTGGCCGAGTTCCTGACGCGGCAGCATCTGGCGTATTTTTTGTACGAGCGGGGGCCGGAAGGCGGCGCCGGACGATTGTGCGGCGGCGCCGGCCTGATGCGGCTGGACTGGCCGCAGCGGCGCTTCGAGATCGGTTACTGGCTGGCGCCGGACGCCACCGGCCGGGGCCTCGCGAGTGAAGCCGTCTGCGCGCTGGCCCGCCTGGCCTTCAGCCAGCTTCGGGCGCTTCGGGTGGAGATCCGCACCGACGCCCGCAATCGGGCCAGCCGTGCGGTGGCGGAGCGCTGCGGCTTCCAGCTGGAAGGCACGCTGCGCAACGACATGCTGGGCGTGGATGCCACCCCGCGGGACACCTGCGTCTACGGGATGATCTCGCTGGACGAATTGCGGGACCCGTCGCTCGGCCGCTGAATCAGCCCTGGCGCCAGCCCAGCCAACCGCCCAGCCACCTGACTTCACGCCGTCGGACTGAACCGATCCACCGCATCGGTGATGATGCCGTCCACCCCATTGCCGATCAGCCACTGCGCGCTGGCCGCGTCATTGACCGTGTAGACAAGCGCCTTCATCCCGAGCTTGTGCAGTTGCTCCACCATCGGCTGATCCATCAGCGCGTAGTGGGTCACCACGGCGCGGCATTCCAGCGACTGCGCGGTGGCCAGCCAGTCCGGGCTCAGCTTGTCCAGCAGCAGGGCCCGCGGCACCTGCGGCGCCGTCTCACGCGCCCCGGCCAGGGCCTCCGGCTCGAAGCTGCTGAACAGCAGCGACACCGTGCCCGCTTCCTTCCACAGCCGCAGCACCTCCTGGCCGACGACCTGACCGGTGCGCCGCTCATCGCCGGGCGTGGGCTTGATCTCGATGTTCAGCGCATGCTGATTGACCCGCACGAACGCGGCGATCGCCTCCAGACTGGCCGGCGGTTCACCGGCATAGAGACGGCTGTGCCAGCGTCCGGCGTCCAGGCGGGAGAGCTCCGCCCAGCTCCGGTCCGACGCGCGTCCCCGTGCGGACGTGGTGCGGTCCAGCGTGGCGTCATGCAGCAGGAAGGGCACCCCATCGGCGCTGAGCTTCACATCGCATTCAAAGGCCCGATACCCATGCCGGGCGCCTTCGCGAAACGCCGCCAGGGTGTTTTCGGGCGCCAGCTTCCCGGCGCCGCGATGGGCAATCCAGAAGGGCAGGGACCAGGGCCAGGGATGCGTCTGCATGCGTCACTCCTCCACACGCCGGCCGCTCGTGGCGTCGAACCAATGCAGGCGGACGGCCGGCGCCTGCAGCCAGACGGTATCACCGGGATGCGGCGGATGGTCGGTCCCTGCGATGCGCAGGGTGAAAGCGGCCGGGTCGTGGGTCGTGCGGTGGCCCGCCGGCCGATCGGCCGCATGCGGCGCACCGCCCAGTTGCCCATACACCAGCCGCTCCGCGCCCAGCATCTCCACAAACTCCACCCGCAGCGGCCAGGCGGCCGGGTCCGGGCTTTCGCTCTGGCCGGCCCCGCCGCTGAGCGGCAGCGCATGTTCCGGGCGCAGTCCCAGCACCAGTTCGCCCTGGCGCGGTGCTGGTGCAGGCAGATGCAGCGAGGTCTCGCCCATGATGAAGCGGTCGCCCTCCACCCGTCCGCGCAGCAGATTCATCGCCGGAGAGCCGATGAAGCTGGCCACGAAGGTGGTGGCGGGCTTTCCATACACCTCTTCCGGTGTGCCGAACTGCTCCATGCGTCCGGCATTCATCACGATGATGCGCTGGGCCAGCGTCATGGCCTCGACCTGATCGTGGGTGACAAACAGCGCGGTCACGCCCAGCTCGCGGTGCAGGCCCTGGATTTCCAGCCGGGTCTGCACCCGCAGCTTGGCATCCAGGTTGGACAGCGGCTCATCGAACAGGAACACCTGCGGGTCCCGCACGATGGCGCGGCCCATGGCCACCCGCTGGCGCTGACCACCGGAGAGTTCCCGCGGCTTTCGCTGCAGCAGATGCCCCAGCTCCAGAATGCGCGCGGCCTTGTCCACCCGCGCCTGGATTTCGTCGGCACTGAGCTTGCGGATCTTCAGCCCGTAGGCCATGTTCTCGAACACGCTCATGTGGGGATAGAGCGCATAGTTCTGGAACACCATCGCGATGTCCCGGTCCGCTGGCTCCACGTCATTGACGACGCGGCCGCCGATATCGATCTCACCGCCGCTGATTTCTTCCAGCCCGGCCACCATCCGCAGCAGCGTGGACTTGCCGCAGCCTGACGGTCCGACGATGACCACAAACTCACCGTCCCGGATCTCGGCGTTCACACCGTGGATGACCGGATTGGCCTTGGCCCCGTGGCCGTACTGCTTGACGACATTGCGCAGGGAAATGCTTGCCATGTTTATTTTTCGGTATCGACCAGGCCCTTGACGAACCATCGTTGCATCAGGACCACCACGAGGGCGGGAGGGATCATGGCCAGCACGGCAGTGGCCATGATGATGTTCCAGTCGTTGGCGGCATCGCCGCCGCTGATCATCCGCTTGATGCCGATGACCACCGGGTACATCTGCTCGTCGGTGGTGACCAGCAGCGGCCACAGGTACTGGTTCCATCCATAGATGAACTGGATGACGAACAGCGCGGCGATGCTGGTGGCCGACAGCGGCAGCAGCACGTCGCGGAAGAAGCGCATCGGACCCGCACCGTCGATGCGGGCCGCCTCCACCAGTTCATCCGGCACGGTCAGGAAGAACTGCCGGAAGAGGAAGGTGGCGGTGGCGGAGGCGATCAGCGGCACCGTCAGGCCCGCATAGCTGTTGAGGAGCTTGAGATCGGCCACCACCTGGTAGGTGGGCCCGATGCGCACTTCCACCGGCAGCATCAGCGTGACGAAGATGGCCCAGAAGAACAGCTGCCGCAGCGGAAAGCGGAAGTACACGATCGCAAACGCCGACAGCAGCGAAATCGCGATCTTGCCCACCGCAATCAGCAGCGCGCAGACCAGGCTCACCCACATCATGCGGGCCACCGGGGCATTGGAGCCCGCCCCGGTGCCGCTGCCGGTGAGGGCGGCCTGGTAGTTCTCCAGCAGATGGGCGCCCGGCACCATCGGCATGGGGGCCTGGACAATCGCATCGGCCGTCTGGGTGGACGCCACAAAAGCGATGTACAGCGGAAAAGCCACGATCATCACGCCCAGCACCAGGATCAGGTGGGAGAGCAGTGTGAGCGCGGGTCGGCGTTCAACCATGAAGGCACCCGTTCAGTAATTGACCTTGCGCTCGACGAAGCGGAACTGGATCACCGTCAGCAGGATCACGATGCCCATCAGCACCACGCTCTGCGCGGCCGAGCCGCCCAGGTCCATGGCCTTGAAGCCGTCGTAATAGACCTTGTAGACCAGGATGGCCGTGTCCTTGCCGGGGCCGCCCTGCGTGGCCGCGTCGATGATGCCGAAGGTGTCGAAGAAGGCATACACCACGTTGATCACCAGCAGGAAGAAGCTGGTGGGCGAGAGCAGCGGGAAGGTGATGGTCCAGAAGCGCTTCCAGGGGCTGGCGCCGTCGATGGCGGCGGCTTCCAGCAGCGACCGGGGAATGGACTGCAGCCCCGCCAGGAAGAACAGGAAGTTGTAGGAGATCTGCTTCCACACCGCCGCCGCCACGACCAGGGTCATCGCGTGGTTGGGATTGAGCAGGTGATTCCACTGGAAGCCCAGCCGGTCCAGCCCGTAGGAGACCACGCCGATGGAGGGCGCGAACATGAACAGCCACAGCACCCCCGCAATCGCCGGGGCCACCGCATACGGCCAGATCAGCAGTGTGCGGTAGACGGTGGCGCCGCGCACCACGCGGTTGGCCATGGCGGCCAGCAGCAGCGAGATCGCCAGCCCCAGCACCGCCACCAGCAGCGAGAACACGGCAGTGGTGCGGAAGGAGGCCAGATAGCCGTCGTCCTCCCAGAGGCGGCGGAAGTTGTCCAGCCCGACCCAGTCCACTGCCAGCCCGAAGGCATCCTGCTGCTGCAGGCTCTGCAGCAGTGCCTGGCTGGCCGGCCAGAAAAAGAACGCCGCAATGACGACCGCCTGGGGTGCCAGCAGCACCCAGGGCAGCCATCCGGAGCGGAAGACGACGCGCTTTTCCTGACTCATCAGAGCTTGGCCGACTTCTGGAAGCGTTCCAGCAGCTCGTTGCCGCGGCGCACCGCGTCATCCAGCCCCTGCTTGGCGGTCTTGCGGCCGGCCCAGACCTGTTCCATCTCTTCGTCCACGATGGTGCGGATCTGCGGCAGGTTGCCCAGGCGCACGCCGCGGCTCTTGTCGGTGGTCTTGCGGATCATCTGGGTCACGGCGACGTCGGTGCCGGGATTGGCCTGGTAGAAGCCGCTCTTTTCCGTCAGCTCATAAGCTGCCTTGGTCACCGGCAGGTAGCCGGTGCGCTTGTGGCTCTCGGCCGCCACTTCCGGACGGGCCAGGTATTGCAGGAAGGCGGCGACGCCCTTGTATTCCTGCGGCTTCTTGCCGGCCATCACCCACAGGCTGGCGCCGCCGATGATGGTGTTCTGCGGCGCGCCGGGCACGTCCGGGTAGTAGGGCAGGGGCGCGATGCCGGAGGCGAACTTGGCGCTCTTCTTGATGTTGGCATACAGGCCCGACGAGCCGGTCTGCATGGCGCATTCACCGGACACGAAGGTGGCATCGGCGGTGTTGCCGCGGCCCTTGTAGACGAAGAGGCCCTGCTTGGCCATGTTGGCCAGGTTTTCGATGTGGCGCACATGCAGTGGTGAGTTGAACACCAGCCGCGCATCCAGGCCGCCAAAGCCGTTGTTGCGGGTGGCGTACTCCACGTTGTGCCAGGCGGAGAAGCTCTCCAGCTGCGTCCAGCCCACCCAGCTGGTGGTGAACGGGCACTTGTGGCCGGAGGCCTTGAGCTTGGCGGCCGCGGCGGCCACTTCCGGCCAGGACGACGGCGGCTTGTTCGGGTCCAACCCGGCGGCCTTGAAGGCGTCCTTGTTGTAGTGCAGGACGGTGGTGGAACTGTTGAACGGGAAGCTCAGCATCTGGCCGTTCGGGGCGGTGTAATAGCCCGCCACGGCCGGCACATAGGCGGCGTTGTCGAACTTCACACCGGCCTGCTTCATCACCTCGCCCACCGGCACCACGGCGCCCTTGCTGGCCATCATGGTGGCAGTGCCGACCTCGAACACCTGCAGCAGATGCGGCGCATTGCCGGCGCGGAAGGCGGCAATCGCCCCGGCCATGGACTCGTCATAGGCGCCCTTGTAGACCGGCACCACCTTGTAGTCCTTCTGGCTGGCGTTGAAATCCTTGGCCAGGTCATTCACCCAGTCTCCCAGGCCGCCGCCCATGGAGTGCCACCACTGGATTTCGGTCTGGGCCTGTGCGGTGGCGGGAGGAACGGCCAGGGCGGCCGCGAGCAGCGCTGCCGGCGCGGCAGCAAGCAGGGAAGTCTTCATGGGTCTCCAATGCTCCAAAAGGTGTTGTGACGGCGAAACGGGGACGCCGCAGAGCTTATGAAGCGATTGTGACACTCGTCACGACCCGTCTGACCGCATTGCGGACAGCGAACGCCCGGTCCCCGGTCCCCGGTGCCGCTCTAGAGCCCCCTGACCACGGTGGCCCTCTGTCCCTAAGGTAGGATTCCGCCCATTGCCCCGCCCGGGTCGGCCGACATCCAGGCCTTTCGCGAACGCCACACCGGCGGCTGAGTGCTTCAGCCCTGCCGGCGGACCAAAAGTCCGGGCGACGCCCGATCCCGGGGCCACGGTTCGCCGTCCGGTTTCCAGTGTCTCAGCCTGGCCCGCCGCTTCATGCGCCGGGCCGCAACCCAGGGTGTTCACGCACCTGGCCGCCATGAATGCACCGCATCTCCTGATGCCCGCCGACCCCGCGATGGCCGGCGATCTGACCCAGACCCACGCGCCCGCTCCCCGGCTGCGCGAGATTCCCTACAACTACACCTCCTTCTCCGACCGCGAGATCGTGCTGCGCCTGCTGGGCGCCCGCGCCTGGGAGCTGCTGGACCAGTTGCGGGGCGAGCGCCAGACCGGCCGCTCCGCCCGCATGCTCTACGAGGTGCTGGGCGACATCTGGGTGGTGCAGCGCAACCCTTATCTGCAAGACGACCTGCTGGACAACCCCAAGCGCCGGGAAGCCCTGATCGGTGCGCTGCGCCACCGCCTGACCGAGGTGCAGCGCCGTCGTCATCCTGAAGACGACACCCAGCGCGACGCCTGGGTCGGTGAACTGCTGACCGCCGCCGAAGCGGCCGTCGCCGCCTTCTCTCATCAGTTCGAGCAAGTCGCCGAGCTGCGCAAGCGGGCCACCAAGGTCTTCGCCCGCCACACCGCCAAGGACAACGTCAAGTTCGACGGCCTGTCGCGGGTGGCGCACGTCACCGACGCTACCGACTGGCGGGTCGAATACCCGTTCGTCGTGCTCACCCCCGACACCGAAGCCGAGATGGCCGCCCTGGTGGCCGGCTGCTTCGAGCTGGGCCTGACCGTCATCCCGCGCGGAGGCGGCACCGGCTATACCGGCGGCGCTGTGCCGCTGGTCTGGAACACCGCCGTCATCAACACCGAGAAGCTGGAAGCCATGCGCGGTGTGGAGATGATGGTGCTGCCCGGCATGGACAAGGAAGTGCCCACCATCTTCACCGAAGCCGGTGTGGTCACCCAGCGGGTGTCGGATCTGGCGGAGCTGCATGGCTTCGTCTTCGCGGTCGACCCGACCTCGGCCGAAGCCTCTTGCGTCGGCGGCAATGTGGCCATGAATGCCGGCGGCAAGAAGGCGGTGCTCTGGGGCACGGCCCTGGACAACCTGGCCTCCTGGCGCATGGTCACCCCCGAAGCGAAGTGGCTGGAGGTGCACCGCATCGGCCACAACCTGGGCAAGATCCATGATGTGGAGGTGGCCAGCTTCGAGCTGCGCTACTTCGACGCCACCGGCAAGAAGCTCGAGCGCACCGAACGGCTGGACATCCCGGGCCGCACCTTCCGCAAGGAAGGCCTGGGCAAGGACGTCACCGACAAATTCCTGGCCGGCCTGCCCGGCATCCAGAAGGAAGGCTGCGACGGCCTGATCACCAGCTGCCGCTGGGTCGTGCACCGCATGCCCAAGCATGTGCGCACGGTCTGCCTGGAGTTCTTCGGCAATCCGAAGGAATGCGTGCCGTCCATCGTGGACATCAAGGACTTCATGTTCGCCGAGATGAAGAAGCCGGGCGGGGCCATCCTCGCCGGGCTGGAGCATCTGGACGACCGCTATCTGAAGGCGGTGGGCTACGCCACCAAGAGCAAGCGCGGCGGCCTGCCCAAGATGGTGCTGATCGGAGACATCGTCGGTGACGATGCCGATGAAGTCGCCCGCGCCACCAGCGAGGTGGTGCGCCTGGCCAATGGTCGCTCGGGCGAGGGCTTCATCGCCGTCAGCGCCGACGCCCGCAAGAAATTCTGGCTGGACCGCAAGCGCACCGCCGCCATCTCCAAGCACACCAATGCGTTCAAGGTGAACGAGGACGTGGTCATTCCGCTGCCTCGCATGGGTGAATACACGCTGGGCATCGAGCGCATCAACATCGAGCTGTCGCTGCGCAACAAGCTTGCGCTGGTGGACGCCCTTCGGGACTTCTTTGCCAACGGCCACCTCCCGCTGGGCCGCAGCGACGATGCCGGCGAGATTCCCAGCGCCGAGCTGCTGGAAGACCGGGTGCAGCAGGCGCTGTCGCTGCTGGACGAAGTCGGTACGCTGTGGCGCACCTGGATGCAGCAGCTGGATGTGCAGCAGCCCGAGGGCCGCAGCTTCTTCGAACTGCTGCAGGACTACACCCTGCGCGCCAGCTGGCGCAGCCAGATCCTCAAGCCGCTGCAGGACATCTTCGCCGGCGCGGCCTTCACGCCCATCCTGGATGAATGCAAGCGCATCCACAAGGAGGTGCTGCGCGGGCGGGTCTGGGTGGCGCTGCACATGCATGCTGGCGACGGCAATGTGCACACCAACATCCCGGTCAACTCCGACAACTACGAGATGCTGCAGACCGCGCATGAGGCGGTCGGCCGCATCATGACGCTGGCCCGTTCGCTGGACGGGGTGATCTCGGGCGAACACGGTATCGGCATCACCAAGCTGGAATTCCTGACCGATGACGAGCTGGCCAACTTCGCCAGCTACAAGGCCAAGGTCGATCCGGAAGGTCGCTTCAACAAGGGCAAGCTGCTGCGCCCGGCGCCCGGCTCGCAGACCACCTTCGCCGACCTGACCAATGCCTACACCCCCAGCTTCGGGCTGATGGGGCATGAGTCGCTGATCATGCAGCAGAGCGACATCGGCGCCATCAGCGAGTCCATCAAGGACTGCCTGCGCTGCGGCAAGTGCAAGCCGGTGTGCGCCACGCATGTGCCGCGAGCCAATCTGCTCTACAGCCCGCGCAACAAGATCCTGGCCACTTCGCTGCTGGTCGAGGCCTTCCTGTATGAGGAGCAGACCCGTCGCGGGGTCTCCATCAAGCATTGGGAGGAATTCGAGGATGTGGCGGACCACTGCACCGTCTGCCACAAGTGCGTCAACCCCTGCCCGGTGAAGATCGACTTTGGCGATGTCACCATGAACATGCGCAACCTGCTGCGCAAGATGGGCAAGAAGAGCTTCAGGCCCGGCAATGCGGCGGCCATGTTCATGCTCAACGCCACCAATCCGGAGACCATCAAGGTGGCGCGCGCCGCCATGGTGGGCGTGGGCTTCAAGGCCCAGCGCATGGCCAACCGGGTGCTGGGCGGCCTGGCCCGCAAGCAGACGGCGGCGCCGCCGGCCACGGTGGGCAATGGTCCGGTCAAAGAGCAGGTCATTCACTTCATCAACAAGAAGCTGCCGGGCGGCCTGCCCAAGAAGACCGCACGGGCGCTGCTGGACATCGAGGACAAGAACTACGTGCCCATCATCCGCAACCCGGCCACCACCCGGTCGGATGCGGAGGCGGTGTTCTATTTCCCGGGCTGCGGCTCGGAGCGCCTGTTCAGCCAGGTGGGTCTGGCGACGCAGGCCATGCTCTGGCATGCGGGCGTGCAGACGGTGCTGCCGCCGGGGTATCTGTGCTGCGGTTATCCGCAACGCGGCTCCGGGCAGTTCGACAAGGCCGAGAAGATCATCACCGACAACCGGGTGCTGTTCCACCGCGTGGCCAACACACTGAACTATCTGGACATCAAGACGGTGGTGGTCTCCTGCGGCACCTGTTATGACCAGCTCCAGGGCTACAAGTTCGAGGACATCTTCCCCGGCTGCCGCATCGTGGACATCCACGAATATCTGCTGGAGAAGGGTGTCACGCTGCAGGGCAAGCAGGCCTATCTCTATCACGACCCCTGCCACTCGCCGATGAAGCTGCAGGATCCGATGAAGACGGTGAAGGCGCTGGTCGGCCCCGAGGTCATGAAGAGCGAGCGCTGCTGCGGTGAGAGCGGCACGCTGGGCGTGACCCGGCCGGACATCTCCACCCAGGTCCGCTTCCGCAAGGAAGAGGAACTGCGCAAGGCCGAGGCCCAGCTGCGCGGCACCGGCAAGGTCGGCGAGAAGGACAACCTCAAGATCCTGACCAGCTGCCCGAGCTGCCTGCAAGGCCTGAGCCGCTACGGCGATGACCTGCAGAACGGCCTGCTGGAGGCCGACTACATCGTGGTGGAGATGGCGCGCCAGATCCTCGGCGAGCAGTGGATGCCGGACTATGTGGCGCAGGCCAACAATGGCGGCATCGAGCGGGTGCTGGTGTGAGCGGTCTGAGCCCGCGCGGGGTCGGCCCGCTGGGCTGACCCGGGTTCACCGCCGCGGCCACGCTCCTCGCCACCGCTGGTGAAAGCCCGGTGGCCAATCTCCTTCAGTTGTCGTACAACTGCTTTCTCATGAATGCCCGTCCGTCCGTCCGCCGTCCCCGCAGCCTGGCCCATGGCCTGGTCGAGTCCCTGGGCGAGCGCATCCGCACCGGTGGTCTGGCGGCCGGGGACAAGCTGCCGACCGAGGCCGCCATCATGGCGGAGTTCGACGTCAGCCGGACGGTCGTGCGGGAGGCCATCTCCAAACTGCAGGCGGCCGGCCTGGTCGAGACGCGGCACGGCATCGGCACCTTCGTGCTGGGCATGGGGGAGGGCGGCGCATTCCGCATCACCGCGGACCAGATGGCCACGCTCAACGACGTGGTGGCGGTCCTGGAACTGCGCATCGGTGTGGAAACCGAGGCTGCGGCCCTGGCGTCCCAACGCCGGACCGACGCCCAGATGGCAGCGATGAAAGACGCGCTGGACGCCTTTGCCGCCGCGGCTGAAGCCGGCCGGGATGCGGTCGGTGCCGACTTCCAGTTCCACCTGGAGATCGCCCGTGCCACCGGCAATCCGCATTTCGAGCAATTGATGACGACGCTGGGCGCTCCCAGCATCCCCCGCGCCCGCCTGTCCACCGAGCAGCCGGACGCCGCCGCCCAGCGCGACTACCTGCGCCGGGTCAATGCCGAGCATGAAAGCATCCTGAACGCGATTGCCGCGCAGGACAGCGAAGGCGCCCGGGCGGCCATGCGCACCCATCTGGCCAACAGCCGCGAGCGTCGCCGCCGCGCCGCCCAGGCCCTGCGGGAGCAGGCCTCGGTATAAGTCCCGATCCGGGCGGACCGGATTGCCAGTTGTCAGCGGCTTGGCTGCACTTGTATGATGACTGACAACAAGGTCGCCACACGTGGTTGAGAGAGCGACCCGTTCGGAATCGGTCCCGTCCGCTGACCGGGCAGGGGCCGTCAACTGGAGACATTGATGAATCGCTTGATCCGCCGACTGGGCTCGGGCCTGGCCTCTGCCCTCTTCACCCTGGGCCTGACAACGACCTTGTCGGTCGCGGCCCTGAGTCCCGCGCTGGCTGCCGGCTTCCCCGACAAACCGGTCACCCTGGTCGTGCCCTTCCCACCGGGCGGCACCAGCGACTTCCTGGCCCGTGCCATGGGCGCCAAGCTCCAGACCAAGTGGGGGCAGACAGTCATTGTGGACAACAAGCCAGGTGCCACCGGCACGCTGGGCACTGCGCAGGTCAAGCGGGCCACGCCGGACGGCTACACCGTGCTGGTGTCGTCGCTGGGGCCCTTTGTGATTGCGCCCCACCTGCTCAAGGCGGTGCAGTACGACGCGTTGAAGGACCTGGACCTGCTGACCGTTGCGGTGCAGGCGCCCAACGTGCTGGTGGTGCCGGCCTCGTCGCCGCTGAAGTCGATGAAGGATGTGATCGAGGAGCTGAAGAAGCGTCCGGGGCAGATGAGCTTTTGCTCGTCGGGCAACGGGTCCTCGGACCATCTGACGGCGGAGCTGTTCTGGCTGCAGACGGGAACGTCGGGCCTGCATGTGCCTTACAAGGGCGGTGGTCCGGCCATCAGTGATTTGCTGGGCGCGCAGATCGATGCGTCGTTCCAGAACATCAATTCGGTGCTGACGCACATCCAGGCCGGCAAGCTGCGGGCGCTGGCAGTGACCGGGGACAAGCGGTCGCCGGTGCTGCCGGATGTGGCCACGCTCAGCGAGTTGGGGGTGAAGGGCGCGGATGTGTATTCGTGGCAGGGCGTGGCGGTGCCGCGCGGCATGGCGCCGGCGCTGCGTGCGCAGCTGGTGAAGGACATGACCGCGGTGCTGCAGGACCCGGCGCTGCAGAAGCAGTTCAAGGATCTGGGGTTTGAGGTGGTGGCCAGCAATCCGGATCAGGCCCAGGCCTTCCAGAAGTCGGAATTCAACCGCTGGAAGCAGCTCATCGATACCCGCAAGATCACGGCAGATTAGATCTGGCCCCCCTACGCGCTGCGCGCGCCCCCCAGGGGGCAGTCGGAGCCCGGCAAAGCCGGATCTCCAGACTCTGCTTGGGGCGGGCGGCAGGGAGACGGGAGCGCTTCTCCTGGGCTGGCGGCCGCCCTTGGTTTGGGGCGTGGCGTGGCGTGGTGGCGTGGGGCGCGGGAGCGCAGGGCGCTTCCTGTGGTGGTGTGACGTTTGGAGTGTGTGATGACGAGTCCGTTGGTGAAGTCGGCACGGGCAATTCCCGTCGCCGGACAGGATGGGATGCTGATGAATTTGAGCGGTGCGCATGCGCCGTTCTTTACGCGCAATCTGCTGGTGTTGGAGGACAACGCCGGTCATGTGGGTGTCGCGGAAATTCCCGGTGGGGAATCGATTCGGAAGACGCTTGAGGAAGCAGGCAGCCTGCTAGTCGGGCAACCAGTCGCCCGCTGGAATGCACTGCTGGCAGAGATCAAGGCACGCTTTCAAAACCTCGATGTCGGAGGGCGTGGGCTGCAGACGTTTGATCTGAGGACCACGATTCATGTGCTCACCGCCGTGGAGTGCGCTCTGCTGGATCTGCTGGGGCAGCATCTCGAAGTGCCCGTCTGCGAATTGCTCGGGGAAGGGCAGCAACGCAGCAGCGTGCCCATGCTGGGCTATCTGTTCTTCGTCGGCGATCGGACGAAGACGTCCTTGGCCTATCGCAGTCCCGAGGACGAGGCCGGCGGTGACGCCTGGCTCGCCCAGCGCCATCAGACCGCCATGACGCCGGAGGCCATCGTGGCTCAGGCCGAAGCGGCTCAGGCCCGCTATGGCTTCAAGGACTTCAAGCTCAAAGGCGGCGTGCTCGCCGGTGAGGCCGAAGTCGAAGCCGTGCGCGCCCTCAAAGCCCGCTTCCCCGAAGCTCGCATCACCCTCGACCCCAACGGCGGCTGGCTCCTCAAGGACGCCGTGCGGCTGCTGCGCGATCTCGGCGACGTGCTGGCCTACGCCGAAGATCCCTGCGGTGCCGAGGACGGATTCTCCGGCCGCGAAGTGATGGCCGAGTTCCGGCGCGCCACCGGCCTGCCCACCGCCACCAATATGGTCGCCACCGATTGGCGTCAGTTCACTCATTCGCTGGCGCTGCAGTCGGTCGACATCCCGCTCGCCGATCCGCACTTCTGGACCCTGTCCGGCGCCGTGCGCGTCGCCCAGACCTGCCGCGACTTCGGACTGACCTGGGGCTCCCACTCCAACAACCACTTCGACGTGTCGCTGGCCATGTTCACCCATGCCGCCGCCGCCGCCCCCGGTCGCCTCACCGCCATCGATACCCACTGGATCTGGCAGGACGGCCAAGCCCTCACTACGGACCCGCTCCAGATCGTCGGCGGCGAAGTCGCCGTCCCCAAAAAACCCGGCCTCGGTGTCACCCTCGACATGGACGCCGTCGAAGCCGCCCATCAGCGCTATCTGAAACACGGCCTCGGCGCCCGCGACGACGCCGTCGCCATGCAATTCCTCATCCCCGGCTGGCGCTTCGATCCCAAACGGCCCTGCATGGTGCGCTGAACCGCACCGGTCCTTCACGGCCTGGGCCCGCTCCAACTAGCTTCGTTCCTCATCCCTGACGGCGCGCTCCATCCGAGAGTCCACAAGGAGATCGCAAGATCCCGCCGCCAGGTGATCGGCCTTCCACCCCCTTGGAGAGAGACATGTCCATGATTCGCTTGCATCCCCGCAGCCCCTGCGCTGCCAAACCTCACTCTCGAAATCGCTCCGCATCGGCTCCCGCTGATGCGGCTGCGCAGCCCGATCTCGCCGCCGGCCTCGCAGGCAAGGGCAGCCGTCGCGGCATGCTGTCCCTGTTGGCCACGGCCACTGCTGCAACGGCGCTGAGCCTGGGCACGGGCGGCGCCTGGGCGCAGGCCTGGCCGACCAAGCCGGTGCGCATCATCGTGCCCTACACCCCTGGCGGCTCGTCGGACATCATCGCCCGCGCGATTCAGCCGATGCTGTCCGAGGCGCTGAAGCAGCCCATCATCATCGACAACAAGCCCGGTGCCAGCGGCAACCTCGGCGCGGACGCCGTGGCCAAGGCCACCGACGACCACACGCTGCTGATGTGCGACGTGACTGCGCTGGCCATCAGCCCATCGCTCTACACCAAGCTGTCCTTCGACCCGTCCAAGGACCTCAAGGGCGTTGCCATGCTGGCCTACAGCCCGCACATGCTGGTGGTCCACCCCTCCGTGCCCGCCAACAACCTCAAGGAATTGGTGGCCTTGTCCAAGACCACCAAGATCGACTTTGCCGTCACGGCGATGGGCAGCGCGCCGCATCTGGCCGGTTTCGCGGTCGCGTCCGCCACCGGCGCCAAGTGGGAATACATCCCCTACAAGGGCGGCTCGCAGGCGGTCACCGACACCATCGCCGGCCAGACCCAGGTGCTGATGAACGGCATGCTGGCCACGCTGCCCTTCGTGCAGAACGGCAAGCTCAAGGTGCTGGGCGTGAGCAAGGCCACCCGCGTGCCGCTGCTGCCCAATGTGCCCACCATTGCCGAGCAGGGCGCGCCGGGCTTCGAGTCCGGCACCTGGCAGGGCATTCTGGCGCCGACCAGCCTGCCGCCTGCGGCGATGAACAAACTCTCCGCCGAGCTCATCCGCATCATCCGCTCGCCCGACCTGCGCGCCCGCCTCGCCTCGCAAGGCGCCGAGGTCAACACCATGAACCCGACCGAGTTCAACGCCTTCTTTGCCAAGGAGCGTCAGAACTGGGCCGGCGTGGTGGCCAAGAGCGGCATCAAGCTGGACTGAGCGCCGCACTGATCTCTCGACTGATTCCAAGGAGCCTTCATGCCCACCCCCACCACGCCCTACAGCAGCTTTCCCAACACCTTCCGTCAGCGGCTGACGGCGGGTGAGTCCCTCATCGGCTGCTGGTGCTCACTGGCCAATCCCATCACCACCGAGGTGCTGGGCGTGGCGGGCTTTGACTGGCTCCTGCTGGACGGCGAGCACTCGCCCAACGACGTCATCAGCTTCGTGCCGCAGCTCATGGCGCTCAAGGACAGTGTCAGCGCACCGGTCGTGCGCCCGTCCAGCAACAACGTGGTCGAGATCAAGCGTCTGCTCGACGCCGGCTTCTCCAACTTCCTCGTTCCTTTCGTCGAAACCGTGGACCAGGCCCGCATGGCCGTCGCTGCCACGCGTTACCCGCCGCAGGGCATCCGCGGCGTCTCGGTCTCTCAGCGCAACAACCGCTACGGCACCATCCCGGGCTACTTCCAGGGCGTGAACGAGCAGATCAGCGTCAGCCTGCAGATTGAGAGCCCAGCCGGTGTCGAAGCCGTGGCCGAGATTGCGGCGGTGGACGGCGTGGATGCCATCTTCATCGGCCCGTCCGACCTCGCGGCCGGTTATGGCCACCTGGGCAACCCGGGCCACCCGGACGTGCAGGCCGCCATGGCCAGCGTCTTCCAGGCCGTCAAGGCGCTGGGCAAGGCCGTGGGCATTCTTGCCCCGGTGGAAGCCGATGCGCGCCGCTACATGGCCATGGGCGCCACGATGGTGGCGGTGGGCAGCGACCTGGGCGTCTTCCGCGGCGCCACGCAGGCCCTGCGCGACAAATATCTCTAAACCGAAATTCCGAACCCGAGATCTGAAGGAGAAGTCATGAGCATCAACATCGGTTTCATCGGCCTGGGCATCATGGGCGCGCCCATGGCTCTGCGCCTGGCCCAAGGCGGCCACACCCTCTTTGTCAACACCCGCAGCAAGGTCCCGGCGGACCTGGAAGCGGCCGGCGTCACCGTGCTGCCCAGCGCAGCCGAGGTCGCCCGCAAGGCCGACGTCATCTTCACCATGGTGCCTGACACGCCCGACGTGGAGCTTGTGCTCTTTGGTGCCAACGGTGTGGCCGAAGGTCTTTCCGCGGGCAAGACGGTGGTGGACATGAGCTCCATCTCGCCCATGGCGACCAAGGACTTTGCTGCGCGCATCGAGGCGCTGGGCGCGCAATGGCTGGATGCACCGGTCTCCGGCGGTGAGGTGGGTGCCAAGGCCGGCACGCTCAGCATCATGGTCGGCGGCAAGCCTGAGACCTTCGAGCGCATCCAGCCGCTGTTTGCGCTCATGGGCAAGAACATCACGCTGGTGGGCGGTGCCGGTGCGGGCCAGACCACCAAGGTCGCCAACCAGATCATCGTGGCGCTGAACATCGCGGCCGTCAGTGAGGCCCTGGTGTTTGCCTCCAAGGCCGGCGCCGACCCGGCCAAGGTCCGTGAGGCTCTGATGGGCGGCTTTGCTTCCAGCCGCATCCTGGAAGTGCATGGCGAGCGCATGATCAAGCGCACCTTCAACCCGGGCTTCCGCATCGGCCTGCACCAGAAGGACCTCAACCTGGCCCTGCAAAGTGCCAAGGCCCTGAGCCTCTCGCTGCCCAACACCGCCAACACCGCGCAACTCATGCAGGCCTGCGCCGCCCAGGGCTGGGACCAACTCGACCACTCCGCCCTCGTGCGTGCGGTGGAGCTTTTGGGCAACCACGAACTGGGCTGATAGGGCTGATAGGGCTGATCCCAGCCACCGGCTGTCCGCCTGCCAGTCACAGCCTCGACACGGGGCCGTGACTGCGTCCAAGACCCTGGCAGACTCTGGGAATATTCTGGCAAGACCGCGATGCAAGCAGACCACGCTCTCCAAGACCCCCGCGCCTTCCTTCGCCACCTCTTCCAGGTGGCGGTCGAGCGCGCCTTGCCTGGCAAGATCCTGGCTGGCCACCTGCCGCCGCCGCCCAAGGGCCGCACCCTGGTCCTGGGGGCGGGCAAGGCGGGCGGTTCCATGGCGCAGGCTCTGGAAGCCGCATGGCCTGCGGACGCACCGCTGTCTGGCCTCGTCATCACCCGCTACGGCCACATTCCGCCGAACTATCGGCCCCAGCGCCTGGACATCGTCGAGGCCTCGCACCCCGTCCCGGACGCCGCGGGTGAGCGTGCTGCCGCGCGCATGCTCTCGATGGTCCAGGAGGCCCGGCTCACTGAAGACGACCTCGTCATCTGCCTCATCTCCGGCGGCGGCTCCGCCTTGCTGAGCCTGCCAGCTCCGGGCCTCACCTTGGCTGACAAACAGGCCGTCAACCGAGCCTTGCTGGCCAGTGGCGCGCCCATCCAGGACATGAACTGTGTCCGCAAGCACCTCTCCGCCATCAAGGGCGGGCGCCTTGCTGCGGCCTGTGCCCCGGCCCGCGTGCTCACCCTCATGATTTCGGACGTCCCCGGCGACGACCCGGCCATCATTGCTTCCGGGCCTACCGTCCCGGACGAAACAACCTGCGCAGACGCCCTGGACATCTGCCGCCGCTACGGCATTGAACTTCCGGACCTGGCCCGCCAGGCGCTTGAGCGTGGTGACTGGGAGACGCCCAAGCCTGGCGACCCTCGATTCCACGGCCACGAACAGCACATCATTGCCGCCCCGCGCCAAAGCCTGGAAGCTGCCGCCGAAGCTGCGAGACGCATGGGCTTGCCCGCCTATGTTCTCTCCGACGAAATCGAGGGCGAGTCCCGTGACGTTGGCCGCGTGCATGCAGCGCTCGCGCGCGAGGTTGCCCGACACGGCCAACCGTTCCAGCGCCCGTGCGTCATCTTGTCGGGTGGTGAGACCACGGTCACGCTCAAGCCCAACCCGGGCCGCGGTGGCCGCGCCGGCGAATTCCTGATGGGCTGTGTACTGGCCCTAGGAGCCGAGCCTTCCATCTGGGCACTTGCGGCGGACACTGATGGCATTGATGGTGTTGAAGACAACGCCGGCGGCTACATCACCCCGGACAGTCTGGCGCGTGCGCAGGCACTGGGCCTCAGGCCCGCAGAGCTACTCGCCGCCAACAATGGTTATGCATTTTTCGAGGCCCTGGGCGACCTACTGATCACGGGCCCGACCCAAACGAATGTCAACGACTTCCGCGCCATCCTGATTCGCTAAGCAGGTTCTTTCCCCGCGCCGCGTTTGTCCGATGGCAGTGCAGGGTGCGGAAGGTGCGGACCCGGGTGCCTTTTGCGGAAGTTAAGAAGGGAATGGCCGGCGAAGCCGGACAGGAATGACATGAAGCAAAAGGTGCCCGGGTCCGCGCCTTCTGGCGCAGTCCTCCGCCCCCCTCCCCAACGGCCCCCCCTTCACCCACCCCCCAAAAGGCTGCCCCTCCCCAGCGCCAGTTGTTGACCTGACGCAAAGCCAGAACCTCCCCGACACGCGACAGTGCGATTTTCCTGCTCTGTCACCCCGCCCCGTGTCCGACCCTACAACATGGTTCCCAGACCCGGCCCACCCGCCCCAGGCCGCTGATGCTGCGTCTGAGGCGCAGGGGGCGGTGGCGACGGCTGCAGTCTCCACCGGCACCTTGCCGACCCCTGGCTACCCGCTCCCTGCTGGTGAACGCATCGTCTCCAGCACGGTTGCCGAGCGCCTCATCCACTGGACACCGCTGCTCAGCGGCCACGTCCTCCCTGACGACACCCGGCAACTGCTCAACAGCATGGTTGGCCTGCGCGCCTTCCGCCAGGGCGCTGCCATTTTTCGGCAGGGCCAGATTGCCACCCATCTCTATGCCGTCTGCCAAGGCACGGCGGGCCTGGGCCGCAACCGCCTCGGCCGCACGGATGCGCTCATGCAGAGCTTCCAGCTCCGCCGCCCCGTCCCTCCTGGCCAATGGCTCGACCTCCACACTGCATGGCTCGGTGCCGCCCACGACCTCGATGCATGCGCCCTCACCACGCCCACCATCGTCCTCGAATGGCCGCTCCACCTCGCCCGCGACTTCCTCGACACCCACTCCGCCCCCGCCCTCGCGCTGCTCCAGTCCATGGCCGACCAGGTCCGCCTCTGCAACAGCGACCTCCATGACGTCCTCTCCAAGGATGCCCTCAGCCGCGTCGCCGCCTGGCTCATGCGCTGTGCCGGCCCCCACACCGCCTTCCAAATGCAGGAACGCAAACGCGACGTCGCCGCCCAACTCTCGGTCTCTCCCGAAACCTTCTCCCGCATGATCCGCCAACTCGAAAAGCGCGGCCTCATCCAAGTCGACGGCTACGACATCACCTTGCTCGACCGGATCGCGCTTATACGCCTGACCGGCGACACATGACGCCGGTGTGAAAGCCCCCACCCCTCATGAAACCGCTCCCCCGTGACGTCTCACCGCACATCCCGCCGCGTCACCGCCTCCCCCCACACCGCACCCCGCCACCCCTAGCCGCCGCCCAAAGACCGGCATAGACTCAACCGCCACGAACAACCCTCCAGGGGCGGTCATGGCGATGAACTCCAGCGCGGAACGGTTCTTCAGTGGGCACGGCAACCTGCCGGTCATGCCGGAAGTCGGCAGACGCCTGCTGCACAGTCTGGATGACGACAACGTCAGCTTGACGCAGATTGCGGACCTCATCAGCAAAGACTCGACCTTGTCCGCCAAGGTCCTGCGCCTGGCCAATTCGGCGCGCTACAGCCCGTCCCACACCATCTCCACGCTGCAGGATGCGGCCATGGCCCTCGGCCTGGAAACCCTGCGCAACCTCGCCATGGCGGCCAGCCTCTGCGGCAGCTTCCCGCAGGTCCAGGGCCTGGACCGCCAGCGCTTCTGGCGCCACAGCGTCCGCACCGCCGGTTATGCCAGGCTCCTGTGCAAGCTCCTGCAGGGGGATGCCGACACCGCCTACCTCGCCGGCCTCATGCTGCGCACCGGACAGCTGCTGATGGCCATGCGCGAGCCGGCCCAGATTGCCGAAGTGGAGTCCCATGCCAATGAGCCGGGCAGCCGCTTCTCCCTGGAAATGCACCGCTTCGCCTGCACCCATGCCGACGTCACCGCGGCGCTGGCGCAGCACTGGCATTTTCCGATCGGCCTGGTCGAGGCCTTCAAGGACGCCAATGCGCCGATGGAGATCCGGCCGTTCTCGCTGCTCGCAGCGGTGCTCCACCTGGCCGAAGTCCTGGCCGATGCGGCGGACCAGCAGATCGACCCGGTCAAGGCGCTGCAAGTCGCCGTGCCCGAGCTGGTCGAGCACCTGCATCTGGACCTGGATTTTCTGCGCCTGCGCCTGGACGGCGCCGGTGATCCGGGTCAGGACGTAGACCTGATGCTGCACTGAGGGCCGCTGGCGGCCGCACCGGCGCCGTCAACGCCCCTGGATCCCTTCTTCCATGGCTTCCACGGCTTCCACCGCTTTCAGCACGGCTTCCGCCGTTGCCGGTGCCCGCAGCGGCGGATCACATCGCGCCGGCCCGGCCGCCGCCACGGCGTCCTTGATCGCCAGCAGCACCGAGAACGGCAACAGCAGAGGCGGCTCGCCCACCGCCTTGGACCGATGAATGCTGTCCGCCCGGTTGGGCGCATCAAACAGCGCCACCCGGAAATCCGCCGGCATGTCGTTGGCCGTCGGGATCTTGTAGGTGCTGGGCGCATGCGTCAGCAGCATCCCGGACTGGGGATGCCACACCAGTTCCTCGGTCGTCAGCCAGCCCTGGCCTTGCACGAACGCGCCCTCCACCTGACCGATGTCCAGCGCCGGGTTCAGCGACTGGCCCACATCGTGCAGCACGTCCGCCCGCAGCACCCGGGACTCTCCGGTGAGCGTGTCCACCACCACCTCGGCCACGGCGGCTCCATAGGCAAAGTAGAAGAAGGGCTTGCCCTTCAGCGTCTTGCGATCCCAGTGCAGGCCCGGTGTTGCATAGAAGCCTTCGCTCCAGAGCTGGATCCGTTCCAGGTACGCCTGCGCCACCAGCTCGGTGAAGGCGATGCGGCGCGGCGCGCCCTCGACCCCATCCGCTTCGGCTGCTGCTGCAGCAGCCCCCACCCGCACCCATCCCCCCTCAAACACCAGCGCTTCCACCTCACACCCCAGCATCCGTGCCGCCAGCGGTTCCAGCCGCTGCCGGATCTTGCGCGCCGCGTCCTGCGCCGCTTTGCCGTTGAGGTCCGCCCCGGTGGACGCGGCGGTGGCGGAGGTGTTGGCCACCTTGCTGGTGTCGGTCGCGCTGGTGCGCACCCGTGACAGCGGCACACCCAGCGCCTGCGCCACCACCTGGGCCACCTTGGTGTTGAGCCCCTGGCCCATCTCGGTGCCGCCGTGGTTCACCAGCACCGAGCCGTCGGTGTAGACATGCACCAGGGCCCCGGCCTGGTTGAGGTGGACCACATTGAAGGAGATGCCGAACTTCAGCGGCGTCAGGGCCAGACCCCGCTTGAGCACCGGACTGCCGGCATTGAACGCGTCGATCTCCTGCCGCCGGGCGTGATAGTGGCTGGTCGCCACCAGCCGGTCGGTCAGCGGCTGCAGCAGGTTGTCCTCCACCGTCTGGCCATAGGGCGTCACATCCTGCCCGTCCCGATAGAAATTGCGCTGCCGCACCAGCAGCGGATCCAGCCCCAGTCGGCGGGCCACGCTGTCCAGGATCATCTCGACGGCCAGCGCCCCTTGGGGGCCGCCAAAGCCGCGGAAGGCGGTGTTGCTCTGGGTGTTGGTGCGGGCGCAGTAGCCATGCAGGCTCACATTCGGCAGCCAGTAGGCATTGTCGAAGTGGCACAGCGCGCGGGTCATGACCGGCGCCGACAGGTCGGCACTGTGGCCGCAATGGGAGATCAGGTCGATGTCCGCCGCCAGCAGATGGCCCTGGTCGTCGAAACCGACGCTCCAGCGGTAATCGAAGCCATGACGACGGCCGGTCACCAGGAAGTCATCGTCGCGGTCCACCCGCAGCTTGACCGGGACACGGAGGCGGGCCGCCGCCACCGCGGCGATGCAGGCAAACAGCGCGGACTGTGATTCCTTGCCCCCAAACCCGCCGCCCATGCGTCGGCACTGCACCGTCACCTGATGGGCCAGCCCACCCAGGGCATGCGCCACCAGCAACTGCATCTCGGACGGATGCTGGGTGGAGCAATGCACCAGCACGCCCTGATCTTCCTGGGGCAGGGCATAGCTGATCTGCCCTTCCAGATAAAACTGCTCCTGCCCACCGACCGACCATTCCCCCTCCAGCCGGTGCGGGGCCTGTGCGAGCGCGGCGGCCGCATCGCCGCGCGCCAGATGCATCGGCGGCACCACGTATTGGCCCAGCGCATGGGCTTCACGGGCGGTGAGCACCGGCGGCAGCGGCTCGGCCTGGATGACCGTGCGGGCCAGGGCCGCGGCGCGGCGCGCCAGTTCGCGGTCGGTGGCGATCACGGCAAACACCGGCTGGCCGAGATAACGCAACTCACCGTCGGCCAGCAGCGGGTCGTCATGCAGCAGCGGCCCGCAGTTGTTCTCGCCCGGCAGGTCGGCGGCGGTGATCACATCCACCACACCGGGCTGGCGTCGCAGTTGCTCGACGTCGATGGACAGCAGCCGCCCATGCGCCAGCGGGGACAGGCCCAGCGCCGCATGCAGGGTGCCGCGCACTTCGGCGATATCGTCGGTGTAGACGGCCTCGCCGCTCACATGCAGAGTGGCCGACTCATGGGCGCGGCTCACCCCCACCTGGGGCTGCGGGTCCAGGGTGGGCACGGGGAGGTCCAGCGGCTTGTTCATGGCTGTGCTCCGGAGGGCGTGGGCGTCAGCGGCGTGGACGCTGCTGGCGACCCCATGCGCCAGACACTGACCGATTGCGGCGCCAACGGGGCGTCATCGCGGGTTTCCAGCCAGAAGCGTCGCAGCAGGTTGGCGGCGACCCGCTGCCGGTAGTCGGCACTGGCCCGCAGGTCGGTGAGCGGCTGGAAGTCTTGCGACAGGGCCTGCGCGGCGGCGGCCATGGCGGCTTCGGTCCAGGGCTGACCGATTAGCGCGGCTTCAGCCCCTGCGGCCCGTTTGACGATCGCGGCCATGCCGCCAAAGGCCAGCCGCGCCTGCTGGATCCGGCCCTGGTCCACGGTGACGGAGAACACCGCGCACAGCGCGGAGATGTCGCTGTCGTAGCGCTTGGAGATCTTGTAGGCGCGCAGGCGGCGAGTGGCGGTCGGGGGCAGGCCCTGCTGCAGTGGCACCTCCAGCGCCTCCAGGAACTCGCCGGACGCCAATGCGTTCTTCATGTAATCCAGATAGAACGATGCCAGCGGTACGCGTCGCTGCCGCTCGCCCTGGCGCAGCACCACCACCGCGTCCAGCGCCATCAGAGCCGGCGCACCGTCCCCGATGGGCGACCCGTTGGCGATGTTGCCGCCCAGCGTGCCTGCATGCCGCACCGGGGGCGAAGCGAAGCGCAGCCACAGCTCCCGCAGTTCCGGCACCTCGGCCACCAAGGCCTGCCAGGCGTCTTCCAGCGGTACGCCGGCGCCGATGCGCAGCAGGCCGTCCGCGTTGGCCATCTCACGAAGGGCGGCCACCCGCCCCAGCAGAATGACATCGCCCAGGTCGCGATGCTGCTTGTTGACCCACAGGCCCACGTCGGTGGCACCGGCCACCAGACGGGCCTGCGGCAGGGCCTCCCGCAGGGCGGCCAGGGACTCGATCGACTGCGGCGCATGCACCCGCTGCACACGGCCGTCGCGCGCAGGGCTTTCATAGGTCAGAGGCTCGTCCGCCGCCAGGGTCTGCAAGGCCTTGACCAGCGGCGCACGGTCGATCCGTCGCACCGGCAGGTCGAACATCTGCTCGCCCGCGTCCAGCAGCGGCCGATAGCCGGTACAGCGGCACAGGTTGCCGGACAGGTCATCCGCCAGCTGCTGCCGGCTGGGCCGGGTGCCGTCCTCCTGATGGCGCTCATACAGGGCCTGCAGCGTCATCGCAAACCCCGGGGTGCAGAAGCCGCACTGCGAGGCATGGCAGGACACCAGCGCCTGCTGCACCGGATGCAGGTCCCGGCTGCTGCCCAGGTCTTCCACCGTCATCAGCGCCTTGCCGTCCAGCATGGGCAGGAACTGGATGCAGGCATTCACATTGCGCAGCGCCACCGCCTGCCCATCGGCGGACAGTTCCCCCACCACCACGGTGCAGGCGCCGCAATCGCCTTCGGCGCAGCCCTCCTTGGTGCCGCACTGATGGGCCTGCTCGCGCAAGTATTGCAGCACCGTGGTGGTGGGCGGCAGCCCGGACACCGAACGGATGGCTCCGCGATGGACAAAACGGATCGGGCGGGTGGCGGTCATGGCGGCAGCGGGCAGTCAGGGCCGAGAAAGGCCCTCGCGTGAACACACCGAACGGTACTCCTTCGACGCGAGAATGGTTATAGGATCTGCCGCATGGTGTGTATGCGCAAATCAATATGACGTCGCCGCTGGATTTCGACAAGATCGAGCTCCAACTGGTGCGGGTCCTGCAAACCTTGATCGTCGAACGGAGTGTCTCCAAGGCCGCCTTGCGGCTGGGCAGCACGCAGCCCGCGATAAGCGAGAAGCTGCGGCGCCTGCGTGCGCTCACCGGCGACCCCCTGCTGGTGCGCAGCGGCGCCGGCATGACGCCGACCACGGTGGCGCTGGAGCTGGTCGCGCCGGCCGAACGGCTGCTGCGGGAAGCGGACCAGCTCTTCGGCCCCCGGCTGCGCCGCGGCGACTTCGACCCCGCCACCGCCCAGCTGCGCTTTCGGATCGCCGCCAGCGACTACCTGGACCCGCTGTTCCTGCCCGAGCTGGTCACGCGCCTGCAGCGCCAGGCTCCCGGCGTGCAACTGGACCTGCATCCGCTCACCGCCGACTACGACTACCGCGCCGCGCTTGCCCGTGGCGAGGTGGACCTGGTCATCGGCAACTGGCTGGAGCCTCCGGGTGAGCTGCACATGGGTCGTTTGCTGACGGACGAGGTGGTCTGCCTGGTCAGCCAGCAGCATCCCGCCGCCCGCATGAGCGCCCGGGCCTGGACGCAGCAGCGCTACCTGGACTGCCAGCACCTGGCGCCGATGCCGCTCAGCCCGGGTCAGCCCGGGGTGATCGAGCAGCACCTGCTGTCCCTGGGGCTGGAGCGCCGGATTGCGGTGCGCGGCGCCCACTTCGGCCAGTTGCCGCAGATGGTGGCCCGCAGCCTGCTGGTGCTCACCACCGGGCGGCTGTTCTGCCGCCGCTATCTGGACCAACTGCCGGTGACCATCCTGCGCTGCCCGGTCGCGTTTCCGCCCATGACCTACTACCAGCTCTGGCACGACCTCAGCCACCACAGTGCCCCGCTGCGGTGGTTGCGGGAGCAGGTGAGGGAAGTGGCCAAGGCGCTGGTGAAGCCGGAGCGGCCCTTGCCGGCCTGACGGCGTTCCCGCCCCTTTTCCTGTTGTCCGTTTGTTCCCGAGACCATGACCGCATCGCTCCCCACCGCCGACCGCCTTGCCCTGCGCGGTGACCTGCTCGACTTCACCGGCACGCCCTCTTGGGGGCGCGTGGACGATCCCGCCGTGCGCTTCCGTCCCGACCACTGGCTGCTGATCGAGCGCGGGCGGGTGGTGGGCGTGTCCGCTGAGGATCCGGGTGAGGGCTGGCAGCGGGAAGACCACCGCGGGCGGCTGATCCTGCCAGGCTTCATCGACACCCATGTGCACAGCCCGCAGCTGGACGTGATCGCCTCCTACGGCACGGAGCTGCTGGACTGGCTCAACACCTACACCTTTCCGGCCGAGCAGCGATATGCCGACCCGGTGATCGCCCAGGCCGGCGCAGAGCGTTTCCTGGATGCCTTGCTGGCCCACGGCACAACCGCCGCTGTCGTCTACCCGACCGTCCACAAAGTCTCGGCGGACGCGCTGTTCACCGCCGCGTCCCAACGGGGCATGCGGCTGATCACCGGCAAGGTGCTGATGGACCGGCATGCCCCGGACGGCCTGCGGGACGATGTCGTCGAGGCCGAGCGGGACTGCCGCGCCCTGATCGAGCGTCACCATGGGCGCGAGCGCCTGGCCTATGCCGTGACGGTCCGTTTTGCCCCCACCAGCACGCCGGAGCAACTGGCCATGGCCGGCCGCCTGTGCCGGGAGGACGCATCGCTCTACATGCAGACCCATGTGGCCGAGAACCGCAGCGAGGTGGACTGGGTGGCCCGGCTCTTCCCCGACGCCCGCAGCTACCTGGACGTGTACGACCGCGTCGGCCTGCTGCATCCGCGCTCGGTGCTGGCGCACGGCATCTGGCTGGACGATGAGGACCATGCGGTGCTGGCCCGCACCGGCGCCCAGATCGCCCATTGCCCCAGCTCCAACCTGTTCCTGGGCAGCGGCATGTTCGACTGGCCCCGGGCCCAGGCCGCGGGCGTGCGGCTGAGCGTGGCCAGCGACGTCGGCGGCGGCACCTCCCTGTCGACCCAGCGCACCCTGGCCGACGGCTACAAGGTGCAGGCCCTGAACGGCCAGCGGCTGACGGCCTGGTGCGGACTGCATGCGGCCACGCTGGGGGCTTCGCAGGCCCTGGGATTGTCGGAGGAAATCGGGCATTTCGGCGTGGATACACTGGCCGATGTCTGCATCTGGGACTGGGCCCATGGCACGGTCGCGGAGCACCGACAGTCCCTGGCGCGCGAGCTCCATGAAAAGGTCTTTGCCTGGATCACTCTCTCCGACGAACGCAACCTGGTCGCCAGCTACGTGGCCGGCCGGGTGCGCTACCGCCGCAGCCCGTAACCCGCATCAGCCATGACGCCCCGCCTGGAACTTCGACACATCAGCAAGTCCTATCCCGGCGTCAAGGCCAACGACGACCTCTCGCTGCAGGTGGCGCCCGGGGAGATCCATGCCGTGCTCGGGGAAAACGGCGCCGGCAAGTCCACGCTGATGAAGATCATCGTCGGCGCCGTACATGCCGATGCCGGCCAGATGCTGTGGGACGGGCAGGTGCAGACCGTGCGTCATCCCGCGCAGGCGCGGGCGCTGGGCATCAGCATGGTGCATCAGCATTTTTCGCTGTTCGATTCGCTGACTGCGGCGCAGAACATCTGGTTGGGCCTGGACCGCTCCCTCTCCCTGGACGAGGTGCGTCAGCGGGTGCGGGACCTGTCCGCGGCCTATGGCCTGCCGCTGGATCCGGAGCGGCCGGTGCATGCGCTGTCGGTGGGCGAGCGGCAGCGGGTGGAGATCTTGCGGGCGCTCATGACCCGTCCCCGCCTGCTGATCCTGGACGAGCCCACGTCGGTGCTGACGCCGCAGGCGGTCGAGACGCTGTTTGTCACGCTGCGCCAGTTGGCGTCGCAGGGCTGTTCGCTGCTCTACATCAGCCACAAGCTCGATGAGATCCGGCGCCTGTGCGACCGCTGCACCGTGATGCGCGGCGGCCGGGTGACCGGGCAGGTGGATCCGCGTCAGGAGACCGCAGCGAGCCTGTCCCGATTGATGATCGGTGCCGAGCCGCAGCGCCCGCCGCCCCGCACCGCCCGGCTCGATGCGCCGGAGCGCCTGGCGCTGCGCGGTCTGACCGTGGCGCCAGATTCCCCGCATGGAGTGACACTGCGCGACCTGCATCTGTCACTGAAGGCCGGGGACATCCTGGGCGTGGCCGGTGTGTCGGGCAATGGCCAGCAGGAATTGCTGCGCCTGCTCTCCGGCGAGGATCAGCGGGCCCCACGCGGCACCCTGATCTGGCGGGCCGACGATGGCACCGAGCACGATCTGGGGGCGTTGGGACCGCGCGAGCGCCGTGCCCTGGGCCTGCATCATGTGCCGGAAGAGCGACTCGGACGCGGCGCGGTGCCGGTGATGTCGCTGGCGCAGAACACGCTGCTGACACGCCGCGATGCGGTCGGTCGCCTGGGCCACTGGTCGCCGTCCCGGGCCCGCGCCCTGGCGGGCCGCATCATCGAACGCTTCGGGGTGCGGGCGGCGGGTCCGGACGCGGCCGCCCGCAGCCTCTCCGGCGGCAATCTCCAAAAATTCATCATGGGCCGTGAGATCTCGGCAGCGCCCAGGCTGCTGGTGGTGGCCCAGCCGACCTGGGGCGTGGATGTGGGGGCGGCGGCGCAGATCCGGGCCGAGCTGGTCGCCCTGCGGGACCAGGGCTGCGCCCTGTTGGTTGTGAGCGAGGAGCTGGACGAATTGCTGGAGCTGAGTGATCGAATCGTGGTGATGGCCGGTGGTCGCCTGTCGCCGGTGCTGCCGGTGGCGCAGGCCAGCGTGGAGCGCATCGGCTTGTGGATGAGCGGCTTGTGGGAAGACGGCCCGTCCGCCGCAGAGGGCCACAGACCTGGGGATGCCCATCAGGTAGGGAGCGCCCATGCTCCGGCTTGAACCGCGTCCGCAGCCTTCGCGCTGGATGTCGCTGCTGTCGCCACTGCTGGCGCTGCTGTGCACCGTGCTGATCGGCGTGGTGCTGTTTGCCGCCTTGGGCAAGGATCCGCTGCAGGGCCTGCGCATGTTCTTCTGGGAGCCGGTGCGCAATGCCTATGCCTGGGGCGAGCTGGGGCTCAAGGCCACGCCGCTGGTGCTGATCGCCCTGGGCCTGGCGGTGGCGTTCCGGGCCAATGTCTGGAACATCGGCGCGGAGGGCCAGTACATCGCCGGCGCGCTGGCGGCGGGCTGGGTGGCCATGCAGGCGGGGCCGCAGACGGGACGATGGATCGTTCTGCTCATCCTGCTGGCCGGTGTGGTCGGCGGCATGGCCTGGGCCGCGGTGACCGCCTTGCTGCGGGACCGCTTCCGCGCCAATGAAATCCTGGTCAGCCTGATGCTGGTGTACGTGGCGGAGCTGCTGCTGCAGTACCTGGTCTATGGCCCCTGGAAAGACCCCGGCGGCTACAACTTCCCCCAGACCATCACCTTCCTGCCGGTCACCCAGGTGCCTCGCCTGTTCCCCGGCACCCGGCTGCACATCGGCGTGTGGATCGCGCTGGTGTCGGTGGTGGGCGTGTGGTGGCTGATGTTCCGGTCGATGGCGGGCTTCTCGTGGCAGGTCGGCGGGCTGGCACCGGCGGCGGCGCGATATGCCGGCTTTTCGTCGCGGGCGGCGCTGTGGGGCACCCTGGCCTTGTCCGGGGGACTGGCGGGCCTGGCGGGCGGTCTGGAAGCGGCCGGTCCGCTGGGTCAGCTCACGCCTTATGTGCCGGTCGGTTATGGCTTCGCCGCCATCATCGTGGCCTTTGTCGGGCGGGTGCATCCGGTGGGCATCGTGTGCTCCGGCCTGCTCATGAGCATGTTCTACATCGGCGGTGAACTGGCCCAGTCGCGGCTGGGGCTGCCCAAGGCCATCACCGGCGTCTTCCAGGGCCTGCTGCTGTTCACGCTGCTGGCCTCGGACACGCTCATCCACTACCGCCTGCGCTGGATCGCGCCGAAGGAGACCCGCTGATGGATGCCCTGCCGCTGCTGGTGGCCGCCACCCTCAACGCCGGCACCCTGGTGGCGCTGGCCGCGCTGGGGCTGTTGATCAATGAACGGGCCGGTGTGGTCAACCTGGGCGCCGAAGGCATGATGCTGATGGCGGCCATCGCCGGCTTTGCAGCCACGGTGCACAGCGGCAGCGATGTCGTCGGCTTTCTCGCCGGCATGGGGGCGGGCGCCCTGATGGCGCTGGCCTTCGGTGTGCTGGTGGTGATGCTGGGCACCAATCAATACGCCACCGGGCTGGCGCTGAGCCTCTTCGGCGCCGGCTTCTCCGCCTTTGTGGGCCAGGACTACAC
Source organism: Rubrivivax sp. (assembly GCA_027484825.1). Classification (GTDB taxonomy): domain Bacteria; phylum Pseudomonadota; class Gammaproteobacteria; order Burkholderiales; family Burkholderiaceae_C; genus Roseateles. The sequence goes on along the minus strand of JAIXSE010000006.1, from coordinate 56,013 downwards.
ACGCGCCGCGCTGGGGCCACGGCCCAGTTTTGCGGTGCCGGTGCTGTCCGAGCTGCCGTGGATCGGCCCGGCGCTGTTTCGTCAGCATCCGCTGGTCTATGGGACCCTGCTGCTGGCGGCCGGGCTCGCCGTGTGGCTGGCCCGCTCGCGCTCGGGGCTGGTGCTGCGGGCGGTGGGGGAGTCCCCGGAAGCGGCCCATGCGCTGGGCTATCCGGTGCGGCGCATCCGCTTGCTGGCGGTGACGGCCGGCGGCGCGCTCTGCGGCCTGGCCGGCGCCTATTGCTCGGTGGTCTACACGCCGCTGTGGGTGGAAGGCATGATCGCGGGCAAGGGCTGGATCGCGCTGGCCCTGACCAGCTTCGCCACCTGGCGCGCCGGGCGCGTGCTGCTGGGGGCGTATCTCTTCGGCGGGGTCACCATGCTGCAATTTCACCTGCAAGGTCAGGGCGTGCAGGTGGCCAGCCAGTTCCTAAGCATGCTGCCCTACCTGGCCACCATCGTGGTGCTGGTGCTGATCTCGCGCAATGAGAGCTTCATCCGCGCCAACATGCCGGCCTCGCTCGGCAAACCCTTTCATCCCGGTGGCTGATCTTTCGGTGCCTGACCGCGGAGGGGCGGGTCTTGCCGCCCCTGCTGTCCCTGTTGCCCCGGCCCTCACCGGCCGCTTCCTTGGACCTCACTTCCGGAGTCTTCATGTCTGTCCTGTCTTCCTTCTTCCGCTCAGCGTCGCCAGCGCGGCTGTCCGCGCCGCTGTCCACCGCGCCGTCTTCCCCGCTGTCTGCCCCGTCGTGCGACCCCACCAGCACCCGGTCCGGCACACGCCGGCTGGGTGGTCGCTGGTTGGTCGCTGCGGCGGCGGTGGTGATGCTGGCGGCCTGCGGGAAGAAGGACGAAGCGTCCAGCGAGTCTGGCGCAGTTGGGGCCTCCGGCGCTGCAGGACCGGCCGCATCGGCCAGCGCGCCCTTGCAGGTGGCGTTTGCGTATGTCGGTCCGGTCGGTGATGGCGGATGGACCTTCGCCCACGACAACGCCCGCAAGGCGGTGGAGAAGGAATTCGGCGACCGCATCAAGACCACCTTTGTTGAGAAAGTGCCGGAAGGTGCGGATGCGGAGCGGGTGTTCCGCGACCTGGTGCAGCAGGGCAACAGCCTGGTGTTCGGCACCACCTTCGGCTACATGGAGCCGCTGCTGAAGGTGGCGGCGGACAGTCCGCAGGTGAAGTTCGAGCATGCCACCGGCTACAAGCAGGCCGCCAACCTGCGCACCTACGACGCCCGGACCTATGAAGGCGCCTACCTGGCCGGCGTGGTGGCCGGTGCCATGACCAAGAGCAACACGCTGGGCGTGGTCGGCTCCATCGCCATTCCGGAAGTCATCCGCAACATCAACAGCTTCACCCTGGGGGCCCGCGCGTCCAATCCGAAGGCGACGGTGAAGGTGGTGTGGGTGAATGAATGGTTCAACCCGCCCCAGGAGACCAATGCGGCGCAGACCCTGATCAATGCCGGGGCCGACGTGTTGATGCAGAACACCGACTCCAGCGCCGTGCTGCAGACCGCCGAGAAAAACGGCATCTATGCCTTCGGCTGGGATTCCGACATGAGCAGCTACGGACCCAAGGCGCATCTGGCCTCGGCGGTGGTGAACTGGACGCCCTACTACAGCGCCAGCATCAAGGCGGCCCTGGACGGCAGCTGGACCGCCGGCCCGGGCCAGCACAGCTGGTGGGGCGTGAAGGAAGGGGCGATTGATCTGGTAGCGGTGAACAGCGTCGTGCCGGCGGAGGTCAAGGCCCGGGTCGAGAAAATCAAGGCCGGACTCAAGGACGGCAGCTTCGTCATCTGGAAGGGCCCGCTGGTGGGGCAGGACGGCAAGGAGGTGCTGGCCAAGGACCAGGTCGCGGACGACAAGTTCCTGCAGGGCATCAAGTTCTATGTGCAAGGGGTGGAGGGACAACTGCCATCCAAACCTTGATCGGATTTCGCAGAGGTTGACACCCCTTCATTCGAGGGGAGGGACCGGGGCGTTGCAGCGCTTACAGGCTGTTGCCCCACGGGTCGCCAGTCTGGGCAGGATGCATTCCGTACCCCGGACATGAGACACCCGGGGTCTTTCTAGTTCATGCGAGGGGGATGGTCACCATGCGATTCGAAGGTACTTTGAACAGTTGGTATGGGGAACGCGGGCACGGGCTGGTTCAGCCGGAACAGGGCGGTGAAGCGCTCTTCGTTCATGTGTCGGCATTCCCGATGGATGGGCAGGCACCGCAGGAAGGCGAGCGGGTCAGCTTCGAGGTTGTGTCCAGAAGTGACGGTAGCAAACAGGCGGTGCGTCTGCAGCGGCTGTCGCCCTTCAAGGTACCGCCCCAATTGCGCGCAGCTCGCACATCTTCCCGCCCGCGGCCGATTGGTCGCCGCCGCCGCATCACGCCGTTGATGTGGATGGTGATGGGCGTGATGGTGCTGGGGCTGAGCGCGACGCTGTGGTCGCCGTCAGGCTCGGCGATGGCCAAGCAACGGACCACAGCCGTCAACCGATAAGGCGGCCCGCAGCCGGGGATGGTTGCCCCGCTCCGGCTGCCCCGTGATGATTCTCGTGGGGGACCGACGCTGGTTGGTCCCGTCGCCCAGGTAGTGATCGCCCTCGATGACTACCTTTCAGGCCACCCAACTAGGGTGGCCTTTTTTGCGTCATGGAGCCCCCGGCTGCCTGCGCCTAGGGCGCATCCATCCGCCCCCCGAGGGGGCTGCGGGCCGCCTTGGGACGGCCCGGCGCCGGCCCTGTCGCATTAACTGCGAGCCCCGCCGCACCGTCGCTGCGCGCGGTGCGGCGCCTCTGTGCGTGCAGGGGCGCCTCGGCGGGGTCAGATCTTCATTTCCAGCCGCACCTGCCAGAGCGTGAAGCTGCGGCCGGTGCTTTCGCCGGTGATGATCTTGGCAGGGCTGAGCAGGCTGCCGTCGGCGGCATAACGCGCCGGGACCACGGAGACGCTGCCAGTGCCGTAATTGAGCGGCGCCAGGTTGGTCGCGGAGACCCGCAGCGAGGTCGTGGACGACACCGCCCAGGTGGCAAACACGTCAAACACCCGCTTCTTGTCGCTCATCACCTCCGTCAGCGTGGTCTGCTGGATGGTGTTGGACGGGGTGTAGTTGATCGAGCCCCCCAGCGTCAGCGGCAGGCTGCGCAGCCGGTAGTCGGCGCCCAGGTTGGCGGTGTAGCTCGGCTGCTGGTCCAGCTTGTTGTTGGGGCCCTGGATGCCCGCCACCTCGGAGTGAAAGAGTGACAGGTTGCTGCGGATGTTCACCGGCCAGGCATCGGTCAGATATTCATCCAGCCGGAACTTGGCCTCCAGCTCCAGCCCGTAGGTCTGCGCCGTGCCGATGTTGCGCGGCTTGGAGACCCAGCGCTGCTCCGACGACCAGCTCACATCCTCCAGCGCCGTGACCGTGCGGATCAGGTCATTGATGTGCCGGTAGAACAGGTTGGCGCTGATCAGGCCGCCCTTGGTCATGTACTTTTCCCAGCCCAGCTCCACACCGGTGGCCATCTCCGGCTTCAGGTCCGGATTGCCCATGCGGTCCGGGTAGTTGATGGCATTGGTGCCGCAGGGCACGCCGTTCAGGCACGGGTACTGCGAGTTGACACTGGGCCGCGCAATCAGGTCGTTGAGCTGCGGTGAGCGGTAGCTGCGCGTCAGGCTGGCACGGATCTGCTCCCGGCTTTTCTCGTCCAGCTTGTAGACCGCATGCAGCAGCGGCGTCCACACGCTGGAGCTGTTGCTGACGTTGTAGTTGAGCGCCTTGCTGTCGGTCTGGATGCCTTCCCAGCGCAGGCCGGCATAAAAGCCCCATTGCTTGCCAACGCTCCACTCGTCCTGCGCATAAGCCGCCAGACGCCGGGTGGACGCATCCACGTCGTCGCCGAAGTCCAGCAGGTAGTCGCAGCTGCTGCCGTTCTGCAGGCAGTTGCGAGTCTGATTGCGGCCGGTGCCTTCGCCTTCCACGCCCGCCACCAGATTGTGTTCATCGGGCAGCTGGTGGCTGTACTTGCTATTGAAGCTCCAGGAGGTGTCCCGGCTCTTGGTGTGGTCGTCCTGGGTGCGGGTGAGGGTGGCGTCCTCGTACTCGCGGCGGTCGTTGTTGCCGGTCATGGACATGCGGCCCACGCCTGCTCGCACTTCCAGGCGGCTGACATCGCTCAGACGCTTGTTCCACTGCGCATTCAGCCGCGCCATGACCGAGCGGTTGTCGCCCTGCGATTCGACATGGTTGAAGTTGTAGTGGTCCGGCCCGGAGGCGACTTCCGGGGTCTGGGTCTGGTCGAAGACGCTGCTGCTGGTGCCGCGATTGACCACCACGAAGGGCTGCAGGGCCAGGGTGTCGCCATTGTCCAGACGCCACTGCAGACGGCCGGTCATGTTGATCGACTTGCGGGTGTTGGCGGTGTGGCCCAGGGTTTGCAGCACGGTCTGGTCACCGGTGTCCGGCACCAGGGTGACGGTGCGGCTGTTGACGTCTTCCTGCTGCCGGTTCTGCATGGCATTGACCGTCAGGTTGTAGGCACTGCCCTTGTCGTCCAGCTTGTCATTGCGGGTCCAGCTCAGCTGCGGACGGACCTGGCCATTCTCAGCGGACAGCCCGGCGCGCAATTCGTTGAGCCGCCGCTGCAAGGCTTCGCGCAGCACCACGTTGATGGTGCCCGCCACGGCCCGTGCGCCGAATTCGGCGGTGGGCGCGCGCATCACTTCAATCCGCTCGATCTGGTCGGGCGGCAACTCGTCCAGCGAGAAGCCCGGCGGCATCCGTTCGCCATTGACCAGGATCTGGGTGTAGCCCGACCCCATGCCGCGCATGCGGACCTCACCGCCCCGGCCCGGGCGACCGCCGGTGGTCACGCCCGGCAGGCGCTTGAGCACCTCGCCGATGGTGCTGTCGCCATAGCGTTCGATTTCTTCGCGGCCAATGATGATCTTGGAGGCGGTGGAGGCGCGGCGCTGCGCATCGTCGCTGGAGCGGCCCTGGACTTCCACGCGCTGGAGCTGCTGCGGGTCGTCGCCGTCGCGCGGCGGCTGCTGCTGCGGGCTTTTGGTCGCGGGGGGTGCGGGTGCAGGGGCCGGGGCAGGGGCCTGTGCGGGTGCGGGTGCAGGCGCAGGCGCGGTCTGAGCCCGCAAGGTGGGCGCGGCCATTGCGCTCACGGCGGTGAGCAGGGCCAGGGAAAGCGGACGCAAGGCAGGGTGGCAGGTGCGTGTCATCGGGGCAGGCAAGAGCAACGGCGATGCAAGCGGTCCGGACTTGGCGGCGGCTGGGACGCGGGACGCGGCGAACTTCGTGTCAGAGTTGATAAGACCCGGAAGGATCGCACGCTGTACGCTGACCGCCCGTCGCCCCACCTGCGGTTTTATGGTTCTTTACGCAGCGTGATGGCTGAATGCGACACCGCCCAAAACCGTACGCGCACGACAAAGCCTGCAAAGCGGCGCGGCAATGAATGAGCAACGTGACGATGCGCGTGGAGCTTGGGGCGTGGGCCGTGGCTCAGCGAATGCCGAATGAAAAAAGCCACCGCGGTTCACTCGGTGGCTTGTCGAAGAAGGTATCCGGACGCTGGTGACGGGTTCCAGCTCTCTGCCCTATGTCGCAGCCGGTTGTTTGTCTCGGATGCCTTGCATTGTGCCGACGATTTATGACGGTGAATTGACGAAAAGCAGGGTCCGAAGCGTTCACACCGGGGCTTCAGCGCTGATCCGTCAATTCCGACGCGAAACAACCGGTGGCGCCCCGCGCTCACACACCGCGCTTGGGGCGAAGCACCATCGGCCGCCGGTCCCACAGCTGGCGCCAGCGCCGCAGGCAGGGATCGGTCAGCGCCATGCCGGGCAGCTCCACATAACGGTGGCACAGGTGACTCAGCACAATGACCACCGGCGTGACCGTCCACACCACGCCCCAGTGCTGGGCAGGGGGGAGGGCGGCGGCCGGTCGTCCGACCACCGCGTCCACGCCCCATTGGAAGGCGGCGTAGAGCACCAGGCCGTGCAACAGGTAGAGGCTGTAGGCGGGCGCCCCCAACTGACGCGACAGCCGCGAGGACAGCCCGCCGAACAAATCGTTGCCCGCAGCCACCAGCACGAAGGCCAGCGCCTGCAGTAACTGCGGGAGCGGCGCCGTGACCGAACCCGGCAGGCTGAACCCGCCGATGACACTCAGCAGCGTGACCCCAGACGCCACCGGCGTGGCTGCAAACCGCTGGAGCGCCGGCCAACGTGCGGCGCAGGCGGCGCCCATGCCCACGGCAAACGGCAGCAGATTGCCCAGGGACGGACGCCAGACCAGCAAGGCGGTGCTGGCGGCGGCCGTCACCAGCAGGGGGCCAAGCCCGGGGCGCTGGCCGGTCAGCAGCATCAGCAGCGGCAGCCCGGCGTAGAACATCCATTCGTAGGGCAGGGACCAGGTGACGCCGGCCACTGCAATCTCGGTGCGCGCCAGGCCATTGAGATCGGGGCGTCCAGGAACGGTAAAGAGCAGCCAGTCCTTGAGGCCGCTCAGGGCTGTGACCGGATCCACCTGCAGCCGGCCTCGCGTCTGTACCGCCACCACGACCAGCAGCAGGGCCAGCATGACCAGATAGGCCGGCGTCAGCCGCGTCAACCGTCCGGCAAACAACCGGGTCCAGTCCATCGGGCGGTGTCTGGCCTCCAGCACCCGCCCGAAGAACAGGAAGGCCGTGATCATGAAGAACAGGGCCACGCTGCCCTTGCCGGCCTGCGTATAAAACGCCGATGGTGGCGACGCCCAAGCGCCGGAGACCCGATACCCCTGCCAGATGACGGAATGGTGCAGGAATACCCCCAAAGCCAGATAACCACGGAGCCCGTCAAGGCTGCGATGGCGAGCCGTGTCCTCATGCAGCGGCTGGCCTTGCGCCAGCAGGCGGGTGGTCAGCAGGGCCAGCAGCACCGCAACCAGGCCTGGCCAGACATCGGTCGGAGTCATGGAACGCTCCCGGGTCACAGCGCCGTCGCCATCAGGCCTGAACGGTACACACAATGCGGGCATCTGTGCGGCGCTCGTCCCGCATGTGGGGTGGGGCGCGGTCTCCAGTAGAGTGCGACTCTCACGCCCAGCCATGGGTTTTCTGTTGCCCGAGATGCCGTCCATGAGCCGCCTTCACACCGAATTCGACCGTTTGTATGCCCCACCCGGCGCCGCATCCGATGCGCGAGGCTCAGGAGGCGACGCCGACCGGGTGGGCCCGGACGGGCAGGTGCGGGCCCTGGTGCTGGACATTGGGCGTCCGGTGGAATGGTCGGTGGTGGCGCCGCTTTGGCGGGCCGTCCAGGACGACCTGGATCTGCCGGCACCCGGCCTTGCGATTTCGGGGGAGCAGAGCTTTCAGCTGTGGTGGTCGCTGGCCGAGGCGGTACCGGCGCAGGACGCCGAACGCTTCCTGCAGGCCGTGCAGCGGCGTTTTCTGCCGACGCTCAAGCCCGCCCGAGTGCGCACCTTCCCCGCCCGCACTGGCGACAGCAGTGGCCACAATGCGGGTTGGACCCATGCGCGCCGCGTCCCCGCGCAGGTGCTGCCGGATCAGTGGTCCGCCTTCGTTGCGCCCGGCCTCGCACCGGTGTTCGAGGAAACGCCGTGGGTGGACTTCCCGCCCAATGAAGAGGGCCAGGCGGAGCTGCTGAGTGCGCTGCGGAGCGTGTCGCCGTCGCAGTGGCAGGACGCATTGGCGCGGCTGACCGGCCCGACCGAAGACGAGGCCGGGCGCACGACAGGCCCGGCAGGGGCGGCCAATCCCGTGACGACATCCGCGGCGACATCTGGGACGACATCCGCGGCGCCAGCAGAATCCACGCTCGCTTCCGCCAACGCGTCACGCCACCCCACGGACAGGGAGCTGTCCACCACCGGCTTGGTGACGGAGTCGTTCAGCGACCCTCGCCGCTTCCTGCTGCATGTGATGAACGACAGCGCCGTTCCGCTGCCGCTGCGGATCGAAGCGGCCAAGGCCTTGTTACCCCACACAGAGAATCGCTGACTGGGCTGCGGCGCCAGTGGCTCAGCGGCTCAGTTGCTCAACTGCTCAACTGCTCAACTGCCGCTGATCCGCTCCCACAGCTCCTGCAGATCGTTCACTCGCAGATGCGGCACCGTCTCGGTCTCCACCGGGTCTCGTCCGGTCGGGGCCGCATAGCCAAGCGCAACGCCCTGGGCGATGCCGAGCGCCTCCGGTGTTCTCACCACCCAGACGGCCTGAGCCCCGGCAGCCACGGCACCGGCCACGTCCAGATGCCAGTCGTCTCCGACATGCAGCACCTCGGTCGGATCCACGCCGGCCAAAGCGGCAGCGGCGTGGAAGGCCTGGGGCTCGGGTTTGGCCACGCCCAGCTCTGCGGCGCTGACGATGCCCTTGAAGAAGTGGCCGACACCCGCCTTGTGGATGCAGGCATTACCGTTGGTCAGCGCCACCAGCGGCAGCCGCTCGCTCAGCGCGGTCAGGGCCTGCGCCACCTCCGGAAACAGCTCCACCCGTTGCCGCTCGGCAAAGAACACGTCGAACGCGGCCTCCGCCAGGGCCGGGTCTTCCCCACAATCCTGCAGCAAGGCCCGAATGGACGCACGCCGCAGACCGCTCAGGTCCGCCCGCAGTTCGGGATGGCGCTCATGGGCGCGGGCCCGGTAGGTCATCAGGGCGGTGGGGTCGGCCAGCACGGACTGCGTGCGGGGCGCGTGGGTCTGGAGCCAGGCCAACAGCGTGGCCTCGGCCCGGACGAGGCAGGGGCGGAAGGGCCAGAGCGTGTCGTCCAGGTCCAGGGAAATGGCGCGGATACGGTTGAACTGCATGCCGCATTCTCAAACATGCAGGGATCGCCTGCGCGTCGATAATCGCGCCAAATCGGAGACACCGCATGCAAGACACCGTCCGCCCGCAGCAGATCAATGCCTTCTGGTCCTGGGTCAAGGCCCATCATGACGATCTCAATGCGCTGGAGTCTCCCGAGCATCCGTTCTGGGACGAGCTGCTGGGCCAACTGCAGCAGGTCGATGAAGGCCTGTGGTTTGAGGTGTCGCTGCCCGGCGAGGATGTGCGCGAGCTGGTCATCACCGCCGAGGGCGACTGGGAACTGTTTCCCCTGGTGGAAGCCATGGTCTCGGTGGCCCCGGACCTGGACGGATGGGAGGTCGTGGCCCTGAAGCCGGCCATGGGCTTTGAGTTCGGCATCCGCTACGAGGGCCTGGACCTGGACCCGCGCCAGATGTGGTTCCAGCCCCTGGTGGATGAGGACGCGCCCGACGTGCTGGGCCTGCGGGTGGCGATGCCCGGTTTCGACGACGAACAGGAGCAGTCCTTCGCCAACGGGCTGCTGGTCATCCTGGACACTGCTCTGGGCGAGAAATCCGCCGCCAGTGATGTGGACGTGGTGGAGGTGTGCGAGCTGCCGGAAGACCCGCAGGATGAGGGCTTCCTGCCCCTGCCGGAGCTCAGCAGCTACGTGGAATGGCGCAAGAGCCGCACGACGCATTGAGTCGGTTGAGCCGGTTGAGCCGGTGGTGGCCACCTGGATTTCCGAAGTGCCAGCCCGGTCGTTTCCCGATGGCATCCGGCCGCCCCCGGCCTTAGAGTGCCCGCCATGACGATCAAGCCCAACCAAGCCACAGCGGCCGCGGCCGGCATCTGGGCCGCGCTCGGCGGCATGGCCTTCGAGCAGTGGCATGCGGCGCAGACCTCGCTGTCCTCGCTGACGTCCAATCTGCTGTGGGGCGGCTTCATGCTGGTGTTTGTGCTGCTGCCGCTTTTCTTCTTCGTCATCGGACCCCAGCCGCCCTTCGGTCGCGACTGGATCAAGGACCCGAATGAGCGGGCGCGCTACTTCCAGGGCGTGCGCCGGGTGCTGGTGTGGTTGGTCTGCGGGGCGGTGGTCGCGGGCGCGTGGACCGGCATTCGTCACCTGGCCTAGCGCGAAGCGAAGGCGTCTGCCCATTGGGCGCTCAAGTGATAAAAGCGCTTTAAACGGTGACATTCCTCAAATCTGTCAAAGTCTTTGTCTGATAGCCAATCACTCGAAGGCATCGAGGTTGTTGAGGCAGTCCCTTCTGGCAGCAGGCGCGTTTTCCCTAACCCTCGCCAACTTCTAGGCAAGTTTGACAATTGGGTGGGTAGCGCTGCCATCATTTTTAGCGATTTGAGGAGACACTCTGCCCCGTATCAATTTGTGAATGAGGCAGAGGATGGACGTCAACACCGGTCTGGTCGCAGGCCTGGTTGCCGAAGGCGACAACACGACCAACAAGGGCAGCTTTTTCGCCCATCACGGCCCGTGGGCTTTGGGTGTCCGTCTGTTCAGGCAATTGCACTTCGGCGCCAAGGCCTGGTTGATCACGCTGTCGTTCCTGGTGCCGTTGTTGCTGCTCAGTGCGGCCTATTACCGCACCAGCCAGCTCACCATCGACTTCGCCCGCACCGAACTGGAGGGGGTACAGGTGGTGCAGTCCCTCGAGCCCTGGCTGATCGCGGTGCAGAAGGAGAGGCGGCAGGTGCTGTCCGGCATGACGCCCAAGGTGGATGTGTCCGCCATTGACGCAGCGGCGAAGCCCTTCCAGACGCTGGCCAAAACCTTGCCGCAGGAGCTGGATCTGCATGAGGGCATCGCGGCGGTGGAATCAGCCCGGGCGGCGCTGATTCAGGGCGGCTTGGAGGCCGGCAGTCCGTCGCTCGATGCAAGGCTTCAGCGCCTGGTGGCCGACCTGATGAGCCTGCGCGATCTGGCCCTGGATGCCTCGGGGCTCACCCTGGACCCGGACCAGGACAGCTACTACCTGATGACCCTGTCGGGGGCGCTGATCTCCGATGTGATCGAAGACATCTCGCGCTCCCGGGCTGTGAGTGGAGGCCTGCCGGCGGACGCATCGCCCGCCGCGCTTCGCAAGCTGTACGGCTACTGGTACCACGGCAGCCAGGCGGTTGGGGACGTGCGCAATGCCGCCCGACATGCCGGCCAGTACAACCTCGACGTGCGCGAGCGTCTGCAGGCGGAGCGTGCGGCGCAGGCTGCGGACGCCTTCTTTGCAGCCGCGGACGTCCGCTGGTTTGGTGAGGTCTTCAAGGCGGATGTGGAAAGCCTCAATGGGGTGGGCCAGACCGCGGTGGATGAGCTCAGGGCGCTGTCGGGCCGCAGCACCGCGCTGCTCAATGAGCTGCTGCAAGCACGCATTGCGGCCACGCAGGGATCGCGTCAGTGGATCGTGGCGATCACAGCGGTTTGCCTGGTGGTGGCGGCCTATCTGTTTTTCTCGTTCTACCTGGTGATGCGCGGTGGGCTGCGCGAAGTGGGCCGCCATCTGGAGGCAATGACCGCCGGAGACCTCACCACCCGGCCTTCGCCCTGGGGGCGTGACGAGGCGGCTCAACTCATGAAGCTGCTGGCCACCATGCAGGACAGCCTGCGTGCCATGGTCGTGCAGGTGCGGGAATCGTCGGTCGGCATGGTGTCGGCCAGCTCCGAGATCGCAGCGGCCTCCACCGACCTGTCCGCCCGCACCGAGCAGGCGGCGGCCAATCTGGAGGAGTCCACCTCCGCCATGGAGCAGATCGGCAGCACCGTCCGTTCCACGGCCGACAGCACCGAAGAAGCCACCCGCATGGCCAGCAGCAATGCAAACCTGGCGAGCAATGGCGGCACCATCATGGCCGAACTGGCCGAGACCATGCAGGCCATCGACGTCTCGGCCCACCGCATCGGCGACATCACCGCGATGATCGACAGCATTGCCTTCCAGACCAACATCCTGGCCCTGAATGCTGCCGTGGAAGCCGCACGGGCCGGCGAGCAGGGGCGCGGCTTTGCGGTCGTGGCCACGGAAGTGCGCACACTGGCTGCGCGCAGTGCCGAAGCCGCTCGCGAAATCAAGGTGCTGATCAACACCAGCATGGAGACCGTGCAGCGCGGCACGGCGGTGACGCAGGAGGCCCGACAGGCCATTGCCGGCATCGTGGACGGGGCCGGGCATATCGACCGCCTGCTGCGTGAGGTGGCCTCGGGCACGCGTGCCCAGACCGACGGCATCACACAGGTGGGCGCAGCCATTCAGGATCTGGACCAGGCCACGCAGCAAAATGCCGCCATGGTCGAGCAAACCGCTGCGGCAGCCGCTTCCATGCGCGACCAGGCCCAGCAACTCGCCGCACAGGTGGACCGATTCCGTCTGCCCGCGACTTCACGCTGAGCACACACGCCTTTCACAGAATGGACGCCGGACAGCCCGCGACGCCACCCGCGCGCGGGCTGACAAACATCAAGAGGCCACCGAAGGTCGATCGATACATTGGTCGTCATCCGGTGTCTTCCGGTCATTCAGAAAGGCCCCATTCATGTCGGTGCATGACGCGAGCGTTCCCCCGTCCTCTTCCGGTTCCCAAGCGGCCCCAGGGCCTGATGCCTTCACCGTCGAAGCCGATGCCACCCAAGGCTTCTGGCACAAGGGACCCCGGGACACGCTGCCGCCACCGGACATGCTGGGCCCGTATTCGCGCCATCGCCCCCTGGTCACGCCAGTGCCGGGCCGCAAGGCCTGGATCATCGGCAGCGGCATTGCCGGCATGGCGGCTGCGTTCTATCTGATTCGCGATGGCGGCATGAAGGGGGAGGACATCACCCTCCTGGACACACTGGACATCGCCGGCGGCTCGCTGGACGGCAGCGGCAATGCGGAGCAGGGCTATCTGATCCGCGGCGGCCGGGAGATGAACTGGAACTACGACAACTTCTGGGATCTCTTCCAGGACGTGCAGGCGCTGGAGATGCCACCCGGCTACAGCGTGCTGGACGAATACCGTCAGGTCAATGACCAGGACCCGAACTGGTCCAAGGCGCGGCTGATGCACCGCCAGGGCGAGATCCGCGACTTCTCCACCCTGGGCCTGAGCCGCTCGCATCAGCTGGAGATCATCAAGCTGCTGCTCAAGCGCAAGGAAGACCTGGACGACGTCACCATCGAGGACTACTTCAGCAGCAGCTTCCTCGAGACGAACTTCTGGTTCCTGTGGCGCTCGATGTTTGCCTTCGAGAACTGGCACAGCCTGCTGGAAGTGAAGCTCTACATGCATCGCTTCCTGGATGCGATTGACGGGCTGACCGACATGTCCGCCCTGGTCTTCCCCAAATACAACCAGTACGACAGCTTTGTGGTGCCGCTGATGCGGCATCTGCAATCGCAGGGTGTGAAGGTCCAATGGGCCACGCGGGCGTACGACCTGGACCTGGTGGAGCAGGGCAGCCGCAAGACCGTGACCGGCATCCGCTGCAAGGTGCAGGGCCAGGACCAGACAATGCCCGTCGGCCCAAATGACCTGGTGTTTGCGCTGACTGGCTCCATGACCGAGGGCACCGCCTATGGCGACATGGACACGGTGCCCGTCTTGCAACGCGGCAATGAAGAGCCGGGCGAGGACAGTGACTGGCTGCTTTGGAAGAACCTCTCGCTCAAGTCCCCGGTGTTTGGCAAGCCCAAGAAGTTCTACGGCAATGTGGCCGATTCCATGTGGGAGTCCGCCACGCTGACCTGTCGGCCGTCCCCGCTGGTGGACCGGCTGAAGCAACTGTCGGTGAATGACCCGTATTCGGGCAAGACGGTCACCGGCGGCATCATCACCTTCACCGATTCCAATTGGGTGCTCAGCTTCACCTGCAATCGGCAGCCGCATTTCCCCGACCAGCCCAAGGACGTGCTGGTGCTGTGGGTCTATGCGCTGCTGATGGACAAGGACGGCAACCACATCAAGAAGCCCATGCCGCAATGCACCGGGCGGGAGGTGCTGGCGGAGCTCTGTTTCCATCTGGGCATCGTGGACCAACTGGACGCCATTGCGGAGCAGACGAAGGTGAGGCTGTCGCTCATGCCCTACATCACTGCGCAGTTCATGCCGCGCGCAGCGGGCGACCGGCCGCATGTGGTGCCCCAGGGCTGCACGAATCTGGCCCTGATGGGACAGTTTGTCGAGACCAGCAACGACATCATCTTCACCATGGAATGCTCGGTCCGTACGGCGCGCATCGGTGTCTACACCTTGCTGGGCATTCCGAAGCAGGTGCCGGACATCAGCCCGACGCAATACGACATCCGCAACCTGCTCAAGGGGGCGAGGGCGCTCAACAACAATGAACCCTTCCCGGGAGAGCGGCTGCTGCATCGGCTGCTGGGCAAGAGCTACTTTGCCCACATCCTGCCGCCGCTGCCGGACAAGGAGGAATCCTTGAAGGAGCGCGCCGAGGCGGAACTGGCGACGCTGCTGGGCAAGGGCAGCCAGGCGCTGGGGGTGGCGTCCCAGTGGCTGGACCGCGTCAGGGATGGCTTGCAGCGCAAGGGGCGCTGAAGCAGAACCGGATGCGTTAGAGCGTCCAGGTCTCAGAGCGTCGGGGCGGAAGCCGCGGCGCTGCTTGCCGCGCGTCGTTGCTGAAAGCGCGCGTAGGCGGCGATGTCACCGCCCTCCACCGTGTCCAGGTCGAAGGCCACGATGCGGCGAACGACGTCACAGCCCATGACACCGTCTGGCTCAAAGCCTGCGGATCTTGCGGCTTCGATGTCGCGCGCCAGTTGCTTGAGGAAGGCCGGACTTTGCGGCAGCCGGTCTGCATGCACGCCCAGTTGCTCGGCCTTGCGCGTCAGGACCACCCTGCCAACGGCGGATGGCTGCTGGCGGAGCGTGGACAGCGCAAGGTCCTCACAGAGCGCGCGCCGATCGGGGTCGCCCGGCGGGACGCGGCCACACGTGGCAGACAGCCCCTGCGACCCCAGGAGTGAATCTGCCGCATCAAGGCCCAAGGTCACGGAGAGAATCGGCAGAATCGCTTCGGGCGACATGCCAGGCAATGCCGCTGCACGCTTGAGCATCTGACCATTCAAGGACACCAGCCCTGGCGCATTCGCCGCCCGCTGCATGGCGGCCGTTGCGGAGGTCTGATCGCGACTGGCTGCGGCCACCGCCCACCATGCCGCGGCATTGGACGGGTCCAGTTGTGCCCACTGCTGCGGGCTGAGGGTCTTGCACGCGGGCGTCGCGACGCTCAGGCTGCAGTGGCGCAGCGCCAGCCCATAGACCACCGGGTCTCGCGTTCCCTGGGCAATGCGCACCGCTGTGGCGAGGTCCTCCATCAGGAGGGCGCCGGTCAGTGGGCCCAGTTCGTCCGGTGCGTTCAGCAGCTGACGCGCCACCTGCCGGATGCGTTCTTCCGAATACTGAGTGACACGCCGGTCTCGTTCCTCTTCAGACAGCGCGGGGTCCGCCACCACCGGCAGGCCGCAGTCCGTCTGGGCCGGCTTTTGCGTGGCGTCCGCTTGACGGGTCGCCTCGGCCGCCAGGTCCCACGGGTTGTGGGCGGCGCGTGTCGTGCCGAAGTGAGGCGTAGAGGCCGCTGCGTCGGCCGTCTGGGGGGCGGCCGACGGGGCGGCGCTGTCTGAATCCCATGGCAGGGCGAACCACCCCACAGCCAGGAGGGCGGCGCCAAGCGTCATGCCAATGCGGAGTCTGCGGGTGCGAGGGGTCACGTCCCCGTCATTGTGATGGCTTTGCGTAACGGGTGGCCGTCCATTCAGCAGAAACGCCGGTGATCTTGTGGTCCTTGTAGCCCCGCTCCCGCATGGCCTCCCGGATCCGGGCGTCGGGCAGGGCGGCGTCGGGGCCTTTGCGGTGGACCAGCCACACCCCGCGACAGGGCATGGACGCATGCTGGGCCACGGCCGCTTCCAGATCCCCCATCGAATGGAGCATGACCACCAGCACCGTGGCGCGGCCGCTGTCCTCGGTGGTGGCGCCATGCAAGGCCTGGGCCAGGTGCGAATCCGTTACCGGTCCCAGAACGGCGGCGGGCTGATGGGCGCCAATGCCCAGCTTGGCGGCGAGGGGCGGTGGTGGGGTCTGGATCTTTTTGAGCCACTTGCGGGCGAGTTCATCCCCCAGGTGAAGCGCCACCGTGTCACCGTCATTGGATTCGAAGGTCAATGCGCCGCGGTCCACGCGAGGGGCGGCCATGCAAGCAATCAGGAAACGGCGTCGCAATGGGCCGCGCAGCACCAACTCCTGCGACTCCAGGAGAGCCAGGACTGTTTGTCGTTCCGAGCCGAGTTCACAAAGCACCTGCGCTTCATAGCCCATGTTCACCTCCCAGTGAAACGACTCGCCTGGGCGTTTGAAACACGCACGGCGCTTTTGAACAGTGTAGGAACAGGACAGGGGCGCTTTCAACCGCTAAATCAAAGCAATCGTGTACGTTTGGCCGCCAAGAGGCTCAAGGCAGTCGTAGGCGGCTATCGGGACTGGTTCGGCTCGTAACACTGGCTATCGTGGTCGGCCGTAGACTGCAAGTCTTTCAGCCTCGTGCGATTCACCATGCCTCAAGGTTTTCGTCTGCTAAGTGTTGGCCTGCTGGCTACAGCCCTCGCACCGGCGTGGGGGATGAGTTGTGTCCGGCAGCCTTTGCCGTCGATGGTGGCGGAGTACGACCACATCTTTGTGGCCCAGGTGAAGTCCGCCACCTTGATGGAGGGAAAGACCTCGGTGGAGGCGACGTTTGAGGTGGAGACGGTGCTGAAGGGGCAGCCAGCGCGGGTGAGTGGGATCCGGTCTGCCTTCAGTGACGGCAACTACCAATCGGACGGGCCGCAGATGGCGCTGATTCCGGCTGAACTGTCACCCGGCATGCATCTGCTGGTCTTTGCGAAGGGCGGCGGGCCCGCTGAATTCAGCGCATGCTCCGCCACGACACGGTTGCAGCGAAAGGATGATGAACGGCTGCAAGCGGTTCGTGCGCTCTTGGGCGACGTCAAAGTGGAAGAAGGTGTGCCGTCCCGATGAAGTCCCAGGGCATCCGGTTTGACATCGATTCGGAAGCACGGCGTCATTTCACGGCATTCGTCGAAGCGTTTGTCTCGCCGGAGATGGGGGAGCGATGGGTCACGTTGTTTGACGCCGCCCGAAGTGCTGCCTGGCGCAAGATCGACCCGTGGAAGATGTGGGAGCCGTCGAATCAGCGACCCGGCCGCCATTACGAGGAGTTGGATGACTCACCGGCAGGTGTCATGGCCGCCATCGCGAAGACGCTGCCGCAGGATGCTGCTGTGCTCATCTTCCACCTTGGGCATTCAACACCCGGCGTTCGGCGAGTGCTGCTGAGCGAGTGCAGCGGTTTTGGCGAGCCGAAGGGCCAGGTTTGGCCTCTGGAAGGGCTGGTGAGCATCGTGCCAGGCCGCCAGGCGCTGGTGCTGAATCACGACGGTGGCACCCTGCTTTGCAGGCTTTAGGCTTGGGCCTGGGGGGCCTTGTCCTGAGCCTTGGCGCCCCTGCGCATCCAGACCCAGATCGCCAGTGCAGGCGGAACGACCAGCACCACCAGCACGAGCGCGAGGGCGATTACCCATTGCCAGTTGAAGGCGCGAGTGAACGCGAAACGGTGGGGGGCCTCGTCTGACAGGTAGAGCGTGACCGTGCGTCCCCGCAACGCCTCCAGCTCGGCTGCCCTTGCGCGAGCCATATCTGGCTTGAGCAGCACGGACTCCCACACGATTCGAAGTCCCTTCGGCGTGGCGAGCGTCATCTCCGTATCGATCTGGATGGCCTGCCCGACATCCTCCAGACTGATGTTCTGGCTGACGATATGAAGGTCCTGCACCGTGACCGACACCGGTTCCATCGACCGATAGGCGGCCACATCGGCTTGAATGAGCTGCAAGCAGACCCCCGCGCCAATGATCCCAGTGCTCAGCAACAGCACGGCTGCGATTTTTTGGTAGCGATTCATCACGATCGGTCGGCGGTTGGAGGTCATGGGGAAATGGTGAGCAGGGCCAGCAGGTCGTAGTGTGAGGCCTGATCGCGGAGCCCCGGCCCGTGTGTTGGATGGCCGTGTGTTGGATGGCCGTGTGTTGGATGGGAGTCCGTCTTGGCTGCGTCAGCTGCCACATCCACTCCCGCAGCTACTGCCACAGCTGCTGCCGCTTCCTCCATCCCCATCACAGCCTCCGCTTCCTCCGCCGACACCGCAGCCGCTGCCGCAACTGCTGCCCCCGCCATCACCGCCGCGGCTGTCCTCCCGACGGGGCTGGAGATTGGCTTCCTTGATCCCGATCAGCCCGAATCCGAGCAGCGCGGCGGGGCGGAGTTCGTCGTGTCGCCAGACATACGGCTGCGGTTGTCCGAGGCTGTCGAGGTCTCGGTGCACCAGCACCCGGTCCCGACGTCGCTGGTAGGCCCAGCCTTCCGGCGTATTCAGCAGCCGATCCAGCCGAAACAGCAGCGGAAGCTCGCCCTTGACCGGAGATCGACGCTCAATGCGGCAGGCACGCACCAGGCATCGCGCCAGGGCTTGCTTGGTGTCCTCGCCGGGGACGTGCTCGCGGTGGGGCAGGAGCCGCCCGTACCGCGCCTGCTGCCAGGCCGCGAGGCCGGGGGCATCGATGTCCAGCCAGAGATGCCACATCAGGTCTGCAGCCCGCGACGGCAGTGCGCAGGGCTTCCCTGCACTCGCCGCGCTGGCATCGAAGAACTGGATCAGGGCGTGGGCGGCCAGTTGCCAGCCTTCGGGGCCGGGGCGCCATGCGGGGTGCTCCGAGGCTGCGTGATCGAGCCATGCGGTCCGGATGGGGTCGAGAATCGGCGGGAGCGGCGGGGGTGGCGGCGTCTGGCTCTGTCGCGCAAGCCAGCGCAGGCGGGCTTCATGGCGTCGAAGCTGCCGGGCCCATCGGAGTTGGCGCAAGCGCCGGAACAATCGGGTGAGAACGTCTTCGCGTTCGGGGGGACGGCTGATGATCGCCTTGGGCGTGCCGCTCTTGTTGTTTGGGTGTTCTTGTATGTTTGCCTCCTCTTTTTGTTGTTGTGAGGCGGAGTATGTGTCTCTCCTATGACACTTCGATGACAGGGGGCGAGCCACCCGGCGGATGATTGGGGGCAGCGGTCTTGGCACCCAAACACTGCCCAGTGAGCATGGGCCTGATTGGAGGCAGGGTATCCTGCAGCGCATCGCTACCAGGTAAGACTCACCGACGATGACATTCGACCCTGCAGGCTTCGCCCAGCGTCAGCTCGACGCCTACAATGCGCGCGACCTTGACCGATTCGTTGCCGAATACACCGAGGACGTGGAGGTCTATGTCCTGATGGATCCGGCGCCGACCCTCGTCGGACGCGAGGCGCTGCGGCAGCACTACCGGGACCACCGCTTCAACCTGCCGGACCTGCATGCCAAGCTGGTGAACCGGATGGTGTTCGGCAACAAGGTGATTGACCAGGAATTCGTCACCGGCGTTCCCGGTGCGCCCGTCGAGGTGGCGGCCATCTACGAGGTGACCGAACAAGGAATTTCGAAGGTCTGGTTTGTGCGGTGACAAGCGCCCCTGCGCGGGGTGCTCGCCAGGGCCTTAGACCTTCTTCACGAACTCCGATTTCAGCCCCATGGCACCAATGCCATCGATCTTGCAATCGATGTCGTGATCGCCATCGGTGAGCCGAATGTTCTTGACCTTGGTGCCGACCTTCACGACGAGTGACGAGCCCTTGATCTTCAAGTCTTTGACGACGGTCACGGTATCGCCATCGGCGAGCACATTGCCGACCGCGTCGCGGATCACGCGGACCTCATCGGCGGTGGAGGACAGCGCGGACGCGGCTTCAGACGCGGACCATTCATGCCCACATTCGGGGCATACGCATTGGCTGCCGTCCTCGTAGGTGTAGCTGGACTGGCACTGGGGGCAGGGGGGAAGGGTAGACATCCCTGCAATCGTAGAAGAAAAAGAGGGGGATCCGTACCCAGGGCGCACTCCGTGGCGCGACAAGCTTGCGCTGAGGGGCGCCAGGGGCGTCCAATGCGGGCGTACTCGACAGCTGGAATCTTCTGATGATTGATCTCTGGATGCACCCCTTGATGCCCCTCTTGAGGCCCTTCTTGATGGACCTCTCTCCAAGCGACGGAGGCTGTCAATGATGGCGACGCCGAGCATCCATCTCATCACCGAGCGGGACATCGAAGACGTGCGGCGATTTGAAATCGCCAACCGGAGCTTTTTCGAATCGCGCATCAACGCGCGCCCCGGTCCCTACTACGAAGACGGCGGTGTCGAGGCCGCAGTGGCCGAGGCGCTTCGTGATGCGGCCCAGGACCGGGCCTATCAATACCTGATCCGCAGCGCGGAAGGCGCCTTGGTCGGGCGCGTCAACCTGAGTCACGTCCGGCGGCAGCATTTCCACTCGTGCGAATTGGGCTATCGCATTGGCGAGGCGGAGAACGGCAAGGGCTATGCCAGCCAGGCCGTGAAGCTGGTGCTGGCCGAAGCACTGGGGCCGCTGGGTCTCATGCGCGTGGAGGCCCGCGCACGGGAGGACAACATCGGGTCGGTGCGGGTGCTGGAGCGCAATGGGTTTGTCCAGTTCGGGCGGTCATTGCGCAGTTTCGAGATTGGCGGCGCCTGGTTTGATGTGCTGTGCTTCGAGGCGCATGCAGGCGCGGCCCGGGCACACGCGTGACCGGTGATCGGCCCCGGGACGCCACCCGTGAAACTGCCTATCGTGCCCAATGAAACGCTTGCTTAGGATGCCCTCCAAATCAAATCAGAATGATGCAGAGGGAGTGGTGTATGCGGCTCGAAATGTGGCGCACGGCCGTTTTGGCGGTGGTGGCGCACGCTGCGCTATGGACGGGCGGACAGGCCTGGGCGGCGGGTACCGCCCCTGAGGAAGAGCCCTCACCACGTATTCTGGCGACGATGCGGTCCTTGATGAACATGACCAACCCGAAGGCGGTCACATCGGTCAAGTTGTCCCCGGATGGTCAGCACATCGTCATCAAGAGCTGGACGGGCAGTGCGAATGCGCTGCTGATGCTCGACACCGAGACGTGGAAGACCAGCTATTTTGTGACGCCGAAGCTGCTCCCCGGCTGGGACGGTCCGATCCAGGCCTTGAGGGCGGACTGGGTGTCCAACGATGCCCTCGCCGTCGACTTCAATGACGGCGATAGCTCGATCGTCACGCTGGATGGCCGGCGGGGACGTTTGCTTGGCCGACATTTTGTGCGCATGCTGCCAGCCGATCAGCCCGGCGAGACGCCGAAATGGGCGGTCGTGGAGGCCCATGGGGTCTTCGGCGGAACAAATCTGCAGCGCGTCAACGTGTTCACCGGTGAGAAGGTCAATGTGCCGGTCAGCTTGCCGGGCGACCTGATGCACGCGGTGTTTGATCGTCGCGGGCAGTTGCGTGCGGCGGTCACCCAGGAGACCAAGTGGTTCCGTCCTGGTGCGAAAGTCAGCAATTGGTATCGGCACGACGAAAAGTCCGAGTGGCAATTGCTGGCGCAAGGTGCAGTGACGGAAGAACTCTGGCAGCCGATGGGCATTCCCGATGAGTCCGACACCTTGGTGGTGCGGTCACGGGAAGGGCGTGACACCTGGGCCATCTTTGATTACGACGCGGCTACGCGCCGACTCGGCGCCATGCGGGTCGGCCATCCCACCGAAGACCTGATTGGCGCGGAGGAAGACAAGGATCAATTGGTGATTCGCGCCGCCACCCATGGACTCCGCCCGAAAACGCATTGGTTCGATGCCCGCTGGGATCGTTTGCAGCGCTCCATCGACAAGGAGCTTCCCGATTCGGTGAATGTGCTGAGCGGAGATCCGAACGGCAAGGTGCTGGTGTATTCCTATTCGGATCGGGATCCGGGCGTCTGGATGCTGCTGAACACCAGCACCATGACGCTGCGGGAGGTGGTCCGCCGGATGCCGCAGGTGGACCCGGAGCAGATGCGGCCCATGCAGACGCTCACCTATGCCGCACCGGACGGCATCAGTATTCCCGCCTTCCTCACGCTTCCTGCGGATGGCGCAAAGAAGCCGCATCCGATGGTGGTTTACATCCACGGCGGTCCGGTGGCGCGTGACGACTGGGAATGGAACCTGGACGTGCAGGCATTGGCCGGGGCGGGGTATGCGGTGTTCCAGCCGCAGTTCCGGGGATCGTCCGGCTTCGGACGGAAGTTCGAGCTGGCCGGCTACCGCCAATGGGGTCTGGCCATGCAGGACGACGTGACGGCCGGTGTGAAGGCGATGATCGATCAGGGCATTGCCGACCCGTCGAGGATCTGCATTTATGGCGCCAGCTATGGCGGCTATGCGGCCTTGTGGGGACTCGTCAAAACACCGGAGCTCTACCGATGCGGCATCAGCCTGGCGGGCGTGACGGACATCGGCGAGCGGTTCACCGACTGGTCGGACACCAATGCGAGCAAGGCCGGCCGTGAGTGGCTGCGTTTTGCGGTGGGCGACATCAATACGATGGCGGCCCAGTTCGACGCGGTGTCGCCCGTCAAGCATGCCGCGAAGATCCAGGTGCCGGTGTTCCTGGCGCACGGCAGCGACGATGAGCGGGTGCCCATTGGCCACTCCACGCGCATGGCTGCCGCGTTGAAAGCCGCCAATCGCAGCGTCGAAACGCGGTGGTTCAGCGGAGAAGGCCACGGTCTGTCAAAGATCGGGAACATCCGGGCGTTCAATCTGGCGCTGATTCAGTTTCTGGATCGGAACATCGGGCCGGGCACGGAGACGGCCAAGGAGCTGAGCACGGAGACGGGCATGGCGCCAGGCAAGGGGGCAGGGGATGCGGTAGCGGGCCGCTGACGGCGGCGCGGCAGCGAATCCACCGCGGTTCTGGCGCCGGCCAGACTCAGGCAAGCAATGTGGTCTAACGTGATCCCACTTGAATTGTGGATCGCCCGTGACCGAAATGTCTTTGCCCCTGCCTGAAAAGCCCAGCAAGCCGGGGGGACTCATCCCTCGCCGCGATTTCGGTCTGAACTGGCTGCTGCTGCAGCGTATTTATCGGCTGGCCAAACCCTACTGGATGCGCAAAGGCGGTTGGCGGTCCTGGGCGGTTCTGGCCGTGAGCTGTGTGCTGATCGCTGCCGGCGTCGCCATCGGCGGCTGGCTCACTTTCCTCTCCCGGGACATGACCAATGCCTTGGTGGAGAAGCAGCAGAACCCCTTCTGGACGCAGTTCCTGCTGCTCAGCGTGGTCGCGTTTGGACGTGACCTGCTGACCATCCCCACCAACTACCTGGCCTCTCGTCTCAATGTTCATTGGCGGACGTGGATGACAGATTGGCTGACCGACCGCTATCTGCAGTTCCGGGCCTACTACGCCATCACCGGCGACCCAGCGCTGGACAACCCCGATCAGCGGATTCAGGAGGAAGTGCCGTCCTTCGTGGTCACCTTGATCGGCATTCCCGGCAACATCATTGGATCGGTGGGCGCGCTGAGCGTGCAGTCGGGCGTGTTGATGAGTCTGTCCATGCCGCTGTTCTGGGCCACGATCGGCTTCTCGGTGTTGCAGTTCGTGGTGACCATGTGGCTGCAACGGCCGTTGGTCAAGCAGAACTATGAGATCACCCTGGCCGAAGCGGATCTTCGCTTCAATCTGCTCCATGTGCGCAACAACGCCGAGGTGGTCGCGTTCTACCGGGGAGAGGCGGCCGAGCTGGCCTCGCTGCGCGCGAGGCTGCGCCTCGTGGTGGACAAGCTGCTGATCAATGTCCGCTACAACAATGTGGTCGCCGCGGGTTCGACGGTCATGAACAACATCTGGTCGGTGCTGCCGCTGCTGCTGTTGGTGCCCCTGTATTTTGGCAACTCGCTGGACTATGGGGCCATCACCCAGGCGCAGATGGCTGCATTGCAGATCCAGGGCGCATTCTCCGCCATCACGGTCTTTGTGCCGGTGTTGGCGCAGTTGGCGCCCCATGCTGTTCGTCTGGCCCAGCTCGACGAGCGCTTCGAGCAACTCAGTCATTCACAAGGCGCCGGCATCCAGCTCCACGCCGGTGACCACATTGCGCTTGAAGGCGTGCGGGTGGAAACGCCGGGGGGCGAGCTTCAGCTGGTGCGAGACCTGTCCTTGACCCTGAGCCCGGGCAGCCGCCTGCTGATCATGGGGCAGACGGGAGTGGGCAAGAGCTCACTGCTTCGCACGATGGCGGGGCTGTGGAACAGCGGCAGTGGCCGGATCGTGATGCCCTCGCCAGAGCGTTCGCTCTTCCTGCCGCAAAAGCCCTACATGACCTTGTCGGATCTGCGCTCGCAGATCATGTACCCCGCTGGCCGCGCCCAATTGGATGACGCGCAATTGCAGGCCATTCTGGAGCGTGTGCAACTCGGGGATCTGGCCGAGCGGCACGGCGGTTTCGACGCCATTGCGGACTGGGAACGTCTGCTGTCCCTGGGCGAGCAGCAGCGCATTGGCTTCGCCCGTGTGCTCTATGCCCAGCCGGCGTTTGTGTTCCTGGATGAGGCCACCAGCGCCGTGGATGCGGCCACGGAGGAGCTGCTCTATGCGCTGCTGCGCCGCTCCAACGCCACCGTCGTGAGCGTGGGCCATCGGTCCCGGCTGATCGATTCACATCAACAGGTGCTCCGGCTGCTGCCGGGCGGCGAGTGGCGTCTGGAGACGGCCGCCGAGGCCCTCGCGGCGGAAGCCGCAACGGCTGCCCCTCCCGCCGCGCAGGGTGCGCTGATGTCCACCAACTTCTCCGCCAATCCAGCCTCAGACGCCTCCCAGGGCGCCCCTCATGTCCACATTCCAGCTCATTGAGCAGCGCGCGCTGCCGTCCCTGAACGCAACCGTCAGCCGCTACCGCCATGCCGCCAGCGGCGCCGAACATGTCCACCTGGCGACGCAGGAGCCCGAGCTCGCCTTCCTGGTGGGCTTCCCCACGGTACCGATGAGCGATGACGGGCGGGCCCACATCCTGGAACACATGGTGCTGTGTGGCTCCGAGCGATTCCCTGTGCGCGATCCCTTCTTCCTCATGATGCGGCGCTCGGTCGCCACCTTCATGAATGCCATGACCTATGGGGATCGGACGGTCTATCCGTTCTCCACCACCGATCCCGCAGACTTCCAGAACCTGCTGGAGGTCTACCTGGACGCGACCTTCTTTCCGAAGCTGGACCGCTTCAGCTTCCTGCAGGAGGGCTGGCGCATCGAGTTCGACGCAGACACGCCGACCTACCAGGGCGTGGTGCTCAACGAGATGAAGGGCTACTTTGGCGATCCGATGGAGGCGGCGCGCAGCGGGATCATGGCCGAGCTTTTCGCAGGCACGACCTACGCGCACACCTCGGGCGGCGACCCCCTGCACATTCCGTCCCTGGACCTCGAAGCGCTGAGGGAGTTTCACGGGTCTCACTACCACCCGTCGCAGGCCCTGTTCATGACTGCAGGAAAGGTGGATCCCGAGGCGGTCCAGCGTACGCTGACCCAGCGCGTGCTGGACCGGCTTGCGCAGCAGCCCTCGCCCCGCAGGCTCCCGCAATTGGCGCCTGCCTGGGACCAGCCTCGCCGCATCAAGGTTCCGATTCCCAGCCTGGGCGACCTGGAAACGGGCCACGTCCTGCAACTCGCATGGCGCTTGCACGACAGCGCCGATCTGGACCGGACGTTGCGTTTGCGCCTGGTGGCCAGTCTTCTGTTCGGCCACGGTGCGGCGCCATTGCGCCGAGCCATCGAGAACGCCGGCTTCGGCTACGCAGCCCGGCTGTTCGGACTGGACGACGGGCCGCGCCAGGTGGTGCTGCATCTGGGCTTGGCCGGTCTGCGAGACGATCAACTGCTGGACGCCGAAACCGTCATCCTTGAAAGCCTGCGCCAAGTGGCCGCCGAGGGCATGCCGGTGGAGGCCGTTCGGGCCGGCCTGCGAGACCTGTTGTTTGGCGAACGGGCAGAGGTCAACGGCCTTCATCGCCTGATCGATGCCGCACAAGGGCTGCTGCGGGATCAGCCGCTGTCGTCCGTCTTCGGTTCCGCAGAGGCTTTGGACCGGTTGCAGGCGGTGGCGTTGAAGCCCGATTTCATGCGGGACGCGGTGCGCGAGCTCCTGGACTGCCGGGCGCATCTGGTGGCGCATCTGGCGCCCAGCGACGCGTGGTTCCAGCAGAGGGAGCGGGCTGAACGGCAGGCGCTCGAAGCACGGGTGGCGGCCCTTGGCGCGCTTGAGAAGCAGGCATTGCTGCGCGACAACCTGGCCCTGGCTGCGCAGCAAACGGAGCCGGGGAGTGCGGACGCTCTGCCCCGGGTGCGCCGTGCGGATCTGGACCGGGCGCCGCGTGCGCTGCCCGTCCTGGACGGTGGTCCGGCGGTGGCCCATGCAATGGCGGCCAATGGGCTGTGTCACTTGCAGCTTTGCATCGACCTGAGTGCCGTGCCCAGCGTCGATTGGCCCTGGCTGCATCTCTATGCCCAGTTGCTGGCCGGCCTGGGCTCGGACGGACAGGAATGGTCCGAGTCGCTGCGCCGGCGGCATGAGCAAGTGCCGTCATTCGCGGTCGGCCTGGCTGCGCCGGCCACCGTCAGCGGTTCGCAATGGCTGACGATGACGCTCAGCTGCAGCACGCTGCGGGAGCAGCGGGTCGAGGCGCTGTCCGTCATCGATGCCTGGCTGCGGCGCCCGAATCTGGATGACGCGGGTCGCGTCGCACAACTGCTGCGCAGCGGCCTGCAGGCCAGGACCAGCGCGCTGGTTTCCGGGGCGGCGCAGTTCGCCCAGCTGGCCCTGGTCGCATCACTCACGAACAATGGCGCCTTCCGCCAATGCGTGGAGGGGCTGCCCTCGTTGGCGTTCATCACGCAATTGAGGCAGATGCTGGACGAGGCCGATGGGCCGACGCGAATCTGCCGGGAACTGCAGCGCATGCAGGCACTCGTCCTGGCAGGCCCGCGGCAGTTCATGACGGGCGGACACGAGGGCGAGGTTGAGGCGGTGCTGACGCAGGCGCAGGCGCTGCTCGGGCCCTTCACGTCGCCCGGTGCTCCGCTCCGTCCGTCCTGCGATACGCTAGCCCCGGCGCGTCTGGCGGTGCATTCGGGCACCGGGATCAATGCCTGCACGATGGGCTGGGCCGTGCCGGGCTTCGATCATCCCGACGCACCGGTGCTGGCCGTCCTGGCCGAGTTGGTGGTGCAGCAGCACCTGCACACGCGTATCCGGGAGCAGGGCGGCGCCTACGGTGCCAGCGCCGGCTACACGCCGATGCCAGGCCTGTTTGTGATGAAGTCCGACAGTGACCCCCGCCTGGCGATGACCTTTCACGACTTTGAAGTCAGTGTGGCGGAGCTGGCCCATCAAACTTACTCGGACGATGTGATGGAGCAGGCTGTGATCAGTGCAGTCAAGCACCTGGATCCGCCGGGCACGGCGTCCGCGGACATGTTCCAGCGCTGGTCGCTGTTGCGGGCCGGGGTGACGGATGCCGCACGCGCGGTGTATCGGCGCGGCATTCTGGACTGCACTGCGGAGCAGGTGCAGCGGGTGGCCCGTACCTGGCTGCCGCTGGAGAAGGCCGCGCGCGTGGCGGTGGCCGGCGGGCTGGAGCAGGACCTGACCGGACTGTCGGTGGTGGACCTGTCCGACATCGCCCGGCAGATGGGCGCAGACCTGCATTGAGCGTCCTTCCCCGCGACGAAGCCAGCCTTCGTCGCGGCCAGTTTCCGGCAATCCTGGGCCGCTAAGGTCATGGCCTCACAACGAGGTCTTGCCGTGCGTCCCATCTTCCCTTTTGTCCTCCCCCTTGTCTTTGCCATCACCGGTGCGGTTGTGCAGGCCGCAGCGGCGGCGTCAGCGGCTCCAGCAGCTTCAGCGGCGTCAGCAGCATCAGCAGCACTAGCCACCGGCGCCAGCACGGCTGATCCGGATACTCCGCCCATCGCTGCGCGCTCCACACCCCTTCGGCAAGACCGGGCGGGGCGGCCCGTCATTGCCACCACCTTCAATGGGCAAGGTCCTTACGACATGGTGGTCGACACCGGCGCGCAGGCCACGGTCATGGCCCCGGGCCTGGCCCAGGAGCTCCACCTGACGCCGCTGCCCGGTGAGTCGATTCAGGTGGTCGGCGTGTCCGGAAGTGCGCAGGTGGCGCTCTATCCCGTCGACGACCTTCGCACCGACCTCTTCAATGCACAGCAGGTCGCTGTGCCGGCCCTGCCCAATGTGGGCTCGACCAACGCGCGAGGCATCCTGGGAATGGAGCATTTCTCCCAGGGAAAACTGAGCTTCGACCATCGCGAAGCCCGCCTGAGCTTCTCTGCGTCTTCAGCGGCCCGACCCGGCGTGGTGGCGGTGAAGGGCCAACTGGGCGACAACGGTCTGCTCAGTGTGCCGGTGAGCATCGACGGTGTTGTATTTGACGCACTGGTGGACACCGGCGCCAGCGCCACCGTCCTCAATTGGGCCGCCATGGCGGCGATGGGTTGGCAGCGCAATGACCCGCGCCTGAAGGCCGCAGGCGGCATTCGCGGGGCCACTGCATCGGCCACCCAAGTGGTGTCCACACGCCTCGACAAGGTGCAGATCGGACCCGCGCGCCTGTCCAATGTGCCGGTGATCGTGACGGTTCCCGCGGATGGTGCATCGGCAGACAGACCCAGCATGATTTTGGGCATCGACGTGCTGAGCGCTTTGGCCATTTATTCGGTCGACTTTCCGCGCGCAGAGCTTCAGATCGGCGTTCCGCACTAGGGGAAAACTTGCATATGGATATGCGGCAGGCGCCCATGGGCAGGCAAGCTTGAGGCAACCTACCCGCCATAACTTTGTCATGCAACGCACGGTGCGTTGCCGCGAGGGCTGCAGGGTCAGCTGAGCGAAACAAAGTTGAGGTGGGAGTCCCGGCGTACATCGCGAGGAGGGCCGCACCAGGAGAGCGAAGTTGTCGAACCGAACCTTCCGCATGTCCACTGTGGCCCTCTTGGTGGGCAGCGCGTGGATGTCCCACGCCGTGGCGCAAGCCGATGCGCCCAAGCCTGCTGTGCCTTCCGCGGCCTCCAAACCTGCTGCAGCTTCCTCCGCCCCTGCCGGCACGATGCCAACCGAGGGCAAGGAGACAGAGCCGTCCAAGGCTACCGAGGCTCAGAATGCATCGAAGCGCGAGGGCAAGACTGACGCCAAAGCAGACGCCAAGCTCAATGCAGTGGAAGTGACCGGCAGCCGTCTGCGCAGCGGCGACGTGACCTCCACCGTCACGGTCATTGGCGCGGAAGAAATTCAGGCGCGCGGTGTGAGCAGCGTCGAAGAGTTGATGCGCACCCTGCCGCAGAACCTGGCCACGATTGGCGACATCACCAATCAACGTACCCGGGGTCCATTGACGGCTCGTCGCGGGCCAGTCTCTCAATTGGGCCAGCTGGGTGTGTCTGCGGCCAACCTCGGGGGCATGGGAGCCGGCAACACGCTGATCCTGGTCAACGGGCGGCGCATGGCAGGGGCCGCCGGCATTGAGGACGGCTTCGTCAATCTGAACGGCATTCCGCTCAGCGCCATTGATCGGGTCGAGATCACGCAGGGGGGCTCTTCCGCCGTGTATGGCGCGGATGCCATGGCTGGCGTCATCAACTTCATCCTGAAGAAGGACTTCACCGGCACCACGCTGACTGGCAAGTACGAGAACTCCAACAACGGCGCGGACCAGCGCCGCGTGAGTCTGGCCTCCGGCTATGCCTGGGGCACTGGCAACGTCTCCGGCACCGTGGACTTCAGCAAGAAGCTCCCGGTCATCAATGCCAAGACCGGCTACGTCTCGCAGAACTACTCCGGCTATTACAACGGCGACTCCAACTACGACTTCCGGACCTTCACCTCGGGCCTGCAGCCTGGCGTGATCAACATGCCGGTCTACAACTACGACCCGGTCACCGGCATCTACTCCACGACACAGCAAGGATTGACGGTGCCGGCCGGCTTCAAGGGCCGCCCTGCGATCTCCGACTTTGTCACCGTCGGGTCCGAGGCGTTGCGTGACTACGTGCCCCGCACCAACGGCGTGGAGAGCAAGTCCACCAGCCTGTCCCTGAACCTGGAACAGCAACTGGGTTATGGGGTGAAGCTGTTTGCCAACGGCCTGTTCAACCGCACGACCAACGCCCTGGAACGCACCTACGGCACCGGGCTCAGCGTTCAATTGGCCCCTGGCCAGTACTACAACCCTTTCCCGGCCAACTACTTCAGCGCCTTTAATCCAGGCACCACGGTCTACTACAACCCGGCCGCCGAGGTGGCTGCCGGTAGCTTGCCCGCCGGTTCGCTCAGCAATGTGTCCCGGTCCTGGGTCGGGACGGCCGGGCTCACCTGGGACATCACGCAGGAGACTCGTGCGGACCTGATCTACACCGCATCCCGCACGAGTTCTTCCGGGCGCTCCGGCAATCTCGGCTCGCTGGTGAGTTTCGTGGCGGATCCCAATTCACCCAACGGGGTGTCCTGCTACAACTTCACGCTGTCCAATCCGCGGGCCAGTCTGAACGGGGTGAACCGCGCCTCCTACCAGGCGGCATTTGATCGGCAGTGCCAGGCGCTGACCAGCTCGGATCCCAACGTGGCGTTCAATCCCTGGAAATCCACCGTGAATGGCGGAGGATCGGATGTGTCCGCCTTCCTCTATGAGGATGCGGTCGAGCAGCGAGGCTCACGCCTGCAGAACGTCGAACTGCGATTCAATGGCCCGTTGATGACATTGCCGGGCGGCAAGCTCTACTACGCGCTGGGCGGTGAATACAACGACGACGGCGTCAACAGCAGTGAAGTGAACGCATTTACCGGTGTGTCTCCCAATCGGCGTCGCCATGCGTTTTTCGGCGAATTCAACGTGCCCATCTTTGGCGACAAGTTCCGCTTCCCGCTCTTGCACGCCCTGGCGCTGAATGTGGCGGCCCGGCGTGACACCTACAGCACCAG
The DNA here is from genome assembly GCA_027484825.1 of Rubrivivax sp. Lineage (GTDB taxonomy): Bacteria > Pseudomonadota > Gammaproteobacteria > Burkholderiales > Burkholderiaceae_C > Roseateles. Next base: position 25,250 of record JAIXSE010000006.1, on the reverse strand, counting down.
CGGCGCCATCGGCACCGTCGACAACGTTCCCTTTGACCTGGGTGGGCAACTGATTTATGGCAAGAACGTCTTCGCCCACACCACGCCGGCCTTCGGACTGATGTGGCAGCCGGTGGACACGCTCACCGTGCGTGCCAAGCGCACCCAGGGCTTCAAAGCGCCTCCGTACACCCAGCTGTTCAATCTGAGCGGTACGCAGAACTACAGCACCATCATCTTCAACGATCCTGGGTACACCTGCACGTCGGATTGCTGGAATGGCACGAACGCCTATCAGGTTCGCAGCACGGTGGCGCCGAATCCCGACCTCAAGCCGGAGACCTCCCAGCAGACCAATCTCAGCATCAACTGGCAGCCCGAAGATGCGCTGCGTGGGCTCAACCTGTCGGCCAGTTGGTCTCGCACCCGCATCAAAAACCAGTTCGCCAATCCCCGCGACCTGACCCGCCTGATGCGAGTGGAAGATACCCTGCTGCTGTCTCAGTTCTATCCGCGGGACGCCAACGGCAAGATCACTGAAGCCCGGCAGATGACCTTCAACATTGTCGGCTCCACCTATTCGTCCATCATGTACGAAGCCAGCTATCTGTTCACCGTGGGCAACGAGACTTTCGAGCCTCGGATCACGGTGGTGGACAACCTGAAAGCCCAGACGCAGGGCTTTGCCAACGGGCAGCCGGTATCCACCCTGGGCAAGCTGCAGGGCGCCGACCGGTACAAGGTGGTGGGGTCCGTGGGCTGGTATCGACATGAGTTCAGCGCCATGCTGTGGGCCTACTACACACCCAGCTACCTGAATGATTACGAGAGTCTGACCGCCGCCGGCGTGGTCACCAACCCGGACTACACCAAGCGTGTGTCGTCCTATCTGACCTTTGATCTCACTGCCGGCTACAGCCTCACCAAGCAGGTCCGTCTGGCGGTGGCCGCCCGCAATCTGTTCGACAAGAAACCACCTTTCGTGGTGGTGGGGGGCCTGCCGTATGACGCCGGCCGCTACAACGTGGCGGGGCGGACGCTGTCGGCGGAGCTAAGCTACTCGTTCTGATCCGCGCCACCGGCCGGGACGCGTCCCTGGCGCCTCTGAAGGCGCCCGGCGCGTCCTGGCCCGCTGTCACTTTGCAGGCCCACGGGGCCGGAAATCTGATCCATGCGACTGCTCCTGGTCGAAGATAACGTTGATGTCGCCGAGACCCTGGTGGGCTATTTGCAGCGCCAGGGCTTTGTGGTTGATGTGGCCGCGACGCTGGCCGCAGGTCGAAATGCCCTGCGCGACAGCAGTTTTGACCTGGTGCTGCTCGATCGAATGCTGCCCGATGGGGACGGGGTGTCCCTGATGACGTTCGTGGAGCAGATCGGCAAACCCCAGCGATTTGTCGTGCTCACGGCGATGGCCGGGATTGACGATCGGGTGGCCGGCCTGGAGGGCGGCGCCAACGACTACGTCGTCAAGCCCTTCGAGCCCCGCGAATTGCTGGCCCGCATCCGCAACGTGCTTCGGCATCCGCTTGAAGTGCCCGCCCAGGTGCGGGTGTTCGGGCCCCTGCGCCACGACATCGATCACGGCCAGTTTTTCATCAACGATGTGCCGCTGGTCCTGCGTCGCGGCGAGGCCTTGGTGCTGGAGGCCTTGATGGCGCGACCCGGCATGCTGGTGCAGCGCGAGGCGCTGGAACTGCGGGTGTATGGATATGACAAATCCGTCAATACCAATTCACTGGAATCCCAAATCTCGCGGCTTCGGGGGCATTTGTCGCGGATGACGGACCAGGTTCGGATCCAGTCGATTCGCGGCCTGGGCTACCGCCTCTCCGATCACTGAGATCGCAGCCCGAACCAGCCCGCACCGGCCCGGCGAGGGCCGCACCCAATCCGCTGCAACGGGTGGCTGCGCCAGCTTGCGGCAATGCAGTGGTGCCATGCTTCGCAGCAGCAGGCATCCAGCCCCCACAACCCTCCGAATGTCCCCTTCTATGAATATGAACGAGGTCGACGCCGTGCGTCATCAAGCCGCCGAGTTCCGGCAAGCCTATGCCCGTATCCGTGAAGAGATTTCGCGGATGGTGGTGGGCCAGGCGGACGTGATCGACGGTGTACTGACCGCGCTCATGGCCGGCGGCCACGTCCTGCTCGAAGGGGTGCCGGGGTTGGGCAAGACAATGCTGGTCAACTCGATCAGCCAGGCACTGAGCCTGAGCTTCTCCCGCATCCAGTTCACCCCGGACATGATGCCGGCCGATATCGTGGGCACCACGGTATTGACCGAACGCGAGGGCGGCGGTCATGAGCTGGTCTTCAAACAAGGGCCGATCGTCGCCCATCTGGTGCTGGCCGACGAAATCAACCGGGCCACCCCCAAGACGCAGTCGGCGCTGCTGGAAGTGATGCAGGAACGCCAGATCACCGTGGGCGGCCGCACGCTGGTGATGCCGCAGCCCTTCTGTGTCATGGCCACCCAGAACCCGGTGGATCAGGAAGGCACCTACCCGCTGCCCGAGGCGCAGCTGGACCGCTTCCTGTTCAAGCTGGTGGTGGGCTATCCCACCGAGCAGGACTACCACAGCATCATCGATCGCACGACCAGCGGTGAGCAGATTGAATTGAAGGCGGTGTCGGATGCCCAGGCCATCAGCGACATGCGGGCGCTGGTCCGCCAGGTCCCGGTGAGCGAGGCCGCCAAGACCTACGCCATCCGCTTGGTGATGGCGACCCAGCCGGGCAGTGCCTACGCGCCGGATCTGGTGGAGCGCCATGTGTCGCTCGGGGCGTCGCCCCGTGGGGTGCAGGGACTGATGATGGCGGCCAAGGTCAAGGCCTTGCTGGACGGCCGCTTCATCGTGAGCGCCGTGGATGTGGAGCGGGTGGCCGCGGATGTCCTGCGCCATCGCCTGGTTCCCAAGTTCGGCGCGCGCGCCAGCGGTGTGGATGCAGAGGCGCTGGTGGCCGCCGCGGTGGCGGCGGTCAAGCGTCCGCACGAACGCCTCTGATCCGGATCCGCCAGCGCGAGCGCTCATGACCTCCATGCCTGATTCCGGTCGGTCCGATCTTCCTGGCGAGTGGCAGCGGCTGGCCCTGCAACTGGATGCCCTGGAGGCAGCGGGCCGTCGACGCCTTCAGACGACGCAACGCCGCGAAGCCCTTGATCGGGCCCTGGGCTGGGCCTTTCCCGCCGCGTTGGGACTGCCCGCCTTGTGGTTGCTGTCCGGCGGCCGCTTGGCAGCGCTGTGGCTGCCCCTGGTCGTGGCCAGCGTGCTGGTGCCATGGCTGGTCGGCGGCGCTGCTTATGGGCTGATCCGCAGTCGCCAGCATGTCAGCCGCGGCGAAGCCCTGGCGCTGCTCGATCAGCAGTTGGCCCTCAAGGACCGCTTGACGGCCTGCGCTGCCCTGCTGGCTGCGCCGCAGCGAAACGGCTTTGAACAGGCAGCCTTGCAGGAGGCTGCGCCGTGGGTGGCTCAGGCGCTGTCGCAGGGCGCGCAGCCGCTGCCCGTCGCACCCCTGAGCGCGCTGCGCCGACGCGGCTGGTGCCTGCCGGCAGCGCTGCTCATGGGCATCGGCGCGGGGTGGCTCCCGACGCGGGATGCCGCCGTCGCGGCCCCCCCTTCAGTCCAGGAGGGACGATTCAGCGCGGGTGCAGATCTCTCCGCATCCTCCCCCCAGGCGGTGCGAGCCTCGGGCGTTCCTGGAACACCGACCGCGCCCGCGCCTCAGACGGCACCACCGGACGGGGCCGGCGTCGGCGCGCTTGCGTTCGGGGACCGTGAGCCAGCCGGCACGGCAGTCGCAGGCGCCGCAGCCCTTGGTGGCCCGGGCACCGGGACCTCGACAGCCGCCGCACCCCGATCACCCTCCGGGGACGCGCCCCCCAGTCCTTCAGCGGCGGCCATGGCGGCGGCCGACGCGGCAGCGGGTGCCGCACCACCGACCGGCGGTCTCCGCAGGGAGCCGGGGGCCCAGACGCCCAGTCCGCCCCAGCCGGGTCCGCGTGCAGAAGCTTCCCCACCGGGCGCGAGCCAGGACGATTCGCAGACCTCGACGTCCGCTGGGGACGCGCGCTCGCGCAGTCAGCAGGAGGCGCCGTCCCAAAGAGGTTCGCAGCCCCCTGCCGCTGAGAAGTCGTCGGGGTCCTCCCAGCAGGGTCAGCCCCAGAACAACAGTCGCAGCAAGGGCGGCAATGACGGACAGAACGACGGCAAGGGCAGCGGTGAAGGGCAGAACAACGGCTCGCGCAAAGGCGAGGAGGCCGGGCCCAAGTCCGGCCGCGGTTTTGCCACGCTGATGCTGGCGCGCCCGATGCGGGACCAGGTCCAGGGCCAGACCAGCCCAGGCCCGGTGGTCAGCGTACTTCAGCAGGGCCGCCCTCAAGGCCGGGAGGGCACGTCGGTGCAGGCGGCGGAACGAGGTCATCTGGCTGGCGATGCAGCGCTGCCTCCCCCACCCGCACTCACCGCCAGCGACCGCGCCCTGTTGCGCCACTACTTCGCCCGTGAGGCACAGACTCCGGCGCCGCTGGCGAGCCAGCCGGCACCGGCCGACACTGACTTGAGAGCACGCCGATGATCCGCTGGATGAAGCGCCTGCGCCGCGTGCGCGTTCCCATGCCTGCCGAGGGTGACCTTACCTTCGCCGACTCACCGCCGGATGCCAAGACCGTGTTTGACGTCGAATTCATCGCGGCGATGGAGGCGTTTGTGCTGCGCATCGCGCAGGCGCAACGCGGAGGACGCCTGGCCGAACAGCGCAGCACGGCTCGTGGCCAAGGCATCGACTTCGCGGACTTCAAGCCGTACGTGGAAGGGGACGACCTGCGTGCCGTGGACTGGAATATCTACCGGCGTCTGGGCAAGGCGTTTGTGCGGGTGTTTGAAGAACGACAAGATCTGCCCGTCTATGTGCTGCTGGATGTCTCCAGCAGCATGTACTGCGAGACCCCGCCGCGCATCCATGCCGCCATGCAGACGGCGCTGGGGATTGCCGCCATTGCGCTGAACCAACAGGATTCGGTCAGCCTGCTCCCGTTCGCACGGTCGCTGGGACCCATCACCCGTGCCATGTCGGGACGCCAGGGACTCAGCCGCGTGATGGAGACCCTGACCAGCTATTCGCGCCAGGGCGATACGGGGCTCGCGGATGCATTGGTGGCGTTCTCCGCCATGGGGCTGCGGCGCGGACTGGCCGTGGTGATTTCCGACTTCTTCGACCCGGCCGGTGTTGACGCTGTGGTCAAGGCCTTGGGGCAGGTGCCTCACAGACTGCTGCTGGTGCAGATGACGCGAGCCCATGATGGCGACCCGCTGCTGCATCCCGATCTGCATGGAGATGTCCGCATTTCCGACGGAGAGTCGGCGGCGCCGAAATCGCTGACCCTCACGCCCGCGCTGGTGGAGCGCTATGTGGCGCTGCATGCCGAGTTCCAGCAGCGACTCGTCACCGCTGCGGCTGCGGCCCGTGCGGGCCTGGTGCTGATTGACGCGCAGGCGCCGGTGTTGCCCCAGCTGACCGCTGTCTTCAGCGAAGGCGGGGTGCTGCTGTGAGCTTCTCCGTCTTCCCCGCCTGGTTGGCTTATGGAGGCGCGATCGCGCTGGCGGCTGCCTTGTGGTGGCTGCAGCGATTGCGGGTGCAGCCGCGCGTGGTCGCCTTGCCGGCGGCGGTGTTGTGGCGTCTGGCCGAGGGAGAGCTCCAACCGCGGGTGCTGATGGCACGCTTCAGTCGACTGCTGGCCTATCTGCTGAGCCTGGCGCTGGTGCTGTCGCTGTGGTGGGCTGCAGCCGGGCCTGTCGTGCCCCAGGCGCAAGAGCGTGACCACCATCTCTTCTACCTGGACAACTCAGTGCTGTTGACCCCCGGGGACCATTGGGCCCTGGCACAACAGGCGCTGCTGGCTGATGCGGCCCGTGTGCCCGCGGCCGAGCGTGAGGTGGTGCTGGGCGAGGCGGTGGCCGTGCGTCTGCTGGCGCCGGGTGAGCCGCTTGCGTTGCTGGAAGCAAGACTTCGATCCGTCACGGCGCAGGTGCGTCCGTCCGCCTTCTCCAACTGGGTGGATCGATTGCCGGCTCGCCAGGGGGGCGAGAAGGTCCAGCTGCATTACTACGGGGCCCGAGCTGCCGCCGTGATGCGGACCGCATCCCAGGGGAGCGGGCCGAACCTGATCTGGGGCTATGAGGCGCCGGCGGTACCCCGCAACCGCGGCGTGGTGTCGCTGGGGGTGCGTCCGGCCCAGTCCGGGCATTGGGACCGCGTGGATGTTCTGGTGGGCACCGCCGCCAGCGAAGGTCCGGCGCCAGGCCCGGGCGCTCTGGCCTGGACCTTGAACGGTCAAAGCTTCCGACCGGAGGCTGCCCAGCCGATCAGCAGCGGTGCATGGTTGCTGCACGACATGCCGGCCGACGGTCGCACCTTGCGGGTGGCGCTGCGTGAGGGCGACGCCTTCCCGGCCGATGATTCGGCCTCGCTGGTCCTGCCGTCGGCCCGGCGCGTGGCAGTGGCCGTCGGCCCGGGCGTGCCCGAGTCGCTCACCGCGGTCGTGCGCCAGGATCCGTCCTTGCAACTGGTGCCGATGGCGCAGGCCCAGGTGGTGGTGAGCGGGCCCCTCTCGCCAGCGGACGCCGGCAAGCCGACCCTGCGGCTGGTCGCTGCGGATCGGCAGTCCAACGCCTTTCGCTTCACGGTCCCGAATCCGTCTGGCCTGCAGGCCCCGGTGGATGCCGCAGCGCTGGGGCTGGCGGGGCTGGATGCCGGGGCGCTGGCGGATCGCATGAATCGCGCCATCGGAGTGGAGGTGACGGACGGGTCTCGCCGCGAGGTCTCCTTGTGGCGCGAACTGTTTGATGAGGGTCAGGGGTTCACCCGCACCGCCGCCATGCCGGTGCTGGTGGCGCGCAGTCTGCACTGGCTGGCATCCCCCCCACCGTGGATCAGCCAGGCGCGTGCCGGTCATCGGCTCGGAATAGAGCCGGATGCGCGGAGTTTGCGTCTCGACCTGCCGGGGCAGGGTGACCCTTATCTGGCTCAGGCCGGTGAGCGCCTGGTGGACGGGCAGCCGGTGGCGGTCTCACTGCTGGATGAGGCGCAGACGCTGGCCGCTGCCCAGGCCGCGCCGCCCGCGAAGGCCCATGCGGACGAATCCTGGACTTTGGCGCCCCTCTGGCGCCGCTGGATGACCGAATGGTTGTTGGTGCTGGCGACCCTGCTGCTGCTGCTGGAGTGGCACCTGGTCCAACGCGGTCGCATGCCCTGATCGAGCGCGCTAGGCGCCGAGGAATCACAGAGTGATGATGTCGTTGTTGCATCCGCAGGCCGGATGGTTGCTGCTGGCGCTGCCGCTGTTCTGGTGGTGGTCGCGTGGGGCGGATCGTGTGCGCAGAGGGCTTCGCCTGACGGTGTTGGCTTGTGTGGTGCTGGCGCTCGCGCAGCCCAGCATGCTGCGGCCCGGTGGACCGGTACCGCAGGTGATCGTGGTGGACCAGCAGGCACACCTGACCGAGGCGGAGCGTGAGCGTGCGGCTGCACTGGCTCGTGCGCTGGTGGCGTCGCATCCGGACGCCACGCTGCTGCAGCGAGGGGGAACGAAGCTTGCGTTCGGGCTGCCGGATGAGCGGCATGAGGTGTTGACCGGCCTGCCCGCGGCATCGCTGTCGATGTCCGTGCAGTCGGCCCTGGAGAGGCTGCCGACGCACGGGGGTGCGATCACCGTCGTTGGCCAGGCGGCCGCGGCGGATGCCCACTGGGCGCGCATCGCCGAGGCCCTTCAGCGGCGTGACGTGGTGCTCAACCAGGTCACCCTGCCAACGGGGCCGAGAGCCCCGTTCGTGGTGGCGGTCCAGGCGGAGCCTGCGCGCGCCGGTGAGCGCGTGCTGCTGCATGTGGACCTGGAGGGCGATGGACAAGGCCTGGTGCTGGCTGCGTCCTCCACCGGCCGTGTGCTGGCCCGCTCTGCACCATTTGACCTGCATCAGCGGTGGACGCAGACGCTTGAGCTGCCGGGGCAGGCCGCGGGCTTCCTGCCTTTGCAGCTGAGCCTGAGTGCGGCCGGTGGTGCGCAGGCCCAGCGGACGGCGAAGACCTTTGACACAGAGATTGCGGTGCAGTCGCCGCGTCGGGTGCTGTATGTGCAGGGCATGCAGCGTCAAGGTGCCCAGCGGCTCCAGTCGCTGCTGGACCACAGCCTGGAGGTGACGGCCACGACGCCGGACCGGCTGGCTGCGGAGTTGGCCCAGTGGCTGCCGCCCTTGCGTGAGGGCTCGATGCCCCCCGGCAACCGCGGGACGCCGGATCTGATCATGCTGGACGACGTCCCCGCCGCTCAATTGCCGCAGGCCGTGCAACAGCGTTTGCTGAGCGCTGTCGGCGAGCAGGGGCTGGGTCTGTTCGTCTCCGGCGGGGACGCGGCTTTCGGCGATGGCCGCTACAGCGAACAGCCCCTGGGGCAGGCCTTGCCGGTGCGCCTGCAACCGGAGCAGCGCAATGAGCAACCCAGCATCGCGCTGGCGATCGTGGTGGATACCTCCGGCTCCATGCGCGGCCGGCCGCTGCAACTGGCCAAGCAGGTCGCGCGCCTGGCTGTGCGGCGCTTGACGGCGGCGGACAGCGTCGGCGTGGTCGAGTTCTACGGCGGTCGCCAGTGGGTGGCACCGATGCAGCCGGCGAAGAACATCCCGGACATCGAGCGCGCCATCTCGCGTCTCCAGGCCCAGGGGGCGACCGAGATGCTGTATGCCGCCTTGGAGGAGGCGTATTACGGTCTGAAGAATACGCAGGCCCGCTACAAGCACTTGGTGGTGCTGTCGGATGGCGGGGTGGAGTCCGACCGCTATCAGCAACTGATCCGGCGTATTGCGCAGACCCATGTGAGCGTCTCGTCGGTGCTGGTGGGCGGCGATCCCTCAGGTGAATCCATCATGGCGACCTGGGCCCGCCTGGGGCAAGGGCGCTTCTACGCCGTCCGCGATGAGTTCAGCACCGTTGAGCTGGACTTCAAGCAGCCTCAACAAAAGCCCGAGCCGCTCTATCACACCGGCACCGTGGATCTGGACCGTTCGGTGACGCCCCGCTGGTGGCGCGACGTGGGCAGCATGCCGCCCGCGTTGGCCGGTTATGCCTCCGCCGTCGCACGGCCGGAGGCCGAGCACTGGCTGCGGTCCAGCGACGGCGCGCCGCTGCTGTCGAGCTGGCAATATGGCGCCGGCCGCGTCACCACCTTCATGACCGAGCCCTTCGGAGCCGGTACGCAGCCCTGGCGGACCTGGTCGGACTACGGCCAATGGCTGTCGCGGGCCCTGGGCCAGACCGCGGGGGCGCAGCCGCAGGTTGCCATGACGCTGCGCCGCCGGTTTGACCAGCTTGAGGTCACGGTGCGCACCTCCGGGGCGTCTCCATCGCTTCGGAGGGTGGGGGGCGCCAGCACCGCCGGACCGGGCGATCCACTGCCCCCGCCGCAGGCCGTGGCACCCGGACTCTTTACGCTGGAGCTGCCTTGGGCGCCAGAAGAGACAGCGCGTCTGGAGGCCCGCGTCGGGAACGATGTGGCCTGGGCAGTGGATGTGGCGGGTTCGGACCTGCTGGGCCCGGGCGCTCTCTCGACGGGGCGAGCCCTGGCGCTCGACCCGCTTGTGACGCGCTCAGGCGGCAGGACGGTGCCTGCCGACGAACTGCGCCCAGCGCAACTGCCGACCGGCCGCACGGACGGCGTGGGCGCCCCCTTGAACCTGTGGCCTTGGCTGGCCGTTCTGGGCGTGGCGATTTATTTCATCGAACTCCTCTATCGGCGCTGGCCCCGGCGCCGGACATCCGCATGACTGCACACCGTCCTTGGCGCTTGACCCCGATGTGCCTGGCCTTGGCCCTGGCTTGCGGCGCTTTGCATGCTGCGGCGCCCTTGCAGACCGCCACAGGCCGGCCCCTGGCTCGATCCATCGCAGGCAGCGGTGCTGCGGATGACGTCGCCGCGCTGGAAGCTGATCAGCAGTACGACCGCGCCGTATTGGCGGGGCAACTGAGTGAGACCTATCGGACGCTGGAGGCTCAGGCCGCCGCGGCAGCACCAGCGGAGCGGGCCCGGTTGCTGCTGCTGATCGCCCGGCTCCAGTGGCGTGAGGGCCGATGGACCGATGCGGCCGCGACCGTGGACCGCGCATTGGCCGCGCAGCCATCCCGGGACGCCTGGCGGTTCAAGGGGGAACTTCTGGACGCGGGGGGACAACCGCGCCAGGCGCTGGTGTGGCTGAGCAAGGCGCGAGAGGCGACTGCGGACACACGAGCGCGCGAGACCCTGGGGCTGCGCATTGCCGTGATGCAGGCGGCAACGGGCGATTCCGCCGCCCTGGAGCGTTTTGCGCAGCACGCGTCCAGCCCCCTTCGTTGGCGCGCGGCACTGGTGCTGGGCCTGCTGGGCCAACCCGCCCGGGCCTTGGCCCTGGTGGAGTCTGCACCGACGACGACCACGGGTCTCCCCCGTGCTGCGGCCTGGGAGGCTGAAGTGAGGATGGCCGACTGGGCGCTGCGAGCGGGCGATGTCGCCCGCGCCAAGCATCATGCAGGGCTGGCCGTGGAGCGGGGCGGATCGTCGTCGGAAACCCGCTATGCGCTGGCCGTGTGGGTGGAGGCCTGGCGTGCCGGGCAGGATCTGGCAGGCGCGGTGGATGCGCTGGCACGGCGGCCCCCGTCAGCGGATCTCACCCAGGTGCGCGTGGACCTGCTGCTGGAGTTGGGACGCACCGATGAAGCGCTGGCAAGCGTCCAGCGATCATCAGACCCGGCACTGCGCCAGCGTCTGCTGGCCGTGCTGCAGGCCACCGGCCGCACCGCAGAGGTGGAGCGTGAGTATGGCCGCCTGATGGCCGAGCAACCCGGCCAGGTGCGGTGGGTCGAATCGCTGGCGGAGATGCGGCTGGCCCAGGGCGATCGGGCCGGTGCGCTGGCGGTGTATCGGCAGTGGCTGCCACGCAATCGTGACCACACGCCCGCGGTGATTGCGGGGGCGCGCAGCATGATCGCCCGCGGCTTGGCGGAACCTGCCATGGACCTGTTGCGGCAGATGCCGGGCTCACCGGATCTGACTCGGGCCACCCGGGGCCTTCTGTTCGAGCGCTATCTCGACCAGGGCGAGGAAGCGCAAGCGCTGGCGATTCTGGACACCTGGCGCGCTGGCCTGTCCGATGCCAGTCCGGACATGCCCGAGGTGGCGGAAGGCTACGAACGACTGGGACGCCAGGCGACCGCCTTGTCGGTTCTGCAGGGCTTCCAGGCGGCGGGCGGCGCCCTGGATGACGACCAGCAGGCTCATGTCGCCGAGCTGCTGTCGTCCACCGGGCAGGAAGCGCAGGCACTGGCGCAATGGCGGGCGCTATGGGCCCGCGCCCGTTTGCCGGTGCGAAAGGACTTTCTGGAGCGCAAGGTGGTGAGTGCGGCCAAGCGTCTGGGACAGATCTCTGCGCTGGCCGACGAGTTGCAGGCTCGCCAGGAGCGCGGACAAGCCTCCAGCGACGACATCAGCCTGTTGCTGAGCCTGCGCATTGCCAGCTTTGACGGCCCTGGTGTTCAAACCGCTGTGCAGACCTATGCGAAGCAGGGGCGGCTGAGCGAGCAGGCGCGGCTGGAGCAATTGGCACGGGCGTATGCGCGGATGCGCGATGCTCCGGCGCTGGTACGCACCCTGCGAAGTCTTGCCCGCGTGGACCCGGAGGGCGCGCCGGACTACCTCCGCCAGGCCCTGCAGACCCTGCTGCAGCAGCCCGCAACGAGACCGGGCGCGGAGGGGGCGTCGGACCCATTGCCGGGAGAGATGGGCGAGATCGTGTCCGAGCTTCGGGCTCACACGCGACTGGGCGACGCCGAGAACAGCCGTTACCTGGCCGGCATCTATGCAGCCGCGGGCCAGTCCGGCCCGGCGCTGGTGCTCTACCGCAAGGCACTGTCCCAGTCGCCGGGTGACAGTGACAGCCTGCTGCAACTGGCCGATGCACTCAAACGCGATGGCAAGACGCTGGAAGCCGCCGCGCTGCTGCAGCAATCGGCCTTGCGGGCCCAGACCCCTGGTGAATTCAGCACGGCTGTCAGTGGGCTGCTGGATCTGTTCGGCGCGGACCCGGATGGCCGCGACGACGGCGACACGTCCCTGGGCTTGAAAGCCTCGCGACTGTCCTGGGCATTGAGGCAGGTGCTCACGCGCATTGCCGAATCGGGCGACGACGTCCGCTTCAATTCGCTGGTGGCGGACATTGCATGGGCCCAGGAGAACCCGGCCCTGCAGATGCGCGCGTATGAGGCGGCACTGCCGATCGCCCAAGACCAGCGTGCCGCCGTGCTGCGGCAACTGATTGCCCTGAGTTCGGAGCAGAAGGGCGGCGCCGACGGAGGACGCGCACGGGCTGCCGACCTGCCACGAAAGATCGCTTTCGGGCGTCGCCTGGTGGCGCTTCGCCAGGACTTTGCGGCTAACGTTTATGTGGACCTGGCTCGCGCGATGCTGTCGCAGGGCGATGTGGCGGGGGCGGAGCGCGCCTTCGCGATGGTGGACGATAACGGCGGCCTGACCAACGTCGCCGCACTGCGCGCCCGCGCGTATGCGGAAGTGGGCCGGATCGACGGGGCCCTGGCCAGCTATCGCCTGGCCATGCTGCGGGATCCGGATGATGTGGCCACCCTCGTGGCCGCTTCCATCCTGCGTGAACGCCAGGGGCAATCCGCCTTGGCCTGGGACGCCTACTGGCATGGCTTGGTTGGCCTGTTGCGCCGTCAGCCGCTGCTGAGCGATGCGCAGTCCGAGAGCACCACGCTTGATGCGGCGCAATACCTGCCGACACTGCTCGAAGGCGTCCTGCTCAATTGGCCTCAGGACACCCAGGCATCGGACGATGCACTGAAGGCGTGGAAGCAGCTGTTTGCAGAGACTCTCGCCCAGGTCGACGCCGCCCGTCCCTTGTCGGATCACATTCGGATGCAGACGCTGATGCGCGTCAATCGCCGACTGGCCGAACATGTGGCTGCCCAGGCCGGCCTGCCGGAACTGGAGGACGCCTTGCAGCGCCGACTGGTCCACGATCGAAGCTTCGAGGCGGACCGCCGCGCCGAGGCCAATCGCACAGGACGTAGCGTGCATGCGTTCGAAGGGCCGGACTGGCCGCTGCTCGCGTTGAGCCAGCAGGCCGCCGATCAGGAGCAGTCCGGCTTGAGCCTGGTGCTGGCCTTGATACGGCGGGATGACGACGCGCTGAAGACCATTGCACAAAAGGCATTGGCTGCCGAAACAGCCGGGCGGCAGGCGCAGCAGGCCAATGCGGTCCAGCCTCCCGGGGCGCTGGGGGCGTGGATTGCCGCAGTCCGCAGCGCGGTTGGCCGCCTGGCTGCCGATCAATTGGATGCCCTGTTTATCCATCCGCTGGAGCGTTCTCCGTTTCGGGACGAGGTCCTGTTCGACCTTTATCGAGGGGATGCGGTGAGCTTCGAGATGCTGGAGCGAAGCCTGGGTCGCCCGCTGTTTGACAGCGCCACCTTGATGGACCTGCTCACGACGCGTGCGGGGTATCCGATTCCCGAGGGCGCGCTGCGCCGGACCGCCACTGCGGAGCCCGATGCGGCCAACGCCGCGTTTGCAAGGTTCAGCGTTGATGAGCAACTGGCAATGCTGGAGCGCATGGTGCAAAGGCTGGAGCAGGGCGAGCCTGGGTCGTCCTACCTGGACACGCTGCTGCGGGGACTGTTGCGCTCACCCATGAGCCGCGCCCAGCAGGAACGGCTGCTGTCGGTCACGGCACGCATGACGGCGTTGTCCACACCGGGCGACGAGTTCGGCATGCCGAATGCGTCTGCCGGCAACCTGCGTCGCTTGATGGTGCTGGACGCTCCGCCCGAGGGGCAGCCTCTGTTGCTGGGCATGGCGGACCGCTTTGCCAGCCAGATGCCGATGGCCACGCAACTGCCGGTCTTCCTGCGGGCGTGGTACGCGCATGATGACGATGCGGCCTATGAGGCCTGGGTGGCTTTGCAGGATGCACTTCGCGAAATGCCCAATGCAACGCCAATGCAGCTGCCCCAGGTCACGGCGCGTTTTGACGCGCAGCGTCGGCGAGCGGCTCAACAGTTCCTGGCACTCGCACATCCCGATGTGGCACAGGCGACCCGGTTCTACCGCCATCATGTGCTGGGCGATGCAGGAGGGGGCGCGACTGAGCCGGTTGAAGTCGCACAGCGATACCGTGCGCTCCTCAGGGCGGTGCCCGACAGCCCGCTCTATCTGAGCGGACTCCTGGCCCAGGATCTGCAAGATCAGGACCTTGCCGCCTTCGCGCAGGATCTTGCCCCGTATGTGACGGCCCAGAGTGGTGACCGGGAGGCCGCCACCTTGCTCGGACTGGCTGATCGACTGATCGGGCACACCGAGCGCGCGACGGCAGTGGCTCAAGCCGCGGGTGTCGATCTGGACGACGTGGACTGGCTGGAGTCGATGTGGGAGATGGGTCGCACAGCCCGGCCCGGCAACGGTGCTTATGCCTTGCGCGGATTGTTCCCCGGTCTGTTCGACATGTATCGACAGAGCGCTGTGATGCCGGCTGCTGTGCGGGAGCGCCTGCCGGACCGACTCAAGCCTGAATCCGGCCAGAGCTTCACGCCGCAGGAGGGGCCATGGCAGGCGCTGCTCGAGGAAGGCACGGCCCGGCCCGGGCCCGGAGTAACCGCGCATGAGGCTGCGTCGGCCCGTGGACGCCTGCGTGAGCGCTGGCGCGAGAGCCTGACGGTGGGCGAAGGGGACCCCGGTGGACGTGCCCAACTCCTGGCGGCATTGCCCGGGTGCGATCCGGTGCCCGGAGAGCCTGCGGAAGTGACGCCATTGCGCCAGTTCTTCCTCGCTGACGCGCAGATCACGGACGAATTGGACGTCGAGCTGTTGGCGCTGGAGCCACGCATTCGCCAATCTCAGGACTCGATGTATGCGTTGGTGGCGCGAGGGCTGATGCAGCAGGGGCGCGCCAGCACACGCCGGCAGCAGTTGCTGGAAGCGCTGGCCGGTGGACGTTTGGATGACCATGGGCTGCATTTGCTGGGCGCCTTGGTGGAGGCCCAAGGAGAGGGCCTGAATCCCAGCGAGCAGGCGCAGCTGGAGGCGCGCTTGAAGTTGCAGCCGGCACTGCCGCCGGGCGAGCGGCTGCTCTTTGCGCGCGTGTTTGCCCGCTCCGGACAGGAGCGCATTGCCGAGTCGCTGCTGCGGGTGGCGGTGCTTCAGGTGCTTTATCCCGGGCCGAACGACAGCAGCACCGGAGGCGCGCCGCCCCCCAGCCTGGCACAGGCCGTGGCGGCGTTGTCCGTGTGGCGAGACCGGCAGCGGGCCACTGCGGTGTATCGGGCGCTGGCTGACATGGTGGCTGAATCGCGTCAGCGGGACGCCACGGGGGGGCGGCATCCCGAGCCCTTCCCACCCGTGTCGGCCATTTCTGCGCCGCCAAGCCGCTGACGTGGCGAGTGCGGCACAATTTTGCTTCCCGTGAGGAGACTCCGATGATCCTGCGCTCTTTGCACCGCTCGCTGTTCGGCCAGACGGTCATCATTACCTTGGTGCTTGCCGCCTTGGGCATCTACTACCTCGGGGTCTATCCTGTCATCAATACCCTGCAAGAGCTGCCCGAGGCGCCCTTGGCCAGCACCCAATCGGTGGTGGCGGCCGCCTTGGCCAATGCCAGCATCGATGAGCGGGAGCGGCCCGGTTCGGTTCAGCGGCTGGCGAGCAATGACCTGCTCAAGAGCGTCAGGGAGCGTAATCCCGACTTCCGTTACTTCGTTCGCGTCGGGGATCGCACCTTCGGCACGGCATCAACCCCGCTGTTCTACGAGCAGGCGGACATTCCCAGGATTGAGGCCTTCCGGGCTGGACTGTCGAGGCCGGAGTATTGCGCCAGCATGCTGCATCAGGCGGAATCTCGCCCTGACGGGCTGGCTGGCTTTCAGTATGGTTCCTGCCAGAACTACAGCTACTACTTCGAATACTCGGGGTTGAAGAATGCGCTGACCAACCAGCGGGACAGCCTGCTGGTGATCTTCCAGAAGTTCACCTGGCCCTACAGCCGCATATTCGTGAT
The DNA here is from genome assembly GCA_027484825.1 of Rubrivivax sp. Taxonomy (GTDB): domain Bacteria; phylum Pseudomonadota; class Gammaproteobacteria; order Burkholderiales; family Burkholderiaceae_C; genus Roseateles. The sequence goes on along the minus strand of JAIXSE010000006.1, from coordinate 9,186 downwards.
CGGGACCGCCGTGGCATTCGGGCTGTTCATGCTGGTGCTGGCGGTCAACTTCTCGCAGATCCGTCGCATCACACGTCTGGCGGAGTCATTGGATCTGGACCGCCTGGACCGCAAGTTGCCCGAACGCGGGCTGCCGGTGGAGGTCCTCTCCCTCGTGCGGGCGCTCAATCGAATGATTTCACGCGCCGACGAAGTGCAGACGAGACGTCGATTCTTTCTGTCCGCCGCTGCGCATGAGATGCGGACACCGCTGACGGTGTTGCGCACTCGACTGGAAATGCTGGACGAGGGACAGACCAAGGACAAGTTGGTCGGAGATGTGAAGCGGCTGACGGAGCTGGTGAACCAATTGCTGACCTTGATGAGCATCGGTAGTCGCACAGAGCCGAAGGATCGAGTGGATCTGGTGGGCTGCGTTCACCGGGTGGCGATCAGCCGTGAGCCCGTGGCCAGCGCGCGGGGCGTGGCGTTGGAATTCAACATTCAGCCCGAACGGCTGGAGATCATCGGAGACGCGAACCTGGTGGAGGTGGCGCTCGCCAACCTGGTCGATAACGCGATTTCGGTGTGTGATGCTGGCGACGTCGTGACCGTGGGCCTGCAGGGCGACGGGGCCATCACCGTCAGTGACAGTGGTCCGGGGCTGGATGAAGAAACGCGGGCCTCCTTGTTCGAGCCCTTTGTCCGGCGTTCAGCGGAACGTGGCGGATATGGCCTCGGGCTGGCGATTGTCAAAGCGGTGGTGGAACTGCACGGTGGTGCCGTTCGAGCCAGCAATCGGGAAGTGGGTGGGGCGGAGTTCTTGATCAATCTGCCAACTGCACGGACCTTGGCCTGACGCTGTCAGCGGGCGGCGCTGTTTGCGCCAGGCTCACAGTCGCTTGGGTCATACTGCATGCAAAGGAACCGGGGTCTCCATGCTGAAATTTGATCCACGCCTTCGCTCCGTGATGGTGGTGGCGGCCTTGATGGCCACGAGTGTCTCCACTTGGGCGGGTTGCCGCGTCTTGACGCCCCCTGAGGGCTGGGCCGCATCGTCGATGCGGTGGGATGGCGATTGCACTGACGACACGGCCCATGGGCTTGGGGTGCTGAAGGAGCAGGACGGAGCGGCCGTCAAACGCATGTTCTTCGGCCGCGTGTCCAAAGGCGAGCTGGCCTTGGGGGTGCTGGACGAGCCCGGGCAAGGTTTTGGCGCGGGCGCGTTTCGCAGCGGCAAGCTGGTTGAGACGAATGACCGCGCTCTGATCCTCCAGTCGTTTGAACAAGCGGCCAAGGCTGCGTCTGAAGCGGCTGACCGGTTTGAGCGCGCGGGGAACAAGGCGTCAGCCAAGTTCTATCGGGACAAGGCGAAGCAGATGCGGGAGCAGATGGATTGATGCGAGCGTAGGGAGTTGTACAGCGCGCCGTGATTGCCATGAAACTGGGGCAGCTCACTGGCGCGAACGCAGCTCCGAAGCAGAGGCTCTCAGTGACGCCGCCCGTCGAAGATTGAGTTCGGCCACACAGGCCAAGCGGCGCATCTCGAGTGCGTTCCCAATGGCGCCGGCGCCCAATGAGGTCGCGAACGCGCACTGAGCATCTCGGTATTTGAGGAAAGCCGACGAGGACTCCCTCAGCTTCTGCCTGGTCTGGCTGGCAAATTTGGCATCCGTATCCCAGCGGCCGACCGCCGTCAGAATGGACTCATTCGCCGTCTTGAGCGTGGCTTCGCTCTCGGCCCTTCGTTGTTCCAGGCATTCCCGCACGCCGGAAGCCTCGAAAGAGCAGGCTTCGCGCAGTTCTCGCTCTGTCAGTACGTCTTCCGATTGATCCTGCGCGGTGGCTGGACCACAAAGGGCCAGCATGGCGGCCAAGATCATTGCGCGCATGTGAGATCTCCTGTGAGCAGGGAACAAGGTTTCGGCCGGCGCAGCCGCTGTAATCAAGGTCGGCTTGAGCCTGAAGAAGACCGATGCCCGCAGGCCTGGCGAGCGGCTCAGTCCGGTAACCATAGCTTCCGAAAATCCATCCATCCACACCGGGCCAGCGATACCCCGCCCAAATGCGGCGCATGTTCGACTTGCTGGCGAATGTGGCGCATCGGGTGGACGGCCCCGGCCTCGGCCACCTCGGCAAACGCCTTTTCCCAGCCGGCCAGTCGTTTCTCCGCGTCAGGCTCTGCCGCGAGATGCCGGCAGGTCGTCGCCAGCGATCGCTTCATGGCTGCGCCCATCCACGCATGGAAGTGCGACACGCCGGATAGGCAGTGATGCAATCCGAAGGCGATGTCATCGCCCATGACTTCGCCGCTGATCACCACGTCCGCGGACCCTATCCAGGTGCGCGTCACGAAGGTCGGAGCGGTCAGGATCTCCAGATGCACCGTGGCGCCGGCCTGCTCGAAGGCTTCTTGCACGCTGCGCGCCAGGACGATCAGATCGTCCAGTTGGTAGGTGACGATCCGCAGTTGACGAGGAACCGCCGGTGCCGCCACCGCGCGCCGGTCCGGCTCTGGCGCATGACGCCAACCCGGCAGCCAGCCCGTTGCCGACCGATGCATGGACCCCAATGTGTTGAGGGCCACATGGGTCCGCAGCCAATGCCCGACAGAGCGCCGCGCCGCAGCGGATGCGAATTCAGCGCGTGCGGGATTGAGCAGCACGTATTCACACCCCTGCTCCCATTGCGTCAGCCGTGTCCATGAGGCCTTGGATCCATTGGGATCGGTGGCCCGCGAAGTGCCGAGCTTCAGATCGACCGGCGGCAGGGGGCTGCCAGGCGGCACCACCCACAAGTCGATCTCGTCGATCAGTGGCCGAGCGCCCCAGTACCCATCGAATGCGGCGAGCGTGGCCCGGTGTTCGTTGTTGCGCACCAGCCGAAAGGCACCCGCACCGATGGGCAGCTGAGCGAAGTCGTCCCGCAGCCAGTCGTCCTCGGGCAGGATCGCGCAGCAGTGGGTGGCCAGCCGATTCAGGAACAGTTGGTCCGGCGCTCGCAGTGCCACATCGATTCGCAGTCCCTGGATGTCCACCTGCTTGACATGCGCCATCAGCATTTGATGTGGGCCGTCTTCGTCACGCAGGCGAAGCAAGGTGGCGCGTACGTCCTGGGCGCGCAGTGGGCGGCCGTCGTGGAATCGCAACCCGGGTCGTAGCCAAAGACGCCATCGTCGGCCGTCCTCCAGACAGTCCCAATGGTGGGCAAGCGCTGGGACGATGCAGTCCTTGTACCGGTCGAATGCCGTCAGACCCTCGAGCAGTTGACCCACCAGATGAACCTCGGTGCGTCGAGTGACATGCTGCGGGTCCAATGCGTGCAAGGGGCGATAGAAGGGGATGCGGAGGGTGCCGCCGGGTGTCGCGCCGAGAAAGGCCGGCAGTGCCTCCTTGATGCGCGCCTGGGCTTCGTTGGGCAGGCCTTGAAAGGCCGCTTCCATGTCCCCTTCGTCCAGCAGACGGCGTAACTGCTGGGTGCGGAGCATGGCGGGGTCCTGGCGCAGGACCAAGGTGGAGACCTTGCCCCGCCCACGCCCCGGGGTCCAGACGAGCCAGCCCAGGCGCTGCATGCGCGCCAGCAACAGTCTTGCATTGCGCTCTCCGCAGCACAGACGAGCGGCGACCTCCTCCATGCGCATCGCCAGGGCCGCATTCAAGGCCTGTTCATGAGCCAGCCGGATGTATTGGTCGACTGCTTGAAGCCTTGGCGAATGACGCTCCGCAATAACGTCCTTCAATGCTGGGGGCATGGGTCTGAAAGGGTTGCGAGGGTGGGCGGGGAGGAATGCCGCAAGGGGATGAACCCGGGTGAAGAAAAGCGGAAATCCGCCGCTCATTCTGCCCGCTTATCGTTTCCACTTTGCAGGGACACTCGCCGACGAACTGCCCACTGCACTTGCGCTTCCATGTCCACCACCGTCCTCTGGCGTCATGCCCAGTTCCGTCGCCTGTATGTCTCGTCCGCCAGTTTTGTGCTGGGCACGCAGATCTATCAGTTGGCATTGCCGCTGATTTTTTATGAGTTGACCCGGTCCGTCTCGGTGATGACGCAATTGCGTGCGGTGGAGCTGCTTCCCAACCTGCTGTTGGCGCTGTTCATCGGTGTGTGGGTGGATCGCATCGACCGGGGTCGTTGGGCCCGCCGCGCCATGGTGGGCATGGTGATGTTGCTCGGTTTGCAGGCGCTGCTACTGCCGTCTGGCGTGGCCATGCTGCCGTTCTTCCTCGGCTGCACCTTCCTGCTGATGGCGCTCAACTATGTCTATGGCATTTGCCGCATGGGCTTGGTGAAGGAGATGCTGCCGGAGGCGCTGCTGCTGCCGGCGACTGGGCAATTGACCGTGGTGGCGCAGGTCGCAGCGGTGGTCGGGCCTGCGCTGGCGGGAATGCTGGTCGCGTGGCACCAAACGTCCGGACTCTGGATGCCGATGCTCGCCTTGCTGCTCGCCGCAGCCTTGCTGCGAGGCTTGACGCCGAATGAACGTCCAAAAACAGAGCACAGCTTCTGGCATGACTTGCGCGATGGATTGCGGGTGCTGGTCGCCAATCGGCCGCTTTGGCAGCTCAGTTGGCTGGTCGTGTTGATCAATGGCAGCGTTGGGGTGTCGGAAGTCTTGCTGCTTTTTCGGGTTCGCGATGAGCTGCAATGGAGTCCTGGCGCCATTGGCCTGCTGTATGCCGCGGCCGGTGCGGGAGGCGTGGCGGGCGGGTGGTGGTGCAGCAGCCTGCGGCGACGGCTGGGCCTGGGCCGAGTGCTGCTGATCAGCTTGAGCCTGGAGATGGTGTGCATCGCCGGTCTCTCTTGGGCCAGTACGGGTGGGGGGCTCATGCTGCTGATGACGCTCAATAACGCCGCGGCTGTGGTCAGCAACGTGTGCGTCTGGGGCTATCGGCAGGAGAGTACCGCCAGTGCCTTCATCGGCCGCATCTCCGGGCTGACCGGCTCCCTGTTCAAGTTGGCGATGCCGTTGGCGCTGTGGCTCTCCGGAACCCTGGCGATGGACACCCGCGTCGGTCCGATGATGATGCTGTGCGCAGGAGCGCATCTGCTGGCTGTCATTGGCGTGCGGGTGTCTGCGGTGTATCCCTTGAAATGAATGACTGCGGATACGGCCGCGGAATTTTCCGCATGAAGCCAAAGGGCCCTAGGCCATTGGGGCCCGCCACGATGCAATCGGCTTCACCTGCCGGCAGGAGCGGGTCGAGCGCGCCCCTGAGCGGCAGGTTCCCCGATCAAGGCCATCCAAGGCATGGACCGGCCAACTGCGAAGAGTTCAGTATGCTGCTTGGCTGATTTCAGCGACCCTTCGGCGTGCGTGCGCGGCGCTTGATGCATGGCCCGTACCGCGGCCTCGAATTGCTGGAAGGGGGCGTCCCAGCTCGGGTTGCGTTGGGGGTGCAGGCGGTAGACCGATTGGTGCGCGAGGACCCAGACTTCCGTGCATGCGGAGCCGAAGGGGGAGTTCTTCGCAAACCGATTGGGGATTCTCGCAACGGCATCTGTTGCGAAGGCCAAGGCCAATGAGGCGGATCGGTCAACGGCATCCGGAGCCGCGAGAAGGATCTCAAGCGCCGCACCAAGCAAGTTCAGCCGCTGGTGGGTGTATGTCTGATCCGGAATATGGGCGGTTTCGATGGCATCGAACTCCGACAGGATCGATTGGATCGCCTCGATCTGCTGCTGCGGAGAGGCGGCGTCTCGCAATTGTCGATCCGCAAAATAGCGATCCGCGAGATCCCAAATTAGTCCTTCGTGTTCGGCGGTGAGCGGGGTACGTGCGTCCATTGTGATCCTTTGTGCCGGCTCCGACTCACAGGCTCATTCATCAGTGCCTGAAACCTCGATTGACTGCCAAAGTAACACAGCCAGGTCCGGCACCCAGGTGCGGTCAGCGGCTGTCTTAGGTTGCTCCCCATCTGTGGCTGCCATTACATGGCCGCCTCTAATGAGGATGTTGCCTTGCTCATCAAGCATATCCCGCTACTTGTGGATGAAGTTGCATGTGGGATCGGCGATGTCATAACCCAACCACAAATAGAGATGGGTTTGGAGCTGTTCCCCCCGCCTGGCCTGCAGGTGGACGCCCTCTGAGCTGGTGCAGAGCGTTGCCTTCAAGTGAGGAGCGTTCGGGGCGCTACCCTCCAGCAGCTGATTCTGGCTTCGGGAGTGTTTGAAGTCTCCCACCACCGCCATGCCGATGAAAGGGCCCGATGGCCAGCTGGATGGAATGCGAGCCTCGTAAATGAAGGCTTCCCCATCGGTGAGTTTGTTGCTGGTGACGACCTCTTCTCTGCTCAACTTGAACTGGCGGGCCTTCAGCCGCTGGCAGCATTGCGTCCCAGACTGACGATCCGGAAACTGCAGCTGCACGATGCTCTGTGGGTCTAGTTTCGTCGCGGTAATGAGGAGGAGTCGCCCTTCGCCGTTGACCTCGGTGATGGCGAAGTCAGGGCTTGTTCCCGACATACAAGCGGCGCTGGAACCGGCCAGCGCGACCGCAGTGATCCATTGCTTGATGCCCATTTTCAGATCCATGTGGTGTGTCGGCCGCTCAGCGTTGAAACGCGCGGGCCAATTCGTCCGCACTCGGGCGCTGCGCCGGATTGGGATGCAGACAGGCGTCGCGCAGCGCGCTCAGTCGCGCATTTTCATCGGGCGTCAGCCCTTCGCTGTGGTCCAGCAGCTCCTCGAAGAGACAGCCTAACGCGCGGACATCCAGTCGTTTGAGACGCTCCACCTGATCGACCGGCGCGGCGCCTACGAATGAGGCCGCACCGAAGTCCCCAAGCAAAGCCGCCCCCTCGCTATCGTGCAGGATGTTGTGGGCATACAGGTCGCCATGCAGCAATCCGCGCGCATGCAGGTGCTGCAGCGCGGACGCCAGCCCGGCAGCCATTCGCATCACCGCTTGAGCGGTCAGTCGCTGATCGTCTGCATAGACATCACGCGTGCAGGACGCGAGGCTCGGCGGCCCGGCGAGTGTGCGAAACGAGGGGCCGATCAGAGGCATCAGCAGACCCTGGGTCTGGTCTGGATGATCGCTCAGACGGGCCTGCACCGAGATCAATTGCGGGTGGGCACCCGCCTGCAGGCAGGCGGCCAATTCGCTCTCGGGCAGGCCGTCGCTGGTCAGCCCGCCCTTGAAGAGCTTGAGTGCGACGGGCGTCCCATCGGCCGGATGGGCCCGATAGATGTGGCCGGAGGCGCCCTCGCCGAGCAATTGGTCGAGCGTCAGGTCAGACCAAGGCACCGCCGGGATGGGCGCCTGCGCCAGCGCGGTCGTTTCGTGGGTCAGACTAAAGGGGTTGCCGCCGAAGGCGAGCCAGGTCAGCCGCGGCATCGTGCACAGCCACTCGGGCAGGGTGTTGAGCTGATTCGCCGAGATGCGCAGCAATTCAAGCCGCTCGCATTGCGCGAGGCTGTCCGGCAATGCGCGCAGCTGGTTGCCCGCCAGCGCGAGCTTTTGCAGGCGGGAGCACTGCCCGATGGCCTCTGGGAGGGCGCCGATCTGGTTGTCTGTGAGGATGAGCCATCGCAATTGCGGGGGCAGGCCAGCCTCGGGCACGTGACGGATCTGATTGGTCTTGAAACCAATCATCTCCAACTGCGCACAGCGCCCCAGCACCGCCGGTAGTTCAGTGAACTGGTTGTTGGAGCAGAACAGGATGCGCAGCCTGTGCAGTCGCGGAAGATCATCCGGCAGCGTGTGCAGCGCATTGCCGCTGAGGTCCAGGACCTCCAGCGATTCCGCCAGGTCGTAGATCTCGTCGGGGAAGGTGGTCAGCCCGGCGCCAGTGAGGGTGAGGCGCTGCACGCCCTTCAGGGCGCCAGCGCGCAGTTGCTCCAGAGTGTTCAAGCGATGCGTGTGTTGTGCCGCAGCGGGCGGGCGGTGCGGACGTTAGAGGGGCCCGGTCTGGGGTTCTGGCGAGTGAGTGTAGGGCGGCGGGGACGGCGACATTCCGAGCGGCGCGTGGACTGCGATTCATCAAACCTTCCGATGGAACGGTGACCCGCTCCACTGTGCGTTCGATGGTTCCGGCAGGGGACATGCAGGGCTCAGACCCGGATGGTCCATTTCCTTGCGATTCGGAAACCGACCACCGCTCCCCCAATCAGACACACCAGCATGACGACCAAGGACCACATGTAGGCCCTTGCTGAAGATGACGCCACGCGCCGTCTTCGTCGGTTGCATATGCTTTACTGTGCTGCAGCACCTTCGGAACTTTCAGCACGCGACGAAAGCGTCACCGTCCAGTGACCGCCAGTCTCCTGACGAACACTCAGCAGATCGTAGGTCTTCAGCATACTCACAAGTCCGGAGTGACCATGGGTTTGAGGCGAGAAAGCTGGATCCGTCCGCCGCAGATACGATCCCAACGTTCCCACATGGACACGCCCATCAGATGTGTCCGCAGCAAGCAGCTTGACGGCACTGACAACGGATTTCGGCCGCATCTTGGGCTTGGCCGTGGGGGTGGGTTTGCTCGAGGATCCGGCTTCAACCGGTTGCGGTGGCTCGGAAGGCATCCATTCAAAGAACTGATCGCTGGCATTGATTCGATGGCGTCCCGACGGCAGTGACGAAGGCGAGGCCGTGCCTCAGCGTGAGAAGAACCACTCCATGAATTCGTCGGCAACCTCTGGCGTCATCTCAAGGACCGCTTCGGCGACATTCCCGAATCCCTTGGCGGCGGCAACGGCCGAGAGCGCACAGACCAAAAAGCCCTCATCCCATTCACGGTTGGCCGCCTGGGCCACAAGCGATGGCAACGCGGCCAAGGCAGCGAAGTAGTCAGCCCGCAGATCGTCGGGTATCGCGACCTCCTTCTGCTGCCTCCACGCCTCGACGACGGCCGGAAATTGGAAGTATGTGAAATCTGCCGCTGAAGGAGAGTTCGCTAGCGCCTTCACCACGTGCGGCACTGCAGCGAAGGACGCCGAGTAGACGTCGTTCTGGTGGGCCAGTGCGCTCCAAAGCGAGAACCAAGGTTCTTGGTCGCCGGCAGACGAAGGCAGTGACACGAGCTGTCGAAGCAAATCCGGGATGTCCGAAGCTCGCCCGTAGGCATGCTCCAGCTCGCCCCCCCCCCGCGTCAGAATAGTTGTCGCCCCGATAAATCCGAGAATGGGGGGGCGGCGATGAAGGACGACAGTGGCAAGGTACGGACAAGCATTCAAGGACAAGGCTGTAGCGCGCATGCT
>JAIXSE010000017.1 GCA_027484825.1 Rubrivivax sp. | reverse complement strand
TCCGCCTTGAGCACGCCGCCCGCGGACAGGCCCAGGAAGATGTCGGCGCCCTGGATGACCTCGCGCAGGCTGCGGGCCTCGGTGGGCTGCGCATAGGCGGCCTTGTCCGGGTCCATCAGCTCGGTGCGGCCCTGGTAGACCACACCGGCCAGGTCGGTCACCCAGATGTTTTCGCGGGGCATGCCTAGCTTGACCAGCAGGTTCAGGCAGGCCAGTGCCGCAGCACCGGCGCCGGATGTCACCAGTTTGACCTGCTTGATGTCCTTGCCCTGCACCTTCAGGCCGTTGATCAGCGCCGCGCCCACCACGATGGCGGTGCCGTGCTGGTCGTCGTGGAAGACGGGAATCTTCATCCGCTCGCGCAGCTTGCGCTCGACGTAGAAGCAGTCCGGCGCCTTGATGTCTTCGAGGTTGATGCCGCCGAAGGTGGGCTCCAGCGCGGCAATCACATCCACCAGCTTGTCCAGGTCGTGCTTCTCGTCGATTTCGAGGTCGAAGACGTCGATGCCGGCGAACTTCTTGAACAGCACGCCCTTGCCTTCCATCACCGGCTTGGAGGCCAGCGGGCCGATGTCACCCAGGCCCAGCACCGCGGTGCCGTTGGAGATGACGGCCACCAGGTTGCCGCGCGAGGTGTAGCGGAAGGCATTGGCCGGATCGGCCACGATTTCCTCACAGGCGGCTGCCACGCCCGGGGAATACGCCAGCGCCAGATCCCGCTGATTGATCAGCTGCTTGGTGGCCGCAATCGCCACTTTGCCGGGGGTCGGGAACTCGTGATATTCGAGGGCTGCCTTGCGCAGTTCAGCGCGTTTTTCTTCGGACGTGGACATGAAGGACTCAGTCGGTTGGGGCCTTGACGCCGGTCTCGATGTCTCGAAAAGCCCGGCCGCAGCTGATTCAGCAATGGGTTGGGTGGGCGATTGTAGGAGCCCGTTCCGCCACCATCACTACGTACTATGCGTATGCTGCATGCCAGCGAACCCTCGGTGGATACGCGAAACCGCGCATCCCGACGGGCGCTGGCGAGCGCATACTGCCTGCCTCCTCGAAGCCGGCGGCCGGACCCTTCGTCCTTCTGCGCCGATCCGGTCGGATCGTGCCACCTTCTGCTGCCTCCTGGACATTTTTCAGTGCCCATGCCGTCCACCTTGTCCCCGTCCACGTTGTCGCCTGCGGTGCCGCGACCCCGCCGCCGGCGTCGCGCCGTGCTGTGGGGCGCTCTGGTGGCCTTGCTGCTGATCGCACAGTCCTTGCTGCTGGCGTTGACGCTGAGCCACGAGGCCTCACGGGCGCAGGAAGCCGCCGACCAGGCCGCCACCGAAGTCGCGGCGCGTGCCAAGCAGCTGATGAGCCGCGACCTGCAAGGGCTGCAGGGCCTGATGTGGGCGCAGGACGTCGAATGGCGCAGCAACGCCATTGGTCTGGTGCGGCAAAGCCGCATCATCCTGCGCATTGAATCCCGGGACGAGCAGCGCCGCATCGACCGGGTGGTGGAGACGCCCTATCTGCCGCCGCTCTTCGCCCGCCTGGGCCGTGAGCAACTGCAGCTGGAGACCGAGCTGGCCTGCGCCAGTGCCATGCGCCAGGGCACGCCGCTGTTCTCGCGCTCTTACTTCGTGCCGCTGCCCGGCGGCGAGGGTCTGGAGGTCACCGACCTGTGCCTGCCGCGCGTGCGGGCGGGCGAACGGCCGTCTTATGTCGTGGCCACCGTGGGCCTGCGCGCCCTGCTGGAAGAGTCGATCTCGGCGGAACAGGCCCGGCAGTTCGAGATGTCCTTTGTGGAAGGGGACGGCACCCGTCTGGCCCGCACCGGTCTGATCCGCGGCAGCGGCTTTTATCTGGCCGAGCGCCTGCTGGACCTGCAGGGCATGAGCCTGCAGCTGCGGGTGGACAGCGGCTCGGGCAAACCCAAGCTGATCCCGAATCTGGCGACGGCCCTGGTGCTGGGCCTGTCCCTGGCGCTGTTGGCGCTGGTGCTGGTGCTGGCCCGGGACGGCCGACGCCGCGCCCAGGCCGAGCATGCATTGGCCGAGGCACTGGCCTTCCGCCAGGCGATGGAAAACTCCCTGATCACCGGCCTGCGCGCCCGCGACCTGGACGGCAACATCAGCTATGTGAACCCGGCCTTCTGCGCGATGGTCGGGTATGGGGCCGAAGAGCTGGTCGGCACCGGCCGGCCGCCGCAGGCGCCGCCCTACTGGCCGCCCGAATTCATCGAGGAATACTGGCGCCGCCATCATGACCGCGAAGCGCGCTGGGAAGCCGGGCTGCCGCCGCGCGAAGGCTTCGAGACCGTCTTCGCCCGCAGCACTGGCGAGCGTTTCCCCGTCATGATCTACGAAGCGCCACTGCTCAATGCGCAGGGGCAGCAGACCGGCTGGATGAGCGCGGTGCTGGACCTGAGCGCGCAGCGCAAGGTGGAGGAACTCTCACGCCAGCAGCAGGAGCGGCTGCAGGCCACGGCCCGCCTGGCCACCGTGGGGGAGATGGCCTCGCTGCTCAGCCATGAGCTGAACCAGCCGCTGGCGGCCATCGCCAGCTACGCCACCGCCTCGATCAACCTGATGGTGCGCGAGGCCGACGATCCGCAAACGCCGGACATGGTGCGCCAGGCCGTCACCCGCATCGCCGAGCAGGCCGAACGCGCCGGCCGTGTCATCAAGAGCGTGCATGACTTCGTGCGCCGCCGCGAGCAGTCCCGCGAATGGGTGCGGGTGGACCAGTTGATGGACGCGGTGCTGCCCCTGGTGCGGCTGCAGGCGCGCAAGAGCGGCACCCGCATCGAGCTGGACCTGCCTGAGCAGTTGCCCCGGGTGCGCTGCGACCGGACCATGGTGGAGCAGGTGCTGCTCAACCTCACCCGCAACGGCATTCAGGCCATGGACGGCCCCACGCCGCTGGCCGAGCGACTGCTGGTGATCCGGGTGCGTCCGCTGCAGCCGCGCTGGCTCAGCATTGCCGTCATCGACCGTGGGCCCGGCATTGCGCCAGAAGTGGCCCGCCAACTGTTCACCCCGTTCTTCACCACCCGCACCGAAGGCATGGGCCTGGGCCTGAGCCTGTGCCGCACGGTGGTGGAGCAGCATGGCGGCGCCATGGACTTCCACAGTCGCGTGGCGCCCGATACCCCCACTGGAACCGAATTCCGCTTCAGCCTGCCGTGCGAGGATACGGCCAGTGGCGAACGGTCCACGCTCACTGGAGAAACCTCCGCATGAAGCCGCAGTCCCTGCCGATGGTCTATCTCGTGGATGACGAGGATGTGGTGCGCGACGCCCTGGCGTGGCTGCTGCGCTCGCGCCGCCTGCTGTCCGAGGGTTTCGGCAGCGCCGAGACCTTCGAGGCGATGCTGGACCGCCTGCCGCGGCAGGGGGCGGACTGGCCCAATGCCCCCAGCTGCCTGCTGCTGGACGTGCGCATGCCCGGCATGAGCGGCCTGGCGCTGTTTGAACGGCTGATCGAGCGCGGCCTGCTGCGCACCTTGCCGGTCATCTTCCTCACCGGCCATGGCGACGTGCCGACGGCGGTGGCGGCGGTGAAGCAGGGCGCGTACGACTTTGTCGAGAAACCCTTCTCCGACAACGCCCTGGTGGACCGGGTGGAGCAGGCCCTGGCCCGCAGCGCCGAAGCCATCGAAGCACGCGATGCCCAGGCGGTGCTGGGTCACCGCGTCGGCGAGCTGACCGAGCGGGAACGGGAGGTGATGCAACTGGTGGTGCAGGGACTGCCCAACAAGCTGATCGCCGACCAGCTCAACATCAGCGTGCGCACGGTGGAAGTGCACCGCGCCCGGGTGTTCGAGAAGATGGATGTGAAGTCGGCCGTTGAGCTGTCCAACCTGCTGCGCGGCGACAATGCCGCCCATGGGTGAATTTGATCTGATTGCGCGCTACTTCGCGCGTGCTGGCGCCGAAGTCAGCGGCTCAACGGTGGCGCTGGGGATCGGCGACGACTGCGCGGTGCTGACGCCCGCGCCGGGCCATCAATGGCTGGTCTCCACCGACATGCTGGTGGAGGGACGGCATTTCCTGTCCACCGTGTCGCCACGCCGCCTGGGGCACAAGGCCCTGGCGGTGAACCTGAGTGACCTGGCCGCCAGCGGAGGAACGCCCCGGGCCTGCTTCCTGTCCCTGGCCCTGCCGCGGGTGGACGAGGCCTTCCTGGCCGGTTTCTCCGAGGGCCTGTTTGCATTGGCCGATGCACACGGCGTGGTGCTGGCCGGTGGCGACACCACGGCCGGTCCGCTCAACATCAACATCACCATCATGGGCGAAGTGCCCACCGGGCAGGCGCTGCTTCGATCCGGCGCCCGGGTGGATGACGACCTCTGGGTGAGCGGCACGCTGGGAGACGCCCGCCTGGCGCTGGAGGTGTTCCGCGGCCATGTCTCCCTGCCCGGAGAGGCCTTCGAGTCGGTCCGCCACGCCATGGAACTGCCCCAGCCGCGTGTGGCCTTGGGCCGGGCGCTGCGAGGTCTGGCCACCAGCGCCATCGACGTGTCGGACGGGCTGGCGGGCGACCTGGGTCATATCCTGAACCGCTCCGGCGTCGGCGCGCAACTGCATCTGGCCGACCTGCCGCGTTCCTCCATCCTGGGCGCCATGCCGGAAGACCTTCAGCGCCTGTGTCTGCTGACCGGCGGCGATGATTACGAGCTCGTCTTCACCGCCTCTGCGCAGGACCGGTCGCGAGTGCTGGAAGCCGGACGAATGTCCGCCACGCCGGTCTACCGCATCGGCCGCATGGAGTCCCAGCCCGGACTGCGGGTGCTGGATGGGCAGGGCCGTGTGCTCGACCTGTCGCTTCAAAGTTTTGATCACTTCAAGTCATGACTGCTTCGCCTGACGATGAGGTCGGCCCTGTGCCGACTGCGCCCATCGAGCCCACCGGGACCACGGCGCCTATCCCGCCCATCGCGCCCCCGGTGCACGCCCCGCGCCGCCCGACCTTCGGCTTCATGCTGCGCCATCCCGCCCGCTGGCTGGCCCTGGGCTTCGGCAGCGGCCTGTCGCCCAAGGCGCCGGGCACCGTGGGCAGCCTCTGGGGTTGGGCGGGCTTCCTGCTGCTCTATCCCCACCTCACGCAACTGCAATGGGCCGGCGTGATCGTGGTGGGGCTGCTGGTGGGCTGGTGGGCCTGCACGGTCACTGCTCGCCACCTGGGCGTCAGCGACCCCGGCTCGGTGGTGTGGGACGAGATCCTGGCCATGTGGATCATCCTGTTGCTGCTGATGCCCGCCAGCCTGGCCTGGCAGGCCGCCGCCTTTGGCCTCTTCCGCTACTTTGACGCGGTCAAGCCCGGGCCGGTGGGCTGGGCGGATCGGCTGTTCAAGGGCGAGCCGGGCGCACCGGTCAGCGCGCTGCAGGGTTTCGGCATTCTGCTCGACGATCTGGTCGCCGCAGGATGTACCCTGCTGGTGCTGGCCGTGGCCCGCCAGTTCTTGCATTGACTCCGGAGGTCCCCATGGTGCTGCCTGAAGAATCCGAGCTGATCGAACGCATTGCCCTGGCCCTGATCCAGCGGCGCGAACGCATGGGCACGGCCGAGTCCTGCACCGGCGGCCTCATCGCCGCTGCCTGCACCAGCCTGGCCGGTTCCAGCCAGTGGTTCGAGCGCGGGGTGGTGAGCTACAGCAACCAGGCCAAGACCGAACTGCTGGGCGTGCCGGCCGCCATGATCGACCTGTATGGGGCGGTCAGCGGCGAGGTGGCCGAGCAGATGGCCCGGGGCCTGGTGGCGCATGCGCCGGTGGACTGGTCGCTGGCGGTGACCGGTGTGGCCGGGCCGGGCGGTGGCAGCGAGGCCAAGCCGGTGGGCACCGTCTGGCTGGCGCTGCTGCATGGCCGCACGCCCGTGCGGGTGTGGAAGGAGCTCTTCAGCGGCGACCGCCATGCGGTGCGCACGCAGACGGTTCGTGCCGGCCTGCAGGCGCTGTGCGACGCGCTGGAAGACCGCGACAGCTGAAACGCTGAATCTGAAGCTGAAGCTGATGGGGTGCAAGCGGCGTGACGCCGCAGGCCCTCAGAGACCCGCCAGCACCGTATTGGCCACCGCATCCCCGAGGTCCGGCGGCTCCCAGCCGCGCAGCCACTGCGCGAACTGGTCGCCGGGCATGGGACGCGCCAGGAAGTAGCCCTGCGCCTGGTCGCAGCCCAAGGTCTCCAGCAGCGTCCAGGCCTTGCCCGTCTCCAGGCCTTCGGCCACCACCCGCAGGCCCAGGTTGTGGGCCAGCTCGATGGTCGAGCGAACGATCTTGGCATCGTCCAGATCCCGCTCCATGCCCATCACGAAGCTGCGGTCGATCTTGAGCTCATCCACCGACAGTTGCTTCAGATAGGCCAGCGACGAATACCCGGTCCCGAAATCATCGATGGACAGCTTGAAGCCCAGCGCATGCAGCTGCTCCAGCGTCTGCAGGGCCCGCTGCGGATCGTCCATGATCGCGCTCTCGGTGATCTCCAGGCACAGGGCCGACGGCGGCACGCCCCTGGCCAGATCGGCGATCTTGATCGGCAGGTCCTGGTCCATCAGGTCGCGGGTGGACAGGTTCACGCTGATCGGCACGGCCAGCCCCTGGCGATGCAGATCCAGCCAGGCCTGCGACGAGGCGCGCAGCATCCAGCTGGTGAGCTGCCGGATGAATCCCGTCTGTTCGGCAAAGGGGATGAAGTCCATCGGCGGCACCAGGCCGCGCACCGGATGCTGCCAGCGCACCAGCGCCTCGGCGCCGCCGATCCGCTGGGTGGCCAGATCCACCTTGGGCTGCAGGTAGAGCCGCAGTTCGTTGTTCTCGATCGCCTGGCGCAGTTCGCTGATCAGCGACAGCGACTCCTGGCTGGCCGCATCCATGCTGGGCGCATAGATCTGGAAGCCGCTCTGGCTGCGCTTGGCGGCATGCATGGCCAGCTCCGCCCGGCCCATCAGCTCGCTCATGTCACGGCCATGCTGCGGATACAGCGCAATGCCCAGGCCCGCGGACAGGTCCACCGTCTGGTCATCGATGGTCAGGGCCCGTTCGAAGTCGCGCTGGATGCGGTGGCAGACCGACTCGGCGCGCTGCGCGCCGGCCCCCTCCACCATCAGCACGAACTCATCGCCGCTGAGTCGGGCGATCAGCCGCGCCTGGTCCTTGAGCAGCCGCTGCAGCCGCTCGGCCACGGCCCGCAGCAGGCGGTCGCCGAAGGCCCGGCCCAGCACGTCGTTGACATGCTTGAAGCGGTCCAGATTGAGCATGATGAGGGCAAAGCGCACCTCGCTGTCGGCCATGCGCCGGGTCAGGGTCTGGCTGAATTGCTCGCGGTTGGGCAGGTCGGTCAGCGGGTCCCAGAAGGCCAGCCGGTTCACCTGTTCTTCGCGCTGGCGGATGCCCAGGCGCATGGCCTCGAAGGCTTCGGCCAGGTCCCCGATTTCATCGCCGGACGGACGGGCCACCGGCTGTTCGTAGTCGCCCCGGCCCAGGCGCTGGGCCTCGTGGGCCAGCCACTTCACCGGGCCGCTGATGCGCCGCGCCGTGAGCACCGCGCCGAGCGCAAAGGCGGCAACGCCCGCCAGGCTCAGCCCCAGCAGCGACCACTGCAGCTGCCGATAGGGCGCGCGGGCCTCGTCCACCGAACGCAGCAGCAGCGACGCCATGATCTGGCTGCCGTCACCCGCATGGTCCAGGCGTTGCAGGCGAGCCTGGTATTGCTCGTCCCCCAGGGTCAGGTGCAGGGTGAGCGGGTCGTCGCCCAGGCCGCCCGGCAATGCGGCCAGCAGGGCGGCATGGGTGGGGGCAGGCATGATGCTGGACAGCACCTGCCATTGACCGTCCACCCGGGCCAGCAGCACGCCCTGGATGTTGGCGATGCGCTGCAGCTCCTGCAGCTGTTCCTGCCGCAGCTCAAAGCCCATGAAGATCCAGCCCCCCAGGCCGGCGGCGCGCATGCGCGCCACCACCACCTGATAGGCCTTGCCCTTGAGCAGCACCAGGTGGCCCTGGCGGGTGCCCTCCGGGTCCCGCGTCATGCCGGGCAGCAGCGGCGCCACCTGACGGGCCAGCGGCTGCGTGGCGGTGATGAAGCGGTAGCGTTCGTCGGCATAGCCGATGAAGCTGGCTTCGCCCCGCTCGCTCAGGTTGGTGAAGACATCTTCCAGGGTGCGGGTCAACTCGTCCCCGGTCACGCCCTCGGCCAGGGCCCGGCGCAGACCGAAGTCCGCCTGCAGCACCGTGGCCACCATGCCGCGCTGCTCCGCATCCTGGCGCAGCAACTGGTCGAACACCCGCTCGCCGGAGGCCAGCTCGTCCCGCACCGAGGCGCGGGCATTGCGGTCAATGCCCTGGTTGAGCAGCAGCAGACTGATGCATTGGACAGCCAGCAACAACGCCAGGAAGAGCGCCACGATGCGCCCTTCCAACCGACGAAGGTTGAGGAAGTCCGGCCAGCGCATCAGTCACGCAGCTCCAGCGCCAGACTGCCCGGAGGGCCGGCCGGCACTGTCAGGGGTTGTCTGCGCGGCGCATCGTTGCCCAGCCGGACATGCCAAAGGGCCACCTGGTGCTGACCGGGGGGCAGCTCCAGCTTGGCTTGTCCTTGGGCGTCGGTGGTGGCGAAAAGGGGGGTGTCCACCACGATGATGCGGGCGGTCATCTTGTCGTGAATGTTGCATCCGAGCTGTGCAATGCCCGGCTTGTCGAAGACTACCGGCTCCGCGGGCGTCCCGGCGTACAGCTTCAGTTCGAATCGCTTGATTGGCGAGAACGAATACACATGGTGCCGGACCGTGTCGAAATTCGGGAAGCTGACCGCCGTGCCGGTCTGCACCACCAGGGTGCCCGGCTGGAACTGGCGGTCCCGCTGGGCCATCTGGGCGGTGGTGCCGGGCGCCGCCTGACTGGGCTGCCCCTTGAGTTCCACGGCCACCACCGCGCCGGCCAGGGGCTGCCCGCCAGCGTCACGGACCTGCAGCGTCCATGGGGCGGCAGCGGCCTCCCGTTGGCTCAGCGAAAGAGCGGCGAGAAATGCCAGCGCAGCAACGGTGCGGCGAGAGTCCATGGATGACAGCCTGCGAAGGATCGACAGGCTTCAACCATAGCGGGTTTTGGCGGCGGCGGGGGAGGGGCGCAGCGCCTGCTCCAGCATCATGGCCAGGCGGCCCAGGGCTTCCCAGGGATCGGTCGGCCATTCAGGATGGCGCAGGCCCTTGACGATGCCGTCGCAGATCTGCGCGGCCACCAGCAGGCGGGAGAGTGCAGCGCCGCCGAGTTGCGGCACCAGCCGCTCGAACAGGCGCTCCTTCGGGCCCCAGACGCGGGCTTCCCGCAGGGCCATGGGCAGCGGCTTGCCGCCCGCCATCGCGTCATGCACCCGCTTGAGGGCGCGGATGTCCTCGGCCATGGTCCAGTGCACCAGCACGGCGGCTTCGCCTTCGGCCTTCAGGCCGTCCAGCATGCGCAGCACCCGGGCCACACGGCCGCTCAGCAGGGCTTCGCTCAGCTTGAAGACGTCAAAGCGTGCCACGTCCAGCACCGCCGCCTCGATCTGCTGCAGGCTCAGCTCGCCCGGCGGATGCAGCAGTGCGAGCTTCTGCAGTTCCTGGTGGGCCGCCAGCAGGTTGCCCTCCACCCGGTCGGCGAAGAATTCCAGGGCCTGCTGGCCCTCGGGCCCGGCCGCCACCGGCTGCCCCTGCTGCTGCAGGCGTCGGGCGATCCAGGCGGGCAGTTCACGCCGCTCCACCGGGTCCACCCGCACGGTCACGCCGGCGGTGTCCAGCGCGGTGAACCAGGCGCTGGAGAGCTGGGTCTTGTCCAGGCGGGGCAGGGTGACCAGGGTCAGCACATCGGGCGGCAGGCCTTCGCAGTAGCGCTGCAGCGCGTCGGAACCGTCCTTGCCGGGCTTGCCGCCCGGAATGCGGATCTCGATCAGCTGGCGCTCGGCGAACAGGCTCATCGCCTGGGAGGCGGCGATCACCGGCCCCCAGTCGAAATACGCGCCGCTGACGATGAAGACCTGGCGCTCGCCATAGCCCTGCTTGCGTGCTTCCGCCCGCAGCAGGTCGGCCGCTTCCTGGGCCAGCAGCGGCTCGTCCCCATGCACGGTGTAGACCGGCTTGAGGCCCTTGGCCAGATGGCCCGCCAGGGCTTCCGCTTTGATCTGCATGTCAGGCGGGCAGGCGCACGGCCGCCAGGCGGCGCAGCAGCAGGCCCACCGCTTCCACCTGCATGGCCTTTTGCAGGGAGGCTTCCTCCTGCTCCTTGGCCAGGGCGGCGCTTTCGCTGTAGTTCATGTCGCGGGTCAGGCGCAGTTCGGTGCGAGGCAGCAGCACTTCACCACCCGCTGTGCGCAGCGAATAGTCCAGCTGCAGGCGCAGTTGCCATTCGGTGATCTGACCGGCCGTGGTGGTGGCCACCGAGGTCTTGTCCCGGACCTCGCGTTCGATCTCCAGCACCACATCGGCCCGGTTGGGGTCTTCCAGCAGTTGCAGCGTGCTGCGCTGCACCTGGCGGCGCAGCTCCTGACTCAGCGGGGAATGCGGAATGAAACCCTTCAGGGCCAGGGTCTTGAAGTGGTACTCGGGCTCCTTGCGGAGCTCGAAACCGCAGCCGGCGAGCAGGGAGGCAGCGCCGCCGGCGGCAACCAGGGCACAGGTCTTGAGCAGATGACGGCGCTGCATGGCTCAGACCACCAGGTTGACCAGGCGACCCGGCACGATGATGACCTTCTTCGGCGCCTTGCCCTCCGAGAATTTCTCGAAGTCCGGGCTGGCCAGCGCGACGGCCTCGATGGCGGCCTTGTCGGCACCGGCGGCCACCTTGATGGCGCCGCGCAGCTTGCCGTTGACCTGCAGCATCAGCTCGATCTGGTCCTGCACCAGCGCGCCTTCGTCCACCACCGGCCAGGCGGCGTCGAGCAGGTCGCCCAGCTCGGCGGCCAGGCCCAGGTCCACCCACAGCGCATGGGTGATGTGCGGGCAGGCCGGGTAGATGACCCGCAGCAGCACCGAGAAGCCTTCGCGGATGACGGCGTGGTCGCCGGCGCTGGTGCCCTTGAAGCTTTCCAGCGCATTGAGCAGCTTCATCGCGCCGGAGACGACGGTGTTGTACTGCATGCGCTCGTAGTCATAGCTGACCTGCTTGAGCACCAGGTGCACCTCGCGGCGCAGGGCCTTGGCGTCGTCGCTGAGCGCGGAGAAGTCCTTGCCGGCGGCCTTGATCGCCTCGGCCTGCTTGGCGCCGAAGCCCCACACCCGCTTGAGGAAGCGGTGGGCGCCTTCCACGGCGGCGTCGTTCCACTCCAGGGTCTGCTCCGGCGGCGCGGCGAACATCACGAACAGCCGGGCCGTGTCGGCACCGTACTGGTCGATCAGGGCCTGCGGGTCCACGCCGTTGTTCTTCGACTTGGACATGGTCGTCATCTCGTATTCGAGCGGCAGACCGTCCGCCTTGAGCGTGCCGCCGATCGGCTGGCCGTGCTCATTGCGGGTCACGTCGACTTCATGTTCCCAGTAGTAGTTCTTCCCGGCCTCGGGCGGCTTGCGGAAGTAGGCGCCCTTGAGCACCATGCCCTGCGTCAGCAGATTGGTGAAGGGTTCGTCGAACTTGACCAGGCCCAGGTCGCGCATGACCTTGGTCCAGAAGCGCGCATACAGCAGGTGCAGGATGGCGTGTTCGATGCCGCCGATGTATTGATCCATCGGCATCCAGTAGTCGCTGCCCTGGCCCACCATGGCCTGGTCATTGCCGGCATCGCAATAGCGCATGAAGTACCACGAGCTGTCCACGAAGGTGTCCATCGTGTCGGTCTCGCGCTTGGCGGGCTTGCCGCAGCTCGGGCAGCTGCAGTTGAGGAAGTCGGCGCGCTTGTTGAGCGGATTGCCGCTGCCATCGGGGATGCAGTCCTCCGGCAGCACGACCGGCAGGTCTTTTTCAGGGACCGGCACCGGGCCGCAGCTGTCGCAATGGATGATGGGGATCGGTGTGCCCCAGTAGCGCTGGCGGCTCACGCCCCAGTCGCGCAGGCGCCAGGTGGTCTTCTTCTCACCCAGGCCCTTGGCAGCCAGCAGGCTGGCGACCTTGTCCACCGCGGCCTTGTAGCCCAGGCCGTCCAGTTCACCGGAGTGGATGGTCACGCCGCGCTGCTTGTCGCCGTACCATTCGGCCCAGGCGTCGGTGGAGTAGGTTTCCCCCTCCACGGCCACGACCTGCTTGATGGGCAGACCGTACTTGCGGGCGAAGGCGAAATCGCGTTCGTCATGGGCCGGCACGCCCATCACGGCGCCGTCCCCGTAGCTCATCAGCACATAGTTGCCGATCCACACTTCCACCTGCGCGCCGGTGAGCGGATGCGTCACGAACAGGCCGGTGGGCATGCCCTTCTTGTCCTGCGTGGCGAGTTCGGCCTCGGTGCTGCCGCCTTGCTTGCATTCCTCGATGAAGGCGGCCAGCTCGGGCTTGAGCGAAGCCGCATGGGCCGCCAGCGGATGCTCCGGGGCCACGGCGCAGAAGGTGACGCCCATGATGGTGTCGGCGCGCGTGGTGAAGACGTAGAGCCGTCCGTCCTGGATCAGCTGGCCGTCGGCGCCCTTGATCTCATGCGGGAAGGCGAAACGCACGCCCTCGCTCTTGCCGATCCAGTTCTCCTGCATCAGGCGCACGCGCTCGGGCCAGCCGACCAGGTAGTTCTTGTCGGCCGGGTCGGCCACTGCGGCCAGCAGTTCTTCGGCGTAGTCCGTGATCTTGAGGTAGTAGCCGGGGATCTCGCGCTTTTCCACAACCGCGCCGGAGCGCCAGCCACGGCCGTCGATCACCTGCTCATTGGCCAGCACCGTCTGGTCGATCGGGTCCCAGTTCACCACCTGGGTGCGGCGCACGGCGATGCCCTTTTCCAGCATCTTGAGGAACAGCCACTGGTTCCAGCGGTAGTAGTCCGGCTTGCAGGTGGCGATCTCGCGCGACCAGTCGATGGCCAGCCCCATCGCCTGCATCTGCTTCTTCATGTAGGCGATGTTGTCGTAGGTCCAGGCCGCGGGCGGGACCTTGTTCTTCATCGCCGCATTCTCGGCCGGCAGACCGAACGCATCCCAGCCCATCGGCATCAGGACGTTGTAGCCCTTCATGCGCAGCTGACGGGTCAGCATGTCGTTGATGGTGTAGTTGCGCACATGGCCCATGTGCAGCTTGCCGCTGGGGTAGGGCAGCATGGAGCAGGCATAGAACTTGGGCTTGCTCGCGTCTTCGGTGACGCGGTAGGCGTCGGCGGCATTCCAGTGATCGCGGGCGGCCTGTTCGACCTCGCTGGGGGCGTATTTCTCGTTCATAGGTGCTCGATGGGCGAATCCGGCCATTGTAAAAGGCTGCGGACGGACAGCGCCGGGCGTGGGCGCTGGACATCGGTCGTCGGCAGCCGGGCCGACGGACCGGACGATGGAAGCCTCAGTGGGCGGGCGGGTCCCGGTCGGAGACAAAGGCGATGCGGGTGAGACGGACCGACTGGGCCCAGTCGATCAGGGCCGCCACCCGCCCGTAGGGGACGTCGCGGTCGGCGGCCAGGCGCAGTTCAGCGTCCGGGCGCTGGGTGGCCAGCGTTTGCAGCCGGGCCTTGAGCGCGTCCGGCTCCAGCGCTTCGTTGCCCAGGAAGTAGCGCCCCTGCGCGTCGATGCTGATGGCGATGACCTGCTGGCTGCCGGTGCCCGGCGTGGCCGCGTCGGCCTTGGGCAGTTGCAGCTTGAGCGCGCTGGCCATCAGCGGCGCCGCAATGATGAAGATGACCAGCAGCACCAGCATGACGTCGATCAAAGGCGTCATGTTGATGTCGCTCATCGGCTTGGGCGCATCACGGCGTTCGAGGCGGCCAAAGCTCATGGGGTGGGGGCGGTGCAGTGGCTGAGCATGGGGCAGGGCGGGCCGGCGGCTCAGGGCGTGGCCAGCAGCTCACGCAGGTCATGGGCGAAGCCTTCCAGCTCCGCCTCGCAGGCGCCCACCCATTTGCCGAAGAGGTTGTAGGCCAGCACCGCGGGGATGGCCACTGCCAGGCCGGCGGCGGTCATGATCAGGGCTTCACCGACCGGGCCGGCCACCTTGTCCAGGCTGAAGTCGCCCGCCGAGGAGATGCTCACCAGCGCGTGATAGATGCCCCAGACGGTGCCAAACAGGCCGATGAAGGGGGCCGTGCTGCCCACCGTGGCCAGCACCACCTGCCCCCGGTTGAGGCCGCCCAGCACCTGATGCAGGGCGTCACGCAGGCGCCGGGTGAGCTGGGCCTGGACCGGTCCGGTGGCGGCCAGGCTGCCGGGGCGGCCGTCCGCCAGTGCGGCGTCCACCAGCGGCACCATCGTGCCTTCGCGGTCCAGAGGCAGCAGCGCCTGACGGCCGGCCGGCAGTTGCTCGGCCGCCCAGAAAACGGGCAGCCCGCGCTGCAGGTCGCGGCGGGCGCGGGTGAGGGTCCAGCTCCGCCACAGGATCAGCACCCAGCTGCTGATCGACATGACCAGCAGCACCAGCGCCACCAGGCGGGACACCCCGTCCGCCGCCTGCCAGTGAGGCCCCAGCGCCGAGAGCGACTGCATCGGATCGGTCAGGCCAGGCCGAGCACGGCGTTCATGTCGAACAGCCCGGTGCGCTGGCCAGCCAGGAAGCGGGCCGCGCGCAGGCTGCCCTGGGCGAAGGTGGCGCGGCTGGAAGCCTTGTGGCTGATCTCGATGCGCTCGCCGATGCCGGCGAACAGCACGGTGTGGTCGCCGATGATGTCGCCGCCGCGCACCGTAGCAAAGCCGATTGTGGAGGGGTCGCGTTCGCCGGTGACGCCTTCGCGGCCGTAGACCGCGCAGGACTTGAGGTCCCGGCCCAGCGCGTCGGCGATCACTTCGCCCATCTTCAGCGCGGTGCCGCTGGGCGCGTCCACCTTGTGACGATGATGGGCTTCGACGATCTCGATGTCATAGCCTTCGGCCAGTGCCTTGGCGGCGCTTTCCAGCAGCTTGAGCACCAGGTTCACGCCCACGCTCATGTTGGGCGCCATGACCACGGCGGCCTGCTCGGCGAAGCCGGCGATGCGCGACTTTTCTTCGTCGGTGAAGCCGGTGGTGCCGATGACGGTGCGCACGCCCAGTTCGGCGCACAGGGCCAGGTGGGCCAGGGTGCCTTCCGGACGGGTGAAGTCGATCAGCACATCCGACTGCGACAGGCCCGCGCGCACATCACTGGTGATGGCCACACCGGTCTGGCGGCCCAGGAAGGCGCCGGCGTCCTGGCCCAGGGAGGGGCTGCCGTCGCGGTCCAGGGCGGCGCTGAGCTGGCAGTCGGGCGCACCCAGCACCGTCTCGATCAACATGCGGCCCATGCGGCCGGAAGCGCCGGTGATGGCAATGCGCAGGGGCGAGCCGTTCAGCGGGCGGGGGGCGCTGCTCATCGGCGCGCCTCCAGCGGCGGATAGTCCCGCACCGGGCCGATCGGCTCCGGCGTGGCGGCGGCCTGGCGCACCGGCGGCGGCAGTGCCTTGCGTTCTTCTTCCGTCATCTCCAGCTTGGGCGCGGCGCCCTTGATCTTGGTGGTGTCGATGGCGGCGATGAATTCCTTCTCGGAGGGCAGGTCTTCCGGGGCCTCGATCTTGGCCAGTTGCTCACCGTCGAAGGTCAGCTGGATGCGGCGGTTCTGCGGGGCTGCGCCCTGGCGGCGGATGGTGAAGACGTAGTCCCAGCGGCTCTCATGGAACAGGTCGGTCAGCAGCGGAGAGCCGATGGCCTCGCGCACCTGGGTGCGGGTCATGCCGGTCTTGACCTGCTGCATCTGCTCCTTGGTGACGACGTTGCCCTGGACGATCTCCACCCGGTAGGGCTGGACCAGGCCCAGCACCTTGTCGCCGCTGACGGAAAACACGTCCATCTTGGGCATCTGCGAGCACGCGCCCAGCGCGGCGAGGCCGGCCGCTGCGGCCGTGCATCGCGCGATCAAGGCGATTTGGGAATTCAATGACATGGCGGGGCTTCGCGGAAGTGCTAGGGCTATGATGCAGGGAATTCTAGCGGGAGGCGTTCGTCCCGCCGCATGCGCAAACCCCATGAACCGTTCTGAAGAAATCAAGAACAGCGGGCTGAAGGCCACGCTCCCCCGTATCAAGATCCTGGAAATCTTCCAGAAGGCGCAGCAGCGCCACATGACGGCGGAGGATGTTTACAAAGCTTTGCTGGATGAGCGGGCGGACATTGGCCTGGCCACCGTCTATCGCGTGCTCACGCAGTTCGAGCAGGCCGGCTTGCTCTCGCGCAATCATTTCGAATCCGGCAAGTCGGTCTTCGAGCTGAACGAGGGCCATCACCACGACCATCTGGTCTGCCTCACCTGCGGACGGGTGGAAGAGTTCTACGACCCGCAGATCGAAGAGCGCCAGCGCGCCATCGCGGAAGAGCGCGGTTATGCGCTGCAGGAGCATTCGCTCGCGCTGTATGCGTCCTGTGTGAAGACGGACTGCCCGCATAAGAACAGTCGCTGAGCCGTTGAGCCGCTCTGATGAGCGGCTCACAAACAGGGCTTGGGCCTGCAGTTCGCCAGCGGTCAGCCAGAAGGTCCGCAGCAGCAGTCAGCCAGCCGCCGAGTCGTTCAGGCCTTCTTCGATCGCCCGCTGGTGGCGCTCCACGAACTCGCGATAAGTGTCGATACCGCGCAGCTGCAAGATGGTGTTGCGCACCGCCGCCTCGACCAGCACCGCCAGGTTGCGGCCGGCATCCACCGCAATCACCACCTTGCGCACCGGCATGCCCAGCACGTCCTCGTACAAGGGCTCGTAGGGCAGGCGTTCGAAGTCGCGCTCCATCGTCTCCTTGCGGACCAGATGCACGATCAGCTTGAGCCGCATCTTGCGTCGCACGGCGGTCTCGCCAAAGATGGCCTTGATGTCCAGCAGGCCGATGCCACGCACCTCCAGCAGATTCATCAGGAGATCCGGGCAGCGACCCTCAATGGCCGTCTGGGCGATCCGGAAAAAGTCCACCGCATCGTCCGCCACCAGGCCGTGACCGCGGGAGATCAGCTCCAGGCCCAGTTCGCTCTTGCCCAGGCCCGATTCACCGGTCAGCAGCACGCCCAGCCCCAGGATGTCCATGAAGACGCCATGGCGGGTGGTGCGGTTGGCGCAGACATGGGCCAGATAGGCCCGCACCACGTCGATGACATGGCCGGCGGATTCGGTGGTGGTGAACAGCGGGATCTCGGCGCGGTCGCACATGGCGATCAGCCGGTCCGGCGGGGTCTGTCCGTCGGCCACGATGATGACCGGCGGCTCCAGCGTGACGATGCGGGAGATGCGGCGGTCCAGCACGTCGCCGGAGGCCTGGCTCAGGTAGCCCACTTCGCGTGTGCCGACAATCTGCACACGGTAGGGGTGGATGTAGTTGAGGTAGCCCACCAGGTCGGCGGCGGACTGGGCGTCCAGCAACGCGGCTTCGTCAAAGCGGCGCTCCGGGTGCGCATGGCCGGCGATCCATTCCCAGCGCAGGGCCTCGCGGTGCTCTTCGAAGAGCCGGTCCGCGCTGATGGAGGTGGGTTTCACGAAGCCGGGTGCCTCAGGCGACCGACTTCAGCGGTTCCCAGTCGGCGATCAGCCGATGGACCACGCTGGCTTCCGTCTCGGTCTTGAGGCGCTCACGCAGTTCACGATCGGACAGCATCTCCGCGATTTCGGAGAGGATTTCCAGATGGCGCTGGGTAGCGGCTTCAGGGACCAGCAGGAAGATGAGCAGGTTGACCGGTTCGTCGTCCGGGGCGTCAAAGCCGATGGGCTGCTGCACGCGCAGCACGGCGGCCAGCGGATTCTTCAGGCCCTTGATGCGGCCATGGGGGATGGCGACGCCATGACCCAGACCGGTGGAGCCCAGACGTTCACGGGCGAACAGATTGTCCGTGACCGCTGCGCGGGCGATGGCGTGGTTGTTCTCGAAGAGCAGCCCGGCTTGTTCGAACACGCGCTTCTTGCTGGATGCGTCCACATCGACCAGCACATTGCTGGCGGGAAGGATGGCGGCGAGACGGTTCATCGGGCAATGGCGCCAGTAGGTCAGAGACAAACGGGATTATAGGAACCCCGCTGCAATCAGGGGGCGGGGTCTTGAAGACGCCCCGTTGAAAACAACGGGATTGGTGTTGCATCGCAACATTATGCGGCGATCCGCCAAAAGCAAAGGCGGCCCTGCGGCCGCCTCCCGGGATTGCGTTAAGTACAAACCCTAGGCTGCGGGCAGGTCCATGCGCTTGGCTGAGGCATGGTGATGATCCTGTACCCGGTCCTTGTGGCGGCACACCTGCCGATCCAGCTTGTCCATCAATTCGTCAATGGCCGCGTAAAGGTCTTCGTGGGAGTTTTCCACAAAGATCTCGCGACCCTTCACGTGCAGCGTGACTTCGGCGCGCTGCCGGCGGGCCTTCTCCTTTTGCTTTTCCACGGTGAGCAGGACGTTGACGTCCACAACCTGGTCAAAGTGTCGCAACACCCGGCTGAGCTTGGTGAGAACGTATTCACGCAAGGCGGGGGTCACTTCGAGATGGTGGCCGCTGATGGTCAGGTTCATAGAGCCTCCTTTCACAGGGCTGGTCGGAAAACTACTGCGCCTTCGGGCGCCGTGAGAGTGAGAGTGGGAACGCTGAAGATGGATGAATGGCTGGGTCTTGATGCTGGGGTCAGGGGTGGAGGAATCGTCGGGCCGCGGGGGCCAGGGTCTTCTGGAAAAACAGCGGTGATGAGGGGGCATTGCCGAGACCAGGGGACTCGGTGTAGCGATGGAATCGGTCTTGGGTGGGGCGTCCAGGGAGGTCTGCGGACCACGCCGCTTCCTGAACGCCTGCTGCTCGAAACAGCGATGGAGGCGGGACGCCTGGGTCTTGGAGGGCTTGTTGAATGTGTCTGCGGTAAGACTCTTCGGGTGGCCTGGACGAGCTCAGTCTGCGCCCGTTCGATGGCGAACACAAGTGATGAAAAGCAAGGTTTGGGGGTGAATCTTTCTGCCTTGCCGATCGGCTCGGTCCGTGCTGGAATGCTGGATGTTGTCGGCGAGGCGGGAGCCTTGCTGGCGCCAATCCCGCAGTGTGATAATTGCGCGTCCCCATCACTGGAGTCCCTCTTGGACAGCGACCACTCTCAGTGGCCGTCCACTCCAGCGTCAAACCGCCGCAGCTGAAGGTCGCCAGCCGCCAGTGTCACTCGTCACAGGTCGCTCGCTGCCGCTGTGCCGCTTGTCCGGAGTGAGACGGGCCCCCTCTGCCCCGCCCCTCTAGCCGGACGTGTCTGCCCCCCGTCCTCCCAGCGACCCCCGCGCGCCTGACTCGCCTTCCTCGTCAACGCGCCACCCTGCTCGAGCGTTCGCCCAGACGCGCGCCGACGCAGACGAAGGACCTGCATGCTGAATGTGTTCACTCTGGACAATGGCCGCCTCAAGGGCGGGATGGTTCAGGAAGAGATTTCCACCGCGGCTGAACTCAGCGCGGTCATCACCCACCAGCGACAGCCGATCTGGGTGGATCTGGAATCTCCGAGCGCCGAAGAAAAAGACTGGATCCGTGAACGATTTGGTCTGGTCATCCCCGAGGACATCGTGGACGAGGACCTGGAGGAATCGGCCCGGTTCTACGAAGAGGACAACGGCGAGCTGCACATCCGCTCCGACTTCCTCATCGACGACATGGAAGCCCCGCGCAACGTGCGGGTGGCCTTCATCCTCTTCAACAACGTGCTGTTCTCGGTGCACAACGAGGACCTGCCGGTGTTCCGCCTGCTGCGGCTGCGGGCCCGCCGCATTCCGGCCCTGATCGAAGACGCCAAGGACGTGCTGCTCAAGCTCTATGACGCGGACGCCGAATATTCCGCCGACGTGCTGGAGGGCATCTACGACAACCTGGAGAAGGTCAGTGCGCGGGTGCTGAAGAAGGACGTGAACGACACCGAGGCCGGCGAGGTGCTGGCGGCCATCGCCCGCGAGGAAGACTTGAACGGGCGCATCCGGCGCAACGTGATGGACACCCGGCGCGCCCTGAGCTTCATGATGCGCAGCCGCATGCTCAATGCGGAGCAGTTCGAGGAGTCGCGCCAGATCCTGCGGGACATCGACTCGCTGGACAGCCACACGGCCTTCCTCTTCGACAAGATCAACTTCCTGATGGACGCCACCGTCGGCTTCATCAACATCAACCAGAACAAGATCATCAAGATCTTCTCGGTGGCCAGCGTGGCGCTGCTGCCGCCCACCCTGATTGCCAGCATCTACGGCATGAATTTCCAGGCGATGCCTGAATTGCACTGGGAATACGGCTACCCGTTTGCGCTGGTGCTCATGCTGGCGTCGGTGGTGGCGCCGTTTGTGTACTTCCGGCGCAAGGGCTGGCTGGCCTGATCACGGCAGGGACTTCAGGGCCGCCTCTCGCGGCCCTTTTTCATGCCCCGCCTCCCCACGCCGCAAACAAAAGGGCTTCCGCCGATGCGGAAGCCCTTGGGAAGAAAAGAAGCCTCAAGACGCCCCGTGGCCAACGAGGGAGGGAGGGAGGAGGAGGAGAAAGGCCTCGGGATTGCAGCTTGCGAACAAGCAGGTCTTGCGGCTGAAAGAGGATGAAGCTGAACTGTACTCCCATCAGCTTTTGGGGTTGGTAGAAACCCTGAAAGCCCTCGGTGAATCTTGGTGAATTTCAGTTTTCGCGGTGGCATTGCGCACCGCACCGATGCCTATAGTGCAATGCAACCCGCCGCTTGTCATCCCGATTCGGTGGGAAAAAGTGAGCAACTGTCACCGTTGTACCGGCTAGCCGGGACAGATTTTTCACTTTCAAAATCGGGTCTGCCGATTGCCGGAAGAGGGGTTGGGCTGAAGGTGATGCAACCCGAAAAACAGCCTCTTTGCCCCTCCTCAATCTGGCATTTCCTCAGTTCTGCTGCAGCAGTTTTTCCAGCGCCTGGGTGAACTCGCGCCCTTCCGGATCCACCTTCGAGCCGAAGCTCAGCACCTGCTGACCATCCCGCGAGATCAGGTACTTGTGGAAGTTCCACTTGGGCGACTGACCGGTGCGCTTGGCAAGATCTGCAAACAGCGGGTTCAGATCGCCCTTGCCGGCCACCACGCTGGACTTGCTGAACATCGGGAACTTCACATTGAAGGTGTTTTCGCAGAACTCGGCGATCTCCTTGTTGGAGCCGTATTCCTGATTTCCGAAGTCCCCGGATGGGAATCCCAGCACGGCCAGGTCCTTGTACTTGGCCGAAAGGGCTTCCAATGCCTTGTATTGCGGGGTGAAACCGCAGAAGCTGGCGGTGTTGACCACCAGCACCACCTTGCCGGCGTATTGGCACAGCGGCTGGGGCTTTTCGTCTTGCAGGCGCGGAAACTGCCGTTGCAGCAGGTCCGGACACGCAGCGTTGCCGGCGGCCGTGGTGGCTGGAGCGGCGGCAGTCGCGCCGGCCGCGTGGGCCGCCATCGGCGCACAGGCGACCGTCAGGACCAGAGCCAGGCGCTGGAACAAGGTGGAAACGAAAGACAGACTCATGACAGTGCTCCTCGTCGGCATTCAGCGGTGCCGTGATATGTGACAGCGCCGGATTAGGCCAGATCCTGCCTTCCACAAGGGCTTGTCAGGGTTTGTCATCTTCCGCCCGATAAAATGAGAATTGCTATTCCCAAGGACTGACCATGCTTTACCCCGAACTCTTCAAGCAACTCGAAGCCGTCCGCTGGAACATGGACACCGACATCCCCTGGGACAAGTTCGATGCTTCCCTGTTGACCGACGACCAGGCGCGCACCATCAAGATGAACGCCATCACCGAATGGTCCGCCCTGCCGGCCACGGAGATGTTCCTGCGCGACAACAAGGATGACAGCGACTTCTCCGCCTTCATGAGCGTGTGGTTCTTCGAGGAGCAGAAGCATTCGCTGGTGCTGATGGAGTATCTGCGCCGCTTCCGTCCGGACATGGTCCCGACCGAAGCCGAACTGCATGAAGTGCGCTTCGAATTTGACCCGGCGCCGGCGCTGGAGACGCTGATGCTGCACTTCTGCGGCGAAATCCGTCTGAACCACTGGTATCGCCGCGCTGCCGAGTGGCATACCGAGCCCGTCATCAAGGCCATCTACGAGACCCTGTCCCGGGACGAAGCCCGTCATGGCGGCGCCTACCTGCGCTACATGAAGCGCGCCATGGTCAAGTTCGGTGATGAAGCCAAGGCCGCCTTCGCCAAGGTCGGCGTGCTGATGGCCAGCGCGCGTCGCACGGCCCAGGCCCTGCATCCGACCAACCTGCATGTGAATGCCAAGCTGTTCCCGCGTGACACCATCCAGAGCCGCCTGCCCGACCCGGAATGGCTGGAGCGCTGGCTGGACAAGCAGATCCAGTTCGACAGCGTCTGGGAAAACAAGGTGGTGGAGCGCATCCTGCACAACATGAGCCTGCTGATGGAGCGCAGCTTTGCCAGCGTCCAGGAGCTCAACCGCTATCGCAAGGAAATCTCGCAGCGGGTCGCCCAGGCGGCCCAGCAGCAGGGCGGTGGTGACCTGGCCCCGCAAGGCGCCTGATCTGATCGGGGCCTTGCGGCATCGCCGCTGTAAAGATCCTGGCAAGAGCCCGCTACGGCGGGCTTTTTTGTGGGCCGCTGGTGGTCCGCCGGCCTGTGGCCGCAGTCCGCACGTGGCAGGCAGCGACTCCGGTGAGCTTGCATCAGGCCTGCAAGCCCTGACACGTGCAGCAGGCGCCACTCAAGGCCACAATGTTTCCATCCTCCCTTGGCGCTGAGAGGACGAGCCGCTCGTGGCTCGCTGGCTCGCGCCCTTCTGAGAAGCCTCATGAAATACCTGCACACGATGGTCCGCGTGACCGATGTCGAAGCCTCCCTCAAGTTCTACCGCGACGCCCTCGGTCTCGAGGTTGTCCGCCGCACGGACCATGAGGCCGGCCGGTTCACCCTGATCTATCTGGCGGCGCCCGGTGACGAAGACGCCCAGATCGAGCTGACCCACAACTGGGACCCGGAGACCTACACCGGTGGGCGCAACTTCGGCCATGTGGCCTATGCGGTGCCGGACATCTACGCCGCCTGCCAGCGACTGATGGACCACGGGGTGCTGATCAACCGTCCGCCGCGCGATGGCCGCATGGCCTTTGTGCGCTCGCCTGACAACATCTCGGTGGAACTGCTGCAGGACGGCCCGGCACTGCCGCCTGCGGAGCCGTGGAGCTCCATGCCGAACACTGGCGCCTGGTAAGCCCTCGCACAGGTTGTGGAAGGGCGTGATGCGGGCAACAGTGCCGTCGAGCCTTGATTCAGGGAAGATGACGTGATGACACCCACGGCTTTGAATTCCGGTTGCGAGGCGGCTTCGGTGCTGATCGTGCATGACCTCCCTGCGGGCAGGCCAGCGGCGGGCAAGTCAGCGGCGGGCGTGGGCGCGGTCCATGCCGCGGTGCTGTCGGTGGTGGCCTCGCTGGGCATGGGTTTGGGCAGCGCTGCGCTGGCGCAGACCGCGGCCGGCGCTGCCGCACCTGCATCCGCAACTACACCTGCACCCGCACCTGTATCCGTCCCCGAATCAGCGTCCCCATCCGCTTCGTCAACCGCGCCCGCAGCCAGTCTGCTGTGGTCCCCCAAGGGCAAGCTGCTGCTGACCGGTGGCGTCAGCAGCATCGACGGTGCCGCGGGCGGAGGGCTCACGCCCTGGGCTGTGACCGGCAGCTACGCCACGGAAGGTCAGATCGGCGCCACGGCCCACTACACCCGGCTGCCGACCCAGGACTACGGCCTGACAGGCTACGGAGTCCTGGTGGCCTTTGGCGAGCGGGCGGACATCTCCCTTGCCCGCCAGGATTTTTCCGCCGGGGGCACGGGCGCAGCGCTCAACCTGCCAGGTCTGCATCTCAAGCAGACGATTCTGGGCGCGAAGGTGCGCCTCGGCGGTGACGCCATCCTCGATGCGGACACCTGGATGCCGCAACTCGCGCTGGGGGTGGAATACAAGTCGGTGGATGCGGGCGGCCTCAATCCCACGCTGTCGGCGCTGGGGGCCAAACGCCATGGGGTGGATGTCTATGTGAGCGCCACCAAACTGCTGCTGGCGCAAAGCACGCTGGTCAACCTGACGCTGCGGGCGAGCCGCGCCAATCAGAACGGTCTGCTGGGCTTCGGTGGCTCGGCGAGCCATGGCTATTCCCTGCTGCCCGAAGTGTCAGTGGCGTATCTGATCAACAAGCACTGGGCCGTGGGAGCAGAGTACCGGGTGAAGCCGGACAAGCTCAATCCGTCGGTGCTGGGCGACGCCCTGAAGGAACAGGACTGGAAGGACGTGTTTGTGGCGTGGGCGCCCAGCAAGAACTTCTCGTTGACGGCCGCCTACGTGGACCTGGGCAAAGTGGTGCCGGGCATTCAGCCACGCCGCCAGCGAGGGGTCTATGGGTCCATCCAGCTGGCCTACTGAAGTGGGGGCTGCGCGGGGCGAGTCGTTCGGCGGCGTCGCGCGCAGCAGGGGCTTGGAAGCCCACGGACTCCATGCTGCCTGACCAAAAGGAACTGTCGATGACGCCGCTCATTTGCTTCATGCAGGTCTTCCGCACTCTCGCTCGTCGCCACTGGTGGGTGGCTGCGCTGGGGGCGATGATGCTGATGGCCACACCGGCCCGTGCCGGGGATGACAGCCTGTTCCGCGCACTGGGCGGGGAAGAGGGCGTCGCCCGCATCAGCGCCGGACTGGTGGAGCGGGTTTATGCAGACGAGCGCATCAAACACCTGTTCCAGGAAACCAATCCCCGGTTCCTGACGGAGCAGTTGCGCAAACAGTTCTGTGAGCTGTCCGGCGGGCCCTGCAAGTACGACGGCGAGACGATGAAGAAGTCGCACGCCGCCTTGGCCATCAACAAGGCCCACTTCAATGCGCTGGTGGAGGACCTCCAACTGGCCATGGACACACAGGGCGTGCCGTTTGCGACGCAGAACCGGCTGCTGGCCTTGCTGGCGCCGATGCACCGGGACGTGGTGACCCGCTGAGCGGTGCGCCTTTCGCGTTACGCGGTGCGGCTTGCGTGTGACCCGGTCTCGGGCGCGTGTCGCGCCAACGAGCGCTTCAGGGACTGACCGGATTTGGCCCTCAGCGCGGCCTCATGAGAGCCCAGTTGGACACGCCAGCCCCGATCATGCGGATGGCGGACAAGGCGTAGTTCACATCGGCTTCAAGCATGAGGCGGTCCGACGGGTGCGAGCGCGTCACGGGCGGCGTTCCGTGACCGAGGCCGAAGAGTCGGCCAGACGCGTCGCGTCCGACGAGCAGGCCCGCGGCGTCGGGTGGTGCCAGCACCAGGGCCTGATTGGGCTTGAGGTCCTGGATGGCCGGGTCCATGTAGTGGGTGACATGCCATTTCCTGAATTCATTGGGACTCAGGCGCTTCCCGGCTGTGGGCTCTGGTGGGGACACGTATTCCAGGCACCCCGGGGGCAACTGACGCTGACCGCGATTGACGCCGCCTTCGACGTGATGGAAGGGGGTCTGCATGCCCAGGGTGAGCTTGACGTGCGCGCCGCCATCCATGCACATCAGGACTTTTTCCGGCCATGAATATTTCGGCCAAGCGGTAGGCTGGTTGCCAGGTCGCGGCTGGGAAGCGCTTGCGGCCTGTCCTGACGGCCGGGGATTCGGACTGCTGGGGGTGGGCGAACGTTGGTGGGTCTTACCGGCCTCCCGGAGGACGTTCTCGTAGCTCTGTGTCGAGCCGGTATTCAGAAAGTCGAAGAGGATGGGGAAGGCGTCCATCGGATGGACATCGACCTGCAGCAGAAGCGCCAACATGTTGTTGGCCTGCTGCAGCAGTCCTTCGGTGATCGGGCGCGGCTCGTGCGCGGATGCGGCGTGGGCGGCTGGCTCGACGTCGGTCAGTGGAATGGACGATGGCTGGGGGGAGACATGCATCGGAGAGCTCCTCGCTGGCGCAGTGCCAGGATGAAGGCTCAGTGCGGCGGTGAGGCCGCCGGGGTTCGAGGGCCTGAGAACTGACGGGCGCTTGGCCTCAATCTGC
This sequence comes from Rubrivivax sp., assembly GCA_027484825.1. Taxonomy (GTDB): domain Bacteria; phylum Pseudomonadota; class Gammaproteobacteria; order Burkholderiales; family Burkholderiaceae_C; genus Roseateles. The sequence goes on along the minus strand of JAIXSE010000017.1, from coordinate 164,247 downwards.
CGAAGGTCTGACCCGGTTCAGCCTTGCGGCCAGCTCATCATGTTGCAGTTGGAACTTCGCTGGGTTCTTTCTCAGGCGACGTAGGTTTTCCAGCTTCCACTGCAGCGCTGGCAGATGCGCCAGATGCCTGTAGGGCAGCAGCGACCAATTCGGCTCTGCCCGCACCATCGAGAGCAGAAACTCGCAATGATGAGGCCTCAGGGCGCGCGGCAGCTCGTTCAGCACGCGCCGACGTGTGGCCTGCAGATGGGCCAGTTCGATGGGCAGGGTGGTCATGCCCTCGAACTCGGCCTTGAAGACGGCCTCCAAGGGCTTCTCATTGGGAAACAGCACTTCGTGAGTCGGGCGGTTGTGGCCCGACAGGTAGATCACGAAGCAGTCCAGCAAGGTTTCCTGCCAACCATGCGTCTGGAGCATCAACTGCACGTCGAACAGATCTCGTGGATGTTGTCGATCGAGGGCTGCGACCAGCTTGCTGCCGTAGAGCTCCGCGTCGGCCAGTACAGGCACCTGGATGTCCGCAGCGAATCGTTGTTGGGCGGCTGTGCTGAGTGAGCGCCGGTGCGGCGGGAGCACGGTGCCTCGGAAGACAAAGTTGACCTCGACCTTGACCTCCGCAGCCGCACTCCGCACGAACATCTTGGCCTCCGTGCCCTCTCTGTTCTTGCGCAGCACGACCTCATGTCCCAGTGCGGTCACGCGCTGCTGTGCGGCGGCGAGTTCTTCTCCGATGGCCTCCAGTGCGTCGTCTCGCGCCAGGTCATGTCGGGTGTAGACCACGTCGATGTCGACCGACAGGCGCGGCATGTCCTGCACGAACAGGTTGAGTGCCGTCCCTCCCTTCATCGCGAGCCATGGTGTATCGAACACTGAGGGCGTGATGTCGAGCAGTAGTTGAACCGTGCGGATGTAGGCGTCGTTCAAGGCGGGCGTTTCAGGTTGAGTCTCTCGCCAGACTTGGTGGTCGATACCCAGCGGCGACCGCCACCCAGGCGTTCACTGTGCTGACGAGCCAGATCGGCCCAGGGCAGCTCCAATTCTTCAGCCAGTGAGTGCATCAGCCGGGCCACTTTGATTCGCTTCAGATGGGAGAGAAGTTCGTCCAACACAGTCATCCTCAATGACCGAACGCTCTCGAGCAGGTTTCGGGCTTCTTCGAGTTCTTGCCCCTTGCCCACGTCGCTCATCAGTTCCAGCAAGGCCCGTTCAGGGGTGGAGACTGGCACGTCTGGGCGTCCGCCTGGCAGCGCGGCGATGCCGGTGTTTGGATTCAATCCCTCGTCGAAGAGCTGGGTGACCTGGTAGCGAGCTGGAAACACCGCCGTGAACCAGGTGGGTAGCGTGCCCGGCTTGTTGCCCCAGAGAATGAGCTGCTCCCTGATGGCCAAGTTGTGCCGAATGCCGCGCCATGCCAGTGCCGTCTTGCCGGCGACGTGCAACCCAGGCAGGAGTGTTGCCAGTTGGGCCAGACTGGCTTCACGGTTCAGTTGATCGCCCGGCAGGATGTACACGCCATGTCCCAGCCGCTGAAGCCAGCCTCCCTCAGCCATCCGCGCCACTTGCTTGGCATTGAAGCCGTGCTCTTGAAGCCAGGTAGACGCTATCGGAGTGCCACGAGGGAGCTCAGGCAACAGTTGGCGGAATAGAAAAGATGGAGAAGTTCCCATGGGATGGGAAGTTTATGGAATTTTTCATTCCACGGGCGCGGATTTCTAGCTCGCATCGACTGACGTCATCGCGGAAAGGGTGCATAGAAAAATCGCCGAAATGCCCGTCAGGCGGGATTTCTGCCGTTTTTTCTATGCCATCTCAAGCCCTGCCGACTGCCTGCCGGGACTGCAGAGCCGCACTCTCCCGAGTCCGGCGGGATGGTCATATCCGCCATGGGCCATGCGCCACATGTCATACGCCAGAAAAACAAAAAGCCCACCGGCTAGGGTGGGCTCTTTGCTTGAATGACTTGGTGGCCAAGGGCGGAATCGAACCACCGACACGCGGATTTTCAATCCGCTGCTCTACCAACTGAGCTACTTGGCCTTTGAATGTTGGCGCAAGGCCTTCATTCGTCTTCGCTGTCAGCTGTGCTGAGCACCGAAGACCATGACTATAACACTAAATTCCGCCTCCGCGCTTGTTCCGCGAAAGATCAACACCGAGTTGTTTCAGCTTGCGGTACAGATGGGTGCGTTCCAGCCCCGTCTTCTCCGCCACGCGGGTCATCGAGCCATTCTCCTTGGCCAGATGGAACTCGAAATAGCTCTTCTCGAACGCGTCCCGCGCCTCGCGCAGCGGACGGTCCAGCTCGAACATCTGCTCCGACGCCAAGCCCTGGTGCTGCACCGGTGGGGGGGACACCAGGCTCGGCACGCTGCCCGGCAGCGTCACGCTGGAGGGCATCACCGGCATCGACTCCGGCCGTGCGTAGGTGGGCAGGCCCACCACCGGCGCGGGAGGGGCGGGCCGTGGCGCCGTCTTCACCAGGGCCTGCTCCACCGCGCGCAGCAGCTTCTGCAGCGTGATCGGCTTTTCCAGGAAGGCCATGGCGCCGAACTTGGTGGCTTCCACCGCCGTGTCGATGGTGCCGTGGCCGCTCATCATGATGACCGGCATCGTCAACTGCCCGGTGCTGCCCCATTCCTTCAGCAGCGTCACGCCATCCACATCCGGCATCCAGATGTCCAGCAGCACCAGGTCCGGACGGGAACGCTCACGCGCTGCTCGAGCCTGCTGCGCGTTCTCAGCCAGTTCGATGGTGTGCCCCTCGTCCGAGAGGATTTCTGAGAGCAGGGCACGAATGCCCAGTTCGTCGTCAACAACAAGAATGGTTGCCATGTATGCCTACTGTTCACGCGGGCCGAGGCGCGTCTGGCGCAGGGCTCGGTGCAGTCGCGAGTTTTGAAAATGATAACGAAACTTGCGCGCCTATCGGTGCCTGTTCGGGGTGGCCTGCCGGCTGAAGATTGACCAAACGGATCCGCGCCCCATGTTCATCTGCGATTTTCTTCACCACGGCCAGTCCCAGGCCGGTGCCTTTGCTCTTGGTTGTGACGTATGGCTCGAACGCGCGATTCAGCACTTTCTCCGCAAAGCCGGGCCCGTTGTCCAGGATAACCAGCCGAAGGGCACGCAATTCGCCCAATTCGTTGGTCGCTTTCTGGGTCCGCACGGTCACCCGCCCGTCCGGACGCTCACTGACCGCGTCCAGGGCGTTCTGAACCAGATTGTGAATGACCTGGCGCAGTTGCGGCGCATCCCCCAGGATGAGGGGTGGGTCCTGCGCCAGATCCGCCACCAGCCGACCCGCTTCCTGCGCCTCCGCATACAGCGTCAGCACCTCCGCCACCAGCGCATTGACGTCCAGTGGCGCCAGTTTGGCCGCGGGCAGGCGAGCATAGTCCCGGAACTCGTTGACCAGTTGCTTCATCGCCTGCACCTGGTTGACGATGGTGCCCACCGACCGCACCAGCATGGCCTGGTCCGTGCCCTCCAGCTTGGACTCCAGCTTGAATTGAAGGCGCTCCGCAGACAGCTGGATCGGGGTGAGCGGATTCTTGATCTCATGCGCCAGCCGTCGTGCCACCTCGCTCCAGGCCGCCGACCTCTGGGCCGACACCACCTCGCTGATGTCGTCAAACACCACCAGGCGGGCGTCATGCGGCAGGGCCGCGCCGCGCACCAGCAGCGTGAGCGTGATCTCCTCCGTCGGCCGCAGCTCGAAGGAATCCTGCCAGTGATCGCGCTCCCCCGCTTCCGGAGACTGCAGCTCAAATCGCTGCCAGATGGACCGCGCGAATTCCTGCAGCGGCTCCAGCTCCTCCAGATGCCGCCCCACATAAGCTGACAGCGGCAGCCGCATGATCCGCGTCGCACCCGGATTGACCGACTCGATGCGGCGGTCCGCGCCAAACACCATCACCCCGGCGGTCAGGTTGTCCAGGATGGTCTGCAAATGGGTGCGGGCGCTTTCCACCTGGGCCACGCTCAGGTCCACCTGGGCGCGCGCATCGGCCAACTGCTCGGTCATGTCGGCAAAGGACCGTGTCAGCCCGCCCAGCTCGTCCCGCGAGCGGAAGACCGGTTTGGCCTTGAGGTCGCCGGTGGCCACCTCGCGCATGCCCTCGGCCAGCAGCAGCAGCGGCTGGACCAGCTGGTTGGACAGTGCCACCGCCAGCAGCAGGGCCGCAAACACCGCCAGGATCAGCACCAGGGTCAGCGTGCCCAGATACATCTGCCGCAGGCCGTCCCGCAGCAGCGAGCGCTGCAAATACTCCTGATTGGCGGCCTGCACATTGAGCGCATTGCTCACCACCTTGCCGCTGATGGTGCGCACCACCATCAGATAGCGGTCGCTGTTGGTCAGTTGCAGAGCGCTGCTGGACACCAGGGCCACCGCGCGGATGCGGGCCTCGCCCTGCACCGCCTTCTGTTCATCCTCCAGCCCTTCCAGCCGCGACGACACCCCGCTGCTGCGCGCCTGGCTGAGCATGGCGGAGGTGGGGCGCTCGGGAAGCGCGTCATTGTCCGGGCCGGCGGTCAGCAGCACCTGGCCGTTGCTGCCCAGCAGGGCGACGCTGCGGGCGGAGAGCTGGTCGCGCAGCCGCTCCAGCGCCAGTGGCGCCAGCGCACCGTCCTCCCAGCGCTCTGCCGCACTGCGGGTGCGGGCGCTCAATTCGCTGCGCGCGTTGTCGAGCGTGTCCTGCCCCAGCGCCAGACCGGCTTCCAGGGCGCTGGCCAGCCGCTGGTCAAACAGGCTCTCGATGCTGCGGTTCACGAACTGGTAGGAGACCGTGTAGATGAGCAGGCCCGGCACCACGCCCACAAAGGCGAAGATGAAGGCCAGCTTCAGCAGCAGCCGGCTACCGAAACGCCCGCGCTTGACCCGCAGCGCCAACCGGGTCCCGGCCACGCCTATGACGATGATCAGGGCGGTCGCCACCGCCACATTCACCCAGAACAGCCACAGGTAGTGGCGCTCCAGGAAGCCGCGCTGCGCCGTGGTGCTGATCGACAGCAGGAAGGCCAGCATGCCGCTGGCGCCCGCGATCGCCGTCACCGATACCAGCCAGGCCAGGCGTGCCGCTTTGGTCACAGGGAGCAATCCTTCAGGGTCAGTGCCTCAGGCATCCATCGGAAACAGTGTCTCAAGGCTGGGGCCGGTTCGGAGGCGGCGTCGCGGGCACCTCCAGGTTCAGCTGAAGGTTGCGCTCCACCGACAAGGCCCATCCTTGACCCGCCCCCAGGCCGATCTGCATTGGACGCGGCAACTGGCTGGTGTCGAGCTTGTAGCTGAACGCCAGGTAATAGTTGCCATCGTCCTCGATCTCCTTGGCATCGGCCACCCGCCAGCCAGACACGCCGCGCAGGGAGGCGACTGCTTCGCCCAGGGTGTCAAAGCTCTGATGCAGGCCACCGGTGCTCACCCGGTACTGGCGGGTCAGGGGTTGCCAGGTCAGCCGCCAGGTACGGGTGGCCTGGGCCACGCGGGCGTCCCGCCAATACCAGCGGTTGCGCAGCACCTGCACCTCCGCCACGAAATAAATGGCCACGCCCTTGAGCAGCGCGTCTTCCGCCGGTCGGGGCAGCTCGAAGCGGCTGCTGAAGCTCAGCGCCAGTCCGTCCTCGACCCGTTCGGCCGTCAGTTGCTGCAGCGTCACGCCCTGGGCCAGCACCCAGGCGTGCATCACCAGCAGGGCGCCGACCAGGGTCAGGCGCCGCAACCAGCTACGCAGCAGAACAGACGGACTCAACAGGCTCACGCGGAGGGCAACTTCTGGAGCAAGGCGTAGAAGAAGCCGTCGGTCACGGCCGCAGCGCCTCGCGGTGGGTGTTGCGAAGCATTGTCAGCGAGCGGAAGGAGGTGGCCGGCTCCACGGGTGAACAGACGCAACCGCGCATCCCCGTGGCGTTGCAAAAACGCGTCGATTTGATCCTGGCCCTCGGCCTTGAAGACCGAGCAGGTGGCGTAGAGCATCCGGCCACCCGGTTTGAGCAAGGGCCACAGGGCGTCCAGCAGTTCGGACTGGATCTGGGCGAGGGCCGCAATGTCGGTCGCGCGGCGCAGCCAGCGCACATCCGGATGGCGCCGCACGATGCCGGAGGCGCTGCAAGGCGCGTCCAGCAAGATGGCGTCCAGCGGCTGGCCGTCCCACCAGGACGCGGTGTTGCGGGCATCGGCGGCTTTGACGCGCGCGCTCAGCTGCATGCGCTCCAGGTTCTCGCGCACCCGCTCCAGCCGCTTTGCGTCGGTGTCCAGCGCCAGCAGATCCAGGCGGTTGCCGGCCAGTTCCTGCAGATGGGCGGTTTTGCCGCCAGGCGCCGAGCAGGCGTCCAGCACACGGGCGCCTTCGCCCAGCAGCGGCCAAGCCTCGCCGGGCGACAGGTCTTGCGGCTTCAGATGGCCCAGCAGCAGCGGGGCTGCCAGTTGGGCCGAGGCATCTTGCACCGACGCATCGCCCTCGGCAAACCCCGGCAGGGCCTGGACCGGGCGAGGTTCGTCCAGCACCAGGGCCTGCGGCCAGAGCTCGCCGGCCGGCGCCGCGGCGATGCCGGCGTCGGTCAGGCGCTTCAGATAGTGCTCGGTGCTGCCTTGTGCGGGATTCACCCGCAGCGTCATCGGCGGACGCTGCTGGTTGGCCGTCAGCAGCGCCTGCCAGTGGTCGGGCCAGTCCCGCTGCACCTGTTCCTGCCACCACCTCGGATGGTTCCAGGTGGCGACCGGATCGTCCTTCAGGCTGTCGACCAGCGCGTCCCGCTCACGAAGAAATCGGCGCAGCACGGCATTCACGAAGCCGGCCTGCTTGGGGGTGCGACGGCGCGCCGCTTCGACGGCCTGATCCACCAGCGTGTGTTCTGCGTAGAAGTCGTCACCTGGCAATAACAACGCCAGGGCGGTGACCAGCAGGGCATCCACGCGAGGCGGGGGCGCCTTGGGGGCCAACCGGGGCCGCAATGCCTGGACGACCCCCAGGCGGCGCAGCACGGTGAAGCTCAGCGCCTGAGCCCCCGGGCGCAAATCGGCGGCACAGCGGCCCAGCCAGTCGGTAAGGGAATGGCCGTCACGAACGGCCTGGACCGCATCGGCGCTCGCGCTGAGCAGGCGATGCAGGGGAGGAGAGGAGGAATGGGGGGTAGACACCGGCGAAGTTTAAGGGGTGCCCATCGCACGCCGGCTGGCTTGTACGCCCTACGGATCACAATGACATCACCCCGCGGGGACAATATCCCGTCAGACTCTCGCATGGCGGTTCCCTCATCCGCCGTAATTCCGATCGATCTTTACCTTCGGGACACGCTTGAACGCGCCCCGCATCATTCATGACAGGCAACCCCACCTTGAGCGCCGAGTCCCTGGCGGCCCTGCCGGCGTCCGAGCGCATCCGTTACCGGCTGGTCCATGCGAAGAAGCGCTATCACGCCAATGACAACATTGCCGACTTCCTCGAGCCCGGCGAGCTGGAGCAGCTGCAGGCGGAAGTCCAGGCCAAGATGCAGGACGTGCTGCAGGCCCTGGTGATCGACACCGTCGGCGACCACAACACCCAGGAGACCGCCAAGCGGGTGGCCAAGATGTTTGTGCGGGAGGTGTTTGCCGGCCGTTATGCGCAGGCACCCGCGGTGACCGAGTTTCCCAATGCCGAGCGGCTGAACGAGCTGATGATCGTCGGCCCCATCACCGTGCGCAGCGCCTGCTCGCACCACCTGTGCCCGATCATCGGCAAGGTGTGGATCGGTCTGCTGCCCAATGAGCATTCCAACCTGATCGGCCTGTCCAAGTATGCGCGCCTGACCGACTGGATCATGAGCCGTCCGCAAATCCAGGAAGAAGCCGTCACCATGCTGGCCAACGAGCTGCAGGACCGCGTGCGGCCGGACGGCCTGGCCATCGTGATGGATGCGGACCACTTCTGCATGCACTGGCGCGGTGTGAAGGACATGGAATCCACCATGATCAACAGCGTGATGCGCGGCGCCTTCCTGAAAGATCCGAACCTGCGGCGGGAGTTCCTGTCACTGGTGCGTAGCAAAAGCTAAGAGGACCTCCCATGCTCGTTCGCCTTGTTTACGCCAGCCGCGCCCGCCGCGACCTCAGCCCTCACGATCTGCAGGACATCGTGCGCCGCTCCCGGGACCACAACACGCAGGAAGGCATCACCGGCCTGCTCTGTCATACCGACGGGGTGTTCATCCAGGTGTTGGAGGGCTCGCGTGAAGCGGTCAATGTCCGCTACAAGCGCATCGTCGCGGACGAGCGCCATGACCAGTGCACCCTGATCGCCTATGAGGAAATCGGCGAGCGGCGCTTTGCCGGCTGGTCGATGGGGCAGGTCAACCTGCACCGGCTGAATCCGGCCCTGCTGCTCAAGTACGGAGAGACGCAGAAGCTCGATCCGTTCCGCATGACCGGCCGCGGCCTGACCACCCTGTTCGACGAACTGGTGACCGCCGGCGCCATCGAGTGCAACTGAGCTGACTCAGCCCAGCATGTCCTGCCAGAGCGTGCGGGCCCAGTGCCAGGCGTAGCGGGACTCGCGCTCACTGGGTCCGTCGGAGACACCGCCTGAGCCGGGCACGGTCCGGTAAGTGCGCTCCTGCGCCAGGTAGCGGTGCACGCTGGCCACGTGGATCACCTCGCCGCCGTCCACATGGCTGTAGCAGGTGTTGGTCAGCATGGGCTGCAGGTCGGGCGGCAGCCCCGCCAGTTCGCTGAGCAGGGCCGCAGCGGCGACCTTGGCATGCGCATTGGCCATATGCCCGCTCTTGGGCATGGCCGGTGCCACCTGGATGGCGTCGCCGATGACCTGGACGCCGGGCGCTTGTGACGAGGCGAAGGTGAGGTATTCCACGGGGCACCAGCGCCCCCCCGCCGCTCCGATACGGCCCACCAGGCCGGCCTCCCGCGCGATGGATCCCGCCTGCATGGCCGGCAGCACATTGAGCACGTCGGCCCGCTCCGGCGATTGCAGCTCGAAGCGCACCGTCCCGCCCGGCCCCGAACCTGTCTCCACCGCCACCGCCTTGTGCAGCGGCCGGTATTCCAGCAGTCCGGCATAGCGCTCGGCCCAGACCTTGCGGAACAGCGCCGCTTTGGAGGTGATGTCCGGATTGGCGTCCAGCACCAGCAGCTTGCTGCGGGGGCGGGCCTTCTTCATCCAGGCGGCCACCACGCTGGCCCGCTCGTACGGACCGGGAGGACAGCGATAGGGCGCCTCCGGAATCGTCAGGGCGAAGACGCCACCGTCGGGCATGGCCTCGAGCTGGCGCCGCAGGGCCAGTGTTTCTGGACCGGCCTTCCACGCCTGCAGGATGCGGCCCGCGCCATGAGCGGCCTCAAGACCTGCCACGCTGCTCCAGTCCAGATCAATGCCGGGCGAGACGATCAGCCGGTCATAGCGCAGGGGATCGCCGCGCGCGAGCATCACCAGCCGGCGCTCGGTGTCGATGTGGGTGGCGATGTCCTGGACCCGGCGCACGCCGGCCGCGTCCAGCGTGGCCATGGGACGGGTCAGCGTCTCCAGCGACGTGAAGCCGCCCAGCACCAGGTTCGACATCGGGCAGGACACGAACCGGTCCTGCGGATCGACCAGCACCACGTCCAGTGTGTGGCCGGACCACAGCCGCAGATAGCGCGCTGCCGTCGCACCCCCGATGCCACCACCCACCACCACCACACGTGAGCGGCGCCAACCGGCGGGGGCCTGGGCCTGAGCATGCGCGGGCAGCGAGGTCAGCGAGGCCAGCGCCGCGCCGGCCAGCATCAAGTCCCGACGGCGCATCACGGCGTGCCCCCGGCTGCGGCGCGGGACCTGGCAACGGTCGGCTTCGCGGCAGGACGCTTCCCTGACGCGGGACGCGTCCCGGCTCCCGCAGGCTGTGCGGCGAAGTAGCGTGCCAGCTGGTCGATCTGCCGGTCGTCGTAGCCCTTGGCCAGTTGCGGCATCACGGTGCCTGGGAGGGCGCCCGTCTTGAAGGCCTGCAGCAGGCGGGCCACCTCTTCAGCGGGGCGGCCTGCCAGACGGGGCAGCGCATCGTCCGCAGTGGTGCGTCCGTCGGTGCCATGGCAGGCGGCGCAGGTGGCGGCGAGGGAGCGCATCTGCAGCTCGGTGGCCAGCGGTGTTAGGGCAGGGGGCGCGGGAGAGGGTTCAGCCCCGGCGGCGGTGGAAATCATCAGTCCCGCGCAGAGGGGCAACAGCGGCAATCTGGGCAAAGAAGACAAGAAGGCCGGGAACGGCGAGAAGGCCGACAGAGCCGCGAATGCGGAGACCGTCCGCCACGCGCTCCGAGGTCCGATGGCCGGCGGCCTGACGGCACGGGCGGCCCTTGCAAGCCTGTGCCTGATTCGCTCCATGTCCCGCATGCATGCGCTCCGACATCGCCTTGAGCGGCGCTGTGGGGTGCAGTGTAGGGAAACCGGCGCTGAGCGGCCAGCGCAGGGTCGCAGGGGCCTTCAGAGACTGCGCGATTCCGAAAACCCGAAGAAGCTGACCAGCACCCGCGTCGGAAACTGTCGCACCGCTTCGTTGTAGTTCTGCACCGCCTGGTTGAACACCTGCCGGGCAAAGGCGCGCTGCCGGTCCACCAGCTTGAGTTCATCCACCACGCCATACAGCTCGGCGTCGGACACCAGCTCGGAGTGATGCTCCACCAGCGAGATCAGCCGGGTGAGCGCAGCCCCATGCACGGCGGAGGTGATGGCCAGGTGGGCGATCGGCTCGGCCGCATGCGGCTTGGCCCGCACCAACTGGGCAGCGGTCTGGGCCTCGGCCTGCGCGGCAGCGAGGGCATCGATGCTGGCCTGCTCGCTGGGCAGCCGCTCACGCAGATGACCCAGCAGGGCGTCGCCCAGGGTCGTGCGACGAGTCAGCGCCTCATCCAGCTGAGTGAAGGCCTTGCCGATCTCATTGCGCAGCAGCATCACGCGGTTGTAGGCGCCAATGCCCCAGAACAGCAGCAACGCACCGACCACCCACAGGGCTCGCTCCCAGAAGACCGTCACGCTCACTCCTCAACGGCCACCGGCCATGCGGGCCTGCACAAACTCCTGATAGCCGCGCGCCCGCAGCTCGCAGGCGGGGCAGTGGCCGCAGCCCCAGCCCCAGGCGTGACGGGTCTCGCGCTGGCCCAGGTAGCAGGTGTGCGTGTGCTCGATGATCAGATCGTTCAGCGCCGCGCCGCCCAGCCCCTCGGTCATGGCCCAGGTCTGGGCCTTGGTCAGGAACATCAGCGGCGTCTCCAGCGTCATCGGCGTGTCCAGGCCCAGGCTCAGCGCCACCTGCAAAGCCTTGAGGGTGTTGTCGCGGCAGTCCGGGTACCCGGAGAAATCGGTCTCGCACATGCCGCCCACCAGCACCGAGGCACCGCGGCGATAGGCCAGGGTGGCGGCAAAGGTCAGGAACAGCAGGTTGCGGCCCGGCACGAAGGTGTTGGGCAGACCATTCGCCTGCAGCTCGATGGCCCGCTCCTGCGTGAGTGCGGTGTCGGAGATCTGGCCCAGCAGGCTCAGGTCCAGCAGATGGTCTTCCCCCAGCTTCCCAGCCCAGGCGGGGAACTGCTGACGGATCTGCTCGCGGACCACCTGGCGGCAGTCCAGCTCAATGCGGTGGCGTTGTCCGTAGTCGAAGCCCAGGGTCTCGACCTCGGCGAACCGCTCCAGTGCCCAGGCCAGACACGCGGTGGAGTCCTGCCCGCCGGAAAACAGCACCAGCGCCTTGCGGCTGGAGGCGTTGACGGCCGGCGGCAGCGAAGACGGGAGCGGGGCGGCGGACGAGGATTCGGACATGGTGGGGCGGGGGCGCGGAGGGCGGTACAAGGAGCTGCGGATGAACGTGCTCGAACCCCGGTTGAGGGGGTCCAAGCACCCGCTCAGTGTACCGGCGCCCCCGGTCCGCCCTGTTACTGACGGATTTCGCCCTGGCCCAGCACCACCCATTTCATCGAGGTCAGGCCTTCCAGACCGACCGGGCCGCGGGCATGGAACTTGTCGGTCGAAATCCCGATCTCGGCGCCCAGCCCGTATTCGAAGCCATCGGCGAAGCGGGTGCTGGCATTGACCATCACGCTGGCCGAATCCACCTCGCGCAGGAAGCGCATGGCATTCACATGCAGCGTGGTGAGGATGGCGTCGGTGTGGTGCGAGCCGTAGCGGTTGATGTGGGCGATGGCCTCGTCCAGGCTGTCCACCACCTTGATGCTGATGATCGGGGCCAGGTATTCGGTGCTCCAGTCGGCCTCGGTGGCCAGGGCCAACTGGGCATCGGGCACTTCCAGCAGGGCGGCAAAGGCACGGGGGCAGGCCCGCATCTCCACACCCTTGGCCGCAAAGAGGCGGCCGATGCGCGGCAGGAACTCCGCCGCCTGGTCCGCATGCACCAGCAGCGATTCGGTGGCATTGCAGGGGCTGTACTTCTGCGTCTTGGCGTTCTCCACCACCACCAGCGCCTGCGCCAGGTCCACCTGCGCATCGACATAGCAGTGGCAGTTGCCATCCAGATGCTTGATGACCGGCACCCGGGCGTCGCGGCTGATGCGCTCGATCAGGCCCTTGCCGCCGCGCGGGATGATCACGTCCACGAAAGCGGGCATTGCAATCAGCAGCCCCACGGCGGCGCGGTCGGTGGTGTTGATGAGCTGCACCGCCTCGGCCGGCAGGCCGGCCTCTTCCAGGCTCTGCGCCACCAGGGCGGCCAGCGCCAGGTTGCTGTGCAGCGCTTCAGAGCCGCCACGCAGGATGCAGGCATTGCCGCTCTTGATGGCCAGCGATGCCGCCTCGATGGTCACATTCGGCCGGCTCTCGTAGATCATGCCGAACACGCCCAGCGGCACCCGCATCTGGCCGACGCTGATGCCGGTGGGGCGGCGCTTGACGCCGGTGATCTCGCCGATCGGGTCCGGCATGGCGGCGATCTGCTCGCAGCCCAGGGCCACCGTGTCCAGGGTCTTGGCATCGAGCTTGAGGCGGTCCACCAGGGGCGCATCCAGGCCGGCGTCGCGCGCGGCGGCCAGGTCGCGCTCATTGGCGGCGGCCAGGGCGGGGCCGCTGTCGCGCAGGCGGCGGGCCAGGGCCAGCAGGGCCTGGTTCTTGGCGGAGGTCGGCGCGGCAGCCATCTGCGTCGCGGCGCGACGCGCGGCCTCGCCCACGCCGTTCATGTAGGCAACGAGGTCGGTCATGGCCAGATTCTGAACCATGACGCGCCGCCCGCGACCGCGCAGCAAAAAGCCCCTGCCCCGCATCCATCGAAAGCCGTGAGAGCAGGCTTCGTCAGGACGGGGGCAGGGGCTGGGGCTAGGGCTGAAGCGTCAGCGCCCTGCCGTCAGGGCTTGGCAGGGGCCGATGCGGCCGGAGCAGCCGATGCAGCCGATGCGGGCGTGGCCGCCGGCAGCAGCGCTCCGTTCACGTCCCGGATCTCCAGCGGCTGGCGTCCCCAGCTTTGCAGCTGCGGCAGCACCTTGGCCTGGTCCCCCACCGCCACCACGATCAGCCCGGCCGGGTCCACATAGGTGCGGGCGGCCTGCAGGGCACTGGCAGCGGTCACCGCGTTGTACTTGCGCGGCAGGCCGGTGATGCTGTCCAGCGGCTGACCGACGGCCCACTCGCTGGCATAGCTCGACGCCATCACCCGGTTGGTGTCGAACAGGCCCGGCAGCGCCAGCAGCTGGGCATTGCGCACCCGGTTCAGCTCGGCCGCACCCATCGGCTTGGCCCGCATGCCATCGATCTCCTTGAACATGTCGCTCAGGGCCATTCCGGTCACGTCGGTGCGGACGCTGCCGCGGATGGCGAAGCTGCCGCTGTCGCGGTTCATCGAGAAGCCCGAATAGACGCCGTAGGTGTAGCCCTTCACCTCACGCAGTTGCGTGTTGATGCGGGAGGTGAACAGTCCACCCATGGCGGCATTCATCACCTTGATGTCGGCGGCCTGCGGCACCCCGGCCTTGGGGCCCGGCGCCACCACCGCCAGGGCGGTCTGCGGGGAATTGGGCTTGTCCACCAGCACGACACGGGCTGCGGCTGGCTTGGGCGCTGCCGTGCTGAGCATCGGCGCGGCAGAAGCGGGCTTGGCCCAGCCGCCGAAGAGCTTCTCCGCCAGCGGCTTGAGCTCGGCCTCGGTCAGGTCCCCGGCAACCACGAGTGCGGCCTGGTCCGGGCGGTAGTGGGTCTGCCAGAACTGACGCAGCTGCGTGGCGTCGGTCGCCTGGATGGCGGTTTCCGTGCCCAGGCCGTTGGCGGCTAGCGGATGACCGTCCCCATAGACCACCCGGTTGCCCACCAGCGCGGCAACGGCCGGGGCCTGCTCGCGCTGCTGCGCCAGAGCGGCCAGGCGCTCGCCCTTGAGTCGCGTCACCTCGTTGTCGGCAAAGGCCGGGTTCTGGGTGACATCGGCCAGCAGGGCCAGGCTCTGCGCAAAATTGCGCTTGAGGCTGCTCACTTCCACGCGGGCTTCATCCCGACTGGAGCTGCTGGTCAGCGTGGCACCCAGGCTGCCCGCCTCGTCGGCGATCTGCTGCGCGCCGCGGGACTGGGTGCCCTGCTCCAGCATGGCGGCGGTGAAGCTGGCCAGCCCCGGCTTGTCCGCCGGATTGGCCGACTGTCCGGCGCGCACCACCAGCGTGGCACTGGCCAGCGGCAGACCCGGATTGGCCACCTGGATCACGGTCAAGCCGTTGGAGAGGGTGAAGCGACGGCCTTCCGGCAGCGTCAGCGGCTTGGCCTTGGTGCCCTTGGGCTGGGTCTTGCGCCAGGCCGCGTCCGCATTCAGCGACTCGCGTTCTCCCTTGGCCGCCTTGGTGGGCATCGGCGGCGTCGGCACCTCGGCGGCCAGCTTCTGGTCGCCCGGCGTGGCGTAGAGCACCACCCGCGACTGCTTCTTCAGCTGCTGGGCCACGGCGTCGCGCACCTGGGTCGCCGTCATGCTCTGGTAGCGGCCCAGGTCCTTGGCAATGTAGTTGGGGTCGCCGGCCTGCTGGTTGTAGTAGTTGATCTGGTCGGCCAGGCCCTGGAGCTTTTCCAGGCGGGTCAGCAGACCGGTCTCGATGGCAGCGCGGGCGCGGCCCATTTCCTCCGGGGTGGGCGGGTTCTGGGCGAGTTCGGCCACGGCGTCGTCCACCAGCTTCTCGATCTCCTCCAGCGACTTGCCGGGACGGGCCACCACCTCGATGCCGAAGACCGAGCCCAGCGACAGCGAATACTGCTGCACCGACACCGACTGCGCCAGCTGCTTGTCATACACCAGCGTCTTGTACAGACGGCTGGACTTGCCGCCGCCCAGCACATGCGAGGCCACATCCAGCTCTGCATCCCCAGGCTGGAAGACCGCGGAGGTCTGCCAGGCGATGTTCAGGCGCGGCAGCTCGATGCGGTCGGTGACGGCCACGCGCTTTTCCTCGGTGATCTTCGGCTGCGGCACCTGCACCGGCGGCACCGCCTCACCCGGCTTGAGCGGGCCGAAGTATTTCTCGACCAGCTTGCGGGCCTCGGCCGGGTTGAAGTCGCCGGCCAGCACCAGGGTGGCGTTGTTGGGACGGTAATAGCGCCGGGCGAAGGCCTTCACATCGGCCAGCTTGATGGACTGGATGTCGGCATGCGAGCCGATCACCGATGCGTAGTAGGGGTGGTCCTCCGGATACAGCGCATGGAACAGCGCCTCTTCCACGATGCCGTAGGGGCGGTTTTCCACCGACTGGCGACGCTCATTGCGCACCACGTCCTGCTGGTTGGCCAGGGCCACCGAATCGACCTCGTCGATCATGTAGCCCAGCATGTCCGACTTCAGCCACAGGCCCAGCTCGAGCTGGTTGGACGGCAGGGTGAAGAAGTAATTGGTGCGGTCGAAGTCGGTGGAGCCGTTGGAGTCGGTGCCGCCGGCCGCATCGATGATCTGGTCGGCCTGGCCACGCGGGATGTGGCGGGTGCCGGCGAACATCAGATGTTCGAACAGATGGGCGAAGCCGGTCTGCCCCTTGGCTTCATTGCGGGGGCCGGCATGCACCCACAGGTTGAAGGCCACCAGCGGCAGGCGATGGTCTTCCACCAGGATCACCTCGAAGCCATTGGCCAGCTTGACCTTCTCCAGCTTGACCTGCAGCGTGCCGCCGTCGGCGGTGATCGCGCTGCCGGGTTGGGCGGGGGCGGCGGCCCAGGCGGAGGCGGCACCCAGGCCGCCCACATTCAGGGCAGCCCAGACGGCCAGGGTCAAAGTCTTGATGCGCATGACAGGGATCCCGCAGGGATGCGGACATGTTGTGAAAGGACGCACCCTACACAGGCTGGGGCCGACTCACAAGTGCGGGAAGCAAGAGGCTTGACGGCACGCCCCCTGGCGCTGAGGTCAGCGCCGGCGTCAGGGCTGAGGTCAGAGCTGACTTCAGAGCTGACGGTCCGGGGTGAGGGCGCGCAGCATCCAGAGCTGGTGCAGCGGCAGGGGAGAGGCGCCCAGCGCCCGCAGCGTCAGGCCACCCAGGTCGTCGCGCTGCAACTGCGGCACCCGCAGGCGGCGCTGCGGATAGACGCGGGCCAGCGCCTGGATCAGCGCTCGCGCGTCCCCGGGATCAGGGGCGATGAGGCTGTTCACAATCACGGTTTCGTCGGGGAGGGTGAACACCAACTGGGCAGTGCCCATCTGCCAGGCCTGCGCTTCGGTCAGATGACGCAGCGAGGCCCGCGTGACCTGCAACGGGAGGTCGGGCCAGCGACGCTCGGCGTCATCCAGCCACGCCAGCGCTCGCGGAAGATCCACGGCCTGCGGGGCGGGCGCTGGCTCGGTGCCCGTGCCCAAGCCGGTGCCGGTCCCGCAGGACAACAGGCTGGCCAGATCCGCCTGCCATCCGTGCAGCGGATGAACGGCCTGGAAGCCGCGGCTCTCATACAGACGCCGCGCGCGTTCGTTCTGGGCGAACACCTCCAGCTCCACCGCCTGCTGGCCGCTGTCGGCTGCGCGCGCCAGCACATCGTCCAGCAACGCGGCCGCAGCGCCGGTCCCGCGGGCCTGCGGCCGGGCGCCCATGGTGGCCAGCCGCCAGCGTCGATGCAGGGGCCGCTGCGCCACCAGGGCAAAGGCCAGCGCCTGGCCCTGCGCGTTCAGGGCCACCCGGGACAGGCCGAGGTCGGCGCCCTGCCGAGCCAGAAAGGCCGGCCACTGGCTGAGCGGAACTTCGAACGGGCCGATCAGGTAGTCCGCAAAGGCTTCGCGGAACAAGGTGTGCAGCACGTCCGCCGGCACCTGATCCCCGGGGCGAAGCGCCAGGGCACCCGTCGGCACGTCGGACTGGGCGGTCGTGTTGGGGGCCGTGCTTGTGGCGCTGGGCAGGGTCTTCATGAGGGTCCGCAAGAGTGTCTCCGCACGAGGTCCGCCGCCGAGGCCGAGCCATGCGACGGGTCAGTGCGATCCGAGCCAGACCGGCACCGCCAGCCACAGTGGCGCGGTCACGGCAAACAGCAGTGTGGCCACGACCACCGCACCGGAGGCTTCCTGCTCCAGGGTGCGATAACGCTGCGAGAACATCATCGCATTGGAGCCCGGCGGCAGCGCGGCCATCATGACGATGACGGCAAGCCCCAGTCCCGACAGGCCGAAGACCCAGTGGGCCACCACCAGCACCAGGGCCGGTTGCAGCACCAGCTTGACGACCAGCAGCCCGATCAGGTCCCGCCAGGCCCGGGGCCAACCGTAATACGACAGCGACATGCCGATCAGCACCAGGCACAGCGGCACCACCGCACTGCCCAGCATCTGCAGCACTTCGTCCAGCACCCGGGGCAGGGCCAGGCCGGTCAGGTTCCAGGCAAAGCCGGCCAGCACCGGCAGCACCACCGGATGGATGATGGTGTTGCGCATGGTCACGGCCAGGGTGGCGAACAGGCTGGCGCCGGACGCATGGTGACGGGCCAGGTCCGACTCCACCAGCACCGTCGCCAGGCTCAGCAGGGTGAGGGCATGCAGGCTGACGATGGTGATGTGCACCGCCAGCCCGTCCTCGCCGAACACTCCGGCCACCAGCGGCACGCCCACCTGCAAGGTGTTGCCGAAGCAGGCGGTGATGCTGCGAACGGCCGGCACGGCCGGGTTGGCGGGCCGGCGTGAACGCTGCCACAGGTAGACGCCCAGCAGCGCCAGCACCACCGGGGCGAAGAAGGCGGCGATGGTCAACCAGGGCAGGGTGTGGAAGTCCACCCGCGCGGTGGTGCGGAACATCAGCGCGGGGACAAACAGGTAGAAGGCCAGGTTGGACAGCACCCGTGCCGGGTCGTTCTCGCCGCCGGCTTTGCCCAGCCAGCGCATGTGGCCGACAAACCAGCCCGCTGTCGCAGCGATGAAGATCGCCAGCAGCTTGGAAAACAAGATGCCTGTCATGGCGGCGAGTATGCCGGGGCGTCGCAGACGTCCGCGCACAGTGGTGCCGGGTGGTGCGGGGCCCGCACAGGTCGAACAGCTTGCGTGGGTTGCGCGGGTTGCCCGAATCCACCAGGGCCGACACGTCTGACAGGCCCACCGGGGCGACCCGCGTCAGGCGCCTCCCGTTGGCGGCAACCCGTTAGCAGCAACCCGTCAGGAGGCCAGCGGCAGCTCCAGTGCAAAGCTGAACCGGCTGCCATGACCCGGCGACGTTTCCACATCGATCATGCCGCCCATCAGCTTGACCAGTTGCTGGCTGATGGCCAGCCCCAGCCCGGTTCCGCCGGTCCGGCGCGACTGGTCCGCCACCTGCTCGAAGGGCTGGAACAGACGCTGCATCTGCTGCGGTTCCATGCCGATGCCGGTGTCGGTGACGCTGAAGCGCAGCACGACGCTGCTGGGTCCGCGCGCGGCCAGGTCCACCATCAGGCCCACCCGGCCCTGGTCGGTGAACTTGACGGCATTGGACAGCAGGTTGAGCAGCACCTGACGCAGGCGTTGCCCGTCCGCCCGCACCCGGGCGGGCAGCTCCGGGTCCAGCGCGACGTCGAAGGCGAGGCTCTTTTCGGCGGCCCGGGGACGCATCGACTCGCTGCACATCTCCAGCAGCGCGCGCAGGTCCAGCGGATTGAGCTGCAGGGTCAGCTTGCCGGCCTCGATGCTGGCCACGTCGAGCAGGTCGGTGATCAGCACCAGCAGATGCTCGCCGGACTCGCGCATCAGGCGGATCTTGGACTGCTGGCTCTCGGTCAGCGACTTGTCCATCTGCAGCAGTTGCGCAAAACCCAGGATGGCATTGAGCGGGGTGCGGAACTCATGGCTCATCGTGGCCAGGAATCGGCTCTTGGCCTGATTGGCCGTCTCGGCCCGCTGCTTGGCCTGTGACAGCTCCACGGTCCGCTCGGTCACCAGCTCTTCCAGGTGGTCCCGGTGCTGGGTCAGTTCCTGCTCGGCCAGGCGGCGCTGGGTGATGTCGCTGACCAGGCCTTCCACCCGGGAAGCGCCGCCGTCCTGCACCAGATGCAGGCTGAGCTCCATCCACAGGTCGCGGCCATCGCGGGTGGTGACCAGCAACGGCACCTGCTGCAGCAGGCGATGCCGACCCAGGGCGCGGGCGAGCCGCCGGTATTCGTCGGGTTCGATGCGCACGACGCGGCGCAGTGTCAGGCCTTGTGCCTGCCCGGGATGCTGCAGGCCCAGCATGTGCGCCAGGGCCTTGTTGATGCGCAGCAGGCGGCCGTGACCGTCGGCCTGGAAGATGCCTTCGGCGGCGTTCTCGAACAGGCTGCGGTAGCGCTGCTCGCTGCTGCGAACGCCTTCGGCAAAAGCTTGCAGCTTGGCGCTCATGGCATTGAGCTGGTCGGTGAGGTCCCCGATCTCGTCGGCATGTTCGGGCGTGATCTGCGCGCCCAGTTCGCCGCTGGCCACCCGCTGGGCCAGCCCCCGCAGGCGCGACACCGGCCGCTCCACCAGCCGCCTGACCAGTACATAGCTGGTCAGCCCGATGGCCAGCAGCACGGTGGCCAGCAGACTGGCCACCAGGCGCCGCGTTTCTCCGACCCGCTGGTCGATGTAGGCCCGGGTGTAGACCAGCGAGGCCCGACCCAGCGCCCCGCCGGGGCCGCCGTCCCCGCTGGCGCGGTGGCTGAGCTCGAACTCCATGGTTTCAGGCCGCACGGCGGCGTCGGTCCGCTCGCGGCGCAGCGTTTCCAGACCGGGGGCGGTGAGGGTGATGGCATGCACCTCCGGATCGGCCATGACCGCATCCAGCAGCTCGGAGAGGGCGGCGCTGTCCAGGTTCCAGACTGGCTCGGCAAACCCCCGGGCGACCAGCTGGGCCATGCGGCGCTGGCGCTCGAGCAGCTCTGCGTCCAGCTCGCGCTCATGGCGGTTCACCCAATACAGGCCGATGAGACCCACCAGGATGGTCGCGCTCAGGCTGAGCGCGGCCACCAACCGTGTCTGGATGCTCAGCGTTGACCGACCCATGCACTCTCCCTATGCCTGGGCGCAGTGTCGCAAAAAAACGAGGGCTCACGGAGGTCGTGTGTCAGCGGCCGGTCCCCTTTGCGGGGGGGCTTTGCCTGATTGACCGTTCCTTGAAGGACCGGTCATTGAAAGAGCGGCCCTTGAAAGTCTTCCGGCAGACCGAGGGAGCCCAGCATCTCGGTATAGCGCACGCCCTCCGTCTGCGAATCGTCCCATGCCAGGTCGCCCAGGGGCGCCTGCGGCGTCCCTGTCAGTGGGTCCGTGGGTTCCGGCTGCCAGTCCTCCTGAGACGGCTCGGGAGCGGCCTGGCGTATCTGCCCAGGATGCAGCGCCCCTGCCGACCAGGGGGCAGGCAAGGTTGAAGGCCCGCTGGCGGGGAAGGTCGTGGAGAACTCGGCAGGGCTCGGCGCCCTGGGGAAGGTGGGGATGGGGGGCAGCTTCGGCATCGAGCTTGACGCCCCCCTCCAGCCTGGCCCCGACCCTGGCCCCGGCCTGGATCCTGCCCCCGGCCTCGACCTTGACCCTGATCCAGACCGCGATCCTGATTCCGACATCGAGAGCAACGACGCCCGCAGCCGCTCGAGGGTGCTCCGCGTACCGCCGGACGCTGAAGCGTGTGGGTCGTCGCGTCGCGGCGCGGGGATGCGTTCGAGCTCGTGATCCAGCCGCAGTAGCCAGACCTGAAGGCCGTTCAGCGCCGTTCTCAGTGTTCGCGGTGATCTGGCCGCATGCACGCAGGCGACCAGCCTGTCCGTTTCGGACAGTTGAAACGCGCGCGTCGAGGGCAGCGCAAAGCGCCGGACCTGGTCCCGTGTCCGAGCTGCCACCGTGATGCTCTCGGCGGCCTGTTGCAGCAGCGGGAACAGCGCCGGTTCTCCCGCATGACGCATGAGTTGACTCAATGCCCACACAGAGTAGTGCAAGCTGTGCGAGAGGACGACGACGTCGGCTGTGATCTCGTCGCTTCGCAAGTCGCAGCGCAATTGGTTCAGTACTGTCATCAGCGCACCGTTGCGACCGAACCAGGTCCGCAGGGGCGTATTCAAATGCGGGTAGTGCTCAAACAGGTGGCTTTGAAGCGCGTACTGAGCGGCCGTTGCCTCGAGCAAGAGCGCATGCACATGCGCCGGAGCGATCCGCGCGGGCAACGGCGTCAGTTGGGCGATCCCGCGGGGCGCCGCCGGCCGATGCATGCGTGGGGCGGCCGACAGGCCTGCGGCGGTCGTAGGCGGCCGCATCAGCTCGGCCAGGAGCGGCTGCTGCGTCTCTGAAGGGTGGGGAGGGGGAGAGGCCGATGGGGCATCCACAGGCGCTGGGACTGTGTCCGCCGTGAGGACGGGGTCCTGCGTCAGCGTCCATTGGGCGGTGGGGAGAATGTTCATGATCTTATGAAGACTTCAGAACCTCGTCGAGCGTTTGAGAGTCAAGGTGAACCAGTGGAGGGGGCCATGCTGGATCCGTGACGGACGCTTCGGTGGAGGGCGGCGGGGCATGCACAGGAACCGGCATCGGCATCTGCATCCAATTCGGCAGCGGCGCTGGCTGCTTATGGGGGCTCAGATGCAGGTCAAGAGGCTGCGAGTGGGAGGGGCTGGACGCCGGACGCTTTCGGGAGGCGGGCGGTGCCGACCGGTCCCAGTCGGAGTCCGAGCTGGTCAGGTCAATGAACTCCCGGCCATCAGCCAGTGTGACGGACTTGTACGGCACGGGGGGCCTCGATGCCGACTGGGAGACCCTTTGAAATGCCGACGGTGGTGCCGATGAGGATGCCGACGAGGATGCCAACTGTGGTGCCGTCTGGGATGCAGTTTGGGATGCCCACCCGTATGTCGTTCGGCCCGTGTGCCCTTGAAACCCTCTCGCCCGCGCTGAGGCCACACCCGTTGCGCCCACATTCGCTAGGGTTCCAAGGCTGTAGGGCGAATGTTCACGCGCCACCTGAATCAGGCAAGTCCGAAGTGCGAGCAGGGTCGCTTCGGCGGCTGGCAAGGTGGCTGCGCATTCCAGTTCGCTCAACAGGCGATGAAGATTGACCTTGGCAGTCTGGGTGGACGCGGACTGATCCCTGCATAGCGCCTTCAGAAAATCCCGCGCGTGCGAGGCTGCACGGTCCGCGTGTTCCAGGTGCTGTCGCAGCTTTCGGGGTTCCGACTCGCGAAGCAGCAGGTTCAGTGCTGTCAGGGACAGGTGCAGATGTTCAAACCCGTCTGCGATCACCGCCCGCATCTCGTCGGTCACGCCACGCCTCAGCAATTCGCTTAAGCAATTGGTCTGGCTCGATG
Organism: Rubrivivax sp.; assembly: GCA_027484825.1. Lineage (GTDB taxonomy): Bacteria > Pseudomonadota > Gammaproteobacteria > Burkholderiales > Burkholderiaceae_C > Roseateles. The sequence continues at coordinate 141,590 of JAIXSE010000017.1, read as the reverse complement.
CACGTTCAAGCCGCCACTGCGCATAGGCGTTCAGGTGGGGGTGATCAAGAATGATGGAGGTCTCGAGCACGTGCCGGTGGTGCAGGGCGTGTTGGAGATGCTGCTTGGCCTGCGCATTCGTCAAGGTCGGGGAGACTGGGAAGGTGACGAGGGGCTCCGGATCCTGGCCGGGGGCGCTGCGCAATGCGCTGCGCAGGGCGCCGTAGCTTGCGTTTTTTTTGGTGCTCTGCTTGGTGCTCTGTTGGGCACCGCTGGTGGACGGGAGATCCGTTTGCGAATCAGGGTAGGCCTGGGGTGGCGGCAGTGAACCGGGCAGGGAGAAACTCATGCGTCGCGCCTCCCTGTCCGGCGTTCTCGCAATGTGGCCAGCGAGTGGCAGCGGCCGTGTATGGCAAGTGGATGGGTCATGGCGGCGGATGAAAGGCTGATGCGCCCTCAGTCACTCGTTACCCGGATCTGGATCGCCCGGATGCCAATATGCGGGCCAGACATCGTTGATCCAATCCGCTGGGTCCGGGGACGATGTCTCCACGGGCCGGCTGGTGGAAGGACCGCTCGCTGGGTGCATGGCGTCGAGCGGCCAGGAGAGCAACGCCGACGGTTGACAGTGGGGCTCCGCGTGGCTGAAGAACGCGTCCGTCATCGTGCTGCGCGTGTCAGGTGCGGGGGCTGGGTCCTGGCAACAGCGCTGGGCGTCCGGCGGATGCCATCCGGGCGGCTGAACCGCTGGCTGCGACGTTCCCGATGGGGAGCGGACGTGCATGTCCCTTCCGGGGTCGGGCGCGCCATGTGTGTCCCCCCAGAAGGGGAGTGGCAGGGATGGGCCCTCGCCGGACGAGCGTTCCGCAGGGGCGGTCCGACCCGGTGGGGAAAAAGCGCCGGATGACGGCGCTTGCCGTGCGCCAAGCGGAACGGGACTGTGCACTTGGCGGTGACCTTGACCTTGACCTGCCAACCGGGCGGCCGGAGGGCGGCCCGCCAGAGCCGAGACGTGGACATGAAGCCGGCGCATGCGCGCATTGAGTTGGCCCAGTCCAGCTTCGCAGTCGTCCACGGTGCCGGCGCGTTCCATGGTGCACACGAGTCGGTCCAGGCTGATCAGGGTCTGGTGAGCACCCTGGGCCCTGTCACCCAGCCCATTGAGCTCCATCAGCCACGCGCCCGCGGCTGAGACGCTTCGCGCCATGCTTTGCAGCAAGGGCACGATCCGGGGATGCGGCAACTGGTCCAACAGTCGCGCCAGTGCCCAGGTTGCCTGATTGATCTGATGGATGCCGCGTCGCACGACCTCAAGCTGTGGTGCGGACAAGCCGGGTTGCAGCATGCTGCTCAACCGATAGATCAGGCCGTGGTAGCGCTTGAACCGGGATTCCAGCACCGTGAGGAGCGCGGGATGCCTCTGTTGGACGAACTCCTGCAGCCGGTTGTGCGTGGACAGAGACAGGGCGAGCTGGCTGTGGCCGTCTGCGCTGCTGCGTAGAGGGGGAATCAATGCAGGAGGCGATTCGGCGGCAGCAGGCAGCGGGCCCGCATTCGCAGCAGCCAGCGCTGCCCCTGCCCCTGCTCCTGCCCCTGCACTCGCTTCGCCGGAGGCGGACAGCGCTGTATCGAGGTGGGAGGAACCTGCGACAGAAGACAGCGAGAAGCTCATGGCGCCCGACCGAGGGTGGAAAACCCTCAGTCAGCGGCACACGTGCTTTGGATCGATTGACTTGGGTCGCGTGGCGGATGGGAGTCAGTCGTTGCCCGGATTCGGATCGCCCTGCGGCCCAGATGTGCGCCAGGCATGGGTGATCCAGTCCGCTGGATCCACTGGTACTGTCTCCGCCGGTCGGCTGGCGGAATGCCCCCCCGCATGGGGTGGGGCGTTGAGCGGCCAGGGGTGAAACCCCGACTGTTGAAAGCGGGGCTCTGAGGGGCTGAAGAAGGTGTCCGTTACCGTGCTGGCCGTGTCGGGTGGGGCGTGCACATCCAGGCGGCTGCGTTTGGCGTCCGGCGCAAGCCATTCGGGCAGCGAAGCCGCTTGCTGCGGCGCTCCTGAGGGGGAGAGGAAGTGCACGAGCCCCCCGGAGGTGGACGCGCCACCTGTGCCCGCCCAGGCTGGGCGTGGCCGGGATGGGACGCCGCCGGTCAAGCGTGCACCCAGGGCTGCCCTGCCGGGTGCCCAAGAAGCGCCGGTTGACAGGGCCTGCCGTGAACCCGGCGGAGCGAGACCTTGCCCTTGCCCTTGCCCTTGCCCTGTCATCCGGGCGGCCGCAGGACGGCCCGATAGCGTCGAATAAGCGGAATGAAGGCTGCGCAGGCGACTATCGAGTTGGTTCAGTGCATCTTCGCAGGCGTCCACGGTACTTGCGCGTTCCATGTTGCTCAGGAGTTGGTCCAGGCCCGACAGGGCCGGGTGAGCACCCAGGGTGTTGGTCGTCGCGCTTTTGAATCGCGCGATCCAGGCGCCGACGGATGCAACGCGTTCGGCCATGCTTTGCAGCAACGGCACGATCCGGGGATCCGGTAACTGGTCCAACAGCTGCTGTAGTGCCCAGGTCGTCAGATTGACCTGATTGATGCCCCGTCGGACGGCTTGAAGGTGTGTCGCGGACGGGCCGTGTTGCAGCAAGTCGTTCAACCGATAGATCAGACCGTGGTAGCGCTTGAACCGGCACTCCAGCGCCGATAAGAGTGCGGGATGCTGCCGTTGGACGAGTTCCTGCAGCCGGTTCAGCCTGGACAGGGACAGGGAGAGCTGCCGGTGGCCCTCTGCGCTGTTGACAAGACGGTCCAGGATCGGTGCCGGACGCGATTCACCGGCAGCAGCCAGGGGGCCCGCGTTCGCGGCGGGCAGTGCCGCCCCCGGATTCGCGTCGCCGAAGGCGGACAGCGCCGGATCGAAGAGGGAGGGACCTGCGACAGAAGACAGCGAGAAGCTCATGGCGGCCGACCGAGGGTGGAAAGTCCTCAGTCAGCCGCACACGCGCTTCGGATCGGTCAGGAGCTGGCGGTTGCCTTTTTCGCCGCGGCCTTGCGGACCACGGTTTTCTTGGCCGGGGCCTTGGCTGCTTTCTTGGCCGCCGCCCGGACAGGGGCGGCGCTGGTCTCAGCGCCCTCGTCAGCACCGCTTGCCGCGCCGGCCCGTGACGCAGCCGCCGACTTGCGTGCTGGCGGTGCGCCCTTGGCGGCGCGCGGTTCGAACTCGAACACCACCTTGCCTTCCTTGCGGTCGTAGGTCAGGAAGGCCTTGAACTTGCGGCGGGTCTTGTTGGAGACGAAGTTCTCGAGCAGGTCGGTCTTGCCGTGCTCCAGCAGCTTGCTCATCTGCGCCGCCTCGATCGGCTGCTGCAGGATGATCTTGCCGCTCTTGAAGTCGCAGGTGATGTGGCTGCCCACCGCATGCTCACAGACGTAGTTGGACCCGTGGTCGAACACCCGTCCGTTGCACTTGGGGCAATGGCCCAACGGGCTGTGGCCGCTGAAGTCCACCGGCTCGCCGGACTCTTCCGCCTTGCGGGCGTCCTCGCCGAAATCGAACTCCAGCTTCCAGTTGTCGATCTCGCCATCGAACACCAGCGCCAGCTCGGCCGTGAACGGCCAGCCCGCCTTGGAGCGGAAGCCCTCCAGCGGCCCGACCTTCTTCTCACGCAGGAAGGTCTCGACCTCCGGCAGCTCGAAGCTGCGGCCGCCTGGAATCTTGGGAATCGAGAAGCCGCATTCGTCGCCCTGGCCGGTCTTGCCGACGCAGGTGAAGCGGCGGTAGTTCTCCTTCACCACGCCGCCGCATTTCGGGCAGGGCGTCTTGAGGGTGGCGTAGTCGCCGGGGATGGTGTCGCGGTCGTATTCCTTGGCCTTTTGCACCACCCGCTGCGTCATGGCGGCAATCTCGGCCATGAAGGCTTCGCGCTTGAGGCGACCCTTCTCCATTTCGGAGAGCTGGAATTCCCAGTTGCCGGTGAGCTCCGGCTTGGTCAGCTCTTCCACACCCAGCCCGCGCAGCAGCGTCATCAGCTGGAAGGCCTTGGCGGTGGGAATCAGCTCCCGACCTTCGCGCAGCATGTATTTTTCGGCCAGCAGGCCTTCGATGATGGCGGCCCGGGTGGCCGGAGTGCCGAGACCCTTCTCGGCCATGGCCTCGCGCAGCTCGTCGTCGTCCACCAGCTTGCCGGCGCCTTCCATCGCGGACAGCAGCGTGGCTTCGGTGTAGCGGGCCGGCGGCTTGGTCTGCAGCGCCTTCACATCGGCGCTTTCGGTGCGCACCAGCTCACCGGGCGCCACCGGCACCAGCATGGCACCGCTGGTGCCCGGTTCGGCATTCTCGTCGGTGGCTTCCTTGCCATACACGGCCTGCCAGCCCGGCTTGACCAGCACCTTGCCGTTGGTCTGGAAGCTGAAGGACTTGCCAGCGGCCTTGACCGTCGAGATGCGGGTGGTGACCTGGAATTCCGCCGGCGGGAAGAAGACCGCCAGGAAGCGCTTGACCACCATGTCGTAGAGCTTGGCCTCAGCCTCGGTCAGGCTGGACGGGCTTTGCAGCGTCGGGATGATGGCGAAGTGGTCCGACACCTTGCTGTTGTCGAACACTTTCTTGGTGGGCTTGATGTAGCCGTTCGACAAAGCCGTCTGCGCATGCGGCGCCAGGGCGCGCAAGGGGCCGGGCATGTCCGAGGTGGCAATCATCTGGGCGGTCTGCTTGGCCACGCTCAGATAGTCCTCCGGCAGATAGCGGGAGTCGGTCCGGGGATAGGTCAGCACCTTGTGCTTTTCGTACAGGGCCTGCGCCAGGGACAGCGTGGTCTTGGCCGAGAAGCCGAAGCGCGAGTTGGCCTCCCGCTGCAGCGTGGTCAGGTCATACAGGCCGGGGCTGGCCTGGGTGCTGGGCTTGGACTCTTCCGTCACCGTGGCCGGCTGGCTGCGCACGGCGGCTGCAATGGCATCGGCTTCCTGCTGGGTCCAGACCCGGTCCGCGCGCTGCTCGGGGTCCTGCTCGTTCTTCTTCCAGGCGGGGTCGAACCACTTGCCTTCGTATTGACCGGCCACGGCATCGAAGGTGCCGCGGATTTCCCAGTAGTCGCGGTAGACGTGCTTGCGGATCTTTTCCTCACGCTCCACCACGATGGACAAGGTGGGTGTCTGCACCCGGCCAACGGTTGTCAGGAAGAAACCGCCGTCGCGCGAATTGAAGGCGGTCATGGCGCGCGTGCCGTTGATGCCCACCAGCCAGTCGGCCTCCGAGCGGCAGCGGGCGGCGTCGGCCAGGGGCAGCATCTGCTGGTCGCTGCGCAGGGCGTCAAAGCCGTCGCGAATGGCCTGCGGCGTCATCGACTGCAGCCACAGGCGCGACACCGGCTTGTTCACCGAGGCCTTGGCCGTGCCGGCGTATTGCACGATGAGACGGAAGATCAGTTCCCCTTCGCGTCCCGCGTCGCAGGCATTGATCAGCGAGGTCACGTCCTTGCGCTTGATCAGCTTGACCAGCGCATTGAGCCGGCCCTTGCTCTTGTCGATCGGGTTCAGGTCGAAATGCGGCGGAATGACCGGCAGGTGGGCGAAGCTCCACTTGCCGCGCTTGACGTCGAATTCCTCCGGTGCCTTGATCTCCACCAGATGGCCCACGGCGGAGCTGACGATGTACTGGTCGTTTTCAAAGTACTCGTCATGCTTGTCGAACTTGCCCGACTGCGGGGTCAGGGCACGGACGATGTCCTGCGCCACCGAGGGCTTCTCCGCGATCACCAATGCCTTGCTCATGTGCTTTTGCTTCTTTCCTGTCGAAGGCAGCGTCTGAAGGATCAAAACGCCTGCCTACAATCCGGCCTCGCGCGTACACGCGCGCGCACCCATGATTTCAATGTAACGGACTCGCTCCATGCCGCAACAAAGCCCCGACACGCGTCCGCCCCGCTCCACCCTCAAGACGGGTGACGCCCCCCGCAAGGGTAACCGGGCCCCGACCTCGTCGTCCGGCCGGTCCCGGATTCAGGTGCGGGCTTCCGGGGTGCACGGCCGCGGCGTCTACGCCTTGACCGACATCCGGGCCGGAGACCGCATCATCGAATACAAGGGCGAGCGTATCGACTGGGACGAAGCCCTGCGCCGTCATCCGCATGATCCCGCCCAACCGGACCACACCTTCTTCTTCCATCTGGAGGAGGGCGGTGTCATTGATGCGGCGGTGGGCGGCAACAATGCCCGCTGGATCAACCATGCTTGTGCCCCCAATTGCGAGGCCCGGGAAGCGCAGGGCCGGGTTTTCATCCATGCCCTGACGGATATTTCCCCCGGCGAAGAGCTGTTTTACGACTATGGTCTGATCATCGACGAACGCTACACCGCCAAAGTGAAAAAGCGCTTCGAGTGCCGTTGCGGCAGCCCAAGCTGTCGTGGCACGATGCTCGCGCCCAAGCGCTGAACCCGCAGCGGCGGCGACTTTCTTCCTCCAGCACCGGGCCTGGACCCACCGCTGACCGGCGGGCGGGGCGCAGGACCGGGACGACCAAGACTCTTTCTCGAGGCGATGCAAGAACATCAACAGTGGGGCGTTGAAGCCCTGTGGCAAGACCTGGAGCCGCTGCTGCCCGGCCTGAGCATTGAGGTGCTGGCCCGGGTGGAATCGACCAATGCCATGCTGGTGGACCGGGTGCGACGCGAGAACGCCTCACCCACCCATCAGCCGGGCGATGCTCGCACGGCTGATGGCCGCGGTGACAGCCGCGGTGAAAGCCGGTCCGACGGCCGCCTGGACGCCCGCTCCGAAGGACGGGCCTTCAACCGCGCCGGCGACAGCCGCCCCTATGGCCGTCGCCAGCACGACCTGCAGCCCTGCCTGCTGGTCGCCGAGCACCAGACCCATGGCCGCGGCCGTCAGGGTCGGGCCTGGCACAGCACGGCGGGGGCGTCGCTGACCTTCTCCATCTCGCTGCCGCTGGAGGTGGCCGACTGGTCGGGACTGTCCCTGGTGGTGGGTACGGCCATTGCCGAGGCCCTGGACCCGGACGGCCGGCGTCTGCAGCTGAAGTGGCCCAACGATCTCTGGCTGGACCAGCGCAAGCTCGGCGGCATCCTTATCGAGACCGTACCGGCGGGCAGTTCCCGCATGGCGATCATCGGCGTGGGCCTGAACGTGTCGGACCGCGCGCGGGTGGCCGATTCACAGCTGAGCACCGGCTTTGCGGCGCTTCAGGAACTGCTGCCCGGCATCACGCCGCCGCAGGCGCTGGCGCGTCTGGCACCGGCGCTGCTCAAGGCGCTGGCGGGTTTCCCCACCGATGGCTTCGGCGCCTGGCGCGAGCGCTTCGCCCGCCGCGATCTGCTGCTGGGACACCCGGTGACCGCGGGCGTGCTGGAGGGCACGGCGGCAGGGGTCAGCGAGCGCGGTGAGCTGCTGGTGAACACCCCCGCGGGCACCACCCCGGTGACCGGCGGCGAGGTGAGCGTGCGTCTGGGAGGCCCGGCCGCAGCGGCCGGTGCTGGTGCTGGTGCTGGTGCTGGTGCCGGTGCCGGTTCCAACGGCGATTCAAGCGCCAGCAAGGGGTGAGCCGCTGATGTTGCGCGCCCTGGTGGTTTTGCTTTTGCTGGTCAACCTGCTGCTGCTGGCCTGGCGAGGCGGATGGATCAATACCGGTGCCACGGCACCGTCCCGGCTGGAGCAGCAGGTCCGGCCCGAACAACTCAAGCTGCTGGGCCAGCAGGCGGCCAGCCAGCTGAACAAGCTGGCTTGCGTGGAACTGGGGCCGCTGGAGACGGATGACGCCTTGCGCCAGACCATCGCCGTGCTGACGCGTGCGGGGCTGACCGCTGCCTCCTGGCAAGCCCAGACAACCACCACCGGCGGCAGCTGGGCGCTGGCCACCATCAAGATGCCCAGCAAGGAATTCCAGGCCCGCAAGGAAGAGACCTACCGCAATGCCCGCATCGCCTTCGAGCCGCTGCAGGGCTTCCCGGATGAGCAGCCGACGCTGGTGCTGAGCCGGCACGACAGCGAAGCGGCTGCCGAAGCGGCACTGGATGCGATGAGCAAGCGCAACTACAAGGGCTTGCGCGTCCTGCGCCTGCAGTCGCCTGCCCAGCAGACAACGCTGCACGTGCCGCGGCTGGACGGGTTGCAATTGCAGCGACTCGATGCGGTGGCCAATCCGCCGTGGGGGGAGCGACGCAAGAGCTGTGAGGTGACGCCGGCCGCCGTGCCGTCGCCCGCGGCGTCCTCAGCCTCCAGCGCTGGTGGACTGGTGGGCGGAGCCGTGGCTGCGCCGGCTGCGGCCGCGAGTCGCCCGCCGGCCCGGGCCGCCAGCAGTTGATCGGCCCGGGGCTTGAACGCGGCGTGACCGCTGCCTGAGCACTGCATGAGCGCCGCGTGACCGCTGCTTGATGGGGGCTTGCTCAAGGAGGCCCACTGAGGCCCATGCATGGCCCACCGAGGCCGAGATCAGTCAGGCCGCGCCAGTGTCCGACGACGTGCAGGGCCCAGCAGCGCGCAAGCCAGCAGCAGCGCCAGCAACCATCCAGCGGCCATCGCGCCGCCACCCCCGCCACCGCCGCCCGAATCCGTGGTCGGCGTCGGCGTGGGGGCCGGTGCCGGCGTGCCGCCCGAACGGGCCGCCAGCACTGCGCGAACCGCCGCATTCGCGTCCACCATGCCGGCGCCGCAGGTGCTGGTGGTGCAATAACACTCCAGTTGCGAGCTGGTGCCGACGGTTGCAGGGTCCAGGCATTGCGGTGCGTTCGGCGTCTGGGCGCCGGTGGTGGGGAACGGACGCGCACTGCTCATGAGCAGGCTCTTGACCTGGGCCGGCGTGAGGCTGCTGTCCGCCGACAGCATCAGCGCCGCTGTGGCACTCACCAGCGGCGTGGCAAAGCTGGTGCCGGTGCCGGCGTAGTTGTAGGCATTGTCCGCCGCCACCGGCCCGGTGGCGCCGCTGTTGGAGGTGGACAGGATGGGATAGAGGCAGCCCGTGTCGGTGACGCAGTTGCCGCCGGGCGCGCTGATGCTCACCTCCAGGCCGAGGTTGGAGAAGCCGACCTTGGTCCCCGAATGGCGCACGGCGGCCACCGCCACCACATTGCGGCAATTCGCCGGAGCGCCGACGGCAATGCCGCCGCTGTCATTGCCATTGCCGGCGGCAGCCACCACCACCGCGCCCTGCGCCACCACCGCGTTCACCGCGGACTGGTAGCTGGACGAGCAGTTCCCGTCGCTGCCCAGGCTGAGGTTGATCACCCGCGCCGGGTTAGGGTTGGCGGGCAGCCCCGGCACCGCAATGCCGGCCGCCCAGCGCATGCCGGCTTCGATGTCCGATTGCCAGCCGCCGCATTTGCCCAGGGCCCGGATGGGCAGCACCTTGGCGCCATAGGCCAGGCCGGCCATGCCCAGACCGTTGTTGGTGCTGGCTCCGATCAGGCCGCTGACCCGCGTCCCGTGCCAGGAGCTGGTGCCGATGTCCGCCGACGTGCAGGAGCTGCCCAGCCGGCCGGTGTTGATGTCGGTCTGGTCCACCCAGTCGCCGGGATCGCTGGCATCGCTGTCGGCGCCGTCGCCGTCATTGGCCGTGGCGGTGACCGTGCTGCCGGTGCTGGCCACGCCGATCATGTCGTAACCGGGCAGCAACTGGCCGCTGAGGTCGGGGTGGTCGAAACGCACGCCGGTGTCGATGACCGCCACCACGACGCCGGAGCCGGTGCTCACATCCCAGGCGGCCGGTGCATTGACCGGCGAGATCAGCACGCTGTCCGGTGTCTTGAGATACCACTGGCCTGCGGTCACGCCGGCGGAGGCGGCGGTGGCGTAGAGCGGGTCATTGGGGACGGCATAGGGACGCCACCAGCGGTCCGCCTCGACCGCCTCCACGTCCGGGTCGGCGGCCAACTGGCGGGCCAGGGTTGCCGAGCTCAGGCCGGTGGCGGTGAAGACATGGGTGCGGTCGTCCAGGCTGCGGCGTGCGGTCAGGCGCTGGCCTTGGCGCAGGCCCAGTGCGGTGGCGCGGACCTGGACGATGTCCCGCGCCTCATCGCCAGTGGCCTGGGCGGGCAGGGGGCGGGCGCGCACGGTCGCGGCGCCTGGCTTGAAGCGGACGATGACACGCGCGTAGTCGCTGCGCTGGTCGGGGGCGGCCTGTGTCCGGGCGGTGGTGAGAACGCCCATGGGGCGACCGACTGCGCCGGGAGCGGCTGACGATGCGGTCGCCGCCAGTGCGGACGATCCGGCTGAGGCTGCGGCGGCCCAGGCGGCACCCGACAGGGGCCCTACCGCGCCGCTCAGCAGCAGCGCTGCCGCCGCAGCCTTGAAGAGGCTGGTGCTGGTCCTGGTGCCGCCGTCTCTGCCGCAGACGGAAGCGCTGACTGAAGCGCTGACTGAAGCACGGACAGTCGCGCCCTCACAGTCATCGCTCTTGACGAAACGGGCGCAGCCCGGATTGAGTCTCCTGACGGACATGTCGGCTCCAGACACTGAAGGGGGCCAGGTGTCGCCCATCGCGCCGGCCATGCTGGCTGGCCCCGCGCAGGAGGGACGCCCGGTGTTGCTGGATTAAACCTCCTTCGCCGGAGAAAAGGAACGCCCGGGCGGGACCCAGCCGTGACGCTGCCGTGACGAAGAGGATTCAACCCAAGCGCTGCCCCAATGAAAAAGCCCCGCTCAGCGGGGCTTCTGTCCAGCGTCAGCCCTCCGGAGGGGCCGACTGGGGTCAGGTCTGGCGTTGTCGTCCGACAAGCCAGACCGGCCCATCGCGCCTTACTTGGCGACGACGCGCACCATCTCCAGCACCTTGTTGCTGTAGCCCCATTCGTTGTCATACCAGGAGACCAGCTTCACGAAGGTGCCGTCCAGCGCGATGCCGGCATCGGCGTCGAAGATGGAGGTGCGGGGGTCACCGCGGAAGTCGGTGGCCACCACCTTGTCTTCGGTGTAACCCAGCACGCCCTTCAGGGCGCCTTCGCTCTGGGCCTTCATTTCAGCGCAGATCTCGGCGTAGGTGGCGTTGTTGTTCAGCTCCACCGTCAGGTCCACCACCGACACGTCGGAGGTGGGCACGCGGAAGGACATGCCGGTCAGCTTCTTGTTCAGCTCGGGAATCACCACGCCCACGGCCTTGGCGGCGCCGGTGCTGCTGGGGATGATGTTTTCCAGGATGCCGCGGCCGCCGCGCCAGTCCTTGTTGGACGGGCCGTCCACCGTCTTTTGGGTGGCGGTGGTGGCGTGCACCGTGGTCATCAGGCCGCGCTTGATGCCCCACTTGTCGTTCAGCACCTTGGCCAGCGGGGCCAGGCAGTTGGTGGTGCAGCTGGCGTTGGAGATGATGGCCTGGCCGGCGTAAGTCTTGTCGTTCACGCCGTAGACGAACATGGGCGTGTCGTCCTTGGACGGGGCGGACATGATCACCTTCTTGGCACCGGCCGTCAGGTGCTTCTCACCGGTTTCCTTGGTCAGGAACAGGCCGGTGGCTTCCACGACGATGTCGGCACCGATCTCGCCCCACTTCAGTTCCGCCGGATCCTTCACGGCGGTCAGGCGGATGCGCTTGCCATTGACGATCAAGGTGGTGCCGTCGACCGAGACGTCGCCGTCAAACTTGCCATGCACACTGTCGTACTTGAGCATGTAGGCGAGGTAGTCAGGCTCCAGCAGATCGTTGATACCGACGATCTCGATGTCCTTGAAGTTCGCCACGGCGGCGCGGAACACCATGCGGCCGATGCGGCCAAAGCCGTTGATCCCAATCTTGATGGTCATGAAAAGTCTCCGTGATGAAGTGAAAAATTCGTGTGCCGGGCAGGGCCAGGCCTGGGTCTGGTTCTGATTGGAACAGATCAGGCGCAGGCGCCATGCAGAAGGGGTGCCTGCGCACCCCTTCGTCGGTTCTTACTTCAGCCGTGCTTCGCCAATGGCCACCTTGACGGTGTCGGCGACGTTTTCAGCGGTGAAGCCGAAGTACTTGAACAGCACGTTGGCCGGGGCGGACTCGCCGTAGGTGTCCAGGCCGACGACGGCCGAGACGCCATACTTCCACCAGAAGTCGGTGACGCCGGCTTCGACCGCCACGCGGGGCAGGCCGTCCGGCAGGACCGACTTCTTGTACTTGACGTCCTGGCGGTCAAAGACATTGGTGCTGGGCATGGACACCACGCGCACCGCAATGCCGGCCACGGCCAGTTGCTGCTGGGCCTGCAGCGCCAGTTGCACTTCGGAGCCGGTGGCGATGATCACCGCCTGGGCCTTCTTCTTCAGGCCGACGGCCGACGGCTCGGACAGCACATAACCGCCCTTGGTGATGTCGTCCACGGCCTGGCCGGTCTTGGCGGCGTAGGGCAGGTTCTGGCGGCTCAGGGCCAGGACGCTGGGGCGGTTGTGGTGGGCGATGGCCATGGTCCAGGCCACGGCGGTTTCGGCCGTGTCGGCCGGACGCCAGACGTCCAGACCGGGGATCAGACGCAGGCTGGAGACATGCTCGACCGACTGGTGGGTCGGGCCGTCTTCGCCCAGGCCGATGGAGTCGTGGGTGAAGACGTGGATGACCCGCTGCTTCATCAGCGCGGCCATGCGGATGGCGTTGCGGCTGTAGTCGCTGAAGGTGAGGAAGGTGCCGCCGTAGGGGATGAAGCCGCCGTGCAGGGCCAGGCCGTTCATGATGGCGGCCATGCCGAATTCACGCACGCCGTAGTTGATGTGACGGCCACCATTGCTGCTGCCGTCCGCTTCCAGGCGGAAGGCGGGGGTGCTCTTGGTGTTGGTGAGGTTGGAGCCGGTGAGGTCGGCAGAGCCGCCGATCAGCTCGGGCAAGGCCGCGGTGAAGGCTTCCAGGGCGATCTGGCTGGCCTTGCGGGTGGCGACGGTCTCGGCCTTGTCGTGGGCGCTGATGGCGGCCTGGGCGGCGACATCGGCGAAGTTGGGCGGCAGCACGCCGGCGATGCGGCGGGAGAATTCGGCGGCGAGTTCCGGGAAGGCGGTGGCGTAGGCGTCGAAGCGCTCGTCCCAGGCGGCTTCAGCGGCTTCGCCGGCGGCCTTGGCGTCCCAGGCTTCATAGACGTCCGCGGGCAGGACGAAGGGCTCGTGGCTCCAGCCCAGGGCTTCGCGGGTCAGCTTGATCTCTTCAGCGCCGAGCGGCTCGCCGTGGGCCTTGGCGGTGTTGGCCCGGTTGGGGCTGCCCTTGCCGATGTGGGTCTTGGCGATGATGAGGGTGGGCTTGTCGGTGCTGGCTTTGGCCAGGCCGATGGCGGCATCGACCGCATCCACGTCATGGCCGTCCACGGGGCCGACCACGCGCCAGCCGTAGGCTTCGAAGCGGCGGGCGGTGTCGTCGGCAAACCAGGGGGCGACCTGGCCGTCGATGGAGATGCCGTTGTCGTCGTAGATGGCGACCAGCTTGTTGAGCTTCCAGGCGCCGGCCAGGGAGCACGCTTCGTGGCTGATGCCTTCCATGAGGCAGCCGTCGCCCAGGAAGGCATAGGTGTGGTGGTCCACAATGGTGTGACCGTCACGGTTGAATTCCTTGGCCAGCAGCTTTTCAGCCAGGGCCAGACCGACGGCATTGGTGATGCCCTGGCCCAGCGGACCGGTGGTGGTCTCCACCCCAGGGGTGATGCCGACTTCCGGGTGGCCCGGAGTCTTGCTGTGCAGTTGGCGGAAAGCCTTGAGCTGGTCGATCGGCAGGTCGTACCCGGTCAGGTGCAACAGTGCATAGATCAGCATGGAACCGTGGCCGTTGGACAGCACAAAACGGTCACGGTCTGCCCACAAGGGGTTGGCGGGGTTGTGGCGCAAATGCCGGTCCCACAACGCCACGGCGATGTCCGCCATGCCCATCGGAGCGCCCGGGTGACCAGAATTGGCCTGCTGGACAGCGTCCATGGCCAGTGCGCGAATGGCATTGGCCATCAGCGTGGAGGTGGAAGGTACGGCAACTGCGCTGGTGGACTCAGCCATGGCAAAAATGGGTCGGTTGGCGGAAAACCCGAATTCTAAAGCCCGGGAGGGGATGGGTGGTTTGCGCTCGGGATGCGCTGGCCGGAAGCCTTTCCCTTCATGTCCTCCGCCCCTGCGGGGCTCCCCCTTTTACTTCCGGGAAAGGCTTCCGGCCAGCGCATCCCTCGAGGCTTGGTGTGCGGAGAGGTAGGGTGGGGCGCGAGACGTACGGCAGTTTTGCGGGAGACGTAAACGCGCAAACCTGTGCATGGGGCTGCGGGCCAATCAAGAGCTGGCGTTCAAGGACTCAAGCTGGGCCGGCGTGCCAACATTGGCCCACGGGCCCGTGTAGAGCTCCGCAGTGACAGCGCGCGCCGCAATGGCACGGTCCAGGCTGAAGCGGATCCGCTGGTGCTGACCCGGCGTCACGCCGTCGAAGAAGGCACGGCGGTACAGACCAATGTTGCTGTACACCTGCAGATCGCCATCCAAGGTCGCAAAACCGTCCGCATCCAGCCCGAAGTCACCCTTCGGATGCAAGGGCTGCACCGGGACAAACCAGAGATGGGCTAGGTGCCCGCTCGCCGCAAAGGACGCCGCCCGCGCCGGGTCAAAGCGGAAGTCAGGGATGAAAATGTCCGCAGAAACGGCCCAGAAGCAGTCGTCGCCGTCCGCACACAGCAGGTCCAGTGCCGTCGCAATGCCGCCCCCCGTTTCGAGCGCGCCACCAAATTGACGACCTTCATGGCTGTAATGCAGCCGGATGCCCCAGCGCCGACCATCCCCCAGCACCGCCGTGAACTGCTCGTCCAACCACGCAGTGTTGATGACGATGTCGCGAATGCCGGCCGCCACAAAAGCTTCAATGTGCCACTCGATCAGCGGCTTGCCGCGCACCACCAGCAAAGGCTTGGGCGTGTGGTCAGTCAACGGCCGCATGCGCTCACCGCGCCCAGCCGCCAGAATCATCGCTCGCATCAGGTCCGTCCAGAACAGCAAAAATCTGCGCCGCAGTGTAGAGGCCGCAAAGGCCGCAAAGGCCGTGAAGGCGGTGAAGGCCGCGCAGCCGCCGTTCGGCTCGCCACCGTCGGGACCTTGTCAGATCAAGCCACCCACCGGCCGCAGGCCAGTCGCTACGCCGGGCCGTCCCTCAGCGAGCGGACGTCTTGGCGTCCGGCGGCGGCAGCGACGCGTCACCGTCACAGCTGGTCTCCTGAATCGCGCAGAGCTGGTTCAGCCAGGTGCGGAACCGCCCCTTCGGCTGGCCCTCACGCGCCGCCGGCAAGACCTGCACCAAGGGCCGGACCTCTTCCGAAAGCCGTGACTCGTCGAACTCCACCTGCGCCCAAGCGCCCTGGCAGCCCACCAGGCGACCCGCGCGGATGGTGCTGTTGCCGTCAAAGCTCGCATCGTCCTTCAGACGCACGCTCACCGGCGCTTTGGCATCCGGCCGCTGCCGGCCCACCTGCGCTTGGGACTTGACCACCAGCATGCGTCCGCTGACCCAGCCTTCGCCCGCATAAAGCGGCCGCGCCGGCTGACCGGTCAGCGATTCGTCGTCGAAGGCCTCACGAATCTTGAACCAGCCCCGCGCCGATTCAGTGACCTTCACCGACACACGGACCCGCATGCCATCCCCGTCCGTCCACACCGGCGGCAAGCTGCCCAGAATGCGGGCCTTGGCGTCCGGCGCTTCACGCACCCGCAAGCCCGCCGGATCCTCGTCTTCCACGAATGCGGTGAATGAACAGGACTGTGAAGGCGCTGCGGTCCGCACGGTCGTTGCATTGGACGTGGAAGCAGCCGCCGTCGAAGCGCCTGCCGCTGAAACGGGAGACGCTGACACGGGAGCCGATGACACGGGAGCCGATGACACCGTCGTTCCGCCTCCCCCCGCCATGGCGCCGCCACAAGCCAGCGTCAGGCAGAGCAGGGCATTGAGCGTCGTCAACGTGATTCGGGGACGGCGCGCATGAAGCGTCTGAAGGTGGCGCAGCGGGCGATCGTCGCGGAAGCGGGGCAAGGGAGTCATGGTGCGTTCATTCGCCATCGATCAGCACATAGTAGAACGACGGGCGCGGCCCCATGGCCGAGAGGAAACTGCCGAAATGGTTCTTCGGAATCGTCTGGCAACCCGCTGACCAGGTATTGACCACCGGCACGTTGTCCGCACCGCCCCAGTGGATGTACATGGTGCGGCCGACATGCTTGGCGTCAATGCGGGACGGGTCATTCATCAGGAAGCGACCATCCCCATCGGTGTCACGTTCCACCGTCTGGTTTTCGGCGGAACGGAAGGCGCGTGCGCCCAGAAAGCCGTCCGGCTTCTCGCGGAAGAAGTAGGTCCCCGCCCGCAGACGTCCCGCATCCTTGATGCCATCCTTGTTGACGTCCTCCCCCGCCACATGGGAGGCCGGTTTGGCCGCAACGCCTGCATAGCGCGCATCCAGCAATTGGCCCGCCTGCTTCTGGGCCCGGTGGGCATATTGGGCAGAGGGCTCGGTGTTGCCAGGGAAGAAGGCGACACTGCCTCGGCGGCGCCAGCCGTTGAGCACCACGATGTGATCGTCGTAGGCGCCGCGTCCATCGTTGACCAGGGTGGAGGTGTCGCGCCGCAGGCCCAGCACCAGCAGTCGCCCCTGCTTGAAAGCATTGACCGCCGGCGCGGAGGCCCGCTGCAGCACGAGGCTGGCGCAGTATTGATAGGCCGCCCGCTGCGAGAGGAACGGCAGCCGCGGCAGGGACGGTCGAAACAGCCGGTCGTCCGACCATTCCCGCAGCAGCGCCGTACCGGCCGGCACCCGGGCCAGGGCCTGTCGGGCCGACCAATCGGCGGCGAATGCGGACGCGGCCAGACGATGCGCCGCCGCCTTCATCGACGGGTCCAGCAGCGCGAGGCTGTCCGTCCAGGTGGCCAGCGCCGACGCGGCATCCCCCACCACGGCAGAGGCGAGGTCGGTGGCCAATTGGTCAAGGTCGGGGTCGATGCTGATCACTGCTGGGCTCCTGGTGACAGGCCCTCGCAGAATCAAAAGGGATGAAGGGCCACCGCCCATTGTGTCCAGCCCACCGCGCAATGCATTGGCCAAAAGTCATGCGGCGTCCCGGCGGCAGGACGCCCGCGCGCCGTCTGACCCGAGATTCACCGCCCGGCGGAGCGCCCCGCCCAGCGCTCACATTGCTGGCGCACCAGCTCGTTGAGCAGTTGTTCCCGCTCCAGTACACCGCGCGCCCAGGTGGCGTCGTTTCCCTGCCAGCGCATCTCGTCACGAATAAAGCGCAGCGCCGGCTCGGCCCGCAAGGCCACCGCATGCGGCTCCAGCGCATGCATCGTGACATTGAGGTCCTCCCTCAGGCTGCGATGCTCGCCCGTCTTGGGATCGACGAAGGTGCCGTCCAGCCCGAATCGACAGGCCTGGAAACGGTTGAAGGTGTAGGGCAGGTAGTCGTCTTCCGCCAACGCAAAAGGCTGGTCATGACTGATCCAGCGCGCCAGGCACTGAATGAGCGCGGCCAGCGCCGAGGCCTTTTCGATCGTGAGTGGCGTGTCCAGCACCCGCACTTCGATCGTGCCGTATTCGGGCTTGGGACGGATGTCCCAGTAGAAGTCCTTCATGCTCTTGACCACGCCGGTGCGGGTCATCTTCTCGAAGAAGACGAGGAAGTCGTCCCAGGTCAGCACGAACGGCGCCCGACCGCTCAGCGGGAAGGCAAACACCGAATTCAGCCGGGCGGAGTGAAAGCCGGTGTCATTGCCCTGCACATACGGCGAAGAGGCCGACAGCGCGATGAGGTGAGGAATGAATCGCGACAGGCCGTGCAGCAGCCGCAGCGCCTGATCCGGCCCTTCACAGCCGATGTGCACATGCTGGCCGAAGACGGTGAACTGCTTGCTGAGATAACCGTAAAGCCCGGAGATCTCCTGGAAGCGCGGCTTGTCGAAGATGCGCTGCTTGCTCCAGTGCTGGTAGGGATGGGTGCCGCCGCCCGAGAGGCCCAGGTTGAGCTTGTCGGCGCTGCGCACCAGCGCGTCGCGGGTGACGGTGAGCTGCTCCAGCACCTGCTCGTAACTGTCGCAGACGCCGGTGCACAGCTCGATCATGCTGTCGGTGATCTCCGGCGTCACATCGCCTGGCAAGGCAACGCCCTTCATCACCCGCAGCAGATCGGTGGACCCCGGCGTGAGGTCGTAGTCGTGACGGTTGACGATCTGCAGTTCCAGCTCCACCCCCATCGTCAAGGGGCGTGAGGTGGCAAAGGGTTCCAGACTCATCGCTTGGCCTCCGAAGGCGAGGTGTGCGGCTGATGCTCACCGGCCAGACGCAGCGCCCACTGCACCGCAATCGGCCCCACCAGCTCCATGAGCGCAATGGTGGACAGCATGATGGGCGCCAGCGCTGCGGCAATATCCGGATGCCGCATCTGCACCTCGCTATACAGCACCAGCGTCGTGCCGGAGAGCGGGCTCAGGCAGACCGCCAATGCAATGCCCTGCCGCGCATCAATGCCGCTGACACGCGCCAGGCCGACCAGCGCCAGCGTCTTGCCCAGCAGCCGCAGCAGCAGCAGCGCCAGTGCCAGCACCGCGCCTGCGGCCAGGGCCTGAAGCGTCCAAGCGGAGCCGACCACCACAAAGAACATCAGCACCAGCACACCGCCCGCCGTGCCAAAGTGGCGTGGCCAGACCCACGGGCGTTCGGTGGTGTTGCGCAGCACCATGCCCGCGAGCAGCGGCACGAGCAACGTGGACAGGTTCAGGACCCGCGCCACGCTCAGTGCCACCAACACCAGGCCCAGCAGCATCAGCACCGAGTTCTCGTTGCGCAGGTCCAGCCGGCGCATCAGCCAGGCCGTCAGACGCGCCAGCACGATGGCCACAACGATGGAGCCGATGAAGGCGTACAGCGGCTGCGCGATGGCCTCCAGCCAGTCGCCGCGCTGGTCCAGCTGCAGCCAGCCCATCATCAGCTTGTGGGCCAGCACGCCGTAGATGGTGTTGAGCGCTGCCAGCGCCGCCATGCGTTCACTGACCTGGCCCGCCGCCTGCAGCTCCGAACCGACGCGGCCGATGACCGCTGCGGAGGAGGCCATGGTCAGCACCGCACAGCTCAGCGCCAGCAGCGGCGGCACATTCAGCAGGTACAGCCCATAGCCCACCACCGCAAAGGACACAAAGGCCTCCGCCGCACTGGACCACAGCAGGGCCTTGTTGTGGCGCAGCCAGCGCAGATGGACCCTGGAGCCCATCTCGAACAGCAGCAAGCCCAGCGCCAGGTCCACAACCAGGCGCAGACGAAGGTCCATCGCGCCGTTGGCGAAGATGCCGTGACCCAATGCGGCCAGCAGCATGCCCACCACGCTGTAGCCCACCACACGCGGCAGGCCGAGACGGCGATTGACGATTTCACCCAGCAGCCCGGCGGCCACCATCGTCAGCGAGGCCCAGAACAGCCAGTCCAGCCGCGGGGGCCAGGTGGTGAACTGAAGAAAGTTCGCAAGGTCGTTCATCAAAACGGAGGGTCTCTTCGGTTGGTGAGCGGCCGGCCATTCTAGGCGTGCATGAGCGCGGATTTACCCTGCAGGCCGGGTTGCAAAAGTGCGCTGGCGCACGATGGCAACCGGCGTGCCCGGGCCGCGGGCGTCAGGCCGCCAAGGGCTGAGTGATGTCGTCGATGCGCTTGAGCAGGTCCGGTGTGAGCTGCGGGGTCACGGCCAGTGCGCCCAGGTTGTCCTGCAGCTGCGACAGTCGGCTCGCCCCCAGAATCACGGTGGACACCCGCGGATTGCGGTTGATCCAGGCGATGGCCAGTTGCGCCAGCGAGCAACCCAGCTCCTTGGCAATGGCTTCGAGCTGGGTGACGGCGTCGTTCTTGGCCTTGTCCTGCAGCTGCTCCCGCATCCAGCTCATGCTCTCCAGCGAGGCGCGGCTACCTTCCGGAATGCCGCCGCGGTATTTGCCGGTCAGCAGGCCGGAGGCCAGCGGGCTCCAGGTGGTCAGCCCCAGGCCGATGTCTTCATAGAGCCGCGCATATTCCTTCTCCACGCGTTGGCGGTGGAACAGGTGGTATTGCGGCTGCTCCATGACCGGCTTGTGCAGGTGGTGGCGCTCGGCGATCTCGTAGGCGGCGCGGATGTCCGCGGCGCTCCATTCACTGGTGCCCCAGTACAGGGCCTTGCCCTGCGTGATCATGTCGCTCATGGCGCGCACGGTTTCTTCAATCGGCGTGTGCGGATCCGGGCGGTGGCAATAGACCAGGTCGATGAAGTCCAGCTGCATGCGCTTGAGCGAGCCGTCGATGGCCTGCATCAGGTACTTGCGGTTGAGCGTGTTCTGGAAGTTGACGGTGACGCCTTCCCGCTCCAGCCCCCAATAGAACTTGGTCGAGACGATGTAGCTGTGACGCGCCCAGCCCAGTTGCTTGAAGACCTGGCCCATGATCTCTTCGCTCTTGCCCAGCGCATACACCTCGGCGTTGTCGAAGAAGTTGATGCCGGCATCGCGGGCGGCGGCCATCATCTCGACGGCGGCACTGATGTCGACCTGGTTGTGATACGTCACCCAGGAGCCCAGGGACAGTTCGGAGACTTGCAGGCCACTGCGGCCCAGACGGCGGTATTGCATGAAGGGTCCTTGAGGATGAAGCGCCTAATGAAGAAGCGCCCGGAAGAAGCGCCCGATGAAGCGCCCGATGAAGCGATTTTGAGGCGGTCCGTACGGGACGCTGCAAGGCAGGGTGCGCAAGACGGTAAGCGCGGGGCCAACGTCCAGACACGGACAACGGGCAAGCGTAACGGAGTTGCCCAAAGCTTGCTTCATCGCAGAACGTCCCCTGGGCGGAGGGCGACATCCGCGCCGTTGCAGGCCCGGTGCACCCCCCCGGCGCTATAGTGCCCACAGTGTGTTGCCGCTGTCGGGCAGCACCGGTCGTACGGGGCCCCCCGCCATGCCAGAGTCCACTGCCAGCCACTCGTTTGATCTCCCCTTCGGCGCTTCCCGCCGAGATGCCACGCCCGATGACGACACGCGCATGCAGCCCGCTGCGGGCAGTGGGGGAGGCGCGTCGTCGCTGAGTCTGGCAGTGATCGGGGCCGGGCCGGCCGGTCTGGCCCTGGCGCTGCTGGCCGCGCGTTATCTGCCGCTGGCGCAGATCAGTCTCTTTGATGCCCGTGCGCCGGAGCGGGACGTGTCTGGCGATCCGCGCACCTTGGCGCTCTCATTGGGCAGCATCCAATTGCTGCAGCGCTTGAAGGTGTGGCCGGCTGCGCAGGCGCAGGCCATCCGCGAAGTGCATGTGAGCCAGGCGCCGCCGACCCTGCGCAGCCCCTGGTTCGGTCCTGCCGGAGAGCCGGAAGTCCATATCCATGCGCAGGAACAGGGCGTCGAACAGCTGGGCGCCGTCCTGAGCTATGGGCAACTGGTGGCCCCGCTGCAGGCCGCATGGATGGCCGCTGCCGCGCGGGAGCCGGCACGCCTGTTCACCCGATTCGGTCAGCCGGTCACGTCCCTCAAGCAGGACCGCGCCGGCGAAGTGGAAGTCGATGCCGGCATCGTCGAGCGGTTTGACCTCGCTGTGGTGGCCGAAGGCGGCGTGTTTGCCGAACAGGCCCGCAAGTCGCTGAGCCATGACTACCAGCAAAACGCCTGGGTGGGCACGGTGACCCTGTCGCCTGGGAGCCCAACGGGCGTGGCCTATGAACGTTTCACCCGCCGTGGCCCACTGGCGCTGCTGCCGCTGCCGGAGCAGCAGGGGCGCCGACGCGCCGCGCTGGTCTGGTGTCAGCCGCAGGCGGAGGATGATGTCGCGTCGCTGAGCGATGCGCAGCGCCTGATGGTCATCCAGCAGCAACTGCCGCAGGCCGTGGGGCCGCTGCTGGACATCAGCGCGCTCAAATGCTTCCCGCTGGGCCTGAATGCCGAGCGCACGTTGGTGGATGGACGCTGCGTGCGCATCGGCAATGCGGCGCAGACCCTGCATCCGGTGGCCGGCCAGGGCCTGAACCTGGGCCTTCGGGATGCGTTCTCCTTAGTGGAGTCGCTGCGTCGACAAGCGACGGTGGAATCAGCCCTGCGGCGCGTGGAGTTCCAGCGCGCGCCGGACCGCTGGGCCACCATCGTGACCACCGATGCGCTGGCACGCACCTTCGCCTGGCGCTGGCCGGGCCTGCCGGCCGCGCGCGGGCTGGGTCTGGCGGCCTTGCAGGCGATGCCGCCGGTCAAGCGCCTGCTTGCCCAGCAGATGATGTTCGGCCGCCGGTGACCGCTGCAGCAAGTGACTGGGCCCAGCCCGGCACACCGGCGTATCGCCGCATCACCTTCGCACTGTTCCTCGCGGGCTTCACCACCTTCTCGCTGCTCTACAGCGTGCAGCCGCTGCTGCCGCTGTTTGCGCAGGAGTTTCAGGTCGGGGCGGCGGCGAGTGCCTTGTCCTTGTCGCTGGCCACCGGCTGCCTGGCCTTTGCCATTCTGTGTGCCGGGGCGCTGTCGGAGACCATGGATCGGCGCCGGCTCATGTTTGCGTCGATGACGCTGGCGGCGCTGCTCAATCTGCTGGCGTCGGTGCTGCCCAGCTGGCACGGCCTGCTGGCCGCTCGGGCGGTGGAAGGGCTGGTGCTGGGCGGGGTGCCGGCGGTGGCCATGGCGTATCTGGCCGAAGAGATCCATCCCGGCGGGCTGGGGCGGGCCATGGGCCAGTATGTGGGCGGCACGGCCTTCGGCGGCATGATGGGCCGGGTGGGCGTGAGCGTGCTCAGTGACGCCTTCGGCTGGCGGCCGGCGCTGCTGATCGTGAGCGTGCTCGGGCTGCTGGCCGCGGCGGGCTTCTGGTGGCTGCTGCCCCCGTCCCGGCACTTTGTGCGGCGGCAGGGCGTGAAGCTGTCGGACCATGTGTCGGCCTGGCGGGCGCATCTGGCGCATCCGGCGCTGCCCTGGCTGTTCGCGATGGGCTTCCTGATGATGGGAACGTTTGTGGCGTTCTACAACTACGTGGGGTTCCGGCTGCTGAAGCCGCCGTTCTCGCTGAGCCAGAGTGCCATCGGATTGATCTTCTGCGCCTATCTGTTCGGCATCGTGGCGTCCACCACCGCAGGCGGCCTGTCCGACCGGCTGGGGCGGGCGCCGGCGCTGCTGACCGGAATCGGGCTGGCGACCGCTGGGGTGCTGTTGAGCCTGATGTCGTGGCTGCCGGGGGTGATTCTGGGCATCGTGCTGCTGACCATCGGCTTTTTTGTGGCGCATTCGGTGAGCAGCGCCTGGGTGGGGGCGCTCGGCGGCCGGAGCAAGGGGCATGCGGCGTCGCTGTACCTGCTGGCTTATTACATCGGCTCCAGTACGCTGGGGGCGTTTGGCGGCTGGTTCTGGGACCACAGAGGCTGGCCGGCGCTGGTGGCGTATGTCCTGAGCTTGCTGGTGGTGGCCCTGGGGGCGGCGTGGCGCTTGGGGCGGCGCGCTTGACGGTTTCAAGGCGCCCTGGCTGGATCTCCTCCAGTGCAGCAGATGCCAGTCGCTGCTCGGTTCGCTTCCCTGGCGTGGCGATGGATTAGTGGCTTTTATGGTTGCGGACTAATTATTTGCATTCCATAATTTCCAATCATTTAGCGCCGCGCGTCTATGGCTGAGATCTTTCGTCGCACTGAAATGGCCGAGCAGATGGCCCATCGCTTGCTTCACCCCGGCGTGTTGGATGAAGGCCTGCGGTCCGGTTTGTTCCTGTCCGGTCTGCGTCGCATCGGGAAGACCACGTTTCTGCGCAATGACCTCATTCCCGCGCTTCAGGCGCAAGGGGCAGTCGTCATCTACGTCGACCTGTGGAGCGACACGAAAGCCAGCCCCGCGGCACTCGTGTTGGCCGCGGTGCGCAAAACAATCGGAGAACTGCAGACGCCGGGGTCCGGGGTGCTGTCGCAGCTCAAGCGGGTGAACGGCCTCGATCTTGGCGGCCTCGGCTTCAAATTCGGATTCAAACTCGACGCGGTAGGAGAGCCCGGGGGCGCGACGCTGGCGGAGGCCCTGACGGAAGTGGTCGATCAGGCGAAGACCGATGTGGTGCTGATCGTGGACGAGGTCCAACACGCCATCACCACAGAAGACGGGCACAACCTGCTGCTTGCACTCAAGGCCGCCCGCGATGCCATCAACCCGCGCCCGGCTACTTCGGGGCACTTCGTTTTCTTGGGAACTGGGTCCCACCGGGCGCAGGTCGCGGAGCTGACGGCGCGACGAAATCAAGCCTTTGCCGGGGCCGCTTCGGTGGCCTACCCGGTGCTCGGGCGAGACTATGTGGGCCATCTGCTGGAACGTCTGACGCGGGAAGGTGTGGCGAACCTGCCTTCCCTGGACGCGGCAGAGGCGGCGTTCATCACCCTGGGCAATCGACCCGAGGAGATGCTGCGCGCACTCAGCAAGTTGATCCAGGCACTCCCGCCCGGTGATGATCCCGACAAGATCCTCGCAGTGATCGCGTCAACCCTTCGATCCAGTGCGGCCGATGTTGAACTGCTGAAGGTTGAACAGCTGGGTTCGTTGGCGGGAGCCATCTTTGATCGGATCGCGATGGCGGAGGGCGACGCCAGAGGACTCTTCTCGGCCGAAGCGGCAGGAGAGTACGCGAAGGTGTTGGGGCGGGACGTCCGCGTGGAAGAGATTCAGCCCGTCGTCAATGAACTCCTCGGGGCCAATCTGATCATGCGTCGAGGTCACGGTATCTACGGTGTCACCGACCCCTTCGTCCAGGAAGTGTGGCGCGAAAGAAGATCGCTTTTGGCCGGCCTCTGACACGGGCGACCTCCTGCCTTCCGCGCCGCTAGACTTCGCGCGACAAGGGAGAACCACACATGAAGCATTTGGCCTCAAGCCTGGCCGCCGCATGGCTGGCGCTGACGACGAGCCTGACGGCAGACCCTGCACAGGCAGCCGCTGTCGGCACGATATTTGGCAAACCGCACATCCTGGGCAAGGTGAGGCCCGGGGAGTTTGAAGAAGCGCAGAAAGATTTGAGTGGCCACTTCGACCAGCCCATGTCGCTGAAGATCGATCCGGCCAGTCATCCCGTCGAAGTCATGCGCATCGGACTGTGGCTGCGCGAACAGAAGCCGATGCTGCGGGTCAAGGGGAGTTGCGTGGGCAGTTGCGCCTGGTTCATGCTGGACTCGGCCCGCACCCTCGACATCGACCATGGCGCCGTCATTGCATTGAGCATGATGCCTGAGTTGTGGGCCATGCTCCGCGAGCAGCTGGATCGCGGGGACCTGACCATTGACGACGACCGCTCACGCGCCTCCATCGCAGGTTTCATCGGGAAGATCCCTGCTGAGCTGTGGGAGCGATCTCTGCTGCTGCGCGAGACCCGGCTGACACAGGCGTCCGCCCCCGCCTGGGTCCAGTCCTTCGTTGAAGCGGCGACTCGCATCCAGATCACCCAGATCGTTCACGACGAGCGCGACCTCAAGATCGCCATGCAGCTGTCGCCCCAGAAATGCCTGTGGTGGGTGCCCGATGCGGAAGGCCTTCGCCAACTGGGCCTCTCGCCCACCCGTTATGTCCCGGTGACCGCCGCCGAAGCCGCTCGGGCGCTGGAGGTCGACCCCAAGACCATCTATGTGGGACCCGCCTTGCAGGTGATGCCCGACCGGCCCTTGTGCGAGGGCCCGTCTAAGTATATGGAATTGCCCCGCTTCCTCGTGCGCTGAGCCCCCCTAATCCCGGACGAACCGCACCTTCGTTCGGCCATATCCGGGCTCGTAGCGGTCTTCCAATACCGCATGCCTCTGTTCGGCCTTCAGCTCGGCCGCCTTTTTCCCAGACACCTGCTCCAGACCATTGGTGTTGAGCAGGCCGCGGTAATAGCGGAGGTAGGTGGTCTGCCCTGCCTGGAGCTTCAAAGGAAGGCGATCGTTGACCCCCAGGAACAGCGAGTAATCGCCGGGCAGCAGATCAAAGGCGAGATAAGACCGGGTGCCGACCGACAGGTCCACGGCAAACGGCGACTTCTTGGCGGCGGCAGCATCGCCTGCATCAGCGTCAGCCAGTAACTGGAAGCGATCCGGCGAGAACTCGTATGTTTTGAGGACCTTGCTGTAGTCATTGAACAGGACCACCCGCGCCCGATCCGGGGCAGGGGCTTCCAGCGCCTGGTCGGGCGGTACCCACTTCATCGCATAACGTTCCGAGGGGCTCATGATCTTGGCGCGGTCCAGCACCGCTTCAAGCACTTGCCCATTGAACATCCACGCCAGGTCACGCAGCACCTCATCGGGCTTCATGCCCTCGCCCGTATAGCGCTCGTAGCGATGCACCGCATGCCAGCGCCAACGCTGATCGAGACGGTCGAACAGCGCCGACTCACTGGCCAGCGCCATGTTGTAGTAGCGGCCACCAGCGTCGCGCAACGCGACCTGCCAATCGACCAGCAGCAGATATCGCGCAGTGGTGGGCACCCCCTCTTCCTCCAGCCTTCGCGCCGTTTCGGAAACGGAAGGGCCTGCCAAGTCTTCGGGCACCACCATCAGGTTGACCGAAGACATTGAAGTATGTGTGGCCAGTCGCATCATCCCCGCGCAATGCCATTTGCGCACAACGACCCGATTGTTGGCATTGGAGCCACTGCAGTCGGCAATGGGGAGCAGTACAACGACTTGGAGGTCAGCGAGCTTGATGGGCTCCACCAAATCGTCTTTGCGAATTTCAGACCAGCGCGCCGCCTCGGGGTTCATTGGGGACGACTCTGCTGCGGCGTCACGCGCCGATATGCTCAGTAGCGATGCGGCCCCCCAGGCGGCCGCGATGAGGAATCGGGAGAGGGATGATTTCATGAGATGACAGCGATGAGAAACGGGATCGGAGAACCCGGGAACCGGAGAACCGCGGAATCGCGCCTCTGTTGCCGTGCTTCTGCGGACGGTCTCGAGAGGGCCAGGAAAAAACCATATCAGTTCGATCCCGTGTCGCTGGGGGCGAGGGCTCCTCCTCAGTGAAGGATTACCGTAAGCGCTGAGACGAATTCCCAGTGCTCACCGGGGCGGCGAGGAGGCCGGATGGCTCTCCGGCACGTCGGCACGATCCTCTGTGCAAGGGGCGTCCATCCTTCGTTCAGAGGACGTGGGCGCACCCGCCTGAGCGCCCCCTTCCACGCTCAGACCCTGACACCACGCTGAATCCCCCGCTTGGGGTTTCCGAGTACGTAATCGTGTGTGTGCATTTTCCCGGCTTTGATGCACCATCTTCCAAGATGGCCGGCTTCCCATGCCGCGTGCGTTCGTTCGGTGTGCAACGGCGCGACGCCCGGTCTTCAGTGCCCTCATGTTCACGAAATCAAAGACGGAGACAAGACATGAAGTTCAGCGCGCGTTGGATGAGTGGCCCCCTGCTGGCCATCCCCTTGGCCCTTCCCCTGGCTCTGACCAGTTTTGGTGCATGGGCAGCCGACCCGATCAAGATCGGCGTGTCCGGACCCTTCACCGGAGGATCCTCCTCCATGGGCGTGAGCATGCGGGACGGCGTGCGTCTGGCTGCCCAGGAAATCAATGCCGCTGGCGGCGTGCTCGGTCGCCAGATCCAGCTGGTGGAGCGGGATGACGAAGCCAAGAACGAACGCGGCGTCCAGATCGCCCAGGAACTGATCAACCGTGAAAAGGTCGCCGCCACCGTCGGCTTCATCAACACCGGCGTGGCCCTGGCGGCGCAGCGCTTCTACCAGGAAGCCAAGATCCCGGTGATGAACAACGTGGCCACCGGCTCGGTCATCACCCAGCAATTCGCCAACCAGCCGGACAACTACATCTTCCGCAACGCCGCCCACGACAGCATCCAGGCGCCGATGATCGTGGAAGAGGCCGTCGCCCGCCGCGGCTTCAAGAAGGTGGCCATCCTGGCCGACTCCACCAACTACGGCCAGCTCGGCCGGCAGGATCTGGAGAAGGCGCTGGACCTCAAGGGCATCAAGCCGGTGGCGGTCGAGAAGTTCAACATCAAGGATGTGGACATGACCCCGCAGCTGCTCAAGGCCAAGGAAGCCGGCGCAGAAGCGATCCTGACCTACGGCATCGGCCCCGAGCTGGCCCAGATCGCCAACGGCATGACCAAGCTGGGCTGGAAGGTGCCGATGATCGGCAGCTGGACCCTGTCCATGGCCAACTACATCGACAACGCCGGCCCCGGCGGTGAAGGCGCGCGCATGCCGCAGACCTTCATCCAGGAGCCCACCACGCCCAAGCGCCAGTCCTTCATCGTCGCCTACCTGAAGACGTTCAACCCGAAGAACAGCCGCATCGACTCGCCGGTCTCGGCCGCCCAGGGCTATGACTCCATCTACCTGCTGGCCGCCGCCATCAAGCAGGCCGGCGGGACCGAAGGCCCCAAGATCAAGGCCGCGCTGGAAGACCTGAAGACGCCGGTGGAGGGCGTGGTCACCACCTACAACAAGCCCTTCTCCAAGACCGACCACGAAGCCATCACCGCCAACATCCCCGTCTTCGGCGAGGTGAAGGGCCAGCGCGTGGTCTACGCCTATGAGGCCGACTTCAAGAAGGCCTCCGAGGTGCGCGTCAAGGACGTCAACGCCAAGGGCGCCCTCAGCCAGAAGAAGTGACTCCCGCCACGGCCGCCCTCAGCGGCCGTTTTGTTGTCCACCCGTGACGACGGCCGCCTCCGCAAGGCGGGGGCCGCCGTCACGTCAGCAGTCCCGGACCCGGTATGCAGATCCTGACTCAACTGGTGTTCAGCGGCATCGCGCTCGGCATGATCTATGCGGTCATCGCCTTCGGCTACCAGCTGACCTTCTCCACTTCCGACACGCTCAACTTCGGCCAGGGTGAATCCCTGATGCTGGGGGCGCTGGTCGGCCTGACCCTGGTCACCCGCTTCGGGCTCAACTATTGGCTGATGATCCCGCTGGTGTGCCTGTTCGGCGCGCTGCAGGGCGCCTTTGTCGAGCGCATCGGCGTGCGGCCCGCCATCAAGATCAAAAGCGAATTCGGCTGGATCATGTCCACCATCGCGCTGGGCATCATCTTCAAGAACGTGGCGGAAAACGTCTGGGGTCGCGACGACCTGCGCTTTCCCTCGCCGCTGCCCGAAGCCCCGCTCAAGTTCCTCGGCGCCAATGTGCTGCCGATGGAGATCCTGGTGGTGGTGGGCGCGCTGCTGATGATGCTGTCGGTGGAGCTGTTCAACCGCCGCTCCATCTACGGCCGCGCGGTGGTGGCCACCTTCAACGACCGTGATGCCGCCAAGCTGATGGGCATCAACACCGGCCTGGTGATCACCTTCTCCTATGCGCTGTCCTCGCTGACGGCGGCCTTCGCCGGCGTGCTCATCGCGCCCCTGACCCTGACCGGCGCCACCATGGGCGCGGTGCTGGGCCTGAAGGCGTTTGCCGTGGCCATCATCGGCGGGCTGACCTCGGGCATGGGCATCATCGTCGGCGGCATCATCCTGGGCATTGCCGAGACCACCACCGGCTTTTATCTGTCCACCGGCTACAAGGACGTGCCGGGCCTGGTGCTGCTGCTCATCGTGCTGGCCGTCAAGCCGGCCGGTCTCTTCGGCAAGACTGCGATCAAGAAAGTATGAACGCCAAGAAACTTGTCGCCGGCCTGGTGGCCGTGATCGTGCTGTTCGGCTTCCCGCTGGTCTCGGGCAACCCGTATTACATCCACCTGGTCGAGACCATCATGATCTATGCGATCGTGCTGTTCGGCCTGGACATCGTGGTGGGCTATACCGGCCAGGTGTCGCTGGGGCATGCCGGACTGTTCGGCATCGGCGCCTACACCGCCGGCGTGCTGATCATGAAGATGGATGCTCCGGTGCTGCTGACCCTGCCGGTGGCCGTGCTGGTGACCGCCGGCTTCGGCGCCTTGCTGGCGCTGCCAGCGCTGCGGGTGACGGGCCCCTATCTCGCGATGGTGACGCTGGCTTTCGGCACCATCGTGCAGATCCTGATCAACGAGATGGACTTCCTGACCAATGGTCCGATGGGCATCACCCTGACCAAGCCCTCGTTCTTCGGCCATCCGATGGACGAGACCGAGTATTACTGGCTGGTCGCGGTGCTGCTGATCGCGTCGCTGATCTTCGTGCACCGGGTGCTGCGCTCGCATCTGGGCCGGGCCTTCGAGGCGCTGCGCGGCAGCCCGGTGGCGTCGGACCGCATGGGCGTGTCGGTCTATCGCTACAAGGTCTATGCCTTCGTCATCAGCGCCGGGCTGGCTGGACTGGCGGGCGGGCTCTATGCCTATTCCGAGCAGTACATCTCGCCCAACACCTACAACTTCGAGCTGACGGTGCTCTTCCTGCTGGCCATCATCATGGGCGGCCGCAAGACCCGCACCGGGGCGCTGCTGGGGGCGGCCATCATCGTGCTGCTGCCCAAGCTGCTGGATGACCTGTCGCTGTTCCGCTGGGTGTCGGTGCTCTTCGCCATCGTGGTGACGGCCGCCACCGTGGTGGCCCTGAAGCGGGAGAAGGTCACGCCGGGGCAGGCGGTCGTGCCGGTGGTCGGCAGCATCGCGCTGGCGGGCCTGTCGTTTGTGCTGCAGACGATGACCGACTGGCGGCTGTCCGTCTTCGGCCTGATCACGCTGTTTGTCGTGTACTACCTGCAGGACGGCATCGTGGGCTTCGTGCGGCAGGCCCTGCGGATCAAGGCCAAGCCGGTGGGCGAGCCCGCGGCAGTGGCGGCCAGCGGATCGGATGCGATCTCGCAGGCGGCAGCCGGTCACGGCGAGGTGCTGCTGGATGCCAAGGGCGTGCTGATGCAGTTCGGCGGCCTCAAGGCCCTGAACCAGGTCGACCTGCAGGTGCGCCGCGGCAGCATCCACGGGCTGATCGGGCCGAACGGCTCCGGCAAGAGCACCATGATGAATGTGCTGACCGGCATCTATGTCCCCACCGCCGGCAGTCTGCAGTTTGCGGGGCGGTCCCTGGTGGGCCGCACCTCGGCGGATATCGCCCTGTCCGGCGTGGCGCGCACCTTCCAGAACGTGCAGCTGTTCGGCGAGATGAGCGCACTGCACAACGTGATGGTGGGCCTGCATCACAGCTTCCGCAGCCATCTGCTGAATGTGTCGCTGCACACGCCCCGGTATCTGCAGGAAGACAAGGCTGCGCAAGCCCGGGCGCAGAGCCTGCTGGACTTCGTGGGCCTGGGCAGTCTGGCGGCGGAAGAGGCCCGCAACCTGCCCTACGGCAAGCAGCGTCTGCTGGAGATCGCCCGCGCGCTGGCGCTGGACCCGCAGTTGCTGCTGCTGGACGAACCCGCCGCGGGCCTGACCGCGCCCGACATCAAGGAGCTGATGCGCATCATCGGCAAGATCCGGGACCACGGCATTACCGTCATCCTGATCGAGCACCACATGGACGTGGTGATGGGCATCTGCGATACGGTCTCGGTGCTGGACTTCGGACAGAAGATCGCAGAGGGCCGGCCAGCGGACGTTCAGGCCGACCCCAAGGTGATCGAGGCCTACCTCGGCGGCCAGGCAGCCTGACAGCGAGGACCCCACAGCCATGTTGAAGATTGATCAATTGCATGCGGGTTACGGCAAGGTGGAGGTGCTGCATGGCATCACCATCGAGGTTCCCAAGGGCCGGGTCGTGACGCTGATCGGCAGCAACGGTGCCGGCAAGACCACCACCATGCGGGCCGTGTCCGGCATGATCGCGCCCAGTGCGGGCCAGATCACGCTCAACGGCCGCCGCATCGACGGCCTGGAGTCGTATCACATTGCCCGCCTCGGTCTGGCGCATTCGCCGGAAGGGCGGCGCGTCTTCGCCACCATGACGGTGACCGACAACCTGCGCCTGGGCGCGTTTCCGCGCTACACCGGCGCACGTCCCCGCGGCAATGTGGAGGCCGACCTGGAGCGGGCGATGGAGCTGTTCCCGCGCCTGAAGGAGCGGCGCCAGCAACTGGCCGGCACCTTGTCCGGCGGCGAGCAGCAGATGCTGGCCATGGCCCGGGCGACCATGCTGAATCCGGATGTGGTGCTGCTGGACGAGCCGTCCATGGGCCTGGCGCCGATCCTGGTCGAAGAGGTGTTCCGCATCATCGAGCGGCTCAAGGCGCAGGGCGTGACCATGCTGCTGGTGGAGCAGTTCGCTGCGGCGGCGCTGGCGGTGGCCGACTACGGCTATGTGCTGGAGAACGGCCGCATCTCGCTGCACGGACCGGCGGAGAAGCTCCGGACCGATCCGGCGGTGAAAGCGGCCTATCTGGGCGGCGGGCACTGAGCGTCCCTCACCCCTGACCGCTGACCACGGACCGCTGATCTCCGACCCCTGGCACCGCGGTGGCGTGATCGTCCACGCGCCGCCGCGATGCCAGTGCGCTCACAGGAACATGCCGCCGCTGGCCTCGATGCGCTGACCGGAGATCCAATGGCTGTCCTGCGACAGCAGCGATGCCACCACCGGTCCGATGTCGTCCGGCAGGCCGGCACGTCCCAGCGCGGTGGCGCCGGAAACGAACTGATTCAGCGCGGCATTGCTGCGCAAGGCACCGCCATTGAAATCCGTCTCGATGGCGCCAGGGGCCAGTGAGTTGACCCGGATGCCGCGGCTGCCCAGCTCCTTGGCAAGATAACGCGAGAGCACTTCCAGCCCGCCCTTCATCGTCGCGTAGGCGCCGTAACCCGGCACCGAGAAGCGAGTCAGGCCCGACGAGATGTTGAGGATGCTGCCACCGTCCTGGATCAGCGGCAGCAGGGCCTGGGTCAGGAAGAACGGGCCCTTGAGATGGGTGTTCATCAGCTCGTCGAATTGGGCTTCGGTCGTCTCGGCCACCGGCAGGTGCAGGCCGGTGCCGCCGTTGTTGACCAGATGGTCCAGACGCTCACGCTGCCAGTGCTGGGCCAGCAGCGCCTTCACCGACGCCACAAAGGCCGGGAAGCTCGCCGTCTGGCTGACGTCCAGCGGCAGCGCTGCAGCGCGCCCGCCCTGGGCTTCGATCTGCTGCACCACGGCCTGGGCTTCGTCCTGGCGGCTGCGATAGGTGAGGATGACGTCAATGCCTTTTTGCGTCAGATGCAGCGCAGCATTGCGACCCAGCCCGCGGCTGCCGCCGGTGATCAGGGCGATGGGGCGTGCGCTGCGGTCAGCGGCGCTGGAGGGCAGGGAAGCGGATGCAGAAACGGAAGAAGGGGTGCTCATGGCGGTCTCCGTGATGACGGGGTGAAGGGATGAGCTGCACTCTATTGATCGATCGGGGCTAGATAAATCGCCTTCGTTTGATTTAACTGTTCATCCATAATGAACAAATGAGTGCCCTTCCGTCCCTGGACACCTTGCAGGTCTTCGTCAAGGTGGCCGAGCTATCCAGCTTCACCCAAGCGGCCCTGAGCCTGGGGGTGCCCAAGGCCAGTGTGTCGACCGCGGTGCAGCGGCTCGAAGCGTCGCTGGGCACGCGCCTGTTTCATCGCACGACGCGTCGGGTGCAACTGACCCAGGACGGCCAGGCCTGCCTGGAGCGCTCCCTGGACCTGCTGTCCGACCTGGGTGACCTGCAGACCATGTTCCAGCCCTCCGCCAGCGGCTTGAGCGGCCGTCTGCGGGTGGACATCCCGCTGCGGCTGGCGCGGGACCTGGTGACACCGGCCCTGCCCGCATTCTTTGCCGCGCATCCTGGGCTGGAGCTGGAGCTCAGCAGCACCGACCGGCGCGTCGATGTGATCCGCGAGGGCTTCGACTGCGTGATGCGGGTGGGCCCGCTCAGCGATTCCAGCCTGGTGGCCCGGCCCCTGGGATTTCTCGAGATGGTCAACCTGGCCAGCATCGACTATCTGGACCGGATGGGCGAGCCGCTGACCCTGGACGACCTGGCGCACCATCAACTCATCCACTACGCGCCGCTGCTGGGCCAGCGCCCCATCGGCTTTGAGTGGCAGGACGAGCAGGGCGCCCAGCATGTCGTGCCGATGGCCGGCAGCCTGACGGTCAACAATTCAGAGGCCTACATCGGCGCCTGCCTGGCCGGCCTGGGCATCGTGCAGGTGCCCCGGCGCGGCAATGACGGCGGCGTGGAGGC
The DNA here is from genome assembly GCA_027484825.1 of Rubrivivax sp. GTDB lineage: Bacteria > Pseudomonadota > Gammaproteobacteria > Burkholderiales > Burkholderiaceae_C > Roseateles. The sequence continues at coordinate 107,693 of JAIXSE010000017.1, read as the reverse complement.
GCAGCGCCTGCGGGAGGTGCTGCCCCAGTTCCGGGCCGCGCCCATGCCGGTGCATCTGCTCTATCCCCATCGACGCCAGTTGCCCCGCCGCGTGCAGGTCTTCATGCAATGGCTTGCGGTGTTGATGGCGCCGCGGCTGATCCCGTTATCCTCCGGGGGCAAGACCGAACCTACCGAACCTACCGAACGGACCGAACCGACCTGACCGGCGGCGCTGCCACCGGCGGCGTGGGACCGCGGGCGTCCTGGAGCGCCGGTCCGCCCGCAGCACCACCTTCTGCACCACCTTCTGCACCACCCGCTGCACCGCCCGGAACCTCACCCTTCAACCGCATTACCCTTGCCCGTGCTCAGCCCACCCGCTTCCGCCTCGGACCTGCTTCATGCGGCCCAACAGGCCCAGGCCGCCTTCCAGGCCGGTGATGCGCAGTCTGCGCAGGCGCCGGGCGAGGAATGGCTGCTGCTGGCCATGGAGGTGGGCGACCGGGCCCACCAGGCCCAGGCGCTGCTGCATCTGGCGCGTTGCGACCGGGCCCTGCATCGGCCCCGCGAGGCCCGCCCCCGCAGCGAACTGGCGGCCCGTCTGTTCCATCATGTGGGTGATGCAGCCGGTGAGGCGGGCGCCTTGTCCGTGCTGGCCCATACCGCATCACTGGCCGGCCATCATGAGGAAGCCATCGAGGCGGCCTTGCTGGGCCTGCGACTGGCGCAGGCGCAGCCCGGCGGCGTGGCTCAGGTGGTCGCGCTGCAGGACCTGGGGGCCTGTTATGTCTGGGCGCGCAGTTTTGAGCCGGCGCAGCAGGTGCTGCGCCAGGCGGCCGATGCGGCCAATGCCTGCAAGCCGCGTCAAACGCCGCTGGCGGCCTGCCTGTGGCTGGCCACCGGGGAACTGCTGCGACTGGCCGGCGAGCGTGAACAGCGGGGCCAGTTGCCGGCGCTGGGGGCGCTGGAAGCCCATCTCATCAACGCCCGCCACCTGCTGGGCGAAGTGCTGGAAGGCGCCGTGGGCGGCGTGACCGGCGAGCTGGCCGGCGAGGCGCAATGCTGGTGGACCTTGATGCAGACCCTGGCCCAGATCTGGAAGGGCGCTTCCGGCCTGGCCCAACCCGAATTCCAGCAAGCCCTGGCCCTGCTGCCAGGGGGAGACCGCCACTGGCTGGCGGCGCTGGCCGCGTGGGTGCAGGCGGAGCTGGCCTGGTCGCGGCGGCTGTGGCCGCAGGCCCGGCGGGCGGCGTCCCAACTGGTGGCCCAGGCGGATGCGGTCCAGCATGAACCGCTGGCGCAACTGGGCGAGCTGATCGCCAGCCAGATCGAGGAACAGCAGGGCCAGCCGCAGCGCGCCCTGCAACGCCTGCGCGCGCTGCGCGAGCGGGAGGCGCGGGTGCGCATCGCCAGTCTCGACAGCCGCGCCGAAGCGGTGCAATGGCAACTGGAGGCCCGCCGCAGCGAGCGGGACCGGGCCGAGCTGGCCGATCAGGCGCAGCGCCTGGAAAAGCTGTCGATGGAAGACCCGCTCACCGGCCTGGCCAACCGCCGCAGCTTCGAGGCGCAGGCCGAGTCGCTGCTGCGCGCGGGCGGCGTGGTCAGCGTGGCCCTGATCGATGTGGACCATTTCAAGCAGGTCAACGACCAGCACTCCCATCTGGTCGGGGACCAGGTGCTGACCCAGATTGCGCGCCTGATGCGCCTGCATGTGCGGGAGCAGGACCTGGCGGCGCGGCTGGCCGGCGACGAGTTCGTGCTGCTGCTGCGCGGGGCCACCGAGGAGATCGCTCAGCAGGCCTGCCAGCGTCTCTCCGCAGCGGTGCGTGAGCACGACTGGAGCGCCGTGGCCGAAGGCCTGGCGGTCAGCATCAGCATCGGGGCGGCGCAGCGTGAGGACGGCGACACGCTGCAGACCTGGCTGGCCCGCAGCGATGCGGCCATGTATGCCGCCAAGCGGGAGCGCCACGCGCTGGATCTGGCCTCTGGCGAGCGCGGGATCGACGGCCGGATCGACGGAGAAGGCGACACTCTGGACTGACCCGCCGGGCTTACTTGAAGAACCAGTAGCCGACGATGATGGTGCCCACCAGGCCCACCGCATCGGCAATCAGCCCGCAGGTCAGCGCATATCGCGTCTTGCGGATGTTCACGCTGCCGAAATAGACCGCCAGCACATAGAAGGTGGTCTCGGTCGAGCCCTGGATGATGGCGGCCAGCTTGCCTTCGAAGCTGTCCACACCGTAGGTCTTCATCACATCCACCATCAGGCCGCGAGCACCGCTGCCCGACAGCGTCTTCATCAAGCCCACCGGAAGCGCCGGCACGAAGTCGGTCGGCAGCCCGAGCGCCGCGACCGCAGCGGCGATGCCGCGCACCACATAGTCCATGCAGCCGGTGGTGCGGAAGACCGAGATCGCCACCAGGATGGCCACCAGGTAGGGAATGATCTGCACCGCCACGCCGAAGCCTTCCTTGGCCCCCTCCACGAAGCTCTCGTAGACATTGATGCGCCGCCAGGCACCCACCGCGATGAAGGTCACGATGATGCTGAGGATGACCAGGCTGCCCAGCAGGCCGATCATCTGGGACATCACCTCCGGCGGGTACTGGTGCAGCCAGCCGAAGACCCCGGCCATCAGTCCCACAAACCCGAGCACCAGGGCGATCACCGGGGCGGTGAACAGATTGATGCGCTGGTACACCGCCACCGCCACCAGCCCCGCCATGAAGGAGATGAAGGTGCCGATGAGGGTGGGCAGAAAGATGTCCGCCGCATTGAAGTTGACCAGGTGCTGGTCCACCGCAATGGCCTGCCGGATGGCGATGACCGAGGTGGGGATGAGGGTGATGCCCGCCGTGTTGAGCACCAGGAACATGATCATGGCGTTGCTGGCGGTGTCCTTCTGCGGATTGAGGTCCTGCAGCTCGCGCATCGCCTTGAGCCCGAGCGGCGTGGCGGCGTTGTCCAGCCCCAGCATGTTGGCGGAGAAGTTCATCACCATCGACCCGCCCGCCGGATGGCCACGCGGCACCTCCGGAAAGATCCGCGCGAAGAAGGGGCCCATGATCCGGGCGAAGAGCTGGATGACCCCCGCCTGCTCCCCGATCTTCATGATGCCCAGCCACAGGCTCATCACACCCACCAGGCCCAGCGAGATGTCGAAGCCGGTCTTGGCGGTGTCGAAGATGCCGGTGAGCACCTGGGTGAAGATCGTCAGGTCACCCTGAAGGAGGCGGATCAGGGCGACCGCAAAGCCGATCAGGAAGAAACTGATCCAGATGATATTGAGCACCATGGGGGCGGATTATTCCCGTCCGCCACGCCGGGATTGGGCGGCCTTCGGGTTGACGAGCATGACGGGCGCAACAGGGGCCATAACCTGGGCGGCCAGGCTTTTTGCGGGGAGGCGGGGCTGACTTTCAGGGAATGATGGGCTTTGCGGCATAGTGCGCGCACATTTCATTCAGCGGGCGCGCCTGACGAGGCTGTACGGACCGCCCGGACTCACCGCTGCAACGATCAAGGGTTTTTATGAAACGATTCAGTTCCCACGCCCGGCTGTCCCGGCTGACCCTCGCTGCCTGGCTGTGCGGCAGCGCGATGGCCGCTGGTGCCGTCACACCGGCCGATGCGGCCAAGCCTGGCAAGGCAGCCAAGTCCGCGCCCACCCGTCAGGAGGCCGAGCGCTTCGTCAAGGACGCCGAGGCGCGCCTGGAAGCGCTGCTGATCAAGTCCCAGCGCGCCGAATGGGTCGCCGAAAACTTCATCACCGACGACACCCAGCAGATCACCGCCGAGTCCAATGAGGAACTGCTCAAGGCGACCGGTGAACTGGCCCTGGCCGCACGCCGCTACAACGGTCTGACGCTGCCTGCCGACACGGCGCGCAAGCTCAAGCTGATGCAGCTGACCCTGATGATCCCGGACGACCAGGAGCGCGCGCGCTTCACCCGTCTGGCCACGCACATGACCAGCGCCTACGGCATGGCCAAGTACTGCCCGCCGCCGACCGCCGCATTGGCCTCGGCCGCCGCTGGCGCCACTGCCGCCAGCAGCCCGGCGTCCGGCGACGCCAAACCCGCCTGCCTGCCGCTGGACGAGCTGGAGAAGATCATGGCCGAGAGCCGCGATCCGGCTCAGCTCAAGGACGCCTGGGTGGGCTGGCATGCCCAGTCCCGCGCCTACAAGCAGGACTATGTGGACTATGTCGCCCTGTCCAACAAGGGTTCGCGGGCGATGGGCTTTGCCGACACCGGCGCCCTGTGGCGCTCGGGCTATGACATGACGCCGGAGGCCTTCTCCGCCGACATGGCGCGGGTGTGGCAGCAGGTGCGCCCGCTGTATGAGTCGCTGCACACCTACGTGCGCTACAAGCTGCGCCAGACCTACGGAGCGGACCAGGTGCCCGCCACCGGGCCGATCCCGGCGCATCTGCTGGGCAATATGTGGAGCCAGAGCTGGGAGAACATCTATCCGCTGGTCAAGCCCTCCGCCAAGGCGGGCGATTACGACCTGAGCCAGGTGCTGGCGCAGCGCGGCACGTCGGCCAAGGAGATGGTCAAGTACGCCGAGGGCTTCTACACCTCCCTGGGCATGGAAAGCCTGCCGCAGACCTTCTGGGAGCGCTCGCTGCTGACCAAGCCGCAGGACCGGGAAGTGGTCTGCCATGCGTCGGCCTGGGACATCGACCAGCAGCAGGATGTGCGGGTGAAGATGTGCATCCGTCCGACGGAAGAGGACTTCATCACCATCCACCATGAGCTCGGCCACATCTACTACGACCTGGCCTACCGCCAACAGCCCACGCTGTTCCGCAACGGTGCCAACGACGGCTTCCATGAAGCCATTGGCGACACGGTGGCCCTGTCCATCACCCCGGACTACCTCAAGCGCCTGGGCCTGATGAAGGCCACCGACCGCCCCGGAGACGACATCGACAACCTGCTGATGCAGGCCCTGCGCAAGGTGGCCTTCCTGCCCTTTGCCTACAAGGTCGATGCGTGGCGCTGGCAGGTCTACGGGGGCCAGGTCCAGCCGCAGGACTACGACAAGGTGTGGTGGTCCCTGAGCGAGACCTATCAGGGCATTTCGCGCCCGGTGCCGATGGAGTCTGGCGGCTTTGACGCCGGTGCCAAGTTCCATGTGGCGGCCGACGTGGCCTATGCGCGCTACTTCGTGGCCCACCTGCTGCAGTTCCAGTTCCAGCGCGCCCTGTGCCGCGAAGCGGGCTACAGCGGGCCGCTGCACAGTTGCTCGGTCTTTGGCAACAAGAAGGCCGGTGAGAAGTACCAGGCCATGCTGAAGCTGGGTGCGAGCAAGCCCTGGCCGGAAGCGCTGCAGGCGATGACCGGCGAGCAGCAGCTCGACGGCAGCGCGATGATCGAGTACTTCCAGCCGCTCAAGGTGTGGCTGGATCAGCAGAACGCGCAGTTCGCCAAGAGCGACGCGGCGGTCAAGCGCTGAGCGGAACTCCGCAGCGTAGTCTGCGGAATCCGCGCAGTCGGCGGAGTCCGCGGCGTCACTGGGACACCGTCTCCAGCGTGCCCCATGAGCAACAACGGCCCCTCGGGGCCGTTGTGCGTTGGTGGGGCGTCAATCCGTTTCCTGGAACCGCGCCCGCACCTCCAGCACCTGCGGCAACACGCTGATGAACAGCTCCACCAGGCGCGGATCAAAGTGCCGCCCCGCCTGCTCCCGAAGGTGGGCCACCGCATCCTCCACCGGCCACGCGCGCTTGTAAGGCCTCACGCTGGTCAGCGCATCGAACACATCCGCAATGGCCACGATGCGAGCCTCTTCCGGAATCGAAGCGCCCGCCAGGCCCTCCGGATATCCGCTGCCGTCCCATTTCTCATGGTGGCCCAGCGCAATGCGCCGGGCCAGCCCCAGCAAACCGGTAGCGTGCTCGCCCAGGATCTCCGCGCCAATCTGCGGATGGCGCTGCATCACCGCCCATTCCTGCTCGTCCAGCTTGCCCGGCTTTTGCAGGATCGCATCGGGAATGCCCAGCTTGCCCACGTCATGCATCGGCGCGGCATGCAGCAGTTCTTCCGCCTCCGCCTCCGAATAACCCGCGGCCAGCGCCAGCAGGTGGCTGTAATGGCTCATGCGCACCACATGCCAGCCGGTCTCGTTGTCCTTGAACTCGGCGGCGCGGCCCAGCCGCTGCACCACTTGCAGACGCGTCTCGCGCAGTTCCTGCGCCCGCACCAGCGACAGATGGTTGCGCACCCGCGCCCGCACCACCGGCGGACTCAGCGGTTTGGTGATGTAGTCCACCGCACCGACCTCGAAGCCTTCGGCCTCATGCCCGGGATCGGCCAGCGCCGTCACGAAGATCACCGGGATGTGGGCCGTGGCGCTCTGCACCTTCAGCGTGCGGCACACGTCCATGCCGGAGAGCTCCGGCATCATCACGTCCAGCAGGATCAACTGCGGCTGCTCCTCGCGGGCCAGCGCCAGCGCCTTGTGGCCGTCACGGGCAAACAGCAGGCGGTAGTCGTCCTGCAGGGCATGACGCAGCACCTGCAGGTTGGCCGGTTCGTCATCCACCAGCAGCAGCCGGGGCCGCTGGTCCGCAGTGTCCCGGGAGGGGAGCGGCGTCTGGGACGGCATCACAAGCTGGGCGTCGGGCAGAGCAGTCATGGCGTGGCGGGGGCTTGAGATCGGGGGGAGCCGCCGGCGGAAGAAGATCCGCCCGGCATCAGCTGCTGACGCAGGCCCTGCAGCACGCGCAGTGCCTGGTCAAAATCGAAGTCACCAATGGACCGGATCAGCGCCTCGCAGCGCTGCAGGCCCCAGGCGTCGCACAGCAGCTGCAAGGCTTCGTCATCCAGCTGACTGCCGCGCAGGGCCAGTGCCAGCCGGTCCGCGGCCTGGCTCACCATCGGGTCGGACATCGGCGACGTCGGGCCCTGGGACTGGGGCTGGGAATCGTCCTCCAGGCGCTCAATCGCCCGCAGCGCCTGATCCAGCGCCGTGCAGAGCGCATCGGCCCCGGCAGCGAATTCGTCCTGATCGTCGTCCGCCAGCAGTTCCTCGAAGGCGGCTGCGGCATCCATCAGCACCGGCAGGGCCAAAGACCCGGCCGCGCCGCGCCAGCGATGCACCATCTCCCTGAGCGCGCCCCAATCCCGCTGACGCATCAGCTGGTGCAGGCGCGACACGCCGTCGCGCTGGTCCTCGGCAAAGCGCCGCAAGCCTCGATGCCATGCGGTGGCGTTGCCCCACAGGTGCAGCCCATGCGGCCAGTCCAGGTCGGTCACCTCCAGACCCATCGGCTGGGTGGGCGCACCGTGGCGTGCCGCCAGGGTGGCAGCCATCGAAGGCGCCGGTTCGTCGCGCAGCGGCTGACCCGGCGCAATGCCCATCACCCGGGCCATCTCCGCGATCAGACGAGCCGGCTCGACCGGCTTCACCGCAAAGCCGTCCATGCCGGCGGCCAGCGCTGCCTGGCGGTCCTCCTCCAGCACGCTGGCCGTGAGGGCCACGATCGGCGTGCGGGGCCGTCCATTGGCCTGCTCAAAATTGCGCACCCGGCGTGTGGCGCCCAGCCCGTCCAGCACCGGCATGTGCACGTCCATCAGCACCAGATCGAATCGCTCATCGGTCAGCGCCTTGACCGCCGCCATGCCGTCGGCGACGGTGCGCACCTCATGGCCGTGCCGGGTCAGGATCAGCTGCAGCAGCTCACTGTTCTGCGGCACGTCGTCGGCCACCAGCAAGCGCAGCGGCGGCAGGGGCGAGACCGTGCCGGTGTCGCCCGGCTCGTTCACCAGCGCTTGGCCCGCCGGCAGCGGCAGATGGACGTGGAACACGCTGCCTTGGCCTTCGACGCTGTCCACCGTGATGCGGCCGCCCATGCATTCCACCAGCTGACGCGAGATGGTCGTGCCCAGCCCCGTGCCGCCGAAACGGCGTGTGGTGGAGGCATCGGCCTGCGCAAAGGCCTCGAAGATGCGTTCCAGCCGGTCGGGCGCAATCCCGATGCCGGTGTCGATGATGCTGAGGTGGATCCGTCCCTGTTCATGCCGCATGCGCAGCGTGACGTCACCGCGCTCGGTGAACTTGATGGCATTGCCCACCAGGTTCAGCAGCACCTGCTGCACCCGGAGCGCGTCGCCGCGGAACAGCTCGGGCTGGCTGCCCGGATAGTCCAGATGCAGACGCAGGCCCTTGCGCTGCGCCAGCAGGCCCAGCGACGCGATGGCCTGCTCACAGACGCGGCGCAGGGAGAAGTCCGCTTCCTCCAGCGTCATGGCGCCCTTGTCGAGCTTGGCCGTGTCCAGGATGTCGTTGAGCAGGCCCAGCAGGGACCGGGCGGAGCTGCGCACGGTGCTCAGATGGCGCCGCTGCGATTCGGTGAGGGTGGTGTCCAGCAGCAGCTCGGTGAAGCCCAGGATGGCATTCATCGGCGTGCGGATCTCGTGGCTCATGTTGGCCAGGAAGGCGCTCTTGGCATCGGCGGCCGACTCGGCCCGGTGCTTGGCCTCTTCCAGCTGCAGATGCAGCCGCATGCGCTCGGTGATGTCCAGCATCACCCCGTCGATCCACTGCATCTGGCCGCGGTCATCCGGGATGAAGCGACCGCGCTCGGACACCCAGCGCTCGCTGCCGTCCCGCGTGTGCAGCCGGTATTCCACGGTGTAGGGTTGGCCCAGCGCCAGCGCTTCGTCCACGGTCTGCTCGACGCGCGAGCGGTCATGGCGGTGGATCAGGTCGCCCACATGCAGCTGTCCGCCGATGAAGTCCGGGGCGGGCCAGCCGGTCAGGGTCTCGATGGCGTCGCTGATCAGGATCATGCGCCACGGGGCGCGCAGCTCGCAGCGGAAGCTCACGCCGGGGCTGTTGGCGATCAGGGTGCGGTATTTGTTCTCGCTTTCGCGCAGCGCCCGGTCGGTGATGTGCTGCCGCTGGCGCTCCGCCAGCAACTGGTGGTTCAGACGGCGCAGCGCCATCAGGCCGTTCGCACCGGCGGTGGTGGCGCTGATGGTGAGGGTGGCCACGGTGATGGCCAGGGCCAGCAGGCCGTTGTCTTCCAGCCCGGTGTTGCAAGGCCCGTCCCCCACGCCGACAAAACGGGCGGCGGCCATGGCGGTGTAGTGCATGCCGGCCACGGCGCAGCCCATCACCAGACCGCCCAGCGAGATGACCCAGACCGGCCGCCAACGATGCTCAAGGCCGAAGCGGATCCACAAGGCCAGCATCGCCAGCAGAACGGCCACAACGATGGAGGCGCCGAACCACAGCGGGTCATAACGCAGTTGCGCGGACATCTCCATGGCCGCCATGCCGGTGTAGTGCATGGTGCCGATGCCGGCCCCCACCAGAATGCCGCCCAGCACCCAGGACCGGGTGGTGAGCTGCCCGCGGGAGATCAGGTCCAGCGCCACCCAGGAGGCCAGGAAAGCCGGAATGGCCGAGGCGGCGGTGATGCCGCCATGAAAGCTCACCCAGGTGCAGAGCTGAAACGCCAGCATGCCGATGAAGTGCATCGACCAGATGCCGCCGGCCAGGGCCAGGGCGCCGGTCAGCACCACCGCCTGTCGATGCAGTCCAGTGCTGCCCCGGGCCACACCGGCCACCTGCATGGCCAAGGCGGAGGTGAGCGAGGCCACCACCACCGACAGCAGCACCAGCCAGACCGAATACTGACCGGTCAGCAAAAGCGTGGGCGCACCCTCCCGGAAGATGAAGAAGTGCGGCAGCAAGGTGGCGAGGTCGGACACGGGGCGCGTTCCAGGACAGGGCCGCGGGGACGGACCCGGCAGGCAAGTGGGCAAGCCCTGGATGGTGGCGCGGGACGGCTGTTACCGCCTGGAATAAATCCTCGGCATTGCCCACCGAAGTGGAGTTGCCCCCCTAGACCCGGGCGGCCTGCGGCAATGTGGCCTGCGGACCGGCATGCCATGGGGGGCGGCGCAAGGCTGCGTCCGTGAGATGGCGCACAAAAAAGCCTGCCGGCGATGACGCGCGGCAGGCTGGGCGTGGATCCGTCCGGTTGTGGGACGCAGGGCTTAGAACGCGGGCACCACCGCGCCCTTGTACTGGGTCTGGATGAAGCGGCGCACCTGCTCCGTCTGCAGCGCGGCGGCCAGCTTCTTCACGGCCGGGGCATTCTGGTTGTCGGCGCGGGTCACCAGCCAGTTGGCATAGGGCGAGTCGCCGCCTTCCAGCGCCAGCGCGTCCTTGGTGGGATTGAGCTTGGCTTCCAGCGCATAGTTGGTGTTGATCAGGGCCAGGTCCACCTGCGGCAGGATGCGGGGCAGGGTGGCGGCTTCAATCTCGCGGAACTTCAGGCCCTTGGGGTTGTCGGCGATGTCCTTGACGGTGGACAGGATGTTGGTCTTGTCCTTGAGCTTGATCACACCGGCCTTGTCCAGCAGGATCAGCGCCCGGCCGCCATTGGTCGGGTCATTGGGCAGGGCCACGGTCCCGCCCTTGGGCAGGTCGGCCAGGGCCTTGTGCTTGGTCGAATAGGCGCCGAACGGCTCCACATGCACGGCCACCACCGGCACCAGCGTCGTGCCCTTGCCCTTGTTGAATTCATTCAGATAGGGCTTGTGCTGGAAGAAGTTGGCGTCCAGCCGCTTCTCGCTGACCTGCACATTGGGCTGCACATAGTCGGTGAACACCTTCACCTCCAGCTCCACCCCCTGCTTGGCCAGCTCCGGCTTGACCAGGTTGAGGATCTCCGCATGCGGCACGGCCGTGGCGGCCACGGTGAGCTTCTCGGCCAGGGCAGTGCCGGCGGCCAGGGTGGACAGGGTCGCCAGGGCGGCAACAAGCATCTTCTTCATGTTCAAACTCCTCGACTCACACACAACAGGGTCTTGCGCACCGTGCCTCCCGAAGGTCAGCGATGCGACACCCGCTTGACCAGCCAGTCCCCCAGCATCTGCAGGACCTGGACCAGCACCAACAAAAGCAACACGGTGACCACCATCACTTCGGTCTGGAAGCGCTGATAGCCGAAACGGATGGCCAGGTCCCCCAGACCGCCGCCGCCGATCACCCCGGACATGGCGGTGTAGGACACCAGCGTGATGGCGGTGACCGTCAGGGCCGAGACGATGCCCGGCAGCGCCTCCGGCAGCAGCCCCTGCCAGACGATCTGGCCGGTGGTGGCGCCCATCGACTGACCCGCTTCGATGATGCCGCGGTCCACGCCGCGCAGGGCGGTCTCGACCAGCCGCGCCAGGAAGGGCGTGGCGCCCACCACCAGCGGCGGGATGGCACCCGCCACCCCCAGCGAGGTGCCGGTGACCAGCAGCGTGAACGGAATCAGCACGATCAGCAAAATGACGAAGGGCAGCGAGCGCAGCACATTGATCACCAGCGACAGCAGCCCGTACAGCCGCGGCGAGGCCAGCAGCTGTCCGCGGTCCAGCAGGAACAGCAGGATGCCCAGCGGAAGGCCCAGCAGCGTGGTGAACAGCAGCGAGCCGCCCAGCATCAGCAGCGTGTCGCCGCCGGCCAGCGCGATTTCTGACCAGTCCAGCTCGGCCAGCACTTGCAGCAGCGGGGTACTCATGCGCGCAGCTCCTCGACCTGCACGCCGCGCGCGGCCAGCAATTGGCGCGCAGCGGCCAGGTCCCCACCGGTGACGGCGATGGTGAGCTGCCCATACGGCACACGCTTGATGCGGTCGATCCGTCCGGAGAGGATGCCGAAGTCCAGATGCGCATGCCGGGCGACTTCGCCCAGCAGCGGTTCATAGGTGCGCTCGCCCAGGAAGGTCAGGCGCCACAAATGGCCTGGCACCTGCGCATGGTCGTCGCGCTGCTCGCCTTCGTCCACATGTTCGGCGGCCATCACGAAGCGCCGTGCCGTGGGGGACTGTGGATGCAGGAAGACATCGGCCACCGGCCCTTCTTCCACGATGCGGCCGCCCTCCAGCACCGCCACCCGGTCACAGATGCGGCGCACCACATCCATCTCGTGGGTGATCAGCACGATGCTGAGCTGCAGCTCCTGATTGATCTCGGCCAGCAGGTCGAGGATGGAGCGGGTGGTCTCGGGGTCCAGGGCGCTGGTGGCCTCGTCGCACAGCAGCACCTGCGGCGACAGGGCCAGCGCACGGGCAATGCCCACCCGCTGCTTCTGGCCGCCGGAGAGCTGGGCAGGGTATTTGTGCAGGTGCTCGGTCAGGCCCACCCGGGCGACCAGCGCCTGGACACGGGCCTCGATCCGGTCCGCCGTCCAGCCGGCAATGCGCATCGGCCAGGCCACGTTCTGTGCCACGGTGCGGGAGTCCAGCAGGTTGAAGTGCTGGAAGATCATCGCGATGCGCTGACGGGCGGCGCGCAGCCCGGCGGCGTCCAGGCTCAGCAGATCCTGACCGGCGACCAGAACGCGGCCCTGGTCCGGCCGCTCCAGCAGATTGATCACGCGCAGCAGCGTGCTTTTGCCGGCGCCCGAGGCGCCGATGACGCCGAACACCTCACCAGGGCGGACATGAAGATCGACGCCTTGAAGGGCGGCGACCCGACGGCCATCGACCGTGTAGGACTTGTGCAGGGCTTCGAGCTGGATCACGGAAAGGCCAACCGGCAAAGGGCCGGCAAAGGGCGGAAAACCCTCGATCCTTAGGGATTACCCCGAATTTGGCAACCACTGATTCTTCATATGCATATGCCCGATGGGGGATTTCCTGGCGCCTTTGCGGCGGACGTGCCAGGGCGGCCGCCGGATCACCGGGCGGCGTTCGAGGGGCGTTCGGAGGGCGCTCGGGGTCGTTATGCGGGCAGCGGCAGCGACGCGAGCTCTCGCAGCAACTCACCGATGTTGGCGCGCATGGCGCCTTCGGTGGCCATGCGCAGTTGCTCGGTGGGGCTGAGGCTGTCGTCAATGCCGGCCTTCTGGGTGGTGCGAAGCGTGCGCTGGTACACCGGCGCCTTGGCCCCGCGTTCAGTCAGCGTGTAGCGCACCGACACGGCCACTTCCACGGCCACCGGCACATTGGGCTGCGCCGTGGCCATCAGTTCCACCTTGAGCTGGTAGCGGCCGGAGTCCGGCACATCCGGCATCAGACCCACCCGCCGCAAGGACTCCTGATAGGCCTGATTCAGGCTCATGTCGCTCATGCGGGTGCCCCAGAGCGGATTGGTGTCCTGGCCGCCGGTTACGGGCAGGAGGTCCACATTGCGGCGCAGCTGCGGGCTCAGCCAGGAGCGCAGTTGCAGCGACTCCAGGTCGGTGATGGACAGCTCCAGCGGACGCGCCGGCGCACCGCAAGCCGTCAGCGCTGCGACGAGCACGCAGGCCAGCAGGCTGTTTCGACGGAGCAGGGCAGGACGAGGGTCGATCATGCGCAGGATCTTGCCAAGAAGCGGGACGCCTTGATCGCCGAAACTGGCCGGGAAAGCCGGCCAAGTCTTCCGGCGTCCTCAGAGCCGCCGGTGATGGAGCGCCGGCAGCTGCGTGCGCACCTGCTTGAGCCGCGCCGGATCGATCTCTGCCACGGCCAGGCCTTCCCCTTCCGGCACGCAGGCCAGCACCTCGCCCCAGGGGTCGATGACCATGCTGTGGCCCCAGGTGCGACGTCCGTTCTCATGCCGGCCGCCCTGGGCCGCCGCGATGACAAAGGCCTGGTTCTCCACCGCCCGCGCCCGCAGCAGCAGTTCCCAGTGGGCCTGGCCGGTGGTGTAGGTGAATGCGGCCGGCACGCTGATCAGGTCCAGCGGCGGCTGGCCGGCTTCAAAGCTCATGGCCCGGTACAGCTCGGGGAAGCGCAGGTCATAACAGACCGACAGGCCGATGCGCAGGTCGAAATTGCCCTGACCCTGACTTTGACCCTGGCCCTGGTCCATGTGGGCGGTGAAGGTGGCCGGGGCATCCCCCGCCTCCAGCACCCGGCCTTCGTCGTAATGCTCGCGGCCGTTGTCATAGCGGAACAGGTGGAGCTTGTCGTAGCGGGCGGCCAGGCTGCCGTCCGGCGCAAACACGCAGGTGGTGTTGCGCACCCGTTCGGCCGGGGCCGCGCGTCCCTCCAGCGCCATCGGCAGCGTGCCGCCGAGCACCCACACACCGGTCTCGCGTGCGGCGCGGCTGAGCATGCCCTGGATGGGCGCGTTCAGGTCGCCGGCCTGCTCGGCGAACGCCAGCTTGTCGCCGTCATGGTGGCCCATCAGGCAGAAATACTCCGGCAGGGACACCAGCCGGGCGCCCTGGGCGGCGGCCTGTTCAATCCAATGCCGGGCGCGGTCCAGGTTCACCTGGAGCTGGGGGCCGGACACCATCTGGATGGCGGCGATCTTCATGGTGCGCTCTCTCCTTGGCTGCGGGACGGACCGCTGACGCGATTGTTGCCGCTGCTGCGATCTCCTCGGGCATTGTGGGCTTCGGACGCTGACGCAGCGCTGGCGGGCGCATCGGCGGCCAGCGGCGGGGTGCGGGTGTCGGGCGTGCCGCCGGCACCGCTGCTGGCATTGCTGCTGGCGCTGGCCGCACTGGCGGCTGGCACTGCGCGACGCGGCAACTGCTCGATCTTGGGATCGCTCCAGCTGCCCGTGACGCGGAACTCCTCGGTGCTGGCGGCCATGATGGGCTTGCGCAGCAACCACTGCGCCAGGAAGGTGCCCAGGCCGATGGCCGGGTTGATGGCGGCATAGGCCAGCGCAGCGCCGCCGGCGTTGATCTCGGGCACCACCAGCACATGCAGGTCTTGGGTCTCGGCGGCCAGGTCGGCCGAGCCTTCCATCAGCACGGCCGCCTGCAGGCCCTTCATGCGCAGGTTGTCGCTGCGGGCGACGCCGCGGGCGATCTGGATGTCTCCGCTGACGTTGTCGAAGGCGAAGCCCTCGGAGAACACATCCCGGAAGTCCAGCGTCAGGCGGCGCGGAATCGACTGCAGGCTGAGCACGCCCAGCAGACGGCCGACACCCGGCTCCGCCTTGAGGAACTGGCCGGCATCCAGCGCGATATTCATCTTGCCGGTCATCGAGGCATAGTCCGGCGACATCGGCGAGCCCGACCAGGCCAGTTGCCCGGTCAACTGGCCCTTGCCGCGCCGCAGCACCTGGCCCTGGCCCATGCGTTCGGCCAGCTTGCCGGCGTCCTCCACATCCAGTTTCCAGTTCAGATCGGTGCGGCGCATCGGGCGGCCCGGCTCCGGCGCCCACTGTCCGGTGGCGCTCAGGGTGGCGTCTTCATTCTTGAGCAGCAGCCGGCTGAGCTTCCAGTCCCGGGCGTCGGTCTGCTGCTGCGCTTCGATCTCCAGGCGGCCCAGGCGCTTGCCCTTGAGCTCGAAGTTGTCCACCACGATGTCCAGCGTGGGGATGGAGCGGGGCTGGCTGTCCAGCAGTTCCTCGACCGAATCCGCATCGCTCTTGGGCACCGACAGCCGGGCCAGGCGCGCATAGACGCGGCCAGGCTGGTTGGGCTTGGCCATGCGCAGTTGCAGAAAGCCGCTGAGCTGCTCGGCATCGATGGAGGCGCTCCAGGTGCTGTCCGGCACGTCATGGGTCAGGCCGGCCACCACGCGGTTGAGGGTGCGGCCGCTGAGCTGCAGGGTCTGCGCCTTCAGGGCCAGTTGGGTGGGGAGGTAGGGGCTGTCCGCCTCGGCGGCGGATGCGGCCATGGCGTTGCCCGCCGCTTCGGGGGCACTGCCGATGCCGCTGGTGGTGGGGCCGATCAGGGTGGGGATCACCGCCTGCCAGGTGTCCACGCTCAGCTGGTTGAGCACCGCGCGGGCCAGCACGCCCTGGGCCGGCAGGTCCGGCAGCCGGTCGCCCAGCGACAGCGCGCCGCGCAGCACCTTGGCCGTCTCGCCGGTCACATCCCGCTGATAGTGCGCGGCCAGGGGGCCGGCTTCCACCCGCAGTTCATCCCGCAGCGTGCCGGCGGGCGCGTTCATCGCGCGCAGGCTGACCCGCAGCGGCCAGGTCTCGTCCGCGCTCTTGCGCAGCGGGGCGGGCAGGTCCACACCCAGGCCCTGCAGGGTGCTGCTCAGGCCGATCTCGGTCTGGCCCTTGACGATGCCCAGCTCCAGACGCAGCGCCGTCTGCCCGGTCATCACCGACGCCAGCCGCGAGCCCAGGACGATCTCCGGGGTGTTGCGAAGCGCCTCAGCCGTTACCGTGCCGTTGGCCACGAAGCGCATCGTCCCGTCGGGTTGGGAGCCGCCTTCAAAGCTGGCGTCGCCGCCCAGCACCCGCGCCTGTCCGCCGCGGATCTGCAGGCCTTTCTCGTCGAAGTCGATGCGGGCGCGGGCCTGGGTGAGCAGGGGCGCGTCGGGTCGCAGGCGCAGGTCGTTGCCGGTCAGCAGCACCTGGCCTTTCACCGTCGTGTCATCGATGTGGACCAGCGGAAGCTTCAGCGCCAGCTTCAGGGACATCGGGCCGGTGCCCACCGACGACTCCAGCGCATGGCTGGTCATCTCATTGATGGGGGAATGCTTCACGTAGCGCAGCGCGTCGGCCAGCGGGCCACGGCCTTCGCCAGTGATGTCCAGCACCGGGCTGTGGTGATACAGGTCCTGGATCAGGCCCTGCACATTGCTCAGCTCCACGCCGTTCAGCCGGGCCCGTCCGTTGCGGATGGCCATGCTGGCGCGATCGAACACCAGCTCGGCGCTGAGCTGCTCCATGGCCGGCCATGGGGAGGTGAAGGCGGCGTGGCCGTTTTCTGCGGGGTGGCTGGGCACGTAGGCCAGCGTCAGGTCCCGCAGCTGCGTGCTGACCTTGAAGATGCCCTTGCTGCGGGGGGCGTCGAAGGGGAATTCGGCCAGGTCGCCTTGCAAGCGGACGGCCACCTTGTGGGCCGTGCCGTCGCGGATGGCGTCGCGCACATAGCGCATGGCGTCCGGGCCCATGCTGGCGGGCAGGTACTTCAGCACGCGCTCGGCCCGCACTTCCTCGATGTGGCCGGTCAGGTCCAGGCGGCCAGGCGCATGCGCGCTGCTTTGCGGAGCACTTTGCCAGGTGCCGTCGATATCCGCCTGCAGGTCGTCGGTGACCAGGTGCACCTTGCTGAACTGCACGGTCCACTGGGAAGCGGGCGGCGTTGGGGCCGCTGCAGCAGTCGTTGCCGCTGCTGCGGACGCGGACGCTGACGCGAGCGGCGCTGAAGACGCTGCCTTCTTCGCTGCCAGCACCGACAGCCCGCCGACCGGGGCCGGCGTTCCGGCCGGTTGCTGCCGACGCCAGGTCAGCGAGGCCTGCGCTTGTCGCAGTGTCAGCGTGGGCTCCACCAGAACGCCGGGCAGAGTGACCTCGCCATCCTTGATCACCAGCGAGGCGGTGCCGCCCTGGTCGGTGGCCTCGAACTGCAGATCGGCATTGCGTACACCGGGGCGGCCGGTGGGCGGTGCGGAAGCCGGGTCGGCCGGCGCGGTCGTGTCCGCCGCCGCCAGTTGCAGCCCTTGAAGCTGACCCTTGGCGCGATAGCTGCGGGGCCGCTCCAGCGGACCGTCCCAGTGCACCGCCAGCGCATTGAGCATGCCGGCGGGTTTCATGTCGGCCACCAGGGCGCGGGGCGCGTCGCCCACCGGCAGTCGGGAGAGGATCTGGGCGCCCAGCGTCAGGTCCAGTTGCTGGGCCTGGAAGTCGCCCCCGGTCACCTGGCCGCTGCGTTCGTCCCGCTGCAGGTCGATCGACCAGTCCGACCGGGGCCACTCCAGACCGTCGCCAGCGCTGAAGCCCAGTTGCTGGGCCTGCAGCAGGAACTGGGTGGGCGTCTGCTTCATCACCAGACGGCCCTCGATGCGGGCCAGGTCCAGCTCCGGCAGGCTGGGGGCCACCCGCAACTTCACCGCGCGCAAGCCCATGTCCAGGGTCAGGTTGCTGGGCGTGCCCCGGCGCAGGTCCAGCCAGGCGCGCAGGGCGCCGTCGCCTTCATTGAGCTCGAAGGGCAGGTCCAGATATCGACGGAGTTCACGCACATCGGTGCGTGGCAGCTCGGCAAACAGCTGGCCGCTCCAGTGCTGCAGCGCCCCGGGCCGCTCCAGCAGGGACTGGGTGAACTGCCCGCGCAGGCTGAAGCGCTGGCCCCAGCCGGCCGGCGGGGTGGCGTCCACCCGCAGGTCGTGCCGGCGCAGGCCGTTGCGCAGCACCAGGTTCAGGTCGAACAGTTCCAGCGGGGGCGCCTGCCGGAGTTCATCCACCCAGCGGATGCGGCCATGCAGGATGGCGAACTCATGCTGCTGGAAAAACCAGTCGGCGGCTTCGTCGGAAGCGGAGGTGTCCTGGGAGCCTTCATCCACGCTCAGGCCGGCCACGAAGACCCGGCCTTGCTTGTCTCGCCGCAGCAGCAGCTCGGGGCTGTCCAGTTGCAGCTGCGAAAAACGCAGCTCCATGGCCAGCAGCGACCGGGCCGAGAGGACCGCGCTGACGCGGGGAAGGTGCAGGGTCTGGCGGCCGGCGGGGTCGATCAGGCGAACATCCCGCAGGTCCAGGCTGGGGCTCCAGCCGGTGGATTGGGCCTGGATGCTGCCGATGCGGACCTGTATCCCCAATGCCTGGGTGGCTTGCTTTTCCAGGTCGGCACGCCAGTCATTGATGTGGGGCAGAATCGCCCACTGCAACGCCAGCCAGGCCGTCAGAAGCAAGGCCAGCAAGCCCACGGACAGCCCGAAGATCCATAGCGCACAACGGGTCCACCAGCGTCGCGTCGCGACCGGGGACCCGGAGGCAGTGCTGGGATCGGCGGGAGAAGACATGGATGAGGGAACGGCGGACGCCGAATCTAGCACAGCCCTTCAGGGGCCATGAGCCAACGAGAGTTTTCTTTACCGATGGATTCAGTTGCAGCAGCGGTGACCGCCGAACATAGCCGTTTTGTACAGAGGATCCGGCGCCGGTATGGGTCGGAATTGTCCCTGTTGCCAGCCGGTCTGCCGAATGACACGGTGATGCGCGCGCTGGTGGAGCGGCTCGGGCAAGAAGGGCGCCCGCTGGCAGCGGCCTTGCGGGTGATGCGCCAGCTGGTGCTGGAGCGGCTGGCGGTGCTGGATGTGGAGCAGTCCGCGCCCATGACCGATGTGACGCAGGCCATGACCCATCTGGCCGAAGTCAGCTTGGATATGGGCCTGGCCCATTGCCGCGCCGAGCTCGATGCCGTGCATGGCAAGCCCCGCAACGAGAACGGCGAGGAGATCGACTTCTGGGTCGTGGGCATGGGCAAGCTGGGCGGCCGGGAGCTGAATGTCTCGTCCGACATCGACCTGATCTATGTCTATGAGGACGACGGCCAGACCGACGGGCCGCAGCGCATCTCCGCCCATGAATATTTCGCGCATCTGTCGCGCCGCCTGTCCACGCTGATCGGGGACGTGACGGAAGACGGACAGGTGTTCCGTGTGGACCTGGCCCTGCGGCCCAACGGCAATTCCGGGCCGCCAGCGGTCAGCATGGCCATGCTGGAAGAGTATTTCCTGGTGCAGGGCCGGGAGTGGGAGCGCTTTGCCTGGCTCAAGAGCCGGGTGATCGCCCCCCGCGCCAGCGTTGCCAACGGCCGCGCGCTGCAACTGCGGCATCTGGTGCAGCCGTTTGTGTACCGCCGGTATCTGGATTACGGCGTCTTTGAAGGCCTGCGGCAACTGCACCGCAAGATCCGCGATGAAGCCCAGCGCCGCGCCGCCGGCCGCCCGGAGCGGGCCAATGATGTGAAATTGTCCCGGGGCGGCATCCGCGAGATTGAATTCATCGTCCAGCTGCTGCAGGTGGTGCGCGGGGGTCAGTTCCCGGAGATCCGGACCCGTTCCACCCTCAAGGCCCTGAACCGGCTCGCGGCCCGTGGCCTGATGAAGCCGGACACCGCCCTGGCCCTGGCCAAGGGCTACGACTTCCTGCGCCGGGTGGAACACCGCATCCAGTATCTGGACGACCAGCAGACCCACTGCCTGCCCAGCGGCGACGAGGACCTGAGCTGGATCGCCCGCAGCATGGGCCTGATCTGTCGAAACGACACCTGCCAGCTGCTGGACCGGCTGCTGGAGGTGCGCGAGCTGGTCGCCACCGAATTCGACGCGCTGCTGCATGACGGCGTGGCGCCGTCCTCCGGCGGCTGCCGCAACGGCATGTGCGGCGGGCCGCCCCTGCCGATCGACAGTGAAGAGTTCCTGGAAAAACTCCAACCGGACCTGGCCGCCAATGTGCGCCGCTGGGCCCAGCAGCCGCGGGTGCAGAACCTGCGGGAGGAGTCGCGGCTGCGGCTGGCCAAGCTGGTGGGCCGTGCCTCGCTGGCGGTGAAGCAGGGGGAATGCACCCTGGAAGCGGCCCAGCGGTTTGTGGACTGGGTCGAGCCGCTGCTGCGCCGGGAGAGCTATCTGGCGCTGCTGGTGGAGCGGCCGGCGGTTCAAGGCCGCCTGCTGCGTCTGCTGGGGCTGGCCCGCTGGCCGATGCGCTACCTGATGCAGCACCCCGGCGTGATCGACGAACTGGCCGACACCCGGCTGCTGCACGAGCGCTTCGACGGCCCGGCCTTCATCCAGGACCTGCAGGCGCGGCATGACGCTTGGGCGGAACATGGCGAAGCCAGCGAAGACGCACTGTTGGACAGCCTGCGCCGCGCCCACCATGCCGAAGTCTTCCGCACGCTGGTTCGGGATGTGGAAGGTCAGATCAGCGTGGAGCAGGTGGCGGATGAGCTGTCGCTGCTGGCCGATGCCACGCTGCAATGCGTCATCGACTGGGCCTGGGACCGGCACAAGCAGAAGCACCGGCCGTCGCCGCGACTGGCGGTGGTGGCCTACGGCAAGCTGGGCGGCAAGGAACTGGGCTACGGCAGCGACCTGGACCTGGTGTTCCTCTTCGACGATGAGGACGAGAACGCCCCGGAGATCTACGGCACCTTTGTCCGCAAGTTGATCACATGGCTGACGCTGCGCACCGCCGCCGGCGAGCTGTTCGACATCGACACGGCGCTGCGGCCCAACGGCAATTCCGGGCTGCTGGTCACCTCGCTGGAGTCGTTCAACCGCTACCAGACCGGCCGGGGCAGCAACACAGCCTGGACCTGGGAACATCAGGCCATCACCCGGGCGCGTTTCTGCGCGGGGGATGCCTCGCTGGCCGAGCGCTTCGAGGCGACGCGCCGGGCCGTCATCACCTCCGCGCGGGACCCGCTGGCGCTGCGCCAGGAAGTGGTGGCCATGCGGGACAAGCTGCGGGCCGCGCGACCGGTGCGCGAGGGCTTCTTTGATGTGAAGCACAGCCCGGGCGGCATGGTGGATGCCGAGTTCGCCCTGCAGTTCCTGATCCTGGCCCATGCCGGCGCGCATGAGGAGCTGCTGGCCAATGCCGGCAACATTGCGCTGCTGCAGCGGGCGGAAGCGGTGGACCTGCTGCCGCCGGGCGTGGGCCGCGCGGCGGCGGATGCCTATCGCGAGCTGCGCCGGGTGCAGCACCGGGCGCGCCTGAATGAACAGTCCACCGCGCTGGATGCGGAAGCGGCCAAGGCGCTGGAAGATCAGCGTGCGGCGGTGCTGGCGCTGTGGCAGGCGGTGTTCGGCGGGTGACGGATACCGCGGCCGACCCGCGCGGCGTGGCCCGCCTGTGGATGCTGCTGGCGCTGGGCCTGACGGCCGGGTCGCTGATCGTCTGGCTTCAGCCCGCGCCCGTGCAGGCGGCGCTGGAGTGGCGCCCCGAGCGGGCCTGGGATCAACCCTGGCGCGCCTTCACCGCCGCCTGGGTGCATTGGAGCCCACAGCATCTGGTGGCCAATCTGGCGGGCTGCGCGGTGGTGGGCCTGCTGGGCATCACCGCCCGGCTGGGTCGGCCCGAGACCCTGGCGTGGTTGCTGGCCTGGCCGCTGACGCAATGGGCCTTGCTTCTGGAGCCGGCGCTGGCTCGGTTTGGTGGCTTGTCCGGCGTGCTGCATGCGGGGGTGGCGGTGGCGGCGGTGTCGCTGCTGCGGGAGCCGCGGGCGCATGGGCGGGTCCGGGCCATTGGGCTGCTGATTGCACTGGGGCTGGTGGCAAAGATCATGGGCGAGCAGCCCCTGGCGGAGCCCCCCTTGCGTCACTGGGACGGATGGAGCATTGCGATTGCGCCGCTGGCGCATCTCACCGGCGCTGTGAGCGGGGCGGTGATGGCCGTGGTGTGCCTGACGGTGGCGGCATGGCGATCCCGCCGTGCATCCCGGGCCGCAAGATCGGCGCCGCGGCCACTGGCTTCGTCCGCGCCCCCTTCTCCTTCTGATCAGCAGCCTTGAGATGAGTAGCGTCGCCCCAGCAAGATCCACCTTGTCCGCCGCCGAAGCCGCGGTGGTGGCCGCCTTGTGCTTTGGTCTCTTCAGTCTGTGGTCGATTCAGGCGGTCATGGCGGGATTCCCGGCGGCGCAGTATTCGAACGACGGCGTGCTGCAGATGATGGCGCTGGAAGGCGTGCTGGCGGGCGTCGCCTTGCTGTTCCTGCGTGTGCGGGGCTTCGATGTGGCCTCGCTCCTGCCGCGGCCCACCTGGTGGGACACGCTGCTGGGGGCCCTGACCTACCTGGCGGCCTGGGCGTTGGAGACGGTGGGCATGTCGCTGTATGAATCGGTGGTGCCGCCGACGGCCACGCGAGACGTGGTGGCGTTTTCATTCACCGGCCTGACGGTGGTGACGCTGGTGGCGTTCTCCATCGTCAACGGACTCTTCGAGGAAGTGTTCCTGCTGGGCGTGCTGACGCGCGGGCTGCGGCAGTGGGGCCTGGCGCTGGCCATCGGGCTGCCGCTGCTGCTGCGCCTGCTGTATCACACCTACCAGGGGCCGCTGGGGGCGATCGGCGTGGTGGCTTTCGGGCTGACGGTGACGCTGGTTTACGTGAGGACGGGGCGCCTGTGGCCGTCGGTCTATGCCCACATCCTGGCGGACCTGATTCCGATGGCGGTGTGGACGGTGGCGCAGTGAGGGTTACTGCACAGTCCGTTGCTGCCTGTCCGGTCTAACCCTCGCAGCCGGTGGCCGTTTTTTGAGTACCCTCGCTGCCGCGCCTGGAGGGGGCACGACTCAAAGCAAAGGCCTGCGCCAGTGCTGTATCGCATCGTCATGCGGCAGCGCGGACGCCACGCCGCCTCGTGGACCTCCTCATCACAACAAAAGGCCGCTTATCCCTTGAGGAGGATTCCATGTCTGTTGAACACAACCCCTATCAGCCCCCCGTCAGCCCTTTGGCGGACCGAGCGCCCGACGAGAGCCGCGCCATCGAACCCGCCAGCAAGGGCAAGCGGTTCGGGACCTTTGTCGTGGACTACATCTGCTTTCTGGTGCTGTCCTTCATGGTCGGCATCGCAACGGGACTGCTCTTCGGGAATCAAGGCGTGCAGGCCCTGCAGAAGATTCCCGATTTCCTGCTGGGCTCGTCGATCTTTCTGGCCTACTACATCTTCTTCGAAAGCATCTGGTCGCGCACACCCGGCAAGTTCATTTTCGGCACGGTGGTGGTCAACGAAGCCGGCGGGACGCCCAGCTTCGGCCAGATTCTGGGTCGCTCGTTATGCCGTTTCATTCCCTTTGAATTCTTCTCCTGCTTCGGCGAGCGCCCCTGGCATGACAGCCTCCCCAAGACGCGTGTCGTTCTCGCCCGCAAGTCCTGAGAGGGGCGCCTGTTGAGCGATTGCGCCTGAAGGTCTTGTTACATCCCCGAGCAGCAGCTTGGGGACAATCCGCAGGCCCTTGCCAGCAACTGCCGTCGCAGTCTGTTCCGGAGGGAGCAACTCGACGAGCGGAAGTGGTGGTATGCAGACGAATGAAGGCGCGAATCGGCTCTGGCCGTGGATGAGCCGTGCAGTGGCGGTGGCTGCTCTGGGCACCCTGGTGGCCTGCGGCGGTGGCGGCGGGAGCAGTGATGCGTCCACGCCGGTTGGCACGGATCCTTCCTCGCCGGTAGCGAGTGCGCCGACGGGTGGAACCGGCACTGGCAGCGGGACTGGCAGCGGCAGCGGGACCGGCACGGGCACTGGCTCGGGGACAGGTAGCGGCAGCGGGACTGGCACTGGTACCGGAAGCGGGACCGGCACCGGCACCGGCACCGGCACCGGCACCGGAGACGGTAGCTCGGCTCCCACGCTCCGTACCCTCAGCTTCAACGCCACCGACGCCGAGTTCCCGAACCCGGAACGCGGCTTCTACCGCTGGGCCTGGACCAACCTGGACGGCCTGACGGCCGACGATGCCAAGGACGCCTACAGCAACGGCTACCGTCTCGTCTACGCGCCGCTGAACCTCGCCAACTGGCGCACCACCGACCTCCCGGCCAGCCTGCTCACCCAGCTCAGCACCGCCTTTGCCAATGCGCGCGGGGCCGGCATCAAGCTGGTGATCCGCGCGGTCTACAACTACCCGCAGTCCGAGACCGAATACCAGAATGCCCAGGACGCGACGCTCGCGCGCATTCAGGGCCACCTGAACCAGCTCAAGCCGGTGCTGCAGGCCAATGCCGATGTCATTGCCTATGTGCAGGCCGGTTTCATCGGCGCATGGGGAGAGTGGCACACCTCGTCCAATCAACTGACGACCGTGGCCAACCGGACCGCGGTGCGGGATGCGCTGCTGGCGGCCATCCCGAGTACCCGCTTCATTGACGTCCGCTATCCCCCTTACGTGATGGCCTGGACGCCCACGCTGCCCAGCCTCTCGACCGTGCTGAGCGGCGGCTACCGCATCGGGGTGCACAACGACTGTTTCCTGGCGAGCGCCACCGACGTCGGCACCTACGACGACAACAGCAGCACGCAGGCCACTCAGCGCGACTATGTGGCCCGTCTCGGCGACCTGGCCCCCTTTGGCGGCGAGACCTGCAACCCCGCCGACGAAGCAGGCGCCGTGGCACGCACCAGCTGTGCGGACATCCTGGCCGAGGGCGCCCAATACCGGCTGACCTATCTCAACGACGAGTACTACCGCGACCTTTTCCACGCCAAGTGGGTCCAGAACGGGTGCATGGCCGAGGTCAAGCGCAAGATGGGTTACCGGGTGCAACTGGTGTCGGCGACCCATGCCAGCGCGGTGACCCGCGGACAGGCGCTGACGCTGAACCTCACCGTGCGCAATACCGGCTGGGCGCGCATGTTCAATCCACGCGGGGTGCAGGTGCTGCTGCGCGATGCCGCCGGCACGGTGCGCCGGCTGACGGCCACCGGGGCCGATCCGCGCACCTGGATGCCTGGCGCGGATCAGACGGCCGCCGTGTCCGTGACCCTGCCCGCGGACCTGCCGGTGGGGAGCTATTCGCTGTGGCTGGCGCTGCCCGATGGCGACAGCGCCCTGGCCGCCGACGTTCGGTACGCCGTGCGCTGGGCCAATGCGGATAACGTGTCGTCCGGTCAGAGCTGGGACGCCACGCTGGGCGCGTTCGGACTCGGATCGTCCATCGACGTGAAGTGACGGCGGCGTAAGGGGCTGCCGGCCCCTTGCCGATCATTAACGGCCTATGAGCCGCGTGGCCGACGGCGTGCTCCAGCATGGACCAGCCGCCGCACGCCCACAACCACCCCGCTGACGGACATCACCAGCCCCAGCGCAGAGAGCAGCCCCATCACAGCATCCCAGCCCGGCCGGTTCTGGATCAGCCACGGAAAGTCCAGGCTGTGCGGCGCATTGAAGAGCCAGCGCCTGAGCCGCGACTGGGCATTGCTGACGCCCAGCACCTGAGCGCTGGCCGGGTCCACATGCAGCCAGGTGCCGGCATCGTCCTGGAACTTCAACCGCCACACCGGCAGTTGGCGTTGGGCATGGTGACCGTACCAATACGCGTCCTCGGCCTGCAGCTGTTCAAGCTCGACAGCGGCGGCTTCAGGCTGGTAGCGATGCGCCGCCGCTAGCAGCTCGTCCCGGGACACCTGCACCGGTTGCCCCGTTTCAGCGTCCGTGACGCGCTGCTGCCCCGCCGCATCGCGCCACTCCAGCTGCAATCGGCCATTGAAGCTGCGCAGACTGAGCGCGCGTGCGTCCGGCAGGGGCGGGCTCAGCGGCAGCGGCAGGTCCCAGTGCGGCGTGCCTTGCCAACGCCGCAGTGCCGCTTCATTCGACGCCGCGCGCTGGAACCAGCCATTCGGATCCATCGATAACCAGCCGCTCACCACCCACGTCGTCAGGAACACACCGCCGAGCAGCCCGGCGATGTGATGCCATCGCATCCAGCCTTGATACGGGGAGCGTCGGTTGCCGCGATACCGCGTGCGCAGCCTCACCCGCAGAATGCCCAGCACCATCCCGCTGACGGCGGCGACGATGCAGGCCCCGCTGATCCAGATCACCACCGTGCGCCACAGCGGCGGGTCGGCCCGCAGCGGTGTGAAGTAGAGCCAATGCGGGACGGATCCGAGCCAGTTCCAGATCCGCTCGCGTCGCGTGGTGTCGCGCACCACTTCACCGGTCACTGCGGAGACATAGAGCTCGGTGGCGGCGGCGTCCTGAAGCTCGACGCGATAGAGCGGACGCAGCGGGTTCAGCCCCTGCGGCACCGTCCATTGGTCGCGATCCAGGGACTCAACAACGCGGGCATTGGCGGCGCCACTGAAGAGCCGGGCGATGCCCTGGGCCTGTACAGCGCTCACGGGACCGACCCGGCGTCCGTCATCGGTCCAATAGGCGTGCGGCAGACCCTTGGCATCCACGATTCGCCAGACCGGACGCGCGTGGAGAGGCGCGTCGGCGGCCGGACCATCGGCCATCATCTCCAGCACCACGCGCCGGGGCGGCTGGAACCGCAGCGCCTCGGGACCGCGTGCAATGACTTCCTGCGCCGTCACGCGCACGGCCTGCGTTGCCAATGGACTCAAGCCCTGCAGGCGTTCCTCGCTGGTCAGTGACGGATAGCCGACATACATCATCACCAGCCCCGACGCGAACCACATCACAAAGAGCAGGCATCCGGCGATGCCCAGCCAGCGGTGGGTCCAGAACAGCGCGCGACGCAGGCGTGACGCTACGGCGACGCCTACGCCTACGCCTACGCCAGTGCCAGTGCCAGTGCCAGTGCCAGTGCCAGTACGGTCAGAAGCGGACATACGCGGACACCTCAAAGCCACGCGGACGGCCCAGCAACCACTGGTTGCCGTTGTTCGACGTCGAGAGCGCATAGTCCCGGTCGAACAGATTGAAGACCTGGAGTGCCAGTCGCAGATCGGGCTGCGCCTGCCAGGACAGGCCTCCGTCGGTGACGGTGTAGGAGGGCAGTTGCCGTGTATTGGCGGTGTCGACCTGCCGGCGTCCGACATGCCGCACGCCCACGGACGCGGTCCACTCAGGCTGCAGCGTCCAATGAAGCCATGCATTGGCCGTGGTCTGCGGAACGCCCGTGGGTGTCTTGCCCGCGCGGGACACCACGCCGCCAGCCACGACCTCCAGGAAATCCTCATACCGGGCACGCAGCCGCGCCAGGTTGGCCTCTGCGCGCAGTGTCTGTGTCACCTTCAATTCCGCCGAGGCTTCCAGGCCTTCCGACGACTGCTGCCCCACCTGCTGCTGCAGCGTGGGGTTGATCGGGTCCCGCGACAGCAGCTTGTATTTGTCGATCCGGTAGGCGGCGACTGTCCAAGCGCCGCGTCCCTCCGCCAGCAGCTGCTTGTAGCCCGCTTCCCATTGGCGCCCGGTAGACACATCAAACTGCCGCTGCGTGGCGGAGGTGGTGAGCAAGGCGCCGAGCGGATCCACGGCACGCGCCCATTGCATATAGGCCGACTGTGTCGTGCTCGGTGAAAACACCAGACCGACGCGTCCGGAGGTGTAGCGAAAGCGCTTGTCGAAACCATTGGCCGCCACCAGCAGGTCTTCACGCTGTACCTGCACATGGTCCTGCCGCAATCCGGCCACGACGGACCACTGGTCATTCAGCGCCAGACGGTCGTCTGCAAACAAGGCCTGCGTGTCCGCCGTCGCCTTGTAGCGCGGGCTGTAGGCATAGGACGCGCGGTAGCGGCCCACGATGGGCGCATAGGCATCCACGCTCACAGAGCCGCTGTAATACGGGGAATCATTGATGTGGGTGAAGCGGATGCGGTTGAGCTCCAGCCCCACGCTGAACTGGTTGTCGAGACCGGCCAGCGCCTGGTGCACACGCAGGTCGCTGCGATTGCCGACCTGCTCCTGGGCATGGCCGATCTCGAGGAAGCTGCTTTGCAGCACCTGACCGCTGGTTGCGTCCCAGGCGTAGTTTTCTGCGTTGCGCCAGTGGCGGCGGCTGTCCAGGTGATAGAGCTGATTGCGAACCTGCACGGCGTCATTGGGGCGCCATTGCGCATCCAGACGGGTCCAGCGGTCGCGGTAGCGGATGTCGGCGTCTTCGACGTTGTAGTTCAGATGCTTGGTGCGGTCATCGAGCCGTCCGTTGACGAGAGGCACGCCAAAGTAGCGCTGGGGATGTTGATGGCCTTCGTCGCGGGAGAGGGTGAGCTGCAATTGCGGTGAAACGTCCAGGCGCAGTGCGCCTGAGAGGGCGAGGCTGTCCGCGTCGCCGCGCGGCATGAAGCCGTCCGTGCTGCGTCGGCTGATGTCGAAGCGATAGGACCAGCGTTCATCCAGCGCGCCGCCGCTGCCGTAGGCCAGATGGCGCGATGCGTCCGAGCCCAGCGCCACACGCGCCTCCTGCTGGATGGGCCCGAGCGAGGGCTTCTTGGGGACGAGGTTGATGGCGCCGCCGATGGCACCCTCTCCGTAGATCACCGAGGCCGCGCCCCGGAGCACCTCGATGCGATCGGTCGACCAGGGATCAAAAGGGAAGGTGACCGTACCGGCGCCGACATAGAGCCGGGTGCCGTCGAACAACTGCATGACCGAGCCGTGGCCGCTGAAGCCGCGGGCGCTCAGCGAGGTGCCGCCATTGCCAGGGGCGCCGGCCATGGCGAGGCCCGTGGCGCGGCTGGCGCCTTCCTGCACCGACGTGTCCCCCCGTTCCCGCAGGGTGTCGCCGGGTATGAGCTCAATGCTGGCCGGTGTTTCCAGCGGCGTGAGGTTGAGGCGACTGGCGCTGGTGGGCGTGGTGAGCTTTGCCGGGCTGCTCTGCCCGTGGACACGGACTTCGGGGAGCGCGCCATCGCTGGCGCTCTTGAGCCGTTCCGGTTCAGGTGCTGTGGTGATCTGCGCCTGCACGCTCAGCGGCAGTGCGGCCAAGACAGCGGTGACTGCCATTGAAGCGGCCGCTGACGGGGGGAGTGAAGTCGTGGGCTGTCCACGCAAAGGGCGATTCATTTGTGCTCTCCATCGGCCTGCGTCCCCGCAGGCCCATTCAGGGGGGATGGAAGCCGCAGGCATGGCACCGGCGCGACCGGCCGAGGGGCCTGGCGTGTCGGGACGAGTCCTGATGGAGCGAGCACGGACGACGCTGCACAAGGGGCGTGCAGCACCGACGGTGTGCCGCACCCCGCAGCTTCCGGAGCAGTTGCAGGCCGGTATCCGGGCTTGCGGTTCGCTCCGGGCGCCAGGCGCCTGAAGACCCAGTCCTCGCCTTCCCATGCCTGGTGGGGCACAGTGACCGTCGGCGTCTGCACGCCGACATGAGGACTCTTGAAACCGCTGACCGTTGCGGGGGCAGCACAGGCTTTGCATCACCAGGGACGCGCACCTGTTTCCCGTTTAACCCGGCCGCGAATGGCCGGGCACCTTCAACTGAAGAACCCAGGGGCGACGGATCGTCGGACCCTGGGCGGGCGGATTCTAAGGGGAGGATGCGGGGCCGGGCGCAGGGTCGGGGGGGGCGCTGGCCAGTGATAAGTATTCTTGAGGTCACTCCTGGCGGAACTCACGGCGGCCCATCGGCCTGCCGCGAATACTCAGTGCGCGCACGACAGCGCACATGCCCGATCGGTGCGACGCCCATCGATGCCCTGCACCAGCAGCCGATGTCGTATCCAACAGTCGGGTCAAACGCCAATCAAGGAGACGACATGTTGAGGTTTTTGAAGCGCGTAGCGATTCCGAGCAGTGGTCTGGCCCTGTTGCTTCAGGGCATCGTGATACCGGCTCAGGCTGCGACTCCCGCCCCGGCCATGGCCCCATTGCCGGCAGTGCCGGCGGTCATGAGCTGCACGCTGGCGGCCTTTCAGGGCATGAACCTGAGCGGCGTGGCGGACGATAACGGGCAGGTCAGCTTCACCGCTGTCGCGCCGGTGGCAGTGTCTGCCAACAATCCTTCCGCCTACTGCTCCGTGCGCGGCGTCATCGGCCCGGGGGCCAGCTCCATCGTCATGAAGCTGCCCATGACGGCCTGGACACAGCGTTATGTCCAGAATGGATGCGGGGGGGAGTGTGGCAACGACAACCTGGGGAACCCCACGCAGTCGGCCGGGTGCACGCTGGTGAACAACGGCGAGCTGGTCACGGCGACCACCAACATGGGTCACACGGGCGCGCAAGGCGCGACCTGGAACGTCAACAACCCATGGGCCGCCATCGACTTCGCCTATCGCGGCGTGCATGTCACGGCGCAGGTCGCCAAAGCGGTCATCCGGAATTTCTACGGCCGCAGCGCCGCCTTTTCCTACTTCGACGGTTGCTCGGATGGCGGGCGTGAGGCGCTGATGTCGGCCCAGCGCTATCCGGATGACTTCAACGGCATCGCCGCCGGCGCACCCGCCAACAACATGGACGTGCAGAACACGTATCACCATGCCAATCGGGTGCTGACCAACCAGACCACACCGGGTGTGCTGCCCATTCCTGCGCGCAACACCTACCTGTTGCTTCAGCGCGATCTGCCCTACGTGCACTCGAAGGTCGTCGCAGCCTGTGACGCGCTCGATGGCGTGGCCGACGGCATCATCGACGACCCGCGCCGCTGCAAGTTCAACACCAACACCCTGGTCTGCACCAACAACGGCAACGAGGCGGGTTGCCTGACGCAGGCGCAGGCCGATGCGGTCGCGCGCATCCATGACGGCGCCCGCTCGACCGACGGCCAGCGCCTGGAGCCGGAAGGCGCGAGCCAGTGGGGCTCGGAGCTGGACTGGACGCTCTATATGCCCGCCGCCCAAGGAGGCAGTGCCCAGGGCGAGAACTTCGTCAACAGCTGGCTCTACAAAACCTTCCTCAACCAGCCCTTCAAGGACGCTGCCGCGCAGACGGCGCGCACGCTCAACGACCTGGACTTCAGCGTCGCCGGCTTCATGGCCACAGTGGCGTCGTCGTCGATGTATTCGGCGACCAACCCCGACCTGCGCCCGTTTGCTTCGTCCGGCGGCAAGCTGATCTTGTGGCACGGCTGGGCCGACCAGCACATCTCGCCGCAAGGCACCTTGCAGTACTGGGAGACCATGAGCAAGTTGACGCGCACGCCAGGCAGCTTCGCGCGGTTCTACCTGTTCCCCGGTATGGGCCATTGCGGCGGCGGCCTGGGCCCGAACACCTTTGACCTGCTGACACCGCTGATGGCCTGGGTGGAGACCGGGTCGGCCCCTGGGGCGCTGGTGGCCAACAACACGTCCACGGGCGTGTCCCGCCCGGTGTACCCCTACCCGGTGGTGGCACGCTACACCGGCACGGGCAGCACCAGCGACGCGGCCAACTTTGTGCCCTACACGCCCACAGCGGTACCGGACGTCAGCACCAGCAACCTGGGCAATTACCTCTACACCCCGTTCCTGAAGCAGGCCGCCTGCACCGCCGTCGGTGGCCAGATCTCATGCACACCCTGACGCCATCCACGCGCTTCGTGCATTCAACGCAAAGGAACTTTATGAACGCCACATCTTCAACGCCCCGCTGGCTGACGGCGGTTGCCGCGCTCAGCCTGTGCGGCTCCGCAATGGCCGCTGATCTGGTGACCAACGGCGGCTTCGAGTCCGGCAGCCTGACGGGATGGTCCGGCAGCGTGCTGAGCAACCCCTACAGCGGGGTGGTCTGCCTGGGTGCGGGCACCGCAGTGGAGGGCGCCTGTGAAGCCTTCCTGGGCACCAATGGCAACGCCGACTCGCTGACCCAGGTGTTGTCCACCGTGTCAGGCCAGCGCTACGCCATCAGCTTCCTGCTGCAGGGGGATGCCAGCGTGCCCAGCGACTTCTCGGTCAGCTTCGGCGGACAGACGCTCTACAGCACTACCGGCCTCACGTCGACGGCGCCCCAGGTGCTGAGCTTCGTGGCCGCTGCGACGGGCACGACGACGATGCTGAACTTCAGCTTCCGGAATGATCCGGGCTACTTCCTGCTGGACGCGGTGTCTGTCACCGCCGTGCCCGAGCCCGCATCGCTGCCGCTGATGCTGCTGGGGCTGGGGAGCTTCGCTGCATGGCGCCGGCGGCGGGCTCAACCTGAAGTCGCGTAGACCTTGGCGCCGCCCGGGCGGCGAAAGACCGCCGCGTCGGCCACGACACGGCGGATCTCCTGCATCAGGGCTCGTGCACCCGGCGACGGGAAGCAGTCCTCCCGCTGGGTCAGCCCGATCTGCCGACGGGTGCTTCCCAGCGGGATGGCGAGTTCCACCAGGCTCCCGTCCAGAATCTCATAACGCAATTGGTGGGCGGAGATGGCGGTCACCATGTCGCTCTCCAGCAGCAGCGCGCGCAGCACGGCCAGGTCGCCAGTCTCCACCGCAGGGACCGGCGCCGGCAGACCCGACGCGGCGAAGCACTGCTCGAAGAGTTCGCGCGAGGGGGCTCCCCGCCGTGACAGCACCCAGCGCGCGCCGCTCAGCGCGCCCAGGCCCTGGGTGACACGCGACAGCGGATGACCGGCGCGCACGATGAGCGAGAGACGGTCTTCGAACAGCGGCTCCGCCGTCAGCTCGGCAGTCAGCTCGCCGGGCCGCAAGGCGCCCAGGATGAAGTCCAGGTCGCCGCTGCGCAGCGATGCCGCGAGTGCGTCGTAGGGGCTCTCCTCCGTGGCGATGTGCAGTCCGGGATGCTTGTCCAGCAAGGCGGCAATGGCCAGCGGCAGGATGTGCGTGCGTCCGAGCGGCAAGGCGCCCACATGCACGCTGCCCGTCAACACGCCTTCACTGGCGGCGATGTCCGGCACGATGTTGCGCAGCTCCGCCAGCACCCGGCGGAAGTAGAACGCCACGATCTGACCCGCCTGCGTGGGCGCCAGGCCGCGCGCCGTGCGCTCGAAAAGAGGCACGCCCAGCCGCGTCTCCAGGTCCTTGAGCGCCGCGCTGACAGCGGGCTGCGTGATGCCGAATTCCCGGGCCACCGCGGCCATGTTGCGCCGGTCCGCGAGGCTGGCCACGACCGCCAGCCGGCGGCCGTTCAGGATGGAGGCGAACAGCGAGTTGGCATCGGTGCTGCCCTTGACCCCCCCGCGCGCCATCAACTGCGTGCGCGCCGCCTCGAACTCGGCGTCGATGCGCAGCGCACGGACCAGCACGAGCTGTCCATAGGCATTGAGCACCGTGCCGCGGGCGTGCCGCTCGAACAGGGGCCGCTGCAGCGCGGCCTCCAGCTCCGCGATGGAGCGCGTCACCGCTGAAGAGACGCGATACAGCTCTTCGGCCGCCGCGGCAATGCTGCCCGAAGCAGCCACTGCGCACAGCGCACGCAGGTGCCGCAGGTTGAGGTCCAGCGATTCGGCATGGCTCGTCATGGCCGCGCATCTTCTTGTGGATGACGGCCTCCGGCCTCCGTAATAACCCTTGCCGATAAAAAAGTTTGAGGTCTGAAAGGCTGGAAATCACGCCGCGTCGTGCCGCCCTTGGCCACACTGGGCGCCATTAGATAAAGACCGGAGACAAGCGTGAACCGAGTACCGACCCACAAGGTGGACGTCAAAGCCTTCATCGATGATCGTCCCATGGGCCGCATGCAGTGGCTGCTGCTGGGGCTGTGCTTCGCCATCGTGGCGCTGGACGGCATGGACGTGGCCATCATGGGCTTTCTGGCGCCGTCCATCCTCCAGGAGTGGAACGTGTCGCGCGCCGCGTTTGGTCTGGTGATGAGAGCAGCGCCCTTCGGTCTGGTCATCGGTGCGCTGCTGGCGGGCCCGGCGTCGGACCGTGTCGGTCGCAAGGGCGTGCTGATCGGCTCGGTGCTCCTGTTCGGCGTGTTCACCCTGGCCACGGCCTATGCCGGCAACCTCACCGAAATGGCCGCGCTGCGATTGCTGACGGGGGTGGGTCTGGGCGCGGCCATGCCCAACACCAGCACGCTGTTGTCCGAATACGTGCCGCAGCGCTCGCGTTCGCTGCTGATCGCGGTGATGTTCACCGGCTTCAATCTGGGCTCGGGCGTGGTGGGCTTTGTGGCGGCCGCCATGATCCCGTCGGGGGGCTGGCGCTCGGTGCTGATGCTGGGCGGCCTGCTGCCGCTGTTGCTGGTGCCGGTGCTGGTGTTCCTGTTGCCGGAGTCCGCACGCTTTCTGGTGGTGCGGCAGGCCGCTGCCGACAAGATCGGTCGCGTGCTGGGCCGCGTGAGCGGTGCCGTGTTCGCACCGGGCACCGAATTCTTCGCGCCGGAACCGCCGGTGCAGGCCAAGCAATCCATTGGCGTGCTGTTCGCCAAGGGCTACAGCCTGATGACGGGCGCGCTGTGGATCACCTACTTCATGGGTCTGCTGGTGATCTACCTGCTGACGGGCTGGCTGCCCACGCTGATCAAGGACGCCGGTTTGCCCATCTCGCAGGCGGCCACCATCACCGCGATGTTCCAGATCGGCGGCACCGTGGGTGCCATCCTGGTGGGCTGGGCCATGGACCGCCGCACGCCGACGCGCGTCATCGGCGCCGCTTATGCACTGGGGGCGGTGTGCATCCTGGCGCTGGGCGTGGGCGGCGCGCTGTCCGGGTGGCTGGGCGTCCTGGTGACGGCTGCGGGCTTCTGCATGAGTGGTGCACAAACCGGGCTGAATGCCTTCGCGCCCGCCTGCTACCCGACCCGCGCCCGGGCCACCGGTGTCAGCTGGATGCTGGGCGTCGGCCGTTTCGGCAGCATCACCGGCTCGATGGTCGGCGGTGTCCTGCTCTCGCTGGGCTGGGGCTTCGGCGCGATCATCGGTCTGCTCGCCGTGCCGGCCTTCCTGGCCGCACTCGCGGTGCAGATGGCGCGGCGCGCCGAGGAGCCGGAGGGGCAAGCCCTCGTCGGCAAGTCGGTCGCCGCCTGAGTCCCCCATTCATCGGATAGTCCTCATGGCCACGATCATCGGCGGCATCGCCGCCTCGCATACGCCCACCATCGGCTTCGCCTTCGACCGCGACAAGCGGGACGACCCCGTCTGGGCGCCGATCTTCACCGCCTTCGCACCGGTGCAGGCCTGGCTCGAGGCCACGCGGCCCGATGTGCTGCTGATGATCTACAACGATCACATCACCTCGTTCTTCTTCGACCACTACAGCGCTTTTGCCCTGGGCACCGGCGAGCGCTGGCTGCCGGCGGATGAAGGCGGCGGCGCCCGAGACCTGCCCGCGATCGATGGCGACCCCGCGTTCGCCGCGCATCTGGGCCGCTCGCTGATGGCCGACGAGTTCGACATGAGCTTCTTCCAGCAACGCGCGCTGGACCATGGCTGCTTCTCGCCCCTGTCGGTCCTGAGCCGCCACGACGGCCAGGCGTGGCCGCACCGGCTGGTGCCGCTGCAGGTTGGCGTGCTGCAGTTCCCCATCCCGACAGCGCGGCGCTGCTTCCGGCTGGGACAGGCGCTGCGCCGGGCCATTGAAAGCTATCCGCAGGACATCAAGGTGGCCATCGTTGCCACCGGTGGGCTGTCGCACCAGGTGCATGGCGAGCGCGCGGGTTTCAACAACACCGCGTGGGACGAACGCTTCCTGGATCTGCTGGAGACGGACCCCGCGCAGCTCACAGCGATGACCCACGCGCAGTATGCGGAGCTGGGGGGCCTGGAGGGCAGCGAGGTCATCATGTGGCTGGTGATGCGCGGTGCATTGGCCGAGCGTGTGAAGTGCCTGCACCGCTCGTACTACCTGCCGTCCATGGCGGGCATTGCGACGGCCATCTACGAAAACGCCGACACCCCGCCCCGCGAGCCCAGCCGCGCCGACGAGCAACTGGCCGGCATCGAGCAACTGCCCGGCACCTACCCCTTCACCATCGAGCGTGGCGTCCGCTGCTATCGGCTCAATGCCTTCCTGCATGACCTGGTGGTGCCGGACAAGCGCGCCGCCTTCCTGGCTGACGAAGAAGCCGCCTTCGAACGCGCAGCCCTGAGCGACCAGGAGCGTGACCTGGTGCGCCGCCGGGACTGGCGCGGCCTCATTCAGTACGGCGCGATCTTCTTTGTGCTGGAGAAGCTGGGCGCGGTGGTGGGCGTGTCCAACCTGCACATCTACGCGGCCATGCGCGGCGAAACGCTGGAGGCCTTCCAGGCCACCCGCAATACGCGGGCGCTCTATTCCGTGGCCGGGCAGGGCGCCGGGGCCCTGAAGTGGGATGCCCCGTCCTCCGC
The DNA here is from genome assembly GCA_027484825.1 of Rubrivivax sp. GTDB lineage: Bacteria > Pseudomonadota > Gammaproteobacteria > Burkholderiales > Burkholderiaceae_C > Roseateles. The sequence continues at coordinate 71,463 of JAIXSE010000017.1, read as the reverse complement.
GCCTGACCCCTCTTCCGGTCCAAAAAATAACTGACTGACAACAACGAGGAGACTGACCCGTGAAGCGTATGACAACAAGCCTGGCCGCCGCGGCCCTGCTGCTCTGCGGTGCCGCCCACGCCCAGAGCGTGAGCATCTACGGCCTGCTGGACCAGGCGGTGGAGCACCTGAACAACGTGGGCGCCAACCGCGATTCGCTGACCCGCATGCCTGGATTGGCGGGCAGCTACCCGTCGCGGCTGGGGTTTCGTGGCTCGGAGGACCTGGGTGACGGACTGAAGGCCGTCTTCACCTTGGAAATGGGCCTGGGTCTGGACTCCGGCACCTTCAACCAGGGCGGCCGCGCCTGGGGCCGCCAGGCCTACGTGGGGCTGCAGGGCTCCTGGGGAACGGTGTCGCTGGGCCGGCAGTATTCGATGCTGTTCTGGTCGCAACTGGATGCCGACATCCTGGGCCCCAACACCTTCGGCTCCGGGTCGCTGGACAGCTACCTGCCCAACGACCGCGTGGACAACACCGTGGCCTACCGTGGCACCTTCAACGGCTTCACGGTCGGCGCCACCTACAGCCCCGGCCGCGACTCGGTCAACGCGGGTCCCACGCCCGCAGGCACCAACTGCGCTGGCGAAAGCGCAACGGACACCTCGGCCTGCCGGCAATGGTCGGCCATGCTGAAGTACGACACGGACACCTGGGGCGCGGTGGCGGTGGTGGACGAGATTCGCGGCGGCTCGGGCGCGTTTGCGGGGCTGACCAGCAGCGCCATGAAGGACCGCCGGTCGTCGGTGGCGGGCTGGGTGAAGCTCAGCCCCGACATCAAGCTGGGCGCCGGCCTGATCGCACGCAAGAACGACGGCAGCGCCACCACGCCCAAGAGCACGCTCTGGTACGTGGGCGGCACCTACAACTTCTCGGCCGCCTGGAGCGCGGACGCGGAAGTCTTCAGGCTCGATTTCAAGGACAGCGCCAACCAGGCCACGCTGTATGCGCTGCGCACGACCTATCAATTCTCCAAGCGCACGGCGGTGTACGCCACCGCCGGTCACATGGCCAACGAGGGCACGCTGGCCCTGGGTGTGAGCAACGGTGCGGCTGGCGCAACGCCGCTGGCCGGTACCGGTCAGACCGGTCTGGCGGTCGGCATCCGCCATTCGTTCTGATCGGCTGGGTCGCGGTCCGTCATGACAATGCTTCTGCACGGTATTTCGTCCATGGCCACCCGGGCGCTGCTGGCCGACATGGCCACCGCTTATGAGCGCGAGACCGGCGTGGTGTTGCGTGTCGAGTCGGTGGGCGGCGTGGATGCGGCAGCGCGGGTGCGCGCCGGCGAGGCCTTCGATCTGGTGCTGCTCGCCGAGGCCGCCGTCGCGCAGCTGCAGGCCAGCGGCCATGTGCAAGGCCCGCCGGTGGAATTGGCGGCCTCGGCCATGGCCGTGGCCGTGCCGGCCGGTCCCGGGCGGCCGGACGTGGGCTCGGTTGAGGCGCTGCGTGAGGCCTTGCTGGCGGCGCCACGCATCGCCTACTCCACCGGTCCCAGCGGCACTGCCTTGCTGGCGCTGCTGGAGCGCTGGGGCCTGAGCGAGGTGCTGACGCCGCGACTGGTGCAAGCCCGCCCGGGCGTACCCGTGGCCGCCCTGCTGGCGGCCGGCGAGGCTCAGCTGGGATTCCAGCAGCTCAGCGAGCTGCAGGGGCAGCCCGGCATCGAACTGTTGGGCCTGATGCCCCCCGGCGCCGAGGTCATCACACGCTTCGTCGGTGCCGTGGGGACTGCTTCGCGGCAAGGCCCTGCCGCCCGTGCTGCGCTGGCTTTCCTCAGCGCCCCCGAACGAGAGGCGATCCGGCGCGCGCAAGGGATGTTTCTCACCACTACAAACCCACCACCATGATCATCGACGTACACGGCCACTACACCACCGCGCCCGCGGCGCTGGGCGCCTGGCGAGACCTGCAGATTGCGAGCCTGAAGGATCCGGGCGTGACGCCCTCACCGGCCGCGCTGAAGATCAGCGACGACGACTTGCGCGAATCCATCGAGACCAACCAACTCGCCAAGATGCGCGAGCGCGGCATCGACCTGACCGTGTTCAGCCCCCGCGCCAGCTTCATGGCCCACCATATCGGCGGCTTCGAGACCTCGGCCACCTGGGCAGCGATCTGCAATGAACTGTGCCACCGCGTCAGTGAGATGTTCCCGGAGCATTTCGTCGGTGCGGCCATGCTGCCGCAAAGCCCGGGCGTGGCGCCGGCCACCTGCATTCCCGAACTGGAGCGCTGCGTCAAGGAGTACGGGTTTGTGGGCATCAACCTCAATCCCGATCCGTCGGGCGGTCATTGGACGAGCCCGCCGCTGACCGATCGGCATTGGTACCCGCTGTACGAGAAGATGGTCGAGCTGGACATCCCGGCCATGATCCACGTCTCCACCAGTTGCAATGCCTGCTTTCACACGACGGGCGCGCACTACCTGAACGCCGACACGACCGCCTTCATGCAGTGCCTGTCCGGCGACCTGTTCAAGGACTTCCCGACCCTGCGCTTCCTGATCCCGCATGGGGGCGGCGCGGTGCCCTATCACTGGGGGCGCTTCCGGGGCCTGGCGCAGGAGCTGAAAAAACCGCTGCTGGAGGAGCATCTGCTCAAGAACATCTTCTTTGACACCTGCGTCTATCACCAGCCCGGCATCGACCTGCTGACCGGCGTGATCCCGGTGGAGAACGTGTTGTTTGCGTCCGAGATGATCGGCGCCGTGCGCGGCGTGGATCCGCAAACCGGTCATTATTTCGATGACACGCGGCGCTATATCGAAGCCACGCCGCATCTCAACGAGGCGCAGCGTCACCTCGTGTTCGAGGGCAACGCGCGACGTGTGTTCCCGCGCCTGGACGCGCAGCTGACCACGAAGGGGCTTTGACATGTACGAGCTGGGTGTCGTTTATCGCAACATCGAACGCACGGACCGCGCAACGGCGGATGCCTTGGCCGCACTGGGGTCGGCCACCGTGCATGAAGCCATGGGCCGCGTGGGCCTGCTCAAGCCCTATATGCGGCCCATCTACGCCGGGGCTCAGGTGAGCGGGACCGCCGTCACCGTGCTGCTGCATCCCGGGGATAACTGGATGATGCATGTGGCAGCGGAGCAGATCCAGCCGGGTGACATCGTGGTTGCCGCCATCACCGCCGAGTGCACCGATGGCTACTTCGGCGATCTGCTGGCGACAAGTTTCCAATCGCGCGGCGCGCGTGCCCTGATCATTGATGCTGGCGTGCGCGACGTCAAAACGCTGACGGAGATGCGATTCCCCGTCTGGAGCAAATCCATCTCAGCCAAGGGCACCATCAAGGCGACGCTGGGCTCGGTCAACATTCCGGTGGTGTGCGCCGGCATGTGGGTGACGCCGGGGGATGTGATCGTGGCGGACGACGACGGAGTGGTGTGTGTCCCTCGCCGCCTGGCCGCCAAGACCTTGGCCGCAGCTCAGGCGCGGGAGGCCAACGAAGGCGCCAAGCGTGAGCAGCTCGCCGCTGGGGTGCTGGGGCTCGACATGTACAAGATGCGGGAGCCCTTGGAAAAGGCCGGGTTGAAATACCTCGACTGAAGGTCCGGGGGCAGGGCCGCGGGGGGAGCGACGCGCTGCCGGGAGGCAGGATCAGCGGGTGAAACAGCTTCCGGACAGAGCGGGCGCTCCCCGTAGTCGCTCATCCATCGGGTGAAGGGCTGCCACGCGGTTTTCAATGACACGTGTGCACTTGCTGCCTTGCCGGATCAGCGTGGTGCCTGAGCCGCTTGTCCCTGCCTGCACCACGACCGGCAGGGTACCTGCGCCGTCCTGCACCGCCCACTCCACGCCGTGACGCTCGCTGTTGGCGCGCGGATCCCGGACCGCCATCTCCGCCATGGAGTCGCGAGGGCCGGATGCGGCGCGCGGCGGTGGAAGCGCCAGATTCAGCGTTGACGAGCGACGCTCGGAGGGGTCTCGCGTCGGTGCGGCAGGTGCGGGACCGGCGACCGTGTTTGACGAGGAAGGGAATTCCGATCCAGCGAGTGGCCACTCGTATTCAAGCGGCTTGACGTCTTTGACACCCGGGAGGTGCGTGGCCGTGGGCGTTGGTGGTGTCACCTGTTCGGGTGCAGGGGGCGAGACCGCGGGCTGAAGCAAGCGAACCTGCAGGCCTGCGGCCGGTGCGTCGGTCGCTGGCGCTCGATGCTCCAGGCGCAGCATGACCACCCAGCCGGCCTGTACGAGCAGCGCCAGTGCGGCTCCCGCGATCAGTCGTCTGCGAGGCGGGCGGGCCAGGAAGGGGCCAGGCATGAGCGGCTGGCGGGGGTACAAAGCTACTTGAAGAACAGCGCCCAAACAATCGCAAGCACGACAATGATTGACGCTGGCAGCAGGATGAACTTGTTAAGGGCCGCATTCGATCTTTGGTCCGCAAACTTCGCCATTGGGTTGCTCCCAAGCGGCGAGCGAGAAGCGCTGACACTTGCTTTCTGACGGGATTGCGCTTCTGTCATTGGTGGATCCGTCGTCTTTGGGATCGGGTGGTCGTCTCGGGGCTGGTTCCTGCCGTCACTGCCGGCTCATGTTGACCCACAGCGGCTTCCGTTGGGTGGACTTTCACTGCAGTGGTCCTTGATAGAAGGTGCTCGTGACGGCCCAATTTAGCGTCACCGCTCGACGGCATCATCTGTGCAATGCCGATTTCGGCTGGCTGGGTTGCTGAACATCCTGGCCGTCCCCGCAGATTGCTGGCATCACGGTCGCCCTACAGCAACACCGTTCGTGGGCACCCATGCCAAAGCTGGCCAGCGGGCGAGCGTGATGGCGCAAAAGAAGCGAGCCGTCACCCAGCCCAGATGGCATTGATGGACGCGCCGATATCCGGATCGCCCGGCCATTGCGCCTGCAGCCAATGCAGGAAGGCCACCACGGCCTTTCTCTCCACGGTCGAGAAGAAACTCAGGTACCGACGACGCCAGTCCATCCCAAGATTGGCCGAAGGTGTGCGGTCGAGGCATTGCATCAACCCCATCTCTTCCCACCCGGCCCCCAGCGGCTTGAAGTGCGCCAGGTCGCGAGCGGCGTCCTTGAAAACGAACAGCTGCAACAGCTCAGCAAATTCGAAACGGTCCAGGTGCCTGTGCGCCATCAGCATGATCGACGGGGCGAAGTGCCATGCGCCGCAAGGACTCATCCGGCGCAGGGCGCCGGCATCCATCCACTGCCGGCTTGCGGCCAGATCCAGGCGCCGCATGCCCCGCAACTCATCCAGCCCTTCGTTGGCTGAAGATCGGACTGCAAAACCGGACGGGCACAGGTCCAGGTCTGAAATGGGGCCGACGTCCCGGAACACTCGACCGGGTTCTCGAATGACGTCGTCGAACGAATCCACCGGTTGCATGATGCGGTCCTGGGAGTGGGACGGGGCAGGCGCCCGGCGCTGCTGCATCGCAGTGCTTGGGGGCTGCTGGGTCATTATGTGTGAGGCCGTCTTTGGCGGAGCCCCGTCCCTGCACCTCATCCCCCCTTTTCTGCATTTCGTCGCCCCCCCTTGGCGTCCGCCCCGCCGCTATCGTTATGGTGTGCTACCTCACCAACACACCGGCGCTCCGGCGCCTTGACCGATGCATAGCTGGAACGACCATGCGCCGATCTACCAGCAGCTTGCCGACCAACTGGCCGCGCAGCTCCTGGAGGGCGATCCCCATGAAGGCGATGCCATGCCCTCGGTCCGGGTGCTGGCCAGCCGGTATGTCATCAACCCGCTGACCGTCAGCCGCGCGCTCCAGTCCCTGGTGGACGAAGGCCTGCTGGAAAGCCGCCGCGGCATGGGCATGTATGTGCGCAGCGGCGCTCGCCGCCGGCTGCTGCAAGCCGAGCGGGAACACTTCCTGCGAGATGAATGGCCCCGGCTGCGGGAGAAACTCCAACGACTGGGCCTCGGCCCCGAAGACCTGCATTGGGAGGACGCATGATGTCGCCCGCTGCTGTCAACGCCCATCCCGTCCCCCTCACCCCCCCTCTCCGCCATCGGGAGCACGCATGACCCACCTGATCGAGGCGCGCAACCTCAGTCTCCACTATGGCCGCAAGGCCGCCTTGCAGGAGGTGAGCTTCAGCATCCCGGCGGGTCGGGTCGTCGGGTTGCTGGGCCACAACGGAGCCGGCAAGACCTCGCTGATGAAGGCGCTGGTCGGCACCAAGGCCGTCAAGGGCGAGCTCAAGGTGCTGGGGCTGGACCCGCATGCTCACCGCGCCGAGCTGCTCCAGTCCCTGTGCTACATCCCGGACGTCGCCGTGCTGCCGCGCTGGGCCCGTGCCGGAGACCTCATCACCCTGATGGCCGGCCTGCAGCCCCGGTTCTCTGCCGACCGGGCCCGCACCCTGCTGCGCCGCACCTCGGTGACCGAGCGGGACAAGGTGCGCCACCTCTCCAAGGGCATGGTCACCCAGCTCCATCTGGCCCTGGTGGCCGCCATCGATGCCCGGCTGATGGTGCTGGATGAACCCACCCTCGGGCTGGATGTGATGTCCCGCAAGAGCTTCTATGAAATGCTGATCGACGAATGGTGCGACGGTCAGCGCAGCGTGATCATCTCCACCCATCAGGTGGAGGAAGTGGAGACCCTGCTGTCCGACGTGATCATGCTGGACGAGGGCCGCGTGGTGCTTAACATCAGCCTGGCCGAGATTGACCAGCGTTTCGTGGCGCTCTCCCACGACCCCGAAGCCGCCGCTGCCGTGGCCGCCGGGCACCCGTTGCTGCGCTATCGCGTGCAGGGCCGCCCGGCCGCCCTGTTTGACGGTCCGCCGCCGGAGTCCATCAGTCAGCTGGGCCAGCGTCTGCGGCCCAATCTCGTTGATCTCTTCATGGCCCTCACCCGCAAGCCTGAAATCCAGGCCCGGGAAGCCTGAACGCGCGGAGCCCCTCCCATGACCCTCTTCAATACCCTGCTGCTGCGCGAGTGGATCCAGTACCGCCGTGGCTGGATGTGCGTCATCTTCATCCCGGTGGTGCTGCTGCTGGCCCTGGTGCCGGTGAGCCAGGTCAGCGGCCTGGACCTGGTGGCCCCGGAGCCGATCGCGCTGATCAGCGCCGGCCTCACCCTGTGGCTGGTCCTGGCGGTGACACTGGCCACCACCCTCTACCAGCTCATCGGCCTGGCGCGCCGCGACCAGCAGGACCGCTCGATCGAGTTCTGGAAATCCTTGCCCGGCTCCGACACGCAGAGCCTGGCCGCGCCCTTGCTGGCCCACGCCGTGCTGCTGCCGCTGGCCGCGCTGCTGCTCGCCTCAGTGGGCGGCGCGGTGGTGGGCGTGGCCATGGCCTACAAGGAATTGGGCGCCGAGGGCTTGCGTCAGATGCAGTGGGCCGGTTTGGGCCCTGCCGCGCTGTGGTTTGTCGCGCGGCTGGCGGTCGGCCTGGTGCTGGCGCTGCTGTGGCTGTCCCCCTTCCTGCTGGCCTTGATGGCGGCCAGCGCCTGGCTCAAGCGCTGGGGCGCCCCGCTGCTGGTGTTTGGCGTGGGCGGCCTGATCAAGCTTTATGACGCGCAGGGTGTGCTGCAACTGCTGGGCGAGCAGGTCCAGGGGGCCAAGGTGGCGCTGGTCGCAGGAGCGCCCGGTCTGGCGACGTTCCCGGCGGGCACCAAGAGCCTGCCGATGGAGGAGCTCTACGACGCCCTCTACCGCTTCCCGGAGTGGGCGCCGCGGGACATGCTGATGGCCCTGCAGGCGACCTGGAGCGCGCACTTCATCGGCGGGCTGCTGGTGGCAGTCGGGTGTTTCGCGCTGATGGTGTGGCAGCGCCGTCGTGCAGGCTGATGCGCGTCGGCTAAAGCGTGACGGTTGAAGCGCGTCAGGCAACCGGGCGCCAGGGGGGCGCCCCAGATGTCCGCTCGCCCGGTAATCGTGCGCCCGGTGATCGCGCGGTGGCCTCGGCCCTCAGGCGAGGGCGGTCAGCATCGGCGCGGGATCAGGATCGATCGCCCGCACCTGCCGCAGGTCGCCTTCCGCTTCATTCAGCAGCGCCATCGCCGCCCACACCGCTGCCACGGCCAGCAGGATGCTGGCGGTGCGCAGCAGTCGTCGTCGCCAGAGGCGGCGCGCAGCGGCCTGGCGGCGCTGTGAACCGGCGTCCGCCATGGAACCGGGGAGATGCAGGGGGGCTTTCATGATCGTGCCTTCAACGGGTGAGCTGTCGGCGGCGTGCGCTCACGGCAGCACCGTGCCCAACCCCCAGAGCAGGGCAGGGTAGACGGCGCCCCAGGCCACGGCGATGAGGCCGAGCGCCTTGAGTCCGATCATCAGAGGGTGTCCGCGCTTGGCGGTGGGTGCAGTCTTCAACATGGTGCGCTCCTTGAGCTGGCCGACTTCACGTGCAAACGCCGTGCCAAGCTGTTCCGTTGACGGGCTCGACCCCTGCTTGCCCTGCCTTGCCGTGTGTTACTCACGTTCACAAGCAGATGCCGGTCGATGGCCGACGCCTCGGCACGGAACGTTCCCGCCAGCCTCTCTCCCGCTGGGCGGGGTCCCCTTCACATGCGGGGGCTATGCGCTGCGATCCACCCGCAAGGCGAGCAGAACCGAGGTGTGGGTCTTGAGCACGCCGTCGATTTCTCCAATGTCGTCCAGCAGTTCGTCCAGACGCGCGGTGCTGTCCGCCCGCAGGGTGGCCATGTAGTCGAACGCGCCGCTGACCGACGCCAGCTGTCGCAATTCCGGAAAGCGCGAGAGCTTCTTGACCACCTCCCGCCCGGCCCGAGGCTCCACCGTAATGCCGACAAAAGCCTGCACGCCGCGCTCCACCGCCTCCCCGCCCAGCCGCACGGTGTAGCCGGCGATCAGCCCTTCCGCTTCCAGGCGCGCCAGCCGGGCCACCACCGTGGTGCGGGCGATGCCCAATTTGCGTGCCAGGTTGGCGGTGGACTCCCGGGCATTGGCCTGCAGCAATGTGATCAGGTCGCGGTCCAGCCGGTCCCGCAGTGCCGCCGGCGCGGCGTCGCTCAAAGCCTTGCTCATGACAAACCCTCGGTTTGGACGAAATGTCAGGTGTTAGCTGACGAATCGTCAGCCTAGCAGTGTTTTCCGACGAACTGAGGCTTTCTTTCGTCACCGGCCCTGGGGAGACTCCAGTCACTTCCCTCGCATTCAGGACACAAGGAGACACCTCATGAAAGTGGCACTGCTGGGCGCCGGACACATCGGCCAGACCATCGCTCGACTGCTGCATGGCAGCGGCGACTACCAAGTCACCGTGATGGACCGCAACGCGCAGGCCCTGGCCCTGCTGGCCCAGGAGGGCATCGGCACGCAGCAGGTGGACACCGAGCACCAGCCCGCCCTGGCGGCTGCCCTGCGCGGCCAGCAGACCGTGGTGAATGCGCTGCCCTACCACCTGGCCATTCCCGCCGCCCACATGGCGCTGGAAGCCGGCTGCCACTATTTCGACCTGACCGAGGACGTGGCCGCCACCAAGGAGATCAAGCGGATCGCCGACGGCGCCAAGACCGCCTTCATGCCGCAATGCGGCCTGGCGCCCGGCTTTATCGGCATCGTGGCCCATCACCTGGCCAAGCGCTTTGATGAGCTGCATGACGTGAAGATGCGCGTCGGCGCGCTGCCGGCCTTCCCCACCAATGCGCTCAAGTACAACCTGACCTGGAGCGTGGACGGGCTGATCAACGAGTACTGCCACCCCTGCGAAGCCATCCATGACGGCGCCCCGATCTCCGCACTGCCGCTCGAGGGGCTGGAGCATTTCTCGCTGGATGGCGTCGAGTACGAGGCCTTCAACACCTCCGGCGGTCTGGGCACCCTGTGCGAGACCTGGGCCGGCCAGGTGCGCAATCTGGACTACAAGACCGTCCGGTATCCGGGCCACCGCGACCTGATGATGCTGCTGCTGGACGACCTGCAGCTCAAGAACGACCAGCAGACCCTGAAGGACATCATGCGCCGCAGCATGCCGGCCACGATGCAGGACGTGGTGCTGGTCTTCGTCACCGTCTCCGGCATGAAGAACGGCACGCTGATGCAGGAAGTGTTCGCCCGCAAGATCTTTGCCCAGCGCGACGGCGACCAGCCGCTGTCCGCCATCCAGATCACCACCGCGGCCGGCATCTGCGCCGCCGTGGATCTGTTCCGCGAAGGCCGTCTGCCGCAGAAGGGCTTCATCCGTCAGGAAGAGGTGGCGCTGCCGGATTTCCTGGCCAACCGCTTCGGTCAGGCCTACCAGCAGTCGCGTCAGGTGGAGTCGATCGGCTGAAGGAGAATCGCGTCATGAGCATCACAAGCACCGACCTGCTGGCCGCCCTGGGCGTGCCTGGCTCCGCCTTCACCGGCGGCTCCCTCACTGTCCGCAGCCCGATTGACGGTGCCGTCATCGGCGCGGTGACCGAAGCCAGCGGCGCGGCCATGACCGACGCCGTGGCCCGCGCCCACACCGCCTTCCTGGCCTGGCGCCAGGTGCCCGCGCCCAAGCGCGGCGAGCTGGTGCGCCTGTTCGGCGAGGAACTGCGCGCCCACAAGGCGGACCTGGCACGGCTCGTGTCGCTGGAAGCCGGCAAGGTGACCAGCGAAGGCGAGGGCGAAGTGCAGGAGATGATCGACATCTGCGATTTCGCGGTCGGTCTGTCCCGCCAGTTGCACGGCCTGACCATCGCCAGCGAGCGACCCGGCCACCGCATGATGGAGCAGTATCTGCCGCTGGGCGTGGTGGGCATCATCTCCGCCTTCAACTTCCCGGTGGCCGTGTGGGCGTGGAATTCGGCGCTGGCGCTGGTCTGCGGCGACACCTGCATCTGGAAGCCCAGCGAGAAGACCCCGCTGACCGCACTGGCCACCCAGGCGCTGTTCGACAAGGCGGTGGCCCGTTATGCCGGTGCACCGGCCCATCTGTCCCAGGTGGTGATCGGCGGCGCAGCAGTTGGCGAGGCCCTGGTGGATGACCCCCGCGTGGCGCTGGTGTCGGCCACCGGCTCGACCCGCATGGGCCGTGCGGTCGGCCCGCGTGTGGCGGCACGTTTTGGCCGCTGCCTGCTGGAGCTGGGCGGCAACAACGCCATCATCGTCACCCCCAGCGCGGATCTGGATCTGGCTGTGCGCGGCATTCTGTTCGGGGCCTACGGCACGGCCGGTCAGCGTTGCACGACCACCCGGCGCGTCATCGCCCATGAGTCCATCCATGACGAACTGGTCCAGCGCCTGGAACGCGCCCGGGCCCAGCTCAAGATCGGCAGCCCGATCGAGCCGGGCAATCTCATCGGCCCGCTGATCGACAAGGCTGCGTTCGATGCGATGCAGTCGGCTCTCGCCGCCGCGCGGGAGCAGGGCGGTGAAGTCTTCGGTGGCGAACGGGCGCTGGCTTCGCGGTATCCGGAAGCCTGGTATGCCGTCCCGGCGCTGGTCCGCATGCCGGCGCAGACCGAGGTGGTGCGTCAGGAGACCTTCGCCCCCATTCTGTACACGCTCAAGTACAAGACCCTGGACGAAGCCATCGCCCTGCAGAACGACGTTCCCCAGGGGCTGTCGTCGGCCATCTTCACCAATGACATCCGCGAGGCCGAGACCTTTGTCAGCGCCACCGGCTCGGACTGCGGCATTGCCAATGTCAACATCGGCACCTCCGGTGCAGAGATCGGCGGCGCCTTTGGCGGCGAGAAGGAAACGGGCGGCGGACGCGAGTCGGGCTCGGATGCGTGGAAGGCCTACATGCGCCGCACCACCAACACCGTCAACTATTCGCGCGAGCTGCCGCTGGCGCAGGGTGTGAAGTTCGATGTCTGAGATCGCGAAGCGCGCGGACGCTCCCGTCACGGGCGCACCGTTTGAAGCGAGCGGCGTGTATCGGCTGCTGACGGTGGCGCTGGGCGAAGTCCCGGCCCGCCAGGCCTTTGCGCAGCTGGACGTGGTGGCGGCGCTGCTGCGTCCGGTGGGCGAGACGGTGAGCCGTGCGGAGCTGGCGCAGGCGCTGAACATGGCGCTGTTCCTGGACGTCACCCGGCGCGTGCCGATGGCATCGGCCTATGTGGCGGATCTTCAGCGGGCCGGTCAGCGGCTGGTGTTCGACCACGGCGCCTTGCGCACCGTGGCCTGGCCCAGCGGAGCCTTGCCGCCCGGTGAGGCCTCCATCACCCGGGTGCTGCGACCGCTGGGCTTTGAGCTGGCGGCGACCTATCCGCTGACCAAGCTCAAGATGACCGGCCGTGCCTGGCGGCATGCGGACCTGCCGGAGGACATCGCCCAGTACTTCGTGTCCGAGCTGCATCCCGAGCGATTCTCCGAGGCCTTCCAGGCGACGGTGACCCGGGTGCTGGCAAGCTCGCGGGACCCGCTGTCCCCGTCGGACCTGGCATTGCTGGAGCAACTGGCGCGCGACCGTCAGTTGCCGCGGTCGTCCGCGGAAGTGCTGCTGCCGCATCTGATCGCCTGCTTCGCCCGGCATCATGGGCTGTTCGAGGCGGATGACTACCAGGCGCTGCTGAGCGAGTCCGCCGAGATGGCCTGGATCTCCACCGAGGGCAATGCCTTCAACCATGCCACCGATCGGGTGGCCGACGTGGCCGCGGTGGCGCAGGCGCAGCGCGATCTGGGACGGCCGGTGAAGGACAGCATCGAAACCTCGGCCACTGGCCGGGTGCGTCAGACCGCCTTCCGCGCGGCCCGTGTGATGCGAGAGTTCCATGACCGTGGCCAACGGGTGATGCTGGAAGTGCCGGGCAGCTTCCATGAGTTCATCCAGCGCGAATGCCTGCCGGATTCGACCGCCCTGGACCTGGCCTTCGACGCCGGCAATGCCACCGGCATCTTCAAGATGACAGCGGGCCAGGCAACGACGGACGAGGCGCCTGCATGCTGAGCGGCTTGCTGGCGCAGGCCCGGGGCCTGTGCGGAGAGGCGCAGGTGCAGGAGGGCGACGACATCGAAGCCCGTTATCTGCAACCGGCGCGGTACGGCGCCGGGCAGGCCGCCGGCATGGTGCGGCCGGCCACGGTGACGGAGGTCTCCGCCCTGATGACGCTGGCGGCCGAGCACGGCGCCCGGGTGATTGCGCAGGGCGCGCATACCGGGCTGGTGCGGGCGGGCACGCCGACGGACGCCTCGCGCGACCTGCTGCTGAGCACTGAGCGGCTCAAGCAGGTGTTCGAGCTGGATCTGCTGGACCGGACGGTACGGCTGTCTGCGGGATTCCGCCTGTCCGAGTTGAATGAGCGGCTGGCCGAGCACGGGCTCTGGTTTCCGGTGGACCTGAGTGCCGACCCGAGCATCGGCGGCATGCTGGCCCACAACACTGGCGGCACCCGCATGCTGCGGTATGGGGACGTCCGCGCCAACACGCTGGGACTGGAAGTGGTGCTGGCTGAACCTGCGGGGCAGGTGCTGCGCTGCGGGCAGGGGCTGCAGAAGGACAACTCGGCGCTGGCGCTGGGGCAGTTGTTCATCGGCTCGTCCGGCAGCCTGGGGGTGATCACCGAGGCGACGCTCAAGCTCAGCCCGCTGCCGCGTCAGCGGGCGGTGGCGCTGGTCGCGCCCAGCGGCCTGGGGCCGGTGTTCCCGCTGTATCAGACGGTGATGCAGCGCTGGGGCGTCTTGGTCTCCGCGTTTGAAGGCATCAGCCGGGCGGCGTTGGAGGCGGGCTTGCACGGGCAGGATGCATCCCGCTGGTTCAGTGGCGCGCTGCCCGACTATGCGCTGCTGATTGAGCTCAGCAGTGAGTTGCCCGCCGAGCAACTGGATTTGAACGGGCTGCTGCAAGGCTGGCTGGAATCGGAATTCGAGAGCGGCCGGGTGGCGGATGCGGTGCTGGATGCCGACGAAGCCATCTGGGGCCTGCGTCACCGGATCAGTGAAGGCCTGCGGGCGCAGGGCAAGGTCATCGGCCTGGACCTGTCCTTGCCGCGGCGGGCGTTCATGGTCTTCCGGGAGGAGGGCTCGGCTTGGCTGGCCCTGCATCATCCGCAAATGCGCCTGGCTGATTTTGGTCATCTGGGCGACGGCGGCATGCACTTCAACATGGTGTGGCCGTCCGAAGCGGGCCCGCTGGCGCCTGAGCAAGAACTGGCCCTGCGGGAAGGGCTGTACCGACTGGTGGCCGCCCACGGGGGCTCGATCAGTGCGGAGCACGGCGTGGGGCCTCAACTGCAGACGGCCTACGCGGCGCATTGGCGTCAGGTCTCGCCGCCAACTTTGGAATGGGCGAAGCGCGTACAAAGTCTCTTTGATCCGCACGCGCGTTTGGGAAGCACGCATTGGGGTGGATAAAACGCTTGCCAAGCCCTCAACTTGTGCTAAAGTCTAATTCTTCGCTGATCGACGCAGAAAACAACTGCAACGCCGCAAGGCAGGCCACGCAAGAGGTCGCAGATGTTGATAGAACTGCATCAATCGGTCAGTGAATAAATCCTGAAAGCCCAGGTGGCGGAATTGGTAGACGCACTAGTTTCAGGTACTAGCGGGTAACTCCGTGGAGGTTCGAGTCCTCTCCTGGGCACCAAATACGAAAAGGGGTCAGCAATCGCTGACCCCTTTTTCTATTCTGAATTCCATTCAGAAGCCCAGACGGTGAAGTCCCGTGGACATCACGCATGGACTCGAAGGGTTTGGGCCAAAATCCCCGCATGCCCAAACCCGCCACCATCATCGACGTCGCCCGTGAGGCGGGGGTGTCGATCAAGACCGTCTCCCGCGTCGTGAATCGCGAGGCTGGCGTGCATGCCGATACGCGGGAGCAGGTGGAGCAGGTCATGGCCCGCCTCCATTACCGGCCCAAGCAATCGGCCCGCAGCCTGGCCGGTGGCCGATCCTTCCTCATCGGGCTGCTCTACTACGATCCCAGCGCGGCCTTTGTGGGCGGTGTCCAGCAGGGTGCCACGCTGCGCTGTCGCGAAGCCGGCTACCACCTGGTGGTGGAGTCCCTGCACAACGACGCGCCCGACCTGCCGATGCAGGTGGACCGCATGGTTTCCGCGCTGCGTCCGGACGGCATGATCCTCACGCCGCCGCTGTGCGACAACCCGCAGGTGCTGCAGGCCCTGCGTGACAGCCAGACGCCCTGCGTGCTGATCTCCCCCGCTGCCGACAATCCCGCGCATCCCAGCGTCCGCATGGACGATGTGCATGCCGCCGAAGAAATCACCAACCTGCTGATCAGCCTGGGCCACCAGCGCATTGCCATCATCAAGGGGGCGCGGGACCAGGTGGCGTCCAAGCGCCGCTACCAGGGATATGCCGCTGCGCTCAAGGCCCACGGCATTGCGCTGGACAAGGACCTGGTGGTGCAGGGCGACTTCACCTTCCCCACCGGCGTGGAGGCGGCTTACCAGTTGCTGAGCCGTCGCCAGCGGCCCACCGCTGTGTTCGCCAGCAACGACGAGATGGCGCTGGGCGTGCTGGTCGCTGCGCAGCGCCTGGGCCTGGAAGTGCCGGGGGATCTCTCCATCGCCGGCTTCGACGACACGCCGGCCGCCGCGCGTGTCTGGCCGCCGCTGACCACCGTGCGTCAGCCGATGGACGAGATGGCCAGGGCCGCGGTCGATCTGCTGGTCGGCACCCGCGCCAGCGATGGCGGCGCAAAGACAGCGGCCGCGGGCGCAGGCACACAGCACAAGGTGCTCAAGCACGAACTCATCGTGCGGGACTCCACCGCCGCATCGGTGGACAAGCCGACCCGCTCCCGCAAGGCTGCGTCGAGCTGATCGGCTCCGCCGCTTCAGGCCGCCATCTTCAAGCCCGCACGGCTCAGCATCGTCTCGATCAGATCCCGATGCCGCGGCAGGTCCCGCACGGCATGCTGCCCCAGCTGCGCGATCATGCCGAACTCCTTGCGCGCCTCCTCCGCCCGCCGCAAGGGCGCTCGCGCGGCGTCCAACCGCGTCTCGTACTCCATGCCGTAGAGTACATACTGCCAACTCGCCGGCAGGTACATCTCCACGTCGGTGATGAAGTCCAGCCGCTGCGGCGGTCGCTGGCGCCACATGGAGAGCTTGTCCTTCAGGCTGTCCGGATGCGAGGCCGGGTCGGCGTTGTCGCGCCAGAAGGCCGTGTCCCGGCGCCGGGTCAGCGCATAGTGGAGCTTGATGAAGTCCACGATACGGGCATACCGCTCGGCCATGAAGCGGTTGAAATGACGCGCCACCGGCGCCGTGTCCCCATCAAACGGGAACAGCTGCGCAATCAGATAGGCCGCTGTCTCGATCAGCCCGATGCCGGAAGACTCCAGCGGCTCCAGGAACCCGCCTGACAGCCCCACCGCCACGCAGTTCTTCACCCATTGCGTGTCGCGATAACCCACATTGAGCGTGAGTTTGCGTGGGCTCAGCGCGTCCGAAGCAGGGCCGATGTAGCGGCGCAGTTCCCGCTCCGCCTGCTCGTCATCGGTGTGGCGGCTGCTGTAGACATGGCCAATGCCGCGGCGCTCCTGCAGGCCGATGTCCCAGATCCAGCCATTGCGCTGCGCGGTGGACATCGTGCAGGAGGCAATGGGGGCATCCGGGCGCTCATAGGGCACCTGCATCGCCAGCGCACGGTCCACAAACAGCACATCGTTCAGCGAGGTGAAGGGCGAGCCGAGCGCCTGCCCGATCAAGCGGGCATGAAAACCGCTGCAGTCCACATACAGGCCGGCGCGCAGTACCCCCGCTTCCCGGGTGACCACAGCGGCGATGGCGCCCTGTTCATCGAGCTCCACCTGGTCCACCGTGGCGATCACCCGCTTCACGCCCAGCGACTGTGCCTGCTCGGCCAGCAGTGCTGCAAAGCGACCTGCGTCGAAGTGATAGGCGTAGTTGAGCGCGCCCAGATAGTCGCCGTCCGTCGGCCGCTTGGGGCCATGGCGTGCATCGACCACCGCTTTCTGCAGCGTCACCGCTTCGGCGAAGGCCCGGTCCGGCCCGGCGTCTCCCATCAGCCAGTAGGGCAGCAGCTCCGGGGCACCGGGGCGCTGGCTGGGCAGACTGAACGGATGGAAGTAGTGATCGCGGCCCGCGTCCCCTGGCCCCCGATCTCCCGCCGGCGGCCGCACCCAGTCGTTGAACTGCACCCCCTGTTTGAAGGTGGCGGAACAAGCCTGCAGGAATCGGGATTCCGAAATGCCGATCGCCGACAAGGTGCCTCGGATCGAGGGGAACGTCCCTTCCCCCACGCCGATGATGCCGATGTCACTCGACTCCACCAGCGTGATCTGCACACCGCCATTGGCCGTGCCCAGTTGCTGCGCCAGAAATGCGGCGGTCAGCCAGCCGGCTGTGCCACCCCCAACAATCAGAATGTCTTGAATCGCCTTCATGCCCAGGTGTCTCCGTGTTTGTGCTGTGTTGTGCAAAGGCATCAGTCGAGCGGCAGGCCCGTGTCCATCGGCTCTTTGGCCTCTCAGTGATCACGGTAGCCACTACGGGTAAATGATAGTGCCCGAAATGACAACGGTGTCAATCTTCCCGTTGACAACGTTGTCAGCCATTGCCTAGGATGCCTGCAAACGACAAGAACAAACGTTGAAGAGCTTTCAGAGCCACCCAGGAGACAACATGACTACAGCTTCGTCCCGCCGGCCCGCCATCGGGCTGGTCACTCCCGTCCAACTCGCTGTGCTCGCCCTGATGGCGGGAACCGTTCAGGCCCAGCAGGCCCCTGACACACCAGCGGCACCTGCCTCGCAAACCGTCGCCCAGGCCGCACCGCAGCAGGACAACGCCCCGCAAAGCGGCACCGCCACCACCACCGCCGACGGCAAGCAGGCCCTGCCGCAGGTGCTGGTGACGGCGACCAAGCGGGCCACCTCGCTGCAGAAGACCCCGGTCTCGGTGACCGCCATCAACTCCCAGACCCTGGATGATGCGCATGTGAAGAGCATGCTCGACGTCTTCAACCTGGTGCCCAGCATGCAGGGCACCGGCCAGGGCGACCACGGCATCGTCAGCATCACACTGCGCGGCATCGGCAATGACAGCGCCAAGACCGAATATGCCGACCCGGAAGTCGCGCTCTTCGTGGACGGCGTGTTTGCGCCGCGTCCGGAAGGTGCCGCCACCATGCTGTTCGACCTCGACGGCATCGAAGTGCTGCGCGGACCGCAGGGCACGCTGTGGGGCCGCAACTCCACCGTCGGCACCATCAACATGAAGACGGCCAAGCCGGTGCTGCGTGACACCTCCGGCTATGTCGAAGGCGGTGTGGGCAACTACGCCCGCATGGGCATCAAGGGCGCGGTCAACATTCCGCTGGGTGACACCATCGCCGCCCGTGTGGCCTTTGCCCACGAGCAGCATGACGGCTACGTCTCCTACCAGCGTCCGCCCAATATCTCGCTGGCCTCGCAGCAGGCGGCCTACAACGCCTATGTGGCGGGCGGCGGCACGGCTGTCGGCTTCCAGCCGATCAACACCAACCTGTTTGTCCAGGGCGGCGACAAGTACAACGCCCAGAACCAGACGGCGGCGCGGCTGAGCTTCCTGATCAAGCCGAGCGACAAGCTGCGCTGGGACGTCTCTCTGGAGCAGTTCGCCGATCGCGGCACGCCCTCGATGAGCCTGATGCAGACGCCTCGCGAAGGAGAGAAGTTCTGGTCGGCCCTGATCGACACGGCGCCTTCGCTCAAGCGTGATTCCACCTCCATCCGCAGCCGGCTCGAATACGACCTGGGCGGCATGGCCCTGGCCTACGTGGCGGGCTACACCCACTTCAAGGGATCGGGCACCTTCGACCAGGACTTCGGCGTCAATGTGCCCACCAGCTTCACCACCGGCGGCCCGAGCCAGGCCGACAACACCGTGTGGAGCAAGTACACCAGCCACAGCCATGAAGTGACGCTGCAAAGCAATGAGCGTCAGACCATCGACTGGGTGCTGGGTCTGTACTACGCCGCGGAAGACAACGGCATCCGCTTCGACATCCCCATCATGAACGGCACCCAGCAGGGCACCGTGAACTGGCAAGGGTCCTTCATCCAGCCCAAGGAAACGGTGGACTCCAGCGCCGCCTTCGGCCAGGCGACCTGGAACCTGTCCGAAGCCTTCCACGTGACTGGCGGCCTGCGCTACACGCATGACGACCGCAAGAACAAGGGCGGTCGCGGATGGTTCTGGGCCGGCAATGCCGCCGCGCCGCAGATTCCGCTGAATCCGTCGGTGGACCCGACGATTCCGGCCAACGGCTACAACGCGGGCAACATCAACGACGCCCATTACACCGGCAACAAGACCACCTGGCTGGCCCGCGCCGCCTACGACCTGAGCAAGACCACCATGGTCTACGCCAGCGTGTCCACCGGCTACAAGTCCGGCGGCTCCGGCGACGGCGGCCTGCCGTATGGCCCCGAGACGCTGACCAACTACGAAGCCGGCTACAAGTCCACGCTGCTGGACGGACGCATGACCTTCAATGCCAGCGTCTATCACATGAAGTTCAAGGACTTCCAGTTCAGCGCCCCGGTCATCGTCAGTGGCAATCGCCAGTTCGCCTACAGCAATGCCGAAGGGGCCAAGGTCTCGGGCGTGGAGCTGGAAACCGCCTACCTCATCACGCCGGATGACAAGCTGCAGCTCAGTGCCAGCTACACCAAGACCAAGCTCGGTCAGCTGGTGGCCTCGTCCAACGACTATGCCCTGCCGGCCTGCTTTGATGCGACCCTGGGCGGCAACTGCGTGAACGTGACCGGCAATGAGCTGCCGCATGCGCCGAAGGTGGCCCTGCAGGTCATGTACGAGCACAACTTCCCGCTGTCCAACGGGGATGCCGTGGCACCGCGCATCAGCTTCCACTACCAGAGCGCCAACTGGCTGTCGGTGTTCAACCTGGGCGACGGCGACCGTCAGAAGGCCTATTCCACGGCCGACATCGCGGTGCGCTACAGCTCCAAGCGCAACTGGTATGCCGATCTCTACGTCCGCAATGTGAGCGACGAAAAGATCAAGACCAGCGCAGGCAGTGCCGGCAGCTACGCCAATCCGATCTGGACGGCGCAGTACTCGGCACCGCGCACCTTCGGCCTGAACGCGGGCTACAACTTCTGACGGGCAGGTGATGGGAGCGCCCGGTCCGTCCTTGTTTGATTGCACAGCACCGCCTGGCCTGAGGGCGTTGGCGGGCCGTGCCGCTCCCTGCCTTTGATTCCGCCATGACCAGAAAGACCATGCAGCCTTCCGACGCCACGCCCGCGACCGATACCGCCCTGATCCGCGACCTGATTGCCACCCTCCCTGCCGGTTTCCAGTGGGGATCGGCCACCAGCGCCGCGCAGATCGAGGGCGCCGCCCGCGAGGACGGCAAGGGCGAGTCGATCTGGGACCGTTTCTGCGCCCAGCCCGGACGCATCAATGACGGCTCCAACATCGACATCGCCTGTGACCACTACCACCGCTACGGGGAGGATGTGGACCTGATGAAGTGGCTGGGCCTGGACGCCTACCGCTTCTCCATTGCCTGGCCGCGCGTGCAGCCGCTGGGCCGGGGCGCCTGGAATGAAGCCGGGTTTGCCTTCTACGACCGGCTGATCGACAAGCTGCTGGAAGCGGGCATCCGCCCGCATGCCACGCTCTATCACTGGGACCTGCCGCAGGCGCTGGACGACGGCATCGGCGGCTGGCTCTCGCGCGATGTGGTGCCGCTGTTTGCCGACTATGCCGCCGAAGTGGCGCGCCGCTTCGGCGACCGGCTGGGCAGCATTGCCACGCTCAATGAACCCTGGTGCTCCGCCACGCTGGGGTATGAGACCGCCCAGTTCGCGCCCGGCCACACCAGCCGCGCAGAAGCGGCGCAGGTGTCACACCATCTGCTGATGGCGCATGGCGCGGCCATCCAGGCGATGCGGGCCGTCGGCCCCAAGGCGCAGCTGGGCATCGTGCTGAATTTCACCCCCTCGTTCCCGGCGGAGCCCCTGCTCGAGGCGGACCGCCGCGCGGCACGCATCGACGACGGCCTGAGCACGCGGTGGTACATGGATCCGGTGTTTCGCGGCCACTATCCGGCCGACGTCATCGAGCATCTGGGCGCGGATGCGCCGAAGATCCAGCCGGGTGATCTGGCGCTGATCCAGCAGCCGCTGGACTTCCTTGGGGTGAACTTCTACACCCGCAGCTTCATCAGCACCCAGCAGCCGGCCGTGAGCCCGCCCGGGGAACTCGGCTTCACCGACATGGGCTGGGAGATCTATCCGCAGGCGCTGACCCAGCATCTGCTGCGCATCACCCGCGAATACACCCCGCCGCCGCTCTACATCACCGAAAACGGCATGGCCAATGCCGACAGCGTGGTCAACGGGACGGTGCCGGATAAGGAACGCATCGCCTATCTGCGCAGCCATCTGTCGGCGCTGGCGCAGGCGGTGGCCTTGGGGGCGGATGTCCGCGGCTACTTCTACTGGAGCCTGCTGGACAACTTCGAGTGGAACTCCGGCTACCTCAAGCGCTTCGGCCTGTTCCATGTGGACTATGCGACCCAGCAGCGGCTGGCCAAGGACAGCGCCCATTGGTATCGCCACGTGATCCAGCAATACCGCCAGCCTTGATGGGCGAGCGGGGGCGCTGAATCCACCGCCCGCGCAGCCTCCAAAAACCAACGGGGCCTCGCATCCGCAAGGATGGCGAGGCCCCGTTCTTTTCAGTGCATCACCAGATGCGGATGCGGGCGTCCGGCGCCTTGTACATCTTGTCGCCTTCGCGGGTCTTGAAGGCCTCATGGAAGCCGTCATGGTTCACCACCGCGCCGTTGGCCCGGAAGGCCGGCGGCGAGTGCGGGTCCACCGTCAGCAGCGTCAGCTCGCGCTCTTCACGGGTCTTCTGGCGCCAGGCCTGGGCCCAGCCCATGAAGAAGCGCTGCTCGCCGGTGTAGCCGTCGATCACCGGCGCCGGCTTGCCGCCCAGCGAGCGCAGATAGGCCTTGTAGGCGATCTGCAGGCCGGACAGGTCGGCGATGTTCTCACCCAGGGTCAGCTTGCCGTTCACATGCTTGCCGGGGATGGGCTCGTAGCTGTCGTACTGGGCCACCAGTCGGGCGCCGATGGCGTCGAAGGCCTTGCGGTCTTCATCGGTCCACCAGTTGCGCAGGGCGCCGTTGCCGTCGAACTGGCTGCCCTGGTCGTCAAAGCCGTGGCTGATCTCGTGGCCGATCACCGCGCCGATGGCACCGTAGTTCACTGCATCGTCCGCCTTCGGGTTGTAGAAGGGCGGCTGCAGGATGGCGGCCGGGAACACGATCTCGTTCATCGTGGGGTTGTAGTAGGCGTTGACCGTCTGCGGCGTCATCAGCCAGTCGCGGCGGTCCACCGGCTTGCTGGCCATGGCGGCCTTGCGTTGCCATTCGAACTGGGCGGCGCGGATGTCGTTGCCCAGGGCCTCGCCCGCCCGCACTTCCAGCTTGCCGTAGTCGCGCCAGGTGTCCGGGTACGCGATCTTGATCATGTACTTGGACAGCTTGTCCTGCGCCTGGGCCTTGGTGGCCGGCGTCATCCAGCTCAGGCCGTCGATCGAGGTCTTGTAGGCCGCCAGCAGGTTGTTGACCAGGGCCAGCATGCGGTCCTTGTCCGCGGCCGGGAAGTAGCGCTTCACATAGACCTGTCCAACCGCCTCACCCAGCGCGGCATTGACCTGGTCCACGCCCTTTTGCCAGCGGGCCTGCTCGGTCTTCAGGCCGCTCAGGGCCTGGCCATGGAAGGCGAAATGCGCTTCGCGGAAGGGCTTGGGCAGCAGCTCGGCGTGGTTGTCCAGCGTGTGCAGGGTCAGGTAGAGCTTCCAGTCGTCCAGCGAAGCTTCGCCCAGCAGCTTGGCCACCGCAACGAAGTAGCTCGGCTCCAGCACCACCAGCTTGTCCAGCTGCGGCAGTGAAGCGGCGGCGAGGTAGCCCTTCCAGTCGAAGCCGGGGGCCTTGGCGGCCAGCTCGTCCGGCGTCATGGGGTTGTAGACCTTGGTCGGATCGCGCAGCTCGACCTTGTCCCACTGCACTTCCGCCAGGCTGCGCTCCAGCGCCAGAACGCGGCGTGCGGCATCGACCGGATCCTTCAGACCGGCGTGGCGGGCCAGGGTCTCCAGGTAGTTGTTGTAGGCGCCCAGGGCCTTGGCCAGACGTTCGTCGTCCTTCTTCAGGTAGTAGTCGCGGTCCGGCAGACCGAGTCCGCTCTGGCCGGCCTGCAGGCGATTGGTGCCCGGCTCGGCATAGTCGGCTTCAATGTCCAGTCCGACCGGTGTGTTGACGACGCCGCTGGCCTTGCCCATCCAGGCGGCCAATTGCTCGCGCGTCTGCAGGGCGTTGATGCTGTCCAGCATCGGACGCAGTGGCGTCAGGCCCGCCTTGTCGATGGCGCCGGTGTCCAGGAAGGCCTTGTAGTAGTCGCCGATCTTCTGGTCATTGCCGGTCTTGGCCTTCTTGGCGGCGAGCTCCTCGGCAATGCTGCGCACCCGCTTGTCGGTCATGTCGGCCAGGACCGTGAAGGCGCCGAAGGAGGACTTGTCGTTCGGGATGACGGTGTGGGAGAGCCAGTGGCCGTTGGCGGCACGGAAGAGATCGTCCTGCGGGCGGGCGGTCTTGTCCGCACCGGACAGGTCCAGGCCCGACTGCGGCGGGGCGGCCATGGCAAGGGCGGCGAACTGCATCGCGGTCGCCAGCAGGGTCAGACGAAAGGCTTTTTTCATCACAGGCGCATGAAAGGAGTGCGGGCAAGCCCGACGGAACGTTGAGCCTATGCCAAAAGACACGGAACTGCCAAAAGCCATGAGTCCCGCAATTGCAGGGGCGGCGCTCCTCGCACTGCGATACTCCGGGCCAAACAAGGACCGCCAGACCCGGGGCCGCGCCGCGCGTGGCCCCCCGGCAGAGCCAGGAGAATGTGTGGAGACACTGCAGATCACAACCGATGCCCGCGGCGTGGCCCGGGTACTGATGAACCGGCCGGAGGTGTTCAACGCCTTCAACGAGGCCATGATCGCCGAGCTGACCGAAGCCTTTGACCGGCTGGGGCAGGACCCCGCCGTGCGGGTGATCGTGCTGTCGGGGCAGGGCAAGGCTTTCAGCGCCGGGGCGGACATCCAGTGGATGAAGCGGGCGGCTGAAGCCTCGCAGGACTGGAACCTGGAGGATGCCCGCAAGTTTGCCGCCATGCTCGACGGACTGGCCCGCTGCCCCAAGCCGACGCTGGCGCAGGTGCATGGCGTGGCGCTGGGCGGCGGCGTCGGGCTGACGCTGGCCTGTGACCTGGCGATTGCCTCGTCCGGCGCACAGTTTGCGGTCAGCGAAGCGCGCTTTGGCATCCTTCCCTCGGTCATCGGCCCGTATGTGGTGAATGCGGTGGGGCCGCGCCAGGCGCGTCGGTTGGCCCTGACCGCCAGCCGCATCGGCGCCCAGGAGGCCCTGCAGCTGGGACTGGTGCAGCAGGTGGTCGAGCCTGACGCTTTGGAGTCGGCCGTCCAGACCTGCATCCAGGACCTGCTGGCCGGCGGTCCGCAGGCGCAGACGGAAATCAAGCGGCTGATGTCACAGCTGTCGGTCGGCCCGATCACGCCGCAGGTGCGTGAGCTGACGGCTCAGACCATCGCCCGTGTCCGCACCGGGGCAGAAGCCCGGGATGGCTTCGCCGCCTTCCTGGCCAAGCAGCCGGCGCCGTGGGTGCCGCCTTCAGACGCTGATCGTTGAGGAGACACGCCATGACAGCACAACACAAGCCGTGGCGCGTGACCACTGCCGCCCCGGCACAGGCTCCGGTGGCGGTGATCGGCGCCGGTGTGATGGGCGCCGGCATCGCCCAGGTGGCGGCCCAGGCCGGGCATCCCGTGCAACTGATGGATGTGCGGGAAGGCGCGGCGCAGGCGGCCATCGACAAGATCGGCCAGGCCTTGGCGGCCCTGGTGACCAAGGGCCGGATGGCCGACGAGGAACGAACGGCGGTGATGGCGCGTCTGCATCCGGCCGCGTCGGTGGCGGAGCTGGCGGACGCCGCCCTGGTGGTGGAAGTGATCATCGAGCAACTGGCACCCAAGCGGGCCCTGCTGAAGGAACTCGACGAGCTGTTGCCCGCGGATGCGCTGATCGCGTCCAACACTTCGTCGATCAGCATCACCGCGCTGGCCAACGGCATGACGACGCCGCAGCGACTGGTGGGCATGCACTTCTTCAATCCGGTGCCGCTGATGAAGCTGGTGGAGGTGGTGTGGGGGGCCGAGACCGATCCCGCTGCTGCCGAGGCCATCGAGGTCCTGGCCCGGCGCTGGAACAAGACGCCGGTGCATGCGAAGTCCACGCCAGGCTTCATCGTCAATCGGATTGCGCGGCCCTATTACGCCGAGAGCCTCCAGGTCCTGCAGGAGCAGGGCGCGACCCCTGCGGTGCTGGATCGTGCCCTTCGCGGGGCGGGCTTCCGGATGGGGCCCTGCGAGCTGATGGACCTGATCGGCCACGACACCAATGCGCTGGTCACCCAGTCAGTGTTCGAGGCCAACTTCGGCGACAAGCGCTTCCAGCCGTCTCTGGTCCAGCGGGCGCTGGTGGACGGCGGCCGGCTGGGTCGCAAAGTCGGGAAGGGTTTTTATGACGGAGTGCCGGAAACCGCGGCACCGGTGGCCGTCCCGGACACGGCCGCGCCGCTGGTGACGCTGTCCGGGCAGGGCCCGATGGTGGACCGCCTGGCCGGATGGCTGACCCATCGCGGGCTGACGGTGGCGACCATGCCGGAGGCGGACTGGCAGGGGCTGTGGGTGGACGGGCTGGCGCTGCACCTCACCGATGGCCGCTGCGCGGCGGAGCTGGCCCATCAACGGCGGCAACCGGCCCTGGCCGTGATGGACTGGCCGCTGGCGCCGGACCGTGCGGAGGGTCTGGCCGTCGCTTTCGGACCCAAGGTGACCGAGGCCCAGCAAGCGACAGTGCGGCATCTGTTCCAGCACCTGGGCTGGGAGCTGCTGGTGCTGCGGGACATTCCCGGGCTGGTGGTGGCCCGCACCATCGCCATGCTGATCAACGAAGCGGCTGATGCGGTCTGGCAGGGCGTGTGCGATGCACCGGCGGCCGACACCGCGATGAAGCTGGGCGTGAACTACCCGGCCGGCCCGTTCGAATGGCTGGCGCAATTGGGCGCCGCCCCGGTCGTTCAGCTGCTGGAAGGGCTGTTCACCAGCTACCGCAGCGAGCGCTACCGGGTGAGCCCGCTGCTGAAGCATCGACTCTGGGCGGACTGACCGGCACTCGCCAAAGAAAAACGCCGCGGCGGCGAACCGCGGCGGCGTTGATCGAGGCGGCGTGCGCCGTTCAGAGCAGCATGCGCAGGTGAGCCTGGGCTTGCAGCAGCGGCGGCAGGCAGTGCTCGACCATCTGTTCCATGCTCATGCGCGACGCATGCACGCTGATGGCCATGGCGGCGACGGTGTCACCCTTGTAGTTCTTCAGCGGCACGCTCACCGAGCGCAGACCCTGTTCCAGTTCCTGGTCGATCAGCGCATAGCCCTGGGCGCGAGCGCGGGCGATTTCAATGCGCAGACGCTCCGGATGGGTGATGGTGTGCGGCGTCAGGGCGTTCAGTTCCTGGCGGGCGATGAAGGCATCCACATCCGCCTGCGATTGCGCGGCCAGCAGCACGCGGCCATTGGCGGTGCAGTAGGCCGGCACGCGGGTGCCGGGTTGCAGGGTGGGGGACACGACGCGGCCGGCGCTGGTGGCCGAGATGCAGATCACGTCGTTGCCGTCCAGCACGCCGGCCGAGCTGGCTTCCTTCATCGCATAGGCCAGCTTGTGCAGCTCGGGCTCGATGATGCGGGGCAGGCGGGCGGAGTGCATGTAGCTCTGGCCCAGGCGCAGCACCTTGGGGGTCAGGGCAAACATCTTGCGATCCTGGGACACGAAGCCCAGGTGGGTCAGCGTGAGCAGGTAGCGGCGGGCGGCAGCGCGGGTCAGGCCGGTGCGGCCAGCGACTTCACTGATGGTCAGGCGCGGACGCTCCTGGTCGAAAGCTTCGATGACCGCCAGACCCTTTTCGAGGCCGGCCACCAGGTCCCGCTTCAGCGGGCCGGTACGGACTTCTTCCGCGGGGGCATCAGGAATGACCGCAGCGGTCAGTTCATCATCTAGGGAGCGTTCAGCGGACATGGTAAACCGTTTGTGCGTTTAACGCCCAAATCTGCTGGGCGTGGGCAGGAGATGGCCGTCACTATAGGGACAACCCTGTGAAGTAACGTTGCCAGGGTCATTGTTTCCAACGCTATCCGCACGAACATGCACCAGAATGGTGATTTTGGAGCGAAATGCGCCCGTCACCCACTCGAAAGGGGATCAGCCGGGCGGCAATCGCAAATCAACTTGCAGGAACGGGGAGGTGACGGGCGATTGGCAACAACAAAGGGAGGGGCGGACCTATCAAACGTGGCCATGCCACTCATATATGAGCGGTATGCGCCACCAGACAGCGTCAGTATCCCATGTGATGTGCGATTAGCGCGTGGCCAGATGGGACCGATGTCATGACAATTTTTCAGCGTCGGCTGACTTTTGCTCATGATTGGCTTACGCGTACGGCTGCGCGTGCGTCGCCCAGACTTCCCCCAAACGGGTGGGGCGGCTGCGGGCAGCGTCAGACGCGTTCGATGACCACCGCAATGCCCTGACCGACGCCGATGCACATGGTGCACAGCGCATACCGCCCGCCCGTGCGCTGCAGCTGGTGGGCCGCTGTGGCCACCAGGCGAGCGCCGCTGGCGCCCAGCGGATGACCCAGGGCGATGGCGCCGCCGTTGGGATTGACCCGGGGGTCGTCATCCTGCAGACCGAGGTCGCGCAGCACGGCCAGGCCTTGCGCCGCAAACGCCTCATTGAGCTCGATGACATCCATCTGGTCCAGCGTCAGTCCGACCTGGGCCAGCACCTTGCGGCTGGCCGGCGCCGGACCGATGCCCATGATGCGGGGCGGCACGCCCGCCGTCGCCATGCCCAGCACCCGTGCCCGGGGCGTCAGGCTGTGGCGACGAATGCCTTCCTCGCTGGCCATCAGGAGGGCCACGCTGCCGTCGTTGACGCCGGACGCATTGCCGGCGGTCACCGTCCCGTCCGGACGCACGACCCCCTTGAGCCGGGCCAGCGCCTCCAGGCTGGTCTCGCGGGGATGTTCGTCCTGGCTGACCACGATGGGCTCGCCCTTTTTCTGCGGCAGGGTGACCGGGCAGATCTCCTCCGCCAGGAAACCGCTGCGCTGCGCCGCCAGAGCCTTGGTCTGGCTGGCCAGGGCCATGCGGTCCTGCGCCTCGCGCTCGATGCCGAAGTCGGACGCCACGTTTTCTGCCGTCTCGGGCATGGCGTCCACGCCGTACTGGGCTTTCATCTGAGGATTCACGAAGCGCCAGCCGATGGTGGTGTCGTAGAGCGCGCTGCTGCGGGAGAACGCGGTGTCAGCCTTGGGCATCACGAAGGGCGCGCGGCTCATGCTCTCCACGCCGCCAGCGATCATCAGATGGGCTTCCCCGCTGCGCAGGGCCCGCGCCGCCGTCCCCACCGCATCCATGCCCGAGCCGCAGAGCCGGTTGAGCGTCATGCCCGGCACGTCCACCGGCAGACCGGCGAGCAGGGCGGCCATGCGCGCGACATTGCGGTTGTCTTCGCCGGCCTGGTTGGCGCACCCATACAGCACGTCGTCCACGGCACTCCAGTCCAGCGAGGCATTCCGTGCGATCAGCGCCCGAATCGGTATGGCGGCCAGATCATCCGCACGAACCGTTGCGAGAGCGCCCGCATAGCGACCAAAGGGCGTCCGCTGTGCGTCACAGATGTAGGCAAACATGACAGTCTCCGGAATCTTTATGAGAATGGTGGGTCGGGAACGATCATAGGGGGGCAGGGGAAAAAGCTGTGACAAGTTGCACGCAAGCGGTTGGAACGTCCGCCGTGTCGCGCTGCAGACGCGAAATTGGCTTAACTTCGCCCCCTCGCCAGTCGATGCACGGAGAGGGGCGGAAACCCTGTGGAATCAAAATGAAGGACAAGTCGGCCGATCCGTTGATCGATGTCAGCCAGCTCAAGGTGGGAATGTTCATCCACCTGGATCTGGGCTGGATGTCGCATCCCTTTCCGCTGAGCAGTTTCAAGCTCAGCTCGGAAGAGCAACTGCTGATCCTTCGCCGGCTGGGCCTGAAGCAGGTCCGCTGGAGCCCCGGTCGCAGCGACCTGCCGCTGGAAGCGGCCCCGATGCCGGCCGTGCCGACGCCCTCCAGTGCGCAGGCGGCATCGGCAGGCGACTCCGACCCCGAAAAAGACCAGCACCGCCTGGCGCTGGCACAGCAGCGGGACGCCCTGCTGCTGTGCGAGCGTCAATATGCGGAAGCCACCTCGGCCCTGCGTGAGCTGATGGACCTGGTGCCCCGCGAGCCGGTGGTGGCCAAGGACCGCTCCGCCGCGCTGTCCCGCGCGCTGCTGGACAAGATGCTGGTGGAAGGCGACATCAACATCCGCCTGCTCAATGAAGGCGCCGGCGACCGGGCCTCGGCCCATGCGCTGAATGTGGCCATCATCTCGATGCTGCTGGGCCGTGCCTTCGGTCTGGGCAATGAGGAACTGGCGGACCTGGGGCAAGGCGCGCTGCTGCACGACCTGGGCAAGCTGGAACTCACCCCGCGCTTCCGCCACCGCGATGAAAGCTTCACCGTGGCCGAAGTCCAGGCCTACCAGCAGCACGTGGCCAAGGGCGTGGCGCTGGCGCAGAAGATGGGCGTGAGTGCGGCGCCGCTGCTGGTCATTGCGCAGCATCACGAGCATGCGGACGGCAGCGGTTTCCCGCAGCATCTCAATGCCGACCGGATGAGCATCCTGGCCCGCATCGTCGCCCTGGTGAATCGCTTCGACGGCCTGTGCAATCCCTTGATCGCCGCAAAGGCCATGACGCCGCATGAAGCCCTGTCGCTGATGTTCGCGCAGGGCCGCAGCCGCTTTGATGCCACCATGCTCAATGCCTTCATCCGCATGATGGGCGTGTATCCCCCCGGCTCGGCGGTCCAGTTGACCGACGACCGTTATGCCCTGGTGGTGGCGGTGAATTCGTCCCGTCCGCTCAAGCCCAAGGTCATGGTGCATGACCCCAAGGTGCCGCGCGACGAAGCCCTGCTGCTGAACCTGGAAGAGATGCCCGACCTGGGCATCCGCCGCAGCCTCAAGCCGCAGCAGTTGCCGCGCGCCTCGATGGACTATCTGTCGCCGCGCGGTCGCATCGCCTATTTCTTCGAACCCGCCAACGCGCCGCAGTCCCGGGAGCTGGCCGCGTGACACCGGTGCGTCCTGTGCGGGGTGCCACGAAGGCGCCGGAGGGTCTGTCGAGCGCTGTTGCCCCGGCCGCGATCCTGAACCCCTCCTTCCTGCGGCTGATCGATGGCCTGCAGGAGGCGGTCTGGCTGGTGTGTGCCCGCAGCCATGCGGTGGTGGCCGTCAATGCCGCCTCGCG
This sequence comes from Rubrivivax sp., assembly GCA_027484825.1. GTDB lineage: Bacteria > Pseudomonadota > Gammaproteobacteria > Burkholderiales > Burkholderiaceae_C > Roseateles. The sequence goes on along the minus strand of JAIXSE010000017.1, from coordinate 41,079 downwards.
GGCCTTGCTGGGCCTGGATGCGCGGGACCTGATCGGCAGTCAGATCGAGTCGCTGGCGACCACGCCGGAAGATGCGCTGTTCTGGATGGATGCCGCCATCGGCCGCCGCGAGCCGCTGCACACCGACACCATGATGCGCCATGCCGATGGCCGCATGCTGTGGGTGTCCCGACGCATCAGCCATGTGCCGCAACCCGAGGGCCACGGCCTGTGGCTGGTGGCCATGCGGGACCAGACCCAGCAGCGCCATCACGACGAGGAACGCGAGACGCTGCTGGCCGAGCTGCGGGCGACGCTGGAATCAACCGCCGACGGCATTCTGGTGACCGACCTGGCCGGGCGCATCCGCAGCTTCAACCAGCGACTGGCCTCGCTGTGGGGCATCCCCGAAGACCTGCTCAACGAACGCAACGACGACGCTGTCCAGGCCTGGATGCGTCGCAGCGTGGTGGACGGCCCGGCCTATGCGGTGCGGCTGACCGCCATTCAGGAATCGCCGCTGCTGCACACCAGCGACAACATCAAGCTGATCGACGGCCGGGTGCTGGAGCGGGTGTCGCTGCCGCAATGGAGTCGCGGGCGGCCAATCGGCCGGGTCTATTCCTTCCGTGACCTCAGCGAGAAACTGGCGGCCCGCCAGCGCATCGAAGAGCTGTCCCACACCGACATGCTCACCAGCCTGCCCAATCGGCGCGCGCTGCTGGAGCGGGTGGACTATGCGCAGGCCATGGCCCGGCGCGAGGCCTCGCCGTTTGCGCTGCTCAATGTCGACCTGGACCGCTTCAAGCAGATCAACGACACCCTGGGGCACTCCTATGGCGACCGCGTCATCAAGGAAGTGGCCCTGCGCCTGAAGGAATCACTGCGGGAAGTGGACACCGTCGCCCGGCTGGACGGGGACGAATTCGCGCTGCTGATCCATCAGGCCGATGCCCGCGGGGCCGAACATGCGGCCCGCCGGGTGCAGGAAGCGATGTCGCGGCCCTTCAGCTTCGACACGCTCAGCTTCACCGTCACCTGCAGCATCGGCATTGCGCTGTTCCCGGGGGATGGCGCGAGTGCGGACGACCTGCTGGCCAGCGCCGAGCGCGCCATGCACTGGGTGAAGGAAAGCGGCCGCAGCGCCTTCCGTTTCCATCAGCCCCGCAAGGATGTGGACCTGCTCTCGCGCATGCGGCTGGACCATGCCATGCGCCGCGCGCTGCAGGAGGGCGAGTTCCGGCTGCACTTCCAGCCGCAGATCGCCGTGGACAGCGGCGCGCTGATCGGCGCCGAGGCGCTGATCCGCTGGCGCGACCCGCACCGCGGCGATGTGCCGCCCTCCGAGTTCATCCCGGTGGCGGAAGAAAGCGGCTTCATCATCGCCATCGGCCAATGGGTGCTGCAGCAGGCGGTGGACCAGGCCGCCGACTGGCTGAAGAAGGGCCTGCGGGTGCCGGTGGCGGTCAACGTGTCGGCCCTGCAATTCCAGCAGCCGCAATTCGTGGACACCGTCGCCCAGACGCTGCGGGCCGCGCAGCTCCCGCCGGAGCTGCTGGAGCTGGAACTGACCGAGTCGGTGCTGCTGCGCGACGCGGACGAAGCGCTGCACCGGATGCAGGCTTTGTCCGAGCTCGGGCTGCAACTGGCGATCGATGACTTCGGGACCGGGTATTCCAGCCTGGGCTATCTCAAGCGGTTCCCGATCCAGCGACTGAAGGTGGACCGCAGCTTCGTCAAGGGCCTGCCCGGCGATGCCAGCGACGAGGGCATCGTCAATGCCATCGTGCAGATGGGACGGGCGCTGAATCTCAAGGTGATCGCCGAAGGCGTGGAGACCGAGGAACAGCTCGCTTTTCTCGCCAACTGCGGGTGCCAGGAATACCAGGGCTTCCTGTGTGCGCCGGCCCTGGATCCGCGCAGCTTCGAGCATCGCTTCAAGCCGGCGGACGTCATGGCCCCGCTGGCTGCTGCGGCGACGTCGGCGGCTGTCAACGCCGTGGCCCCGGTCGAGCCGGTGAATGGCCCGGCCAAGCCGTCGGTGCGGCTGGTGCGCGGCGCCTGAAGGCACAATGCACGCAAGCCGCCGCATGCCCGGCGGCACGGAGACCAGCGTGCTGTACAAATTCAAATCCAAGGCCGGTGCGGACGTGATCATGCTGCAGCCGCACGGCGATCAGGCCCTGCAGGTGCTGGGGCGCGAGCCGTCGGCCCAGGGTATTTTTCAGTCGGCCGACCTGCCGGCCCTGATCCAGCGCGGTGAGTCCGCCATCGAGGACGAGCAGGCGGCCCATGAGCGGGCCAAGGCCGAGGCGCAGGCCGAAGGCCGCAAGGCCCCGCCCGCCCCGGAAGTGGCCCTGCGTCAGCGGCTGTGGCCGCTGCTGGAGCTGATGCGGGCGGCAGCCGCCTCGCAGACCGATGTGGTCTGGGGCGTCTGAGTGGACGCGACCCTGATCTTTGCCCTTCGCCACGGCGAAACCGCCTGGAACCGGGAAGGCCGTCTGCAAGGGCATCTCAACCTGCCGCTCAATGACCTGGGACAGGCCCAGGCCCGTCGCCTGGGCGAGGCGCTGGCGGACCAGACGATCCATGCCGTGTACGCCAGCGACCTGGACCGCGCCCTGAGCACGGCCCAGGCGGTGGCGGCGGCGCATGGCCTGCCGGTCATCACCGACCCGCGTCTGCGCGAACGCAGCTTTGGCCGCTTCGAAGGTCGGCTGTGGCCCGAGATCGAGGCGGAATTTCCGGACGCGGCGGTGCGCTGGAAACAGCGGGATCCGACCTTCGAGCCTCCCGGCGGCGAGAGCCTCACCACCTTTTATGCCCGTTGCATCGAGGCGGCCTCGGCCATTGCGCTGGCGCATGCGGGCCAGACGGTGGCGCTGGTGGCGCACGGCGGCGTGCTGGACTGCCTCTACCGCGCCGCCACCCGTGTGGACCTTCAGGCACCGCGCAGCTGGCTGCTGGGCAATGCCAGCATCAACCGGCTGCTGCACACCCCGCAGGGCTTCAGCCTGGTGGGCTGGAACGACGACCACCATCTGCAAGGCCTGTCCCTGGACGATGCGGGGGTGCCCGGTTTCATGCCGCGGGCGGAGCCGACCCGGGCCTGAGCCTCTCCCCCGGCCCTTTGCGCGAATCACGCACCGTGTCGTCCGCGCTCTGCGATTGCTCTGCGACCCCGGGGTTTCCCTAACGCACTCTTTGGTGGGATTCGCCCGCAGATTTGTCGGCGAATGCGCAGCATGCATTCAATCGGCGCCATTGACCTGCAATGCGCCAAAACGCGGGAAGGCCGTGTTCATCGGCATTTCCCGCTGCAAGTCCCTGATTCAAATGGCTTTCGTCTGTTGTTGATTTCCCTAGTCGACAACTGTTGCAATTTCGCGTCGTGAGGGATTGGGTGCGTGCAACGCACTTCTATACTGCGCACACTCTGCAGTACGCCCTTCGCGCCATTCGCGACAACTTTCTCCAACAGATGAAGGTGAATATGAAGAAGATTGCTCTTGCTGCTGCTGTTGCGGCGCTGTCCGCTCCGGCGTTTGCCCAAAGCTCCGTCACGCTGTGGGGACGTATCAACACCTCGATGGAATCGCAGAAGACCGGCAACGGTGATCGCGTCTCGGTGCTGCAGAACAATGCTTCGCGTCTGGGCTTCAAGGGCACGGAAGACCTGGGCAGCGGCCTGAAGGCCAGCTTCGCCCTGGAACACGGTCTGAATGCCGACAACGGCGTGGCCACCGGCGGCAGCCAGTTCTGGAATCGTGAAGCCAGCGTGCAACTGGCCGGTGACTTCGGCGCGGTGCGCCTGGGCCGCTGGACCAACGGCAGCTACTACGCCACGGCCGACTACGTGTCCATGCACAACCATGACACCGGCACGTCGTCGGACGCCCTGTACTCCGGCGTGGGCTTCTTCACCCCGAACGGCAATCCGCAGAGCAACAAGATCGCCTACTTCACCCCCAACCTGCAAGGCTTCAATGCTGAAGTCTCCCTGCATGCGGGTGAAGGCGTGGACAAGCGCGCCTATGACGTTGCGCTGAACTACGACCAAGGTCCTCTGCACCTGGGTGCCGGCTACACCAAGCAAGGCGACGCCAACCAATACGCCGTGCGCGCCCTGTATGAACTGGGCCCGTTCACCTTCGGCGGCTACCTGCAGCGTGAAGACAGCGGCAAGCCCCAGTCGGTGGGCGCCAAGGACACCCGCACCATCGGTCGTCTGTCCGGCATGTACACCCTGGGCCAGTCCGAGTTCCACCTCAACGTGGGCGGCACCAAGGCCGGTGGTTACTCCTTCAACAATGGCCGCAACGGTGGCAAGCAGTACACGCTGGGCTACAACTACAACCTGAGCAAGCGCACCAAGGTGTATGGCTTCTACACGGTGATCGATGCCAAGACGCCCAACAAGGCCGACGACTTCAACTCGTTCGCCCTGGGCATCCGCCACAACTTCTGATCGTGCAGCCGGGCCTGGCGCCCGGTGCTCGCCTCAGACAAAAAAAGCGCCTCGCAGGAGGCGCTTTTTTCATTCTGAGTGTCGCGCGCTACTCGTCGAACAGCTGTCCAGCCTGGCGCGGCGGTGCCACCCCCAGATGCCGGTAGGCGGCCAGGGTGGCAATGCGTCCCCGCGGCGTGCGCTGAAGAAAACCCTGCTGGATCAGATAGGGCTCGATCACGTCCTCAATGGTGCCGGACTCTTCCCCGATCGCCGCGGCCACATTGTCCAGGCCCACCGGGCCCCCGTCGAAGCGATGCACCACCGCCTCCAGCAGCTTGCGGTCCATCAGATCGAAGCCTTGCGGATCCACATCCAGCATGGCCAGGGCCTTCTCGGCCATGTGCAGGGTGATGGTGCCGTCCCCCTTCACATCCGCATAGTCGCGCACCCGGCGCAGCAGCCGGTTGGCAATCCGCGGCGTGCCGCGTGAGCGACGCGCCACTTCCAGCGCCCCGGCCGCCTCGATCGGGGCCCCCAGCAGCGCTGCCGAACGGGTGACGATGCGCTGCAGTTCCTGCGCCGTGTAGAACTCCAGCCGCGCCACGATGCCAAAGCGGTCCCGCAGCGGATTGGTCAGCATGCCGGCCCGTGTGGTGGCCCCCACCAGGGTGAACGGCTGCAGGTCCAGCTTGATCGAGCGGGCGGCTGGCCCTTCGCCGATCATGATGTCGATCTGATAGTCCTCCAGCGCGGGGTAGAGGATTTCCTCGACGACCGGGGAGAGTCGGTGGATCTCGTCAATGAACAGCACGTCATTGCGTTCGAGATTGGTGAGGATGGCCGCCAGGTCCTTGGGTTTTTCCAGCACCGGGCCGCTGGTCTGGCGCAGGTTCACGCCCAGCTCGGCGGCGATGATGTGGCTCAGCGTCGTCTTGCCCAGGCCCGGCGGGCCGAACAGCAGCACATGGTCCAGCGCTTCGCCGCGCTTGCGGGCGGCGCCGATGAAGATCTCCAGCTGCTCGCGCGCCTTGGCCTGGCCCACATATTCGTCCAGCAGCTTGGGCCGCAGCGCCCGTTCGATCGCGTCCTCATTCGGCGAGGTCGGATGGGCGCTGATCAGCCGTGCCTGCTGGGGCGCCGGGGTGAAGTCGTCGGTCTGGATGCTCATGACGGAGAGGATTGTGGCGGCTTGGCAGCGTCAGGCCGTCAGGAGAGGTGTTTCATGGCGAGCTTGATGCCGTCGCTCACCGAGACGTCCGCCGGCAGGCTCTTGAGCGCAGCGCCGGCTTCCTTCTCGCTGTAGCCCAGGGCCACCAGGGCTTGCAGGATGTCGGCCTGGGCGTCGTTGGCCACGGTGACCGGCAGGGCCAGGTCGGGGCCCAGCTTGCCCTTGAGTTCCAGCAGCAGCCGCTCGGCGGTTTTCTTGCCAATGCCCGGCACCTTCACCAGGCGGCCGGCTTCCTGCCGGGACACCGCCTGCGCCAGCTCCGGCACCGACATGCCCGACAGCAGCGACAGCGCCATCTTCGGGCCGACCCCGCTGATCTTGATCAGCAGGCGGAAGGTGTTGCGTTCCTCGGCGGTGAGGAAGCCGAACAGGACATGCGCGTCTTCGCGGATGGAGAGATGGGTGAGCAGGCTGGCCCGCTCGCCCAGGCCGGGGAGATTGAAGAAGGTGCTCATCGGCACGTCGACTTCGTAGCCGACGCCCTGGACGTCGATGAGGATCTGCGGGGGCGATTTTTCCGCGATGACGCCAGTGAGTCTGCCGATCATGTCGGCATTATCCGCTGGCGTTGGGGGAAGGTCGGCCGATCAGCCGCGCCTGGTTCAGTTCCGCCCGAACAGGCCCAGACGCTGGGCTTCCAGGGCCGCTTCCGCCCGCGAGCTCACATTGAGCTTGCGATAGATCTGCTTGACGTAGTCCGCAATGGTGTGCCGCGACAGACCCAGCTGCACGCCGATCTCGGGCAGGGTGAAGCCCTTGGCCACGCGCAGCAGCACCTCCGTTTCGCGGTCGGTCAGCGAGACTTCATGCAGCACGGCGGCGGCCTGCGGCCGACGCTGAGAGGTGAAGTAGGCGATGACCTTGCGGGCGATGCTGGGCGACAGCGGCGGCTCGCCCTGGCTGATGCGCTGCAGCTGTTCGACCAGCAGCTCGCGCGACTGCTCCTTGAGCAGGTAGCCGAAGGCGCCGGCCTGCAGGGCGGGGAAGAGATGTTCGTCATCGTCATGGATGGTGACGATGACCGACTGCACTTCCGGCTGCTTCTCCCGCAGGGCGGTGATCACCTCCACGCCGGAGCCGTCCGGCAGGCCCAGGTCGAGCAGGGCCAGGGTGAAGCGCTGGCTGCCCACCTGCTGCAGGGCGTCCTGCACCCGGGAGCATTCGGTGACCACCGCATTGGCGAAGACCTGTTTGATCAGGACCTTCAGCCAGGCGCGGATTTCGGGAATGTCTTCGAGCAGGAGGATGTGGTTCATGGCGCGCGATTCTTGCTCAATTTGCAGGAAGGACGGCCCGGCTGCGGACGCAGTGGGCCCCGATGCAACACTACGGCTTTCCAGGCGGCATGCCTACCCCACTTTGTGGCCGGTGTCGGTCAGCGTGGGGAAAGCGTCACGCCCGCTGGCAGTGCGAGGCGGGGGCCTCCGATCACAGCGGAATGGTCAGCCGGATGACCGTGCCCCATCCCGGCCCCGATTCCACGAGGCACTGGCCATGCATCTGCTTGGCCCGGGACTTCATGCTGGCCATGCCGTGTCCCTTGTCCAGGCGACCTTCCAGCTCCAGGGGGATACCCTGACCGTTGTCCTGGATCACCACCGAGAAGTAGCCGTCCTGGGCGGAGCAGCCCACCACGCAATGGGTGGCGCCGCTGTGCTTGATGATGTTGCTCACCGCCTCGCGCAGGATGCGGGTGGTCTGCACATAGGCGCGGGCCGGGAAGGTGTGGTCGATGTCCTCGGCGGGCGACTTCCATTCCGCCAGGATGTTGGCCTGGGCCAGCCGGGAGACCACCTCGGCCCGCCAGTCGCCCAGCGCGTCCAGCAACTGAACCGGCTTGCCGGTCAGGCCGCGCACCGACAGGCGCATTTCTTCCAGCGCTTCGCGGGCCAGGGTGGAGATGCGGTCGGACTCGCTGGTGTGCACGATGGTGAGCAGCTTGGCGCCCAGGTCGTCATGTAGGTCGGCGGCGATGCGCTTGCGCTCGCGCTCGGTCACCTGCTCCAGCTTGGCCTCGGCCACCTGATCGAAATGCCGCTCCAGCTCGGCAATGCGCTCCTGCATCCGCAGCTCGCCTTGCAGCGCCTGCAGTTCGGCCTGGGTCAGGGCCCGGGAGAATTCGCGCACTCGTTGCAGCGCCAGACCGCTGAGCGACACGGCGGCCAGCAGGCTGGTCAGCCCGGTGCCAGGCAGCAGCGACGCGCTCAGCACCGCGCCGGTCGCCAGGCCCAGCAGCACGCAGGTAGCGATGAAGTCGCTGCGCGGATAGCGTTCTTCCAGCGTCGGCAGAAACAGGTCCTGCCACAGGTGCCAGGCATGCCACCCCATGGCGGCCACCAGTTCTGCGCCCAGCAGCCAGGTCACCGCCTGGGCCAGCGCGGCATGGGGCAGGGGCAGCAGCAGGGTCAAGGGCAGCATGACCGCCTGGAGCAGCAGCAGGCGCCGCAGCCGCCGGTCCTGACGACGTACGCGGCGCATCAGATATTGCACGGCCATCAGCAGCAGCCAGGGGCCCAGGAGCACGGCCAGGGCGGCGGGCCAGGGTGTGTGGGGCAGGGCCCCGACCAGCACCACCCAGCCTGCCATCAGTCCGGCCAGCCAGCCGATGTGGCGCTGGGCGCGTCGCTGCCAGATCAGGAGGGTGAGCACCAGGGCCAGGGTCAGCACCATGGCATTGAGCCCGCCGATCAGCCAGTCCAGCGGATGCGCATGGGCCAGCGACGTCGGCGCGGGCAGGCCCTGGGCGGCTTGCGCGAAGGACGGGGACACGCTGACGGCCACAGGTTCGGCCACGGTCTCGCGAACGGTCTCGCGAACGGTATCGCCAACGGTCTCGGCCATGGCGGGCTGCATCAGCCACCCGGCCATTCCGATTGTCGCGGCGCGTGCGGCGGCGGTGGCAACCCCGGTCCTGGCCTTGCGCACGGTCGCGCCGACGGTGGACAGGGGGGACAGGGAGGACAGATCACGGCGCGTGGACTGCAGGGGCGAGGGGGGAAACGAAGGACTGTCGTTTGCTGGGATACGCTGCATGAGGATGATTGTGCAGGCCCTGCCACACGCCAAGGGCCGCGCGGGAGACAATAGCGTGCTTAACCCCCCTGAATACGGAGCTTCGGCCGTCTTGAACCTGCGCCACGACTTCACTCCTGTCGACAACCATCGACTCTCGCACTTGTGCGGCACCCTGGACCACCACCTTCGCGCCATTGAAGTGGGATTGCGGGTGCGCATCAGCCACCGTGCGGAGCATTTCCAGATTGAAGGCGACAAACCTTCCGTACAACGCACATTGCTGCTGCTCGAATCGCTGTATGCGCGGGCGGACCGCCCGATCGAGCCGGACGACCTGCGGCTGGCCATCATCGAGGCGGCTGGGGATGTCCGGGCGCCTGGTGTCGCCAGCGGAGGTGCTGGCGGAGGCACCGGTGAAGGTGCTGGGGCCGGAGCCGGGGCGCCGGAGGGCGGCATCGTGCTGCGCACCCGTCGCGCTGATCTGGCCGGGCGCACGCCCAATCAGCATCAGTATCTGGGGCAGATCCTCTCGCACGACATCAGCTTCGGCATTGGGCCGGCGGGCACTGGCAAGACTTTCCTGGCGGTGGCCTGCGCGGTGGATGCGCTGGAGCGGTCGTCGGTGCAACGCATCATCCTGACGCGCCCGGCCGTGGAGGCGGGGGAGCGTCTGGGGTTTCTGCCGGGCGATCTGGCGCAGAAGGTCGACCCGTACCTGCGGCCGCTGTATGACGCGCTGTATGACCTGATGGGATTTGACCGGGTGACCAAGGCGTTCGAGAAGGGCCAGCTTGAGATTGCGCCGCTGGCGTTCATGCGGGGCCGCACGCTCAACCATGCCTTTGTCATTCTGGACGAAGCGCAGAACACCACCCCGGAACAGATGAAGATGTTCCTCACCCGCATTGGCTTTGGCAGCAAGTGTGTGGTGACCGGGGACACCAGCCAGATCGACCTGCCGCGCGGCATGGTCAGCGGCCTGGTGGATGCGCAGCGGGTGCTGGACGGCGTGGAGGGCATTGCCATGACGCGCTTCACCCGTGCGGACGTGGTGCGTCACCCGCTGGTGGCGCGCATCGTGCAGGCCTATGAAGAGCGCCAGTCGGCGCGGCAACTGCAGGAGGCGCGTGAAGCTGCTGAGGCATTGGCGCGGTCAGGCCCGATGAATCCGGCGATGGCAGTGCCTTCTGCCAGCACCGCCGAGGCGGCCCCGCGCAATGAAGGCCAGCGCGAAGCGACCACCACCGGGTCTGCGTTGCCGACCCCGGCTGCCGCCAGGACAGCTTCGAGGTCTTCAGCGGGGACATCGAAGAGCGCCGCGTCGAAGGCCGCGACAAAGACGTCGGCGGGAGGCTCTGCTCGGGCGTCTGCCAAGGCGACGACAAAGGCACCCGCCAAAGCGCCGACCAAAGCGTCCGCTAAACCGCCCGCTAGAACCCAAGCCAAGGCGCCCGCGAAGACACTCGCTAAGGCCCCAACCAAATCTTCGGCCAATCCTACGGCCAAACCTCTTGCCAAGGCTCCCGCCAAGGCCGCTTCCAAGGGGGCTGATCAGTTGGTGAAGCCTTTGTCCAAAGCTGCGTCATCGGGCTCCCGGTCTGCGGTGACGGGTGGGCGGTCGGTGGCTCGAGGGACGAAGGTTGCGGGGTCTCGGACGTCGGGAGGCAAGCGATGAGTCAACCGGACTTGAGTTTGTCCTTGCAGTTTGCGGACGCGCGCCACAAGTCGCTGCTGGCGCGTCACAAGGTGATGCGATGGATGCGAGCCGCGCTGGAGTTGCCGGGCGAGATGGCGGTGCGGATCGTGGATGCGGAGGAAGGTCGGACGCTCAATCGCGAGTACCGGCAGAAGGACTACGCGACCAACGTCCTGACCTTTGACTACGCGCATGAGCCCGTGGTCGCTGCCGACCTGGTGATCTGTGCGGAGGTGGTGGAACGGGAAGCGCGGGAGATGGGCGTGGACCTGACCGCTCACTACGCGCACATGCTGGTTCACGGCACCTTGCACGCGCAGGGTTACGACCACGAGGAAGACGACGAGGCCGAATGCATGGAGGCCCGCGAGACCGAGATCATGCTCGCCCTCGGCTTCCCCGACCCCTACAAAAAGTAGCCCGCTGCCCCCCGGCCGGAGCGCAGCTCCCGGGCCCCCTCCAGCCACGCCCGCGGATCTGGCTTTGCCAGGCCGCCAGGCGGCGCCCCTTGGGGGCAGGAGCGAAGCGACTGGGGGGCCCGTTTTATCCGCTGGTTCCCAGATAGCGCTTGCGCCAGAAAAACGCGCCGAGCCCGACCGCGAGCGCGGCCATCAGCGCCACCGCCACCCAGAACCCGGTGGCCTGATGGATCAGCGGCAGGTTGTCGAAGTTCATCCCGAACACGCCGGTGATCAGGTTCAGCGGCAGGAAGATAGCCGTCAACACCGTCAGCGTCCGCATGATGTTGTTGGTGCGCTCGCCCGTCAGCGAAAAATGCATCTGCACCGAGGTTTCCGCCGAGGTCTCCAGCCGTCGCACATGGGTCAGCACCCGCTCCACATGCTCCAGCACATCCCGCGACCGCACCCGCAGCAGCTCCCGCTCCCGCTCTTCCTCGAGGCTGCCCATCGGCCACTCACCCAGCGCATCGATCCACTCCTGCACCGCACTTCGCTGGTCTTCGCAGATGTCTTCCAGCCGCGACAGCGTGTCCCGCGCCACCAGCACCACATTCCAGTCCCGGAAGTGGCTGCGGCGGTCCAGCAGCAGCTGTTGCAGCGTGGTCAGGTCCCGGGTGAGCAGCCGCCGCAGGTCCAGATAGCTGTCCACCATCTGGTTGACCATGCGCAGCATCAGCTCGGCCGGGCTGCTGGGCAGACGCGTGCTGCCGCGCAGGTCGCGTCCCTCCTGCTGATGCCCGAGCTTGGACGCGAAATAGTCGCGCAGCGTGCATTCACCAGGATGCACCGTGATCAGCACCCGGTCAAAGACCGCAAAGCCGACCGGGCTGGTGTCGATGGACTTGAAGGCCTGGTCCGCCGAGGCCAAGGTGCGCGGGGCGTCGTCGGGCGCGGCCGTCGCGCTGCCGGTTGCACCACTGCCGACGGCGCCCATGCCGTTGCCGTTGCCAGTCACGCCACCCGATAACGCCCCGGGTAGTGCCCCAGGTGATGTCCCCGGCAAAGCCCCCGGCAACGCCGCCAGCCTTCGAAACACCATCAGGTCATACCAGCTGGTGTAGTCGAAGTGCGAGGGCAATTGCTGGTTCAGCAGATCCGACGCATGCAGGTCCAGCAACTGGGCCCCGGTCCAGTGCTGCAGCCGCTGCTGCAGTGTGGGCAGTTGCAGCTCGAACTCCCGCCGCGGCAGGCCCAGCCACAGGAAGCCCTGCGGCGGCAGGTCGAACGGCAGCTCCGACAGCTCTTCGTAGATGTTCTCGCTGAGATGGAAGATGCGCATGCGCGGAGGGCGTGGTCAGGCTTCCCGGATCAGCCGGGCGGCGTCCATGGCGAAGTAGGTCAGGATGCCGTCGGCGCCGGCCCGCTTGAAGGCGAGCAGCGATTCCAGCATCACCGCGTCATGGTCCAGCCAGCCATTGGCGGCGGCCGCCTTCAGCATGGCGTATTCACCACTGACCTGATAGGCGAAGGTCGGCACGCGGAACTCTTCCTTCACGCGTCGCACGATGTCGAGATACGGCATGCCGGGTTTGACCATCACCATGTCCGCGCCTTCGGCAAGATCCAGGCCCACCTCACGCAAGGCCTCGTCGCTGTTGCCGGGGTCCATCTGGTAGGTCTTCTTGTCCGCCTTGCCCAGGTTGGTGCGGGAACCGACCGCATCCCGGAACGGGCCGTAGAAGGCGCTGGCGTACTTGGCGCTGTAGGCCATGATGCGGGTGTGGATGTGCAGGTCCCCTTCCAGCGCATTGCGGATGGCGCCGATGCGGCCGTCCATCATGTCGCTGGGGGCCACGATATCCACCCCGGCCTGGGCCTGGACCAGCGCCTGCTGCGTCAGCAGGTCCACCGTGTGGTCGTTCAGGATGTAGCCGTGTTCATCCACCACCCCGTCCTGGCCATGGCTGGTGTAGGGGTCCAGCGCCACGTCGGTCAGCACGCCCAGCTCGGGGAAGTGCTGCTTCAGTGCCCGCACCACCCGGGGAATCAAGCCGTCCGGATTGGTGGCTTCAATGCCGTCCAGCGTCTTGTACTGAGGCTCAATGGCCGGGAACAGGGCCAGCACCGGAATGCCCAGCTTCACGCATTCCTCGGCCACCGGCAGCAGGCGGTCCAGGCTCAGGCGGGAGACACCCGGCATCGAGCTGATCGGCTCCACCCGGTTCTCGCCTTCATGGACGAACACCGGATAGATGAAATCGCTGGCATGCAGACGATGCTCCCGCACCAGGGCGCGGGTGAAGGCATCCCGACGCAAACGGCGGGGGCGACTGGCGGGGTAGGGGGCTGGCAATTGCATGTTTGTTGTGAAATTTCCGAGAAATTCCACCGGTATGGGGGGCCTTACGTAGAAAGACGTAGCGACGCAAATTCGACAGATCTGTTAAAGTCGCTCCTGAATGATAGCCGCTCGGTTGTCATTCCCTGCTTTTCCTCCCTGAGCAGGAGCCTTAGCGTGATGACAGCGATAAGGCTTTCAAACCCCGGCTGTGAAGCCGGGGTTTTTTTTCGCCGCGTTGATAATGCACGCATGCTCTGGATCAAAGCGCTGCACATCATCTTCGTGGCCGCCTGGTTTGCCGGCCTCTTCTATCTTCCCCGGATTTTTGTGAACCTGGCCATGGTTCCGGCGGACAGCCATCCGGAGCGCGAACGACTGTTGCTCATGGGCCGCAAGCTCTACCGCTTCTCCAGCGGTCTGATGGTGCTGGCCTTGGTCTTCGGCGCCACGCTGTGGCTGTACTACGGCATCGGGCGCGGGCCGGGCAATGGCTGGATGCATGCCAAGCTCGCCCTGGTGGTGGGCGCCATCGGCTACCACCATGTCTGCCGCGCCATGCTGCGCCGCTTCGAGCGCATGGCCAACCAGCGCAGCCATCGCTACTACCGGGTGTTCAACGAGATGTCGGTGCTGCTGTTCTCGGCCATCGTGATCCTCGTGGTCGTCAAACCCTTCTGATTGCACGGGCATGGTCCAACGGCGCAGCTCCGCCACCTGGCTGGCCCTGGGGTATGCGGTGCTGGTGTTCTACGCCAGTCTGTATCCGTTCTGGCCCTGGCGCCTGCCGCCGAGTCTGCCCTGGCCCGGGGTCGTGGGCCTGCCGTGGCCGCGATATTGGAGCCGCTTCGATCTGTGGACCAATGTGGCCGGCTATGCGCCGCTGGGCTTCCTCTGCCTGTTCGCGGTGCTGCGCAGTGGCAAGGGGCTGTGGGGCGCCTGGCTGCTGGTGGGCATCGGGCTGCCGCTGCTCTCCTTTGCGATGGAGACGCTGCAGTACTTCCTGCCGGGCCGGGTGCCGTCGCTGGCGGACTTCCTGCTGAATACAGCCGGCGCCTGGCTGGGCGGCGCCATGGCCTGGACGCTGCACCGCTTTGGCGGGCTGGAGCGCTGGACCGGCTGGCGGGAGCGCTGGTTCGTGCCGCACAGTGCCGGCGCGCTGGCCTTGCTGGCCATCTGGCCGGTGGGGCTGCTGTATCCCGCGCCGGTGCCGCTGGGGCTGGGGCAACTGTTTCCGCGTCTGCGGGAACTCGCCGAGCAGGTCTTGGCCGGCACGCCCTGGGAGCTGATGCCGGATGAGTCGGTCAGCGACCTGCCGCTGCCGCCCGGCCTGGAAGCCATTGCCATTGCCATGGGCTTGCTGGCGCCTTGTCTGCTGGCCCTGTCCGTGGCGCGGGCGGGCTGGTTGCGGCGGGTGATGCTGGTGGTGGGCGCAGGCGCTCTGGGCTTGGCCGCGACCGCCTCCTCCACCGTGCTGAACTTCGGGCCTGACCATGCCTGGGCCTGGTTCACCACCACGACCTGGCCGGGCCTGCTGATGGGCGGCCTGCTGGCCTTGCTGGCAGCGCTGATGTCGCGTCGCGCGAATGCAGCCTGGGGCCTGGTGGTGCTGACGGCGCTGATCGCACTGATGTCCGAGGCGCCCGCCGACCCCTATCTGGCCGAGAGCCTGCAAGCCTGGGAGCAGGGGCGCTTCGTGAACCTGTACGGACTGGCCCAGTGGGTGGGGTGGCTGTGGCCCTTCGCTGCGCTGGCCTGGCTGCTGTATGGGGTGACGCAGAGCGACTCGTCGCCGTCCCCGCTGCGGTCGCGCCTGGACATCCCTGCCGCGGACACATCGACGCGGGACCCATCTGCGCGTGACCTCTCCACGCGTGACGTTTCCACGCGTGACGTCTCCACGCGTGACATATCGCACAGCTCTCGTGCTGGTGAAAACCCCGACCCTACAATGGCACCATGAGCTATTACCAGCGTCACATCTTCTTCTGCCTGAACCAGCGCGACGGCGAAAACGCCTGTGCTCAGCACGGCGCTCAGGATGCGTTTGATCACTGCAAGAAGCGGGTGAAGGCCGAGGGCCTGGCCGGCAAGGGCGGTGTGCGGGTCAACAAGGCCGGCTGTCTGGACCGCTGCGCAGGCGGGCCGGTGGCGGTGGTTTATCCGGACGCTGTCTGGTATAGCTTCGTAGACAGCAGCGACATCGATGAGATCGTTGAGCGCCATCTGAAGCACGGTGAAGTGGTGGACCGCCTGGTGCTGCCGGACAACGTCGGTCGCTGAACGGAGGCGCTGCATGAATGCTCAGACCCAGCGCCGGCAGATCGCCGGGCCGGCCGGCGAGATCGAATGCGCCGTGGATGAACCGACGCTGGCGGACGGCCAGCGCCTGCGCGGTGTGGTGGTGATCTGCCATCCGAACCCGACGCAGGGCGGCACGATGGACAACAAGGTGGTCCAGACGGTGGCCCGCGGTTTCCTGCAGATGGGCTACCGCGCGGTGCGTTTCAATTTCCGGGGCATCGGGCAGTCGCAGGGCGGCTGGGACGAGGGCCGCGGCGAGGTGGACGATGCGCTGGCCGTGGTGGCTGCGTTCCGCGAGTCCGGTCTGCCGCTGGCGCTGGCTGGTTTCTCGTTCGGCGGTTTTGTGGCGTCACAGGCCGCCTTGCGTCTGGACGACCCGGCTGAGCGGCTGCTGCTGGTGGGCCCGGCCGCGAGCCGCTTTGGTGTGGCCACGGTGCCCGCCACGACCGTGGTGATCCACGGCGAACAAGACGATGTGGTGCCGCTGACGGCGGTGCTGGACTGGGCGCGCCCGCAGGCGTTGCCGGTGATCGTGGTGCCCGGCGTCGGGCATTTCTTCCATGGGCAGTTGCCGCTGCTCAAGAATTTGGTGCTGCGCAGCTGGCATCCGGCTGACACTGAACCGGCCTGATCCTGTCTGATGCGCTTCACCTGAGGACCTTCCCTGCATGAAACGATTCCTTGCTCCCTTGATGGCGCTGGCCACCGGACTGCTGACCGCGGTGGCCGCACAGGCACAGGTGCAGCCGCCTGAGATCGCGGCCCGCAACTATGTGCTGATGGACCTGACCACGCATCAGACGCTGGCCGAACGGGAAGCGGATGTGCCGCAAGATCCGGCCTCGCTGACCAAGCTGATGACGGCCTATGTGGTGTTCGATGCGCTGAAGGCAAAGCGGCTGACGCTGGACCAGACGCTGCCGATTTCGAAGCGGGCCTGGGACGAGCGCAAGGGTGATCCGTCGCTGATGTTCATCGACACGACGATGACGCCGAAGGTGGACGAGCTGCTGCGCGGCATGATCATTCAGTCCGGCAACGATGCGTCGGTGGCGCTGGCGGAAGGGGTGGCCGGGTCGGTGGAGCAGTTCGTCGGGATGATGAACCGTCAGGCGCAGGCCTGGGGGTTGAAGAACACGAGCTTCAAGAATGTGACGGGGATCACCGAGCCGGGGCACAAGACGAGTGCGCGGGATATTGCGGTGGTGTTTGCGCATGTGATCCAGGACTTCCCGCAGTACTACGCGGACTACTATTCGAAGAAGGAATACACCTTCAACAAAATCCGTCAGTACAACCGGAATCTGCTGCTGACGCGCGATCCGACGGTGGACGGGGGCAAGACCGGGTTCACCGATGCGGCGGGCTACTGTCTGGCGGCGAGTGCGCAGCGGGACGTTCCGAATGGGAAGCGCCGGCTGCTGAGCGTGGTGATGGGCACGGCTTCGAAGGAAGCTCGCGCGACGGAGAGCCAGAAGCTGCTGAACTGGGGCTATGCGGCCTTCGACGCGGTGCGGCTCTTCGATGCGAATCAGGCCATCACGACGGCCCAGGTGTGGAAGGGCACGAGCGCGGAAGCGAAGCTGGGCGCTGCAGGCCCGGTGTTCGTGGCCGTGCCGCGCGGGGAAGGCAGCAAGCTGAAGACCGAAGTGCAGCGGACCGACCCGCTGGTGGCACCGCTGGCCGCGGGGCAGCGGGTGGGGACGCTGAAGGTCACCACCGCCGCGGGCGCAACCGTGACGGAAGTGCCGCTGGTGGTTCAGCAGGAAGTGCCGCTGGCCGGCATCTTCGGACGCGCTTGGGATGCGATTCGGTTGTGGATCAAGTGAATCCCACAAGCTTGGCCCATGACACACGTCTGGCAGCGGTGAGCTGACAGGCTGCAATCGGGTCTTGGGGAAACGCCGCCTTTGAGCGGCGTTTTCGCTTTCTGCGATCGGACAGCGGAGGGCCGGGGCTGTTGACTCCATGTCATTCCTGTCCGGCTCCGCCGGCCATTCCCTTCTTAACTTCCGTCAACAGCCCCGGCCCTCCGCTGTCCTCCCACCGAGCACTGCAACCATCCTTGGTTTGCCAAGTGCTGCGCCTCGGCTGCCAGCGTTTTGCCTGCCCCGATTGCCCAATGCCGTGCCACGTCACGCCGCGCAAACTGGTCCTGGCCATGGCGATAACGATGGCAGGGGCGATGGCGAGTCAAGCGCTCGCTGTGAGCACTGCCAGCCCTTTCCTCCATCAAGACCAAGCAGCCGTCGATCCGCCACAGCGGCGCCATGTCCTCGGTCATTGATCACTGCCGCGTCATGCGCTCGCCGCGAGCCCTGCCAGCACCTTCCTCCATCAAGACCAGGCAGCCGTTGATCGGCCACAGCAGCGCCACGTCCTCAGATGTTGATAATGGGAGCGTTGCACGGGAGAACCGCTGATGACCACGCCCTGGACCGAGCTGCCCTGCTACCTCAATGGCCACCTCGGCCAACTGGGCGACGCCCGCGTGTCGGTCATGGACCGCGGATTCATCTTCGGCGACGGCGTGTATGAGCTCATCCCCGTGTACGGACGGCGGCTGTTCCGCGTGCACGACCACCTCGACCGCCTGGGACGCAGCCTCAAAGCCCTGCGCATCGAAGATCCATATGAGCGGGAAGCGTGGCTCGACCTGTTCCGCAGTTTGGTGGCCCATCTGCTGGACCATGAGGATCAGTGGATCTATCTGCAAGTGACGCGAGGCGTGGCACCGCGCGACCATGTGATGCCCAAGGACCTGGAGCCCACGGTGCTGGTCTACGCGTCGCCCCAGCGGGCATTGACGCCCGAGCAGCGCCATCAGGGGCTGTCAGTGGTGACCGCACGCGATTTCCGCTGGCAGCGCGGCGACATCAAGAGCACGTCGCTGCTGGGCAATGTGCTGGCGCGGCAGATGTCCGCCGACCAAGGCGCGGATGAGACGTTGATGATCCGCGACGGCTTTCTGACCGAAGCCTCCGCCAGCAATGTGTGGATCGTGCGGGACGGCGCGCTCCTGGGCCCACCGCCCGGTGAGCTGCTGCTGGAAGGCGTGCGAGTGGGGCTGCTGGCCGAGCTGTGCGAGGAACTGGGGTTGGCCTACAACCTGTGCCCGATCGCGGAATCGGAGCTGCTGACGGCCGACGAGATTCTGATGAGCTCAGCCACCAAGGAAGTGGTCGCCGTGACCCGGCTGGACCATGAGCCGGTCGGCCATGGCGCCCTGAGAGGGCGGCCCGGTCCGGTCTATGCGCAGCTGTACGAGGCCTACCAGAAGGCCAAGCTCTTGCAGAGCGTCTGAACGACCCCAAGTAGGATGTCACCATGACCACCGCTTTCAATTCCCCGATCCCGCCCGAGCAGTCCCTGATCGAGTACCCGTCCCAGTTCCCCATTAAAGTGATGGGCGCTCATGTGGAGGGCTTTTCCGAGGCGATCGTGTCGATTGCACGCCAGTTCGACCCCGCCTTCGATGAGTCCAAGGTCGAACACCGGCCCAGCAAGGGCGGCAACTATCTGGGCATCACCATCACGGTGACCGCCACCAGCCGCGAGCAGCTCGACGAGCTCTATCGCACCCTCACCACGCATCCGATGGTGAAGGTGGTCTTCTGATCGGCGTCACGGAGCAGAGCAGTCCTGTTGAGTCCTGCCCAGTTCCGTCGAGCGCTGTCGAGCGCCGTCCAGTCCAGCCCAGTCCGTCCAATCCTTAGGGCGGGCCAGGGACACGCACCCACTCAAATCGAGGCAGCCTCCGCCGACAGTGCTTCCGCCAGCGCCTTGACCTTGGCCTTCGCCGCCAGGTCGCCATTGCTGGCCGCCGCGGCGTACCAGTAGCTGGCCAGGCGCAGGTCGCGATCCACCCCCAGGCCGGTCTCGTACATCGAGGCAATCAGGTACTGGGCCCCGGCGTCCCCGCCGTTGGCCGCCTCGCGATACCAGCGCGCCGCCTGGGCCATGTCCAGTGGAGCCCCGCGGCCCAGGTAGAAGGCAGTGCCCACCGCCACCTGCGCGTCCACACTGCCGTGCTCGGCCGCCTTGAGGTACCAGGCCTGGGCCTGGACCAGATCCCGCTGACCCAGTACCCCTTCCTCGTGGAACTGCCCCAGCGCCAGCTCGGCTCGCACCAGGCCGCGCTCGGAGGCACGCTTGAGCAACTGCTGCGCCAGCGCCAGGTCCGGACGGGCGGCTTCCCGTCGCAGATGCATCATGGCCAGGTTGTAGTCCCCCAGCGCTTCCCCGCGCGCGGCCAGCTCACCAAACTGACGCTCGGCCTGCCGCCAGCGGCGCTGCTCGTAGGCGGCCAGCGCGGATTCGAGGGTGATGGCGCGTGCGGAAGAGGCGGCAGGGGCCGCAGGGGCGGCACGCGCACTGGAAGCGGGCGCGGACGCTGGCGCAGGCACCTCCGCAGATGCCTCCGGGGCTGACGGTGCCTGCTGCGCCAATGCCGTGGTTCCGAGCGCCATCAAGGCGCAGAACGTCACCGCTGCTGCGCACCGTGTGGGGCCTGAAGCGGACCTGCTGCGTGAGAATCTTGCTGCCATGCTGCGCCCTCAAAGTCCTGACTGCGCCCATCCTAGGCAGTTCACCGCTAGCATGCCGACATGTTGATCAAGACCTTGGGCCGCGTCGACTATGCGGCCACGCTGGAGGCCATGCGTGCCTTCACCGATGCGCGCACCCCCGACACCCCCGATGAACTCTGGCTCTGCGAGTTCGACCCGGTCTACACCCAGGGCCTGGCAGGCCAGGCCGATCATGTGCTGGCGCCGGGCGGCATTCCCGTCATCCAGACCAATCGCGGCGGCCAGGTCACCTATCACGGCCCCGGTCAGGTGGTGGCCTATCCGCTGATCGACCTCAAGCGCTTGGGGATCTACGTCAAGGAATATGTCTTCCGGCTGGAAACCGCGGTCATCCAGACCCTGGCGTCCGTGGAGGTGACCGGCCACCGGGTGGCGGGTGCGCCCGGCATTTATGTGCGGCTGGACGATCCCGGGGCGCATGCCGCACTGTCCATGCCGCCGGATCCGGCCGACCCGTTCAAGGGGCTGGGCAAGGTGGCGGCGCTGGGCATCAAGGTGAGCCGCCACTGTACGTATCACGGGGTGGCCTTGAACGTGGCGATGGACCTGAAGCCCTTCTGCGGCATCAACCCCTGCGGTTATGCCGGGCTGGCGACGGTGGACCTCGCTACACTGGGGGTTTTCACGGACTGGGCCACGGTGGCCCGGCGGTTCGGCGAGCGCCTGCAAGCGCAGCTGAGCCCCTGAGCTTCCGACGGAGCATCGCCTGCCATGGCAACCGAGAACATCACGCACGAAGCAAAAAGCGCGGCCGACTACGACGCGACCGCCAAACAGAAGGCTCAGGCCAAGACTGCACGCATCCCCATCAAGATCGTGCCGGCCGAGACGCTGAAGAAGCCGGACTGGATCCGGGTGAAGGCGGGCTCGCCGACCACCCGTTTCTACGAGATCAAGCAGATCCTGCGCGAGCACAAGCTGCACACGGTCTGTGAAGAGGCGTCCTGCCCCAACATTGGTGAATGCTTCGGCAAGGGCACGGCCACCTTCATGATCATGGGCGACAAGTGCACCCGTCGCTGCCCGTTCTGCGACGTGGGCCACGGCCGCCCGGACCCGTTGGACGTGGACGAGCCGGTGAACCTGGCCAAGACCATTGCCGCGCTGAAGCTGAACTACGTGGTGATCACCAGCGTGGACCGTGACGACCTGCGGGACGGCGGTGCCGGTCACTTTGCCGAATGCATCCGGCAGGTCCGGGCTCTGAGCCCGCGCACCCAGATTGAAGTGCTGGTGCCTGACTTCCGTGGCCGCATGGACCGCGCGCTGGACATTTTGCGCGCCGCTCCGCCGGACGTGATGAACCACAACCTTGAGACGGCACCGCGCCTGTACAAGGAAGCGCGTCCGGGGTCGGACTACCAGTTCAGCCTGAACCTGCTCAAGCGTTTCAAGGAAGAGGTGCCCAACGTGCCGACCAAGAGCGGCATCATGGTGGGTCTGGGCGAGACGGACGAAGAGATTCTGCAGGTCATGCGCGACATGCGCGAGCACAACATCGACATGCTGACCATCGGCCAGTATTTGGCCCCGTCGGGCCACCACCTGCCGGTGCGCCGCTACGTCCACCCCGACACCTTCAAGATGTTCGAGGAAGAAGCCTACAAAATGGGCTTCACCCACGCCGCCGTCGGCGCCATGGTCCGCAGCAGCTACCACGCTGACCAGCAAGCCCATTCCGCCCTCGAAAAGCTCGAACGCTAACCCCGCCCGGCCCGGGCCCCGGGCCCCGCCCCTCCAGCCTCAGGCGCAAAGCGCCTGGGCGCCCCCCAGCCACGCCCGCGGAACTGGCTCTGCCAGGCCGCTGGGAGGCGCCCCTCTGGGGCAGGAGCGAAGCGACTGGGGGGCTCTCCCCCTTCAGCCTCAGGCGCAAAGCGCCTGGGCGCCCCCCAAGCCACGCCCGCGGAACTGGCTCCGCCAGGCCGCTGGGCGGCGCCCCCTGGGGGCAGGAGCGCTAGCGACTGGGGGGCTCACCATCTGCCTGCGATGTTTTTGAGGAGCAGGTTGACTGCCGCGAGCTGGCGGTTCCGGATCGACAGCAGTGACGCCTCCGCCGTCAGCGCGCTGTTCTGCGCCGTCGTCACCTCCAGAAAACTCACCGTCCCCGCTCGGTACTGCTCCGTCACCAGCCCCAGGTTGCGCTGAGCCGAATCCACCGCCTCCTGCTGCAGCTGTGCCTCGCGCGCCAGCCGATCCGCCAGCACCAGGTTGTCCTCCACCTCCTGCATCGCCGTCAGCACCGTCTGCCGATACGTTGCCACCGCCGAATCGGCACTGGCCCGGGCCTGCGCACTCGCCAGCTTGTGCTGCCCGTTGTCGAAGATCGACATCGCCAGCGACGGCCCGATCGACCAGAACAGATTGGGTGCACTCACCAGATTCGACAAGGTGCTGCTGCGATACCCACCGCTGGCCGACAGCGACAGCGTCGGATAAAACGCTGCATCCGCCACACCGATCTGCGCATAAGCCACCGCCACCCGACGCTGTGCCGCCGCGATGTCCGGCCGGCGCTCCAGCAACTGCGACGGCACCATGACCGGCACTGCCGGCGGCACCGGCAAGGTGGCATTGGCATTGAGCTCCAGCGCCGAAGGCGGCAAGCCCAGCAGCACCGCAATCGCATGGGCCAACTGGGCCCGGGTGGCCTGCGTCTCCAGCAGCTGCGCCTGCGCCGACCGCAACTGGGTCTGCGCCTGCAGCACATCACTGCGTGCCGCCACCCCGCCCTGATAGCGCGCCTCGGTCAGCGCCTGGAAGCGTTCATAGGACTTCACGCTGCGCTCATACAGCGCCTCCTGCGCCTCCGCCGTGCGCAGCGAAAAATAGCTCTGCGCCAAGGTCGTCTGCGCCGACAGCCGCGCCGCCGCCAGATCACCCTCACTGGCCTGCAGGCTAGCCTGCGCGCCTTCACTGGCCAGGCGCAAACGACCCCAGAGATCCGCCTCCCAACTGGTGCTCAGCGACAGCTGCGCACTGTTGGTCGGCCCACGGCTGATGGAGCCGCCGCTGACATTGCCGTCCGGGCTGGCACTGCGGGTGCCGCTCCCGCCCAGCGACAGCGTCGGCAGCAAGGCCGAGCTGCTCGCATCCACCGCGGCCCGTGCGCTGGCCACCTGGGCAATCGAGACCTTGAGGTTCTCATTGCCGATCACCAGCCGGGCCTGCAGGTCGTTGAGCACCGGGTCCTGGAACAAGGTCCACCAGGCTTGCGGAACCGCATCCGCCACCCCCGGCTGCGCATGGCGCCACAGATCGGTCTCCTTGTACTCGGCCGGGGCGGTCACCGGCGGTGGCGGGTCCTTGCGGGTGATGGCGCAGCCGCCCAGGGCCGCGCTCAGGCTCAGGACCAGCAGCGTCAGCGCAGTGGCGCCGGATGAAGTCAAATCAGAACAACGGATCTTCATGGATCTCTCAACCCTGGAGGGACGGAGCCGCAGGCGGCTCGGCAGTCAAAGCGGAGGGCGCCGGAGCGCCGGAAGCGGGATCGCCGCGGGAGGACCGACGGCGCAGGCGCAGCAGCCTCTGGCGCAGCCGCTCCATCAGCACGAACACCACCGGCGTGGTGTAGAGCGTCAGCAACTGGCTCAGAATCAGCCCGCCCACGATGGCGATGCCCAGCGGCTGGCGCAGCTCGGCGCCGTCGCCGCTGCCCACCGCCAGCGGGACCGCGCCAAAGATGGCGGCGAAGGTGGTCATCAGAATGGGCCGCAGCCGCAGCTTGGCCGCCCGGAAGATGGCCGCACCCGCCGACAGATGCGCCGTGCTGCGCTGCCGCGCAATGGCGAAGTCGATCATCATGATGGCGTTCTTCTTCACGATGCCGATCAGCAGAATCACGCCGATCAGCGCAATGATTGAAAACTCGGTGTTGAAGAGCATCAGCGCCAGCAGCGCGCCCACCCCCGCCGACGGCAGCGTCGAGAGGATGGTGACCGGATGCACCAGGCTCTCATACAGCATGCCCAGCACCAGATAGATGGCGATGATGGCCGCCCCGATCAGCAGCGGCTGGGACTTCAGCGCGTCCTGGAAGGCATTGGCCGTCCCCGCGAAGGTGCCGCGCAGCGACACCGGCACGCCCAGCTCCGCCATGGCGTTGTTGATGGCGTCGGTGGCCTGCGACAGGGACACGCCCGGCGGCAGGTTGAAGCTGATGGTCGAGGCCGGCGTGCCGCCCTGGTGGTTGACCGACAGCGGCGTGTTGGTCGTCTCCACCCGGGTGAAGGCCGAGAGCGGCACCTGCGCGCCGCTGCTGCTGGTGACATAGAGCTTCTTCAGCGTCTCGGGCCCCTTGAGGTCGTCCGCGGCCAGTTCCATCACCACCCGGTACTGGTTCAGCGGGTTGTAGATGACGCCCACCTGCCGCTGGCTGAATCCGTTGCTGAGGGTGGTGTCGATGTTGCTGACGGTGATGCCCAGACGCGCCGCCGCCTCGCGGTCGATGACCAGCGTGGTCTGGATGCCCTTGTCCTGCTGGTCGGTGTTGACGTCGGTGAGTTCCGGCAACTGCGACAGCGCATTGCGCACCCGTGGCTCCCAGGTGCGCAGCACTTCCAGGTCGTCCGCCTGCAGGGTGAACTGGTACTGCGCATTGGACTGCCGGCCACCGATGCGGATGTCCTGCACCGGCACCAGGAACAGGTTGGCGCCCGGCTCATGCGCCATCTTGTCCCGCAGCCGGTTCACCACGCCGTCCGCCGAGATCTTGCGCTCGGCCAGCGGCTTGAGGGTGATGTAGAAATTCGCCGAGTTGCCGCCCGAGGTGCTGCCGTTGACGTTCTCCACCGCGGGGTCGGCGAGGATGATGTCCATGAACCGGTCCACACGGGCCCGCATCATGCCGAAGGAGCTGCCCTGGTCGGCCTGCACGCCGCCGAAGAGCACGCCGGTGTCCTGTTGCGGGAAGAAGGTCTTGGGAATCACCCCGTACAGGTAGACGTTGACCCCGATCACCGCGACCAGGGACAGCAGCGCCACCGGTTGATGGCGCAGGGTCCACATCAGGCTGCGCCGATATCCGCGTGACAGCGCGCGGCTGAACCCACCGGACCAGCGCGCCAGTCGTGACGGTCGCGACGAGCGAACCTGCGCCGCCGGCGACTCGCTCGCCCGGGCGCGTGCCCGCAGCACCCGCGAGGCCATCATCGGCGTGGTGGTGAGCGACACCACCATCGACACCAGGATGGAGGCCGACAGCACCACCGCGAATTCCCGGAACAGCCGTCCCACGACACCGCCCATCAACAGGATGGGAAGGAACACCGCCACCAGCGATAGGCTGATGGAGACCACGGTGAACCCGATCTCCTGGGCGCCCTTGAGCGCCGCCTCCCGCGGGGAGTAGCCCTGCTCGATATAGCGGGAGATGTTCTCCAGCACCACGATGGCGTCGTCCACCACAAAGCCGGTGGCCACCGTCAGCGCCATGGCCGACAGGTTGTCCAGGCTGTAGCCGAAGAGGTACATGATGCCGAAGGTGCCGGCCAGCGACACCGGCACGGCCACCGCCGGCAGCAGCGTCGCCCGCCAGCTGCGCAGGAACAGCAGCACCACCAGGATCACCAGCCCCACCGACACCGCCATCGCCCGTTCCACTTCCTGGAGCGAGGCGCGGATGGTGGGCGTTCGGTCGCTGATGACCTTGAGCTCGATCGACGGCGGAATCGAGGCCTGCAGATGCGGCAGCAAGGCGCGGATGCGGCCCACCGTCTCGATGATGTTGGCGCCCGGCTCCTTCTGGATGAACATCAGGATGGCCGGCTGCCGGTTGGAGGCGGCGTAGTTGCGCACGTCCTGCACCGAATCCGTCACCTCGCCCACATCCCGCAGGCGCAGTGCTGCGCCGTTGCGGTAGGACAGCACCACCGGCGCATAGTCCGCGGCGGTGCGGGCCTGGTCGTTGGCGCCGATCTGCCAGTAACGGCCCCCTTCCTCCACCGAGCCCTTGGGCCGGTTGGCATTGGTGCTGCTGATGGCCGTGCGCACCGTGTCCAGCGAGAGGCCGTTGGCCGCCAGCTTGTCCGGATTGAGGGCCACCCGCACCGCCGGCAGCGCGCCCCCGCCGACGTTCACCTGCCCCACACCCTCCACCTGCGCCAGTCGCTGGGCCAGCACGGTGGAGGCGGCGTCATACATCTGGCCGCGGCTGAGGGTCTGCGAGGTCAGCGCCAGGATCATGATCGGCGCATCCGCCGGGTTGACCTTGCGGTAGGTCGGATTGCTGGGCATGCCGGTGGGCAGCAGCGAACGGGCGGCATTGATCGCCGCCTGCACGTCGCGGGCCGCACCGTTGATGTCCCGGCTCAGGTCGAACTGCAGCACGATGTTGGCCGACCCCTGCGACGAGCGCGAGGTGATCTCGGTCACCCCGGCGATGCTGCCCAGAGCCCGCTCCAGCGGCGTGGCCACGGTGGCCGCCATGGTGTCGGGACTGGCGCCCGGCAACGAGGCCGAGACCGAGATGGTCGGGAAGTCCACCTGCGGAAGCGGCGCGATCGGCAGCAACTGGAAGCCCAGGATGCCGGCCAGGGCGATGCCCAGGGTGATCAGCGTCGTCGCCACCGGCCGGGCGATGAAGGGCGCGGAGATGTTCATCGCGTCCCCTGGTCGTCCGCCAGTGGTGCGGCCGGATCTGCGGGACCCGCTGCGTTCACTGCGGCCGTGCCGCTCCCATGCTCCCGGCGCGCCTGACGGTCCCGCCAGCGCTGGGCCAGGCCCGCGAAGCCGAGGTAGATGACCGGCGTGGTGAACAGCGTCAGCAGCTGGCTCACGATCAGCCCGCCCACCATGGTCACGCCCAGCGGATGGCGCAGCTCATGACCCACGCCCGTGCCCAGCATCAGCGGCAGGGCGCCCAGCAGGGCCGCCATCGTCGTCATCAGGATCGGGCGGAAGCGCAGCAGGCAGGCCTGGTGGATGGCCGCCCGCGGCGCCATGCCGTGCTCCCGCTCCGCCTCCAGCGCGAAGTCGATCATCATGATCGCGTTCTTCTTCACGATGCCGATCAGCAGCACGATGCCGATGATGGCGATGATGCCCAGGTCCAGTCCGCCCAGCAGCAGCGCCAGCAGCGCGCCCACACCCGCCGAAGGCAGGGTGGACAGGATGGTCAGCGGGTGGATGTAGCTCTCATAGAGCACCCCCAGCACGATGTACATGGTGACCACCGCCGCCAGGATCAGCAGCAGCGTGCTGGACAGCGAATTGCTGAAGGCCTGCGCAGCGCCCTGGAAGCTGGTCTCCACGCTCACCGGCAAGTCCAGCTGCGCCTGCTCGGCCTTGATGGCCTGGACCGCCTCCCCCAGCGCCACCCCGGGGGGCAGGTTGAAGGAAATGGTGGCGGCAGGAAACTGGGCCACGTGATTGATGGCCAATGCCGCCGGCCGCTCCTCGATCCGCGCCACCGAACTCAGCGGCACCTGGACCGAGGTGGTGGTGCTCACGCCGTTGGTCGTGGTGGTGGTGCTGCCCGGCACATACAGGCCTTCAAGCGCCCGCGGGCCGGTGCGGAACTCCGGCCCCGCCTCCAGCACCACCCGGTACTGGCTCGACTGGGTGTAGATGGTGGAGATCAGTCGCTGGCCGAAGGCGTTGTAGAGCGCGGTGTCGATGGCTGCGACGGTCACGCCCAGTCGCCCGGCCGCCTCGCGGTCGATCTGCACCCAGGCCTGCAGGCCCTCGTTCTGCAGATCGCTGGCGACATCGGTCAGTTGCGGCAGATTGCGCAGACGGGCCAGCAGCGCGTCATTGGCCTGCGCCAGATCCTTGGCGTCGGGGGAGCTGATCAGGAACTGGTACTGGGTCTTGGAGACGCGGTCCTCGATGGTCAGGTCCTGCACCGGCTGCATGTAGGCGGTGATGCCGGGGACCGTCCGGTTGGCCTCGGTCAGGCGGGCGATCACCTCGGACGCACTGCTGTGGCGCTGCGCAAACGGCTTGAGCGTGATCTGCATGCGGCCGGTGTTCAGCGAGGTGTTGGAGCCGTCCACCCCGATGAAGGAGGTGATGTGGTCCACGTCCGGATCCTTCAGGAAGGCTTCCGCCAGCTTGCGCTGGCGCTCCCCCATCGCATCGAAGGAGGTGGTCTGCGTGGCCTCGGTGATGACCTGCACGAGACCGGTGTCCTGCACCGGGAAAAAGCCCTTGGGCACCAGCACGTACAGCAGTGCCGTCAGCGCCAGGGTGGCCACAAATCCCAGCAGCGTGAGCGTCGGGCGGTCCAGCACCCAGTCCAGGCCGCGGCCGTAGGCCTGGATCAGGCGGTCGAACCGGTCGGCCGTCCATTGGCCCAGGCGCGAAGGCTTGTGCTGGCTCTCCGGCTTGAGCAGCCGGGCGCTCATCATCGGCGTCAGGGTCAGCGACACAAAGGCCGAGATCAGGATGGCCACCGCCAGCGTGATGGCGAATTCATGGAACAGCCGCCCCACCACGTCGCCCATGAACAGCAGCGGAATCAGCACCGCGATCAGCGAGACCGTCAGCGAGATGATGGTGAAGCCGATCTGCTTGGAGCCCTTGAACGCCGCCTCCATCGGCGAGTCGCCCTCCTCGACGAAGCGGGCGATGTTCTCGATCATCACAATGGCGTCGTCCACCACGAAGCCGGTGGAAATCGTCAGCGCCATCAGGGTCAGGTTGTTGATCGAGAACCCGGCCATGTACATGACGCCGAAGGTGCCCACCAGGGACAGCGGCACCGCCACGCTCGGAATGAGGGTGGCACTGGCGCTGCGCAGGAACATGAAGATCACCATCACCACCAGGACGATGGCCAGCAGCAGTTCGAACTGGGTGTCGTCGACCGAGGCGCGAATGGTGGTGGTGCGGTCAGCCAGCACCTGCACGTCCACCGAGGCGGGCAGCGTGGCCTGCAGCTTGGGCAGCAGCTCCTTGACCCGGTCCACCGTCTGGATGACGTTGGCGCCGGGCTGGCGCTGCACGTTCAGGATCACGCCCTGCGCCAGCGAGCGAGGGGCGGTGCCGGACTTGGGGTCTCGCGCGGCGCTGCAATCTCCCCCGGCCGATGGGTCGTTCGATGCGCCGCAGGGCACGTCCGCCCAGGCGGCCAGCCGCAGGTTTTCTGCATCGTCCACGATCTCGGCCACATCCCGCAGGCGCAGTGGGCTGCCGTTCTTCCAGGCCACGATCAGGTCCTGGTATTCGGCGGCGGAGCGGAGCTGGTCGTTGGCATCGATGGTGGATGCCCGCTGGGAGCCGTCGAAGCTGCCCTTGGCCTGGTTGACGTTGGCCGCGGCGATGGCGCTGCGCACATCGTCCAGCGACAGCCCCAGCGAGGCCAGGGTGCGCGGATTGGCCTGGATGCGCACAGCCGGCCGCCGACCGCCCGCAATGCTCACCAGCCCCACGCCGTCGACCTGCGACAGCTTGGGCGCCAGACGGTTCTCCACCAGGTCATGCACCTTGATGACCGGCAGCGAGGGGGAGGTGATCGCAATCGTCAGCACCGGCGCATCGGCCGGGTTGACCTTGCTGTAGACCGGCGGCATCGGAAGGTCGCTGGGCAGCAGATTGCTGCCGGCGTTAATGGCGGCCTGGACTTCCTGCTCCGCCACATCCAGCGACAGGCCGAGCGAAAACCTCAACGTGATCACCGAGGCGCCGCCGGAGCTGGACGAGGTCATCTGGCTCAGGCCCGGCATCTGGCCGAACTGCCGCTCCAGCGGCGCGGTCACCGTGGTGGAGATGACGTCCGGACTGGCGCCCGGGTAGAGCGTGGTGACCTGGATGGTGGGGTAGTCCACCTCCGGCAGGGCGGACAGCGGCAACAGCCGGTAGGCCAGCAGGCCCGCCAGCAAGATGGCCAGCATCAGCAGCGAGGTGGCCACCGGCCGTTGGATAAAGGGACGTGACGGGTTCATCGCCGCAGCTTCCGGATCGGGGCGGGGATCATTGGCCGTTGGCGCCGGAGGCACCACGGGCGGCCTGGCGCTGGGCACGGCGTTCGGCGATCCAGGCCTCCCGCTCGGCGGGGCTCATCTTCATGACCTTCTCCGCCACGTCGGGCGGCAGGCGGTCCAGCCAGGTGGGCCGGTCGGCGTCGGCCTGGGCGCTCGCGCCGGAGGCACCGGTGGCCGGCCGCATGGCGCCATCGGCCGGGGAGCCCGGGCGCGCGCCGGACGCGCCCCCGGACGGCGGGGTGGCAACACCCGCGCCGCTGGCACCGCTGTCACCTCCCCGTGCGCCACTGGCGCCGCGCTGGCGACGCGGTGCGGCATTGGCCCCCGCGCGCAGCTTGGGATCGGCTGCAATCACTTCAACCTTGGCGCCGTCCCGCAGCCGGTCCACGCCGTCGATGACGATCCGCTCACCGGGCTTGACCGGTCCATCGATGGCGGTCCAGTCGCCGTCCACCGCGCCGGTCTGCACCACCCGGGTGGACACGCTGTTGTCGTCGCCCACGACGTAGACATAAAAACCTTGCGCGCCCCGCAGGACGGCGGCTGACGGCACTGCCAGCTGGTTCTGCAGCGTGGCGAGCTGCAGGCGCACGCTCACCGACTGGTTGGGATAGAGGGCGTCGTCATCATTGGGGAAGAGCGCCTTGAGCTTGATGGTGTCGGTGGCCAGGTCGATGGCGTTGTCGGCGGTGGCCAGTTTGCCGGTGGCCAGGCGGGTCTTGCCGTCGCGGCTCCAGGCCTCGACCGTCATCGGCGTGCCGGATTTGAAGCTGGAAGTGATTTGCGGCAACAAGCCGGCCGGCACTGCAAAGGTCAGGGCGATGGGACGGGTCTGGGTGATGCTGACCACACCGGCGGTGTCACCGGTCTGCACCACGTTGCCGATGTCGACCTGCTTCAGGCCGACCCGGCCGCTGATGGGCGCGATCACCCGGGTGTAGGTGACCTGCAGCCGCGCGCTGTCCACACTGGCCCGGTCGGCCTTGACCGTGCCTTCGAGCTGTCGCACCGTGGCTTCCTGGGTGTCCAGGGTCTGGCGGGCCAGGGCGTCCTTGGCGACCAGGTCCTTGTAGCGGGCCAGGTCGATGCGGGCGTTGTCCAGTTGCGCCTTGTCGCGGGCCAGCGTGCCTTCCGCCTGGGCCAGGGTGGCCTGGAAGGCGCGTGGATCGATCTGGGCCAGCGGCTGTCCGGCCTTGACCTGCTGGCCTTCCTTGAAGTGCAGTGCCTGCAGCACGCCGCTCACCTGGGCACGGACGACGGCGGTGTTGGACGCAGTGATGGTGCCGATGGCGGAAGCGGTCTGGCGAATGTCCTGCAGACGCGCCTGGGCCACCGACACCGGTTGCACCCGGTTGGCGGCAAAGCGTCGGTTGCCGCCGGGGCCTTGGGCGCCGCCAGGCCCGCTGGCACCCCCCGCACCGCCTGGGCCCCCGGCTCCTGCCGGTCCATTGGCGGCGCGTGAGCCTTCAGCGCCCGCCGCAGCGTCTCGGCCCTTCCACCACCACCAGCCGCCGGCCGCCGCCGCCAGCAGCACGATGGCCAGGATCCAAGGGGTGGCCTTGCCAGACTGCCGCCTGACGCCTCGGCTGCGCACGGGCAGGACAGCAACAGCGTGTGAGGGCAGTTGCGGGCGGCCGGTGCCCGCGTCATCGACGGACGGGGCAGCGGAGCGGGGCATGGCCGATGCGGCATCTGCAGCATCAGCGGTAGCGACGCTTGCGATCAGGGAGGACGGAAGGCGGTTCAAAGTAGTGTTCATGCGGGCCGTCGATGGGTCCAGAGGCATAGAGTCGCGGCCGTCCACCCGGCATGGATGGGGCCAGCGCGAAGAAACTGCTTGGGAGAAATCGGCCGCTGGCTCGTCGGATCTCCGCGAGGGAACCGAACCGGCTGGGCACCTGTGTACACCCTAGTATCAGGCGGCGACGCCCTGGTGTCCCTCAGGAAAAGATCTGCAAAGGGGGGCCCCTTGGGGGGGGGGGCGCAGCGGTGAGCCGCCAACGGGGAGGGAATTCGGGAGCGGATTCGGGAGGGGATTCGCCCCTGCGCCGGAGCGCTGTCAGCGGGGCCTGCGCATGGGGGTGCGGCGAAGCTGCGGCTGCGGCCGCAGCGCTCAACCTTCGGCCAGCAGCTTTTCGATGGTGGCGTGCAGGGCGGCGAAGTCCGGCTCGCCGACAAAGCGCTTGACGATCTCGCCGCGCTTGTTGATCAAGAAGGTGGTGGGTGTGAGCTGCACCTTGCCAAAGCTGTGGGCAATCTCGCCGGTGCTGTCCATGGCCACCTTGAACGGAAGCTGGCGGCTTTCGGCGAAGTTGGAGACGTAGGCGGGCGGGTCGTAGCTCATGGCCACGGCCAGGGTGTCGAAACCCTGGTCCTTGTACTTCTGGTAGGTGGCGATGACTTCCGGCATCTCCTTGACACAGGTGGTGCAGGAGGTCGCCCAGAAATTCACCAGCATGACCTTGCCGGCCCAGGCTTGCTGCGAGTCATGACGGGAGCCGTCGAGCAGCACATAACTCACCGGGGGTGCGGTGTCGCGCGCGAGGGTGCCTTTGAAAGCAAAGCCGGCGCCCGCCGCAAGAGCGACGGCCAGCACCACCAGTCCGGTCCAGCGAGGCAGCTTGTTCATGCGCCCGAGTGTAGGACAGCCGGCGCCAGCTCTGCCAGCGTCCGGTCAAATCGCCTTGGACAACTCGAACAGCAGCACCGACGGCAAGGCATCGCCCAGATGGGACCGGGCAATGCGGGCCAGCCGGTCGGGGGTGGCGGTGGAGAGTTGGGTGGGCTGCTCGCCGTCGCGCACTTCGATGAAGCTGAAGCCCGGCACCTCGGCGGTGACATCGGCATGCAGGCGGTCGAAGTCGGGGCCGTGCAAGCTCTGCTCGAAGGCAATGCCATGCGGCAGACCTTCCTCGCAGAACTCCAGGGCCTCATTCATCGAGGCGACGGTGTCCACGATCAGACCCATGTGCCGCACGGCATCCTGGATCTCCTGCCGCAGCTCCTTGCGGGCGGAGACGATCAGCAGATGGCAGCCGGCCAGCGGTTTGGAGTTGTGCGGGGGCAGCGTGTCGTCCCGGTCGAGCAGATGGGAGACGGAGGGGGAATGGGTCGATGGACGTGACGCGCGGTCTGACGACGATGCGGAGCCGGTTCCGGAGGCGGCCACCGAGCTGGGCACGGAGGATGAGGTCCCGCCGGCGGTGGAAGCGCCAGCGCCCCCCTTCTCCGACAACGAGCCTGCCCCCGCCGGGCGCTCTTCAGACGCAATGTGCGGAAACTCCAGCGTCAGCAGCGTGATGCCGGCTTCATCTTCCCGCAGCGGCAGCACGCCCATGGTCAGCGCCGTCTGCTCGATCAGCCGCCAAGTCAGGGAGTTCAGGGATTCGGGCGTGTCCGACAGCGTCACCGTGGGTGCGTTGCCCAGGTCCAGCGAGCGGTGGGCGAATCGGCAGACCAGGCGGGCCTTGGTCGGCCAGGGGGTCAGGTCCAGCCGCATCTCCAGCGACGAGTGGGTGTTGGCCAGCGCCCAGTCCATCACCGCATTGAGCAGCGAGAACAGCAACGAGCCGTCGGTCATGATCTCGATCGGCTGCAGCAGTTGCCGCACCTGGATGCCGCGCGCCTGGGTTTCGCGGCTGCGCTGGGCCAGCACACCGCGCATCACCTGGGTGAGGTGCACCCGCTCACGGGCCAGGCGCAGGCGGCCCGAGGCCAGTCGTGCCAGCTGCTGGGTCACCATGCCCGCTTCCCGGGCCTGGGCGACTGAGTCCCGCAAGGCACGCAGGCCCTGGCGGTCGATCTGGCCGGTGCTGATCAGCTCCTGGATGCGCTCCAGGGCGGTGCTCAGTGGCCCCGCCACTTCCGCCCCCAGTTGCTGGACGATCTCTCCCCACTGGGCGTCATTCATCCGCAGCGCCATGTCATTGGCGGCGGCTGTCCCTGCAGCGGTCGGTGGGGAGCTGGGCATGGCTTCTCGTGGTTTTTGTGATTTATGCCGCGATCGGCCGCCGCGGTCAGAAGGCCGCCATCGTTCCGACGGGGCAGTTCAGCGTCCATCCCCCGAGTCGGTGTACATTTGACACGCTCTGTTACACCGTGAATATCTCACGAATGGCGCACTTAGGGGCGTGCGAGGAGCCGGCCTGCGCGGGCGCTAGTCACCCATCGCGTGGCGGGCCACCCTCTTCGATCAAGCCACCGTCCCACCAGCGTCGCACCAGCCTCGCACCAGCGTCGCGCTACGGTCCCGGCGAGTGACACCGCGGTCTGGCCTTTGGGCTGGCGTCAGGACCGGGCCTGGACCTGCCGCTGCGCCACCGGCAGCAGAATGTCGAGCAAGGCCGGCGCGGCCGACACCATCGCGTCGTGGCCGGTCGGAATCTCGAAGACCTGCCAGCCCGGCTGCTCCCGCACCCGCTTGCGGAATTCCGCAATGGTGAGCAGCGCGGGGCGGTTGCAGTCGATGAAGGTGCGCGGGAGGGCGGACCAGGCCTGCGCATCAAACGACAACGGACTGTCATACACCCCGCCCGGATGCGGCCGCTGGCGGCGTTCCACCCAGGCGAAGTCCTCGGGATTCAGGCCCATGCCTTGTGGCGGCGTCGCCGGCAGGTGGCCGTGGGCCTGGATCAGGGCGCGGCGCTGGCTGCGGGTGTCCTCGGTGTGACGGCTGGACCAGGCTTCCCCCGGTAGCGGCACCACCGCATCCAGGTAGACCAACTGGGCGATGCGCCCCCGCATCTGGTCCGCCACCCCGGTGATGACCATGCCGCTGTAGCTGTGGCCGACCAGCACCACCTCCGTCAGCTCTTCGCAGTCGATCACCGCCTTCACGTCGTCGATGTGGGTCTGCAGTGTGATGTCGGCCTGGGGCTGGTGGGCCCGCTCGCCGGTGCCGCTCAAGCTGACCGCAAACACCCGGTGGCCGGCCGCCCGCAGGGGATCCAGCACCCGCTGCCAGACCCAGGCACCGCCCCAGGCACCGTGCACCAGCACCACGGCCGCGCCGCTGGGAATCTTGGAATTCATGCAATCACTCCTTGTTCGCGCCAGGCGGCAATCGTCTCGGCGCCATGGCCCAGTTCCGCCAGGATGTCGTCGGTATGCTGTCCCAGCAGCGGAGGGGGCAAGCGATAGGCCACCGGCGTGGCCGACAACTTCATGGGGCTGCCCACCAGACGCAGCCGGTCGGTCAAGGGATGCGCCATGGGCACCACCATCTCGCGGTGCTGGACTTGCGGGTCGTCAAACACTTCGGCCAGGTCATTGATGGCGCCGCCGGGCACCTTGGCCGCCTCCATCGCGGTCAACCAGTGCTGGCGCGGCTGGCTGGCGATGCGCTCGGCCAGCATCGGCACCAGAATCTCCCGGTGCCGCACCCGCTGCGCATTGGTGGCGAAGCGGGGGTCTTCCGCCCAGGCCGAGACGCCCAGGAGCTCGCAGAACTTGGCGAACTGCCGGTCGTTGCCGACCGCAACGATCAGGTAACCGTCCGCGGCCTGGAAGGTCTGATACGGGACGATGTTCTGGTGGGCATTGCCCATGCGACGTGGCGCCTGGCCAGTGCAGAGATAGTTGGCGCCCAGGTTGGCCAGCATCGCCACCTGGGTGTCCAGCAGGGCCATGTCGATGACCTGACCCTGGCCGGTGGCGTCGCGGTGGCGCAAGGCTGCCAGGATGGCCACCGTGGCATACATGCCGGTGAACAGATCGGCGACCGCCACCCCGACTTTCTGCGGGCCGCCGCCGGGCAGGTCGTCCCGCTCCCCGGTCACGCTCATCAGACCGCCGAGGCCCTGCACGGCATAGTCGTAGCCGGCACGGTCGCTGTAAGGGCCGTCCTGGCCGAAGCCGGTGACCGAGCAGAACACCAGGCGGGGGTTCAGGGCCAGCAGGGTGGGGGCGTCCAGGCCGTAGCGGGCCAGGTCGCCGACCTTGTAGTTCTCGAGCAGGACGTCTGCCTGGGCCGCCAGTTCGCGGATCAGCGCCTGCCCGTCCTTGGACGCGATGTCGATGGCGATCGAGCGCTTGTTGCGGTTGGCGCCCAGGTAGTAGGCCGCCTCGGAGGTGTCGGCGCCGTCGGCATCCCGCAGGTAGGGCGGACCCCAGCCGCGGGTGTCGTCGCCGCCCGGATGGCCCGCGGCAGGGGGACGTTCGACCTTGATGACGTCGGCGCCCAGGTCGGCCAGGGTCTGGCTGCACCAGGGGCCGGCCAGCACGCGGGAGAGATCCAGCACCCGCACCCCCTGCAGGGCCATTGCGGTGGGGGCGGAAGGTGGTGTTGCTTGATTCATGGCCTGGGATTGTGACGGCGGAGGAGAACGCGTGAGGGAAGGCGTGAGGGAGTGCGTGAGGGAGGGCGCGGATGAAGTCGGGGAGGCCGGATGGCGGTTCACTGCGGAGCCAGAACCACGGAACTGACAAAGACATCCCAGGCTTCGTCATCCGGCTTGCCGGCCTGCTGCAGCAGTTGATAGACATGGGTGCCGCTGGCAAAAACCGCCTGCCGGACCTGCTGCGCGGGCTCGCCCGGTCGGGCGGTGAAGCGCTGCTGGCCGGCGGCCGACACGGGGGTCATGCCGCGAAGGGTCAGAGGCGCCGCTTCACCGGGGACCAGCCACTGGCCCATGCTGTCGCGCATGCGTTGCAGCGCCGCCGGGACCTGCGTGGCGTCGCCCAGGTCCACCCAGGTGAGTGAATACTGGCCTCCCTTGGCTTTGCAACTGGCGGTCTGGACCGTCATCGCCTGGCCGCTCGGCCCCGGCTGCGGGCGGGATTCCCGCTCCGGTTTGCAGGGAAACATGAGCTTCAGCCCGGCGCCGTCCAGGGTCACCTCTCGCCAGTCCAGTGCGGGCGAGCATCCGGCCATCCAGGCGGCCAGGCACCAGGGAGCCAGCCGCGGGAACGAATTCGCAAAGGTCATTCCCCATTATGTTGGCCTGCCAGTGGGCGTGTCTCGCACCCCGATCGGGACGAATGGCGATAATGAAGCCATGTCCGGCTTGTTACTGATCGCCCACGCGCCGCTTGCGTCCGCCTTGAAAGAGGTGGCCGAGCACACCTTTCCGCATTGCTCCTTGCAGTTGAGCGTGCTGGATGTGACGCCCGACATGGGCGCCGATGAGGTGGAGGCCCGTGCACGGGCGCTGATCCAGGCTTCCGGGCATCTGCAGACGCTGGTGTTGACCGATGTCTATGGGGCCACGCCGTCCAATGCAGCGCTGCGTCTGCAGGGCGAACAGGTCAAGGTCCTGGCCGGCGTCAATGTGCCTATGCTGTGGCGTTCACTCTGCTATGCGGGCGAAGGGCTGGAGGCGCTGGTGCAGCGTGCCAGTCAGGGGGGCCAGCAGGGCATCATGTGTGAACAGACCACCCAACTTCCGCCTGAACGTTCCTGCTCATGATCAAGTCCACGCTCACCATCAGCAACAAGCTGGGGCTGCATGCCCGTGCCTCGGCCAAATTGACCAAGCTGGCGGGTGGGTTCAAGTCAGAGGTCTTCCTCAGCCGCAATGGCCGCCGCGTCAATGCCAAGAGCATCATGGGCGTGATGATGCTGGCGGCGGGCATCGGCTCGCAGGTCGAGCTGGAGACCGAGGGCGAAGATGAGCAGGCCGCTCACGACGCCATCACCGCGCTGGTCAATGACAAGTTTGGCGAAGGTCAGTGAGGTCAGTGATGCCAGCCCGCTGTTAGGCGCTGGCCGACCTGACCCCACGCCGACCTGACACTCGGCCGACCGGAGGCCCTCAGAGATCCCCGCCCAGGAAGTGGCGGCGATAACGCGCCGGCAGGTCGTTGATGCGCATCATCATCGGCAGGTCGGCGGTGTTGAAGTCGGGATCCCAGGCCGGACGGCCCAGCACCCGGGCGCCGCAGCGCAGATAGCCCTTGATCAGCGGGGGCGGCTCCACCGTCAGGTCCTGGCGCAGTTCATCCACCGGCAGCGGCAGGCGCGGCCGGACCTGCCATTCGATGTCGGCCATGTGCCGCTCTTCCAGCTGCTTCCAGATGCTGGCCGCATAGTGGCCGCCATCGCGCATGCTGATGCTGGCGCAGCCGATCATGGTGTCCAGATCGTTGCGGACCATGAATTCGGTCAGCGCGCCCCACAGCGCCATGATGGCGCCGCCGTTGCGGTGGTCCGGATGCACGCAGGAGCGGCCCAGTTCCACCATCCGCGGACGCAGCGAGCGCAGCCGGGTCAGGTCGAATTCGGTCTCCGTGTAGAGCCCCCCGGCGCGGCGGGCCGCTTCCGGCGTCAGCACCCGGTAGGTGCCGATCACGTCGCCGGGCTGACCATCGGCCGCCATCAGGCGCACCAGCAGGTGCTCGCAGAAGGGGTCGAAGATGTCGACATCGTGGCCCACCGGGGCATGCTTGGGTACGCTCAAGCGCGCACCCATCTCTTCCACGAAGACCCGATACCTCAGGCGCTGGGCCTGGCGGACTTCTTCTTCGGACCGCGCCCAGCCCACATGAAAGCGAGCGCGCGAAGGCGCGACAGCGTCCCCTTGGGGTGCAACTGGAAGTGACCTCCGGGACGCCTCAGAGGGGCGCAGATCGGAGAAGGGCAAGGTCGGCAGCGGCAGATCCCTCATGGCGGAGCCTCTGTTGGATGGGTGCCGTCATGCTGCGGGAGCGGGGTGACTTGTCGGTGACCACGCCGTGAATGAATCATGACAGGGCATCATGGCTGCGGCTGCGGCTGCGGCTGCGGCTGATGCTGGGGTTGCTACTGCGGCGGCCGCTGCCGTCTGTGACCCAATCTGCCTGAACGTTTCCAGCGGCACTGCTACAGTCAGCGCATGAGCTTTCAGGTCTTTGGCATTCCCGTTTCGCGTGGCGTGGCCATCGGCCGCGCCGTGCTGGTTGCGTCCAGTCGAGTGGATGTGGCGCATTACTTTGTGGCGGCCGCCGAGGTCGACAAGGAATTCACCCGGCTCCTGCAGGCCCGCGATGCGGTGACCCAGGAACTGCAAACCCTCAAGGCGGACCTGCCGCCCGATGCGCCGCATGAGCTGGACGCCCTGCTGGACGTCCACCTGCTGCTGCTGAATGACGAGGCGCTCGTGGATGCCGCTCGTCAATGGATCCAGGAACGCCACTACAACGCCGAATGGGCGCTGTCGGCCCAGCTGGAAGTGCTGGCGCGCCAGTTCGACGAGATGGAAGACGACTATCTCCGGGAACGCAAGGCCGATCTGGAGCAGGTGGTGGAGCGGGTGCTGTCAGCGCTGTCGCATGCCCAGGACAAGGGGGCCGCGGGTGCCGCTGCCGTGGTGGCCCGGGATTTCGCTGGGGAAGACCCGCTGCTGCTGGTGGCCGCCGATATCGCGCCGGCCGACATGATCCAGTTCAAACGCAGCGTGTTCCAGGGATTCATCACCGATATCGGCGGCAAAACCTCCCACACCGCCATCGTGGCCCGAAGCATGGATATTCCTGCGGTTGTGGGTACCCGGGAGGCGTCCCGACTGATTCGGCAGGACGACTGGGTGATCATCGACGGGGATGCAGGCACGGTCATCGTGAATCCCTCTCCCATCGTGCTGGAGGAATACCGGTTCCGGCAGCGCCAGTCCGAGCTCGAGCGCGCCCGCCTGGCGCGGCTCCGACATACTCCGGCCATCACGCTGGACGGGCAGCGCATCGAGCTGCATGCGAATATCGAGCTGCCTGGCGATACTGCCCCGGCGCTGGAGTCTGGCGCCACCGGTGTGGGATTGTTCCGCAGCGAGTTCCTGTTCATGAATCGGAATGGGGAGCTGCCCAGCGAGGATGAGCAGTTCGAGGCCTATCGCGCGGCGGTTGAGGCCATGCGCGGGATGCCAGTCACCATCCGGACGGTGGACGTGGGTGCGGACAAACCGCTGGACCGCATGAGCGTCAACGAATTGCGGCACGAACATGTGCTGAATCCGTCCATGGGGCTGCGGGCGATCCGCTGGAGCCTGGCGGAGCCCAGCATGTTCCGGCAACAGCTGCGCGCTATATATAGAGCGAGCGCTTTTGGTCATGTGAAGCTGCTGCTGCCCATGGTGGCCCATCTCAGCGAGATCCGGCAGGTGCAGGACGCCATCCGGCGGGTCAAGCAGCAGCTGGATGAGGCCGGCCAGGCCTACGGGCTGGTGGAGCTGGGGGTGATGGTGGAAGTGCCGGCTGCGGCGTTGATGCTGCCGCTGCTGCTGCGCCATGTGGATTTCATCTCCATTGGCACCAATGACCTGATCCAGTACACGCTGGCCATTGACCGGGCAGACGAGGCGGTGGCCCATCTCTATGACCCGTGGCATCCGGCGGTGCTGCATCTGCTGGCGTCGTCCATCTCCCAGGCGCGGGCCGCCGGGAAGGGGGTGAGCGTGTGTGGGGAGATGGCCGGGGACGCGCTCTTCACGGATCTGCTGCTGGGCATGGGTCTGAACTGCTTCTCCATGCACCCGTCGCAGATCCCATCCGTCAAGCAGCGGGTGCTGCGGGCGGACACACAGAGGTTGGCGGCTGCCATTCCCAAGATCCTGGAGAGCGAGGAGCCGGGAAAGACTGCCCTGGACGTGTTGGCGCAGCAGCGACTGCACTGAGTGCTGGCGCCCGCGGCGCGGCACTTCTTGCCGCCCGAATGACGACCATCGTGTGAATTTTTCAGCCAGGACTTGTGCAGGCCAAAAAATGCGTGCTAGACTCTTGGTCTTCGCTGCTTACGACAAGTTTGTTGGCAGTTTTCACCGGTTCTGCATATTGCAAGGCCAAGAAATCGAAAACCTGAAGACGAGTTTGCCGCCAACGCCAATTAGCTTGGCGGCAAGATCCGAGGCAGGAATAGGCGGTGATTAAGAAGTTGATTTGAGTTTGAGTTCCGAAAAGAAACTAAATTCAAATCAAGCTGTGAAAATTGCGATATACTGCGATGCTTCACAGCGGCGAGATGGTTGTGAAAGATGTTGGCGAAAAGCGAATGCTCTGGCCAAATGTTCTGGATGAGCTTCTCGCAGTCAGCGTAAAAAATAATTTGCACTGACTGCTTGACGAAATCAAAAGGAATAGTTCATAATCTCGCTTCTGCGCTGCTGACGACGTTAACAAAAACGACGACAGCAAAGCAAACGAAGACAGCCTAGCTGCTTCGACGATCTTTAAAAATT
The DNA here is from genome assembly GCA_027484825.1 of Rubrivivax sp. Taxonomy (GTDB): domain Bacteria; phylum Pseudomonadota; class Gammaproteobacteria; order Burkholderiales; family Burkholderiaceae_C; genus Roseateles. Next base: position 15 of record JAIXSE010000017.1, on the reverse strand, counting down.
TACAGCCAATAAGCG
>JAIXSE010000019.1 GCA_027484825.1 Rubrivivax sp. | reverse complement strand
CGCTTATTGGCTGTAAATTTTTAAAGATCGTCGAAGCAGCTAGGCTGTCTTCGTTTGCTTTGCTGTCGTCGTTTTTGTTAACGTCGTCAGCAGCGCAGAAGCGAGATTATGAACTATTCTTTTTGATTTCGTCAAGCAGTCAGTGCAAATTATTTTTTACGCTAACTGCAAGAGACTCATCATCAAGATCAATCACTCGCCACCGGTAGTTATTTGCATTCGATCTACATACTGCAGACCTGAACTTCTTAACCACTGATGTCGCTGTCTGCCGCCTGCTCCGAACCTTGTTCAGAACGTCTTGCTGATCAGCGAAGACCGCGACTGTAGCACAGCACTTTCTGGCAAGACAACAAGGAGCGTGAGAGAGTGGCGATATTCGCCCTTTGCCCCTCCCGCCTCCAAAAATCCGCCCGGCGCTGGTGGGCGAGATGGGGCCGATCCGCGCCCTGGCAGCGGCCCATTCCTCCACAGGAATCACCCGCAAGAATGACCCACAGTGGTCAGGCACAGCATTGGCTGCATCCGTCTCCCGGCATGCCATCCGCCGAACGGGCCAGCAGCAGCACACCCCATCGCCCGACCTACCCAGCTACCCACCGGGTCACCCGCTCAGCAGGCCAAACCCGCCTCGCAAAAAGAAAAGGGCCCGCTTAGCAGCGGGCCCCTTCCCTTGTGACTCACCGCAGCGGCCTGGCCGCCCACAGTGTCCTTCCGCGTCAATCCTCCTGGAAGGCTTCCTCGCGCTTGTTCTTGATGGACGGCAACATCACCACCACCACCATCAGCGCTGCAGCAATCAACAGCCCGGCGGACAGCGGGCGGGTCATGAAGGTGCTCCAGTCTCCTCGCGACAACAACAGTGCCCGACGCAGGTTCTCTTCCATCATCGGGCCCAGGATGAAGCCCAGCAGCAGCGGCGCCGGTTCGCAGCTCAACTTGTAGAAGACGTAGCCCACCACCGCAAACGCTGCGGTCATGTACACGTCGAAGTTGTTGTTGTTCAGCGTGTAGGTGCCAATGCAGCAGAACACCACAATCGCCGGGAACAGGAAGCGATAGGGCACCGTCAGCAGTTTGATCCAGATGCCGATCAGCGGCAGGTTCAGAATCACCAGCATCAGGTTGCCAATCCACATGGAGGCAATCAGACCCCAGAACAGCTCAGGGTTGCTGGTCATCACCTGCGGACCGGGCTGAATGCCCTTGATGGTCATCGCCCCCACCATCAGCGCCATCACCGCATTGGGCGGGATGCCCAGTGTCAGCATCGGGATGAAGGACGTCTGTGCGCCGGCGTTGTTGGCCGACTCCGGCCCGGCCACCCCCTGGATGGCGCCCTTGCCGAAGCGGCTCGGATCCTTGGCCACCTTCTTTTCCAGCGTATAGGCCGCAAACGAGGCCAGCAGTGCCCCGCCGCCAGGCAGCACGCCCAGCACCGAGCCCAGCGCCGTGCCGCGCAGCACGGCCGGCCAGGCGTCGTGGAAGTCCTGCTTGGTCGGCCACAGGCCCTTCACGCTCTTGGTGAAGACCTCACGATGCTCCGCCGGCTGCCCCAGGTTGGCGATGATTTCGCCGAACCCGAAGATGCCCATGGCGATCACCACGAAGTTGATGCCGTCAGTCAGCTCCGGAATGTCGAAGGAGAACCGCGGCGTGCCGGAGATCACATCCGTGTTGACCTGCCCCAGCAGCAGCCCCAGCACGATCATCCCGATCGCCTTGAGCAGCGAGCCCGAGGCCAGCACGACGGCGCCGATCAGCCCCAGCACCATCAGCGAGAAATACTCCGCCGGCCCGAACTTGAACGCCAGCTCGGTCAGCGGCGGTGCAAAGGCCGCAATGATGATGGTGCCGACACAGCCCGCAAAGAACGAGCCCAGCCCCGCCGCCGCCAGCGCCGAGCCTGCGCGGCCTTGACGGGCCATCTGGTAGCCGTCGATGGCGGTCACCACCGACGACGACTCACCCGGCACATTGATCAGGATGGCGGTGGTCGATCCGCCATATTGCGCACCGTAATAAATGCCGGCCAGCATGATCAGCGCCGGCGTCGCGTCCAGCGAATAGATGGACGGCAGCAGCATGGCGATGGTGGCCACCGGCCCCAGGCCAGGCAGCACACCGATCAGGGTCCCCAGCACCGCACCGCCGAAGGCATACAGTAGGTTCTGGAGGGTCAGGGCTGTCTGAAAGCCCAGCAAGAGGTTGTTGATCAGATCCATGCGCGACTCCTCAACCGCCGAGGAAGGTTGGCCACACAGGGATCACGAGACTCAATCCCCAGACAAAAATCGCCCAGCTGCCCACAGTCAGCACGACGCTGCTCAGGATGGCATCGCGCCAGCGGAACTCGTCGCTGGCAAAGGACGACACGATGATCAGCAGCGGCAGCGTGATGGCCAGGCCCAGGCGAGGCAGTGCAAAGCCAAACAGCACAATGGCCCCCACCACGATCAGCAGCGGACGCCACGCAACCGCGCCAATGGGTTGGCCGCCTTCCGATTCAATGGTGAGTGCCTTGAACAGCACAGCGGCGCCCAGCAGTGCCAGCAGCACACCCAGGCCGAACGGGAAGTAACCGGGCCCGGGGCGGGCCGAACTGCCAAAGCTGTAGTGGATCAGGGAACCGCTCGCAAACGCGACACCAACGATCACAAACAACAGCCCTGACCAGAAGTCGCGCTGACTCTTGATCTTCATCGAGGGACCCTCTAGAGGCTTGAATGGGCGCGATTCTAGGGAGCGACCGCGCCTTGCCGTCTGTGGTTTCCACGTAAAACAGCGACGCTGGCGCTCCTGGGGAAAACACCACGAACGGGCCCTCAGCCCCCGCGGTGCAAAGGCCTTACGCCTGGTTCTCCCAGGTCGGCGTGCTGCGCAGCACCTCATCCATGGTCGTCAGACCTTCGGCCACCTTCATCGCCCCGCCCAGCCGCAACGGCCGCAGACCTTCCTGCACCGCCTGGCGTCGCAGCGCCGTCATGTCGGTATGGGGGTGCAGATGGCGCCGAACCGTGTCGGACAGCAGCAGCAGCTCATACAGCCCTGCCCGGCCACGGAAGCCGGTATTGCGGCAGTCCAGGCAGCCGACCGGCTTGTAAGGCTTGACACCCCCGCTCAGTCGCCACGGTTTGAGCGTCTCATTGAGCGCATCCAGCGTCAGGTCCGGATTCGGCGCCTTGCAACTGGGGCACAGCGTGCGCACCAGCCGCTGGGCCAGCACCCCGATCACGGTGGCGTCGATCAGGTAGTTGGGCACCCCCAGGTCGGTCAGGCGGGTGATGGCGGACACCGAATCATTGGTGTGCAACGTGGAGAACACCAGGTGACCGGTCAGGGACGCCTGGATGGCCATCTCGGCCGTCTCCAGGTCGCGGATTTCGCCCACCATGATGATGTCCGGATCCTGACGCATCAGGGCCCGGAGTCCCTCGGCGAAGCCGAAGTCGATGGAGGCCAGCACCTGGGATTGGTTGAACGAGGGCTCGATCATTTCGATCGGGTCCTCCACCGTGCAGACATTCACTTCGTCCGTGGCCAGCCGCTTGAGGGTGGAATAGAGCGTGGAGGTCTTACCCGAACCGGTGGGGCCGGTCACCAGGATGATGCCGTGGGGCTTGGCGGTCAGCCGGGTCCAGCGCTCGGCATCATGGGTCGAGAAGCCCAGTTGCGAGAGGTCTTTGACGGCGGTGTCCGGATCGAAGATCCGCATCACCATCTTCTCGCCGAAAGCGGTGGGCAGCGTCGACAGCCGCATTTCCACCTCTTCCCCGGCCGGATTGCGGGTTTTGATGCGGCCGTCCAGCGGCCGGCGCTTCTCCACCACGTCCATGCGCCCCAGCAGCTTGATGCGGGCCGTCATGGCCGCCATCACCGACGGCGGCAACTGATAGACCGTGTGCAACACGCCGTCGATGCGGAAGCGGATGGCGCCCATGTCCCGGCGGGGCTCCAGGTGGATGTCCGAGGCGCGCTGGTCGAAGGCGTATTGCCAGAGCCAGTCCACCACCTGCACCACGCCCTGGTCGTTCGCATCCAGCTGCTTGTTGCTGCGCCCCAGTTCCACCAGTTGCTCAAAGCTGGCGGTCTGGCTGACCTCCCCGCTCTTGGACGCCGCCCGCACCGACCGCGCCAGGGTGAAGAACTCGGTGGTGAAGCGGCTGATCTCCTGCGGATTGGCCAGCACCAGCTTCACCCGCTTGCGGGTGTGCGATTCAATCTGCGGCACCCAGCCGATGTCCAGCGGCTCGGCGGTGGCCACGGTCACGTCGGTCAGCCCCACCTGGATGGGCAGGCATCGACGGGCTTCGGCATAGTTGGCCGACATCACGTCCGCCACCCGGCCCACATCCACCTTCAGCGGGTCGATGCGCAGATAAGGCATCTTCAGCCGCGCGGCCAGCCATTCGGTGATGGCCTCCACATCCATCACCCGACCGGTGTCGCTGCGTGTCAGGCCGGCATTGCCCAGCCGCACCAGCGGATGCAGCGCACTGTTGCCGGCTGCAAAGCGGGATTCGGTCTGGCGGGCGCCCTCGGCATCGATCACGCCGTCCTCCACCAGCCACCTCAGCATCGTGCGCCATTCCAGCTTGCCCGCAGCAGGCGCCGGGCCCTGGGCCCCGGTCGACGCGGGGGCCGATCCGGGCGCAGATCCGGGGACGGAAGCGGGCGCAGAACCGGAGGCGGCAGCGGGGACCGAGGCCTTGGCGTGGCTTGAGCTCTTCATGGCTTAATCGCGGATCTGGTTGATGATGTTCATCGGCAGCGGTCGCACCAGCTTCAGCCATTTGCGGGCAGGCAGGTCAAAACGATCTTCGATGACAGCCGCTCGGCGCTCCAGCTCCTCGCGGTCCGGCACCTGCACCCCGCGGGCGGCCACCACGATCGTGTTGCCCTCCCGAGTGGGGGTGAGATGCCAGACCTGGTCAGAGCCAAAGGCGGTGGCAATGCGGGCCGCACTGCGGGCGAAGCTGGCACTGCGGCCAAACAGGTTGACGGTCATCAGGCCGCCGTCTGCCAGCACAGAGCGGCAGTCGCTGTAGAACTGCTGGTCGTCCAGCACCGGGGCGGCGGCTTCATGGTCGTACAGGTCAACGTTGAGCACAGCCGCCGTTCCCCAGTTCGCCGCATCCGCCACCCAGGCGCCGGCGTCCTGGTTGAGCACCTGGAAGCGATCATCGTCCTCCGGCAGGTGGAACCAGTGACGGCAGGCGCTGATCACCGTGGGGTTGATCTCCACCGCCATGGTCTTCATCTTGAGCTGACGGCGGGTGAAGCGGCTCAGCGCCCCGGCCCCCAGTCCCAGTTGCACCGCACGGCCGCTGGTCATCTCGGCGGCGTCGCGCCAGAGCATCCAGGCCATCATGCGCTGCACATAGTCCAGCTCCAGCCGGTCGGGTTTCTTCACCCGCATGGCGCCCTGCACCCAGATGGAGTCCAGGTGCAAATAGCGCACGCCGTCGAACTCACTCAGTGTCGCCTCGACCCAGTCTGTCTTGTTCTTGTCCCGCTTGTTGCCCACTGCGTCGTCCTGATGTGAAGAAAGTCAGGTGACCGCAACAGCGTGTCAATCCTGAGGTGTTGGGACCCCGCTGACCGCATTCAGCGCGTGCCAGGCCCGTAACTTGTCATCGTAGGGCATCGTGTGGGCCGGACTGGATGACGGAAGCACGAGAACCCGGTAAACCTTTGCAAGGTCCCCGAGCAGGCGTTGTCCCAGGCGGCCGGCGGTGCTGCCGTTGAAGCCGATGACCCGCAGGTCCGGGAGTTCGCCCAGCAGGCGGGCCAGGTCGCTGGTCGCCGGGCGGCGGATGGCACTGTCCAGGCTTCCCTGCCGTTCGGTCTCGGTGATGACGTCCCACAGGGCGATGCGCTGGTCCTGTAGGGCGGCCAGCCGGGCCTCATAAGGCAGCGAGGCCAGATCCACGCCCCGTACATCCCCCACCAGACGCCAGAACTGGTTGCGCGGATGGCCGTAATACTGCTGCGCCTTCAGCGACGCCACCCCGGGAAAACTGCCCAGCAGCAGCCACTGCGCGTCCGGGCGCATCACCGGCGCCAGGCCCTGCCAGCGCATCAGAGGCCAGCTGCCGCCAGCGCGGCCAGCCGCGGCAGCGCCTGCAGCGCATTGGCACGGGTGATGCGGGCCGCCTCCTCCACCGTCCAGCCTCGCAGTGCGGCCAGGTCCGCGCCGATGCGGGGCAGTTCGCCCGGTTCGTTACGCATGGAGGCGCCGGCGGCCCGTTCCTCGAAGGTGCGGTAGAGCCACTGCGGCGGGATGTCGGGGGCATCGGTCTCGGTGACCAGCGCCTCGGCGGGCAGTTCAGCAGCCAGTCGGCGGATCTGCAGCGAGCGGTCGAAGGTGAGCGTTCCGCCGAAACCGAGCTTGAAGCCCAGCGCCAGGAAGGCGTCGGCCTGCTGTCGGCTCCCGTTGAAGGCATGGCCGATTCCACCGGTGGTCAGCCCGATGCGCCGCAACCCGGCCAGCAACTGGTCCGCACTACGGCGCACATGCAGGATCACCGGCAGTCCGTGACGCCGGGCCAGCTTGAGCTGCTCCAGATAGAACCACTGCTGCCGCTGCACATCCAGCGACTTCACGAAAAAGTCCAGGCCGATCTCACCGATGGCCACCAGACGCGGATCGTCCCGATGCGCGGTCAGCGCACGGTCCAGCGCCGCCAGGTCCTCCTCCGCAGCCCCCATCACATAGAGCGGATGGATGCCCAGCGCATAGGCATGGCCCTGCTGGTGGGCCAGCGCGCGGACCGTCTCGAAGTTGTCCACCGAGACCGCCGGAATCACGATCCGCTGCACCCCCGCTGCGTGGGCGCGCGCCACCACCTCCGCCCGGTCCGGGTCGAACTCGGTGGCGTCGAGGTGGCAATGGGTGTCGATCCACATGGGGCGATGCGGGCTGCTCAGTGGGTCAGACACTCACCGAAACACCACGGTGCGATGGCCGTTGAGCAGCACCCGGTGCTCGGCATGCCACTGGATGGCCCGGGCCAGGGTCACGCATTCCACATCCCGGCCGATGGCCACCAGTTGGTCCGGTGTCATGCTGTGGTCGATGCGGGCCACGTCCTGCTCGATGATCGGGCCCTCATCCAGATCGGAGGTGACGTAATGCGCCGTCGCCCCGATCAGCTTCACCCCCCGCTCATGCGCCTGGTGATAGGGCCGGGCGCCCTTGAAGCTGGGCAGGAAGCTGTGATGGATGTTGATGGCCCGGCCCTCCAGATAACGGCACATCTGGGGGGACAGAATCTGCATATAGCGCGCCAGCACCACCAGATCAATCTGCTGCTCCTCGATCACCTCCTGGATGCGACGCTCCTGCGCCAGCTTCTGCTCGTCGCTGGCCTGCAGCAGCGGGAAGTGATGGAAGGGAATGTCGTGGGAGGCGGCCAGCTGATAGAAATCGCGGTGGTTGGAGACGATGGCCGGGATCTCGATGGCCAGGTGCCCGGTCTGGACGCGGAACAGCAGGTCGTTCAGGCAATGGCCCAGGCGGGACACCAGCAGCAGCACGCGGGTCTTGCGCTGCGCGTCCACCAGTTCCCAGTCCATGGACAGGCGCTGCGCCAGCGGCTCGAAGGCGGCCCGTAGCGCCTGCACCGGCCGGGGCTGGGCGCATTCGAATTCGATGCGCATGAAAAAGCGCTGATGGTCCGCATCCCCATGCTGGGCGGAGGTCAGGATGTTGCCGCCCTGCGCCAGCAATTCACCGGTCACCGCATGAACGATGCCGGCCTGATCGGGGCAACTGAGCTTGAGGATGAAGCGGCGGGAACCGGCGTCGGCACCTACGGCAGCACCTGCGGCGGCGCTCGGTGCAGGCGTGGCGCCAGCGGACAAGGAGGCAGTGGGGGTCATCATGGTCCGCTCATGGTAATTCACCGTCCGGCCCGGCTTGCGCTGCCAAGGCCCGGACGGCCTCGCCATCTGTGAAGCGAGCGTGGCGGGATGGTGAACGCCGTTGGGCGTTGCCGCCGAAGAACGAGGCCCGCCCCGCCTCAGCCCAGAATCTGCAAGGTGCCGCCCACCAGCCGGCGCTGATGCTGGCACCGCGAGGCCAGGTCCTGGTCATGGGTGACCATGATGAAGGCCGTGCCCTGCTCCCGCGCCAGCTCCAGCATCAGGTCAAAGACCGTGCCGGCGGTGGTGCGGTCCAGGTTGCCGGTCGGCTCGTCGGCCAGCACACAGGCCGGACGGGTGACCAGCGCCCGGGCGATCGCCACCCGCTGCCGCTCCCCGCCGGACAGTTCACCCGGTCGATGCTGCGCCCGCGCCGCCAGCCCCACCCGCGACAGCACCGCCGCCGCCTGGGAGCGCGCCTGCTCCACCGGCACCCGGCGGATGCGCAGCGGCATGGCCACGTTGTCCAGCGCGCTGAATTCCGGGAGCAGATGATGGAACTGGTAGATGAAGCCCAGATGCTGGTTGCGCCATTGGCCCCGGGCCGCTTCACCCAGGGTGGACAGCTCCCGCCCCATCAGCATCACCCGCCCGGCGCTGGGTTTGTCCAGCCCGCCCAGCAGGTGCAGCAGCGTGCTCTTGCCGGAGCCGGACGCCCCGAGCACGGCCATGGTCTCGCCCGCCTGCACCGTCAGGTCCACGCCCTGGAAGACCTGCACGTCGAGCGGGCCCTCCACGAAGCGCTTGCCCAGGCCCAGGCCTTGCAGCACCGGGCCGCTCCTGGCGGCCGCCGCATTCGCCGCATTCACCTCATTCATAACGCAGGGCCTCCGCCGGTTGCACCCGGCTGGCACGCCAGCTGGGGTAGAGGGTGGCCACGAAAGAGAGGATCAGGGAGGTCACGGTCACGGGAATGATGTCGCCCCACTGCGGGTCGCTGGGCATGTGGCTGATCAGGTAGATGCTGGCCGGCAGGAAGGTGGTGTGCAGCAGCCGTTCGATGAAGGGCACGATGACATCCAGGTTGTGCGCCACCAGCAGGCCCAGGCCCAGGCCGGACAGGGTGCCCATCACCCCGGCCAGTGCGCCTTGGATGATGAAGACGCCCATCACCGACCGCGGGCTGGCGCCCAGGGTGCGCAGGATGGCGATGTCGGCCTGCTTGTCGGTCACCGTCATCACCAGGGTGGACACCAAATTGAACGCGGCCACCGCCACGATCAGCGTCAGGATGATGCCCATCAGGCGCTTTTCCACCTGCACGGCGTCGAACCAGTTGGCATTGGTGCGGGTCCAGTCCCGCACCAGGATGTCGCGGGAGAAGCGCTGCTGCAGATCCTGGCCGACGGCCCGCGCCTGCTGCACATCGGTCAGGCGCAGTTGCACGCCGCTGGGGCCGCCGGTGCGGAAGAGCTTGGCTGCATCGTCCACATGCACCAGGGCCAGGCCGCTGTCATATTCATAGTGGCCGGCGGAGAACACACCCACCACATTGAATTGCTTGTAGCGCGGCACCACCCCGGCCGGAGTGAGCTGGCCGCTGGGCGCCACGATGGTGATCTTGTCGCCCGCCTGCACGCCGAGCTGGCGGGCCAGCTCCACGCCCAGGATCATGTTCCACTGCCCGGCCTGCAGGCGCTGCAGCAGGCCGTCCTTGGCCAGGGCGGCGGCCACCGGCGTCACCGCCGGCTCCAGCGCCGGGTCGATGCCGCGCACGATGGCGCCGCGCATGTCCTCGCCGCGGGCGATCAGCGCCTGGGAACTGACGAACGGCGCGGCCCCCACCACTTGCGGGTTCTCCTTGGCCTTGGTGGCCACCGCCTGCCAGTCCGGCAGTGCTTCGCCGGTGTAGTTCAGCAGTTCCACATGGGCCACGACCGACAGCATCCGGTCGCGCACCTCCTTCTGGAAGCCGTTCATGACCGACAGCACGATGATCAGCGCCGCCACCCCCAGGGCGATGCCGAACATCGACACGCCGGAGATGAAGGAGATGAAGCGATTGCGCCGCCCCCCGCGGCCGGCCCGGGTGTAGCGCCAGCCGACCTGCAATTCATAAGGCCAATTCATAGGGCGTGGATGCTAACAGTGGGTCAATGCGCTTCGTCCCAGTTGCTGCCCACGCCGACTTCGGCCAGCAGCGGCACCTTCAGCGCGGCAACGCCCGCCATCAGCGTCGGCACTTCGGCGCGGACCCAGTCGAGCTCGTCTTCCGGCACTTCGAAGACCAGTTCGTCGTGCACCTGCATGACGATGCGGGTGCGCTTCTTCTGTTCATCCAGGGCCTGCTGGACCGCGATCATGGCCAGCTTGATGAGGTCAGCGGCCGTGCCCTGCATCGGCGCGTTGATGGCCTGGCGCTCCGCCCCGCTGCGACGGGGGCCGTTGCCGGAGTTGATCTCGGGCAGCCAGAGGCGGCGGCCGAAGACGGTTTCCACATAGCCCTTGGCCTTGGCAAACTGCTTGGTGTCGTCCATGTAGGTGCGCACACCGGCAAAGCGGGTGAAGTAGCGGTCGATGTAGTCCTTGGCCGCCTTTTGCTCGATGCCCAGCGACTGGGCCAGGCCGAAGGCGCCCATGCCGTAGATCAGTCCGAAGTTGATGGTCTTGGCATAGCGTCGCTGCTCGGGGGTCACGGTGTCCACGCCGCCGCCGAAGACTTCCGCGGCGGTGGCGCGGTGCACGTCCTGGCCTTCCTGGAAGGCGCGCAGCAGGCCGGGGTCCTCGCTGATGTGGGCCATGATGCGCAGCTCGATCTGCGAATAGTCGGCGCTGACGATGCGGTGTCCCGGCGGGGCGATGAAGGCCTCGCGCACGCGGCGGCCCTCGGCCGTACGGATGGGAATGTTCTGCAGGTTGGGCTCGTTGCTGGAGAGGCGTCCGGTCACCGCCACCGCCTGGGCATAGTTGGTGTGCACGCGGCCGGTCTGCGGATTGACCATCAGCGGCAGCTTGTCGGTGTAGGTGCTCTTAAGCTTGGACAGGGCCCGGTATTCGAGGATCTTGGCCGGCAGCGGGAAGTCGGCGGAGAGTTTTTCCAGCACCTCCTCATCGGTGGACGGCGCGCCGGTGGCGGTCCGCTTGACCACGGGCAGGCCGAGGCGGTTGAAGAGGATTTCGCCGATCTGCTTGGGCGAGCCCATGTTGAAGGGCTGTCCAGCCATTTCATGCGCGGCCTGTTCGGCGGCGACCATGCGCTGGCCGAGTTCGGCGCTCTGGGCCTGCAGGCGGGCTGCATCGATGAGGACGCCGGTGCGCTCGATGCGCGCGAGCAGTTGCGAGACCGGTATCTCCAGCTGTTCGTAGACAAACTTGAGCTTGGCTTCGGCCTCCAGGCGCGGCATGAGGGCCAGGTGCACCTGCAGGCACATGTCGGAGTCTTCGCAGGAGTATTCAGCGGCCTTGGCCACTTCCACCTGGGCAAAGGGGATCTGGTGGGCACCCTTGCCGCAGAGGTCTTCGTAGCTCAGGCCCTTGCGGCCGAGTACGCGGTCGGCCAGGGCTTCAAGGCTGTGACTGCGGTGGGCCTCGAGCACGTAGCTCTCGAGCATGGTGTCGAAGGCATAACCGGCGACCTGGATGCCGTGGTTGGCCAGGACATGGGTGTCATATTTGATGTTCTGGCCGACCTTGGGGCGGCTCGCGTCTTCCAGCCAAGGTTTGAGGCGGGCCAGCACGTCGTCGAGCGGGAGTTGCGTCGGGGCGTCGGGGCCTTCGTGGCGCAGGGGGATGTAGGCGGCTTCGCCGGGCTTGACGCTGAAGCTGATGCCGACGATGCGGGCCTGCATGGCGTCGAGCGAGTCGGTTTCGGTGTCGAGGGCGGCCAGGGGAGCCTGCTGGAGGCGGGCGAGCCAGTCGTCGAAGCGGGGCCAGTCGGTGATGGTGTCGTAGTGCTTTTCCGACGGGGTGGGGGCGACGGGCGGGTCGGCGAAGAGGTCGGTCTGGCCGGGGGGGAGGTCGGGGGCGACGGGGGCACCGTGGCTGGGGGTCGTGCCGCCGAGGCGGGTTTCGAGCTCGCGCCGCCAGGTTTTGAAGCCGTTGCGGTTGTAGAACGCGAGCAGGCCGGCTTCGTCGACCGGCTTGAAGGCGAGGGCTTCGAGGGCGGGCCAGCCGGGGACGTGGTCGCAGAGGTCGCAGTCGAGCTTGACGGTGACGAGTTTGCGGCCCATGGGGAGCCAGTCGAGGGCCTTGCGGAGGTTTTCACCGGCAACGCCCTTGATTTTGTCGGCGGCGGCGATGACACCATCGAGGGAGCCGTGTTCGGCGATCCATTTGGCGGCGGTTTTGGGGCCGACCTTTTCAACGCCGGGGACGTTGTCGACGGTGTCGCCCATGAGGGTGAGGTAGTCGATGATGCGATCGGGGGCGACACCAAATTTGGCCAGGACGCCGGCTTCGTCGAGGCGTTCGTTGGACATGGTGTTGATGAGCTGCACGTCGGGGGTGACGAGCTGGGCCAGGTCCTTGTCACCGGTGGAGATGAGCACCTGATGGCCGGCCTGGGCCGCAACCCGGGCGAGGGTGCCGATGGCGTCGTCGGCCTCGATGCCGGGGACGGTGAGCACGGGCCAGCCGAGGAGGCGCACGACCTCATGGATGGGGTCAATCTGTTCGCGCAGCGCATCGGGCATGGGGGAGCGCTGGGCCTTGTATTCGGGGTACCACTCGTCGCGGAAAGTGGGGCCGGAAGCGTCGAACACACAGGCGGCGTGTTCGGCGCCAGCATCATCACGCAGGCGCTTGAGCATGGCCACCATGCCATGGATGGCGCCGGTAGGCTGGCCGTCGGGGCCGCGCAGGTCTGGCATCGCGTGGTAGGCGCGATAGAGATAGCTGGAGCCGTCCACCAGCAACATCAAAGGCTTGTTCATTGGCGTATTGTGCCCCGGTGGGTCGGGGTGGCTCAGGTTCGATCGCGTGGCGTGGGGGGGCACCGAGGGGGACGGAACCGAGTCAGACTGTGTGGGGCGACGCTGCATCGAGTGACAGCGTGTGGGGGCGAGTGGCAGGTTTTGCACATGGCGCACGGCCGGCGTGGGACCGAGCGTCAGCGAAGGCCAGGGGCCCCCTGTTTCCTCCATGTCCCTTCTGCCCAGCTCCGCTGGTCATTCATTCCTTAACTTACGGAAACAGGGGGCCCCTGGCCTTCGCTGCCAACCACCGAGCTGCTCGACCGAAAACGCCCGTACGCCCACCAAAATGCCGTTCCCCGCCCCACCCTTTTCCTGCGCACACCCCAACCAGGCGAGGCGCCCCGCGCCTCCGCCCCCTCCAGCAACACCCGCGGATCTGGCTCCGCCAGGCCGCGGGGTGGCGCCCCTTGGGGGCAGGAGCGAAGCGACTGGGGGGCTCTTCATCCAGCCACACCCGCGGATCTGGCTCCGCCAGTCCGCCGGGTGGCGCCCCCTGGGGGCAGGAGCGAAGCGACTGGGGGGCACAAGATTTCAGTCATAGAATTGGGCGATCATGATGAGCACCTGCTTTGCCCCCCTGCCCCGCCTCCGCCGGCTGGCCGTCGTCTGCGCCATTGCGCTCGGCACCGCCTCCGCAGCGCACGCAGCAGACGCATCAGCAGCACAAGCTCCTGCACTCCCCGCAACCGCTCAGACCAACGCTCAGGCGAACGCCCAAGCAAACCCACCGAGCACCGCTCAGGCAACCGTACAGGCCACTGCACGAACCGCGGCACAGACCTCCGTTCAAGCTTCGGCCTCCGCCTCGGCGGCGGGGGCCGGCAATGCCGCTGGCGGCGCCGCTACGGCTACGTCCAGCGCGCGGCCGGGCACCTACTCGGTGTCGGCCTCTGCTTGGGCAGCGTCGGCCGCAGCGGCGGGAGCCTCCGCACCCGCTGCAGCGCAGCCATCCGCTCCAGTCAGCGCCGCCGCTACCGGTGGCGACGGTGCGGGCTCGGCGTTTCACGATGTGCCGGATGCCAAGGTGGAGCAGATCGTGCAGGAAGACGACAAGGTCCGCATCGAGGAGACGCGGGTCCGAGGCCTGACCCAAAAGGTTGTGGTCAAGCGCAAGGACGGCACGCCCGAGTACGAGATCCTGCTCGGCGATACCGGCAAAGATATCCCCGTCCGCCAAGGCGCTGATCGCGGCAACGCCGGTCAGCGCGTGTGGCGCGTGCTGAGCTTCTGATCAGGAGCACCCACCCGGTCGAACCCGGTATGCCCAACGCCCGCTGATCAACGGCCCACCGGCCGCCGCTGCTGCACGCGCTGCAGCGCTCGACCGGTCACCCCGCTCCCCAGCCGCAGACCGCACACCCCCGCCCGCCCCGCTCCGATCACCACCCTCCTCGTTCATGGCCGTATTCACCGACGTCACGCCCCAAGAGGCGCAGACGCTCCTCGACACTCTCCAGCTGGGCGAACTTCAGTCGCTCAAGGGCATTTCCGCCGGTATCGAGAACACCAACTACTTTCTCACCAGCGATAAGGGCGAGTTCGTGCTGACGCTGTTCGAGCGGCTGAGCTTCGAGCAGTTGCCCTTTTATCTGGAGCTGATGCGGCATTTGGCCAAGCGCGGAATCCCCGTGCCCGCGCCGCAGCCCGATGCCCAGGACCGGATCTTGCACACGCTGGCCGGCAAACCCGCCGCCGTGGTGGAGAAGCTGCGCGGCAGCCATCAGCTGGCGCCCGATGAGTTCCACTGTGAGCAAGTGGGCGCCGGCCTGGCCCGCATGCATCTGGCGGGCGCGGATTTCGCGATGCATCAGGAGAATCTGCGCGGCCTGGCCTGGTGGCGCGAGACGGTGCCGGTGGTGCTGCCCCACCTGACCCCGGAGCAAGCCTCGCTGCTGAAGGACGAACTGGCCTTCCAGGAACAGCTCGCCCCCGGCACCGCACAGTTGCCCCGCGGCCCCGTGCATGCCGACCTGTTCCGCGACAACGTGATGTTCGAAGGACTGCCCGGTCGCGAGCGACTGAGCGGGTTCTTCGATTTCTATTTCGCCGGGGTGGACACCTTCCTGTTCGACCTGTGCGTCTGCCTCAACGACTGGTGCATCGACCTGGCCAGCGGACGGCTCGATGAGCAGCGCGCCAGCGCCTTCGTCAAAGCCTACGAGACCGTGCGTCCGCTGACCGGTGCCGAGCACCGCCTGCTGCCCGGCCTGCTGAGGGCCGCCGCCTTGCGCTTCTGGATTTCGCGGCTTTGGGATTTCCACCTGCCCCGGGAAGCCAGTTTGCTCAAGCCCCACGATCCCACCCATTTCGAGCGCGTGCTGCGCGAGCGCATCGCCCGTCCGTGGCATGCGCTGGAGTCCTTGCCATGATGTTGCACCTGCAGACCGTTCCCGCCCGCAATGGGCTGATCTGGGTACGGCACGGCCTGAAGGTGGTGCAGCGCCAACCCTTCGCCCTGATCGGCCTGTTCTCCCTGACCATGCTGGTGTGGACGCTGCTGAGCCTGACCGTGGTCGGTTCCCTGGTGACCGTGGCCTCGGTGCCGCTGGTCTGCCTCGGCTTCATGCTGGCCTCGCATCAGGTGCTGCAGTCCCACACGCCCACGGTGTCGGTGTTCACCCAACCCCTGCAACTGACGCCGGAACGGCGCAAGGCGCAGCTGTTGCTGGGGCTGCTGAGCGTGGTGCTGAGCGTGGTGATCAGCCAGATTTCCATCTGGGTGGCCGGCGGGGCCATGGACCAGTTGGCCGACATGGCCAAGTCGGGCACGCAGCCAGATCCGGTCGCGGTGGTGGCCGTGATGACCGACCCGCGCATGGTGCAGGCGACGATGACCTTCTTCGGACTGTTGACCCTGGTCAGCATTCCGCTGTGGCACGCCCCCGCGCTGATCCACTGGGGCGGTCAGGGCGTGATCCAGTCGCTGTTCTCCAGCACGCTGGGGGTGTGGCGGAACAAGGGCGCGTTTTTTGTGTCGGGCCTGGCCTGGACGCTGCTGACCTTCGCATGCTCCATGGTGGTGAGCCTGGTCGCCGCCCTGCTGGGCTCGCCCGTGCTGGCAACGCTGCTGCAAGTGCCAGTGTTCTTCGTGCTGTTCACCGCCTTCCTCTGCTCGCTCTACTTCACCTTCATCGACTGCTTCATGTTCGGTGCCCCCAAGGACCTGCCGGTGCCCCCCGCACGCAAGGGCGGCACACCGGACGGTGGGAACATCAGCAGCCTGATCGGGACGGCCGATGGCGGCCCCGCCGGGACGAACACTCCGGCCCCACAGCCCGATCAAGCGGCATCGCCGACGTCGCCGAGTGCGCCGAGCGCCACCGACAGCGCCAGCCCATCGAACGCATGGGGCCCCACCGATCGGCCCAGTGAATCAGGCCCAGCCTGGCACGACGATCGGCCGCCCACCAGCGAGCCTGTCGAGCCGCCCGCACCGGCGCCCCAGCCCAACATCGACGACAGCAAGCCTCGCTGAGACCCTCGCGCTGGCCGTAGAAGCCTGCGCGAAGCTCACGGTCGGTCGCGCTTGCCTTGGTCGCGCACGGTGACCGAACCGCTCCATCAATCCCGATGATCGGTGTGGAGCAGATCCTCCACCCATTCGAGATGCGCCGCAGCGGCGGCGGTGACCACGTCCACCAGGACCCGCAACAGCGGCTCCGGAATGGAGTCCCGCAGTTGGATCGCCAGCGCCTGCGCCTCCTGCGGCGCGGCCTCACACATTCGCCGCAACTCATGGGCCAGGCTGCGTGGCGTTGCACCGCAAGACTTGGCCACCAGCGCCCAGTCGCTGGCCTGAGTGCAAATGGGCACCATCGAGGGGGCGCAATCTGCATGTGCTGATGCGCCTGCTGATGCCGCTGCACCTGCACCTGCACCTGCGCCTGCTCCAGCTCCTGCGGCTGCAATTGCTCCAGTTGCTCCAGTTGCTCCGGCTGTTCCACTTGCTCCGCTTGCAACGCCTACTCCGGCTGTTCCACTTGCTCCAGTTGCTACGCTCGCTCCGGCCGCTCCAGTTGCTTGTGCTGTGACTGCCGATCCCGTCAGGCCTCTCTCAGACTCAGCAAGAGGACACCAGAGATTCATCACCGGCGCCAGACGCAACCCCGTCGGGTCCAGGTAACACCACAGATCCATTGGACTCGCGGCCCAGTTGCCGATCAGCGCCTGGAAGATCCACCAGCGGATCAAGGCACGTCGCTCCACCAGCGGATGCGGACTCAGCGCCGGCAGCCCGCCCAGTTGCATCCACAAGGGCGGCGCCGCCGACACGCCATCCGCCACGCGAGACCCAGCCGCCGCCACAGATGCGTGCACGCGGCTGTGGACGCCGAACACCTGCGCCACCGACACCGCATGCAGCCGCCGCACCCGCCCATCGTCCAGCCGCTGGCGATCCCAGCGCTGGAATTGCAGCACGGGCATCGGCAGGCGGCGCAATTCCACGGGCGCCACGTCCAGGCCCAGGCGTGCGGCCAGACGCAGGCAGAACAGCTTGTTCAACAGCCGCCGCTCTCCGACGTCGTCGACCTCGCCAGGCATCGGCGCTTCGATGAGGTGGGTGGAGGCCAACTGCGGCGTGCGCGTCCACCACCATCGCTCCTGATCGAGATAGACGCCGATCAGCGGCTCGCTGCCGGGGCTCGGCCACCAGGGCAGCACCGGCTGAAACGGATCGGGATCGGGATCGCGACCGGGCTCGAGCATCAGCCACTTCGCGGGCGGCTCCTGAAGTCGCTGCGCCATCTCCTCGAAGGGAAGGACCCGCAGCGGAAGGCCCTGGCGTCCGGCGGCGCGTCCGGCCCGCGTGTCTCGCAGGCTGACAGCACCCGGCAGATCTTCGCCGGCCGCGCTGAGCAGGGTCACAGCATGCTCAGTCTGGACGCCCGGCGCCTGGCCAAGGCCGTCCTGTGAATCCTCACCCGCCAAGCCCGGACCCAGACCCAGACCCAGCGCCCGCGCCAGTCCGCGCTCCGCAATCCCGCCGGGCAGCAACAGTCGCAGATAAAACGCCAGCTCAACGCTCGTGTCTTGGATGTCTGCGAGAGCGTGAGCGGACTTCAGAGCCTGCAGGCTCGAACGCAGGCGAGACGGCGGGTTCAGCCCGTGCCTCATCGCCGCAGTCAAGGGTAGCCGCGGGCTGAGCGGATACGCCCGCCATTGATTCAGCCACTCCGGCGCATAACGCAGGCGCCAGGTTCGGGCCTCGCTGTGGAGCTCCGTCCCGGGATGTCGGTCCCCGGCCCTGCTGGGAGCGGCGGGATGCCCGACACCGCCCCGGGCGTCCAGGTCCCCGGCGGGCTGGTCCCCCAGCCACACCTGCACGCCCATCGCCTCAGGCCTCGTCGCGAGTGGCCAAAATGGCGCGGCGCACCACCTCGCGTTCGGTGGCGGGCACCGCGAACAGGGTCACCCCCAATTCGCGCGCGGCCTTGAGCACGGTGGGCAAGCCCACACCGGCCCCGCCCTTTTCGATATTGATCATGGTCTGCCGGGACACGCCAATCGCATCAGCCGCTTCAACCAAGGGAATGCGGGACCGTGTGCGGGCCGAACGGATGGCCGCGCCCAGGGAAGCAGCGTCCAGCACGGTGGGATCGTGTGGCGGATCAACAGGAACAACGGTACGCATGAGTCTCCAGACTGCAGAGAAAGTTTCACCCCTCCCTCCCCGCTCGGCCGGTCCGGATCTCCGGACTCTCTGGCGCCCCGCCCCGACTCTAACGCGTCTTGGCCACCCTCAATCGATGGGGGTCAGCTTGGCCACGCTCAGCGCCAGCCACTTGATGCCATGCCGGCCAAAATTGACCTGCGCCCGCGCATCCGGACCGCTGCCCTCCAGCGTGACCAGCACGCCTTCGCCAAACTTGTTGTGGAACACGCCCTTGCCCACCCGCAGGCCGCCGTGCTCGTCGCCCGTCTTTTGCGCAGCCGACTGCTTCATCGACGTCGGCACCGGCGCCGATGCAAAGCTCGGCGGCTCCACCCGCCCCGCACCGACCATGGACTTCAGCCCCGATCCGCGCTGCCAGGCCTGCTGGTAGTCCTTCGCAAAGCCTGAGCCGAAGCCCTGGTTGCGCGGCGTCAGCCACTTGAGTGTTTCCTCCGGGAGTTCTTCCAGGAACCGGCTCTTGATGTTGTAGCGGGTCTGCCCGTGCAGCATGCGGGTCTGGCAGAAGCTGATGTAGAGCCGCTGACGCGCCCGGGTGATGGCCACATACATCAGCCGGCGCTCTTCTTCCAGGCCGTCCGCGTCGGACATCGAGTTCTCATGCGGGAACAGGCCCTCTTCCAGCCCCGTGATGAAGACCGCATCGAATTCCAGACCCTTGGCCGAATGCACCGTCATCAGCTGGATGGCGTCCTGGCCGGCCTGGGCCTGGTTGTCCCCAGCCTCCAGCGAGGCATGGGTCAGGAAGGCCGCCAGCGGGGACATGATCTCTCCCGTCTCGGCATCTGGTGTGGCCGGTGCCGCCGGTGCCACCGCCGAGGGGAAGCCATCGGCGATCTGGCCGGGGGAATGCTCGTCCACCGGCAGGGCCACCGCATCCTTGCCAAAGCCCTCCTGCGTGACGAAGGCCTCCGCCGCGTTGACCAGTTCGCCCAGGTTCTCCAGCCGCTCTTCGCCTTCCTTCTCTGCCCGGTAGAAGTCGGCCAGGCCGGACGCTTCAATGACATGCTCGATGATCTCGCGCAGCGTCAGGCCGGTGGTGGTCTCGCGCATGGCGTCCACCATGCCAACGAAGTTGCCCAGGCTCGCGCCGCCGCGACCGGCCACGGCGGCCACGCTCTGGTAGAGCGAACGGCCGGTCTGGCGCGCCGCATCCTGCAACAGTTCCACCGTACGCGCCCCGATGCCCCGGGCCGGAAAATTGACCACCCGCAGGAAGCTGGTGTCGTCGTTGGGGTTCTCGATCAGCCGCAGATAGGCCAGCGCATGCTTGACTTCGGCACGCTCGAAGAAGCGCAGGCCGCCATACACACGATAAGGGATGCCGGCATTGAACAGCGCCGATTCAATCACCCGCGACTGCGCATTGCTGCGGTAGAGCACCGCGATCTCGCTGCGCGCCAGTCCCTGCCGGTGCAGGGCCTGGGCCTCTTCCAGCAGCCATTGCGCTTCGGCGAAGTCGCTGCTGGCCTCATTGACCCGCACCGGTTCGCCCGCGCCCGCATCGGTGCGCAGGTTCTTGCCCAGGCGCCGGGTGTTGTTGCTGATCAGGGCATTGGCCGCTTCCAGGATGTTGCCGAAGCTGCGGTAGTTCTGCTCCAGCTTCACCACATGGCGCACGCGGTACTCGCGCTCGAAGTCGCTCATGTTGCCCACTCGCGCGCCGCGGAAAGCGTAGATGCTCTGGTCGTCATCCCCCACCGCAAACACGCCCTGGCCCCGGCCCGGGGGCGCGAACATCTTCAGCCAGGCATATTGCAGCTTGTTGGTGTCCTGGAACTCGTCCACCAGCACGTACTGGAAGCGGCGCTGGTAGTGCTCGCGGATGGCGGCGTTGTCCCGCATCAGCTCGTAGGAGCGCAGCATCAGTTCCGCAAAGTCCACCACACCTTCGCGGGCGCACTGGTCTTCATAGTTCTGGTAGATCTCGACCAGCTTGCGGGTCTGCTCGTCGCGCAGGTCGATGTCCTTGGGGCGCAGGCCGTCTTCCTTGGCGCCGGCAATGAACCACGACACCTGCTTCGGAACAAAGCGCTCCTCATCCAGCTTCATCGCCTTGATGACCCGCTTGACTGCGGAGACCGTGTCGCCCGCGTCCAGGATCTGGAAGCCCTGCGGCAGGCCGGCCAGCTTCCAGTGGGCGCGCAGGAAGCGGTTGCACAGGCCGTGGAAGGTGCCGATCCACATGCCGCGCACATTCACCGGCAGCATGGCGGACAGCCGGGTGACCATCTCCTTGGCCGCCTTGTTGGTGAAGGTCACGGCCATCACGCCGGCGGGGGTGACCAGGCCCTGGGTCATCAGCCAGGCGATGCGGGTGGTCAGCACCCGCGTCTTGCCGGACCCGGCACCGGCCAGGATCAACGCGGGCTCCTGGCCCAGCGTCACCGCCGCGTATTGCTCGGGATTGAGGTTGTCCAGCAGGCCACGGGGCGCGCGCGGACGGAAGAGGTCGGACTGACCGTCTTCGTCGTGTGCATCCTGGCCGTTGCGGGCATCATGGGCGCCGGCCGCGCCAAAATCCTGGGAATTCATCCAGCCATTCTAGGATGGCATGATGCCGCCCCGATGAAGACCTTGCATTTCCCTCCCGACACACCCTGCCCCTGTGGCCGCCCCAGCCCCTACAGCCGGTGCTGCGGGCCGCTGCATGCCGCCTTCGAACAGTCCGCCGCCCTGACCGCGCCGGACGCCGAAGCCCTCATGCGCTCTCGCTACAGCGCCTTCGTGCTGGACCTTACCGACTACCTGCGGGCCACCTGGCATCCGCAGACCCGTCCAGACATGGTGACCCCGAATGAAGCGGGCCTGCGGTGGCTCGGGCTGGAGGTCAAACGCCACACCGTGCAGGACGACCACCACGCCACGGTGGAGTTCGTGGCCCGCAGCAAGCTGGGCGGGCGGGCCTATCGGCTGCATGAGATCAGCCGCTTCGAGCGCATCGACGGCGCGTGGCTCTACAAGGACGGCGATCTGAAGTGACGCGCAGGCGCGGTCTGCGCCTCGGTGCAATCAGGCGAATTCCTGCCGCACGCCGCGTGAATTCAGTCGGTGCAGGGCCCAGGACAGTCCCAACGCCATGACCCCGCCCAGTGGCACCAGCGCCAGCATGGGCAGGTCCTCGGCCAGCACCGCAACGGCCACCAGCCCCACCGGCACCAGGCTCACCAGCACCCAGCTGCTGGCCCGCAGCGCCCATTCCAGCCGACGCCACAGCGCCAGTCCGGTCACCAGCGCCAGCGCGGCCCACAGGCCCAGCGAGAGCCCCAGCCACGGTTCCATCCGCCACACGGCCAGCAGACCGCCCAGCAGACCCAACACCATCAATCCCAGTCCCAACAACGAGACCAGACTGGAACGATGACCGACGCGCAACTCCTGGGGCATGACCGACTCCTGAGGAAAGCACCGGCTTCAGCGGCGAGGCCCGACGGGACCCTGGGATGCTTTCCGAACTACCGAACTTGGAACGTCCATTTGCTGCGATGATGATGGGCGGTCCAGATGACAGGATTTTGGCGAGAGCCCCCTTCTTCGTCTCACCCCCGAAACGGGGAGGCGCCACCCAAACCGGTCACATCCCCGATGAAATGGCGCATCGGCGCCACGAATGACGTCCCTTCCAGCCATGACATCGCACACGCCTTCACTCCCCGACGCTTCGGGGGAGGCCGCCTCCCCAAGGTCAGCGGCAACGCCCGCGCCTCACCTGCCGGTGGTGCCGCAGACCGTGCCGCCCGGCCCGCTCCCGCTGCTGTATCTGGACGATCACCTGGCCGTTGTCCACAAACCCGCCGGCCTGCTGGTGCACCGCACCGCACTGGATGCCCATGAGGACGATGCGGCCCTGCAGCGCCTGCGGGACCAACTGGGCCGACCGGTGTGGCCGGTCCACCGGCTGGACCGCGGCACCTCCGGCGTGCTGGTGTTTGCGCTGCAGGCGGAGGTGGCCAGCCAGCTCGGCGTCGCCCTGGCGGAGCGCATGACCCACAAACGCTATCTGGCGCTGGTGCGCGGCTGGCCGGCGCAGGACCGGGGCACGATCGACCATCCCCTGGCCCGCGATCCGGAGCTGCCGTCGGCCGGACAGCCAATGCTGGAGGCGCACACCCACTGGGAATGCCTTCAGCGCGTCACCGTGCCCGTGGTCACCCATACGCAATTCCCGGACACGCGGCTGAGCCTGCTGGCTTGCGAGCCGGTGCAGGGCCGTCGTCATCAGATCCGGCGACATCTCAAGCACCTGGCCCATCCCATCATTGGGGATGCCAATCACGGCAAGGGCCCGCTCAACCGCGCCCTGGCGGCGCATTGGGGGATGCAGCGCCTGTGGCTGCATGCGCTGACGATGCGCCTGCAGCATCCGGTGACCGGGGCGCTCCTGACGCTCGAAGCGCCACCCGGGCCTGAGTGGGAGCAGTGGACCGTCCCCACGGGCATCGTGTCCGCTGGCACTGCTCCCGCTGGCACTGCTCCCGCGAACATTACCGGCCGCAGTCCCTCCGGTGGCTCTCCCCCTGCTGCCCCCTCGCCCGAAGCGACCAGCCCCCTGTCGCCACAGTCCTTGCGCTGAGCTCAGCCAAAGCGCACGCAATACACCGGCGGGAAGGTGTGCGACACCGTCCGCCAGTGGTCTCCGGCATCCACACTGGCCCACACATTGCCCGTGGTGCTGCCCATCAACAGGCGCCGGCCGTCCGTGTGGGCTGCCAGGCCGTGGCGGTAGATCAGGTCATAACAATGCTGCTGCGGCAGGCCGGCGCGCAAGGTTTCGAAGGACTTGCCGCCGTCGCGGGTGCGGTTCACCACCAGCGCGCCGTCCACTGGCAGGCGCCGCTCGTCCTTGACGGCCGGCACGAACCACGCGGTCAAGGGATCAGAGGCATGGGCTGCCACGGCAAAGCCGAAGCCGGACACCGGCGGCTTGATCTCCTGCCAGAACGCGCCGCCGTCCTCGCTGCGCCAGACGCCGTTGTGATGCTGGCACCAGAGCACCTTCGGGTCGGCCTCGCAGGCCACGATGCGGTGCGGGTCCTGGGTGTTCTCCTCGCCCGCCTGCTCGGGCGGCATGAAGTCCGCCCGCATGCCCTTGGCACTGATCTGCCAGGTCGCGCCGCCGTCCCGGCTGCGCCAGGCACCACCGCAGGAGATGCCCAGCAGCACCTGCTCCGGGGCCTTGGGGTCGATGCAGATGGAATGGATGCCGGGCGCGTCATATCCGCCGCCGAACCAGCCCAGCCGCTCGGGCATGTGCCACATCGACTCCACCAGCGCCCAGCTGGCGCCTTCATCCTCGCTGACGAACAGGCCGCCGGGGATGGTGCCGGCCCAGAGCCGTCCGTCACTGCCCCGCTCCAGGGACCAGATCTGCTGCAGCTTCCACGCCGGTCCCGGTGCCCCATCGGGCTGAGGCGGGAAGGCCGGCGCAGGCAGTTCCTGCCAATGCGCGCCCCCATCGTCGGACGCCTGCAGCTTGCAGCCGAAGTGGCCCAGGTTCAGCGCGGCAATCAGGCGCCCGCCGGAGGCGGTCGGCGGCAGCACCATGCTGACGGGATCGCCGACAAAGTGATGGCGGACGATGGACCAGGCGTCCCCCTCCCGCTGCTGCAGTTCAAACAGCCCCTTGCGGGTGCCGATCCAGGCGGTGGGGGTCATGGGCGTCTCCTGGGCGCTGATCGTTGTGGAGGTCCGTCCTCTTCAGCCGCCGGACAGCGCCTGAAGCACGTAGACCTTGGAGCGCGGCCCGAGCGGGTCGCTCAAGCCTTGCCGGTCGCGGGCTTTTTGTCCGTCGATGAACACGGCCACATGCGTGCGCAGGTGGCCCTGCTCATCGAGGATGTAGGCGCGCAGCCGCGGGTTCAGCTCGAAGGCCCGGGCCAGGGCCGCACCCAGCCGGTCGGCGTCGCAGTCCAGGACCGGCGTGTCCACATAGCGATGGAGCTGGGCGGTGAATTCAAGATGCGCCATGGGCGCGAATCCTGCGCTGTTTGCGCGTCCATGAAAAGACGGCCTGCCCCCTAAGTTTCAGGGCTTCCTCCAGACGAACATCCGGCCGTCCGTGTTCTTGGGGACAATCCGCCGCTCCATCGGACGTCCCCACACCTGTGACTGCCCCTTCCTCCTCCGCCTCGTCCTCCGCGCCGTCCTCCGCTCCGTCGTCCAGCGCCGCACCGGCTGCAGCGGCCGCCGACTCGCACGTGCGCAGCGGCATGATCTGCGCCGCGCTCGCCTACACCGCCTGGGGCCTGTTCCCGCTCTACTTCAAGCAACTGGTGGGGGTGAATGCCATGGAGGTGGTGGCCCACCGCACCGTCTGGTCGCTGGTGTTCGTGGCGGTGGTGCTGACGGTGCTGCGCCGCTGGGCCTGGCTGGGGCCGGTGCTGCGTTCGCCGCGCCTGATCGGCACCTTTGCGTTGTCGGCATTGCTGCTGTCGATGAATTGGCTCACTTACGTCTGGGCGGTGCAGCACGGCCATGTGGTGGACGCGAGCCTGGGCTACTTCATCAATCCGCTGGTGAACGTGGCGCTGGGCTTTCTGGTGCTGCGGGAGCGGCTGCGTCCTGGCCAGTGGTTCGCGGTGGGCCTGGCCGCGGCCGGCGTGCTGTGGCTGACCGTCAGCGCTGGACAACTGCCCTGGATCGCCCTGGTGCTGGCCATGAGCTTCGGGGGCTACGGCTTGATGCGCAAGACGGCGCCACTGGGCGCGCTGGAGGGCCTCACGCTGGAGACGCTGCTGCTGGCGCCCGTGGCCGCTGTGGCGCTGGCCGTGTGGACCTGGCAGGGCAGCAGCGCCCTGGTGAGCGGCTCGCCCTCCCCACTGGGCTGGCTGCTGCTGGCCGGCCCGATGACCGCCGTGCCGCTGCTGCTGTTTGCCGCCGGTGCGCGACGCATCACCATGACCTTGCTCGGGCTGATGCAGTACATCGCGCCCACCCTGCAATTCGCGCTGGGCGTGTGGCTCTATCACGAGCCGCTGAGCACCGCGCGTCTGGCGGGCTTCGGCTTCATCTGGGCGGCACTGGCGGTGTATTCGCTCGAAGGCCTGTGGCGTTCCCGTCAGATCCGCGCTTGATGTTCGAGGCTTGGACGTGTTCGCTGAGGGCGTAGGTCTGCACCGACACCAGAACCTCTGCAACACCTGCACCACCGACGCTGGCGGCTGCCTACCATGACTCTGTCTCCCGCAAATCCAGCCGCCACGGCAGGGACCGCGGGCCAGGTAACCAACCAAGGAGTCAAGCCATGAACAAGGACCAAGTGAAGGGCGCCGTGAAGGACGCTGCCGGCAAGGTGCAACAGAAGACCGGTGAAGTCATCGGCAGCGACGAGCAGCAGGCCAAGGGTCTGGCTCGCCAAGCCGAAGGCAAGGTGCAAAAGTCCTTCGGTGACGCCAAGGAAGTGGTCAAGGACGCCAACAAGCGCTAAGCGCTTGGCAGGCTGAGCCTCCCTCAGCCTGACGCCCTGGACACAGCAAAGCGCGGCCTGGCCGCGCTTTGTCTTTTGGCGGCGCGGGCGCTCTACAACCGCCGCCCGCACTTCTGTCACTTCAAGCCCACGATGCCAACAGCTCGTTGCAATGCGCCGCGAGGGGGCATCGGCCTGCGCAGCCTGCTTCAGGCATGATGCGGCCCGGGAGGAAGTGACATGCGCCTGATCGATGCGGCGTGCAGTGAAATCAAGACCACCGGCACCCTGACGCGTGCCGGCTTCTGGGCGCGCCAATGCGTGCTCATCCCCTTCACCGTGTGGATCGTGTGGACGGGGTTCAAGACGGTGATGGGCTGGCCGGCCCTGCTCGTGGCGATGGTGCTGCTGGTCTCCAGCTGGGGCCGACGCCTGCATGACCGCGGCCATTCGGCCTGGTGGCTGCTGGCCGCCCTGATTCCCGGGCTGGGCCTGCTGATCCTGCTGGTGGAATGCGGCCTGCGCGGCAGCTCGTTCGCATCGGCCCGCTTCCAGCCGACTCGCGCTGTGGACTATCTCAGCGTGCTGCCGCACATGCCCTGACGCATCAGTCGGGGCGCTTCCTGCGGGCGCGCTGCGACAAGTCAGGCGCGGTGCCGCGCAAATTCAGCGATTTGCCGATGGCCGCTTCCCGCGGTGGGCGCCAGCATGGCAGCCCATGCCGGAGCTGCCATCCATGTGCCACGACGACCTCTTCCGCCCTTCGGAATACACCGCCGCCTTGCTGCGGCAGTTGTGGACACGTCCGCCCTGCACCGGCCGCGTTCTCGAACTGGGCACCGGCAGCGGCGTGGTGCTCACCGCCTTGGCCCAGGCCGGGGCCCGGGAGGTGGTGGGCGTGGACATCGAGGACGACGCCGTGCAGCGCACCCGCGCACTGCTGCAAGCCTCGGGCGCCTTGTCCGCATCGGTGCTGCGCGGCGATCTGTGGGACCCGGTGGGCGCCCAGGCCTTTGACCTGATCGTCTTCAATCCGCCCCAGTTGCCGGTGCTGGACGATGTGCCGCAGCTGCTGCGACTGCGCAGCTGGAGCAACGGTGGGCCGCAGGGCCGCGAGGTGCTGGATCGTTTTCTGGAAGGACTGCCGCAGCGGCTGACGCCAAAGGGGCAGGCCCTCATCACCCACAGCAGTTTTCTCGATGCGGACTGCACCCGGAGCCATCTGGAACGCTGTGGGCTTCAGGCCCAGGTCTGCCAGACCATCACCGTGCTGATGCCGCCCAGCAAACTCAAGGTGCTGCCGCCCGGCTGGGTCGAACATCACGAAGGCCGCGGGCTGCGACGCCTGGGGCCTTATCTCTTCTCCGATTTCGATGTGCTGGAGATCCGCCACGCCGCGGCGGGTTGAGCGGGATGAGACGAGGCATCGACCGTCTCGGCAGCGTGGAGCCTGGCACCCAGTCGCTCTGGATGCAGCGCCTGACACCGATCCTTGTGGGGAGGCAGGTGGAAACGCTGGCGCCGATGCTATGCGTCGTCGGGAACTCCATCCTGCTGGTCTTCCGGCTGTTCTTCCTGCTGCTCGCCTGGGCGCTGCTGCCAGGCGCCGCGTGGAGCGCCGCCGCCATCGACCGCACGCCCCCACTCACCGGCCTGCGCGTCCAGGACACGAGCGACCGCTGTGATGCCGACCTCGACATCCTCGACCGCATCCGCTGCCGCAAGGAGATCCGCATCGGCGTGCGCTCGGACTATCCCCCGTTCGGCCGCTCCACACCGGAGGGTCCGCAGGGTTTCGAGCCGGCACTGGCACGTTTGCTGGCCGAGCGCATGGGTGTCGATGTGCGCTTTGTGGAGGTCAGTGCGGCGGACCGCATGGTGGTGCTGGGTGAGGACCGTGTGGATGCGTTGATCGCCACCACTGGCCACACCCTGCAGCGGGATGAGCAGGCGCTGTTCGTGCGTCCGCACTACTACGAATCCTCCACCGTGGTGGTGGGCCCGCGCCAGTCGGAACTGCATGACGTCCGCAGCCTGGATGCCCTCGCCGGTCACACCGTGTGCGTCACCATCGGCAATTCGACCAATGCGGAGTTGGCGGTCCACGGCGCCCGCCTGATGCTGTTCGGCAGCGCCGGCCGTTTGGTGGAAAAGATCCGCAACGGCACCTGCCCGCTGGCGGCGCATGACGACAGTCTGCTGCTGCCCGTGCTGCCGCCGGGCCATGAGGTCAAGCTGTCGTTTGCCCCGCTGCCCTGGGGCATCGTCGTTCACCGGCGCAGCGACACGCTGGCACGGTGGCTGGCGACCGAACTGCGCTGGCTGCACCGCGACGGCACCCTGATGCGACTGGCGCGGACCTACGGCGTGGTGACGCCCTGGCTGGCGGCGCAGCAGGTGCGATGGTCAGCGCCGCCCTGCAGCGCGGCGTCGGCGCCGGATGACGCTGCATGCGTTGATCCACCGCGGGACAACCGGCTCGCGCCCACCCGCATCGCCGGCGCGGCCCAGGCCCTGGAGGCCTGGGTGGAGACGCATCTGGAGGTGGAGGTCACGCTGGCCATGCTCAAGACCCAGATCGCCTTGAAGCTGTTCCTCGATGGCGTCGCTTATTCCCTGGCGCTGGTGGCCGGTGCCGTGCTGGCCACGATGCTGATTGCGCTGGGCTTCGGCGCCGGGCTGTCGGCACGATGGGCCGCGCTTCGGTGGCCGCTGTCCTTCGCGCTGCTGGTGATGCAGTCCACACCGATGGTGCTGTTCATGTCCGCTGCCGGCATGTTGCTCAGCAGCCTGGGGATGGTCACGCCGATCAAGGCCTGGGCGGTGGCCGTGGTGGTGCTGGGCCTGTTCAATGGCAGCAATGCCGGGCAGGCGGTGGCCGAGGCGCGCCGCGACCTGCGTCTGTCCGGCAGGCCCGATGGTCTGCTCGCCGCCGCCTTGCAGGCTCGGGCGCAGTTGGCGTCATTCGCGGCCAATGCCACGCGGGGCAGTCCGGTGGCGTCGCTGATCGGCGTGCCGGAGTTGCTGGCGGCGCAGACGGATATTGCGTCGTTCTCCGCTGAATCAACCACCACCTTCGGATTGCTGCTGGTGTTCTACATGGCCCTGGTGTCGCTGGTGGTGATGCTGTTGAACCGGCTGCAGGCGCGCTTGCAGCCGCTGGCGTGACCCGGCGTGACGCGGCGGGATGGGGTGGGGTCGGACGGGACCGGGTGGGACTGGCGCGGCCCGCCCTGGACCGCAAACAGGGCTTTGAAGGAGACCAGGCATGACGATGACGCTGATCCGGTTCCTGCCGGACTTCGCCCCCGAGTTTCTGCAGGCCCTGGGGGTCAATCTCACGGTGGCGGCCCACGCGATGAGTGTGGGCCTGCCACTCGGTGTGGTGCTCGGCGTGGCCCAGCTGCCGGGGCGCGACTCGATGAACACGGGGCCTGGCCGGTCGCTAGGTCTGAGCGTCGCCACCTGGACACGGCGGTTCTGCGCAGGCGCGGCCGGACTGGTGACCGCGCTGCTGCGCGCCGCGCCGGCCTTTGTGGTGATGTATGTGTTGCTGCACGCCATGCCCACGCAGTGGGGGATCGGGCCCGAGGCCTCGGTGGCCCTGGCCCTGGCGTTTTATGCGGCGGCCTATGTGGCCGACACCCTGCAGCCGGCCATCCTGGACTGGCGCATCGGCGGCACGGCGGGGGTGCAACTGTTCCTGACCGGTCTGGTCCGCTGCTTCTTCGTCATGGTGCTGTCCAGTGGCTTTGGCGCCGCGGTGGGCGTGGTGGAAGCCACCGCGGTCACGCTGCGCGCGCTGGAGCAGTTGCCGACCACCGCCGATCGCCTGGGCCTGATGGGCTGCGTGGTGCTGGTGTTCATTGCGCTGCGGCAGGTGGTCAATGCGGGAATGGCAGCGCTGCGTCGATGGATACCGGCGCGGCCTCCCCGCCCTCCTAGCCCTCCTCGCCCGATGCATTGACCACCAGCGCGTGGGACGCTACATATGCGGCCGCAGATGCTCCAGCCGATCCCGCGCCAACTGATCGCGCCCCTTGCGGTTGAATACGGACTCCACCAAGCGGAACAAATGCCGACCCAGCCAACCGGGTTTGCGCCCACGCGCCACCCGGAGCTCCAGCCAGCCCAGCCAGTGCAGGGCGATGCCCAGCACCAGCCCGTCGATGAAACCCGTCAGCGACTGCAGGGTGCCGACCGCAGACACGGCGGCCAGCACAAACAGCGCCGGCGCCCAATAGGCATCGACAACTCCGGCCAGGGTCGCCGGCAGATGGGTATAGAGCCAGGGCGTGCCGCTTTTGGTCCACTCCAGCGCAAGCGTGTGCACCGGCAGGTCGGTCCCGCTGCGACGCGGGAAATCGCCGGCGTCGGACACCAGCGTCTGGCCCTTGTGGATCTCCTCCATCGCCTGCAGCAGCGCATAGAGCACCGCCGGATGGATGTCCCGGCGCACCACCACGTTGACGGTGGCGGCCACCAGGGACACATCCGTCGGCGGCACCGGCGCGCGCAGATCGAGTGCACCGCGGATCAAGGTCGCCGGCTTGAGATAGTCCAGGTTGCGGGCAATGCTCAGATGGTCGGCGAAGGACACCATGCGCAGGTCCGGATGGGCCGCGAGCCGCGCCACCAGCGGATTGTTGGGCGCCACCATGAAGAAGCCAGCGTCATGTTGCCCCATGAGCATGGCCTCCGCGGCCTGCCTGAGCGAGCTGTGGGTGAAGCGTGTGTTGTCCGGCGTGACGCCATAACGCTGCAGCACATCGGTGGTGGCCTGGGCGGTGGCGCTGCTGCGCTGGGGCATCACCAGGCGCAGGCCGGCGAGCTGAGCCAGCGAGCTCGGCTCCGGCAGGCTGCGGCGCATGAACAGAAAAAGCGGCTGCAGTTCCACCGCGCCGACCGAGAACACGTCCGGGTGATCGGCGGCCTTCAGCCGCTGTGCGGTGAAGCCGATCTGCACCTGCGCATCCGCCGCCTCCAGCCGGTCGATGATGCGCAGGCTGTCTTCCTGGTTGCGCACCTCCACCCGAAAGCCGCGGGTCGCCATCATGGCGGCATAGGCCCGCGCATGGGTATCGAAGGACCCGCCCGTGGGGCCGGCCTGGATCACGACCTGCGCCGGTGGCGTCACCTGCTCCAGCCGCCCTTCCCACAGCCACCACACGGCGGCCAGCATCAGCAGCACCCCCACACTCATGCGCGACATTCCCGACTCCCGCCATTTCGCCACCATCGGCATCGGACGATCATGGCCAGCACGGCGGATTTGGAAAGGGCCGGGGCAAGGGTCGCGGTGTTTTGGAAGCGCAATATCCGCAGCCCGCTGAGGGATCGGCGTCCGGACGCGGGGACGCCGTTGCGCCCGGCTGACGCAAAAAAGCGCCGCGGCCCGAAGGCGGCGGCGCCAAGGTCATCCCAAAGGACAACAGCGGATCAGAGCGGCATCAGCCGCGCATCCACGGCGCGTCAGTTGCGGATCAGGTGATCGAAGGCCGACAGGGCCGCCTTCGCACCATCCCCGGCGGCGATGATGATCTGCTTGTAAGGCACGGTGGTGGCATCGCCGGCGGCGAAGACGCCCGGCACCGAGGTCTGGCCCTTGGCATCCACGATGATCTCGCCGTGCTTGGACAGCTCCACCACGCCGCGCAGCCATTCGGTGTTGGGCACCAGGCCAATCTGCACGAACACGCCTTCCAGTTCCACGCGGCGGGCTTCACCGGTGGCGCGGTCGGTGTAGTTCAGGCCGTTGAGCTTGCCACCCGCGCCGGTGAACTCGGTGGTCTGCGCCTGCTTGATGATGGTGACGTTCGCCAGGCTCTCCAGCTTCTTCACCAGCACCGCATCGGCACGCAGTTGGTCGCCGAATTCCAGCAGCGTGACATGCGCCACCAAGCCGGCCAGGTCGATGGCCGCTTCCACGCCGGAATTGCCGCCGCCGATCACCGCCACACGCTTGCCCTTGAACAGCGGACCGTCACAGTGCGGGCAATAGGCCACGCCCTTGTTCTTGTACTCCTCTTCACCGGGCACATTCACATTGCGCCAGCGGGCGCCGGTCGAGAGGATGATGGTCTTGCTCTTGAGCGTCGCACCGTTGGCCAGCTGCACTTCGATCAGACCGCCCGGCGTTGCGGCCGGGATCAGCTTGTCCGCGCGCTGCAGGTTCATCACGTCCACCCCGTAGTCCTTCACGTGGGACTCCAGCGCCATCGCGAACTTGGGGCCGTCCGTGGACAGCACCGAGATGTAGTTCTCGATGGCCAGGGTGTCGTTCACCTGACCGCCGAAACGCTCGGCCGCGACTCCGGTGCGGATGCCCTTGCGGGCGGCATACACCGCCGCTGCGGCACCGGCCGGGCCACCGCCCACCACCAGCACGTCATACGGTTCCTTGGTGGACAGCTTGGCTGCGTCCTTGGCGCCTGCATTGGTGTCCAGCTTGGCGACGATCTCTTCCACCGTCATCCGGCCGGAGCCGAAGTGCGAGCCGTTCAGATAGACCGCCGGCACCGCCATGATTTCGCGGGCATTGACCTCGTCCTGGAACAGGCCGCCGTCGATGATCACCGTCTTGACGCGGGGGTTCAGCACCGCCCTCAGCGACAGCGCCTGCACCACGTCCGGGCAGTTGTGGCAGGACAGGGACATGTACACCTCGAAGGCGTAGTCGCCGTCCAGGCCCTTGACCTGGTCGATGGTGGACTGCTCGACCTTCGGGGGATGGCCACCGGTCCACAGCAGGGCCAGCACCAGCGAGGTGAACTCATGGCCCAGCGGGATGCCGGCAAAGCGCAGGCTCTGGTCGGTGCCCGTGCGCTTGAGGCTGAAAGACGGGCGACGGGCATCGTTGCCGTCCAGCTTCAGGGTGATCTTGTCGGACATCGCATCGATGTCCTGCAGCAGCTGCATGAGCTGCGCCGAGCTCTCAGAGTCGTTCAGCGAGGCCTCGATCTCGAACGGCAGCGTCACCCGCTCCAGGTAGGCCTTGAGCTGCGCCTTCAGGTTGTCGTCCAACATCGTTACTTCCTTTCTTGCTTGTGGTGTTCAAGCGCTAAGCGACTTTGAGAGCCGGCCTCCCTGGATCATCGCGATCCGAATGACTGATCACAGGGCGGCCAGCAACCCACCCGCAGGCCGCAAGGGCCCGCGAGTGTTGCATTGGCAAAGATTGGGTGAGGAGCATCCTCAACCGAATCCGGGGGTGGGGGCAGACCTTAGATCTTGCCGACCAGGTCCAGCGACGGGGTCAGGGTCTTCTCGCCGTCGTTCCACTTGGCGGGGCAGACCTGGCCCGGGTGCTCGGCCACGTACTTGGCAGCCTTGACCTTGCGCAGGGTTTCCTTGACGTCACGGGCGATGGCGTTGTCGTGCACTTCAGCGGTCTTGATCACGCCTTCCGGATTGATCACGAACGTGCCGCGCAGGGCCAGACCTTCTTCAGGGATGTGCACGCCGAAGGCGTTGGTCAGGGCGTGGGTCGGGTCGCCGATCAGGGGGAACTTGGCCTTGCCGACGGCCGGCGAGGTTTCGTGCCACACCTTGTGCGAGAAGTGGGTGTCGGTGGTGACGATGTAGACCTCGGCGCCCAGCTTCTGGAACTCGGCGTAGTTGTCGGCAGCGTCTTCGACTTCGGTCGGGCAGTTGAAGGTGAAGGCGGCCGGCATGAAGATCAGCACAGACCACTTGCCCTTGAGCGACTCTTCCGTCACTTCAATGAACTTGCCGTTGTGGAAGGCTTGTGCCTTGAAGGGTTGCACTTGGGTATTGATCAGGGACATCTCTCGTCTCGCTGTTGGGTTGATGGGATGGAGAGATCATAGGGGCCCAGCCCTATTGGCGGAGTTGAATTCCCCAATGAGGCCTATTGCCGCAGGCTATTGAAGATGACCATTGGTTAACGTCATCCCATAGTCATGATTCATAGGTCACGCTGACCCAAAGTTCAAGGCCCGGAGCGCCAAGGGGCCCGAATGGGGCCCCTGGGTCTTATGGCTTCACAGCCCCACGGCACCGCAAGCCCTGGGGATCGTTGAGGCGAGTGGCCTCAAACCACTTCCAGCGCCAGCAGCTCTTCCACCGTCTGGCGGCGGCGGATCAGATGGGCCTCCCGGCCCTCCACCATCACTTCCGCGATCAGCGGGCGGCTGTTGTAGTTGCTGGACATGGAGGCCCCGTAGGCGCCGGTGTCGTGGATCACCAGCAGGTCGCCCACCTGGGCTTGCGGCAGCTCGCGGGTCAGCACCACGCCGCCATCGCCCTGGGTGAACACGTCGCCGCTCTCGCACAAAGGCCCGGCCACCACGGTGGGGCGCATGGGGCGCTGCGCGCCATCGGCGGGGATCAGGTCCATCGCATGGAAACTGCCGTACATGGCGGGCCGCATCAGCTCATTGAAGCCAGCATCGACCAGCAGGAAGTGCTGCGAGCCCTGCTGCTTGACGGCACGCACTTCCGCCAGCAGCACCCCGGATTCCGCCACCAGGTAGCGCCCCGGCTCCAGCTCCAGCGACAGCGGGTGACCGATCACCTCCTGCGCCTGCGCCCGGGCGGTGTCCCAAAGGCTGAAGTAGTGGGCCGGGTCAATGCGGTCCTCGCCGGTCTTGTAGGGAATCGACAGGCCACCGCCTGCGGAGAGGGCGCTCAGGTCCATGCCGGCCGCCCGCACCTGACGCACCAGGTCCACCATCGCCCCGCAGACCTGGGCCAGGTGCCCGTAGTCCACCCCGGAGCCGATGTGCATGTGCAGGCCGATCAGCCGCAGCCCATGGGTGCGGATGGCGGCCAGGGCCTGCGGCAACTGCTCATGCCAGATGCCGTGCTTGCTGTGCTCGCCGCCGGTGTTGGTCTTGTTGCTGTGGCCGTGACCGAAGCCGGGGTTCAGGCGCAGCCAGACCGGATGGCCGGGCGAGACGGCGCCCAGTTGGCCCAGCATGTCGATGGAGCCCGCGTTGACCGGTACCTGATGCTCGGCAACCGTGCGCAGGGTCTCGCGGTCCAGCAGGTCGGCGGTGAAGACGATGTCCGAGTGGACCGCCTCGGCGCCCTTGCTCACGCTGTAACCGGCGGCCAGGGCCCGCATCACTTCGCCGCGGGAGACGGCGTCCACCTTCACGCCCAGGCTGCGCATCAGACCCAGGACGTGGGTGTTGGAGCAGGCCTTCTGGGCAAAGCGCACCACGTCGAACTGTTTCAGCGCGGCTGCACGGTCGCGGATGACCGCGGCGTCGTAGACCCACAGCGGGGTGCCGAAGCGCTGGGTCAGCTGCTGGAAGAACTGGGCGCGTTCGGGAGTGAGGGCTTGGGGCATGGCGGGGGCAGTGCGCGATTGGGATGGTGACTAGCATGGCGCAGGTGCGCCATTCATTCAAATGCTTTCATATCGCGATCTCATTCATTTTTGATATGCTTGATCTGAGCTGAGCTGACGCATCCTCGCTGCTGGATTTGCAATCCTTGCGCTCCCTTGCGCTTCTTTGCCGTCCTTCGACCTCCCCTTCTTTGATCCCCTATGTCGCTCACCCATCGCCACATTGAAGTCTTTCGTGCCGTCATGACGGCTGGCAGCGTGACGGGGGCTGCGGCGCTGCTGTTCACCTCGCAGCCCACCATCAGCCGGGAACTGGCCCGGATGGAAAGCCTGCTGGGCTATGCCTTGTTTGAGCGCGGCCCAGGACGGGTGCGGCCCACGGCACGAGCGCTGGCCCTGTTCGAGGAAGTGCAACGGGTCTACCAGGGGCTGGACCAGGTGGTGGCGCGCGCGCAGGCGCTTGGCCGGGCGGAGACGGAGCGGCTGGAGGTGCTGACGCTGCCCGCGCTGGCCCAGGCCCTGCTGCCGGCCGCCAGCGCCCGCTGGCTGGCGCGGCATCCGCATGCGTCCTTGTCGCTCACCCCGCAGGAGTCCCCGCTGCTGGAAGAATGGATGAGCGCCCAGCGGTTTGACCTGGGGCTGAGTGAAGGACCAGGACATAGCCAGATGGCCGGGCCTTCCGGCAGTCATTCAGACGGTCATTCAGGCGGTGATTCAGGCGGCCAGTCCGGCGGTCAGCCCCCCGGGCGCGCCAGCGGCCGGTCCACGCGCAACACGGGCGCCGACGTTCCGGGCACGCAGGTCGAGACGCTGGCCGAACTGGACGAGGTGTGTGTGCTGCCTGCGGCGCATCCACTGGCCTCCAAAGCAGTGCTGGAGCCGCTTGACTTCGAGGGGCAGGCGTTCGTGAGTCTGGCCGCCGACGACCCGTACCGCCGTCAGTTCGATGCCATCTTCGGTGAAGCGGGGGTCCAGCGCCGCATGCAGATCGAGACCCACAGCGCCATGGCGGTCTGCGCCCTGGTCCAGCAGGGCCTGGGCATTGCGCTGGTGAATCCGCTGACCGCCTGGGCGTGTGCCACGCAGGCCGGGGCGGCGACCGGCCCCAGCGCTGCGGGTCGTCCGTCCCCAGGGGCCGCGCTCACCGGACGCGCGGGCCTGGTGGTGCGCCGCTTCTCCGTGCCGGTCCCCTTCCGCATCCAGGTCTTGCGTCCGCAGCATCGCCCCACGCAGGCCCTGGCGGACGACTTCATCGCGGCGGTGAAGGAGGTGTTGGGAGAGGTGGCGCAATCATCCCAATCGGGCGCGCCAGTGGAAGGTCAGCGCTGATTCGTTGGGCCTCGTTGGCGCGCGTCGGGCGCTGACAGTTCTTTCGAACCGCTGCCCTCTCCGCTCCGACATACCGGATACCCCGAGAGACCGGAGACCTTCTTGCCAGCCACCAACGAAACCCTCATCCAAGCAGCAGCGACTGAATCGAAGACTGCGCATGACGAGCCCACATGGGCTCAACGCGCAATCTCGCGCATCCGCAGCTCGGAAGCTCGCGGCGACGCAATCCCAGCGCAGCGGGTCATCGATCACTTGAAGGAGAAGCTACGCCGTGTCCACAGCGCGTCATAGCCCTTCTCGGCAGGAGGACCGGTTTCGGCCGACCGTCGCGCTTACTTGTTCGCGACTGCGCGCACTTCCGCCACGTTCAGGAAACGCTGACGGACCGAGCGTTCGATGCCGGCGGCATCCAGGCCCAGCTGCGACATCAGCTTGCCTGGCTCGCCATGCTCGACGTAGAGGTCCGGCAGGCCCAGTTGCAGCACCGGCAGGCTGAAGCCCTGCGCCTGCAGGCTCTCCATGACCGCGCTGCCAGCGCCGCCCATGATGCAGCCGTCCTCGATCGTCACCAGCGCGTCGTGGGTGCGTGCCAGTTCGGCCACCAGTTCGGTGTCCAGCGGCTTGGCAAAACGCATGTTGGCCACGCTGGCGTCCAGCGCCTCCGCCGCCTTCAGCGCCGGGTGCAGCAGCGTGCCGAAGGCCAGGATCGCCACGCGCGGCGCCCCGCGGCCATGGGTCTGCGCTTGTGCCGAGTGACGGCGCATCTCACCCTTGCCCCAGGGCAGCGCCACCATCTCCTTGACGATCGGCTCGCCCACCCCGGCGCCCCGCGGATAACGCACCGTCACCGGCCCGTTGTGCAGATGGCCGGTGTAGAGCGCGCGGCGGCATTCATTCTCGTCCGACGGCGTCAGCACGCTCATGTTGGGAATGCAGCGGGTGAAGGCGATGTCGTAGTTGCCAGCGTGGGTGGCCCCGTCCGCGCCCACCAGACCGGCGCGGTCCAGCGCAAACAGCACCGGCAGATTCTGCAGGGCTACGTCGTGGATCAACTGGTCGTAGCCGCGCTGCAGGAAGGTGGAATAGATGGCCACCACCGGCTTGAGCCCTTCGCAGGCCAGGCCGCCGGCGAAGGTCACCGCATGCTGCTCGGCAATGCCCACGTCGTAGTAGCGGGTCGGGAAGCGCTTGTGGAACTCCACCATGCCCGAGCCTTCGCGCATGGCCGGCGTGATGGCCACCAGCTTCGGATCGGCTTCGGCCATGTCGCACAACCAGTCGCCAAAGACCTGGGTGAAGGTCTTCTTGGGCGGCGTCGTCGCCGGCTTGATGCCTTCGGC
Source organism: Rubrivivax sp. (assembly GCA_027484825.1). Taxonomy (GTDB): domain Bacteria; phylum Pseudomonadota; class Gammaproteobacteria; order Burkholderiales; family Burkholderiaceae_C; genus Roseateles. The sequence goes on along the minus strand of JAIXSE010000019.1, from coordinate 49,661 downwards.
CGGGTTGAAGGGCGTCGGGCCGTGGTACTTCACCGGGTCGGCTTCGGCCAGCTTGTAGCCCTGGCCCTTGCGGGTGACCACATGCAGGAACTGCGGGCCTTTTTTGTCCCGCAGGTTTTCCAGCGTGGGGATCAGGGAATCCAGGTCATGCCCGTCGATCGGGCCGACATAGTTGAAGCCGAATTCCTCGAAGATCGTGCCGGGCACGAACATGCCCTTGGTGTGCTCTTCAAAGCGCCGCGCAAATTCATACAGCGGCGTGTGCTTGAGGACCGACTTGGCCCCTTCCCGCGCGGCCGCGTAAAACTTGCCGCTCATCAGGCGGGTGAAATACTTGTTCAGTGCGCCGACCGGTGGGCTGATCGACATGTCGTTGTCGTTCAGGATCACCAGCACATCGCCCAGCAGCCCGCCATGGGCCACCCCTGCGTTGTTCAGCGCCTCGAAGGCCATGCCGGCGGTCATCGCACCGTCGCCGATGATGGCCACGGCGCGCCGGCTCTCGCCCTTGATACGCGCTGCCATCGCCATGCCGTGGGCGGCGGAGATGGAGGTGCTGGAGTGCGCAGTGCCGAAGGTGTCGTATTCACTCTCGTCGCGGCGCGGGAAGCCGGAGATGCCGCCCTGCTGACGCAGCGTGCTCATCGCATCGCGCCGACCGGTCAGGATCTTGTGGGGATAGGTCTGGTGACCCACGTCCCACACGAGACGGTCCCGCGGCGTGTCATAGACATAGTGCAGCGCAATCGTCAGCTCGACCGTGCCCAGGTTGGACGACAGATGGCCGCCCGTCTTGGAGACGCTGTCCAGCACATGGCTGCGCACCTCGTCGGCCAGCTGCGGCAACTGGCTGCGGGAGAGGCGGCGCACATCCGCCGGGCTGTCGATGCCGCTCAACAGCGGCAGCGGGTTCACTGGGGTGTCACTCATGACCGGACCTTTTCAGTTGTCTCGCTCAACGACCTTGTCAGCCAGCAGGCTGAGCCAGGCGGTGTCGGCCAGTCCGCTTGCGGCCAAGGCCTTGTGGGCCTGGTCGCGCAGCTGGAGCGCGTAAGCGCGGGCGGCCTCCAGGCCGAGCACGCTCACATAGGTGGGTTTGTTGGAATCCTGATCCTTGCCGGCCGTCTTGCCCAGCACTTCCGAGTCCTGGGTGACGTCAAGGATGTCGTCCACGACCTGGAAGGCCAGGCCGATGGCAGCGCCGTAATCGCTGAGCGACGACCAGGCCTGCTCGCTGATGTCGCCACAGGCGGCGCCCATCAGCACGCTGGCTTGCAGCAGCACGCCGGTCTTGCGGCGGTGCATGTCGCGCAGCTGGGTTTCGTTCAGCGGCTTGCCGACGCTGGCCAGGTCAATCGCCTGACCGCCGGCCATGCCGTCATAGCCGCTGGCGCGGGCCAGCAGGCGGCACAGACGCGCCTGCAGGGCCGGGGCCACGCCGGTGTCGGGCGTCAGCACATCAAAGGCCAGCGCCTGCATGGCGTCACCGGCCAGCATGGCCTGGGCTTCGCCGAATTTGACATGCAGCGTGGGCTTGCCCCGGCGCAGCACGTCATTGTCCATGCAGGGCATGTCGTCATGGGCCAGCGAGTAGGCATGGATCAATTCCACCGCACAGGCCGCGCGCATGGCGGCCTCGCGCTCGCCGCTCACCGCTTCGGCAGCGGCCAGCACCAGCAGCGGGCGCAGCCGCTTGCCGGCGCCCAGCACCGCATACCGCATGGCTTCGCCCAGCCCGGCCGGAGCGCTCTCAGGCACCCAGGTCTCCAGGGCTGTTTCCACATCGAGCAAGGCTCGCTTCACCCAATGATCGAACACACCTGCATCCACTTATGCTTCTCCCCAAGGCCGCATCTCGCCACCTTCCAGCGCTTGTACTTGTTGTTCAACGACCTGCAGACGCGACCGGCAGAACTTCAGCAGTTCCGCCCCCCGCTGGTAACTGGCCAGCAGTTGATCCAGCGGCAATTGGCCGGCCTCCATGGACTGGATGAGCCGCTCAAGCTCGTCCACCGCCAGTTCATAACTGGCGGGTTCCGGTCCGACCGGTTGGCCGTCGTCAGGCTGCGATGCCGAACTGGCACGGGTCTGGTCGCTTGCGGAAGGCTTGCTCATTTCAAAACGCGAAAAAACTGATTGTAAGCATCACGCCCAGGGGGGCCACGGTCAGACCTCTGGGGGATATGCGCGGACGCCACAGGCGGAAAAGGATCCGGCCGCCGACCCACGAATGGGCGACCATCGCCCCATTGTGGCCCAGTGAAGGTGGGCGGCGAAGGGGCAAGAAGCGCGCCTGGGGGCCAGGTCACAACGGGCGGGGGACGGGGGGTGTGCGCGCGGGTACAATCCCCGGTTCCCCTTTGCGGCGCGATGCCCACCCCCTTCCCGTTTACGGCCCTGTCTTCGCTGTTTTCGCTGTATCCACTGTGGCTGTATCCACTGTGTCAGCTGTGTCAGCTGTCCTGGTGATGTCAGTCCGTGGTTGGTCCTGGTTTGACTGCTGGTGCCGGATGGCCCTTCCTGACCGCTTGGGTTGGGAGCGGCATTACAGCCACGGTTAGAGCCAGGTCAAGACCGCGGTTACAGCCGCGGTTACAGCCGCTGTTACAGCCGCGATCACCGATTCGGTCGCTGGTCCGGGATTCTGGTGGCGGGTGCCACGCCGCATTTTGTCCTTCACGTCCAACATTCCGGCTTGCCCGATCCTGGGGGGTGGCCGGTCACGGTTGACATTGGTTTCTTGGAGACCCTCTTGGATCATGTCCGACCTGAGCATCCCTCTCAGCGCCCTTGAACGCAGCACGGCCCCCTCTGTCACCCAGCTGCCAGTCACTTCCTACTTCGACGAGGACCTGTTCCGCCGGGAACAGGAACTGATCTTCCAGCATGGTCCCCGCTATCTGGGGCACGCACTCGCCGTGCCCGAGGTCGGCGACTACTACGCCCTGCCCCAGGAAGGCGAAGGCCGCGCCCTGGTGCGCCGCGCCGACGGTCCGCAGGGGGTGGAGCTCATCTCCAACATCTGCCGACACCGCCAGGCCGTGATGCTGCGCGGCCGCGGCAATACGCGCAGCAACATCGTCTGCCCGCTGCACCGCTGGACCTACGACCTCAAGGGCCAGTTGGTCGGAGCCCCCCACTTCAAGCAGGACCCCTGCCTGCATCTGAACCGCTACGGTGTGCGGGAATGGAATGGCCTGCTGTTCGAGGACAACGGCCGCGACATTGCTGGAGACCTGGCCGGCCTGGGCCCGCGCGGCGCGCTGGACTTCAGCGGCTACCAGCTGGACCGCATCCAGGTGCACGAATGCGACTACAACTGGAAGACCTTCATCGAGGTCTATCTGGAGGACTACCACGTCGGCCCGTTCCACCCGGGCCTGGGGCAGTTCGTCACCTGTGAAGACCTGGCCTGGGAATTCGCGCGCGACTATTCCGTGCAGACCGTGGGCGTGAACAAGGCGCTGACCAAGCCCGGCTCCGCCGTGTACGAGAAGTGGCATCAGCAGGTACTGGGCTTCAACCAGGGCGAGGCCCCCAAGCAGGGCGCGATCTGGCTGACCTACTACCCCAACATCATGGTGGAGTGGTATCCCAACGTGCTGGTGATCTCCACGCTGTTCCCGCGCGGCCCGCAGAAGACGACCAACATCGTCGAGTTCTACTACCCCGAGGAAATCGTCGCTTTCGAGCGGGAGTTCGTCGAGGCCCAGCAGGCCGCCTATATGGAAACCTGCGTGGAAGATGATGAGATCGCCCTGCGCATGGACGCTGGCCGCAAGGCCTTGATGGAGCGTGGCGACAATGAGGTCGGCCCCTACCAGTCCCCCATGGAAGACGGCATGAAACACTTCCATGAGTGGTACCGCGGCTTGATGAAGCGCTGAACGCAGCTGCGGGCGCTGGCCCACGCGCCGCCTGGTCCGCAGACCGCCCCGCCCTGCCGCGCTTCGGCAGACGCACCACGCCCCGCCCTCGCGGGGCGTTTCATTTTGGGCAGAGAATCAGCGGCATGTCTGCTCCCCTTCTGATGGTGCTGGCGACGCTGCTGTTCGCCACCATGGGACTGTGCGTCAAAGTCGCCTCCCTGCATTTCGGCTACAGCGCCGGTGAGATCGTGATGTATCGCGGCCTCGTCGGCACGCTGGCGCTATTCACCCTGGCGCGCTCCAAAGGCCTGACCCTGAAGACCCAGGTGCCGGCGATGCACTTCTGGCGCAGTTTGTCGGGGGTGATCGCACTCTCGCTCTGGTTCTACGCCATCAGCAAGCTGCCGCTGGCCACGGCCATGACGCTCAACTACATGTCGTCCATCTGGATGGCCCTGTTCCTGATTGGCGGAGCGGTGATGATGGGCGGCGCGCGGGTGGACCCGCGGCTGATCACCACGGTGCTGATCGGCTTCGTCGGTGTGGCCCTGGTGCTGCGCCCCAGCATGAGTGAAGACCAGTTCTGGCATGGCCTGGCGGGTCTGGCCTCCGGCATGCTGTCCGCCATGGCCTATCTGCAGGTGACGGCGCTGGGCCGCGTCGGGGAACCGGAATACCGGGTGGTGTTCTATTTCTCGATGGGGGGCGCGGTGGCCGGAGCGCTGGTGAGCCTGGCCACGGCAGGCGGCTGGCATGGCCACACCTGGACCGGCGCGGCGCTGCTGCTGGCCGTCGGCGTGCTGGCGACCGGCGCGCAGCTGCTCATGACCCGCGCCTACAGCATCGGTAAACCGCTGGTGAATGCGTCGCTGCAATACTTGGGGATCGTGTTTTCCGCGCTCTACAGCGTATTGATCTTCCAGGACCTGCTGCCCTGGACCGCCTGGGCTGGCATTGGCCTGATCGTGGTGGCCGGCCTGGGGGCGACCCTGCTGCGGGCTCGCAATACGCCGCGGGATGAGCAACACTCGGTGAGTGAATCCTGAAGCCTGACCTGTCCTGACCATGACCGACGCCGTCTTCACCAGCCTGATCGATGCCTCCACCCTGCGCACGCTGCTGAAAGCCCCCTCACCGCCCCTGGTGATGGACGTACGGTTCGATCTGGCCAACACGGGGTTGGGGGAATCCCAGCATGCGGCCGGACACCTGCCCGGCGCGCACTATCTGCACCTGGATCGGGACCTGAGCGGCCCGCGGGAGCAAGGAGACCGGTTCTTCGGTCGGCATCCGTTGCCGGACCGGGAGGCTTTTGCAGCGCTGATGGCGCGGCTGGGCCTGCGAGCGGGCCGGCAAGTGGTCGCTTACGACGCTGCCGACGGCATGTATGCCGCCCGGCTCTGGTGGATGCTGCGCTGGCTGGGCCATGAGGCCGTGGCGGTGCTGGACGGCGGCTTTGCGGCCTGGCAGGCGGCCGGTGGCGAGATCAGCACCGATGCGCCGGTGTCACAACCCGGAGCGTTCGTTGCCGGGCCTGCGCTGGAACAGCCCTGGTCCAAGCAGGACCTGCTGGCCGCGCTCGGACGGGTACGGCTGGTGGACGCCCGCGCCGGCGAGCGTTTTCGCGGTGAGGTCGAACCGCTGGACCGTCAGGCGGGCCACATTCCCGGCGCGAGCCACCGCTTCTTCAAGACCAATCTGGACACGACCGGGCGCTTTCGGCCTGCCGCCGAGCTGAAGGCGGAGTTCGAGCAATTGATGGGGGCGTTCCCGGCCAGCAACACCGTGCACCAATGCGGCTCCGGCGTCACCGCCTGCCACAACCTGCTGGCCATGCACCACGCCGGGCTGACGGGAAGCCGTCTTTACCCCGGCTCGTGGAGTGAATGGAGCGCCGACCCGCGGATGCCGCTGGCACGCGGCTGACCGACGACGGCGCAGGCCAGGCGCCCCCCCCCGGCTCAGCGCACGACCAAGACCGGGAACTGGCAGTGGCTGAGCACCTTCTGGGTCTCGCTGCCCAGCAGCAGCGCGGTGAAGCCCTTGCGACCATGCGAGCCCATGACCAGCAGGTCGGCATGGACCTTCCCGGCATGCTCGATGATGGCCTCCCAGGCGTGCAGCGCTTCCATGCTCTCGGTCTCCACCTCCACGCCGGCCTCCTTGGCAGCCTCCACCACATGGCTCAGCCGCTCCTGGGCGATGCGTTCCTGCGCGTCGAAGAATTCCTGCGGCGGCGTGGGCTGCATTTCAGACACCGCACTGTAGGGAAACGGCTCCTTCACGCTCACGGCAAACAGCCGGGCGCCATGAAAGCGGGCCAGTTGCACGGCGGTCTCGACGGCCTTGGCGGTGATGTCAGAACCGTCGGTCGGGACGAGGATGCGTTGGAACATGGCGGACCTCCTGGATCGGGACGAGTCGTGGTGTACCAGCCGAAGTCTGGCGCCGCCATGGTGACCCCATGGTGACGAATGTCAACTCAGTGACTGTGCTTGCCGCCCACCACGATGATCACAAAGGCAATCCCCACGCCCAGCCACAGCAATTGCAAGGCGGTGTCCTTCATCGGCAGACGGCGCTGCAGCTGCGGAATCAGGTCGGCCACCGACACATACACAAAGCTGCTGGAGGCCGCGACCAGCAGATAAGGGAACATCGCCTGCCAGGGCCCGACGATGAAGTAGCCGAGCAAGCCCCCCGCCACCGCGGCCAGTCCGGACACGGCATTGAACAGCAAGGCCTTGCGACGCGAGAAGCCGGCATTGAGCAGCACGATGTAGTCGCCCACCTCCTGCGGAATCTCATGCGCCACGATGGCCATGGCGGTCACCCAGCCCAGGTGATGGTCCACCAGGAAGGCGGCGGCGATGATGATGCCGTCGCAGAAATTGTGGATGCTGTCGCCCACCAGCACCGACAGACCGCCCCGCCCGGCCTGTTCCTGGTCGAAGTGGTGATGGTGGTGATGTCCGTCACCCTCATGGTGATGGGTGTGGCGGTATAGCTCGGCCTTTTCCAGCAGGAAGAAGAACATCAGGCCGCCCAGCAGCACCAGGAACAGGGTGTGGGGGTCCGCGCCGCTCTCGAACGCCTCGGGCAGCACATGCAGCAGGGCGGTGGACAGCAGCACCCCGGTCGACAGGCTCACCAGATGCTTGACGATGCGGCTCAGCAGCCCGACCGTCAGCATCGCTGCGATCGAGACGGATGCCACGCCGCCGGCCAGGGTGACGAGCAGGATATAGAACAGGGTCATGGACAAAAAAGGCGCACCACGGAGGGTGCGCCGGTATGGGATCTCAAAATTGTCTCAGACTCGTCAAGCCCCTCCCGCCGCAGGACGGGGCGAGCATCGCCCATGCGGATGGGTGGGCGTGGAAGACGGTCAGACGCCGTGCTGCTTGAACCAGGCCAGGCACCGGGTCCAGCCGTCCTTGGCGGCCTCGGCGCGATAGCTGGGGCGGTAATCGGCATGAAAGGCGTGGCCGACTTCCTTGTAGACCACGAATTCGCTGGCCCTGGCGGCGGCGCTGCCCTGCTGCAGGGCTTCCTGCATGGCCGCGACGCTGGCGACCGGAATGCCACCGTCCTGCCCGCCATACAGCCCCAGCACCGGGGCCTTGAGCTGTGCCACCACATCGATCGGATGCTTGGGTGTCAGCGGGGTGGACGTGCCCTGCAGCCGTCCATACCAGGCCACACCAGCCTTCACCTGCGGGTTGTGGGCGGCATACAGCCAGGTGATGCGTCCGCCCCAGCAAAAGCCGGTGATGCCCAGATGCGCGGTGTTGCCGCCCTGGGTCTTGGCCCAGGCGACGGTGGCGTCCAGGTCGCGCATCACCTGCTCGTCCGGCACCTTGCTGATGATCTCGGACATCAGGCGGGCGATGTCGGTCACCGATTTGGCGTCGCCCTGGCGCACGAACAGCTCGGGGGCGATGGCGAAGTAACCCAGCTTGGCAAAGCGCCGTGCGACATCCGCAATGTGCTCATGCACCCCGAAGATTTCGCTGATGACCAGCACCACCGGGGCGTTCTTCTTGCCGGCGGGCCGTGCGGCGTAGGCCGGCAGCTTGAAGTCGCCCACCGGCACGGTGACCGGGCCGGCGTCCAGGCCCTGGGTGTCGGTGGTGACGGTCTGCGCGCTCACCGGCAGCACGGCGGCGGCAAAACCGCTGCCCACCGCCGTTCCGACAAAGTCGCGACGGCTGAATGAGCGTTGGGGCACCAGGCTGTCGAAATCTTCGGTCGTCATGCAGGTCTCCTTGGAAGTCCAGGTTGTGGGGCCGGGTCGATGCACGCAGGCAAGCCGGCCTGTTGTTGAGCATTGAGGACAAGAGGGCCGGGCGATTCTAGGGAAACTCGTCCGATGACGCTCGACACGAAAACACACAGTTTCCCCGCGACAATGCGCCGCATGAATCAAGCGCAAGTCCCCCCCATCCTGGCCGCCATCGACATGGGATCCAACAGCTTCCGGCTGGAGATCGCCCACCTGCAACATGGCCAGTACCGGCGACAGGACTATCTGAAGGAAACCGTGCGCCTGGGCGCCGGGCTGGATGCGCAGAGCATGCTCACCGATGAGGCCACTGAACGTGGGCTGGCCTGCCTGCGCCGCTTTGCGGCCCGCCTGGAAGGCGTACCCGCGCGCCAGGTGCGGGCGGTGGCCACCCAGACCCTGCGGGAGGCGCGCAACCGCAATGCCTTCCTGGAGCGCGCCCAGGAGGTGCTGGGCTATCCGATCGAAGTCATCTCCGGCCGTGAAGAGGCCCGCCTGATCTACGCTGGCGTGTGCCGGCTGCAGGCCTCGGAAGATCCGCGCCTGGTGATCGACATCGGCGGTCGCTCCACCGAAATGATCCTGGGCCGCGGGACCCAGCCGCTCAAGGCGGAATCGTTCCAGGTGGGCAGCGTCAGCCTGTCGATGCGCTTCTTCCCGGACGGCCGCTTCACGGCGGAGGCCTTCCGCGCCGCCCAGGTGGCGGCTGGCGCCGAACTGGAAGAGGCGCTGACCGAATTCGCCCGTCACACGGCACAGCCGCGCTGGCGCGCTGCGCTGGGTTCGTCCGGCACGGTGGGGGCGGTGGCGCAGATCCTGGCGGCCAACCAGGTGTCGGACGGCACGCTCACGCTGGACGGCCTGCGCTGGTGCATCCAGCAATGCCTGGCTGCCGGCCATGTGGACCAGCTCAAGCTGGCGGGCCTGAAGGAAGACCGTCGCGCCGTAGTGGCCGGCGGGCTCTGCATCCTCTACACCCTGCTGACCCACTTCGACATCGACCGTCTGGCCCCGGCCAAGGGGGCGCTGCGCCAGGGGGTGATCTTCGACCTGGCCGCGCGCCTGGACCCAGCCCTGCTGGGCACCGGCGGGGACATGCGCGAGCAGTCCGTGGCCGAGCTGCAGCGCCGCTTCTCAGTGGACCGTACGCAGGCGCAGCGGGTGCAGGACGTGGCCCTGAAGCTGCACCAGCAACTGCTGCCGAAGGCGGATGAAGAACAGCGTCGCGAGTTGGGCTGGGCCGCGGCGCTGCATGAAATCGGCATGATGGTCTCGCACCACGACTTCCACCGTCACAGCGCCTACCTGCTGTCGCACCTGGATGCCCCGGGCTTTTCGCAAAGCCAGCTGCGTCGGCTGGGAGACCTGGCCCTGGGTCAGCGCGGCGGTCTGCGCAAGCTGGACGATCAGTTGCGCGACGAGAGCCTGACCTGGCAACTGCTCGCCCTGCGCCTGGCGGCCATCAAGTGCCATGCCCGCGGGCAGGTGGATGCGTCCGCCATGCACCTGACGCGGCAGGGACCGCAGGTGACCATTCGCATGGCCAAGGGCTGGGCGGATGCGCATCCGCGGGCGCATTACCTGCTGCGTGAGGAGCAGGAGGCCTGGGCCAAGCTGGGACGTGTCCAGCTGGAACTGATCGGTTGATAGGGGCATCGGGGCGGTGCTGCCCATGCAGCCGTCCCGCTTACTCCTCTTCGACGTGGAACAGGCGCATCAGCGCCTGCTGCGCACTCACCCCATCCACGCCGTTGACGCGTTGGGAGGTGCCATCGGAGCGCAGTTGCCAGGCGTCGCGGGTGTCGTGCAGATAGGGCACCAGGCCTTCATCGATCACCCGCTGGCGCAGCTTCGGATCCAGCACCGGCCAGGCCACCTCGATGCGGCGCAGCATGTTGCGGCTCATCCAGTCGGCACTGGAGAGATAGAGCGATTCGTCCGCCTCGGTCTTGCCCCAGCGGAAATAGAAGATGCGGGAATGCTCCAGGAAGCGCCCCACGACTGAGCGCACCAGGATGTTGTCGCTGACGCCGGGCAGACCCGGGGGCAGCATGCAGGCGCCGCGCACGATCAGGTCGATGCGGGCGCCCGCCTGACCGGCGCTGATCAAGGCCTGGATCAGCTCTGCATCGGTCAGCGCATTGATCTTCAGCACCACACGTGCCGGCTCGCCGCGCCGGGCAGCGGCCTCAACCTGGGCCAGCGTCTCGCACATGGTGCGATGCAAGTTGAACGGGGCCAGCAGCAGCTTGCGCGGCGCCTTGAACTTGGACAGCGAGGCCAACTGACGGAAGACCAGGTCCATGTCGGACGTCAGGTCGGTGTCCGCGGTGAGGTAGCCCAGGTCGGTGTAGAAGCGCGCCGTCTTCGGGTTGTAGTTGCCGGTGGACAGGTGGCCATACCGGCGCAGCCGACCGCCTTCGCGCCGGGTGATCAGCATCAGCTTCGCATGGGTCTTCAGGCCCACGATCCCGTACACCACCTGCGCGCCGACGGCTTCCAGCCGCTCGGCCCAGTTGATGTTGGCTTCCTCGTCGAAGCGGGCCTTGAGCTCGACCACGGCCAGCACTTCCTTGCCGCGCCGGGCCGCCTCGATCAGCAGGTCCGCCAGCACCGACTGGCTGCCGGTGCGGTAGATGGTCTGCTTGATGGCCAGCACGTCCGGGTCTTCCACCGCCTCGCGCAGCAGTTGCACCACCGGATCGAAGCTCTCGAAGGGGTGGTGCAGCAGGATGTCGCCCTTGCTGCGCAGCTTGTCGAGGATGGATTTGCCGCGCGGCAGCCGGCGGACGGGCCAACTGGGTTCGTAGGGTTGAAAGCGCAGCTCGTTGGCGTCGGTCTGGTCGATCAGCTCATTGAGCCGCACCAGGTTCACCGGCCCGTTCACCCGGTACAGGGCGGCTTCCGGAAGCGCGAACTGCTCCAGCAGGAATCGTGACAGCTCCTCCGGACAGGTGTTCACCACCTCCAGCCGCACCGCCTTGCCGAAATGCCGGGTGGTCAGGCCCGAGCGCAGGGCATGGCGCAGGTTGGCGATTTCTTCCTCGTCCACTTCCAGGTCGGAGTCGCGGGTGACGCGGAACTGCGAAAACGCCTCCACCTGGCGGCCGGGGAACAGTTCTTCCAGATGGGCCCGGATCACGCTGGTGAGCAGCACGAAGCTCTGGCCGCCGCTGCTGATCTCGGTCGGCAGCTTGATGACCCGCGGCAACACCCGGGGCACCTTGACGATGGCGATGCGGGTGTCGCGGCCCAGCGCGTCCTTGCCCGACAGACGGGCCACAAAATGCAGCGACTTGTTGGCCACTTGCGGAAACGGATGGGCGGGGTCCAGGCCCACCGGCACCAGCAGCGGCCGCACTTCCCGCTCGAAGAAGCGGGCCACCCAGGCGCGCTGCTCGGGCGTGCGGTCGGCATGGTTGAGGATCTGGATCCGGTGCTCGCGCAGCGCGGGCATGACCTGGTCGTTGAAGATGCCGTACTGCTGGTCGATCAGCTCATGGGCGGCGCGGGCCACACGCTCCACATCGCGGGAGCTCACCAGGCCGCTGCCGTCGCGCTGGGCATCCAGCATGTCGGCAAAGCGCACCTCGAAGAACTCGTCCAGGTTGGACGACACGATGCAGATGTAGCGCAGCCGCTCCAGCAGCGGGACGTCCTTGCGCTGGGCCTGGGCCAACACACGCCGATTGAATTCGAGGATGGCTTGTTCGCGATTGAGCAAGGAAACGGCAGGCGAAGTCATGAACTGATTCTATGAAGCTATCGTGACAGGCCGATGACCCGAAAGAACCCCCTGCGGGCGACGCCAGACGGCGTCCGGCCGACAGCCTCCCGGCTGCTGGGGCACGTCAAGATGGGGTGCGTCAAGCCGGCGTGCGGAGGGCTTCCACCACCTTGACCGCCGAGTCCGCCTGCGCGCGCTGCCGCTCGCTCCAGTCCAGGATTTCCAGATGCCCGTCGGCGTGCTCGACCAGCGCGGTCAGGCTCTCCACCCAGTCGCCGTCGTTGGCGTAGAGGATGCCGTCGATGTCCCGCAGCTCGGCATGGTGGATGTGTCCGCAGACAACGCCCTGCACGCCGCGTTTGCGGGCTTCCTTGGCCAGGGCCTCCTCGAAGTCATTGAGGTAGGACACGGCCCGCTTCACCTTCAGCTTCAGATATTTGCTCAGGCTCCAGTACGGCAGTCCCAGCCGGGCCCGGAGTGAATTGAGGTGGCGGTTGAGCTTCAGGGTGAACTCATAGGCGGAGTCGCCCACATGAGCCAGCCATTTGGCGCACTGGATCACGCCGTCAAACAGATCGCCATGTGTCACCCACAGCTTGCGGCCGTCGGCGGTTTCATGGATCCATTCATGGGCCACCTCGATGCCGCCGAAGCTGTGATTCAGATACTTGCGGGCGAACTCATCGTGATTGCCCGGCACGTAGATGACCCGGCATCCTTTGCGGGCCTTGCGCAGGAGCTTTTGCACCACGTCGTTGTGGGCCTGCGGCCAATACCAGCTGCGGCGCAGTTGCCAGCCATCGACGATGTCGCCCACCAGGAACAGCTGCTCGCACTCCACCTCGCGCAGGAAGTCCAGCAGCGCGCGGGCCTGACAGCCGGGTGTGCCCAGATGCAGGTCGGAGATCCAGACGGTGCGCACGCGGATGGAACCGCCGTCCTCCGCCTCGGTGGGGGGCGGTTCGGTGGCGACCGCGGCGGCCATGAGCGTGTCAGTCAGCATGGCCCCATAGCTTGCGGATGGAGCGTGAAACCTTGATGACCGTCAGAGACCGATAATCACCGCCATGCACCTGTTGATTCCCCATGCCAGCGCCCAGGAACCGCACGTTGAGGCGGTGCTTCGGGAACTGGAACTGCCGGCCCTGAGCGCCTTGCTGGGTCTGCTGACCGCCAGCGAGACGCTGGGTGATGACGACCACGCCCCCCTGCCCCCGCATGAGCGGGCCCTGGCCCGCCTGCGCGGTGTGGCCGACGAGCTGCCGCCGACGGCGGCCTGGCGCCTGCGGGATGCCGGCGTGGAGCCGGGCGAGGCGGTGTGGGCGCTGGTCACGCCGCTGCATCTGGCGGTGGGCACGGACCAGGTGACGGCGCTGGGCGCTGCCACGCTGGGGCTGGGCGACGACGAATCCCGCGCCTTCCTGGAAGCGCTTACGCCGCAGGTGTTCCCGGCGGAGGAAGGCTGGGCCACCCACTGGCTGGCGGCTGACGCCTGGGCGGTGTCGCATCCGTCGTTGGAGGGCCAGGAGGCGGCCAGCCCGGACCGCATCCTCAACCGCGCGGTGGAAACCTGGATGCCGCGCGGGCGCCGCTTGCGCACCCTGATGAATGAACTGCAGATGGTGTTGCACGGGCTCAAGCTGAACGAAGCGCGCGAGGAACGGGGTCTGCGTCCGGTCAATGCGGCCTGGATCAGCGGATGCGGCCGGGACCGTGGGCAGCCGCTACCTAAAGACCTGCTGGTGGACACCAGCCTGCGGGGCCCGATGATGAGCGGCGACCTGCAGGGCTGGAGCGAGGCCTGGAAGGCGCTGGATGCGGGCCTGCTGGCGGAAGCGCTGCGGCATGTGAAGGGCGGCGGCGCCTTGCAGCTCACGCTGTGCGGTGAACGGTCGGCGCGGCGCTGGGAGCGGCGCAGTGCGGGCGGGTGGCAGCGCCTGAAGGAACGGTTCACGCCTGCGCGGGTCAGCGTGGCTGATGCGCTGGAGGGCCTGTGAGCATGAGCGACAACACTGCCAGCCCCCAAACGACCGCCTCCCTGTCGCCACGAAGCCCTCGCGGTCCGCACATCCTGACGCGTGACGTGCCGCCGGACCAGGTCTTTGCGCTCGAGAAGGCCGGGCTGTCCCCGCTGCTGGCGCGACTGCTGGCGGCGCGCGGGGTGGTGTCCGCCGAGGAGCTGGACGCCGACCTCAAGCATCTGCTGCCTCCGGACGGACTGCTGGGCATCCAGGCTGCTGCTGGGTTGCTGGCCGATGCGCTGACGGCGGGGGACCGCATCTGCATCGTGGCCGACTACGACTGCGACGGCGCGACCGCCTGCGCGGTGATGCTGCGTGGCCTGACGATGCTGGGTGCGCGTGCGGGCAGTGTCTGCTATGTGGTGCCGGACCGGGCGGCGCACGGCTACGGTCTGACGCCGACGATTGTGGATCTGGCGCTGCAGCACCAGCCGCAGTTGCTGGTCACGGTGGACAACGGCATTGCCAGCCATGCGGGCGTTGCGCATGCGCGGGCGCTGGGCCTGAAAGTGCTGGTCACCGACCATCACCTTCCGGCCGTGGATGCGGACGGCGTGGCCACCGTGCCGGAGGCGGATGCGCTGGTCAATCCGAACCAGCCGGGCTGCCCTTTCCCCAGCAAGAACATGGCGGGTGTGGGCGTGGCCTTCTATGTCCTGCTGGCGCTGCGCGGCGAAATGCGCCGACGCGGCGCCTATGCCGATGGCGCCCAACCGCGACTGGACGGCTTGCTGGACCTTGTCGCGCTGGGCACGGTGGCGGACGTGGTCAAGCTCGATGCCAACAACCGGCGGCTGGTGGCGCAGGGGCTGCGCCGCATGCGTGCGGGCCGGATGCAACCGGGCGTGGCGGCCTTGTTCACCGCGGCAGCGCGTGACCCGCTGCGGGCCAACAGTTTCGATCTGGGCTTTGCGCTGGGGCCCCGTATCAATGCGGCGGGCCGTCTGGCGGACATGACCATGGGCATCACCTGCCTCACCACGGACGACAGTGGGCAGGCGCTGGAGCTGGCCAAGGAGCTTGACCGCATCAACCGCGAGCGGCGCGACATTGAAGCCGGCATGCAGGAGCAGGCGCTGGCGCTGCTGGACCGTCTCATGGACGACCCGCGCCTGAACGGCGAGCCGCCGCCGGCGCTGGCCCTTTTTGACGAAGACTTTCATGAGGGCGTCGTAGGCATCGTGGCCTCCCGCATCAAGGACCGTCTCCACCGGCCGGTCTTTGTTTTTGCGCGGGGTGCGGACGGCCATCTCAAGGGCTCGGGCCGATCCATTCCGGGCTTTCATCTGCGCGATGCGTTGGACCTCGTCTCCAAGCGCCACCCGGACCTGCTCCGCAAATTTGGCGGCCACGCCATGGCGGCGGGTTGCACCTTGGCGCCGGGCGGCGTTGAGGCCTTCGGCGCCGCCTTCGAACAGGTCGCCCGCGAATGGCTCGACGAAGCGGCCCTCACCCGCACCTTGCGCACGGACGGTCCACTGCCTGCGGAGGCGTTCTGCGTCGAAACCGTGCAGGAGCTGGAAGCGCAGGTCTGGGGCCAGGCCTTTGAAGCGCCTCTCTTTTGCGACAGTGTCCAGGTCGTGCACCAGCGGATCGTCGGTGAGCGTCACCTCAAGCTTCGACTGCGCCAGGGCGCCTTGCTGCGCGATGCCATCTGGTTCGGCCGCACGGAATCGCTGCCCGAGCGAGTGACCCTGGCTTATCGGCTCACCCTGAACGAATACCAGGGCCAGCAGAACGTTCAGATGGTGGTCGAGGCCATGGCCGACTGAGGTCGTCGGATGTCGGCTGACCCGGGCTGATGCCCGATCAGAGCATGGGCGGTTCTGCCTGCACTGCATCGCGCATCCGCCCTTGCATCCGCCCTTGCATCTGCGCCTGCATTTGCTCTTGCCTTTGCGCCCACTCGGCTCAGGCCCCGAGCGATCGCCTCACCCACTCCACGATGGCCTGGGCCGGCATGGCGCCGGCCTGACGTGCCACTTCCTTGCCATCCAGGAACAAGAGCAGGGTGGGAATGCTGCGAATGCCGTATTGAGCGCTCTGCTGGGGCGCGCGGTCGGTATCCAGCTTGATGAAGCGCAACTCCGGCAGCAACTCTGCGGCCTTCTCGAAATGGGGTGCCATGCTGCGGCATGGCCCGCACCATGCGGCCCAGCAGTCCACTACTACGGGCAGTTCGGTGCCGGCCACATAGCGGTCGAACACCTCGGCGGACACGTCCATGGGCTGGTTGGCCATGAGCGCTGTGCCGCACTTGCCGCAGTCCGGCGCGTCTGCCAGTCGTTCGCGGGGCACGCGGTTCTTGGCGCCGCAGGATGGGCAGACGATGTGCAGGCTCAGGGGTTGGGTGGCGGTATCCATGTTGAAGTCCTCGCGCGCGGTTGGCGGGTGCCAACGCGTGGCAAATCAGATGCCCTCCATGATGCCCAAATTTCGACTGCGTCGGCTCCCCCGTTTGGCAGCGTTCTGAAGGGGGAGATGCGGTTCGTCCGGCTGCCCGAATACGGTCTTGATGGTGAAGGCGGCCTGCGCACCGCCGAGCTCAAAGTTGCACCGCGCCCCACCCCGCCCTTTCACGCTCCGCCCACTCTCGCAGGACTCGCTTCGAGGAAACCGCCGACCCGGTGCCCTTTTCCGGAAGTCAAGAAGGGAATGCCCCGCGCAGCGGGGCAGGAATGACATGAAGGAAAAGGGTGCCGGGTCGGCGGTTGACGTCCGCAGTCCTAGACCCTCCCCCCCGCAGGACTCGCCTCGAGGAAACCGCCGACCCGGTGCCCTTTTCCGTAAGTTAAGAAGGGAATGCCCCGCGCAGCGGGGCAGGAATGACATGAAGGAAAAGGGTGCCGGGTCGGCGGTTTCCGTTGCGAAGTCAAAGAACCCCCACCCCCACAGGAATGCGCCTTGCCGCCAGAGCACTCATACAAGGCCTTGCGCGCCTCCTGCCCCAAAAAGGGCGACCGAGCCTCAAGCCATCCCACTTGGTTCCTGAAAGGACACCCCAAATGACGAACTACAAAGACGACGGAAAACTCTGGGTCCTGGTTGCTGACGAAGGTGTCGCCCGCCTGCTTCGTTTGCCGGAGGAAGGCGGAGATCTCGAAGACGTCACCACCCTCACCGACGCTGCGGCCCACGCAGACAAGGCTGACCTGCGCCGTGACGCTGAAGGTCGGCGCGGCAACAGCACCACCTCATCGGCGGGTCTCGACGAGCTTCACAAGGAGGCCATGGACTTCTCCACCCGCGTCGCCCGCACCCTGGATGACGGCTACAACAACGGCGACTTCACCCAGCTCCGCATCGTGGCCGCCCCCCGCTTCCTGGGCTTGCTCCGCAAGGCCCTCAGCCCCAACGTCAGCAAGCTGGTCATTGACGAGACCAACGTGGACGTCGTGCACGAAAGCCTGGGCGCGCTGACCACGCGCCTCTTCCCCGAGCGCGACTTCAGCCAGCGCAAGTCCTGACGTCACGCCCCGGCCAGGGGTAACAACTTGTCAACAGCATGACACAGGACTCCCCAAAAATGGGGACAGCCCCTCGCTCCCACCGTCATGCCGCCCACCCACCTCCTCCCGCCCGATCCCCTGGCCGTGGTCCTTGCCGCCGTCATCCGCGATGCCCGGCTCGACATCCACTTCCAGCCCCTGATTGAAGTCGATCGGGCCCGGATCCTCGGCTTCGAGGCCCTCACCCGCGGCCCTGCCGACACCCCCCTCCACTCGCCCCTGGCCCTCTTCGAAACCGCCGCCCGCCTGGGCCGCCTCGTCGAACTCGAGCGCCTGGTCGTGCGCCGCGCCCTGCGCCGCTTCAAGGAACTCAACCTCCCCGGCCAACTCTTCCTCAACCTCACCGCCGACACCCTGCTCGCCACCGGCGAACAAGGCGCCCTCATCGCCCGCGAATTCGCCCAGCTCGACCTGCCCGCCTCCCGCGTCGTCATCGAACTCACCGAAACCCGCCCCATCCTCGAGCCCGAGCGCCTGCAGGACAGCATGCGCAGCCTGCGCGAACTCGGCTTTGTCGTGGCCCTGGACGACCTCGGCGAGGGCTTCGCCAGCCTCAAGCGCTGGATGGACATCCGCCCCGACTTCGTCAAGATCGACCGCCACTTCATCGATGGCATCGCCCAGGACCCGCTCAAGCAGCAGTTTGTGCGCTCCATCCTCGAAATGGCGGCCACCAGCGGCTGCACCGTCGTCGCCGAAGGCCTGGAACAGCTCACCGACCTGACCGTGCTGCGCCGCCTGGGCGTGCCGGTGTGCCAGGGCTACCTGCTGGCCCGCCCGTGCGCCGACCCGCGGTCCGCCCTGCACAAGGACGTCGACGCCCTGCTCACCCCGGAGCACCGCCGCCGCAGCACCGACTGGCGGCGCCTGCCGCCCGACGCCATCACCACCGCCGCTCAACTCGCGCGCCGCAGCCACACCGTCACGCCCAAACTCTCCTGCCAGGCGGTGGTGGACATGTTCCAGCGCGACGAACAGCTCTTCTCCATGCCGGTGCTGGACGCGACCAACCGGCCCATCGGCCTGCTGCGCTCCCTGCAGGTCCTCAAGCGCAGTGCCGAGCGCTACTTCATGGACATCCACGAAAAGCGCAGCTGCACGGCCCTGATGGATGCCCAGCCGCTCATCTTTGACGCCAGCACTTCCCTGCGCGACATGAGCGAAGCCATCGCCAGCCTGGACGACCGCCTCATGGTGGACGGCTTCATCGTCACCCGGGATGGCGAATACTTCGGCACTGGCCGCAGCACCGACCTGCTCAAGGCCGTTTCCGACCTGCAGGTGCACAGCGCCCGTTACGCCAATCCACTCACCCTGCTGCCCGGCAACGTCCCCACCGACCAGCACCTGGACGCCCTGCTGCACGAGGGCGGCGACTTCGTGGCCGTGGCCTGGGACATCGACCACTTCAAGCCCTTCAACGACGTCTACGGCTATGCCGCCGGCGACGACATCATCAAACTCTGCGCCCAGATCCTGGTCAGCGCTGCCGACCCGGAGCTGGACTTCATCGGCCACATCGGCGGTGACGACTTCGTCATGGTGCTGAGCTCCGCCGACTGGCCCTCCCGCCTCCAGCAGGTCTGCCGCGAATTCGACCGACAGGTGCGGCCCTTCTTCTCCGCGGAACACCTGGCCCTGGGCGGCTACATCACCCTCAATCGCCAGAACCAGGAGTCCTTCAACCCGCTGCCCACGCTCAGTGCGGGCGTGGTCCAGGTCCAGCCCGGCATGTTCGACGGCGTACGCGGCCTCTCCGCCGCACTAGCCGAACCCAAACATGTGGCCAAGTGTGGAACCGGTCCCAGCCGGTATTTCGTGGACCGCAGGCGGGGTATCGCCGGTGCCGAACGCTCCAGCCTCATGGGGCTCCTAGAATCGGTGGGGTGAACACACCTCTGCATGCCCTGTCCAACGCCGATCTGCACTGCCACTCCGTCGTCTCGGACGGCACGCTGACGCCGGAGCTGCTGGCGGCCCGGGCCAAGGCCCACGGCGTGGAACTGTGGGCCCTGACCGACCATGACGAGATCGGCGGCCAGCAGCGCGCCATTGACGCTGCCCGGGCGCAGGGCTTGCCCTATCTCACCGGTGTGGAGGTCTCGGTGACCTTCGCCGGCAAGGTGGTGCACATCGTGGGACTGGGGTTTGATCACACCAATGAGCAGTTGCAAGCCGGGCTGCGCGCCACGCGCGGCGGACGGGGCGCGCGGGCGCAGGACATGTCCGACGACCTGGCCCGGGTCGGCATCCAGGGTGCCTACGAAGGCGCGCTGAAGTACGCCGGCAACCCGGCGCTGATTTCCCGCACCCACTTTGCACGCTTCCTGGTCGAATCCGGCCACTGCACCGACGTGCCGGACGTTTTCCGCCGCTATCTCACTGAGGGCAAGCCCGGGTTTGTGCCGCACAAGTGGGCCACGCTGGGGGACACGGTCCGCTGGATCCGTGAGGCGGGCGGCACGGCCGTCATTGCCCATCCGGGGCGTTACGGCTTCACGCCCACCGAGGAATACGCCCTGATCACCGAATTCATCGCCCATGGCGGGCGTGCCATCGAGGTGGTCACCGGCAGCCATACCGCGGCGGACGTCTTGCAGTACACGGAGACGGCGCTGGAATTTGACCTGCTCGCGTCACGCGGCTCGGACTTTCACAGTCCGGCAGAAAGCCGTGTGGACCTGGGCAAGCTGGAGGACCATCTCTCGGGCCGGCTGACACCGGTCTGGAGCGTCCTTGATGACCGCATTCACTGGCCTTTGGCCCACTGAGACTCCATGGCCCAGATCTTCGAAGTCCACCCCGACAACCCTCAAGCCCGTTTCCTGCGGCAGGCGGCGCAGATTCTGGACCAGGGGGGCATCGGCGCCATTCCGACCGACTCCAGCTACGCGCTGGTCTGCCGCCTGGACGACAAGGCGGCGGCGGAGGCCTTGCGCCGCATCCGGGGCGTGGACGACAAGCACCACATGACGCTGCTGTGCCGCGACCTGAGCGAACTGGGCAGCTACGCGCGGGTGGACAACAAGCAGTACCGGCTGCTGAAGAATGCGACGCCAGGCCCGTTCACCTTCATTCTGGAGGCGACCAAGGAAGTGCCGCGTCGCCTGTCTCATCCGTCGCGCCGCACCATCGGTCTGCGGGTGCCGGACCACCGCACCACGCAGGAGCTGCTGGCCCTGATCGGCCAACCGCTGCTGGCCACGACGCTGATTCCGCCGGGTGAGACCGACCCGCTGAATGATCCGGATGACATCACCCAGCGTTACGACAAGCTGGTGCAGGTCATCATCAATGCGGGGGCCTGCGCCATGCAGCCCACCACGGTGATCGACCTGACCGAGGATCCACCGGTGCTGGTGCGCCGCGGCAGCGGCGACCCCGCGCTGCTGGGCTTCGAGCTGCAGGATCAAGACGCCTGAAAGCATTGTCGAGATACCTTGTTCTTAGCAGCAGGGTGGCTCGCAAAGGCGGCTAGCGCCCCCTGGAGCGCTGTTTTACACTGAGTGCAGGTCAACCGCGGGCACGATAGGTCTGCGAGTTAACCGCAGGAATCTCTAGAAGCGGAGCGAGCATGATGGGTCGCAAAGTGATCATGACGCAGTCGTTGCTCAGAGCAATGGCTGAGGAGAAGCGGGCCAACCGTCCGTACACACCCGAGCAGCAAAAGAGTGACGCTGAGGTGGGCCAGCGGGCTCAAGAATTTGTTCGAACCCAACGTGAAGGTGCCGAGGTACTGAAAGAGTTTCTCGGAAAATCGATCGTTTTCTAAGCGACAGCTAAAAAGCAAAAGGGCGACTGAGGTCGCCCTTTTTTTATCATGAACGTTGAGAAATACATAAGATTTCCTGACATTCTAAAGAGTCTGAAGTATCAGAAGTCAGTCCACGAAGGCGAGCGATCGACCTATCTCGAGACCTACTTGGGATATCTCCAGGCAAAGTGTTATGTCGTGGAAGAGGACTATATCGACTCCGGACACCTCAAGGATTACGCATCCTATTATTCTCTCAGAGGTGACGGGGTCGGAAAACGGACGATTCGCTTGCACTTCTTCTCGAAAGATGTGGAGCAAATTGAGAGTGGATTCGAATATCTTTCCTCTCGAGCCCTTGCGGGAGAAGTGGATGAATATTTGAATGAAGGCTATCTTGGCTTCGTGGTCGTCCGGCCACTGAATGAAACAGCCATTGGACGCACCTGTCTGCGTGTTTATGGAGATGGCGCTCAAGCTTCCTGGCACCGCCATTTCCCTTTGCTTCGCGAGTACAAAGTGACGGTCGGGGGCATGCGCTTGAGCGTTCGCAGCGTTGCATTCCAGGAGCAGGACAATGAAATTGCTGCCTGTTCCGCGACGTCCATCTGGCACACCCTTCATGCGTTGCCGCACCGCATCACGACACAGCAGATCGAGTCCCTCTTTCAAATCTCGAATGCCGCATCCACCACGGACCGGCAGATGCCCGCGCCAGGTGAAACGGTGCACCGGTTTCCGACCACCGGACTCAACGCCGATCAGATTCAAAACTACCTGCAATCGAAGGGTATCGATTGCTTGGTCAGGGGGTTTTCCGGGAAGACGAGGAGCACCGGACTTCTCGAGTACGTGCAGACTTTCTGCGGTGCCGGCACGCCAATGATCCTGGTGGGTCGTCTGCATGCGAGTGCGAATAAATATTCAGATTATTCGATAGGAGAATTGCATGCAATCACCGTCCTTGGATATTCCGAAAATTTGGAACGTCAAGCAACAGGGGCAGCCTCAGAAAATATCGGAAAACTGTATGTTCACGACGATACACTGGGGCCATTTGCAAGATACGAAGTCGAACTGCCTGATGACAACGCCTCTTTCGCCAAATTTTTACCCGAGAATTTGCGTGACAAGACCTCATTGAATTCGGCTCAACATCTTTTCACCAAATCTGGCCTGAAATATCGGAGGTTTCTCCCTGTCTATGCAATCGTTCCGATTGATGAGGGAGTCAGATATCCCTATGAGAATGTCGCTACATTCGCAAAGACGTTTTCGGAGATCATCGCTGGGCAATTGGATACCGGACAAGCACATGGCCCGCGCCCGCAGATTGAGTGGGCCGTGCGTTTGCAGCATGGCACTCAGTTCAAGGTTTCATTGCGTGGGATGGGGTGGCTGGACCCCGAAGTCCGGGCAGATTTGCTCGAGCGATCCCTGGACTACGTCTGGGTCGCAGAGTTCAATGAGCTCTTTCCGGGCGGCGTCCGGGAGCGTCGACTGACGGCGGTCTTTGACGCCAACCAGTTGCGCCAGGATGGCGCTCTCATCGCGTTTTTTGCGTCGGGCACCGACGCAATGCGGGCGAGCTATGAGGCACTGATTGCCAAGACTCTCAACGCCTGGGACGCAGGGAGGAACCGCGAGACGTTCCCCTCAACGATTCACGCGGTTCTCAACAAGTTGGCGACGGTCCAAAGGGACGAGACCTTGATTCCATATGCCCCGCCCGTCTACGACTGACCCCTGCGCCTGAAGGGCAGACAGGCCAGGTCACTTGAGGCGTCTAATCAGACTGCCGCCGTGATGACGATCTCGATCTTCCACTCAGGCTTGGCCAGATGGGCCTGCACCGTCGCCCGCGGCGGCGTATGCCCGGCGGGCACCCACGCGTCCCACGCCTCATTCATGCCCGGCAGGTCCGCCAGGTCCTTGATGTAGAGCTGGGCCCGCAAGATCTTCGTCTTGTCCGTGCCGGCCCTGGCCAGCAACCGGTCGATCATGCCCAGCACCTGGGCGGTCTGCCCCTTGATGTCCTGGGTGGCGTCGTCCGGCACCTGGCCCGCCAGATACACGACGCCGTTGTGCACGGCCATTTCGGACAGTCGAGGTCCGACGTCAAAGCGTTCAATGCTGCTCATTTGCTGTGATGCTTGCTGTGGGAGGGAGCATGGGCCTTGGCCTTGCCGGTCTTTCCGGCCTTGGCCGCACCGCCAGCGCCCTGCGCCCCGGCGGCCTTCTGGCCCAGCTTGCTTTCGGTGCCCGCCATCAGCTTGCGGATATTGGCCTCGTGGCGCCAGATCAGCAGCAGGCTCATCAGCACAATGGCGATCAGCTCCGGACCCACACCCCAGATGAGCATTTCATAAAAGGGCGCGAACACGGCCGCACTGATGGAGGCGAGCGACGAATAACGGAAGAAGTAGGCAATGATGATCCAGGTCAGCAGCGTCGCCAGACCCAGCCACGGATTGATGGCCAGCAGCACACCGGCCGCCGTCGCCACGCCCTTGCCGCCCTGGAAGCGGAAGAACACCGGCCACAGGTGGCCGATGAAGGCCGCCAGGCCCACCAGCGCCGCCACGCCCTCTTCCATGCCATACGGGGCGCCATAGTGCTGCACCAGCACCACCGGAACATAGCCCTTGAGCGCATCGAACAGCAGCGTCAATATGGCCGCCGCCTTGTTGCCCGAGCGCAGCACATTGGTGGCGCCCGGGTTGCCGGAGCCATAACTGCGCGGGTCCGACAAGCCCATCATCCGACTGATGATGACCGCGAAGGACAGGGAGCCAAACAGATAACCGGCGATGATCGCCCCAACCGAAAACAGAACGTCTTGCATGGGGCGTTATTCTGCCCCGGACTTCAGCGCGCACTCGACCGCCCGCGCGCCCAGCAACTCCGTCAAAACCCTCGGTTCGATGCTCACCAGGTAACCCCGGCGTCCGCCGTTGATCAGGATGCGCGGCAAGGCGAGGATCCCCGCCTCCACAAACACCGGCATCTCCTTGCGGGTGCCGAAGGGCGAAGTGCCCCCCACCATGTAGCCGCTGTGCCGCTGCGCCACATCCGGCTTGCACGGCTCCACCTTCTTGCAGGGAATCTGGCGAGCCAGTTCCTTGAGGCTGACGGTGCAGTCGCCATGCATCAAAACGATCAGGGGCTGCGCCTTCTCGTCCTGCATCACCAGCGTCTTCACCACTTCATGTTCCGGCACGCCCAACTGGCGCGACGACTCGGCAGTGCCGCCATGATCCACATAGTCATAAACATGCTCGCCGAAGGCGATGCCGTGCTGCCGCAGCCACTGGGTGGCCGGCGTTTCGCTGACGTGAGAACCTTTCTTGCTCATGGGCCCGCATTTCTTGCTCAAGGGCCCGCATTGTGAAGCAGCCCCGGCCACGCGGCTTGTACAGGATTGCTGACAGCACCTGGCAGCGGGCCGGTTAGGCTGCGGGCCGCAAACAGGAACTGCCATGCCGCTTGACACCTCCGCCCCCTTGCTCAAGGACCTGATCAACGAAGCCGCCCTGCGGGACGTGGCGAGCACCTTCAAGGACCTGACACCGTCCTTTGACCCGCGACGCTTCCTGAAAGCCGCAACGCATGGGCTCGATTCGCTGTCCATCCTGCAACGGGTGCATCGCGTCGCGGAGAGTCTGGCGCTGGCACTGCCCGGCCCCTATCCGGAGCAACTGGCTGTGGTGGTGGACGCCGGTCCGCGGCTGAATGGGGCCTTCATGAACATGGCGCTGGGCGACTTCGTGGCCAGCTACGGCCTGGCCGACCCGGCCCGGTCGCTCAAGGCGCTGCGGCGCCTCACGCCTTACGGCACCGCTGAATTCGCCGTTCGCCCGTTCCTGCGACAAGACCTGGACGGCACGCTGCGCACCCTGCTGACCTGGGCGGAGGACCGCAATGAACATGTGCGTCGGCTGGCCAGCGAGGGCTGCCGCCCGCGCCTGCCGTGGTCCTTCCGGCTGGAGGCGCTGGTGGCCGACCCGACCCCGCTGGCGCCCCTGCTGCACACGCTGCGCCAGGACAGCAGCCTGTATGTGCGGCGCTCGGTCGCCAACAGCCTCAACGACATCACCAAGGACCATCCCGACTG
This sequence comes from Rubrivivax sp., assembly GCA_027484825.1. Classification (GTDB taxonomy): domain Bacteria; phylum Pseudomonadota; class Gammaproteobacteria; order Burkholderiales; family Burkholderiaceae_C; genus Roseateles. Next base: position 24,382 of record JAIXSE010000019.1, on the reverse strand, counting down.
GGTCTTCGAGCATGTGGCCGAGTGGGACCTGGACCATGCGCACTGCGCCTGGATCGTCAAACATGCGCTGCGCAGTCAGATCAAGAAGGGCGACCCGCGGGCGCTGCGACTCATCGGCGCGAGCGAAGGCGCGGAAGTCTCGATCGACGGCCTGTCGATCCACCCGCCGCGCGTGACGCTGGGCGGCGAAGTCGAGATCGCCTTCGACCTGCGCTCGCAGTCCACGTCCGACCAGCGGCTGGTGGTGGACTATGTGGTGCATTACGTGAAGAAAAACGGTGCGCCCTCTCCCAAGGTGTTCAAGCTCAAGACGGTGGCCCTGCCCGCCGGGGAGGTCCAGCCCATCCGCATCCGGCGCGCGCTGCGCAACTTCAGCACGCGGGTGCATTACGCGGGTGAGCATCGGGTGGAGGTCATGGTGAACGGGCAGCGCCTGGCGTCGGGGGCCTTCACCCTGGTGGTCTGAGACACCCGGGGCGCCCGAGACGCTTCGTCAGCGGTGGCGTGCTCGTGGGGGTCGTACTCGTGGGGCGCGTACTCGTGGGGCGTGTACTCGTGGGGAGCTGGCTTGTAAGAGCGCGCTTGTGGTTTATAAATTATTGTTTTACAGTAATTTCTTACCCCTTCACGGTAAGACCCATGCACGACGGATCTCCCCGCCCCCCTGCCCCAAGACTGGTCTGGATTTCGCGCAGCGTTCGCGCCTTGGCGCTGGGCGGCGCAGTCGGCGTCATCACCTTCGCGGGTGCGTTCTGGAGCAGCCCGGGCTGGGTACAACGGGTGGCGCTGTCGCAGTGGAAGATGCCGGCGGAGTCCTTCCAGACCGATGGCCTGTCCCGTTTCCTCGCGGCACTGGGCAGTGCGCCGGGTTTTGCCCTGGCCCTGTGGGTGCTGTGGCAGGTCTGGGCCCTGTTCGGCTGGTATGGCCGGGGCGAGGTCTTCCATCCCCGCGCCATCCACCATCTGCGTCGCTTTGGCCAGGCGGTCACCGCATTGGCGCCGGTGATGGTCCTGTCGGACACACTCACCGTGCTGGGCCTGACCTGGTTCAACCCGCCCGGCAAGCGCCAGTTGATGCTGCAGATCAGCAGCGAGCACTACCTCCAGTTGATGGTGGGCCTGGTGCTGCTGGCCATTGCGCAGGTGATGCTGGAGGCCCAGCGCATGGCTCAGGAGAACGCGGAGTTCGTCTGAACACCGCCTCAGCCCCATGCCCATTGTTGTCCGTCTCGATGTGATGCTGGCCCAGCGCAAGATGCGTTCCAAGGACCTGGCCGAGGCCATCGGCATCACCGAGGCCAATCTGTCGCTGCTCAAGTCCGGCAAGGTGCGCGGCGTTCGCTTTGACACGCTGGCCCGGATCTGCACGGTGCTGGACTGCCAGCCGGGGGACCTGCTGGTGCATGAGCCGGGGCCGCTGGATGCGGGTGACCTGGCGGCTGCGGAGGGTGATCGCAGCGATCACGCCCTCGCCAACGCTGGCACGGCCCCAGATGGCGCCCCGGGCGGCTCCGCCCGCAAAACACTGCGCAAGGACTGAACGCCATGCCGACCCCTCCGATGCTGGTGCTGGACACGCCGCCTCGCTGGAGGGGATGGGTGGCCGTGGTGGCGCTGCATGCGCTGATGCTGGTCTGGCTTGGGCAGGCGCAGCGGCCCTTGTCATCGCTGGAGCGAACACGACCGTTGAGTCAGCCCGGGAGTACGCTGAGGATGATCACGATCCAATTGCCGCCCATCGCCAGCCGCGACAAGTCTGTTGACAGGTTGTCCGGGGCGACGCGTCGATCCGCCACCGAGCCGATGCTCCCTCACCTCGCCGGTGCCGATGCCGCGGGGGCCGACCAACAGGCGCGGGGCGCGACTTCCGCGCTTGTGCAGCCGGCAAAGGCGCAAGACCGCACCGCCCGCCAGCGACCGACGGCCACCGACACCCCCCGGGCCACGGCCCCTATCGATGCGGCGCCACTGCCTGCCGCCGTGAGTCCGGCAGGCACCGTGCCCCTGACCACCAACACCAACACCAACACCAACACCAACACCACCGCCGCCGCTCCGCCATCCGTCGCCCCTTCCGCCGCCTCAGGCCCGAGCGGCCGTGAACTCATGGACGGGGCGGCGACCCGACTGGCCATCCGCCAATCCACCCGTGGCGCCCCGCTGCTGTCCGAACGCGCCGACCAGGCCAGCCAGGCGCCCGAGCGCCTCGACGCCTCGGCCCGCCTGGGACGCGAGATCAAGGATGCAGGCGCTGGCGACTGCCTGAAGGGCGAATATGCCGGAGGCGGCATGGGCCTGCTCAGCGCCCCCTTCCTGCTGCTGGCACAGGCGCGTGGCAAATGCGCCAAATGACGTCCTTCCTTCCCCCCCCATGGTGCCCACGTTCCAGGCCCGCGTCATGGCCCGATCGATTCTTCCACCTGCGCCGCCCGCGCCTTTGCTCATGCACTCTGTGAAGACCTTGTCCGCCCCGATCCACCGTGGTGCTCGACGCTCCGCACCTGCCCGGGCGACGTCCTTGCGACGGCTGCTGACCTGGATGGCTGCGGCCGGCCTGGCCCAGGCGGCCTGGTCGCCAATGGCCATGGCGCAGGCACAGACCCAGCCTCAGAACCAGCCCCAACCGCAGCCGCAAGCCGTCACGGCAGCAGCCTCCGCGCCGGACGAAGCCGCGCAAGCGCTGCCCACCGTGCAGACCAGCCTGCAACGCGGCAGCTTCATGCCCTACAAGCAGCTCAACACTGTCCTGCTGGCCTTGAAGACGGATGGTGAAGGCCTGTTTGCCAGTCGGCTCCGCATCCGGCCCACCGACAAGAGCAAGCCACTACCGCCCAACATCCGGCTGGCGCTGATGACGGACGAGCGCACGATCAATATTCCGGTGGACGCTGAAGGTCGCTTCGAACTGCCGACCTTTGCCAAGGAGGAAGCCAAGGACATGGAGCTGGGCAGCAACATTCCCAAGGGTGCCACCGGCATTCAGCTGCGCATCGACCTCACCACGCCGCCCGACCGGCTGGACATGGCCACCGTGCGCCGCGTGGTGAAGGTGGGCCAGCATCTGCGGGATGAACTGCTGCCCTGGTATGTGCGCTGGCTGGTGCCGCAGATTGACGGCGTGATGGTCTGCAGCGCGACACCGACCTGGCAACTGGGCTGGCCGGAGAACGGCCAGAACTGGGTGCTGCCGCTCCCGCAGGAGGCATCGGCCCGGGAGCCCGACACCGAGAAGGACGCGGCCTCTCGGCCTTGCGCGGTGTTGACCGGACAGGAGCAGTTTCCGGACAACGCGCGACTGCTGGCGCCTGCGGCGGATCAGCCCAAGCTCTACATCCGGCTGCGGCAGACCAAGCCGTCGTGAGGGCGGGGGGCGCTTGCAGCATTGACGCAATGACGCCGTGGCGCCGTTCCGCTCAGTGCATCAGCTTGAGCGTCACCACACCCGCGATGATCAGCCCGACGCCGATGAACCGCCCCAGCGACGCCGGATCGCCATAGGCCAGCACGCCCACCGCAAACGCCCCTGCGGCACCGATGCCGGTCCACACCGCATAGGCCGTGCCCATCGGAATGACGCGCTGCGCCAGGAACAGCATGAAGCCGCTGCCGGCCATGAAAGCGATCGCCATCATGATGCCCAGGCCGCGGTACTGCGGCGTTTGCGCGAGTTTGAGGCCGACAGGCCAGCCGATCTCCAGAAGACCGGCAATGACGAGATAGATCCAGCTCATGGCGCTAGTGGGTGCAAGGAAAGCCTTGCATCCTAAGCTGCGACGGCGTCAGCAGGGTCAGCAGGGTCAGCAGGGTCAGCAGGGTCAGCAGGGTCAGCAGGGTCAGCAGGGTCAGCAGGGTCAGCGGCCAGACCGAGGCTTTAGCCCTGCAACTGATCGATGATCACCCGCAGACGCTCCTGCACCGCCGGCGCCAGATCCACGAACTGGCAGCCGACATACACCTGCTCACCAGCCAGGAAGGAGCGGAAGCTGCGGCGCACCCGCACCTCCAGCGCCACCATGACGACACCAAAGTCGCCCAGGCTCAATCGCACCTGGGGCAGCCGCTTGCCCACCAGCAAGCCCCCCGCTTCCGCCTTGCTCGCCCGAAGCGCCACGCCGCCCAGCGATACGTCTTCAAGGCTCAGACTCAGCGTCCGCCCGAGCAGCGCAAGATCCGCATGAAAGGCCGGCCCGAGCGGCATGGCCTGACGGGGCGAACTGCGCCGGTCCACTGGCTCGTCCAGATCCAGCGACCCGCCGGACATCGCATCAGGCTGACCGGCCACGCCCTTGCCGGGCTGGCCACTCAGGTCATCGAGAGGATCGAGCGGGAGAGGTTTGGAGTCCATGGGCAAACGCCTGAGGCGGTGGATGGGGACGGACTTGGCGCCGCCACGAGTGTAGCCATCGGCGAGCCTCCCGCCACCCCGGCAGCGGTCCACCGCCCGCCATGAGCCATAGCCATAGCCGTAGCCATCATCAGCGTCGCCCCGTGCAGCTCAGCCCTACACGGTCGTCCCGTCACGCTCCTTGGCCCGCTCCAGCTCCAGTTGCTTCAGCACCCGGCGCTGCACCTTCCCGGTGGTCGTCATCGGCAGGCTGTCGATGAACTCGATATCCTTGGGATATTCATAGGGCGCCAATCGCCCTTTCACAAACGCCTGCAACTCGGAGACCAACTGCGCCGAGCCCTGATGGCCGGGCGACAGCACCACAAACGCCTTCACCATGCTGCCCCGGTCCGCATCGGGCTTGGGCACCACCGCGGCATTGGCCACCGCCGCATGTTTGACCAGGCAGTTCTCGATCTCCCCCGGACCGATGCGGTAGCCCGCCACCTTGAACTGGTCGTCGGAGCGCCCCTCATACCAGAGATAGCCCTGCGCATCCATGCGGGCCATGTCCCCGGTGCGGCACCAGCTGTCGTCGGGGTCGCCGGTGAATTTGGCGCGGGTGGCGGCGTCGTTGTTCCAGTAGCCCAGGAAGAAGACCGGGTCCGGCGTGCCGTGCACATCGCGTCGATGCACGGCGATTTCGCCGATGGTGCCGGGCGCACACACCTGCCCCTGGTCATCAATCACCGCCACCCGGTGCCCCGGATAGGCCCGTCCCATGCTGCCGGGCCGGGCGGGCCACAGGCGGGCGCAGTTGCCCACCACATAGTTGATCTCGGTCTGACCGAACATCTCGTTCACCGTCAGGCCCAGCTCGTCCTGCACCCAGTGGAAGACGGCATCGCCCACTGCTTCTCCCGCACTCATGATCGCCTGCAGATGCAGGTCGTAGTGCTGGCGCGGATGCGGGCAGGCCTTCATCATGGCCTTGAGCGCCGTCGGGAACAGGAAGGTGTGACTGATGCGATAACGCTGCATCAGCTCAAAGGCCCGCTCCGCGGTGAAGCGGCCCTGGTAGGCCAGGATCGGGCGACCGAAGTAGAGCGTGGGCAACAGCGCATCCATCAGGCCGCCGGTCCAGGCCCAGTCGGCCGGACTCCAAAACACCGCCTCACTCGCCACCGACGGATCCCGCGGATCAAAGCCAAACCAGTTCTGGCTGGCGACAAACCCGGTGAGGTTGCCCATCAGGGCTCGCTGCGGAATCAGCGCGCCCTTGGGGGCGCCGGTCGTGCCGCTGGTGTAGATGAGGATGGCCGGATCCTCCGCCCCGTGCAGACGCGGCTGAAACCGCGCATCTTCTGCCTGCAGCGCTGCCATCCAGTCGCTCTCACCGTCTTGCAGCGATGAACCGCCGACCACCAGCAGATGGGACAGTGCGGGGCAATCCGCCCTCACCTCACGCAGGGTGGCCAGCGCCCCGGCCTCCACGATGGCCAGGCAGGCGCTGCTGTCCTGCAGCCGGTAGGCCATGGCCTCGGGGCCGAACAGCATCGACAGCGGCATGGCCACCGCCCCCAGCTGATTCAGCGCGATATGGGCTACCGCCGTCTCGAAGCGCTGCGGCATCACCAGCGCCACACGATCGCCCGCGGTCACGCCCAGGCGCTGCAAGGCGTTGGACAGCCGGTGCGCGGCCCGCTGCAACTGCCCGTAGCTGTACTGCGCGCGGCAGCCGGTCTCACTGTCGGAGAGGATGGCGGGCGCGTCGGGGGTGTCCCGGGCCCAGCGGCCGCAGCACAGCTCCGCCAGGCTGATCTGCGCCGGCAGTTGCCACTGGAAGCGGGCATGCATGTGCGGGTAGAGGTCGCCCGCCGGGGAGGGGTCGGCCGGGTCGGATGAGTCAGTGGTGTGACGGGCCGGACGCCTCGCGGTCATGGGGGGTCTCTCCCTGTCGAACAAGAGCGTGGATGCTAGCGAGGGGCGACCGGCCGGTCTTCATGGAAAGCCCGTAGCACGCCGCTGGGGCATGGCGCCGGGTTCTGGTGCCTGGCGGGGGATCGACCGCTCAGGGCGCATAGCGATGCAAGGCCTCTCCGGAGAGTCGGCACAGCCGCCAGTCCGGCAGCAGCGCGGCGCCCATCTTCTCGTAGAAGCGGATGGCGTTTTCGTTCCAGTCCAGCACACACCATTCGAAGCGCCCATAGCCCCGCTCGTTGGCGATGCCGGCCAGCAGGGTCAGCATGCGACGGCCCAGTCCTGCGCCGCGGTGGGCGGGCTTCACATACAGGTCTTCCAGATACAGCCCCGGCTTGGCCAGGAAGGTGGAGAAGTTGATGAAGGTCAGCGCAAAGGCCACCACCTCCCCAGACTGGTGCTCCGCCACCCAGGACTCCACCACCGGCTTCTCACCGAACAGGTGGGGCGCCAGCGTCTCGGGCGTCACGGACAGCAGATGGGTGAGGTTTTCAAACTCCGCCAGCTCGGTGATCAGGCCGACCAGGGCCGGCACATCCTCCGGACGGGCCGGGCGCAAGGTGTAGCTTCCGTCCGGCGCGGGCAAGGCCTGGTGGTCGGCGGACTCAGCGGATGCCGTGGAGGATGCGGTGGATGCGGCGGTGATTGGGTTCATGCCTGCATTGTCTCCATGGCGAAAGCGGCATGGCGATGCAGGGCCTAAAGTCCTGTCCATGAGCACCGACACCCGCCCGACTCCCCCGTCCGCCGCCGCAGGGCCGTCCGCCGCGTATGTGCCGCGCCGGACGCATCGCAGCGAATTCGTGAGGCTGCGAGGGCTTCGCCATCATCTGATGCATTGGGGCCCGCCGCCCTCCGCAGCCGCCCCACCCGACCCCCGCCCGCTGCTGGTGATGGTCCACGGCTGGATGGACGTGGGCGCGTCGTTCCAGTTCATGGTGGACGCCCTGCGCGAGGAGCGCCGCGTGGTGGCCATGGACTGGCGCGGCTTCGGCCTCACCGACAACACGCCCGGGGACGCCTACTGGTTCCCCGACTACCTGGGCGATCTCGACGCCCTGCTGGACCACCTGAGTCCGGATGCGCCGGTGGACCTGCTGGGGCACAGCATGGGCGGCAATGTGGTGATGACCTATGCCGGCGTGCGTCCGCAGCGCATCCGCCGTCTGGTGAATCTGGAAGGCTTCGGCCTGCCGGAGACGATTCCCGAGATGGCGCCCGCCCGGCTGGCCGACTGGCTGGACGAGCTCAAGACGCCGCAGAGCCTGAAGTCCTACGACGCGGTGGACGGCGTGGCGCAGCGCCTGATGAAGACCAACCCGCGCGTGCCCGCCGACAAGGCAGCCTGGCTGGCGCAGCACTGGTCCCGCCAGGGGGACGATGGACGCTGGCACATCCTCGGGGACGCGGTGCACAAGCGGACCAATCCGGTGCTCTACCGACGGGCGGAAGCGCTGGCCTGCTGGTCCCGCATCCAGGCCCCGACGCTCTGGGTGGAAGGCAGCGAGACCGACATGACCCAGTGGTGGGGCAACCGCTATCCGCGCGAGGACTTCGAATCGCGGCTGAGTGTGGTGCCACGTCTTGAGCGGGTGACCTTGCAAAAGGCCGGTCACATGCTGCATCACGACCAGCCGGAAGCACTGGCACAGGCGGTGGAGTCCTTCCTGGCGTAAGCACCGCTTCAACAACCGGATACGTTTTCGGTTCACACCCCACAACCTTTTGAGTGCGCACGGGTACCTAAGCGAGAACCTCGCTTTGGCCCTCGTGGCCCGTCGCACTCATGGTCCCGTCCTGCCCTGCTGCTGAAACGGCTGCGCCGCCCCTCTCGGGGCGCACGGCGTGGCGCATTGTTCAGCGCATTGTTCAGCGCGTTTGGTCGGCTGGGCCGGGGGGCCGCACCTCCTTCTTCACTTCGCCCGCGGCGCTCATCGCCGTGGCACTGCTGCCCGCGCTGGTCGGGGCACTTCTGCACGCCTTCCACCCCGCGCTGTTGCCCGGCAGCGCTCTGTCCGCCCCGCTGATCGCCCGCTCGCTCCTGCTGGCCCCGTGGCTGGAAGAGATCGTCTTCCGCTTCGGTCTTCAGGACGCGCTCCGCCGCGCCCGCCCGCCTTGGCTGGCGCGCCATGCCGACCTGCTCACGGCGGCCGCCTTCGGCCTCGCCCATGCCGCACTGGCCCCGCCCGGTTTCCCCTGGCCGCTGGCGCTGTCCACCGCCCTGCCCGCCTGGTGGATCGGCCGGGACTACCGCCGCCACCGATCCCTGCTTCGCTGCGTCGCCTGGCATGCGTGGTTCAACGCCGCCTGGCTGCTGGTCGTCGCGCCCCTTTTGTTCAATCGCTGAAGAGAGATGCCCGCCATGGACTTCCCCCCTCCCTCCCGCCTCGGCGCACCCGGCCTGCGCCAGCGCCAGCGCCAACGCCAACGTGCGCTGTTCCATGCCGCGGCCAGCAGTGGCCTCACGGCCCTGGTGATGCTGACGGCTCCATCGGCCCAGGCGGCTGATCCGGTGGCCGGGCAGTCGAAGTTCTCGCAGAACTGCGCGTCCTGCCATACGGTGGCGTCCACCAGTTCGGTGGACCGGGGCCGGAACAACCCGGCCATGATCCAGAACGCGATCAACAACGTCGGGCAGATGAATGCGGCGCTCTCAGGCCGTGTGTCCGCAACGGATCTGGCCGACATCGCCGCCTGGCTGGGCAACTCGCCCTCGTCGCTGAGCTTCTCGCAGACGACGGTGGGGCAGGCCAGCGCCGTCGCCACCGTCACGGTCAGCGCCAGCCGCACCGCCGCGCTGGGCAGCCTCAGCGCCAGCGCCTCCGGCGACTACGCCGTGCAGGGCGGCACCTGCGGCACCAGCCTGGCCGCAGGGACCAGTTGCACGGTGGGCGTGGTGTTCACCCCCACCACCACGGGGGCGCGCAGCGGCACGCTCTCCATCAGCCATAACGGCCTGTCCACCCCGGTGCAGATCACGCTGGCGGGCACCGGTGCGGCCGCCGCGCCGCAGGCAGGCCTGCGGGTGGACAGCGGCTCGCTGGACTTCGGGGCCCAGACCGTGGGCACCACCAGCGCCGCGCGTTCCGCCACACTGACCAACACCGGCACCGCGCCGCTGAACTTCTCCGCCATCACGCTGGGCGGCGCGCAAGCGTCGGAGTTCCGCCAGGGCGGCACCTGCGCAGTGGGCACACCGCTGGCAGTGGGCGCCACCTGCACCGTCAGTGCCACTTTCACGCCCGCAGCGGCCGGCTCGCGCTCCGCCTCGGTCAGTGTCACCGGCACCGTGAGCAGCGCCGGCGGCAGCGGCACCGCCCAGGTCACTGTAGGTTTGACCGGCGCCGGGCAGGTGGCGGCCTCCTCGCAGGCGTCCCTGTCCGGGACGGCGATTGCATTTGGCGCGGCCTCGGTGGGCGGCACCAGCGCGGCCCAGCGCCTGACGCTGAGCAATACCGGCGCTGCCGCACTCACCATCAGCAGCCTCAGCGCCACCGGTCCGTTCACCGTGACGAATGATTGCGGCGGCAGCGTGGCCGTCGGCGGCTCCTGCACCGTGCAGGTCAGCTTCGCGCCGACGGCAACGGGGGCTGCCACCGGCACGCTCAGCCTGGTGAGCAACAGCGCCACCGCACCGGCGGATGTCTCGCTGACCGGCACGGGCGTCAACGGCCCCGTTGCCGCACTGGCCTGGACCGGCAGCACCAGCGCCGACTTCGGCTCGGTCATCGTCGGCGCGGATGCGGCCTTGAAGCACTTCACCCTGACCAACAACGGCGCCGCCTCGGCCCAGTTGGGCAGCTTCGCCCTGGCCGGTGCCGCAGCGGCGGATTTCCGCATCGACACCAGCAGCACCTGCACCGCCGGCGGCACGTTGGCCGTCGGCGCGAGCTGCGACGTGGCGGTGGGCTTCAGCCCGCGGGCCACGGGCACCCGCGCCGCCTCCGTGGCCGTGGTGGCGGCCAATGCGGGTCTGCCGCAGCCGCTACAGGTCAGCGGCAGCGCGCAGGGCGCGCCGCAACCGGCCCTCCAACTCTCCGCGACCAGCCTCTCCTTCGTGAGCGGGGATGCCGCCGGTCAGGTCCTGAAGCTCACCAACAGCGGCGCCGGCGTTCTGCACATCAGTGCGGTGGCCGCCAGCGGTGGGCAGTTCACCGTGGACGGCGCTGGCACCGGTGGCTGCGGCACCGCGCCCTTCTCGGTGCAGCCCGGCGCGAACTGCGCGTTGACCGTGCGTTGGTCCGGCACGGCGGCAGAGACCGGCGCGCTGACCCTGCAGGGCGATATGACCCCGGCCAGCGTCAGCGTGGCGCTCAGCGGCGCACCGGCCCCCACCACGCCGTCCACGCCGTCCAATCAAGGCGGAGGCGGTTGCACGCTGGGATCCGGCAATGCGGCCTTCGATCCGGTGCTGCCAGGACTGGTGGCCTTGGCGGGTCTGATCCTGTGGCGCCGTCGTCGTCGGCAGGACCTCGCCGTGCGGCGCTCGGCGGTGGTCGCAGCCACCACCCTGTCCCTGCTCGCCCCCGCAGCTCACGCAGTGGAGGTGGGCCAGCCCCTGCCGGTCTCCAGCGTCGCCGCCGCCGATGGCAGTGCCGTGCCGCTGTTCGACGGCAAGGCCAGGCTCACCTACGTGGACTTCTGGGCTTCCTGGTGCGGCCCCTGCCGTCAGTCCTTCCCATGGATGAACCGCATGCAGGCTAAGTACGGCGCCCAGGGCCTGCGCATCGTCGCGGTCAATCTGGATGCCAACCGCTCGGACGCCCTGGCATTTCTGAAGGACGTGCCGGCCTCGGTCACGGTGACCTTCGACAGCAAGGGCGAGACCGCCCGCAAGGTGGGCGTGCGCGCCATGCCGAGCTCGGTGCTGCTGGGGCCGGACGGCAAGGTGCTGCTGCAGCACGCCGGCTTCCGCACCGAGGACGAAGCCGACCTGGAAGCGCGCATGGCTTCGGCGCTGCAAGGCCGGTGAGTGACGACGACCCAATCTTCAGGAGATCCTGCATGAATGCTTCCTTCCTGCGGCGCCTGGCCGCATCCGCACTGCTGGGCATGACCGTGCTCGCCACCACCGGCTGCGCCCTGCAGCCGCCCAGCCCCTGGGAGAAAGGCGCGCTGGCGCGCCCGGACATGACCATGGCGGGCGACGTGCTGGGAGACCGCTTCAACCAGCACATCTACAACAGCAAGGAAAACGCATCCGGCGGCAACGGTGTGGGCGGAGGTGGCTGTGGCTGCAACTGACGCTCTGCAGGCTGGCGGGCCGCACGAGGCTGCACCCGTCAACGACCGCACCGCATCCGTGTCCCCGCAGCGAACCACCCCTTGGACCGGCGTCCTCACTGCCGCGCTGATGCTCGGCGGCACTGCACTTCCGGCAGTTGCCGAGGAGCCGCCCCAGCAGGCCGAAATCGCCGCCAAATTCCTGCATTACCGGGACCGCCAACCGGGCCTGGACCGCATCACCGTCAATGCGCCGTCGCTCTACCTGATGCTGCCCTTTGCCGGCCGCTGGTCGGTGGAAGGCTCGCTCGTGACCGACAGCGTCTCCGGCGCGTCTCCGCGCTATCACAGCGCGATCTCCGGCGCCTCGCGCCTGGACGAAGAACGCAAGGCCGGCGACGTGCGCCTGACCCGCTACAACGAGCGCGACGCCTGGTCGGTCGGCGCGGCCTATTCGACCGAGCACGACTATCGCTCCCGCACCGTCTCGGCCGACTACCGCCGCTCCAGCGAGGACAACAACCGCAGCTGGAATGTCGGCGTCGCCTACAACAACGACTGGATCGGCTCGAGTGACGACCGAACGCTCAGCCGCAGCCGCAACACGGTGCAGTTCATCGCCGGCGTGACCCAGGCCTGGACGGCGGTGGACCTGGTGCAGTTCAACCTGGGCGCGAGCCTGGGCCACGGCTATTACAGCGACCCCTACAAGTTCCCGGACCGCCGACCGGACGAGCGCGAGCAATACACCGCCCTGCTGCGCTGGAACCATCACTTCCAGGATCTGCGAGCCACCCTGCGCAGCAGCTGGCGGTATTACTCGGACAGCTTCGGGGTGCGGGCCAACACGCTGGAGGCCGCCTGGGTGCAACCGCTGCGCGCCGGATGGACGCTGACGCCAACGCTGCGCTACACCACGCAAAAAGCGGCCCGCTTCTACTACGACCCGGTCTATGACCCGGCTCTGGGCGCCCCCTTCCCGCCGGGCTACAGCAGCACCTCACCGCAATACCTGTCCGGCGACCACCGCCTCTCCGCCTTCGGGGCCGTGACCGCCGGCCTGAAGGTGGCCTACGAGTTCCGGCCGCGCTGGGTGGCCGACCTGTCGTGGGAGCACTACGAGCAGCGTGCGGGTTGGCGGCTCGGCGGCCAGGGCTCCCCAGGGCTGGCCCGCTTCCAGGCGGACTGGCTGCAGGTGGGCCTCTCGCACAAGTTCTGACCGGTACAGGGGGACGCCATGCCTTCTTCCACGTCTTACCGACACAGCTTCACCGCCATGGCTTCGCCCTGCCAACTGGTGCTGGAGGGCATTCCCGCGCCCGCTGCGGCCCGCGCTGCTGCGGCGGCTGAAGCCGAAGTCCGCCGCGTGGAGCGCAAGTATTCGCGCTATCGGCCGGACAGTGTGGTCGCCGTGCTCAATGCCAGTGCCGGTCGCCAGGCTGTTGCGGTGGACGAAGAAACCGCTCGGCTGCTGCAGTTCGCCGCCGAGTTGCATGCCCAGAGCGACGGGCTCTTTGACATCACCAGCGGGTGCCTGCGACACGCCTGGGACTTCAAGACCGGGCGCGAGCCGACCGAGGCCGAACTGGCGCCGCTGCTGGACCGGGTGGGCTGGCATCACGCGGTGTGGGACGGCCGCTCCCTGCACCTGCCCCGTGCCGGCATGGAGGTCGACTTCGGCGGCATCGGCAAGGAGTACGCCGCGGACCGGGCGGCTGCGGTGCTGGCCGAGCATCAGGTGCATCACGGCTTCGTGAACCTGGGCGGTGACCTGTGCGTGCTGGGGCCTCGGCCCGACGGCAGCCCCTGGCGCTTTGCCATCCAGCATCCGCGCGAGGACGACAACATCTGCGCCCACATCGAGCTGACGCACGGCGCGCTGGCCACGAGTGGGGACTACGAGCGGTTCTTCATCACCGAGGACGGTCGGCGCTGCTGCCACATCCTCAACCCGCGCACCGGCCAGCCGGTGCGGTATTGGCAGGCCGCCAGCGTGGTGGCCCCGGTATGTCTGGCCGCAGGCGCCCTGGCCACCATGGCGATGCTGATCGGGGCGCAGGCTCCGATGCGGCTAGGCATGCCGGGTGTGGGTTTTCTGCTGGTCGGACCGGCGGGTGACCTGCAGTCCCACGACCTCGATCCCTTTCTTCACATTCCCAATCCAACATGACTCCCTCTCACACTCCTGATTCAGCACCCCGCCCGGCCCGGTGGGCGAAGCTGCTCAGCGCCTGGCTGCTCGGACTGAGCCTGCCGCTGCTGGCCACGGCTGCGGCGTCGGCGTCGGAGCCGAAGTCGGACAGCTTCCTGGACCCCGCGCAGGCCTTCGTCGGCAATGCGTCCACCGAGTCCGGGGCCGCCGTGGTCCACTTCCAGATCGCACCGGGCTACCACCTCTACCGCGAGCGCTTTGCCATCGAGGCGGAGGGCGCCTCCCTGCCCGCCGCGCAGTTGCCCGGCGGCAAGGAGGAGTTCGATCCCAACTTCAACAAGACGATGACGCTGTGGGCGGGCGACGTGCGCATCGTGCAGCCCCTGCCGGCCGCCCAGGCCCCAGCCGCGCCGACCACCCTGACCGTGCGCTACCAAGGTTGCGCGGACCGCGGTCTGTGCTACCCGCCGCAGCAGGCGCTGGTGCATCTGCAGACCGATGCGGCCGGTGCGCTGACGGCGCGCTGGGAGTCGCAGCCGGATGCGCTGTCGGTGCCGCTGCCGGAGGCCAGCGCAACGCCGGACAGCGGAACCGCGGCAACAGCTGGAACAGCTGGAACAGCTGGAGGAGCGGGGACCGTGGGTGCCGTCCCGCTGGACCGCAGTGCCGCCGCCTTGCAGTCCGGCAGTTTCCTGAAGGTCATCGGCATGTTCCTGCTGGGCGGCCTGCTGCTGTCCTTCACGCCGTGCGTGCTGCCGATGCTGCCCATCCTCTCGTCCGTGATCGTGGGACAGGGGCAGCCGGTCTCGCGGATGCGAGGCTTCACCCTGGCGCTGGCCTATTCACTGGGCATGGCGCTGGTCTATACGGTGGCGGGCATCGTGGCGGGTCTGCTGGGCTCGGGTTTTGCCGCCGCCCTGCAGAACCCCTGGGTACTGGGCAGCTTTGCGCTGCTGCTGTCGGTGCTGGCGCTGTCGATGTTCGGTGTCTGGCAGTTCCAGATGCCGGGCTTCATCCAGGAGCGGGTCAACAGTGCCTCCAACCAACTGCAGGGAGGCCGGCATCTGGGCGTGTTCCTGATGGGCGGCCTGTCGGCCCTGCTGGTGGGGCCTTGCGTGGCGGCGCCGCTGGCCGGCGCGCTGGTCTACATCAGCCAGACCCGCGATGTGGTGCTGGGCGGCTCGGCGCTGTTTGCGCTGGCTTGCGGCATGAGCGTGCCGCTGCTGGCCCTGGGCCTGTCCGCCGGCACGCTGCTGCCCAAGGCCGGGCGCTGGATGGAGCATGTGAAGACCTTCTTCGGCATCGTGCTGCTGGGGGTCGCGCTGTGGCTGGTCTCGCCGGTGCTGCCGATGGGGGCGCTGATGTTCCTGATCGGTGCGGTGGCGCTGGTGCTGGTGATCTGCCTGGGCGCCCTGGACGGCGGCAAGCCCCGCGCGCTGCGAGCCACCGGCACGCTGGTCGCCCTGTGGTCGGTGGCGCTGATCGGCGGTGCCTTCTCGGGCGGGGACAGTGTGCTGCAACCGCTCAAGCATCTGGCGCAAGCCGCGGCTGCGCAGGGAGGCGCCACGAATGCCAATGCCAACGCTGCGGGCCAGGGCAGCACGGCTGCATCGGCGACGCCGCGTTTTGAGCGCATCACCACGGTGGAGCAGCTCGACGCTGCGCTGGCATCGTCCCAGCAGCCGGTGATGCTGGACTTCTATGCCGACTGGTGCGTGGCCTGCAAGGAGATGGAGCACCTGACCTTCTCCGACCCCGCCATCGCCGCCCGCCTGGCCAAGGCCCGCCTGCTGCAGGCGGATGTCACCGCCAACACGGCGCAGGCCAAGGCTCTGCTCAAGCGCTTCCAGCTGTTCGGCCCGCCGGGAATCGTCTTCTTTGATGCACAGGGCCGCGAGCAACTGGCGGCGCGCACCATCGGCTTCCTGCCGGCGGATGAATTCGCGCTGCGGCTGGACCACGCCAAGCTCTGAACGAATCCCCCTTCACGCCTCTTGACGCCGAACGGTCGGCGTCCTTCATCACAGCCTCCCCTCCTCCACCTCGCCCCTTCGCCTCAAGCCTCAAGATGCCCAACGCCGCCACTTCCCAACGCCCAGTGCGCCACACCCGCCTGCTGATCCTCGGCTCCGGCCCGGCGGGCTACACCGCGGCGCTCTATGCCGCCCGTGCCAACCTGTCTCCGCTGCTGATCACCGGCCTGGCGCAGGGCGGCCAGCTCATGACCACCACCGAGGTGGACAACTGGCCGGCCGATGTCATGGGCGTGCAAGGCCCGGACCTGATGCGCCGCTTCCAGGACCATGCCGAACGCTTTCGCACCGAAATCGTCTTCGACCACATCCAGGAGGTGGATCTCGCCCAGCGGCCCTTCCGTCTGCGCGGGGACAACGGCGTCTACACCTGTGATGCGCTGATCATCGCCACCGGTGCCTCCGCCCAGTACCTGGGCCTGCCGTCGGAGGCGCAATTCATGGGCCGCGGCGTCAGCGCCTGCGCCACCTGTGATGGCTTCTTCTATCGCGGGCAGGAGGTCTGCGTGGTCGGCGGCGGCAACACGGCGGTGGAGGAAGCGCTGTATCTGTCCAACATCGCGTCGCGCGTGCATCTGATCCACCGTCGCGACCGCTTCCGCGCAGAGCCGATTCTGGTGGACCACCTGATGGAGAAGGTTCGCACCGGCCACATCGAGCTGCATCTGCTGTCCACGCTGGACGAAGTGCTGGGCGACAGCTTCGGCGTGACCGGCGTGCGCATCCGCCACACCGAGCAGTCGGCCAAGCCGAATCAGACGATGGAAATTGCGCTGCAGGGCTGCTTCGTGGCCATCGGTCATGTGCCCAACACCAGCCTCTTCCTGGGGCAACTGGACCTTCGCAATGGCTACATCGTCACCCGCGGCGGACCTCAGGCCATGGCCACGATGACCAGCATTCCCGGCGTGTTTGCCGCCGGGGATGTGCAGGACGATGTCTATCGCCAGGCCATCACCAGTGCCGGGACCGGCTGCATGGCCGCGCTGGATGCGCAGCGGTTTCTGGAACAGCAGGAGCGCTGAGCCCTTCAGCGGAAGGTCCAGGCCACGCCGGCAATCCAACGCGGGCGGGCCTGTGTGTCGTCACCGCGCGGCACCTGGCTGTAGAGCCGCACCAGGCTGAAGCGCCAGTCTCCCGCCGTATAGCTGAGGCCGGCATTGGCAAACCGGTAGGAGCCGCTGTTGGGGGACCAGTTGTCCACGATGCCCCAGCCGACATCACCCGCCACCGCCCCCACCAGGCGTCGGTGCCAGGTCAATTCCAGGATGGTGCCGCCCTTGTGGCCCTGATAGCCGCTGCCGGTGGTGACGGGCAGGTCGGGGGACACGGAGACCGACGCCGCCCACTGGCCGGCACGGGTGTCCCACACCCCGCCCAGAGAGACGTCGCCATACCGCAGCCGGCCGGCGTCACCGCCACCGGCGTAGTCGTAATGGGCCGCGGAGAGGGTGATGGTGCGCTGGTCATCCCACTGCCACCAGCGCGTCGCGGAGACGATGGCCTCGGCACGGGCATCGCCCTGGCCGTGCACGGTACCCAGGCCAAGGCCCAGGGCCCAGTTGTGGTCGCTGCGGTAACCCAGGTCCAGCATGGCGGACGGACGGCTGCTGCTCAGACTGATGCCGCGCGCGACGCGCTCCGACACCAACGACACGGTGCCGGTGAAGGTCTGCGCGTGGGCGGCCGGGCTCAGCAGCGCCGCCCCGCCGAGTGCCGCCGCGAGTCCGCCAGCGATCAGGGTTTTCCCGATGCGACCACGGGGCTGCGTGGGCGATCCATCAGCGTCATGCGTCGACTTGCGAAAAATTTTGAGGCGGCCGGCAACCATCGGCGCGGATTGTGGCACCCATGAGCGACACTTCTCCGCAGAAATATCGCCCCATGCTCAATCGCGCTGCCCAAGACACGGACGCGGCCCTTGAACCGCGCCTTCGCAGCTGGTTGCAGGCCGCGGCTTCGGGGGACCGCTCAAGCTTCGAGCATCTCTACCGCCACTGCCGTCCCCGCCTGTCCCGCTTCGTGCTGCGTTGCTGCAGTCGGCCTGATCTCGCCGATGAAGTGGTGAATGAAGCGCTGTGGGTGGTGTGGCGCACCGCCGGGAATTTCCGGGGCGAGTCCCGCGTCACCACCTGGATGCATGGCATTGCCTACCGCTGCATGCTCAAGGCGCTGCGGGACGGCACCGCTGCCGAAGAGATCAACGCCTCGGCCGTGCATGAGCAGGAGCTGACCCGGGCAGAGCCCTCGGTCAACGACAGCGAAGACCGCGAGCTGCGCAACTGGGTGGCACGCGGCCTGTCCACGCTGCCGATGGAGCAGCGGGTGACGATGGAGCTGGCGTATTACATGGGTGAGTCCTGCGAGGACATCGCCCGCATCATGAATTGCGCCACGGGCACCGTGAAGGCACGCATGTTCCATGCGCGGGTCCGGCTGCGCAACGTACTGCCCGAGCTGGGCGGTGACAGCCGCCCGATGAGCGGCATGGAAGGACACGGGCCATGACCACCAACGATTCACGCACGGGCGCCCCCCATCCGGGCAGCGGCGACACGCAGGCCTTTGCACTGAACGAGCACCGTCCCGTGTGGGACGCCATTCCCTGGGTGGTGGCCGGCACCGCCACGGCGCAGGAGCGCGCGCAGGTGGAGCAGCACGTCGGCGTCTGCGCCCACTGCCGGGATGAGCTGGCGTTGCAGACGCAGATCCATCGCGGGATGCAGGCACCGTCCCCGACCGCGTCGGACGACGACGTCGCCGCGGCGGGCCTGGCCCAGCTGTGGGCGCGGGAGGACGAAGCGCAGGCCCATGCCGCCGGGGCGAGGGGCGTGGCGTCGAATGATGAGCCGCGGGCGTCAGCGGCGAACGGCTCAGCCGGAGGCACCGGCACGGCGGGAACCGCAGGGGCCGCAGGGGCAGGCAGTGGCGCCCCGCCAAGGCGCTCCTGGACCCAGCGCTGGCTGGTGATGGCCGTGGCGGCCCAGGCCGTGACCATCTGCGTGCTGGGGCTTCGGCAGCCGCAGGCGCCGCAGGAATTCGTCACGCTGAGCCAACCCAACACGCTGCCGCCTGCCGCCATCCTTCGGCTGGTGCCGGATGGCCGGATGGACATGGACGGCTTGCGGCAGCTGCTGAATCAGCACGGGCTGCGGATCGTGGGGGCGGACGAGCATGCGAGCAGCCTGTTGCTGGCACCGCTGAATCCGGAGGCGACGCCGGCGTCCACCGCCGACGCGCTGGCCCGGCATCTGCGAACGGAGCCTGGGGTCATGTTGGTGGTGCCGGTGGGTGCCGGTGTTGCTGCCTCGGCGACCGCGCCGTGATGCGGCGCAAGGCTCGCAGTGCCGGGGCGTGCCCGATGCCGTGCAGGGTGCCAGGTCTGGTGACAGGGTTGGAGCCTGTCCTGGCGGCGTGGACTCGCGCTCGTGAACTCACAGTGGCGGCGGCCCTGGTGTCCGCCGCGGTGGGCTGGGTTCCGTCATCGGCACTGGCCGTTGAGGAGCCGCCACCGGCGGAGGTTGGCGCTGTGCGGCAGGCGCCGGTCGATCGCCCACCAGTGCCCGAGACCGTCCCCGCCCAGCTCATCCTGGCGGTGAACGATGCCGGCGAGCCACTCTCCGGCGCCGGCGGCTCTCCGCGCGGCGACTACCGCCGCATGGCGGGGTATGCCGGCAGCGCCCGCGCTGCCGCGACTGCCGAATCGCTGGCGAGTGAATACGGCCTGACCGAGCGCGCCGCCTGGACCATCGCGCCGCTGAACCTGCGCTGCATGCTCTTCACCATCGCGCCGGGGGACGACCTGGCCCAGGTCATCCAGCGCTTGCAACAGGATGGACGCGTGGCGCTGGTGCAGCCGCTGCATGAATTCGAGACGCTGGCGACCACAGCCGCCATGCCCAATGGCGCAGGCACCGCGGCGGCGTCCGGGGCCTCCGCGCGAGTGGAGGGCCAGGGTGGCAATGCGCCGCCAAGCCCTTCACCCCCCCTCGCCCCCTCTCCTGCGGCCCCTCCTCCCTACAACGACCCCTACTTCCCGCTGCAACGAGGCTTCCAGCAGATGGCCGTCCCACCGCTGCAGCAGGTGTCGGTGGGCGCGCGGGTGAAGCTCGCCGTGATCGATACCGGCGTGGATGCGCGCCATCCCGACCTTCAAGGCCAGGTGCCGCGGCAACGGGACTATGTGAGCGGGAACGGTGCCTATGTGGACACCTTCCCGGAACGCCACGGCACCGAAGTGATGGGGCTGATCGCCGCGCGGGCCAACAACCGGATCGGCATCGTCGGCACAGCGCCCGGCGTGCAGGTGCTCAGCTATCGCGCGTGCTGGAGTGACACAGCGCGCCGTGCTGACACGGGCCCGGCTGTCGGCCAGGGTGCCGGCCAGGGTGTCGGCATGAGCGCCGCCAGAGGGGCCAGTGTCCCAAGCAATGCTGCGGCAAGCGCCAACATGGCTGCCGCCCCTGTCGCGGGCGCGGCCCGATGCAACTCCTTCACCCTGGCCCAGGCCCTCGGGGCCGCCATTGCCGACGGTGCCGATGTCATCAACCTGAGCCTGGGCGGCCCCAGCGACCCGCTGCTCACCCGTCTGGTGACCTATGCCCAGTCGCGCGGCGCCGTGGTCGTGGCCGCATCACCGCCGCAGCGCCTGGGGATCGGATTCCCGTCGAACGTGCCGGGCACGCTGGTGGTGGCGAGTGCCGAGGACGTGCCACGGGGAGCATCAGCCCCGGCGTCGGTGGGGGCAGCGTCGGTGGCTACGGCGTCACCTGCCTCCGACGCACCCGGCAGTTCTGCGGAGGCCGCGTCCGTCGACCTGATGCTCGCGGCACCCGGCCGCGGCGTGCTCACCACCATCCCGGGCGGAGACTACGACATGGAATCCGGCAGCTCGATGGCCTGCGCGCAGGTGGCCGGCGTCGTTGCCTTGCTGCGATCGCTGATGCCTTCAGCCGATGCGGCCCGCCTGCGCCGCGCCCTGCGTGACTCGATGAGCGCCTCCACCGGATCGATCAACGCCTGCCACGCCGCACGCCACCTGGGTGTGCCGGGCTTGCATTGTTCATGAGGCCCCGGTCTCGGGCGCACCCACCACCGCCGCCTGATAGACCTGCACAAAGGCCGGTGGCATGCGACGGGGCCGCCCGGTGCTGATCTCGATGCACACCAGGTCCCAGCGCCCGCGCATCAGCGTCTGACCGTCGCTGGCCCGGCGCAGCTGGAAACGGCGCTCCATCGCCAGCTTGCCGTCGCCGGCGGTCAGCCAGGTGCCCAGCCACAGGGCCTCGCCTTCGAAGGACGGCAGCAGATAGTCGTAGACCCCCTGCCGGATGGCCATGGCGCGGTCCAGCTGGCGATAGTCCTGCAGCGACAGGCCCAGATGCTCCGAATGGGACCAGGCCACCCGCTCGCACCACTGCACATAGACGGCGTTGTTGGTGTGGTCCAGGCCGTCGATATCGGCGGCCTGCGGCGAGACGCCCAGCACATGCGGATGCGGAAAATCCCAGCCTGACTCTTTCTCCACCGACATGCCGCTCTCCTGTCCCACCAAGGTTCTCACAACGTTGCAGATGCGCAGCCGCCGTGACCTCCTGACGCAGGTCCGGCTGCAAATTGGGCAGAATGCCGCCCCTTGATTGTCTTGCGGCAGCGGCTTGCGCGGCTGTCGCACACGCAGCAGGGGGTTGGGGTCTGGGCGCAGCGCGCGCCGGGCGCCCGACCTTGCGGGCCGCACTTGTCTGCTGCCGCTTCCCCTGCCTTTTTTTCTGTCTGGTTCCCGCTTGCCGCCATGAACATCACTGTCCTCGAAGAGCTCCGCATCTACATCGACCCCTTGACTGAGGACGAATACGCCGCCCTGGAACGCAGCATCCTGGCCGAGGGCTGCCGCGACGCCCTGGTGCTGTGGGGCGACATCCTGGTGGACGGTCACAACCGCTACAGCATCTGCAGCAAACACGGGTTGCCGTTCCAGACGGTGCAGAACACCCGGTTCAAGTCGATGGAAGACGTGCACCTGTGGATGATCGACCAGCACCTGGGCCGCCGCAGCGTGTCGGACTTCCAGCGCGGCGTGCTGGCGCTGCGCAAGAAGGAAATTCTGGAAGCCCGCCGACTGGCGGTGCTGGACAAGCCGGCCGAGGCACTCGTGGCCGCTGCCGAGGCGCCCTGGGAGGGTGAAGGTGCCCCCCTCGCCCCGGTCGATGCGGCCGTGCCCGCCGCACCGCCGCTCAAGAGCCGTGAAGCCATTGCCAAAGCCGCGCGCATCAGTGCGGCCGCGGTGAGCCAGATCGAGAAGATCCAGAAGGCCGCCGCGCCGGAGCTGGTGGCGGCGGTGAAGGCCGGTGAGGTGTCGATCAGCGCGGCCGCGGTGATTGCGGAGCTGTCGGCGGAAGAGCAAGCCGCAGCGGCGGCAGGCGGCAAGAAGGAACTGCGTCAGGCCGCCAAACGGGTGCGCGAGGCCAAGAGTGGCAAGAAGTCCACCGGGGATGCGGTGGCCGACGTGGCGGTGGAAGTGCTGGGCGTGGCCACGACCGAAGACGGCGAGCCGGAATCGGACCCGCGCATCGCCCTGCTGCGGGCACAGGTCAGCGCCTTGCAGGACGAAAACGCCCAGTTGCGCAGCCAGGTGGCGGATCTGCAGGCACAGCTGGCGG
Source organism: Rubrivivax sp. (assembly GCA_027484825.1). GTDB lineage: Bacteria > Pseudomonadota > Gammaproteobacteria > Burkholderiales > Burkholderiaceae_C > Roseateles. The sequence continues at coordinate 2,008 of JAIXSE010000019.1, read as the reverse complement.
CGGCCAAGCACGGCGCAACGTCCTGAGCGCGAGGGCGGATCGGGGCGCCTCAGCCGCGTGACTGACCCGGGTACTTGAGCCGGGAGGCTGATCCTCGTGGCTGATTCGCCTGGCTGACCCGGCTGGCTGCCCGGGTGCCAGGGTTGGGCGCCTGATCCGGGCGCCTGATCCGGGCGCCTGAGCCGGGAGCCTTAGAACTCAGACGGTGTCGGCTCGGGCGGGGCGTTGGCCACCGCCGCCTCATGCCGGTTCATCACCCGGGCATAGGTCCAGACGATCAGGCAATACACCAGCAGCGCGCCCTGGGCGCCGACCCAGAAGCTGAACGGCCAGCCGAAGAAATCGAAGCTGAGGTCCCGCGCATACCAGGCGACACCGAAGGTGACCGCGCCCCACAGGAGCAGCAGCGACAGCGTCAACAGCACCACGACACGGGTGGCGGCCCGGCGCGGGCGCACAGCGCCCAGGTCGGCGGCGCGGCCAGATCGGGGCCAGCTCCCGCTGCTCTCCCAGCCACTCTCCCCGCCCCTCTCGCCGCCCCTCTCGCCGCCAGTCTCCCCGCTGCGCACCCAGTTGCTCTCGGGTCCACGCCCCGGCGCACCTTCCTGGCCGCTCTGCAGCCCATCTTGCAAGCCGCTATGCAAGCCGCCATCCCGGCTGCCCTCCTGGCCGCCAAGCCGACCGCCTGACCGCTGCTCAGAGCGGTCGCCGCGTTGGGGGACAGGGCTTGTCGGGTCCATCCCCACATCTTAGGGAGCCCGGACCTGGCAGCATGAGAAAATACCCTTCTTCACCCGCTGTCCGGGAGGCGTTCCTGCCTCCCCGGGCGGTCCGCCCTCTTCGCTGGCGTCCGGCCAATCTGGCCTGTGACCCCGGCGGGAGGCCGGTCCGCAGGCAGCGGGCCTGCTATTTCGGGGCCCGTCCCCACGCATCCAGACATCATGGACATCGAACACATCAATGCGATCGGCAACACCCTGACCGATCTGCAAGCGCGTACCGACGCGCTAAGGGGGTATCTTTGACTACGACCGCAAAGCGCTGCGGTTGAACGAAGTCAATGCCGCGTTGGAGAACCCCAACGTCTGGAACGAGCCCAAGCGCGCCCAGGAACTGGGCAAGGAAAAGCGCACCCTGGAGCAGGTGGTCGAGACCATCAACCATCTCACCAGCAATCTCGCGGACAACCTCGAACTCTTCGAGATGTCCAAGGAAGAGAACGACATCACCGGTCTGGAAACCATCCAGGCCGACGCTGCCCGTCTGGCCGAAAGCGTGGAGGAACTGGAGTTCCGCCGCATGTTCAACAACCCGGCCGACCCCAGCAACTGCTTCATCGACATCCAGGCCGGCGCCGGCGGCACCGAGGCCTGCGACTGGGCCGGCATGCTGCTGCGCCAGTACCTGAAGTATTGCGAGCGCAAGGGCTTCAAGGCGGAAGTGGAAGAAGAGACGCCCGACGAAGTCGCCGGCATCAAGAGCGCCACCATCAAGGTGGAAGGCGAATACGCCTTCGGCCTGCTGCGCACCGAGTCCGGCGTGCACCGCCTGGTGCGCAAGAGCCCCTTCGACTCCTCCGGCGGCCGTCACACCAGCTTCGCCTCGCTGTTCGTCTATCCGGAAATCGATGACTCGATCGAGATCGACATCAACCCGGCCGACGTGCGAGTGGACACCTACCGCGCCAGCGGCGCCGGTGGCCAGCACATCAACAAGACCGACTCCGCCGTCCGCCTGACCCACCTGCCCACCGGCATCGTGGTGCAGTGCCAGGACAGCCGCAGCCAGCACAGCAACCGCGACGTCGCCTGGCGCCGCCTGCGCTCGCGCCTGTACGACCATGAAATGAAGAAGCGCATGGCCGAGCAGCAGAAGCTGGAAGACAGCAAGACCGATGTGGGCTGGGGTCACCAGATCCGCAGCTACGTGCTCGACCAGAGCCGCATCAAGGACCTGCGCACCGGCTACGAGGTGTCGGCCACACAGAAGGTGCTCGACGGCGACCTCG
>JAIXSE010000004.1 GCA_027484825.1 Rubrivivax sp. | reverse complement strand
GGCCGGCTTCACCTACACCGTCAACGAGGCCGGCGTGAAGACCAGCGCCGCCCTTCCCAGCGGTTGGACCACGCCCAGCCCCAATACCTGCTGGGCGCTCAAGCAGGACGGATCATGCTGAAGCGCCTCACAGCGACCGGCATGTCTGGCAAGCGCCAGAGCGGCGTGACCTTGATCGAGCTGGCAGTCACCCTGGCCTTGCTCGGCATCTTCATGGCCGTCGCTGCTCCGAGCTTCTCCACCTGGCTGCAGAACGGACGCATCCGCAACACCGCCACGGCCTTGAGCGCGGGCATCCAGCTGGCCAAAGCCGAAGCCGTGGCTCGCAACACCGGCGTGCGTTTCCAGCTCACCAGCTCGCTGACCAATGACTGCGCCATCAGCGCCAGCGGTACCAACTGGGTGATCAATATGATCGGCGCCAACACAGCGGAGGACTCGGTCGAGGGTCGCTGCGCCTCGGCCCCGTCTGACACCGTGGCGCCGCGCATCCTGCACACCAAGCCCAGCAAGGACGGCAACGGTTCGGTCGAAATCACCGCGACCGCCGGCGCGGTCGTTTTCAACGGCCTGGGCAAGCTCATGCCGACGCCGGCCGCCAACATCGTCATGGATGTCAGCAACGCCGCGGCCGGCTCTTGCGACGCCAGCGGCAACGCCGTCTGCCTGCGCATCGTCATCACCCCCTCCGGCCAGGTGCGCATGTGCAACCCGAAGCTGCCTGACAGCGACGTTCAGGGCTGCGGCACTTGAGGTCTGACCATGAGAACCACACAAATTCTCACAACAAGCCCGCACGCCAAGGGCAACGGTGCCCCGCACGCACGCAGCAACAGCAGCAACAGCAGCCGCACAAGCCGCAAAGGCCGCAGCAGTGGCTTCATGATGCTGGAGGTTCTGGTCGCCCTGCTGGTGTTCGCCTTGGGCGTGCTCGGTTTGGTCGGCCTGCAGGCCACGGCGGTGAAACAGGCTGGGCAAGCCAAGTACCGCTCCGACGCAGCACTGCTGGCCAATGAGCTGATCGGCACCATGTGGGTCAGCAACCGCAACCTCGCGGCGCTGCAAGCCAACTTCAGCAGCGCCACCCAAGGTGACGGCTACAAACTCTGGCTCGAAAAAGTCAGCGCCACCCTGCCCGGCGTGGACACCTACCCGCCGACCGTGACCTTCGCCCAGATCAACCCTTTGCCCGCCCTGGCGGGCACCCCCGCAGGCGGGCCGGTGCTGACACCCAGCCTGCGCGTCACCATCACCGTGAAATGGGCCGCACCGGGCGAGAACCTCGCCAGCAGCCCCCACAACCTGGTGATGATCACCCAGATGAAGTGATGCCGGAGACCGACTTGAAAACGACAACTTCATCTCACCACGCTGCCGCAAGTCGCTCGCGCGGTTTCAGCCTGATCGAGCTTCTGGTGGGCGTGGTGCTGGGCATGATCGCCGTGATCGTGGTGATGCAGGTGTTCTCGCTGTCCGAGCGTGGCCAGCGCACGGCCACCAGCGGCGACGAGGCCCAGACCAACGGCGCCATCGCCATCGCCCAGCTGCAGCGCGACATCCGCCAGAGCGGCCATGGCGCTGCCAATCTGGTGCTGGCCGGCTGCAATCTGACCCTGCCCACCGGGCGGGTGCTCAACACCCTGGGCCCGGTAACGGTCAACCATGCGGACATCCCGGCCGGTGATGCCGGCAGCGACACCTTGCTGGTGGTCTACAGCAGCGGCAACGGCGCGCCCGAAGGCGACCGCATCAACTCCGAGCCCGATGCCGTGACCTACTCGGTGGCCACCGCTTCGGCCTTCTCCATCAATGACCGGGTGATCGCTGCCAACCAGGTGCGCCCGGTGCCCTGCAATCTGCTCATGGACCGCGTCAATGCCCAGCCGGTGGCGGCCAATGTGGCGGTCGCGACCGGCGCGGTCGGCATCCAGGACACGCTGTTCAACTGGGGGCTCAGCCCCAAAATTCTGGCTTACGCCGTGCGCAACGGTCGACTCACGCAATGCGACCTGATGGTGAACGACTGCAGCGCGTTGACGGCCCAGGCCTGGGTTCAGATCATCGACAACGTGGTCAATCTGCGCGCGCAATACGGCCGGGACACCACCGCTGCGCCGATGGATGGCACCGTGGACGTGTTCGACCAAACCACGCCGGCCACAGCCTGCCAGTGGGCGCGGATGTCGGCGCTGCGCTTGGCGGTCACCACCGTCAGTGGCCAGAAGGAAAAGACCGAGGTGACCGTGGCCGCCAATGCGCCGACCTGGGCCGGCTCGGCCAATGCGCCCATCAACCTCTCGGCCGATAACGAGTGGCAGTACTACCGCTACAAGGTGTTTGAAGCCGTGGTGCCCTTGCGCAATATGGCCTGGCAGGGAGCACAAGCAACATGCTGATGCAACGCCCCCCCATCACGTGGCGAACGCCACGGCCAACGCAGGAGCGCGGCATCGTGCTGATGCTGGCCATCGTCGTGCTGGTGATCATGTCGCTAGCCGCCGTCGGCCTGATGCGCTCCATGCTCAGCAGCAACAAGGTGGCGGGCAATCTGGCCTTCCAGCAATCGGCCATCCAGTCGGCCGACCTCGGTATCGAGACCGCCGTGGCCTGGCTGGAGCAGAACAACATCGCCACCAATCTGCACAACAACATCACCATCGCCGCAGGCCGGCCGGTGGGCTACCTGGCCTTGCGGCAAGACCCGGCGGTCGGCCAGAGCTGGGAGATTTTCTGGAACACCGTGCTGGTGCCCAGCAACACGGTCAACACCCTCGCCACGGATGCGGCCGGCAACACCGTGTCGTACGTGATCCAGCGCCTGTGCAATGGCCAAGGCGCGCCCACCTCAGGCATCGGCTGCGAGGCGGCGCCGGCCACTGACCCGGGCGAAGGCGGCAGCAAACGCGCCAACAGCGGCACGCCCACCGGCATCCCCAACCAACGCTATTACCGCATCACGGCCCGCGTCGCCGGCCCGCGCAACACGATTGGCTTTGTTCAGGCCGTTGTGGCCCTTTGAGCGCCGGCCTGGCCGGTGTTTCACCCCGATCCGATTTGGAGTTCCTCATGAGCAGCAAGCAACGCCTCATTGCCCTTTGGCTCGGCTTGGCAGCCCTGCAGCTGAGTGGCGCAGCCAGCGCAGCGGTCACCGATATTTCGAGCACCCCGCTGGTGGTCGCCACGCCGAATGCCGTGCAACCGAACCTGATGTTCGTGCTCGACGACTCGGGTTCCATGGGCTTTGACTTCATGCCCGATCATGTCAACGGCGATTCCAGCCCCGACCCGAAGCTCTGCCGCTCGGCCGGCGCCACCTCGACCAACAGCGGCAGCTTCAGCAACACCTGCTGCCAAGGCGGCGACAGCAGCAATGCCTGCTGGCGCGGCGCGGCGCCCTTCGGCAACCTGCGTGGCCACCCGCCTTTTCTGAGTGCCAGCTTCAACAGCATGGCCTACAACCCGGCCATACGCTACACCCCGCCGCTGAACTCAAGCGGCGTGAGTTGGGCCAGCATGACCTCAGCAAACACCAGCGGCTGGACGGTGGTGGCCAACGACGCCTTCGGCATCCAGAACACCGGCAACATCAATTTGCTGACCCAGTTCCCAGACACCGAGTGGTGCACGGACATCAGCTACACCGACTGCCTGCGCAACGACAACTACATCCTGCCTGGCATCGTCAACAACAAGAGCTACACCACCTTCCGCGCCACCACGGCCAGCGGCAGCGGCAACAAGGCCACCGGCGCGCCGGACCGCCCGAGCACCAGTGCGCAAAGCTGGGGCCCGCATTACTACAACATCGTCCCCGCCGAGTACTGCGACAACATCAATCTGCGCAACTGCCAGACCACGCAGACCGCCGTGTTCAAGTTCCCTGCGCCCGTTCGCTGGTGCAACAGCGATGCCAACGCACGCGCAGCCACACCGGCGGCGGGTTCTTGCCAGGCGGTGCGCAGCAACAACTACCCCGAGGCACGCTACCCGACCAAGTTCTTTACAGCTGGCACGGTCGGGATCCCGGCCACCCAGGAGACCCGCGCCACCACCACGCTGACGATCAACTCGATCGCGGACAACCGCGGAAACGGCTGCTTTGTCTCCATCAACTCCCTGAAGTCTGGAGCCATCCAGCTGCTGTCCGGTGCCACCAGCCTGGAGTCGAACCGCTCCAATCTGGCGGCTTCGCTGACCTCGCGGATCAACAACGGCGGCACCGGCTACTTTGCGACCCAGGCCAACCGCACGATCACCATCACGGCGCCAGCCGGTGTATCCGCGCCTGGCGCAATCTCATTGACCACAACACCCAACACTTGCTTTCTCAGCATCAGCCCGACCTCGCCCACCTTCTCAGGCTACCGGCCGCCCAGCAGTGGCACGCCCGGTGATGCCGGGGGCTATCCGGGCAGCTTCCAACGGGTGGACATCATCCCCGCGATCAACAGCTACCCCAAAGCCGAAACCCGCACCGATTGCGCCGGCAGCACTTGCACTTATGCCGAGGAAATGACCAACTTCGCGAACTGGTGGACCTACTACCACACGCGGATGCAAATGATGAAGTCCTCCACCAGCCAGGCCTTCTCGGCGGTGACGAGTAATTTCCGCGTCGGCTATGTGAGCATCAACAACAGCCAGGGCGATGCCTTCCTGAACTTGGCCACCTACAGCGGCACCAACAAGTCGGATTGGTACAGCCGCCTCTTCAACGCCTACCCTAGTAGCTCGACACCGCTGCGTCGCGCCCTGAATGATGTCGGCCGCCTGTACGCCGGAAAGCTGACCGGCAGCTACAACGGCGGCACCATCAAAGACCCCGTGGAGTACTCTTGCCAACGCAATTACACCGTGCTGTCCACGGACGGCTTCTGGAACGAAGCCGTCACGCTGACCCAGCTGGACGGCTCAGCCCTGGGTGACCAGGATGGCGCCATGGCTCGGCCGCAGAAGGACGGCAATGCCGTCTCCAACACCCTGGCCGATGTGGCCGCCTACTACTACAAGGCCGATCTGCGCACGGGTGAAGATGGCTCAGACGAATGCACCAGCGGCTCTGGCACCGGTGCCGATGTCTGCGGCAATGGCACGGCCAATGCCCAGCAGCGCATGGTGACCTTCACCCTGGGCCTGGGTGCATCGGGCTATATGCAGTACCAATCCGACTATCTGCGCGCCACCAGCGGCGACTACTTCGCCGTCAGCCAAGGCAGCAGCCCCAATGTGGCCGCGGGTACCTGCACCTGGCAGTCCAGCGGGGAATGCACCTGGCCGACGCCAGCCTCCAACACCCTGACCACGATTGACGACCTCTGGCACGCGGCTGTCAACGGCGGCGGCACCTACTTCAGCGCCAGCAACCCGCAAAGCCTGTACAGCGGCCTGCAGTCTGCCTTGAACAATATCGCCGCTCAGGAAGGCGCCGCAGCTGCGGCCACCGCCAGCAACCCCAATGTGTCCTCGGGTGACAACCAGGTCTTTGTCTCGAACTTCAAGTCGGGTGAGTGGACGGGGCAACTCAAATCCCAGCGCATCGACCTGGAGACCGGGGCCATCAGCGCCACGGCCGACTGGGCAGCCGGCACCTTGCTGGACAGCAACAGCAATCGCAAGATTTATATGTTCAGCGCCGGGTCCGGCAGCAACCGCACCGAGTTCACTTGGAACAACCTCAGCGCCACCCAGAAGAGCTATTTCAACCTCGCCACGCTGACCGCCTCGGGCAACAACCTGATCCAGTTCTGCACCTCGGGCGACTACTGCCTGAGCAGCAGCAACCAAAGCACGGCCGCCGGCCAGCGCCTGGTGGACTATCTGCGCGGCAGCCGCAGCGATGAAGGTACGCTGGACGACCCCTCGAAGTTTTTCCGTCAGCGCACCCAGGTGCTCGGCGACATCGTCAACTCCGAAGCGGTCTATGTGAAGACCGCGCTGATGAACTACAACGACCTCGGCTTCGCCGCCCACAAGAACACGGTGGCCTCACGCGACGGCATGGTCTACGTGGGCGCCAACGACGGCATGCTGCACGCCTTCAGCTCAGCCAGCGGCAACGAGGTCTGGGCCTATGTGCCCAGCCAGGTCATGCCACGGCTCTACAAACTGGCCGACAAGGCCTACGGCAACAAGCATCAGTACTTTGTCGACGGCAGCCCGGTGGTCCAGGAGGTGAAGATCGGCAGCGCCTGGCGCACCGTGCTGGTCACCGGTCTGGGCGCCGGCGGCCGCGCATACATTGCCATCGACGTCACCTCGCCCACCGACCCCAAGCCCCTGTGGGAGTTCACCCATGACAACCTGGGCTACACCTTCGGCAAGGCCGAAATCAGCAAGCTGGTGGACGGCACCTGGGTGGCGATCGTGCCCTCGGGCTACAACAATGTGTCGCCCGGCGATGGCAACGGCCGCCTCTTCGTGCTCGACATCGCCACCGGCCAACCCATCTCGACCCTGCCCGACGGCATTCCCACCCTGGTCAGCGGTTTGGCTGTCGGCAGCGGCAGCACGCCCAGCGGCCTTGGGCACATCAGCGCCTGGGCCGACAACTCCGACAAAGACAACACGGCCCTGCGCGTGTACGGCGGCGACACCCTGGGCAATCTCTGGCGCTTCGACATCAACAACAATGTGGGCGCCTCGGGCTACGAGGCCCAGCGCCTCGCCACCCTGCGCACCTCGCTGGGCCAGGTGCAACCCATCACCTCGCGGCCGGAGTTGGGCATGGTGGGCACCTTCCCCATGGTGTTCGTCGGCACGGGGCGTTATCTCGGGGTCAGTGATCTCAGCGATGCCACCACCCAGAGCATCTACGCCATCAAAGACCGCCTGACGGCGAGCGACTACGGCAACCCGCGCCTGTTCGCCAACAACTTTGTCCAGCAAACGCTGACCAACGACACCTGCCCCAGCAACTCGACCATTTGCAGCCCGGGCTCGCCAATCCGCAGCAACGGCAACCCGCAGCCCGTGGACCTCAGCGTGAAGAACGGCTGGTATGTGGACCTGCCGGGCACACGCGAACGAGTCACCAATGAGCCGGTGCTGGTTGGCGGCGTCTTGGGCGTGACCTCCAATGTGATCAACTCCTCGGGCATCTGCACGGTGGGCGGCTCCAGCTGGATCAATTACTTCGACTACCGCACCGGTGGCGCTGTGGACAGCGCGCAGAACATCGTCAGCATTTCGCTGGGCAATGCGCTGGCCACCCGGCCCTCCACCGTGAAGCTGCCGAACAACAAGGTGATCGATCTGGTGCGCCTGTCGAATAACACCACCGTCACGCCGACGCGCCCCCAAGGCCTGAGCAACAGCAACACACGCCGACTGTCCTGGCGCGAGCTGACGGACTGAGGACATGAGCGCTTCGGCGAGGTGGGGGCCTTGACGGCCGCGAGCCTGAGGGCGGCCAGCGGGGGCCGGGTGACCAGCAGACCCCGACCGCAAGCCACGCTCGACCGGCGGCTGGTCTGGAGCCTGATCGGCGCCCTGGGCTTGCATGTGCTGATCGGAGTCACGAGTTGGCACGCCAGCGAAGGGTCTTATCAAGCTGGCCCGGCCGAACCCAGCATGACGGTGCGCCTGCTGGGGACCGACAAGTCCGCGAAGCCTGCGCAGCAGGCTCAAGCGAGCGGCGAAGGTGGCGCAACACAGGCGCCCACGCGGCATGAGCCGGAGGCGCGGGTCGGCGCTGCTGGCCCACAGTCCGAACCAGCTCAGCAGGACCTGCGTCCAGCCCGCCCGTCTCAGGCGCCGCGTCGCGCACCCACGGCTGACGAAGATGACGAGGAAGACGACCGCCTGCAAACCCTCTACCGGCCGGCTGAGACGCTGCGCGAACCGCCGCGCTTGCCGGAGGGCGCCGCCCCCGTCCTAAACCATCCCGACGAAGCCCTGCCGGACGGACGCGCCAAGCTCCGTGTGGCCCTGATGATCAGCCGGGCAGGACAGGTGGACGAGGTCCGGGTTCCGCCCGACCGTTTGCCCCCACGCTTCGTCCAGGCAGTGGTGCAGGCTTTCTTGGGCCAACGCTTCATGCCGGGCAGGCTCGACGCCGACGAGGTGGCCGCCAGGCTCTGCCTGGCCGTGCGCTTCCAGGAAGGCGAACGCCCCCGTTGGGACCTGATCCCGGCGGGGGCGTTGATGAGCGCGAACGGGCCCAGCGGCCCAGACTGCGAGCCCGAGGGCTCAGCGCGGTAGATCGCTGCTGCCCATCAGGAACTCATCCACCGCGCGTGCCGCCTGGCGGCCTTCACGGATGGCCCAGACGACCAGAGACTGGCCGCGGCGCATATCACCGGCGGCGAAAACCTTGTCGACATTGGTCTTATAGCCGCCCGTGAAATCGGTGCTGGCCTTGGCGTTGCCGCGAGCATCCTTACTGACGCCGAAGGCGTCGAGCACGGTGGCGACCGGTGCCACGAAGCCCATGGCCAGGAAGACCAGATCGGCCTTGATGATCTGCTCGGAACCGGGCACTTCGACCATCTTGCCGCCCTG
>JAIXSE010000008.1 GCA_027484825.1 Rubrivivax sp. | reverse complement strand
GCCTGACCTGATCCTGATGGACGTGGTCATGCCCGGCCAGAACGGCTTCCAGCTGACCCGCGCCATCACCCGCGACGAGCGTTATGCCGACGTCCCGGTGGTGATCTGCACCAGCAAGAACCAGGAAACCGACAAGGTCTGGGGCATGCGCCAGGGTGCACGCGACTACGTCGTCAAGCCGGTCAAGGCCGACGAGCTGATCGCCAAGATCAAGGCGCTGGGCTGAGACCATGGCCAACAAGCAAGCCCTACGTGACCTCCAGCAACGCCTGGCGCAACGGATGCAGGCGGCCCGAGAGACGCCGCAAGCCGCCAACTGGCTGGCCGTGGAGTGTGCCGGCCTGGGCTTGCTGCTTCCCCTGAAGCAGTCCGGCGAAATCTTCACGCCTGTGCCGCTGCAGCAGGTGCCCTACACCCAGCCGTGGATGCTGGGCGTGGCCAACTTGCGCGGCGGCCTCCATACGGTGGTGGACCTGTCGGCCTTCCTGGGCCTGCGAGGCTCCACCTCCCTGACGCCTTCCCATCGGTTGGTGTCGATCAACCCGGAGCTGGGTATCAACTGCGCGCTGCTGGTGGACCAGCTCCTCGGCCTGCGCGGCGACGAACAGCTTCAGGCCGAGCCGGACACGGCCGGCCATCCCGACTTCGCCCCGATGCGCATGCGCGACGGGCAGGGCCGGCGCTGGCAGGTGCTGGATCTGGATGCATTGATCCTGCATCCCCAGTTCCTGCGCATTGTTTTGAACTGATGCCTGAAGGCGGCCAGAACCGGCCCGCTTCGACGAAACGAGACCAAACGAGGGTGTGATGAGCTTCCTGGACAAAATCAAGAACAAGGGCAAAAACGAGGGCAAGGCGGACGTCGACATCGACGACACCGGCCCCTCGACCGAGAACGCCGCCGTGGCGGATGAATCGCAGGACTTCCAGCCCTCGATCATCACGACCGCCCAGCCCACGGCCGAATTCCAGGAAACCGGTGCCGGCTTCCAGCCGACCGCATCGGCGGTGGAAACGCCGAACTCCATGCCCAAGAAGCTGCCGCCGCAGCCGCCTCGCCGCACCGGCCTGCTGACGGCCCTGGTGGCCGCCGGTCTGGTGGGCACCGTGCTGACGGTGACCATGAGCCTGGTGGGTTCGAACCGCGCCGCTGACCAGGTGGCGGCCGCCGGTCAGGCGATGACGGAATCGCAGCGTCTGGCCAAGGCGGTCTCGACCGCCCTGCTGGGCAACAAGAACGCCTTCCCCGAAATGAAGGAAAGCTCGCAGGTGCTGACCAGCGTGATCGCCGGCCTGCGGGAAGGCTCGGACACGCTGGCCGAAGCCCCGGGCTCGGTCAAGCCGCTGCTCGAAAAGATCGCCCCCATGGTGGCGACTGCCGACAAGAACACCAAAGTGATGCTGGCCCAGGAAAAGGTGCTGACGCAGGTGGGCGCCGCTCTGCGCGCCATTAACCGCCAGTCGTCCGACCTGCTGGAAAGCGCCGAAGCCGTGGCTTCGCTGTCCATCCAGGGCAATGCCTCCACCGGCGAAGTGGCCGCGGTCGGTCAGCTGGTGATGCTGACGCAGCGGATCGGTAAGTCCGCCAACGAATTCCTGACCCAGGACGGCGTGAGCCCCGAGGCCGTGTTCCTGCTGGGCAAGGACTTGAACGCCTTCCGTGAAATCGCCCAGGCCCTGCTGGACGGCAATCCGGAACTGCGCCTGACCGGCGCCAAGGATCCCCAGGTGCGTGAGCGTCTGAAGGTGCTGCTGGGCCAGTACGACCAGACCCGCACCCAGGCCACCGCCATTCTGTCCAACCTGCAGGGCCTGGTGTCCTCGCGGGAAGCGCAGACCGCCATCCTGAACGACAGCGAAGTGCTGCGTAAGGACCTGGGCCAGCTCTCGTCCGACCTGGCCGCTGCCGGCGGTCTGAGCGTGGTGCTGGTGGCCGGCATGGTGCTGTCGCTGCTGGCCCTGATCGGCGGCGCGGTCGGTTTCCTGAATCTGTACGTGAAGGACCAGGCCCGCCGTGCCCAGCTCGCCGACGAACAACGTCGCGAAGCCGAGGCGCAGGAGCAGGAAGCCAAGCGCGTCAACGACGCCAACCAGGCCGCCATTCTGCGTCTGATGAACGAACTGCAGACGGTGGCTGAAGGTGACTTGACCCACCAGGCGACGGTGACGGAAGACATCACCGGCGCGATCGCCGACTCGGTGAACTACACGGTGGAAGAGCTGCGCAGCCTGGTGCACCAGGTGCAGACCACGGCAGTGCGGGTGACGGACACGACCGCCCAGGTCGACCAGACCTCGACCGAACTGCTGGCCGCCTCGACCGAACAGCTGCACGAGATTCGCGCCACCGGTGAAGCGGTGCTGCAGATGGCCCACCGAATCAACGATGTGTCCACGCAGGCGCAGACGACGGCCGAAGTGGCCCGCCAGTCTCGTATGGCTGCTGAACAGGGTCTGCAGGCCATGCAGAACAACATCGGCGGTATGAACCAGATCCGTGACCAGATCCAGGAAACCTCCAAGCGGATCAAGCGTCTGGGCGAGTCGTCGCAGGAAATTGGCGAGATCACCGAGCTGATCTCGGACATTACCGAACAGACCAACGTGCTGGCGCTGAACGCGGCCATTCAGGCGGCGTCCGCCGGTGAAGCCGGTCGCGGCTTCTCGGTGGTGGCGGAAGAAGTGCAGCGACTGGCGGAACGCTCCGCCGACGCAACGCGCCGGATTGCCGCGCTGGTGAAGACCATTCAGACCGACACGCACGACGCCGTGGCCGCTATGGAACGGTCCACGCTGGGGGTGGTGGAAGGTACCAAGCTGTCTGACGCGGCCGGTCGCGCCCTGGAAGACATCGACGCGGTGTCGCGTCGCCTGGACGAATTGATCGGTCAGATCACGACCGTCGCCCAGAACGAAGCCCGTGCGGCCAACGAGGTGGGTGCGAACATTCAGCACATCTTCGCGGTGACCGAACAGACCTCGGAAGGTACGCGTTCCACGGCCCAGATGGTGCATGAACTGTCCCGGTCGGCGGAAGCGCTGAAGCAGTCGGTGGCGCGATTCAAGGTGACCAGCTGACCCCCGTCTGCCATCATCGGCATACAGGGATCACGGCCACGGCAGCGCCCACCACCACATCGCCCACCATTACAAAGCGACAATAAAGAGCGAGCATGGACCTTTCGCGCGAATCCGAGTTCCCGGCAGACCTGAGCCCTTTGGCCTGGGTCCAGGAGGAACTGCGTCGCACGCTGGAATCGGTGCACAAGGCCCTGCGCCGAGTGCTCCGCGATACCGACGCGCGCGTTTCCACTCTGGGCGGCGAAGGCCAGCCCAGCCCGGCGCTGCAGGGAGCGGCCCAACAGATGCATCAGGCCGCCGGCGTGCTGTCGGTGGTGAGCCTTCCGGCCGCCGCCCACTTGCTGCGGGCGGCTGAAGCCACACTGTTCCGCCTGGCCGAAAACCCGGCACTGGTGTCGGTCGCGGAGGTTGAAGCGGTCGAGCGGGCCGATTTCGCCGTGCTGGCCTTCATCGCCAAGACCCTGGCCGGCGGCCAGCCCAGCTCGCTGGCGCTGTTCCCGGCCTACCAGACCTTGCAGGAACTCAACGGGGCAGGCCGCATCCATCCGGCCGACCTGTGGACCCAGGAGTTCCGCTGGCGCGAGCTGCCGGCCGACAAGGCCGTGCGGGCACTGACGCCCGAGCAGATGCGGGCTCCGTTCGAAGCCCTGCTGCTCAAGCAGATGCGCGCCCCCGCGCCCGGTCAGGGCCAGTTGCTGAGCGACCTGTGCGCCGGCCTGGCGCTGACCCAGACCCAGCCCCACGGCCGCACGCTGTGGCTGCTTGCGGCCGCTCAGTTCGAAGCCCAGTCCCGCGGCCTGCTGCCGGTGGACACGCTGGTCAAGCGGCTCGGATCGCGCCTGCTGGCGCAACTGCGCGCTGGCCGTGATGCGGCCCCCTCCGAGCGTCTGGCCAAGGACCTGCTGTTCTTCGCCGCCGCTGCCAAGCATCCGGCCCCCGGCACCGCGCCCCGGCTGGAAGCGGTGCAACTGGCCTATGGCCTGATCGAAGCCCCTGCCGTCGATTACCGCGACGACACGCTGGGCAAGATCGACCCGACCTGGGTGCAGGCGGCCAAGCGCCGTGTTGCCACCGCCAAGGAATCCTGGGGCTCCGCCGCCGAAGGCGAGACCCACCGCCTGGGCGGCCTGGACGAACAATTCGCCGGCGTGGCCGAGTCGCTGCAAAAGCTCTTCCCCAGCGGGGACGTCCTGGGCGACACGCTGCGCCGTGCCGTCGTGGCCACGCTGCGTTCGGGCCGTGCGCCCGAGCCGACGCTGGCCATGGAAATCGCCACGGCGATGCTCTATCTGGAAGCGGCGCTCGAGGACGAGGCCTTCGACCAGCCGGAGCAGGCCGAACGCGTGGTCAATCTGTCCCGTCGCATCGAGGCGGTGGCCAAGGGCCAGGCGCCCGAGCCGCTGGAAGCCTGGATGGAAGAGCTGTACCGCCGCGTGGCGGACCGCCAGACCCTGGGCTCGGTGGTGCATGAACTGCGCGCCAGCCTGTCCGAGGTCGAGCGCCAGTGCGACGAATATTTCCGCGATCCGACCAAGCGGGATCTGCTGATCCCGGTGCCGAGCCAACTGCAGACCATGCGGGGTGTGTTCAGCGTGCTGGGCCTGTCCCAGGCCGCTCAGGCCACGCTGCGCATGCGCGACCAGGTCGATGAGCTGGCCCAGACCGAAGTGGACCCAGGCCTGCCCGGCCCGCGCGCCCAGTTCGACCGCCTGGCCAACAACCTCGGTGCGCTCGGCTTCCTGATCGACATGCTCAGCGTGCAGCCGCAGCTGGCCAAGCGCATGTTCCGCTTCGACGATGCCAGCGGCCTGCTGCAGTCGCTGGTGGGTCGCGAGAGCGAACATCATGCGCTCCCGGAAGCGGCTCAAGAAGCGCCTGAACAGGCGTCGGCACCGGCACCGCAGTTGCTCGACCAGCTGCAGGCCACGGCCGCCGCGGTGGCCCAGGGCGACCGCCCGGCTGAAGACCTGGCCCGCGATCTGGAACGCATCTCGCAGGAAGCCCGCGCTGCGGACGACCTGAACCTGGCTCAAGCCGCCCAGCAAGCCCAGCAGCAACTGCTGAGCGAAGGGCAGGAAAGCACCGCTGCCGCCGAGTCGCTGCAGCAGTTCATCGAGGCCTCGGCCCCGGTGGCGCCGCCGGCAGTGCCCGAATCCGCCCCGATTCCGCAGGAAGAAGCGGACGTCGACCAGGAGATGCTGGAAATCTTCCTGGAAGAAGCCGGCGAAGTGGTCACCACCGCCCGCGACGCGCTGGCCGTACTGGCCCGCGACAGCAGCAACCGCGAAGAGCTGACCACCGTCCGCCGCGCCTTCCACACGCTCAAGGGCAGCTCCCGCATGGTGGGGCTCAATGAGTTCGGCGAAGCCGGCTGGGCCTTTGAACAACTCTACAACCATCGCCTCTCCGAGCATCCGCAGGCCGACGCCGACCTGCTGCGCCTGAGCCATGAGGCCCTGGAGGCCTTCCAGGCCTGGGCGACCGCCATCGGCGAGAAGCGCCCGCACGGCTACAGCAGTGTCCCGTTCCGCGCCGCTGCCGATGCCATGCGTCTGGAGAACCGCTACAGCCCGCTGCAGATCTCTGCAGCGCCGGTGGCCACGCCTGCTCCCGCGCCAGCGCCGGTCGCTGCCCCGGTGGTGGTGCCGGCCGATGTGCCGGAACTGGTGGAAGTGCCCGACCTGATCGAAGTCGCCGAGGTGCCCGAGGTGGTGGAAGTGGCTGAGCTGCCCACCGCCATCGAGTCCCTGGACGACATTGCGCTCACCCCCCTGGAAGCCGCCAGCCCCGTGGAGGCCCAAGGCCTGCCCGCGCTGGAACTGCCGGGCCTGGACGTCCCGCCGCTGACCGCCGATGTGGCGCCGGCCGCCATCGACGAACCGACGCTGGACCTGTCGCTGGACTTCCCGTCCGACACAACCGCCCCGGCGCAGGACGTGCCGCAGCTCGACGCCGCCCTGGATCTGCCGGCCCTGTCCGCCGACGCGTCGCTGGACGTGGCCCCGGCCGTGCCCGAGCTGCTGGACGTGCCGACGCTGCCGGTAGCCACCGCCGAGGAAGCGCCGCTGCTCGACATGCCGGAAGGCTGGCCGACCGACCTCGCGACCGAGGAAGTCACCGCGACCGAGCCGATGCCGCTGCCCATCGAGGAAGCGCCCGAGCTCCAGGCGGAATCGATCGCCACCGCCGACAGCCTGGATCTGGACCTGCTGGACCTGTCCAGCCTGGACCAGCCCGTGTCGGCCGACGCGTCGACGACCCCCGCCGAGACCGCCACCGCGACCGAGCCGGCGATCGAATCGGTCGACCTGCATCTGGACCTGAACAGCGAGCTGCTGAGCAGCCCGTCGGTGGACGCGCAAGCGCCGGCCGAAGAACCGATCATCGAGCAGGCCTTCGCCCCGCAGGATGCGCCCGTGGCCCCGGCCGCGCCGGTGCTGAGCCTGGTGGGCGGGACCGCCGTGGACGCCGAGCTGCCGGACGACACCGGTTCCTCGGAAGACAGCGACGAAGGCGTCAAGGTCATCGGTCATCTGCGCATCAGCATTGCGCTGTTCAACATCTTCCTCAATGAGGCGGATGAGCGTTCGCGCCGTCTGCAGGTGGAACTGACCGAATGGGCGCTGCTGCCGCAGTCGCCGCTGCCGCAGGATGCCGAGCCGCTGGCCCATGCATTGGCCGGCAGTGCGGCCACCGTCGGCTTCGACGACCTGTCGACCCTGGCCCGTGCCCTTGAACATGCACTGGGCCGCGCGCAAGGCCATGAGGTGGCCGACCCGACGCTGTTCCAGCGCGGCTCGGACGAAATCCGCCGCCTGCTGCATCAATTCGCCGCCGGTTTCCTGAAGGAAGTCGATGGCGAGGTGCTGGCCCAGCTGCAGCTGTTCCAGCCCGGTGCACCGCTGCCTGATGGCGCCCTGGACAGCGACGAAGGCCTGCTGGCCATGTCGCTGGACGAAGTCTCGACCGCCTCGCATGCGGCCGAATCGCCGGTGCCGGCCTACCTGGCCCCGGCGCCGACCGTCGCGCCGACCGCCGACGAATTCGCCGACGACGATTTCGACTTCAGCCTGCCCGACCAGATCGAGCCGGAGCTGATGCCGATCTTCGAGGAAGAAGCCGAAGACCTGCTGCGCCAGCTGCATGCCGGCCTGCGCGAATGGGCCTCGCAGCCGCAGGACGCCTCGCGCGCCTCGGCCTGCATGCGGGTGCTGCACACCTTCAAGGGAGGCGCCCGTCTGGCTGGCGCCATGCGCCTGGGTGAACAGGCCCACAACCTCGAATCGCAGATTGAACGCCTGATGGGCGACGGTCAGGCCGACCACGGCCAGGTGACCGACCTGCAGGACGCTGCGGACGCGCTGGAATACACCTTCCAGAACCTGCAACGCGACTGGCGCAATCCCGCGCCGGTGGTGCCGGCTCCGATGGTCGCACCTGCACCTGTCACAGCGCCTGTGGCCGCCCCGGTGGCTGCTCCCGCACCGGTGGAAGCACCGGTCGCTGTGCCTGCGGCCGAGCCGGTGGAACTGCTGGACGTGGTGGAGGCCGTCGAGGTGCCCACCGTCGTCGAGACCGACACCGCCGTGGCCGCCGAGCTGCCGGTGGAAGGCTCCGATGCCGTCGTGGCGACCGAGGCCGTACCGGCAGTCGAAGCCGCCGTGCCGGTCGAAGCGCCTGTCGAGCTGCCCGCTACTCCGGTCGCCGCCCCCGCACCCGCCCCGGTGCCCGCAGTTGCCGCCCAACCGCTGGTCCCCGCCGACATCGACATCGACTGGGCCCACTTCAGCGAAGTGGCCGACCTGGGTCAGCCGATGGAAAGCGCCCCAGTCGCCCCTGCCGCGCAAGTGCGTGTGCGTGGCGTGCTGCTGGAACGCATGGCGGCCCTGTCCGGCGAAGTGGCCATCCGCCGCGCCCGTCTGGAATCCGAACTGGGCCAGATGCGCGTCCTGCTGGGCGACCTGGACGACAACCTGGAGCGTCTGCGCACCCAGTTGCGTGAGCTGGAGCTGCAGGCGGAAGCCCGCATCGCCGCCCGCCAGGAAGCCGCACAGGCCACCGGCAAGGACTTCGACCCGCTGGAATTCGACCGCTACACCCGCTTCCAGGAACTGACCCGGATGCTGGCCGAATCGGTCAACGACGTGGCCACGGTTCAGCGCGGTCTGCAGCGCAACGTGGCGGCCGGTGAAGACGAACTCGCGGGCCAGTCCCGCCTGACGCGTGAACTGCAGGACGACCTGCTGCGCACCCGGATGGTGGAATTCGACAGCAGCCTGGGTGAACGTCTGCACCGTGTGGTCCGCCAGGCCGCCCGCGAAAGCGGCAAGCAGGCCCAGCTGGAAGTGCGCGGCGGCGGCGTGGAACTGGACCGTTCCGTGCTGGAACGTCTGACCGGCGCCTTCGAGCATCTGCTGCGCAACAGCGTGGTCCACGGCATTGAAGCTGCCGCCGTCCGTGAAGCGGCCGGCAAGGCGCCGCTGGGTCGCATCGTGCTGAGCCTGCATCAGGAAGGCAACGAGATTCAGGTCCGCTTCACCGATGACGGCGCCGGCCTGAACCTCGAGCGCATCCGTGCCCGCGGTGAGAGCCAGGGCCTGATCCAGCCCGGTCAGTCGCTGACCAACAAGCAGCTCATGGAGCTGATCTATGAGCCGGGCTTCTCCACCGCTGAATCGCTGACCGAAATGGCCGGCCGCGGTGTCGGTATGGACGTGGTCCGCTCCGAAGTGAACACGCTGGGCGGCTATGTCATCACCGACTCGACGCCGGGTCAGGGCGCCAGCTTCGAGCTGCGCGTGCCCCTGACCACCGCGCTGACGCAGGTGGTGGTGCTGCGTTACGGTGAGCGCAAGGTGGCGGTGCCTGCCAGCCTGATGCTCTCGGTGCAGCGCCTGACCGCCGACCAGGTGGACAAGGCCTACCAGGACGGCTTCATGCAGGTGGCCGGCGAGCAGTTGCCCTTCTATTGGCTGGGCGGCCTGATGAACGCCAGCGAGCGCGGCATTGCCCAGGGTCGTACCCTGCCGGTGGTGCTGGTGCACAGCGCGCAGCAGCGCCTGGCCCTGCACGTGGACGAAGTCCTGGGCAACCAGGAAGTCGTGGTCAAGAACCTGGGCCCGCAGCTGATGCAGGTGCCGGGCCTGGCAGGCATCAGTTTGCTGGCTTCGGGCGACGTGGCCCTGATCTACAACCCGGTGGCGCTGGCCAACCGTTACGGTCATGCCGCGCAGCAGCGTGTGCACGACCTGACGGCTGCCGCCCAGGTGGTGGTGGAGAAGCCAAGCGAGCCGCTGCCGCCGCTGGTCATGGTGGTGGACGATTCGCTCACCGTGCGCCGCGTCACGCAGCGCATGCTCGAGCGGGAAGGCTACCGCGTGCTGCTGGCCAAGGACGGCCTGGATGCGATGGAGCGTCTGTCCGGCGATGAACTGCCGGCCGTGGTGCTCTCCGACATCGAAATGCCGCGCATGGACGGCTTCGACCTGGTCCGCAACCTGCGTGCCGATGCCCGTCTGCGGGGTCTGCCGGTGATCATGATCACCTCGCGGATCGCGCAAAAGCATCGCGACTATGCGCAGCAATTGGGGGTTGATGACTATTTGGGCAAGCCCTACGACGAAGAGCACCTCTTGGGACTCATCGCTCGATACACTGCTCAAAACCTCGCCGGTCAGGCGGTAGTGTCGTAACGCCCGACGGATGGGCGTGGATTGAAACAGCGCCATGCCTCAGGTCGTTGATCACCTTGCAGAACTCACCGGGTTTCGTGACCGTGACGTCATGGACGTCACACTGGTCACGGCCCTGCGTGATCTTCTGGAAACCCCCGCGTCGGTGGCCATCTACCGCTGCGTCGGCGAGCCCGGCCAGCAGCGCTGGCTGACGCGCGCCCGCCTGCGGGTGGACGACACGGTGGCAACGGCCGATTCGGTCTGGGTCGACCCCGACAAGCTGCCCCGTCTGGAAGACATTCCCCAGCGGCACCAATGCCTCAAGGAACGGGCCATTCTCCAGAACCGTGACCACAAGCAATGGGTCACGTATTTCCCCCTGGCCACCGAGCGTGAAGTCATCGGGGTGCTGGAGCTGCAGACCTCCAGCCGTCCCAGCGCGGCAGCGCAGCGCCTGGTCACCAGCGTCCTGCGGATTTATCACAACTTCCAAGGGCTGCTGGACTACAGCGAGCGGGACACCCTCACCGGGCTGCTCAACCGCAAGACCTTCGACGAGAGCTTCCTCAAGGCCGTGTCCGAGCTGCCCGTCCGGGCGGCCGCCAATGCGCAGGAAGAGCGCCGCCAGGCGGAAGTGCATCCGCGCTATTGGCTGGGGGTGCTGGACATTGACCACTTCAAATCCATCAATGACCGTTTCGGCCATTTGATTGGCGATGAAGTGCTGCTGCTGCTGTCGCGCCTGATGCGCAACACCTTCCGCTTCAATGACCTGCTCTATCGCTTCGGCGGCGAGGAATTCGTGGTGCTGATGCGCTGCGAAAACGAGGAAGACGCGGCCCAAGCTTTTGAGCGATTCCGCCACAACACCGAGCATTACGCCTTCCCGCAGGTCGGCCGTATCACGGTGAGCATTGGGTTCACCCAGATCCGCGGCGGCGATTCCCCCGCCGGCGCCTTCGAGCGCGCCGACAAGGCCGTCTATCACGCCAAGGGCGCGGGTCGGAATCAGGTGCAAAGCCACGCCACGCTGATTGCCCAAGGACAGATGTCCGAAGCCAGCCATACCAGCGACGTCGAACTCTTCTGAGTCAGTGACCTGAGTCAGTGACCTGAGTCGGCGATGGCTGCTCGCATGCCGGACACTGTTTGGCATTCATTCCAGGCCAGTTCATCCTCATTGTGATCAGCCGCGGGCTTGCATTTCTTCACGTCCGCCTCTAGGGTGGGGGCTCCGTCGTCAGGTCCTCATCTGCATGCGCATACTGAGCTTCCCGGTGGCCGCCGCCCTGTTGCTGGCTGGCTGCGTGGCCTTCGTGGCGACCGCCTATGGTGAATACCGAAGCCTGGGTGAACTGACCCGTCTGGAGAATGTCCGGGCCCATGCATTCAGCACCCAGGTGCTGATCAGTCGGCTCAATCATTTGCTGGTCGACCTGGAAACCGGCCAGCGCGGCTTTCTCATTACCGGCGATGCCAGCTTTCTCCAGCCCTATGACCATGGATTGCGGGAACTCGATCCGCGTTATGGCGAATTGAAGGCGGCCCTGCAACGCTCCGGCGATGCACAGGAAGCCGCCATTGCACGTCTGGACCGATTGATTGCAGACCGACGCGTGCAATTGGCCCAGAACGTGGAGAGCCGCTGGAAGCTCGGTGAAGTTGCCATCCGCAATGTGCAGGCCTGGGTGGCCGGCAAGCAGCTGATGGATGAGATCCGCGGAGAACTCGATCGGCTCGACGCGTTGCAGCAGCAGCGCATCAATGAGATTGAAGTGGAAGTGCGCGAACAGCAGGAGCAGACGGCACTGCTGGCGCAGATCTTTCCGGTGGTCGGGGGGGCCCTGGTGGCGGCAGCCCTGGTGGCCCTGTGGGCCGAACGCAAGCGCCGGGACGAGGCCGAAGGCGCGCTGCGTGACAGTCATGCACAGCTGGAGTCGGTGGTGCATCAGCGCACGCAGGCGCTGCGCGATGCACTGGACCGCATCCAGAGCTTTGCAGCGGAACTGGACCGCAGCGTGGAGGGCGAGCGGCGGCGGCTGGCCCGTGAGGTGCATGATCAATTGGGGCAGTTGGGGACCGCCAGCAAGATGCTGATCATCTCCCTCACCCGCAAGCTGGCGCCGGCCCGTGAGCCGATGCTGGACGAACTGCTGGGCATTGCCGACGACGTGATTGGCGCCGCGCGCCGCATTGCCTCGACCCTGCGTCCGCCGCTGCTGGATGACTTCGGCTTTTCTGCCGCAGTGCAGCATTACGCACAAGGGCTGGAGCGGCAATCCGGCCTCACCGTGACCCTGGACCTGAGCACCGATGAAGGTCTGGATGCCGAGCAGCACAATCAACTGTTCCGACTGCTGCAGGAAGCCGCGACCAATGTGCTGCGTCATGCACAAGCGCAGCACCTGGCCATCGAGTCGCGTCTTGAGGGGAGCGACTATTGCCTCAGAATCCAGGATGATGGGGTCGGGCCGGGTCAAGTCCGGGCCGATGCATCCGGTTTGAGAAACATGCGAGAGCGTGCCGTGTTGGCAGGGGGCGAGATGAATTTCGGGCCCGCCCCCGGACAGGGCACGAGAGTGGAAGTCCGTGTGCCCATGAAAACGGCCGTGCCGACCTCGTCGTCGGCAGGAGCCGCTGACGGTTCAGGCACCGCTTCCAGATCTGAGGCCATTGAAAGCGAGGAGGGTTGGGATGAGGTTTCTGATCGTTGATGACCATCCGATCATGCGGCTGGGGGTCAAGCAGCTGATTCATTCCCAATGGCCGGATGCCCAGATCGATGAAGCATCCACCATCGCCGACGCGCTCCGTCTGGGGCAGGCCGAGCAGCCCTGCGCCATCGTGCTGGACCTGTCCCTGCCGGACGCCACCGGCACCGAAGGCGCCAGCCGCATCCTGCGCGCCATCAAGGGCGTGCCGGTGCTGGTGCTCAGCCTGAATGCCGAATCCGCCTATGCGGCGCGGCTGCTGCAGATGGGCGTGTCCGGCTACCTGCCCAAGGACAAGGCCACCGATGAACTGGTCCAGGCCCTGCAGCGGCTGCTGGCCGGCGGCCGTTATGTCACCGCCGCGATGGCGGACCATCTGCTCGGGCTGCTCAGCGGTCATGCGCCCAACCAGTTGCCGCATGAGCAGTTGTCCGCCCAGGAGCATCGGGTGATGCTGTTGATTGCCGCGGGCAAGACACCAGCCGAGATTGCCGACACCATGCACCTGTCGGCCAAGACGGTGGGCACCTATCGGGCCCGCATCCTGGAGAAGACCGGCTGGCGCAACAACACCGAGCTGACCAAGTACTGCCTGCAGCACGGACTGACGGATGCGCTTTAAGGGGGCGCAGCGACGGTTTTGTCACGCAGGTACCGCTGTCCCGACCTTGTAGGTGATTTCAGTACAAGCGCTCTGGAAACTCCCGCACATCGCCTTGCGAGGCGCGCTTCTCTTCGCGGTCACGCGCTGGGTTCAAGATACGCGCTCAGCCACCCAGCGAGCGGTGGCATTTCAAGAAAGCGCCCCATGGATATCTTCCTCGTCGAGGACTCAGCGGCCATTCGCCGCCTGTTGGCCGCCCGGCTGGACTTGCTTCCAGGGGCTCGGGTGATTGGGGAGGCCGAAGGCGCTCCGCAGGCCATCGCCCTGATCGACTGGCTGCAGCCGGCCACTGTGCTGCTGGACATGAACCTGGCCATCGGCACCGGGCTGGATGTGCTGCGCGAGCTGCGCGGACGGGGCTACAAGGGACGCATCCTGATGCTCAGCCAGCAGTCGGCGGAGCTCTACAAGGACCTGTGCATCAAGGCCGGGGCCGACGGCTTCTATGACAAGGGCACCGGACTGGAAACCTTGTTCACCGACCTGGAGGAACTGCTCCAGAGCGAGGCGGCCAGTGGACGCCAGACCCGCATGTCCCCGCTGCTGCGGGACACGGTGACCGGTCTGCTGGGGCAGGTGGCGCTGCTGGAGCGTCTGGACCAGGTGCTGCGGCTGTTGCGTGGGGACGCTCAGCCGGTGGTTGTGGCGGTGGTGGTGCTGCGGGGCCTGCAGGCCTTGCTCCGCTCGCACGGCCCGGCGGCCACGGCGCCGATGCTGGTGGAGTTGGGCCAGCGACTCAAGGCCTGTACCGGGGAGTCGGACCTGCTGGCCCGTCATGCGGATGAGCAGTTTGCGCTGGTCGTGTCGCGGGTGGCGAGCGCCGCCGAAGCGGACGCCCTGTCGCAGCGCCTGAGCGAGGCGCTGAGTCAGCCATTCCAGCTGGCCGGACGGCCGCTGCTGCTGCACTGCTCGGTGGGTGTGGCCGTCTATCCCCGCGACGCCATCAGCGCTCGCGGCCTGCTGAACCTGGCGGAGTGCCGGGCCCACGGTGAGTCGCTGCCGTCGGACGGCAGTGCCCTGGTGCATTGAGCTTGTCGCGAGTGGCGGCCCCGGCGCTTGAGCTGGACGACCGCCCGCGCGGCTACGCCTCGGCCGCCCCCTCCGGCAGCCGTCGGTCCTTCACCACCGAATACCGATCCAGCGTGGCCATGCGGGCCACCTCGTGCCGGATGATCGGCTCCGGATAGTCGCGGCCCAGGGTGACGCCGCAGGCTTGCAGTTCCACCGGCCGCGCCGTCCAGGGCGCGTGGATCAGCTTGGGCGGTAGCTTGTCCAGCACCGGCAGATAACGCTTGATGAACTTCCCGTCGGCATCGAACTTCTCGCTCTGACTGACCGGATTGAAGATGCGGAAATACGGCTGGGCATCACAGCCGCTGGAGGACGCCCACTGCCAGCCGCCGTTGTTGGCGGCCAGGTCATAGTCCAGCAGTTGCTGCGCAAAATAACGCTCGCCCCAGCGCCAGTCGATGCCCAGGTCCTTGATCAGGAAGCTGGCGGTCACCATGCGCAGGCGGTTGTGCATGTAGCCGGTCTCGTTGAGCTGCGTTATGGCGGCATCCACCAGGGGGTAGCCGGTCCGCGCTTCACACCAGGCCTTGAACAGCCGCTCGGCCTCGTCGCCGCTTTCCCACTGGATGCGGTCGTATTCCGGCCGATAGGCCTGTCCCACCACATGCGGATGGTGATGCATCACCTGGTGATAGAAGTCGCGCCAGATCAGCTCGGACAGCCAGGTCTGCGCGCCTTCATTGCCCCTGCGGGCCCGGGCACTGGCCTCACGGGCCAATTGGCGGATGGACACGGTCCCAAACCGCAGGTGCACGCTCAGATAGCTGGGGCCTTTCACCGCGGGGAAGTCCCGCTGCTCGTCGTAGCGGTCGATGCGGGTGAGGAAATCCTTGAACAGCCGCTGCGCGCCGTCGCTGCCCTCCATCAGCTTGGGGTTGACGTCCACCGCTTCGAAGCCGATGTCCGCCAGCGTGGGGACCTGCCGATGGTGCTGGGGGGCCTCCCCGTGGGCGTAGCGCCGGGAGGGGGCGGGCAGACGGGCCAGCAGCTCGTCCGTCAGCGGTGCCAGATGCGCTGCATACCGCTGCACCGGATAGGCGCTGAGGTAGAAGTCGTTGACGGTCTTGAGCCAGTTGTTCTTGTAGGGCGTGAACACGCCATAGGGCTGCTTGCTGCCCGTGAGGATTTCCGAGCGCTCGAAGATGACGTGGTCCTTGAAGCTCTGCACCGCCACACCGCGGGCCAGCAGGGCGTCTGCAACGGCGGTGTCGCGCCGGAGCGCATCGGGCTCATCGTCATGGTTGAAGTAGAGCGCGCCAGCGTTCAGCGCCGCCATCACCGCCGGCAGTTCCCGTGTGGCCGGGCCGTGCCGCACGATCAGCCCGGCACCGTCGGCCAGACGCCCCAGGTCGGCGTCCAGCACCCGCAGCGCGTCCAGGATGAAGGCGACACGGCGATCGGCGCGGGGCAGGGGGTCCAGGATGTCGGTGTCCAGCACAAACAGGCAGTACACCCGGGGGTGGTGCTTGAGGGCGTGGTAGAGGGCCGCATGGTCGTCGGCCCGCAGGTCCCGGCGGAACCAGACCAGGGCGGTGTTCGGATCAGGGGCGGCGCCGGGGCCGCCGGTGGAGGAGGCGTTCGTCATGGACGGGGAGTGTCGGTGAAATAGAATGCCCGCATGTCCAAGGACCGCATCGATCTGACCAACCAGTTCCTGATCGCCATGCCGGGCATGGTGGACGAGACCTTTGCCGGGTCAGTGGTCTACCTGTGCGAGCATAACGAGAAGGGTGCCCTGGGATTGGTCATCAACAAACCGATCTCCCTGACCCTGGGCAACCTCTTCGAGAAGGTCGAATTGGAACTGCCGGATGAAGACCTGGCGGCACGGCCGGTGTTCTACGGGGGGCCGGTCCAGACGGAGCGCGGCTTCGTGCTGCATGAGCCGCTGGATGCGCAGGGCAATCACTACAACGCCACCCTGGCGGTGCCGGGCGGGCTGGAGATGACCACCAGCCGGGATGTGCTGGAGGCGCTCTCGCATGGCGCGGGCCCCAAGCGGGTGCTGATCACGCTGGGCTACAGCGGATGGGCGGCCGGGCAGCTCGAGGAAGAGCTGGGGCGCAATGGCTGGATCACGGTGAATGCGACGCCGGAGATCATCTTTGAGACGCCGATTGAAGAACGATATGAGAAGGCCCTGGCCCTGCTGGGCATCGACCCCCGCATGCTGAGCCCCGAGGCCGGGCATGCATAGTTTTGGGCCCCCCAGTCGCTTCGCTCCTGCCCCCAAGGGGCGCCGCCCAGCGGCCTGGCAAAGCCAAAAGAATTGTTGGCCCCCCAGTCGCTTCGCTCCTGCCCCCAAGGGGCGCCACCCAGCGGCCTGGCAAAGCCAGTTCCGCGGGCGTGGCTGGGTGGGGGGCGGGCGCTGCGCGCCTGGGGCCCAGGGGTGTGGTCCGCTTGTTCGGGAGGGGTGTGATGAGTGAGGGGACGCCAGCGGTGCAGGTGTTGGGGTTTGATTTTGGGACGAAGCGGATTGGGGTGGCGAGCGGGAATCGCTTGCTGGGGACGGCACAGGGACTGCGGACAATTGCGGAGCAGGGCGATGCAAGGTTCGTGGCCATCGGGCGACTGATCGAGGAATGGCAGCCGCAGGCGCTGGTGGTCGGGGTGCCCAGGCATCCCGATGGACAACCCCATGAGATGACGCAGCGGGCGCAGCGGTTCGCCGGGCAGTTGCGCGGGCGATTCAAGATGAGCGTGGTGGAAGTGGATGAACGCTACACCAGCGCCGAAGCTCAGTCACAAGGCGCGCGCGACCTGGATGCCGCCAGCGCCGCCCTGATCCTCGAACAATATTTCCGGGAAACTTCATGAGCACTCTCCTTCTCGATGCCGAAGCCCTGTATGCAGACCTGCGCCGCGGCGTGCAGCGCCTGCTGCAACCCCAGGCCGCCCTCGTCGGTATCTGGTCCGGCGGCGCCTGGCTCGCCGAACGCCTGCAGCAAGACCTGAAGCTCGAAGGCCAGCACGGCGTGATCTCCAGCGCGCTGCATCGCGATGACTTCGGCTCGAAGGGCATGAGCGCCACCACCGACCACACACGCCTGCCCTTCGATATCAACGACCGCCACGTGCTGCTGATCGACGACGTGCTCTACACCGGCCGCACCACCCGCGCCGTGATCAACGAGCTGTTCGACTTCGGCCGGCCCGCCAGCGTCACCCTGGCCGTGCTGGTGGACCGCGGCGGCCGCGAACTGCCGATCGAGCCCGCCTTCTCCGCCGCACGCGTGGCCCTCGCGCCCGAGCAGCGCCTGCGCCTGGCCAAGGCCAACGACGGACGGTTCAGCTTTGACGTGAAATGACCATGCTGAGTAAACGAAACCCCCAACTGAACAAGCACGGCGAGCTGGTCCACCTGCTCTCCACCGAGGGGCTGCCCCGCGCGGTCATCCACCAGATCCTGGACACCGCCGGCACCTTCCTGTCGGTCAACGACCGGGAAGTGAAGAAGGTGCCGCTGCTGCGCGGCAAGTCGGTGTTCAACCTGTTCTTCGAGAACAGCACCCGCACCCGCACCACCTTCGAGATCGCCGCCAAGCGCCTGTCCGCCGACGTGATCAACCTGGACATCGCCCGCTCCAGCACCGCCAAGGGCGAGACCCTGCTGGATACGGTGGCCAACCTCTCGGCCATGCATGCCGACATGTTCGTGGTGCGCCACAGCGAGTCCGGCGCCCCCTACCTGATCGCCCAGCATTGCGCGCCCCACGTCCATGTGGTGAACGCCGGTGACGGCCGTCATGCCCACCCCACCCAGGGGCTGCTGGACATGTACACCATCCGTCACTACAAGAAGGACTTCACCCAGCTGACGGTGGCCATCGTCGGCGACATCGTGCACTCCCGGGTGGCCCGCTCGGACATCCACGCACTCAACATCCTGGGCGTGCCGGAGATCCGCGCCGTCGGCCCCAAGACCCTGGTGCCCGGTGACCTGAAGGACATGGGCGTGCGCGTGTGCCACGACATGGCCGAAGGCGTGCGCGATGCCGACGTGATCATCATGCTGCGCCTGCAGAACGAGCGCATGACCGGCGCCATGCTGCCCAGCGCCGGTGAGTATTTCAAGAGCTTTGGCCTCACCCCCGAGAAACTGGCCCTGGCCAAGCCCGATGCCATCGTGATGCATCCGGGACCGATCAACCGCGGCGTGGAAATCTCGTCCAGCGTGGCCGACGGCCAGCACAGCGTCATCCTGCCGCAGGTCACCTTCGGCATTGCGGTGCGCATGGCCGTGATGTCCATCCTGGCCGGCAACGAGGCTTGAAGAGAGGCTGGAGCACTGTATGAAGATCCTGATTCAGAACGGACGCCTGCTGGACCCCGCCTCGGGCCTGGACCAGACCGGTGACCTGGCCATCGCCTCCGGTCGCATCGTCGGCCTGGGGCAGGTGGGCGACTTCAGCGCCGACCGCACCATCGACGCCACCGGCCTGGTGGTGGCCCCTGGCCTGGTGGACCTGGCCGCGCGCCTGCGCGAGCCCGGTCATGAGCATGAAGGCCTGCTGGAGAGCGAGCTCGCCGCGGCCGCCGCCGGCGGCGTGACCAGCCTGGTCTGCCCGCCCGACACCGACCCCGCGCTGGACGAGCCGGGCCTGGTGGAGATGCTCAAGTTCCGCGCCCGCAAGCTCAGCCGCTGCCGCCTGTTCCCGCTGGGGGCCATCACCCGCGGCCTGGCCGGCGAAACGCTGACCGAGATGGCCGAGCTGACCGAGGCCGGCTGCGTGGCCTTCTCCCAAGCCAACGAACCCATCCGCAATACGCTGACCCTGCAGCGCGCCATGCAATACGCCGCCAGCTTCGGTTATGCGCTGTGGCTGCATGCGCGGGACCCGTGGCTCAGCGGCGGCGTGGCCGCCAGCGGCGCGGTGGCCACCCGCCTGGGCCTGTCCGGAGAGCCGGTGGCCGCCGAGACGGTCGCCCTGCACACGATTCTGGAATTGGTGCGGGCCACCGGCGCCCGGGTGCATCTGTGCCGCATCAGCAGCGCCGCCGGTGTGGACCTGGTGCGCCGCGCCAAGCAGGAAGGCCTGCCGGTGACGGCCGACGTGTCGATCAACTCGCTGCACCTGACCGATGTGGACATCGGCTACTTCAATCCTGCCTTCCGCCTGCAGCCGCCGCTGCGCCAGCAGCGCGACCGCGATGCGCTGCGCCAGGGCCTGGCCGACGGGACGCTGGATGCGCTGGTGAGCGACCACAACCCGGTCTCCACCGACGAGAAGCACCTGCCCTTCGCCGAAGCCACCCCCGGTGCGACCGGTCTGGAGCTGCTGCTGAGCCTGGCCCTGCGCTGGGCGCAGGACGAAGGCCTGCCGATGGCCCGCGCCCTGGACGTGATCACCGCGCGTCCGGTGAAGGTGCTGGGCGGCGCCCTGGGCTCGCTGTCGGCCAGCGCCGGCCGGCTGGTGGAGGGCGGTGTCGGTGACGTCTGCGTCTTCGACCCGCAAGCCTCCGGGGCCGTGACGCCCGAGCGCCTGGTCAGCCAGGGCAAGCACACGCCCTTTGCCTTCGACATCACCGGCTTCGAGCTGCCCGGCCAGGTACGGTTCACCCTGGTCGCAGGCACGGTGGCCTACGAGTCCCTGCTGACGGAAGCGGCCGCCTGATGCGGGCGCTGGTGGCGGCCGGGCGGGTGGTCCGGATGCTGACCCATCTGCTGCACGGTCTGTGGATCGTGAACACACGGTGGAAGGGGTTGACGCCCCAGCAGCGCCACGCTTATGTGGGCTGGTGGTCGGCCAAGATGCTGCGCGCCCTGGGGGTGCAGCTGGAAGTGGTCGGCCCCACGCCCACCGTCCCCCGGCTGATCACCGCCAATCACATCTCCTGGCTGGACATTGCCGCCATGCATGCGGTGATGCCGGAAGCGCGTTTCGTGTCCAAGTCGGACATCCAGCACTGGCCGCTGGTCGGTGGCCTGGCAACCGCCGTGGGCACGCTCTACATCGAGCGGGCCAGCAAGCGTGACGCCTTGCGGGTGGTGCACCGCACCGCCGAAGCGCTGCAGGACGGGGACACCGTGGCGGTGTTCCCGGAAGGCACCACAGGCCCCGGATATCCGCTGCTGCCGTTGCATGCCAATCTGCTTCAGGCCGCCATCAGCGTCGGCGCACCGGTGGAGCCGGTCGTCCTGCGTTGGCATCAGCCGGGTCGGCCCTACAGCGAGGACGCCGCCTTCGTCGGCAAGATGACCTTGATGGAGAGCCTGTGGCGCATCCTGACCGCGCGTGAGCTGTCGATACGGATCGAGCGTCTCCCCCTGATCGAGACCCATGGGCAGGAACGCCGTGCGCTGGCGGAGGTCCTCAGTCAGCGGCTGTCGGCCGCACTGCCGCCGCTCTAGCACGACATCCCAGCGGCGCGGCCCACGCTGCGTTGAGCCCCCCAGCAGTCGTGAATGAATACCGTACTTGACTGCAGATACCCGGGTGGGCTGCGAATAATTAACGCCTCGAATATCTAAAGTATTACTTAAACCGCCCACAAAAAACCCCGCCTCAGCGGGGTTTTGTTTTTAGTGCGCTTACTTTAGAAACACATCCAATCAGTGTCGCGCAGGTGACGGACATATTCAAATCATGTCCCCGACCGAGGTGACGCGGCAGCTTTGATGCTCAACCGCGCGCCTCAGGCCTTGCCCTGGCTGGCCACGGCCGCAGCGGCCTTGGCAGCGGCTTCCGCGTCGCCCAGGTAATAACTCTTGATGGGCTTCAGTTCTGCATCCAGCTCGTAAACCAGCGGAATACCGTTGGGAATATTCACGCCCACGATGGCGTCGTCGGCAATGTTGTCCAAATATTTCACGAGCGCCCGGATACTGTTGCCATGGGCGGCGATTAACACTCGCTTACCAGACAAAATAGCCGGCGCGATCTGCTCGTTCCAATAAGGCAGCACCCGTGCCACCGTGTCCTTCAGGCATTCCGTCAGCGGAATCTGCGAAGGCTCAAGTCCGGCATACCGAACGTCACTGCGCTCGCTGCGCGGGTCGGCGGCTTCCAGGGCCGGCGGCGGGGTGTCGTAGCTGCGGCGCCAGACCAGCACCTGTTCGTCACCGTACTGCTTGGCCATGTCGGCCTTGTTCAGGCCCTGCAGGGCGCCGTAGTGGCGCTCGTTCAGGCGCCAGCTGTGACGCACGGGCAGCCACTGGCGGTCCATCTGGTCCAGGCAATGCCACAGGGTCCAGATGGCGCGCTTGAGGACGGAGGTGTGGGCGACGTCGAAGTCCAGACCGGCTTCCTTGAGCAGCCGGCCCGCTTGCTGGGCCTGGGCCACGCCGGTGGGGGTCAGATCGACGTCGGTCCAGCCGGTGAACCGGTTTTCGAGGTTCCAGGTGGATTCGCCGTGGCGAATGAGCACGAGCTTGTACATGGGGATCCGTGAGGTTTTGCCGGTCTCCGGCGGACTGCGCGGATTCTAGAGGCAGCCCTCTGGGGCTGCGGGATCAAGAAGGTTTGTGAAGGACCGACAACAGGTTCGCGTCGGACGAATGCGGCTGTGCCAGGACTCTGGCCGCTGCGACCGGTCCGCCGCCTCAGGTGTCGGTGAAGTGGGTAACGAAGAATGAGGAGTTTCTCCATGATGGTTGTGAAAATTGGGCGTCTGACGCCGCTGGCGCTGGGCGCCGCATTGACGATGGCCGCAGTGGGCGCGCACGCCCAGGCCCAGCAGGAGTCGATGTTCTCGCTGTCCGGTTTCGGGACGGTCGGTGTGGTGGGAACGTCCAAGGACGGCGCGCAGTACGTCATCCCCGGCCAGACCCATGGGGCGGACAAGTCGTTCAGCGCCGACGTGGACACCAAGCTCGGCTTGCAGGGCGCCGCCAAGTTCAACCAGCAGTTCTCCGCCACCGTCCAGGTGCTGACCAAGCAGAACGGCAAGGGCAGCTGGACGCCGCAGATTGAATGGGCCTTTGGCAAGTACCAGGCCACGCCGGGTCTGGCCTTCCGTCTGGGTCGCATGGGCGCGCCGTTCTTTGCCGTGTCCGACTTCCGCGATGTCGGTTATGCCAACACCTGGCTGCGTCCGCCGATCGATGTCTACGGCCAGGTGCCGGTCAGCCATTTCGATGGCGGTGATGTGAACTGGACAACGCAGCTGGCCGGCCATTCGGTGACGCTGGGCGCGTTTGCCGGCCAGAGCTCGGCCTATGTGCGCCGTGTGAAGGTGGACCTGAAGGACATGGTCGGCCTGAATGCATCGGCCGAGCTGATGGACGGCCTGACGCTGCGCCTGGGCCATGTGATGGGCAAGGTGACGGTGCACAACGCCTCGGTGAACAGCCTTGTCGCTGCACTGCGGGCCACTCCCTACGCCAGCGTCGGCGACCAGCTCGACCCCAACGGCAAGGACGCCACCTTCTCCAGCATCGGCCTGACCTATGACGAAGGCAACTGGGTCGCCGCTGCTGAATACACCCAGCGCAAGACTGACACCTTCGTGCCGGACACGACCGGTTGGTACACGACGCTGGGCTACCGCATTGGCAAGTTCACGCCTTACGCCACGCTGTCCCAGCAAAAGACCGACAGCCTGAATGTGAACAACACCGTGCCGGCGCCGTCGGTGCTGAATGCGACGGTGGCGGCCGTGGCCGGTTCGTTGAGCACGCCGCAAAAGACCATCGCCCTGGGCATGCGCTGGGACGCGATGCGCAACATCGCGGTGAAGGCGCAGTACGACAGCATCAAGACCACCGGTGCGGGTCAGTTCTACAACGCTCAGGCGGGCTTCGCCAACCAGCGTGTGGGCGTGTACAGCCTGGCAGTTGATTTCGTGTTCTGAGCGGCGAGGTCCCAGATGCAATTCAAGATGAACAAGATGGTGGTGGGCGCCGCCCTGCTGGTGGCCGGTGTTGCCGCGCAGGCGCAGGTGGCCGTGGTGGTGAGCGCCAAGAGCGCCGTGGGCAACATGACGGCCGAGCAGGTGTCGTCCATCTTCCTGGGCAAGAGCAATGCGCTGCCCAATGGCAATGCCGCCGTGGCGGTGGACCTGCCGGAAAGCGCCGGCACCCGTGACACGTTCTACACCAAGGCCACCGGCAAGTCCTCGGCTCAGGTGAAAGCGGCCTGGTCGCGCCTGGTGTTCTCGGGCAAGGGCACGCCGCCCAAGGAGCTGGGCAGCTCGGCCGATGTGAAGAAGTTCGTGGCCGGTAATCCGGATGCGATCGGCTACATCGAGAAGTCGGCCGTGGACAGCTCGGTGAAGGTGGTCCTCAGCATTGACTGAAGCGCCTGGCGCTGAGTAAAAACGCCAGGGCGGCCGCACCGGTCGCCCTGCAAGACCTTGTGAGCCGCAGGCGCCGCCCTTTTGAGGTCGGCGCCTGCGTGTGTGCTGGAGACAGAAGATGAAGCTGAAGACGCGAATCGCGATGCTGCCCGTGGTGGCGGCGCTGATCTTTGCGGTGGGCATTGCGGTGGTGCTGTTCTATTCCACCCGTACGTCCGGCGCGATCCAGGCGCTGGGGGACGCGGACTATCCCTATCTGGTGGCGACGACGCAGCTGTCCTCGCAGCTGGAAAACCTCAGCGGCACCATCCAGAGTGCGGTGGCCGAAGGGGAGAAGAAGCGGCTGGACGAAGCCGGGGAGCGCGCCGCGACCATGCGCAAGGTGATCGCCGGCATCAAGGCGATTCCCGGTCGGTCCGATGAAGGCGGGCAGCTGGACAAGGCGTTCGAGGCTTATTACGCGGCGTCGGTGGATACGGCGCAACTGTTCCTGGGCATCAAGCAGGGCGACCAGGCCGGCGCCATTCCCAAGATGCAGGCCGCGCAGAAGGCGTTGGCGGATCTGCTGGCAAGCTCGAGCAAGGACGCGCAGGGCAGTTTTGATGCGTCGCTGAGCCGGGCTGAGGGCGGTGTGTCCGCCAGCGTAGTGGTGACGGTGGTGAGCGGCGTGGTGGTGGTGCTGTGCCTGGGGCTGGGCTCGTTGCTGCTGATCAACAGTGTGTGGAAGCAGCTGGGCGGTGAGCCGGAATACGCGCGCCAGGTGATGCAGCAGATGGCCCAGGGCGATCTGGCGCAGCAGATCCAGGTGGCGCCGGGCGCGGACCAGAGTCTGCTGGCGGCCGTGCGGGACACGGCGCAGGGGCTCAAGGCCATTGTGAGCGAGGTGCGCAATGGGACGGATTCGATGACGGTGGCCTCGCGCGAGATCGCGGCGGGCAATCAGGATCTGTCCACCCGGACGGAGAAGCAGGCCGGCTCGCTGGAGCAGACGGCCTCCAACATGCAGCAGTTGACCGAGACGGTGCGTCAGAGCGCGGATGCGGCGAGCCAGGCGAATCAGCTGGCCGGCTCGGCGGCGACAGTGGCGCGTCGCGGCGGTGAGGTGGTGGGGCAGGTGGTGTCGACGATGGACGAGATCACCGCCAGCTCGCGCAAAATCGGCGACATCATCGGGGTGATCGACGGGATTGCGTTCCAGACGAACATCCTGGCGCTGAATGCGGCGGTGGAAGCCGCCCGGGCGGGGGAGCAGGGGCGCGGGTTTGCGGTGGTGGCCGGGGAAGTTCGGTCCCTGGCGCAGCGCAGTGCGGAAGCGGCGCGGGAGATCAAGTCACTGATCGGTGCCAGCGTGGAGCGGGTGGAGTCGGGCTCGCGGCTGGTGCAGGATGCGGGCGCCACGATGGATGAGATCGTGGCCAGCGTGCAGCGGGTGTCGGACATCATCAGCGAGATCACGGCGGCCTCTGCCGAGCAGAGCCAGGGGATCGGGCAGGTGAACCAGTCGGTGCTGCAGCTGGACCAGATGACGCAGCAAAATGCGGCGCTGGTGGAGGAGGCCGCGGCGGCGGCCAACAGTCTGGAGCAGCAGGCCCGGACGCTGCAGACGGCGGTGTCGACGTTCCGGCTGTAAAAGGCACAAACCTATAATCTGCGGTTTTCATTGGTTGGGCCTGGCTTTGAAATTCCTGATCGACAACTGGTATCTGGTGCTGACGGCGGTGATTTCCGGCGGCTTGCTGCTGTGGACCTCGTTTCGCGGCAAGTCTTCGGGCGTGACAACCGCCGAGGCGGTGCGGCTGCTCAATCGTGAGAAGGGCGTGCTCATCGATGTGAGCGAGCCGGAAGAATTCGCCCAAGGCCACGCAGTGGGCGCCCGGAATGTGCCGCTGAATGTGCTCACCACCGGGGAGCCGATCAAGCAACTGCCCTCCAACAAGGCCCTGCCGCTGGTGCTGATGTGCAAGACTGGCGCACGCTCGGGGCGCGCTGCTGGCATCCTTCGTCAACAGGGCTACACGCAAGTGGTGCCCGTGGCCGGTGGTCTGGCCGCCTGGCGGGAAGCCAGCCTGCCAGTGGAAAAGTCGGCAGCCTGATCTCGACATCCAGCCACCGTGAGGCCTCGTCGGAGGCTTAATTGCAGTTTTGGAGGTAAGGCGATGCGCGCCGTGAAGATGTACACCACCCAGGTCTGCCCGTACTGCGTGCGGGCCAAGTCCCTGCTGAAACAGCGAGGGGTGGAGCAGATCGAGGAAATCCGCGTGGATCTGGATCCGGCTCAGCGGGACACCATGATCGAGCTGACCGGGCGTCGGACAGTGCCCCAGATCTTCATCGGCGAGACCCATGTGGGGGGGTGTGATGATCTGATCGCGCTGGATCAGAAGGGCGCTTTGCAGCCGATGTTGGTGGGCTGACCTCCCCTTTTGGCGTGCGCGCCGGAAAGAGGAAGCCCGGGGCCCCTTTGCTTCATGTCATTCCTGCCCGGCTTCGCCGGGCATTCCCTTCTTAACTTCCGCAAAGGGGCCCCGGGCTCCCTCTTTCCTGAATTGAGGACTGCGGCGAGGCTGACTGCGGAGGTCAGTGGCGTTGGTGGGGCGGGGGGCTCGCGCTTCGTTTCATGTTGGGTGATCACCCGGTCATGGCGGTGGATCGGCAATGCCATAATGCTTTTCATGGCCCGCGCCTGCGGGCCTTCCCATTTTTGGAAGAAGCATGGCCGACGACAACAGCACCCCCGTGTTCCAAATCCAGCGCATGTACCTCAAGGACCTGTCGCTGGAGCAGCCCAATGCCCCGCAGATCCTGCTGGAGCAGGCGCAGCCGCAAGTGGATATCAAGCTGGCCCTGTCCGCTGAACCGGTCGCCGAAGGCCTGTTCGAAGTGAGCGTGACCGCCACCGTGACCACCACCGTCCAGGACAAGACCCTGTTCCTCATCGAGGCCAAGCAAGCCGGTATCTTCGAGATCCGCAACGTGCCCCAGGAACAGCTCGAAGGCATCCTCGCCATCGTGTGCCCGCAGATGATCTACCCCTATCTGCGCGCCATCGTGTCCGACGTCTGCACCCGCGCCGGCTTCCCGCCCGTGCTGCTGACCGAAGTGAACTTCCAGGCCATGTTCGAAGCGCAGCAAGCCCAAGCCATGGGCGCCAGCGGCGAATCCGCCCCCAACTGAGCAGTCCCCGCCTGACCAGCGCCGGCCCCGCGGAAGCGTCCGCCCGGCCGGCGTTGTCGCTTTTGTGATTCCCTGACCACCATGTCCGATGCTCTCCTGCGCATGAAGATCAGCGTGCTTGGCGCCGGCGCCTGGGGCACCGCCCTGGCCATCGCCGCCAGCGGTCGCCACGACGTGCTGCTGTGGGCCCGCGACGCTGCCGCCGTGGCCACGATGCAGGCCGACCGGCGTAATGCCCGGTATCTGCCCGACGCCCCGATGCCCGAGTCGCTGCAGCTGAGCAGCGATCTGTCTGCCGCGCTGGCCCATGGGCAGGCAGGGCTGATCGTGATCGCCACTCCGATGGCCGCGCTGCGCAGCATGCTGGCGGTGCTGCCGCCCCGGTCTCGCAGCCTCTGGCTGTGCAAGGGGTTTGAGGCGGGAACCGGGCAGCTCGGGCACGAAATCGCGCGCGACGTGGTGCCGCAACTGGCCACCGGCGTGCTGTCCGGGCCAAGCTTTGCGCAGGAGGTGGCCGCTGGGCAGCCGACCGCGCTGGTGTCCGCGTCAGAGCACCCGGAACTGGCGCAACTGGGCGTGCAGGCGTTCCATAGCGAGCGTCTGCGGGTGTATTCGTCGGCCGATCCGGTCGGCGTGGAAGTGGGCGGGGCGGTCAAGAATGTGATGGCGATCGCTGTCGGCATCGCGGACGGGCTGCGCCTGGCCGCCGAGATGGCAGGCAGGAAGGGGCCGGGCCTGAATGCCCGCGCCGCATTGATCACGCGCGGCCTGGCCGAGATGCAGCGGCTGGCCCTGGCGCTGGGCGCTCAGCCGGAGACGCTGCTGGGTCTGGCAGGCCTGGGCGACCTGGTGCTCACCGCCACCGGAGACCTGTCCCGCAATCGGCGCGTCGGCCTGCTGCTGGCCGAGGGCCTGGACCTGCCCGCCATCCTGCAGCGCCTGGGCCATGTGGCCGAAGGCGTGTACAGCGCGCCAACCGTGCTGTCACGGGCGCAGTCCCTGGGGGTGGAGATGCCCATCACCGCTGCGGTGGTGGACGTGCTGGAAGGCCGCCTGGATACCCATGGGGCGATGGAAGCGCTGATGGGGCGTCAGGCCAAGTCGGAGTGGTGAGGCTCTTGTGAGTGCCTTGGGTGTCCCTTGAGAGTCCATTGTGGAGCCCGTCCACTGGGCAGGCTCCATTCAGGCTGCATTCAGGCCTCCATTCAGACCCCGTCCAGATAACCGTTCTGGCGCCAGCCTTCAAAGACCGCCACCGCCACCGCATTGCTGAGGTTCAGGCTGCGCTGACCGGCACGCATCGGCAGCCGCACCCGCTGCTCCAGCGGGAAGCGCTCCCGCAGGTCCGGGGGCAGGCCGGCGGTCTCGCAGCCGAACACGAGATAGTCGCCCGCGCGCAGCGCCACCTCGGGTAGCAATCGGCTGCCCCGGGTGGTGAAGGCGAACATCCGGGTCTCGTCCGGGTGCTCCGCCGCCAGAAAGGCCGCCCAGTCGGCATGGCGCATGACCGGCGCGTACTCGTGATAGTCCAGACCCGCCCGCTGCAGCAGACGGTCCTCCATCGAGAACCCCAGCGGTTCGATGAGGTGCAGGCGGCAGCCAGTGTTGGCCGCCAGCCGGATGACATTGCCTGTGTTGGGCGGAATCTCCGGATGCACCAGCACGATGTTGAACATGAAATCCTTTCGTTGAGTCGGGCGGGCCCGCCCTGAAGCGACTGCGATCGGCCAACTGCACTCGCCGGTTGGGCGCAATCGGGTGCAACCGGCAGCAGTCGGGTGCAATCTGGCGCAATCGGCCGCAGTCGGGCATCAAGGCGTGCGCGCCACCACCCAGGCTTGAACACTGGCCGCACCCGCACGCCGCAAGGCCGAGGCCGCCTCGAAGAGGGTGGCCCCGCTGGTCATCACGTCATCCACCAGGGCTACATGCTGCCCGGTCACCGTGCGCTTCACCGCAAAGGCCAGGCGCAGATTGGACAGGCGCTCGTCCAGCGGAAGTTCGGACTGCCGGCGGGTATGCCGCGTGCGCACCAGCGTGCGGGCGCAGAGACGGTATTGTCGCTGCCCGGGCAGGTGACGCGCGATCTCCAGGCTTTGGTTGAAACCCCGCTCGCGCAGACGCTGCGCCGACAAGGGAATCGGCAGCACCAGGCTGACCGCCGGCAGAGGCACTGCCGGGGAGTGAGCCCGGGCTAACGCAGCGCCCAGCGCTTGCGCCAGCAAGGGCGCCATCTCCAGCCGGGCGCGGAATTTGAGGGCCTGCAGACAGTGGTCCCAGGGAAAGGCATAGTCCAGCGCCACCACGCAGCGCACCAGGGCAGGGGGCTTGCGCAGGCAGCGACCACAATGCAAGTCAGCGCCCGCCAACCCGGATCGGTGGAGCAGCAGCCCGCAGCGCAGGCAACGCGGGCGGTCATCGCCCTCCAGCCGACGCGTGCAGTCCGGGCAGCAGCGCCCGCGGCACCATTGCCGGCACAGCAGGCACTGGCCGGGCCAACCCGGCCAACCCGGCCA
This sequence comes from Rubrivivax sp., assembly GCA_027484825.1. GTDB lineage: Bacteria > Pseudomonadota > Gammaproteobacteria > Burkholderiales > Burkholderiaceae_C > Roseateles. The sequence continues at coordinate 3,329 of JAIXSE010000008.1, read as the reverse complement.
ACCCGGCCAACCGGGCCAACCGAGCCCGCCCAACCGCTCGAGCCCTTCGCCCCTGTGCGGCATCAAACTCCCGCGCGGCATGAGGTCTCCCATGGCCCCCTACAATCCCGCCCCATGAGTGGGAATGAGGCTTTGCCGCCAGGCACACAGCAGATTGATGCGGCGGCGGCACGGCGGCAGCGCCGTCGTCTGGCCTTGGCCGAGCAGCCGCCCTGGCTGCATCAGGAAGTGGCTCAGCGCATGCTGGACCGGCTGCCCATCATCAAACTCCAACCCGCCCAAGTGCTGCAGCGGCGCCCGTCCATCGGCGGCGGGGATGCCGGGTTGCGCCAGCACTATCCGCAAGCCGTGCAGCAGTGGTGCGAGCCGGATGACGTCGTCCGCACCCACTGGCAACAGCGGCTGCGACGCGGCTGGATGCAATCCATGCTCGAGCGGCTGCGCGGCGCCGCGGCGCCGGAGCTGGTCGCCCAGGCGCCCGCCGGGGCGGCGCAGTTGCTGTGGTCCAACATGGAGCTGCATGCGGAAACGGATAAGCCAGGTCTGATCGCTCAGTGGCATGAAGCGCTGGCTGTGGATGGGTTTTTGATGTTCTCCTGCTTTGGGCCGGACAGCTTCATCGAACTCCGCCAGCTGTATGCCCAGCAAGGGTGGGGCGTTCCCACCCCGGAGTGGGTGGACATGCATGACCTTGGCGACATGCTGGTGCACGCCGGTTTTGCCGACCCCGTGATGGACCAGGAGCATCTGCGCCTGACCTGGGCCACGCCCGAATCACTGCTGTCCGACCTGCACGCCCTGGGCGGGAATGTCTCGGTGCTGCGCACGCCCGGCCTGCGAGGGCGTGCATGGCAGGCCCGCCTGCTGGCCGCGCTGGAGTCCCTGCGCGGTGCCGACGGCCGCCTCGGACTCAGCGTGGAACTGGTCTACGGCCACGCCTTCAAGCCGCAGCCGCGTGTCAAAGTGGCGGCACAGACCGAGGTGTCCCTGGAGCAGATGCGGGCCATGATCCGCGGACCAGGCAAGCACTGACCCCGACGGCAGGGGCCGACGCCTGCCGATCGAGTGAGAATTGACGCGGATCAAGCGTTGCGGACAGCGTCCCGGAAGGGCGCTCTGAGGGTATTCCAGGGCGGTTGACGCCCTCGGCGGCAGTCATAGTCCAGCATTGGTGCACGGCTCTGCGTGGGTGAAAGCGTGGAAAAGGCCAAAAAAGGGGCGTGGGCTAAAATTCGGTGGCCTCAAGGGGGCCCTGGATTTCGACCTTCGACACCGCCTGGTGGAGACCCGGGCGACGAGAGCTCAAGAAAGACCGGATGAAGAGACGAACCATGACGATGATGAACAGTGATGTGCATCCGCTGGTGCGACGGTGCAGCCAGCTGGCGCTGACCGCAGCGGTCGCGCTGGCCAGCCAGTCGGCCCTGGCCGTGAACGACCTGCCCGGTGGTCCGGCGGTCAACCAGCTCAACCTGCATCCGGCAGTCACCAAGATCGCGCATGAACAGGCGTGGCTGCACAACATGATGCTGGTCATCTGCCTGGTCATCTTTGTCGCCGTGTTCGGCGTGATGTTTTATTCCATCTTCAAGCACCGGAAGTCCAAGGGCGCCGTCTCGGCCAACTTCCACGAAAGCGTGAAGGTGGAAATCGCCTGGACGGTGGTGCCGTTCATCATCGTGATCCTGATGGCGCTGCCCGCCACCAAGGTGGTGGTGGCCATGAAGGACACCACCAATGCCGACCTCACCATCAAGGCTACCGGCTACCAGTGGAAGTGGGGCTACGAATACATCAAGGGCGAGGGCGACGGCATTCATTTCGTCTCCACCCTGGACGCCTCCCAGCGCGCGCTGTCGGATTCCGGCAAGCCCGGCGATATCGACAACTACCTGCTGAAGGTGGACAACCCGCTGGTGGTGCCGGTGAACAAGAAGGTTCGCATCATCACCACCGCACAGGACGTGATCCATGCCTGGATGGTGCCGGCCTTCGGCGTGAAGCAGGATGCGATTCCCGGCTTCGTGCGCGACACCTGGTTCAAGGCCGAGCAGGAAGGCGACTTCTACGGCCAGTGCGCCGAGCTGTGCGGCAAGGAACACGCCTACATGCCCATCCATGTGAAGGTGCTGAGCCCGCAGGCCTACAGCGCCTGGGTGGCGGACGAGCAGAAAAAGGCCGCCGCCAAGGCCGACGACCCGACCAAGGTCTGGACCCAGGAAGATCTGATCGCCCGCGGCGAGAAGGTCTACACCGCCAATTGCGCCGTCTGCCACCGCCCCGACGGCAAGGGCGCCGGCCAATTCCCGGCGCTGGACGGCTCCAAGCTTGTGCTGTCGGAAACCCATGCCGACCAGATCCACGTGCTGCTCAACGGCCGCAACCAGATGCCGGCCTGGAAGGCCATCCTGAACGACACGGAAATTGCCGCGGTCGCCACCTACACAAAAAACAGCTGGTCCAACAAGACCGGCCAGATCGTTCAGCCCGCTGAAGTCGTGGCTGAACGGGCCAAATGAATCGCTGAAATCGCCGACATCGCCGACCCAGTAACGGGCCCAAAAACGGGCTCCACAACGGGACCAGTAAAGCCCCAATGAACAGAGCCCCCACCCTGAGCCAGCGCAACCAGCGGCCCACATGTGGGCGTGCATCTGACGGACGAGGACTTCCCAAATGAGTGCAGTGCTTGATCACCCGACCGGTCACGTTCATGACCACCATGACGATCACCATGCGCCGACCGGCTGGCGTCGATGGGTGTTCGCCACCAATCACAAAGACATCGGCACGCTCTACCTGCTGTTCAGCTTCACGATGCTGATGATCGGCGGCATCCTGGCGCTGTGCATCCGCGCCGAGCTGTTCCAACCGGGCCTGCAGTTCTTCAACCCGGAACAGTTCAACCAGTTCACCACCATGCATGGCCTCATCATGGTGTTCGGCGCCATCATGCCGGCCTTCGTGGGCTTCGCGAACTGGATGATTCCGCTGCAGATCGGCGCCTCGGACATGGCCTTCGCGCGGATGAACAACTTCAGCTTCTGGCTGATGATTCCGGCCGCGCTGATGCTGGTGGGCTCCTTCTTCATGCCCGGAGGCGCCCCCGCCGCCGGCTGGACGCTCTACGCGCCGCTGACTCTGCAGATGGGCCCCTCGATGGATGCCGGCATCTTCGCCATGCACATCCTGGGTGCCTCGTCCATCATGGGCTCGATCAACATCATCGTCACCATCCTGAACATGCGGGCCCCCGGCATGACCTTGATGAAGATGCCGATGTTTGCCTGGACCTGGCTGATCACCGCCTATCTGCTGATCGCCGTGAT